>NZ_QFRJ01000009.1 GCF_003143775.1 Brumimicrobium oceani | reverse complement strand
GGCGCAACGCGCCATCACTTCCAAACCCTGATTTTTGATTGAACACCCTATGAAACTGTCATCCTGAACCTTGGAAAAATTTTTATTTTTCTGAGGGAAGGATCTCTTCTTATCCATTTATTATCAAAGCGTTTTAGTTAAAAATCCAATAGAATTAACGAAAATGCTTTTTGAGATTTAAAGGGGTAACCCTATTATTTTTAATAACACACAGTTTTATGAAACAATTTACTTTTTCTTTATTTGTAGCGATGCTGTTAGGGGTATTCTCAGCGAACAGCCAAACTTATTGTACTTTCTCATCTACGAGTACAACACATTTTATTTCTGATTTTTCAACTCAGAATGCGATAACAAATATCTCTAACCTTGGAACTACAATGTCACCAAATGGATATGGAGATTACACCACGATGACGGTTGAATCTTTTCCTGGTGGAAATTTTGACATCACTGCCGTTTTTGATCCGGGTCCAAGTGGATATTTTGATTATAATTATGGCGTTTGGATTGACTGGAATAATGATTTTATATTTGACGGTACTGAAAAGGTAATCAGTCCTGCCAATGGATATTATTCAAATGGTTCAGGCACAGTTAATGTTCCTGCAGGAACGGCTATTGGGAATTACAGAATGCGTATCGTAATTGATCATATTGAATTCTTTTCTAACAATTTGAATCCGTGTGGTACTACAGGAACAGGAGAAGCAGAAGACTATACATTAACTATAAGCAATACCGTTTCATGTCTTCCACCATCTGCATTATTGTCTTCCAATGTTACCACAACAACTGTAGATTTAGCTTGGACAGCGGGGGCTACGGAAACAGAATGGCAAGTAATTTATGGTGCCGCTGGTTTCGATCCCAACACAGCAGGAGTAACAACGACAGTAAATGGTACGCCATCAACAACTATTTCGGGATTAACGGAAGACACTCAATATGATTTTTATGTTCTTGCAGTTTGTGGAATCAATGATTTGAGTGTTAAAGTCGGGCCAAGTTCAATCAGGACTTTATGCGGCTCAACAACTGTTCCTTACACAATGGACTTTGAGAATCTGAATACACCAGCAATTGATTTCTGTACGTATATCGAAAATGCTGGGTCGGGGAATGATTGGGCAACAGCCTTTGTTGCGTCAAATGGATTTGTTAGTAATGTGCTAAGATATAGTTACAATGCTAATTTCAACGCAAATGCATGGTTCTACACGCAAGGTATTCAGTTAACTGCGGGTACGAATTATACAATTTCATATAAATACGGAAATAACAGTGCTACTTATTCAGAACAATTAAGTATCGCTTATGGAACAACTCCTGCGTCAGGAAGCATGACCGGATACATTAATCAACATGCAGGAATTACAGGCGGACAAGCAGCTACGGGTGTGGTGAACTTTACAGTTCCAACAACAGATGTTTATTATTTCGGTTTTCAAGCGGGTTCACTGGCAAATCAGCACTTCTTGTACTTGGATGATATTAATGTTTATGTATCTCCAACTTGTTTGGCTCCTTCGCTTTTAAGTGTTGCCAATATTTCTACAAGTGATGCAGATCTTTCTTGGACAGCAGGTGGAACAGAAACAGAACGGGACGTAGTTTATGGTGCTGCTGGTTTTGATCCAACAGTTTCAGGAACTTCAGTAAATGTTACAGGAACTCCTCAAACTACAATTACTGGCTTAAACCCAAATACACAATATGAATATTATGTTACTGCGGTTTGTTCTCCAATGGATGAAAGTTCTATGACAGGACCAAAACTGTTTGAAACAAATTGTACAACGACAACAGTGCCTTATTTCGAAGGTTTTGAGTCCGTTACTTTGCCTGGATTGCCTTATTGTACAACAAATGATAATGTTGGAACAGGAAATGACTGGAAAACGTTGGCTTATTCAAATAATGGATTTACTGGGAATGTATTAAATTATGCTTCTAATGCATTCAATGACGCAAATACTTGGTTTTATACACAAGGAGTTGAATTACAGGCTGGTGTAGATTATGAGATTTCTTACACTTATGGAAGCACTGGAACTAACACTGAAAAAATGAAAGTAGCTTTCGGAACAAATACTAATGCTGCAGCAATGATAAATCAATTGGCTGATTTCCAAAGTATAAATAATAGTACGGCGATCGATACAACTCAAACTTTCACGGTGGCAGCAAACGGCGTTTGCAACAGCGGGTTACGAAGTTGAGGTTTATTTAGCGGGTGAAGACCCAATGACTGCAACACCTTTGATAACAGAAATAGTTGCGACAGGAGTGACAACAGTTTCAATCACAGGGTTAACAGCCGGAGTTTCTTATGATGTTTATGTCATTGCAGATTGTGACCAAGCAGGAACAACAATCAGTAATGCTGCAAACTTCACTACATCTACTGTTGGGCTTTCTGAAAACGAGTTGGTAAATGTAAGCTACGCTCCAAATCCAGTGAGTTCAGTGCTCAACATCATTGCAGTAAGTAATATTGAATCAGTTGTCGTTTATAACCTAACAGGAAAAGTAGTTATGGAAGTTAAAGCCAACAACGCAGCACTAGCTATTGATATGTCAACATTATCAAATGGAACATATTTCGTAAAAGCGAAAGTGGCAGATGCTGTTTCTACTTTCAAAATTGTAAAACAATAGAATAAAAGTTTAGAGATTGTGAATTTATCTCAACCCAATTAAATCAAAAAAGAGATCTAGCAATAGGTCTCTTTTTTTGTAATATCTTTTTTTGATATGCTTTTCCCCTCTCACTTGCCTCCCAGCGCCTACAACTGTCATCCTAACCAGAGTTAAAAATCTTAATTTTCAACTCTGGAAGGATCTGGCCAAGTTAAAGAGAGTACTTTTTATTGTAGAATATTAAATAATGGGTAAAGTTCCCAACAAGCATTAATTTTAAATCTCGTAGGGAAGAAAATTGGCTTTTACATTCTCGACTTAAAAGGGTATTCCTATTGAAAAACTTTCTATCTGTATTGATTTCTCATTTTTTTACCGTAATTTTAATTCTGATTTAAAGCAGATTACGATTAAAAAGTACACTATGAAAACAACATTACTCAAAGCACTCTTAACATTCACAGCCTTTGCATTGGGATTTAATCTAAATGCACAAACGAGCTGTCTACCAGTACCAGCACCTTTTTATGAATCTTTTGATAGCGGCGCGGCTCCCACTTGTTGGGATAATCTTTCATCTGACCCAAGCACAAGTCCAGATAACTTTTGGAAATTTAACGATCAAGGAGATTATGGCGCAGTCAACAATGGAAGGCTCGCGGGAGAATTTGCAAAAGCTGATGGCTCCAATCCAAATCCGGACAGCATGATGTTGATTTCTCCAGAAATTGATCTCTCAGCATTAACAACTCCCTATTTATCTTTTGAATGGTTCAGCAATAACACAGACTTCCCGGGAGACAATACTCCGCTAATTATAGATGTTTTTGATGGAACAACTTGGACGAATTTAGACACCTTATCAGGAGATAGTTCAGCATGGAGATTCCAAAATTATGATTTGAATGCTTTTATGAATCAAAGCATTCAAGTGCGTTTTATGGTGAATCAAACATTGACAAGCAATCAAGCAATTTATAATGATATTTTATTGGATGAGGTAAGAATTGATGATTGTGTGAGTACAACTGGTCAAGATGGTACAGCTCAAATTTGTATTACTGGAGGTGTTGTGAATTTAGATGATAACATTATCGTGAAACCCAATGGTGGTGGTTATTGGTCTTATCCAAGTCAGCCTGGTTTAGTAAGTGGTTCTTTTTTTAATGTTTCAAATCTAAATCAAGGATCGTCTTATGAAGTGTATTATATCGAAAGATTGGTTTGTTATGATACAACTGTAGCAACAATATCTTTTTATAACTATGAATCGGCGGGTAATGATGGTGAAACATGGGCTTGTCAGCAGGAACCTGTATCACTTTTTGATCATTTAAGCGGCAATGTTGCCATTGGTGGTGTTTGGTTTGACTTTACAGGGTCTCAACTAAATAGTTCCTTGGTTATCTCTGAAAATATTCCAGGATATTATCGTTATTACTACGTTGTTTATAACACTAACTGCGATAACGATACCGCTGGGGTGATAATAAATGTGGAAGAATGCTGGAACCCAGGTGGTGACGTAAGTCTTAAAAAACAGGATTTCCAAAACATTTCAATCTCCCCAAATCCTGCAATAAATCACATCAAAATTCTAAATCCTTCAAACACCTCAGCATTAAAAGTAGAAATGATAGACTTGAATGGAAGGTTAGTTTTAGAAGAAAATATAGCATTGAATAATGTTTCAGAAGCAATTTTGGATATACACCACCTCGAAAAAGGAATTTATACTTTGAGGATTTATAATGGTGAAGGTCAGAATGTATATAAAATCGTGAAACAGTAAATTATTAAATTTTACACTATGAAAACAACATTACTCAAAGCACTCTTAACATTCACAGCCTTTGCATTGGGATTTAATCTAAATGCACAAACGAGCTGTCTACCAGTACCAGCACCTTTTTATGAATCTTTTGATAGCGGCGCGGCTCCCACTTGTTGGGATAATCTTTCATCTGACCCAAGCACAAGTCCAGATAACTTTTGGAAATTTAACGATCAAGGAGATTATGGCGCAGTCAACAATGGAAGGCTCGCGGGAGAATTTGCAAAAGCTGATGGCTCCAATCCAAATCCGGACAGCATGATGTTGATTTCTCCAGAAATTGATCTCTCAGCATTAACAACTCCCTATTTATCTTTTGAATGGTTCAGCAATAACACAGACTTCCCGGGAGACAATACTCCGCTAATTATAGATGTTTTTGATGGAACAACTTGGACGAATTTAGACACCTTATCAGGAGATAGTTCAGCATGGAGATTCCAAAATTATGATTTGAATGCTTTTATGAATCAAAGCATTCAAGTGCGTTTTATGGTGAATCAAACATTGACAAGCAATCAAGCAATTTATAATGATATTTTATTGGATGAGGTAAGAATTGATGATTGTGTGAGTACAACTGGACAAGATGGGTCAGTAGATGTTTGTCATGTGGATGGAGCAATAAATCTTAATGACAATATTATCATAAAGCCAAACGGAGGAGGCGATTGGTTTTTTCCATATCAATCGGGGTATTTAACACAAGATTCAATTTTAAACGTTTCCACACTTATTCCGGGAACGTATCAAGCTTATTATGTTGAGCGATTAGTTTGTTACGATACTACGATAGCTACAATTAATGTAATAGGTTCCAATTCATCAGGATACGCTGTTGATGAGTACACTGTTTGTGAAAACCAAATATTTGCTTTGTTTGATATGCTGTTAGGCAATGTGTCTTTGGGTGGTACTTGGTTTGATTATGCGGGAAACCCGATAAATGGTTCCACAACAGCTGCTCCTTCAATTACAGGTTATTATCAATATACTTATGTTGTTTATAATGCTCCTTGTGCAAATGATTCAACAACTGTAGGACTTTCAGTTGTGGAGTGCGGATTTGGCTGGCCTGATGTAGGTGTACATGAGCAAGATTTTCAAAACATTTCTGTATTTCCAAATCCAGCGACAGAATATATAAAAATCATGAATCCTTCAAATGAAAATACGTTGAAAATAGAAATGCGAGATTTAAATGGAAAAAATGTTTTAGAAGAAAATAAAGCTTTAAATAATTCCCATGAAGCCATCATAAATATCAATTACCTCGAAAAAGGAATTTACACTTTAAGGATTTTTAATGGTGAAGGTCAGAATGTATATAAAATCGTGAAGTTGTAAAAGTTTAAATGCCTATCCGATACTTTACCAGTAAATATATTTAACCCAACCATAATTTGATTCAGCGTCAAACTAACAAGATCCTTCGCAAATTTCTATTTTCAACTCTGGAAGGATCTGGCCTAGTTAAAGAGAGTACTTTTTATTGTAGAATATTAAATAATGGGTAAAGTTCCCGATAAGATTTTAAAAATCTTTAATAAATAAAAATGTTAGACAAAGAGAAAAGTCTATTTGTCTAACATCTATTGTCTAACAACTAATGCTCAACTAATCTATTTTGGTGATTTCAAAACCCACTTTCTCGACTGCTTCGATAATTTGGGCAGAAACATCTTTTGTTGCTGTAACCGATAATACTTTGTCGTCACTATCTAAGTCTACATCCCATTCCTCAACTTCATTGATTGCATTTAAACCCGGAGTGACTTTTTCTTCACATCCACCACATTTCAACGTTGTTTTAAATCTAAGTTCTTCCATGTTGTTTTTTTATTTAATTGTATAAAATATAGCAGTAACTCTCATCTATTTGTTCTATTTCAATCATTTTTGATGATTTAGGTTACTGCGTACCCTAAAATAAACCTAATTATTTATTTCAATTGTTGCCTTCGACAAGCTAGTCATCGGAATACTCTTCGGTGACTGAGCTTGTCGAAGGCAACGAGCTACCGAAGCCCCAATTCTAATTATTATTTTCGATATTTCAATCTAAAGTTTTATATTTTTTAATCGTAAACTGTTGAGCACTACAGAAACAGAGCTAAATGCCATTGCAGCACCAGCAATCATTGGGTCCAATAAAAAGCCATTCACCGAATAAAGTACTCCTGCAGCTATCGGAATACTGATTACGTTATAAAAGAAGGCCCAAAATAAGTTCTGACGAATTCCTTTCACTGTTTTTGAGGACAGTTTTAAGGCCTTAGGAATGGTTGCTAAATCAGAAGTAGTTAATGTGATTTTGGCAACATCCATAGCGATATCTGAACCATGCGCCATGGCAATGCTCACATCTGCTTGCGCCAAAGCTTCTGAATCGTTAATTCCATCTCCAACCATTGCCACAACTCGACCTTCTTCCTGCAATTTTTTCACAAAATCTGACTTATCAGAAGGCATAACATCTCCTTTGAAATTCGAAATTCCAACCTGTTTAGCTACAGCCGCAGCAGTTTTTTGATTGTCTCCTGTTAACATGTAAACGGCAACATCTAAGTCTTTTAAATCTTTAATTGCATTGATAGAATTTGTTTTAATTTCATCTGCAATTCCTAAAATAGCCAATAATTGTTTGTCATCTGTAAAGAAAACCACTGTTTTGGCTTCGTCTTGCCAGTTTTGAATTGTATCGCTTAAAGCTGTATCAATTGTAATTCCTTGTCCTTCTACTAATGCACGGTTACCTATAAAATAAGCTTTTCCATTTTCGTCCAAGGCCTTTACTCCTTGACCAGTGATACTGTTGAAATCTGTCATTTTTGAAGCTTCAACGCCTTCTTCTTTAAGTTTTCTAATGACCGCATCAGCCAATGGATGTTCTGAATCTGCCTCTAAAGCCAAGAGTTTAGAACGTAAAAGCTCCTTGTCTTCTGAAATAAGCCATTTTTCATCAGTTACATTCGGTTTACCTCTGGTAATTGTCCCAGTTTTATCAAGAATAATCGCATCAACTTTATGTCCCAATTCTAAACTTTCAGCGTCTTTAATTAGGATATTGTTTTCTGCTCCTTTTCCAATTCCCACCATAATTGCGGTTGGAGTAGCTAAACCAAGTGCACACGGACAAGCGACAATTAAAACGGCAATTGCTGTTGTTAAACCATGAGAAAAGGCCAATTCTCCGCCAACGCTCAGCCAAACAATGAATGTCAGAATAGCGATTCCTATTACCGTTGGAACAAAAATACTCGCGATTTTATCCACCAATTTTTGAACAGGAGCTTTACTTCCTTGTGCTTCTTGAACACGTCTAATAATTTGAGAAAGAAAAGTGTCCTTCCCTACTTTCTCCGCAGTAAAATGAAAACTTCCTTTTTGGTTTACAGTTCCAGCAAAAACCTTTTCTCCTTCCGATTTTTCAACAGCTGTTGGCTCTCCAGTAATCATACTTTCATTCACAAAAGAATTTCCTTTGATGACTGTTCCATCTACAGGTACTCTTTCTCCCGGACGAATAATAATTGTATTTCCTTTTTCAACAGCTTCTATTGGAATTTCCTGTTCAGATCCATTGATGATCGCACGCAAAGTTTTCGGCTGTAAACCCATTAGCTTTTTTAGTGCTGTCGAAGTATTCGACTTTGCCTTTTCTTCCATTACTTTTCCTAAAAGAATAAAAGTGATAATTACAGTTGCTGCTTCGTAATAGACATGGGCTGTAATTCCTTGCGCTTCAAAAAATGAAGGGAAAAATGTACTGAATATACTAAACAAATAGGCGACTCCTGTACTCAATGCGACAAGCGTATCCATATTCACTTTTCCGTGTTTGGCTTGTTTCCATGCATTGATGAAAAAGCTTCTTCCAAAAATAAATAGTACTGGAGTAGCAAAGGCCAAAGAAATATATTTCCCCGGTTCCCAACTCATAAAGAACATTCCCAATATAAAAACGGGTAATGTTAAAATTGCAGCCCAAAATGTTCTCTTTTTGACTTCTTTGTATGCTTTATCTTGTAACTCGTCTTGTTCTTCTTTTGCGTTTTCCGTTGTAATGATAATATCGTAACCCGCACTTTGTAAATGCGATTTTAATTCTTCTTTGCTAACAGTTTCAGTATCGTAGGAAACTAAAACACTGTTGGAAGCGAAGTTCACACCGGCTTCTGTTACCCCATTCATTTTCTTGAGGATGTTTTCAACGCTTGAAGCACAACCCGCACAAGTCATTCCTGTTACAGGAAATGTAGATTTTTCTATTGTTTGTGTGCTCATAATTTGATTTTTTTGTTGAAACACAAATATCGTGAATTAAAACACCAAATGTGTTACGTTATTTTGAGGGAAGGTTATGATTTTTTGTCGTTTGGTAAGGGCGATTTGCAAATCGCCCCTACCAATCAATTCCCTTCCGATTCGAACCACGCAATTCCTTAAACTGTGTCAAGGTCATTCCTGTTTCTTTCTTAAAAATTCCAGATAGATAAGCAACACTATTATAGTTCAGTTGATGTGCAATTTCGGCAGAGGTCATTTCATCATAAAAGAGCAATTCTTTCACTTTTTCAATTTTCTGAATCACAATGAATCTATTGATGGTTATTCCTTCAACACCAGAAAATAAACGACTTAAATAGGTATAGTCATAATTGAGCTTTTCACTCAAAAAATTCGAAAAATTAACCGTTAATGGTTCTTTACTGTGGTGAATTTGCTGAATAATCGCTGTTTTAATTTCTGAAATTAATTGAGATTTTCCAGAAGAAAGCAATTCAAATCCTAATGAGTTTAGTTTTTTACTGAGATTCTCTCGTAAAGAATCATTCAATTCTTGGTTTATTTCTACCTGACCCAATTCAATCTTTTCAAAAGAAATTTTCATTTCCTGCAAAACGTTTTCTACCGCAGTAATGCACCGCGGACAAACCATGTTTTTTATGTGAAGAATTTCTTTCATTGGCTTTAATTCAAAAGTACAAAAACAAATAAGACTACAACCTTTGCACTCAGCAATTCTTTCTCCGTTTAATAAGCAATCCTTCCGTTTAAATAAATTTCAAGCTTTAAGCTGATTAATTATTTGTCGCATAATTTCAAAAGCAATATATTGAGATTCCAAATGTGCATGATTAGCCGTTTTTTTAGCTTACTTTTGGAATATACGCTTATAAAATCTTATAAAAATGAAAATATTTATTCAGAGGATTTCTCTTCTTTTATTCATTCTACCCTTCTTCTCTTTTGGTCAGAATGCAGATGTAATTCTTCAGCAAACACTGGATGAAAATGCGAGGAAAAATGGATTAACCACAACCGATATTAAGAATTGGAAATTAGTAAATCATCACAACGCTAGAAAAGGAAATGTTGGCTTTTATTATGTTCACCAATCTTCTAACGATATTTTGGTTTATAACGCGATTAGTGTAATTGCCATTAAAGATAATGAAGGATTCCTGACTTCTAACGGCTTTATTTCAGATCTAGAAAATAAAATTGAAACATCAACCGCAACTATTTCAGCCAAAGACGCTATTATTTCAGCTGCTAGAAATATCGGTGCAGAAAACATTGGTGACATCATAGAATTGGAGTCAAATGGAGATGATAATTATGTTTTCGAAGCAAAAAATTTATCTGTTGAAAACATTACGGTTGATTTTAAATTGTTTAAAGTAGATGAAGCTACAGTGCGTGCAGTTTGGGATTTACATATTTACCAATTAGATCAAAAGCATTGGTGGAGTATGAGAGTAGATGCCCAAACAGGTGCTGTTTTAGATAAAATGGATTGGGTTTTGAGCTGCGATATTAATGGGAAAGAAAATCATGGAGCTTCTCACGCTAATCACAATCACAGAAAGGTAGATTTTACACAAATTAGCTCACCAACACCAGGTCCGCGTTCAGGAGCGGGATATAACGTTTTTGCATTACCGGTGGAGAGTCCAATTCACGGAGGAAGACAATTACTAATCGATCCAGCAGATTTAACAGCTTCTCCTTATGGATGGCATGATGTTGATGGTGTTGTGGGTCAAGAGTTTACAACAACGCAAGGAAATAATGTTTATGCAAGTGAAGATAGAGCAGATACTGATGTTTTAGGTTATATGCCGGATGGAGGTTCAACACTGAATTTTGATTTCCCTTTAGATTTAACTTTGGCGCCAATTGACTATGAGGATGTTGCGATTACTAACTTGTTTTATATGAACAATGTCATGCATGATGTTTGGTATCATTACGGGTTTGATGAAGCAAGTGGAAATTTCCAACAAAATAACTACGGAAATGGTGGTTTTGATGATGACTATGTTATTGCTCAAGCACAAGACGGTGGAGGAATGAACAACGCAAATATGGCCACGGGCCCTGATGGTTATAACCCAAGAATGCAAATGTACCTTTGGTCATCAGCTGATCCTGATTTATTGACCGTAAATTCCCCATCTTCTATAAGCGGGATTTATTCAACTAAACAAGCTGGTTTCGGACCAATTGTGCCTGTTACACCAATTACTTCAGATATTGTGATTTACGATGATGCTTCTGGTGATGCTATGGACGGATGTCAGACTGCAGTTAATTCAGCCGCAATAAATGGAAAAATTGTCCTTGTAAAAAGAGGAGGGTGTAGTTTTGTTGCAAAAGTTGAAAATGCTGAACTTGCGGGAGCAGTGGCCGTGATTGTTGTGAATAATGTTCAAGGAAATATTATTGCGATGGGAGGAACAGGTGCCGGAATTGGAATTCCTTCGATAATGATTTCATTAGCCGACGGAAATAGTATAATCAATCAGATTCAAGGTGGAACTCCGGTTAATGCAACACTTCAATCTCCTAATGGAAGCAATTTCTTTGATGGAGATTTTGACAATGGAATAATTGCACATGAATACGGACACGGAATTTCTACCCGTCTAACAGGTGGTGCTGATATGGCGGGTTGTTTAGGAAACATTGAACAAATGGGCGAAGGCTGGTCGGATTGGTTTGGAATGATGTTGACCATTGAGCCAGGAGATTTAGGAACTGATGGAAGAGGAATTGGAACTTTTGCAACTGGTGAGCTAACCACAGGGGGAGGAATTCGTCCTTTAAGATACAGCACAGATTTCAATATTAATAATGCAACTTATGCAACAACAAATAACTCATCAATTTCTGATCCGCATGGAATCGGATTTGTGTGGGCAACAATGTTGTGGGACTTAAATTGGGCTTTTATCAATAAATATGGATTCGATCCTGATGTTTATACCGGAACAGGAGGAAACAACATCGCAATGCAATTGGTAATTGACGGTTTAAAACTTCAAGGGTGTTATCCTGGTTTTGTTGACGGAAGAGATGCTATTTTACAAGCTGATCAGATATTCAATAATGGGGATAACCAATGTTTAATCTGGAATGTCTTCGCAAAAAGAGGTCTAGGTTTTTCTGCAGATCAAGGCTCTAGCGACAATAGGTATGATCAAGTTGAAGCTTTTGATTTGCCGCCAAATTTATCATCTGCAGCAAATACTGAAGTCGTGAATTCATGTGGAGATTACACTTGGTCAGTTAGTGGACAAACATATTCTGCTTCAGGAAACTACGTTTATGCAATCAATAACTCCACAAATTGTGATTCTATTTTAACTTTAGATTTAACAGTTGAAGGAATAAATTCTCAAATTAATTACCTGAATCATGGTGCTACTCTACAAGCTGATCCTGCTTTTACGACATACCAGTGGGTAGATTGTGATAACGGGAATGCACCAATTGCTGGAGCAACAAATTCAACTTTTACTCCTACAGAAAATGGAAATTATGCAGTTATTGTTTCATCAGGAAATTGCAGTGAAACGTCGAACTGCTTGCGTATTGATAACGTAGGACTAGATAATAACGCTATCGACGTAGTGAATATTTACCCTAATCCATCAAAAGGAAATGTAGAAATGAGTTTTTCTAATACCATCGAACAAGCAAACATCCGTGTTTTCGACATGACAGGGAAAATAGTTCAAGAATTTGAATTAGTAGGCGCTCCTCAATTTTCTTTCTTCTTAAAAGGTGGAAATGGAGTTTATACAATCGAAATGACAAAGAATAACGGAGATGTTTATAGAAAACGTATTAGTAAAATTAACTAATGATGATTTCGATAAACTTTTCATATTTTTAACACTCAGCAAGGCTTAATGGGTCTTGCTGAATTTTTTTAGTGCGAAATGAGGAAATACTCTTTCAATTCAAGAGTTTTTGGAAATATTAGGAATCCAATAATACTGCATTTTAAGTTAAAAATTAAAAACAACCCTTAGCAACTAACTTTATCAGCCCTGCGTCTTTCGGGTTAAATTAAACAAATATGAAAAGAATTTTAGGCTTGGCTTTATTGCTAGTTACTGTTACAGGATTTAGTCAAACTACCAAAAAGGTACTATTTATAGGAAATAGTTACACAAGTGCAAATAATTTACCGGCGTTAATTAGCTCTATGGCGCAAGCTGATGGCAATATTGTTATTTCTGATGCGAGTATTCCTGGAGGAGCGCAATTGAGTCAACACACAACAAACGCAACGACATTATCAAAAATCGCATCAAAAGATTGGGATTTTGTTGTTATTCAAGAGCAAAGTCAAAAGCCGTCCTTTCCAGATGCACAAGTTCAAGCAGGTGTTTATCCTTATGCTGAAATTCTTGTAGACAGTATTTATTCAAATAATGAATGTTCAGTTCCTTTGTTTTATTCAACTTGGGGAAGACAAAATGGAGATCCACAATGGGTTGGGATTAACACTTTTGAGAAGATGAATACAAGATTGTTTAACGCCTATACTTATATGGCAGATCAAGCCGAAGCAATGCTGTCTCCTATTGGAATTGGATTTGCTCATGTAAATCAAGACCCAAATGCTGTTGTTGGATTTAATGATTTATATACATCTGATGGTAGTCACCCAACCATCAAAGGTTCTTATTTAGCGGCTTGTATTTTTAATAATATCATTTTTGATGGGATTTCTACGGGAAATACTTTTGTACCGAATGGAATGAATTCGACCGAGACAACCTATTTGCAAGGAGTTGCAGACCATGTGGTTTATTTGGTGGATACCATTCAAATTGATTACCGTCCTGATCTGACAAATAATACTTTCACAACAACAGTAAATTCTGCACAAGTTACATTTACACCAAGCATAACAGATGGAGTTTTTGATTACTGGGATTTCGGAGATGGACAAACTTCAACCCAAGAGAACGCAGTACACACTTATGCGGCAAACGGAATTTATGAAGTAACATTGCATACTTCTGCACAGTGCCAATCAGATTCTTTAAAACAAAATGTTGACATTACCAGTTTAAGTGTTTCGACTGAAGAGATAACAATGTTCAATATTTATCCAAACCCTTCTGCCAATGGAAAAATTAATGTTGATTTCAAGGGAGAAGAAAGCTACACTGTATATACATTACTAGGAAAAGAGATTTACCAAGGAAAAGCAAAGCAATTAATGCTAAGTAAGGGAACTTATGTTGTGCGTTACAGGGATGAAGTAAGAAGAGTTACGATTCTGTAGCATCAGAAAATAATTTAAATTTCAGAAGAGGAGGATGAGCGCAGTTTTAGCTTTCATCCTCTTTTTTTGCTAAAAGGAGAGATTTCCTTTTTTCATTTGCGGTGTTTTTTGGGATTTCACCTTCTGCTTTTTAATTTTTTACCATTCCATCCAAAATAACTCAAAAGGTTTTAAACAATTTAGTTAGTTTTGTTTAATTATTTATTCCAATTTGAAGTATGGGGTTCTTTAAGAAGCTTGGTAATTTTATTATTAGTCGAAAATTCATCATCAATGTTTTATTGTTTGGTATTGTGTGGTTCCTTATTATTTGGGGTGGCACCAGCTATTTTGATGGCTACACGAAACATGGCGAAAATATTGAAGTTCCAAATTTGTTGAATAATAATGTAAAAGACATTCCTACGCTATTGGGCGATAGAGATTTAAAATATGAAATTTTAGACTCTATTTATAATCCGGATTTAGTTGAAGGAACAATAATTTATCAAAACCCCATGCCAACAGATTCCTCTGGCTTGTCGGTGAAGTCTGATCGCGTTATACGTGTGCGTGTTTCTAAACGTTCTCGATTAGTTATGGTTCCTGTTGTAGTTAGTAAGAGTCATCGTTTTGCAGAAGCTGTTTTAATGACCAAAGGCCTTCGTACCAGAGTTAATTTCGTTCCAAGTAATGAAGATCAGGGAAGTGTTATTTCGCAAAAGTATCAAGGAAAAAATATTTCTGCAGGTCAACAAATTCCGATTAATTCTGTAATTGAACTTACGATAGGGAAAAAAACACAAGGAGATATGGTAGATATTCCTAATCTAAACGGACTTACAATAAATGAAGCTGAGGAGCGTTTCTTAGGTAATTCGAGCTTAAGACTTTACCCTGTTTATTCTGGTTGTGAAACCGCAAATGATAGTCTTAATGCACGAGTGATTCGTCAAACTCCTGTTGCTTCTGATAGTAGCAGGATTCCTGAGGGATCTACCATTACTGTATTTTTATCCCCAAATGAAGGTGGGTTAATCGATTAGGAAAACAATGCTCATGAAATATATTCAACTTTTATTATTCTCTTTTTTGGCAACTGTCGTTTTGGGTCAAGATGGCCTAAGTCCCTTAACTGCAAACCCAGATTTGTTTCACAAGGAAAAGATTGAAACTAAAGCTTTGCAAAATAGTTTTGACAGTACTTTTATTTATAAAACGGATACACTCACACTTCCGTTTTTTGATGATTTCTCGAGAAATAAATTTCAACAATACGATGCCGGATTCTCAGATCCAAATGTGACGGAAGAATTGTTTTATAGAATGTTGGACGAGAATACCAATGTGCCATTGCCACCTTCTACAGTCTTAACTAACACAAGAACCTATCGTTTAATTTATGATGCCGTGACAGAGGAAACTACTTATGATTATTTGGATTCGGTTAGATTTTTATTTGATGATTTATCTGTTTATGCTCCAAATCATATTCAAACCTACGCTTTTCCTGGCTATATTATTTATGATACACTGGATGGAAGTGGAAATCTTGAAGATACAATTTGGGTAAATAATCCTGAGTATGTACAGGATTCTGCAAGGATTTTTGTAGCCTCCATCAATAATCCTGAAAAGTTATGGCTCGATGATCAGGCCTACCATAACTATAGGTTTGCCGTAAATCCATGGTCGCTAGGTGTTGTTACTTTCGATGGATTAGATGCATTTGGTTATCCTTACAATTTTAGCACCAGCACAAATGGAATCGCCGATCTTTTAACCGCAAAACCTTTAGACCTTTCTGGCAACAGTCCTGCCGATTCTGTTTATTTTAGCTTCCTATATCAAAAGGAAGGTTTTGGTGATGTTCCTGAAGAATCGTCATCAACCTCAGACTCTTTATTTCTTGAGTTTTATTCGCCAGTAGATCAACTGTGGAAAAGAGTTTGGAGAACAGGTCCTGGTGAAACCACAGATTTTCAAGTGGCTCATATTGCAGTAAAAGATCCAATTTACTTCCAGAAAGGATTTCAATTCCGATTCTCAAATTATGGTGCATTAGCAGGAGCCTTGGATCATTTTCATATAGATTATGTTGATGTTCGAACGCTATCTGGTTATCAAGATACCTTGTTCAAAGATTTTGCTATCGTTTATCCTATATCTAGTTTAATCGAAGATTACATCAGTGTTCCGTGGAAGCATTATAGAAATAATCCTGCAGGCAAAATGAGCAGTGCGGTAGATGTAACAGTAAGAAACGGAAGCGAATTAACGGAAAACAATCAAAACGGGAGTGTAAATATATATTATGAGGGCACTCTGGAAGGTAACTACACTTTAAATGCAGCTACTCTTTCTGGTGGGAACATTAACTATTCGCCACGTACAACTTATGGAAGTGAGCACGATTTCTCAACAGGATATGCCTACGACCATACCTTAATTAATGATACAATGGCAATTTTCGATTATGAAGCAATAGCCAGTGCACAATTTCCAAATAATCCAATAAATGATACCACCTTTGGGCAGCAAGTGTTTAAGAATTATTACGCCTATGATGATGGAACTGCAGAAAAGGCCTATGGTATAACAGGAGAGCAAGGGTTGTTGGCGTATAAATTCAATGCGTACGAAGCAGATTCTTTGGTTGCAATTCAAGTTCATTTTGTTCCTACAGTGTTAGATGTTTCGAATAATTTGTTCCTCTTAACAGTGTGGGATGATCAAAATGGACAACCAGGAAATGTTATCTATGAAGATGAGTTTTTCTTTCCTAGACAACCTTTTTATACTTATGGAAGAAATAAGTACAGAACTTACTTTTTTAAAGATACCATGAGGGTTGGCGTGGGGGAAACTTATTATATTGGAATGAGGCAAATTGATGAAGCCCCATTAAATATGGGTTTTGATGTGAATAACGATAATTCCGATAAGATTTTTTGGAGTGTTGATGGAGGAGGAAATTGGAATAACTCAAACTTTGAGGGGTCAATAATGATGCGTCCGCTAGTGTCTAGTAAATTGGATTATCAATTGGGATTAGAAAAAAGAACCCTTTCGACGCCGGATTTTGAGTTTACATTGTATCCAAATCCAGCAAGTAGCGTATTAAGTATTAAAGGAGAGAATTTTAATCATTCAACATCTTTTGAAATGAGAGACTTAAACGGAAGAATTGTGAAGCGCTTTAACAGCAAAGAACAAATAGACATTTCTATGATTCATCAAGGAATTTATCTTGTAAATAGATTAGAAAAAGGACAGGTTATACAAACAAAGAAATTAGTAGTTCAATAAGGATGCAGCAAGAAAATCAAAACGATAACATCGAAGATACAGAAAACGAAGAGTTATACGAACACCATAAATTTACCGCCGATAAAGGTCAAGAAGTATTGAGAATTGATAAGTTTTTACTTGATCGTTTGGCAAATACTTCACGAAACAAAATTCAAACCGCTGCGAAAAATGGCAATATTTTGGTGAATGGAGTGGCGGTAAAACAGAATTATAAGATTAAACCAGAGGATGAGATTGCAATAGTGATGCCTTATCCAGTGCGTGAGCTTGAATTAATTCCCGAAGACATTCCATTGGATATCATTTATGAAGACGATACCGTAATTGTAATTAATAAGCAAGCTAATATGGTTGTGCATCCAGGATATGGAAACTATTCTGGAACTCTAGTGAATGGTTTGATACATCATTTTGATCAGCTGCCCTCTAAGTCTGATGACTTTTATGGTCGCCCGGGTTTGGTTCACCGATTAGATAAGCACACCACCGGACTTATGGTTGTGGCGAAAACGGAAGATGCGTTAACCAACTTGTCAAAGCAATTTTATGACCGCACTACCGAGCGACGTTATCATGCTTTGGTATGGGGAGATGTAATAGAAGATGAGGGAACCATCACGGGTAATTTAGGAAGGTCCATCAAAGACAGGAAGTTAATGACTGTTTTTCCTGAAGGAGATTATGGTAAACATGCAGTAACCAATTATAAAGTTTTACGTCGTTTTGGTTACGTTACTTTGGTAGAGTGTAAGCTGGAAACAGGAAGAACACACCAAATTCGTGCGCACATGAAGCACATAGGGCATACTTTGTTCAATGATTTGGAGTACGGAGGGGATAAAGTATTAAAGGGAACTACTTTTTCCAAGTATAAATCTTTTGTGCAAAATAATTTTGCCTTGCTTACCGGTCAAGCTCTTCATGCAAAAACCCTTGGTTTCGTTCATCCTAAAACAAAAGAGTTTATGCGTTTTGATTCTGATCTTCCGAGCGATTTTGCTGCGGTTTTAGAACGTTGGGAAGTATATCTTTCTGCACGAGATAAAAATTAACAAGTGTCAAAATAGGAAGTCTTTGAATGTTCTGGCTTCGTTTTTGCTTCTTGTGAATCGATTTACGATTTTAATGGCTTGCTAGTGAGCTTGTTCTCGTTGAGGCCTTTGAAATATTATGAAGAATGGCTATTAAATAACTAAAAAGTATTAATTTTATAAGATTATTCGAGGTAACGCCATAAATTTAGAGGTATTACTTGTGTTTAATTTTTTAAATTAGTTTCTTTCGGAAAAATAACTTGTTAAATATTGCTTTTATGAAAAACTATTTATTGTTAATTTCAATATTCATCTCAGCTTTGGCGTTTGCACAGCCAGCTGCGGTACACAGAGCTGATGCGGCTTTTGAAAGTGGGAAATACTATGAAGCTGCTGAGCTAGCGGTTAAAGCTTATGAGCGGATTTCTCCTAAAAATGATAAAGCACTCGCTTTAAAATCAGAATTGGCCTATAAAGCTGCATATTCTTATGCGCAAGCCTTTAATACCGACAAGTCTATTGACTGGTATCAGCGTGCTGTCGATTTAAAGCATTTTAAACAAAATCCTTATGTCTATTTCAGGCTAGGAAGTGCTTACAAAATTAAAGGTGAATACGATAAAGCCAGAACAAACTATGAAAGCTTTTTGGAGTTAGTACCGAATGATAAGCAAGCTTTAAATGCACTGGCTTCTCTCGAAGATGCTGCAGTGATGAAGGATAACCGTACACGTTATACCGTTAAGTCAGAACTCAAAATTAATACAGAAGGTTTAGAGATGGCTCCTGTTATTTCTAACCGTCGAGGTACTGCAATCGCTTTTTCTTCTACACGCCAAGCAGCTGTGAGTCCAGGAAAAGATCCTATTACAGGGGAAGGTTATTTCAATATTTGGGAAGCAGAAATGGACAGATCAGGAAACTGGACAGAACCAAAATTATTTGAGGCAGATAGCTTAAATACAGAGTTTAGTGAAGGTCACATAACTATGGATGGAAGATTTAGAACAATATACTTTACAAGATGTCCTTCTGAATTTAAAAAGAACCTAGGTTGCCAGATTTGGTCTGCCGAGAAAAAAGGTAGAGGTTTTGGAGTTCCTTCAAAAGTAGTTTTAGGATTACAAGATTCTATCAGTGTAGGGCATCCATTGCCAAACGAAGATGGTTCAATGTTGATTTTTGCATCTGATATGCCAGGTGGATTTGGAGGAAGAGACCTTTGGTATTCTGAATACAAAAGAAGAGAAGACACTTGGACAACACCTGTTAACTTAGGTCCAGAAATTAATACAGACGGTGATGAGTTATTCCCAACATACGCACTAAATGGAGATTTGTTATTCGCATCAAATGCACACAAAGGTTTGGGTGGATTGGATATATTTGTAGCCCCAAAACTAGAGGGCACAGCGAAGTTTGGTAAGCCGGAAAATATGGGTACACCAATTAACTCTGATGCTAATGACTATCACTTAACGGAGGTTACTGAGAAGTTTGGATATTTTACTTCAAACAGAAAAGGCTCTAAAGGTACACGTGAGTTGCCAGACATTTGGTCTTATGAGTTACCGCCAAATATTTTTGACTTGAAAGTAATTGTTGCAGAAATAGGTGGAGCATCTAGAATTGATGGAGCAATTGTTGAAGTAACTGAAATTCCAGAAGAAACAGAGGAAGGTGAAGATGAAGTAGAACCAATTGTATTTAAAGGAACTACAAATTCTTCAGGTGAAATATTTTGGGACAAACAACCAGATGGAAGTCGTTTTATCAATGAGGATAGAGATTACTCCATTAAGGTTCTGCCTTTAGAAGGTTATCACCCAAGTGACAATGTGGAAGAGTTCTCAACCATAGGATTGGCTTATGACCAAAACTTTATTCTTGAAATGAGTCTATTGCCAAAAACACCAATTGTTCTTCCAGAGGTACGTTATGCTTTAGGTCGTGCAGATCTTTTAGTAAAAGAGGGTGAAATTAACTCTAAAGATTCATTAAACTATGTTTACGAATTGTTAGATGAATATCCTGGAATGGTATTGAGATTGGTTTCTCACTCAGATGCACGTGGTTCAGCTTCGGCGAATGCTTCTCTATCAAAAAGAAGAGCACAATCTTGTATCGACTATCTGGTAAAAGAAAAAGGTGTTGATCCAGCAAGATTGGTTCCAGTGGGTAAAGGGGAAAGCACTCCACGTATTGTTTATTTACAAAATGACCAATATTATGCAAACAAGCCAGAAGGAGAGTTTACCGCAGTTGAATTGACTGAAAAGTACATTAACCAGTTTAAAACATCGAACAAAGAGGTATTCGAAAAACTACACCAGTTCAACCGTCGTACGGAAGGTGAAGTAATGAGAATGGATTACTCTGCCAACAATGATAAATCAGCAGAATAATGATTTGAAAATTTTGAATAGTTATTCTATTTAGTGCTTGGTCGGAAACAGACGATTTTTACAAATTGTATAGATTTTGAGAATTATTTTATTTTTGTTTCTTTAGGAGATGCCTTAGCATCAGCCGACAAGAAAAAAGATAAAATAAACTCAAAAGATTCAATTTTAAATTTGTTGTGTTTCCGTCCAAGCACTATGTAATTAAAAATCCCGCATCCAATTGGAGTGCGGGATTTTTATTTTGGTGGCTGTAGCTACGCTAAGCCAACCAAAAATGATTGTATTTGTAGTCTTCTTTATAGTGGTCTTTATAGTGGTCTTTGTTGTTATTGTTCTTGCGATATTGCATTTGGCTGAGCGCAGTCCAAGTCAACTACCTCAAAGCAAAACCTAAAACTTCTTCAATAAATTCTTCTGGTGCCTCGGCATGAATCCAGTGTCCCGCTCTGTCAATGGTGTGAAAATCGGCCAAAGGAAACAGTTTTCTAATGGCATCATGATCCTCCTCTAAGACATAGTCTGATTTTCCTCCAGCAATAAATAAAGTATCAATTAGAGTCTCTACTTCTGGTAGCGCTTTTATTATTTCAGCGTATTTTTCCTCCAACACGGGAAGATTTATCGACCAAGCCAATTGACCTTTTTCTTTCCAGTACAGGTTTTTTAATAAAAACTGACGAATAGATTTATTGTTGATGTATTTTGATAGCTGTTCTGATGCCCCACTGCGAGAGTGGATAACAGACAAGTCGATAGATTTTAAGCCCTCTATTATGGTGTCGTGAGAGACAGGATATTCCTTGATTCCCATATCTACTATAATGAGTTTGTCTATCATTTCTGGGTATTTCTGGGCATAGCGCATCGCTGTTTTACCGCCCATAGAATGCCCCATTAAAATGATTTCTTCCAAGTGATGAGATTGAATAAACTCATGTAAATCCTCTGCCATAACATCATAACTAAATTCATCGCTCCAGCCAGATTCACCATGATTTCTTTGGTCAACGAGATAAACATCGAAATATTCCCCTAATTTTTTTCCGTGGGTTTGCCAGTTATCCGACGATCCAAAAAGTCCGTGTAATACAATAAATGCCTTCCCTTCTCCAAATTGTTTATAGTGTAATTCCATTTTTATTTTGTTTTATAAGAATGCTTGCTCGTGTCTTCGTCCTTTTAAAGCCTATGATGAAAAAAGTTGTAAAGACGCCTTAAAAGACAATCGAAAAGACTATTTATTTAAGCAGTTCTAAGTATTTCTTAATCGTTGTTTCCAGTCCTAAATAGAGCGCATCAGCAATTAATGCATGTCCAATACTTACTTCCGCTAAGTTGGGAATAGACTGTTTGAAAAAAGCTAAATTAAGCAAGCTTAAATCATGTCCAGCATTGATTCCTAGGCCTAAATCATGGGCCAATTTTGCAGCAGAAATATAGTCTTTAATGGCTGCATCTTTATCCTCTTCGTAATGGTCTGCATAAGGGCCAGTATATAGTTCTATGCGATCTACACCAACTTCTTTAGCTCCATTTATGTTGCTTGGGTTGGTATCTACAAATATAGCTGACCTAACGCCCCATTCTGCCAGTTGTGAGCATATTTCCGTAAGCATGTCCTTGTATTTTACGGTGTCCCAACCTGCATTCGAAGTCAAAACATCGGGTCCATCAGGAACCAAGGTGGCTTGAGTAGGCCTGGTTTCCTCAACGAGTCTCATAAAACGTTCATCAGGATATCCCTCAATATTATACTCCGTAGTTACTACCTTGTCTAAATCGTAAACATCTTTCGTTGTGATATGTCTTTCATCCGGGCGAGGGTGAATGGTTATTCCTTCAGCTCCAAAACGTTCACAATCTTTTGCTACTTGAACAACATTAGGAACATCACCTCCACGGGCGTTACGAATTGTTGCTATTTTATTCACATTAACGCTTAATTTTGCCATGCTAGAATTATTTTTTAGCAACAAAGTTATATACATTAACGTAGAATTACTACTTTGGTCACTATAATGATAGGAATTGAACTTATAACAGACGAAATACCGCCGTTAAAACATACGGATACGGGAGAAAAGGCCTTGCTTTGGATGGATGAATTTAAAGTAAATCATCTTTCTGTGCTAAAAGGGGAGAGTTTTGTGGGCTTGGTCTCAGAAGATGATTTGCTGGATAAAGCGGATCTTTCTTATACCCTAACAGAATTGTTTAGCCATTTGCCACGCCCTTACGTGAAAGGTACTTCCCATGTTTACGAAGTATTAAACCTGGCATCCATCGACCATTTAACAGTGGTTCCGGTGTTGGATGAGGAAGAGAACTACTTGGGAAATATTAGTATTTCGAATTTAATGCAGAATATTGCAGCAACTGGAAGTATTAAGGAAGCGGGTGGAATTATTGTCTTAGAAATGAGCGATACTGACTATTCTTTAGCTCAGATTTCTCAAATTGTGGAAAGCGAAAATGCAAAAATTTTAAGCTCTTTCATTACCTCGAGCGAAATGTCCAAGAATTTGGAATTAACCCTTAAAATTAACCAACTGGAATTGGGGAGGGTAATTAAAGCTTTGGAACGCTATGATTATCACGTTAAGGCAAGTTTTCAGCGCAATAGCTATCATGATGATTTGAAAGATCGTTATGATGAATTAATGAATTATTTGAATATTTAATCAATGAACGTAGCGATATATTCTCGTAAAATAATGAAGCACGAAGTTCTATTTTTTAATAGGATTTTTAAGCAAATGGAAGATTTGAATTGGAATCCTATTATTGAGGAAGATTTTTATAAGCAGCTAAAACAGCAAATTGGACTAAAGGAAGGCTACCAAATATTCAACAGCCACACCGATTTTATTTCTGGGATCGATATGGCAATCAGTATTGGAGGAGACGGTACGTTCTTGAAATGCGTGAGCTACGTGAGAAATAGCGGTGTGCCAATTTTGGGGATAAATACGGGGCGTTTAGGGTTTCTGGCAGATACAAATACGGCAGATTTTGAAAGAACGATCGATAGAATTCAAAAGAAAGATTACACTTTCCAAAAGAGAAGTTTGATTAATGTAGAAACCCAAGAAAATATTTTTGGAGATAGAAATTTAGCACTTAATGAACTTGCGGTACACAAAAAAGACACCGCTTCAATGATAACTGTGGAAGCCTATTTAGGAGGAGAATATTTGAATTCTTACTGGGCCGATGGATTACTCGTTGGAACGCCTACAGGATCTACAGCCTATAGTTTGAGTTGTGGAGGGCCAATTATTTATCCGAGTTGTGGCGTTCATTTTTTAACTCCAATTGCTGCGCATAACTTAAATGTGCGTCCTGTGATTGTACCAGACCATATTCCCATTACTTTAAAAGCGATTGGGAGAGACAGGAATTTCCTACTGACTTTAGACTCGCATTCAAAGCCAGTAAAAACAGGTACAGAAATAGAGTTGCGAAAAGCAGATTTCATGATTAATGTGGTGAAATTTAGTGAAAACGGTTTCTTTAAAACCATTCGAGAGAAAATGATGTGGGGAATTGATCAAAGAAATGAGTAGTTTGATTTTAATTTTTCTGTAATGTCTACCCGTAACTTTACCGATAAATATACCTAATACCGCAATAATGTGAATAAGCGGTTAACTGACAAGATTCCTCGCAAATTTCTATTTCCAACGAGTTGAAAAAGAAATTTACATCAGAGTGACGTCAGGGATACGCAAAGATCGCCTTAGTATTAGTTTTTATACAGAGGTAAACGAGGGTTTTCACACCTGTGCTGAGCCTGCCGATGTAGAGCTGCACGGAGCTTGCCGAATTTGAGATTTTTCATTTGTCTCTTCAATGGCTTCTACAGGCTCGGTCATCGGGATACTCTTCGGTGACTGAGCTTGTCGAAGGCACCGAATTCGGAGGGAAATTTCTTGAGGAAGTATTGCCGAATTCTGAGGGACAAAGAGAAAAAAGAGGTTGTGAAGTAATTACGAATTATCAATTACGAATTTCTCAGAGTGACGTCAGGGATACGCAAAGATCGCCTTAGTATTAGTTTTTATATAGAGGTAAACGAGGGTTTTCACACCTGTGCTGAGTCTGCCGGTGTAGAGCTGCACGGAGCTTGCCAAATTTGAGGTTTTTCCTTTGTTTCTTCAATGGCTTCTACAGGCTCGGTCATCGGGATACTCTTCGGTGACTGAGCTTGTCGAAGGCACCGAATTCGGAGGGAAATTTCTTGAGGAAGTATTGCCGAGAAGAATGAAAAGGAAAATGGAGTTGAGCTTCTGTTTCAATAATTGAGGGACTTTCAACAATAATTATCTATTTTTGTCGTTTGATTGTTCCCAATGAAATTCATTTTTAAAATAGTATTGACTTTAGCAGTGGTTTTTTCAATCATCGGATCAACTCACGGGCAGTTAGAAAATTTCAAATCGCGTTCTTCTCTTGGTTTTATGGGGGGAGGGAGCTACTACATTGGAGATTTAAACAAATACAAGCATTTTAATAACACCAATTTATCATTTGGGATGATCTATCGCTTTCATGTCAATTCCAGGATAGAGTTAAGAGGAACTGTTCGCTATGGAAAGGTAGAAGCTTATGATTCGGAATCAGGATATGCAGATCAAATTGCACGAAACCTTTCTTTTGAATCGTCTATTTTCGAAGTGGCTGGAGGACTTGAGTTTAATTATCTCAATTATAAAATGGGAAATAAAGATTATTTTTTCACTCCCTATATGTTTATAGATATGGGAGTATTTAAAATGGATCCCAAAACAGATTATAACGGTGAATTGGTGAGCTTGCAAACCATAGGAACAGAAGGGCAAAACAGTGAGTTGACAAGCCAAAACGCTTATCCCTTAGTGCAATTGGCTATTCCATTCGGAATTGGATTCAAGATTAATTTAGGAAAAAGAGCAGCCGTTTCTTTAGAATATGGATTGCGTAAAACTTTCACAGACTATTTAGATGATGTGGGAAAAGGGGAGTTTTTGAATGCAGCTGAATTGGCTCAACAAAATGGAAATATTGCTGCAAGCTTAGCTGATAGATCGCCTTCTGAAATTAAAATGACAGGCAGTAGAGGAAACGCGGAAACCAAAGATTGGTATTCTATGTTCGGAATTATGTTTACCTTTTCACTTGGAAATCCGGATATTTGCTTTTACCGCTGAGTATCTCCACCAACACTTTGTTTAATTATTTTTGGTTGTCGTGATGCTAAAAAGATAACAATAAGCGACATAAAAGGCGCTTTAAATCTAATCAGTACATTGAATAGCCCAGAGGTAAACCCAGCAAAAAATCCCAGTATTAAAGAAAATAGAAGCGCAAATATTAAAAACTCCTTGCTTTTAATAAATTGAAAGTGTTTTTTAATTCTACCAGATCTAAAAAAGAAGCCATAAGTTAAGGCCATCATAAAGATACCTTCTAAGGCACTGAGTAAAAGAAATGCGCTGCTAGCTTCCCATAAAAATGGACGATAAAAAGCCGTGAAAATGGAGATTGGAACCGCCCCTAAAATACCAATAGGCGAATAATCTGTTATTCCCAAGTCGTATTTTGGTCCCGTATATAATTTGTTTTGAGCAAAATCTTGCTGCACAACAGCTAATTCCTCTAAGTAGGCATTTTCCGCTAACTGATTTCCTAGTGTTTGCAAATAAATTAGGGTGAGTCCAATTGCCGCAGTTGTAAATAGTATTCGAAAAGTCCAAAGCACTAATGGGTTGCTCTTCATGTTTTTGATTATACGAGACATCATTACAGTGGCTAAAGGGACAGCAATTGCAATTAGCATAAAGTCACGCATTTTATAGAGAAAGAAGATGGAGATGAAAAGCAATAAAAAGTACTTCAGATTGAATTGCTTCTTTTTTAAGAGCAATGAAAATACAATGTAAACTATCGTTTGAAATGCGGCCAATACAAAAGTGTCTTTTGAAACTCCCGAAGACCAGAAAGCAACAGTTGGAATAAAAAGTGTTGCCCCCGCGAGAATCCAATGCTTACAAAATGTAAAGTCTTTAACTAATTCATATAGTTTCCAAGAAGTGAACCCTACAATTGCAGCGCTCAATAGGGACATCGCTAAATAGCTATTAAAGGTCACAAAAGTAAACAAAGACACAATTTTACTCACGAAAAAGCTTTCCGGTTCTCTATAAATCCAGGAGGGAGGATAACCAGTACGTTGATTAAAATAATTACGAATAGTTTCTGAGGAAGGAATTTGAATCATTTCTCTGAAATATGCCTCCGGGCTATCCCAAAACAAATGGTTTAGTTTTACTGCTCCCTCCCAATAGGCCGTTGTGTCACCTCCTTTTAATACCAAAGTATAAGTAAGTGCAAATAACAACCCAAAGCCCAGTTTGAAAAGCATAGCGGGATAGAAAAGCTTAAAATGTGGTTTTTCTACATTGATTAGGCGCACAATCCAAAAGAAAATCATGAGAATGATAAGCCATCCAAAACCAACCATAAGATCGAAAACACTAATCAGCTCAATTTTCAAAGTCAGATGTTTTAAGCTTCAATTATATAAAACGTTCGTCCGTTTCCATCACTTTGCCGCAATTATCGCAAGTTCTATTTTCTTTTGAGCCGTAAAACTCTTTAAATCGTGGAAGGAAATCTTTCTCGATATTTTCTAATTTGAATTTATAAGTTTTTAGTGGGTGATTACAGGATTCACAAAACCACATCAAGCCATCAATAAGATTGGTTCCTTTGCGCACTCTTTCAATCACCAAACCAACGGTGTTTTCACCTCGAATTGGAGAGTGGGGAGTTCTTGCGGGAAGTAAAAATAATTCGCCTTCACGAATTTGAATGTCCTTCGCTTTTCCTTGTTCTTGAATTCGAACTGTAATGTCACCTTCAATTTGGAGGAACAGTTCTTCAGATTCATTGTAATGATAATCTTTTCTTGAGTTTGGTCCACCAACAATCATAACAATAAAATCTCCAGCTTCAACGTAAAGATTTTTATTTCCAACAGGTGGTTTTAATAAATCTCTATTGTCTTCAATCCACTTGAATAAGTTAAACGGCGCTTTCATAATTTATAATTTTGATTAAATATAGTTATTCCTGACGGGAACACCCACCGATTAGATAAAAAAAACAGGGGTAAAATTCAATTCACCTCTGTTTATCAGTATTTTATAATAAAATAGTTTTTATCCTTGAATTAACGCACCAAACTTTTGTTGTAGTTCTGTATCCTGTTGAACAGCCGTATAAACTTCTTGATAGCGTTGAACTGTCATTCCTTTTTCTCGCACTATTTCCGCAATTTTAGATTGGAATGAGCTTTGGATTTCTCGCATCTGTGTATTGATTTTTGTTATTTGTGCTTTTTCCTCTTCACTGGCTTCGCTCGTATTGTTTGGATCGGCCTGGGCTTGAGAAATTTCGTTGAATCGCTCAAGTTCCATTCCTTCTGTTTGGATAATAGCAATGGCTTCTTTTTGCATTTCCTGACTCTCTATTTGAACATCTTGATAGATTAGAGCGAACTTCTCTAACTCTTGATCCGTGACTTCTTTGTTTTGCTCTTGAACTGGTGCTGGAATCATTTCTTGCTGACCAATTACTGCGGTTCCAAATGATAATGCACTTGCCAATAGAATTGTTGTTATTTTCATAGTTAACTGTTTAAATTTATCCTCAAAACTATTGCTTATAAGATGGAATGAAAAATAGGAGATGCTAAGTTCTGTTAATTTATGGTTTTATGGTTTTGTCCTTGATTTTACTCCGTCCTCTGAAATCAGTTATGCTTGCTTTTTAATAGGTAAACCTGTAGTCAATTGTATATGCGAAATTTTAAAATTTTCATTTTTTTAGTGATTCCACTTAAAGTGACCACTAATTTCAATTTAAACCTTTGAGATTAGTTTAATATGACTTATTGAAGATTTTCTAATCAACAAAAGAGATTCCTCAATACTCGGTATTTTCGGAATGACAATCGATAGGTTGTTTAGTGGGGAAAGTTGCTGAAGCAAAGCTTCAGCAACTTTCCCCAATCAATAATACATAACACCTGTCATTCCTAAGGAGTTAAACGACTGAGGAATCTCTTTTTGATTATCGTTAAATATTAATTTGGCTTCAAAGTCATAATTTATAGCTAGTTATTTCTATAATAAAGAACTGGTATGATAGCGGGTAACCACTTTTTTTTTCAAAAAGACACAACCCCTTCGCTTTTCTATTCGTCTTTTGAATAGTTTGTTTGGGTTTTTATTGAAGGGGTTCAATTTTAACAGGCAAACTTTCTCTTGCAGAGTTGACTCAAGAAAGACTTTAATCAAGCATTCAAGCGATGTGGTTCAGTTTTTTTTGAGTCTTTTTTTGTTTTAGATTTTCTCAAACGAATAAAATGTATTTTTGTATTTCAATCATTACAAAAGATTATGAAAAATCCTTTATTCTTTATTCCGCTAATTTTATTTGTGCACACCCTTTCTGCCCAGCAGCAAATGCAAAATTCTGGCTTTGAAAACTGGGATGATGAAGGTTCTGCAATTGCAGAACCTACTAATTGGAGTTCAATAAAAACAGCTGATGCCTTGGCAGCAATAGCTCCAGAGGTTTTACATAGGGTGGCAGGAAGAACAGGAAACTATGCCATAGAATTAGAAGTAAAAACACTGATCGGTATTTCTGCAAACGGAATTATTACCAATGGAAGGGTGCATGCAGATTATACTCCAAGTAATGGATATGTTTTTACAGATGCTGGAAATCCAAAATGGCATACCGAATTTTCTGGTAGACCTGATAGTTTAGTGGGATGGTATAAATACGCACCTATGAGCGGCGATAAGGGAAAAATTGAAATTATCTTACATTCGGGTACTGAAGGAAGACTGCCTAGGAATAACGCAACAATAAACAATGAAATAGCAAATCTAAGGGTTGATTTTGTAACACCTCAAACAGAATGGACGCGCTTCTCAAAGGCTTTCAACTATAAAAGTGCAATGAATCCAGCGTATATTTTAACTACAATTGCAGCTGGGGATAGCACAATTTCAAAAGAAGGAACAAAGTTAATTATCGACGATTTAGAGTTAATTTATAACTCCCTTGAAGTTGATGACTTTGCTGCGACAGAGATTGCGGTGAATGGATCGAATGGATTTTTATACTTTACATTAGAGAATCAAGAAAATGTGAGTTATCAAGTGGCCGATCTTTCTGGAAAAGTGATTCAATCCGGGAAGGCAAAAACTAAAATACCCTTTAATCACGATTCAGGAATTTACTTCATTATGATTCAAAATGAGCGTGAAATTTTTACCAAAAAACTGTACATTCTACAATAATTGATTGTTAACTCAAAGATTTTCTCATGAGGTTTGCGCTCATTTTAACTTGTTTTCTTTCTTTCCTTAGCTATAGTCAAGAAGGTACTGTAATTGGTAAGGTTGTAGATGAAAAAGGTCAGCCGCTTATTGGCGCATCTGTCATTTACCGTGGAGATATTACACTTGGCGCTTCAACAGATGTGGAAGGAAATTATAAGTTGAGACTTCCTGTAGGCAACAACAAAATTATTTGTCGCTTTACAAATAGGATCACTGATACCTTTACGGTAACAATTTTAGAAAATCAATTTATTGAATACAATATTACACTGAAAAGTTATGGAAATGTCACAGAATTCGACGAGGTTGAGGTTCGTGTAGGGAAGTTTGATAAGCGACCAGAGGACATTACAGTTTCCTTGGAAATTATAAAGCCAGAAATTATAGAAAGCAAAAATACCCGAAGCGTCGAAACTATTTTGGATCAAACGCCTGGATTAAATATCATGGATGGTGAACCACAAATTCGTGGGGGAAGCGGATTTACATTTGGAGTAGGAAGCAAAGTGGCAGTTATTGTTGATGATATGCCTCTGCTTTCGGGTGATGCTGGACGTCCAGAATGGGGTTTTGTTCCCGTTGAAAACATCAAACAAATTGAAGTAGTGAAAGGAGCAGGATCTGTTCTTTCTGGAAGCTCTGCACTTTCAGGAGCGATTCATATTCGAACGAAATATCCTTCCAATACGCCATTAACGAAAGTGAATTTATATACTGGTTTTTATAGTTATCCGAATGATACAAGCCAGATTTGGCAAGAAAAAAGCCCCTCTTTGATTTCAGGTGCTAATTTTCTTCATTCTAGAAAACTAGGGAATTGGGACATCACTTTTGGCGGAAACTTGAATTATGATGAAGGCTATATTGGAGCACCACGATTAGATCCATATATTGCGCAGTCTTTTCCTGATACCGTTTCTAATTTCACCAACGAACAAATGATTTCTAAACGCGCGAGAATTAACTTCAATATTCGTCGCCGTTCCAAAAAGTTGAAAGGGCTTTCATACGGATTAAATGGAAACGGAATGCTAAGCGAATCGCCAATGACTTTTGCATGGTTGAATGACACTTCAGGACTTTATCAAGGCTATCCCGGAGCAACTTTCTTGCAAAAGCAAACTATTTTTAATTTGGATCCTTATGTTGATTTGAATTTAGAATCGGGTACAAAACACCAATTGAGAGCAAGATTTTTGTACACCGATAATGACATCACCGCAGGTCAAAGCAATCAATCTGAATTATATTATATCGATTATCAATTTCAACGTTCTTACCGAAAACTAGCGGGAATTGAGTTTATTGGTGGACTTAGCTCAACTTACACCGATTCTTACGCTGAAATGTATGCCGGTTCTGGAACTCCAGAAAACACCCTGCTGAATGTTTCGGGATATGCTCAAGTAGAGAAAAAGATGTGGGAAATTGTTAATTTATCTGTTGGAGGAAGATTAGAATATTTTGAATTAAATAGCAATGAAACCGCAATTCAACCCGTTTTTAGAGCGGGCGGAAATATAAAACTACACCAAGAAACTTACCTACGAATGTCTTATGGTCAAGGCTATCGTTTTCCTACAATTACGGAACGATTTATTCAAACAGGAGTGGGGAATTTTGGAGTTTTTGCCAATCCTGATCTAAAACCAGAAACTTCTACCAATAGCGAAGTGGGAATAAAACAAGGAGTTAAAATTGGGAAGATTTATGGGTATATTGATGTTGCAGGATTTTGGCAGGAATATGACAATACCATAGAATATTTGTTTGGGTTTTGGGACATATCAAGTCCAACAGGTGCAGGATTCAAATTTCTAAACACAGGAAAATCCCGAGTGTTGGGCATTGACGCTTCATTCTCTGGAATTGCAAAGCCGAATAAAAAGAACGAAATTGTGTTTATGTTGGGTTATAACTATGTTCTTCCGCGCACATTGAATTCAGATGACGTTTATGCCATTGACGAACATCCCGTAAACCCGAAAGAGTATACTTACAACAATACGTCTTTAGATTCTAGTCGTCAAATACTGAAGTATAGATTTTTGCACAGTATAAAATCAGATGTTTCATGGACCTATAACGAAAAACTCTCTATTGGCGCATCCTTAAAATATTTCAGTAAAATGGAAAATATGGATGGTGTAATTGAAGAGTTCGAAGAGCTTACAGAAGCTGTAGGTACAATTCAGAACATTCGTTATATGGATTATTACGAAACCAATAATAGCGGAGTTTTGATTGTTGATGCAAGGGTGAGTTATGCCATGAATAAAAAGCACAAGATTGCCTTAATTTGCAGTAATTTATTGAACAATAGTTATTCGTTGAGACCATTAAAAATTGAAGCACCAAGAACATTGATGTTACAATACACCTTAAAATTATAGTCAATTTAAACTAAATACCTTAGGGCTTGTTTTAATTCTTAGTTTTGCCAAATTATTTTTCATTTTATAAGCGTTAGAAAGTATGGATTCCTTAACCCAGATTGTATTAGGTGCTGCCGTTGGAGAAGCGATTTTAGGTAAGAAAGTGGGAAATAGAGCCATGTTTTATGGTGCGATAGCGGGTACAATTCCCGATTTAGATGTGATTTCCTCCTTTTTTGTAGATACGGTAAGGGCTTTGGAAATTCACAGAGGCTTTACGCATTCCATACTTTTTTCCGTCATTTTTGCTCCAATTTTTGGTTGGCTCGTCTCCAAAATAGATTCCTATAAATCGGTTAAAGGCTGGTCCATGTTGTTCTTTTGGGCTTTGTTTACTCATCCCATTTTAGATTCGCACACCACTTGGGGAACACAACTTTTCTGGCCTTTAGATATTCGCTTGGCATTTAAAACCATTTTTGTTATCGATCCTCTATATACATTGCCTTTCTTAACATTTCTGATTATGGCAATGTTTCAAAAGAAAGACTCACCAAAACGCCAGAGCTACAATAGGTTAGGATTGCTCATTAGTTCTAGTTATTTGGCCTTGACATTCTTGCTGAAAGGAGTTTCTTTTTATCAATTTAAAGAGGCTTTGGAACAGCAAAATATCACTTATCAAGAAATTGACACCAAGCCAGCACCTTTAAATACAATCCTTTGGACCGCAAATATCAAAAGAGAAGATGATTTTTTAATAGGAAGTTATTCTTTCTTCGACAAAAGTGATATCCAATTTTCTAGTTATCCAAAAAATCATGAGTTGATAGACCATTTGGTTGACAATGAAAAAATGCAACGCATGATCCGTATTTCTCATGGATGGTTCACCGTAACTGAAAAAGACGGAGATTTATTTTACAATGATTTAAGATTCGGTTTGCTGAGTACAAAAGGAGACGCCACAAATTTCGTTTTTCAATATAAAATCATAGAAAATAACGATGGAACGATCACTTTAGAAGAAACGGAAAAGGATGTAGCCGACGGAAAGAAATTGATTGGAGAACTTTGGGAAAGAGTGAAAGGTGTTTAGCTGTTGGCTATAGGTTTTATGCAATAGGCTTGATTTATGTTCTGATGAAAACTGCTTGATTAAGAATTAGCTGTCGTGATTCACTTACTCTATTTCATTCTCACTCTTCATTTCCTATTGTGTACCGCATCACCAAACCATTTTTGTAAAAAAAATCTGTGAAATCTGTGGGGAAAAAACAAGCAAAGCGGCCACCAAACATCTTAGCTGCGGGCTATAGGCTTTATGCAGTAGGCTTGATTTATGCTTTGATGAAAACTGCTTGATTAAGAATTAGCTGTCGTGTCTCACTTACTCTATTTCATTCTCACTCTTTATTTTCTATTGTGTACCGCATCATCAAACCATTTTTGTAAAAAAAATCTGTGAAATCTGCGGGGAAACCTTCAGAACAACCCTAAGCAAACAGATCTGCGAAATCTGCGAAATTCTGCGGGAGAAAAACAAGCGAAGCGCCCACCAAAAAGATCTGCGGAAATCAGTGGGAGAAATTCACACCACAGGTGAAATTATTTTCAAAATCTTCTGCTCATCACCAAACTCAAACCAGTAAAAAACTGTCCTTTATTCAAATACCTCTGATGCCATTCACCCAAAACAAACAGCGCAGGCGGATAAAGCTGATCAGCTGAATGATTCCTCACAGGAACAATAGAATTCTGAAAACGCAATTCCACTTGCCAATCTTCCCTTATTTCATAATTAATTCCCAGTTGCATACCTAAATCCAGAGCTTTAAATTCTCTTGTTGGATCTAAAGGACCAAAGCTATTTCTTTCCTTTTGATTAATTTTCGCCCCCAGATAAAGTCCAGCGCCAAATTGAAATTTATTAAGATGATAATGGAACATTACAGGCGCTTCTGCATAATTTACCCTTAGTCTATAGGCACTAGCAACAGTTTTTGATTGATAATTTCTCGCTCCTTTTTGATTAAATTGTAACCCCAAAGAAGCAGACCAATTTGCATTAATTCTGTAGGCTACATCTGCCCCAGCGATTGCTCCAAACTGCGCAAAACCATGAATCCCATCGCCACTAATCTGACTAGAAGTTACTCCCCCGAATATTCCCAAGGAGAATTTCTGAGAGTATAGATTTGGAGTGAGAAATGTGCAGCTCACGAGAAAAATGAATGTAAGATTTTTAAACATGGGGGGAAGATAAGGAAAAAAAGGTGACGCAAAGTTTCGCAGAGGTGCAGAGTTTCGCAGAGAAGAGGGGAGAGTTGAAGAAGGGAGAGGGGGGAGGATTACGCAAAGGGGCAGAGGTATGCGGAGAGCGCCTTCGGTACTTGGTTTTTTCATGGAGATAAATGGGGGGGTTTCACAGAGATGAAGGGAGAAAAATGAAGAGTTTTGGGAGAATGACGCAGAGATTCGCAGAGAAGGGGAAGAGGAAGATGAGAGTTGAGTAGGGAGCGCCTGTGGCACTTGGTGTTATTTCACAGACTTCAGTCACGCAATTTACTCGGGAGAGCCATGGAGGGAAAAATCATAGTTAGGAAGGAAGTCGCGGAAATTCTGTCGTTCTTCCTCGGTTAGAAAATTTTTCATTATTAGGTCTTTGATAAGAAAGCTTTAAAGACAAGGCATGTGAAGTTTTAAATTGTCACGAGTTTATTTTTATAAATGACTACAATTTAAAACAAGCATAACGCAGTATTTGAAGTTTTCTTGCAAAGAACTAGACTTTTTGGTCTTTTCCAACGCCTACACCCATAATTAGTTTGAGAACTGCGACGAGAATTAAAAGAAGCAAGGAATAATTCCATACTTCAGTTAAATCGAAGATTAAACCTGCTAAAAAGGGTCCTGTTGCTGCAATGAAATAGCCTATGGATTGTACAATTCCAGAGAGTTCTGTTGCGGTTTCGGCATCGCTAGAGCGCAGAACGATAAGTAAAAGTGCCAATCCAAAAGACCCTCCAAGCACCAATCCAATGATTCCCACCCACAATTCCATTAAGCCCAATTGAGGAATCATTAATGCAATCAAGGCCAGAACTTCAACGATGATTAAAGAGACAATAACTAATCTTTGGTCTTTTCTAGCGCCCGCCCAAATGGGAATCAAAATTGCTCCAATAATTCCTGTGGCTTGTGATAATGACAACATCCAACCCGCATAGGAAGCATCAATTCCACGGTCGATAAGAATTGCGGGCAGCCACGCCAAAACAACATAAAAAGCCAAAGATTGTAAGCCCATGTAAAGCGCCAATTTCCAAACCAATAATGAACCACTTAGTTTTTTCATGGCTTCCTTAAAGCTTCGTCTTGGTGGAGTTCTATTGATGCGTTTGATGTTTGGAATCCAGATGATTAATGCGATAATTGCCAAGACTGCCCAAATGGCCAAGGATCCTCTCCAACCTAAATTTAATTCTACAACTAAAGGAACACTTAGTCCAGCGGCAATTGCAGCGCCAAAGGACATAATTCCAGAATACAGACTTGTGACAATTCCGGCTTTATGCGGAAAATTTCTCTTGATTAAAGCAGGAATAAGTACGTTTCCAAAAGCAATCGCTATTCCCAATAGAATCGTTCCTAAATACAAAGAGAAAATACCACCAATAGAACGAATTAAGATTCCCGAAGTCAACAAAATTAATGCGCCAGTTAAAGTATTTCCAATACCAAAACGCTTGGTAAATAAAGGAGTAATGGTTGAAATAACTCCAAAAGCCAACAAAGGGAGTGTGGTTAGAAGTCCCAACAAGGTTTCTGAAATGGCAATATCTTGTTGGATAAATTCTATTAAAGGCCCAATTCCTGAAAGTGCTGGTCTTAGATTTATAGCCACGAATAATACACCTATCAATAATAGGGTGCGCGATGCTTTATTTAATCCGTTTTCGTCGAGTTTTTCCATCCTTTAGTTAAAGATGGTAAAAGTAGGGTTTTGTTTTCAGGGAGTGAGGGTTTGTGGGTGGAAGTTTGGGGGGTTGTTGTGGATTGGGGGGTGGGTTTTTGTTTGGATAGATTGGAGTTGATGAGATTTAGTTCTCTAAAAATAGTTTGTTTAGGTTTTTGAAAAATACCAGAAGAAACTCTTTTAATTTTCTTTTTATAAATCCCTCGATGGCTTTTGTGTTGACTCTTTAATTGTTTGGTTATCAAGGAGATTTCTGGTATTTAAAAGTGCTGCCTTCTTTTATCGTGCTAATTTTGGTTTGTATTTTTTGAGTGACTGTCATTTAAGGAAAATGTACGATATTTAATTAAATTGTCAAGTAAATGAAACATAATACTTGACAATTTTAAGTTTTGATTGGTGTGTTTTATGAGTTTTGTCTCTAAACTTTAATTTTTTTATGATTATCGTATTCTAAACATGATTTCAGATATGGCCATCAGTGCCTGACAAATTTGAGGACAATAAAATTAAAGGTGCTAAAATATCAATTAGCAAAACTCGCATTTTTACAAGTTTTGCTAATTCATGAGATATCTATTTCTTCTTTATCAGTTTTACTCTGTAAAATAACGCTTGTGTTTTTGCTTTATTTCTTCTAATAATGCTCCTTCTGCTGGACCTTTAATTGTTACATTTTTTAAGATTTCTTCCGCTGGAATAAAAACTATTGGTGCTTCATCAACTCCAAACTCATTTAACCATTGTTGCAGTTGTTTTGCAGAACTTAAATAATACAAACCACCTATTTGTGACCAAGCGTGAGCCCCGGCACACATCGGACAATGTTCGCCAGTGGTGTACATTATGCTTTCTCTTCGTTCTTCTAAAGTTAAGTTTTCTAAAGCCCATTCTGCAAGCTCAATTTCTGGATGAGCGAATACATTCTTTTCATTGATTCTGTTTCTGGCCTCAGCAATAATTTCATTATCCGCATTGACAAGTATAGATCCAAAAGCCTGGTCGCCCGCTTGCAAAGCTTCTTCTGCCAAGACTAAACAATGTCTTAAAAATTTGATGTCTGTTTCTGTAAATACCGTTTCTGTATTGTTTTCTGACATAGCTTTTTGTTTGTGATTCTTGTTCTGTTGTCTCTCGTTTTCACTTTGCCCGAAAGCAATTCCGTTAACAAAAATGAAAACCAATGTAGCATAAAATAATTTCATCTTCTTTTAAATTTTGTGTTTCTGTTTTGGTGCTGTTATGCTCCTGTTTTTTCTAAGATAGAAATAATATTTAATACCTGTCGGGATCTTTGCCAGTAGTGAAATCATTTAAGCTCTATTCCCTAGCAAATGGTTTGCGCTGTAATGGAACGCGGATGACACGGATGCAGCGGCAAGCTCAGCAGAACTGCAAGCAACGCGGATAAACACGGATTTTCACCTCAGGCGAATTCGGATAAACACGGATTGCTTGCGTCATGAATCCTAAATATTGTCATATCTTGAAATTAATAATATACCATATTTCATAAAACGCAGGTTTTATGGAGGATTTAAGTTTAATTCTAAATTTACTGGTAAAGTATCGGATACGCATTTAATATTTAAATGCACCAGTAGGGAGTTATGCCAGTTCTGATAATGTATTTCAATACATTTATTTTTTTCTGTTAAGTTCTGTTTCTAATTCCTCAACCGTAGGCATGTTATTTTGAATTATTTTCGGTAATTCACCAAAAGTGAACTCGCTTATCCCCATTGGCTTCTTTATAAGGAACCTTTATTGTTTTGCAATTGTCCACCAGCCTGGTGGACAATTTTTACATTTTTCACAAATATCATTAATTTTTATTCAGCTCCTACTTTTTCTAAAATATATGCAATCTCCTCGTAACTTCTGTTTTTTGAATGCTGAAATGGAATCGCACCTTCCTTGTCAGGTATGTTTGCATTAGAACTCCGTTTTATTTAAATAGACCATGTTTTTTAGGTTTCATTTTTTTTCCAACACCGCAGGTGTACTTTTCTCATTTCCTTCATGCCAATCAAGGACGCTGCTTCTCTAAGTGAAATCTCGCGCACTCATTGTGGTAAAGCTAAGAGTGAGAGAGGAGAAAGAGAGGGAAGTAATCTATATTTACAAGTAAATGACAATGAAGGTGTTAAGCAACTTGTCCAACAAATGGCGGATTAACAATTAAAAATTAACCATTATTTCATACGCTCCACAAAATCAACATCTTAAAAAACACCCTCTATTTGACTTTTCAGCCTAGTCCGCGAAAAAAAACCAATAAAAAAAACCTCAAAATCTTGATTCTCTTGAGAATGTCGTACCTTTGCACTCAAATTTTAAATAAAAGTATGACCTTTAACGATTTAGGGCTGAGAAGCCAAGTGGTCAAAGCTGTTACAGACATGGGGTTTGAACAGCCAACGCCAATTCAGTTAGAAGCCATTCCACACTTACTCAAGTCTAAGAGTGATTTTGTAGGATTAGCACAGACTGGAACAGGGAAAACTGCCGCTTTTGGATTACCATTAGTGAACAGAATTACAGAAAGCCGAAAATATCCAACAGGCTTAATTATTTGTCCAACTAGGGAATTATGTTTGCAGATTGCAAAAGATTTACAAAACTATTCTAAGTACGAAAAAAGTGCAACTGTGGAAGCCGTTTATGGTGGAGCAGACATTCAAAGACAAATCAAAAACATCAGAAACGGAGTCTCTATTATTGTAGCTACACCAGGACGTTTAGTTGATTTGATCAAACGCAAAGCAATTCAACTGAATGAAGTTGAAGTAGTAGTATTGGATGAGGCAGATGAAATGCTAAACATGGGATTCAAAGAAGATTTGGATTTCATTTTGAGCGCTACGCCAGAAGAAAAAAGTACGTGGTTGTTTTCTGCAACAATGCCAAAAGAAGTGGCAAGAATTGGGAAAACGTATATGACTGATCCACTTGAGGTGAGCATAGGAAACAAAAATGAAGGTAATGCCAACATTGACCACATTTATTTTTCAGTAAAAGAAAGAGATCGTTACGCTGCATTGAAGCGTTTAATCGATTTTAACCCAAAGATATTTGGACTTGTTTTTTGTCGTACAAGAAGAGAAACGCAGCAAGTAGCTGAAAAACTTGGAAAAGAAGGGTACAGCGCAGAAGCATTGCACGGAGATTTATCCCAAGCACAAAGAGACAGAGTAATGAACTTATTCAGAAACCGAAGCATTCAATTGCTTGTGGCTACTGATGTTGCTGCTCGTGGAATTGATGTGGACGATATTACTCACGTAATTAACTATAATCTGCCAGATGAGGTAGAAAACTATACGCACCGTAGTGGTCGTACAGCACGTGCTGGAAATACAGGAGAATCTCTTGTTTTGATCAACACACGTGAGAAATATAAGATCAATCAAATCGAAAAGATTATTGGTCAGAAATTTACTCCAGCTGAAATTCCTGGACCGGAAGCAATTTGTGCTATCCAGTTGGAATCGATGATCAACAAAGTAAAAGCAACGAAAGTAAACGAAGAAGAAATAGCTCCTTTCATTCCACATATCTTAGCAGATTTAGAGGAACTAACTAAAGAAGAAGTGATTAAAAAATTCGTTTCTGCTGAGTTTAACCGTTTCTTAGATTATTACAAGAAAGCCGGAGACTTGAATGCAAAAGCATCTGATCGAGGTGGTGACGATAGAGGTCGCGATAGAGATAGAGGACGAAGAAGAGACAGAGGAAGAACAGATGAAAACAAACAACGTTTCTTCGTTTCTTTAGGAGATAAAGATGGTTTGAATCCGGGTGGATTATTGCGTGTAATTTGCGATGCTACAGGATTAAAATCTGACACGATTGGTAGAATTGATATTATGCCAGCCTTCTCATTTTTTGATGCAGATAAATCTGATGCAGATAAAATTCTAGCGCAAGTAAATGGTGCAGATTTCGAAGGGAAAAGCATGAACATTGAAAAAACCCAAGAAAAATCTTCAGGTGGAGGTGGTAGAGGTCGTGGTGGAAGCCGTGGAGGAAGTCGCTCTGGTGGAGATAGACGCAGTGGTGGAAGAAGCGGAGGCGGAAGCAGAAGTGGAGGTCGCTCAGGCGGTGGTTCAAGCAGAAGAAGAAGATAATAATAAAATTACACTAAAACCCAGATAAACGAAGAATGGAAATTAGAAATATAGCGATTATAGCACACGTTGACCACGGTAAAACTACGTTGGTTGACCGTATAATCGAAGCAGGAGAGTCATTTAGCGAGAGAGATCGTGAAAATGCTGGCGAATTGATGATGGATAATAATGATCAAGAAAGAGAAAGAGGGATTACCATCGTATCAAAAAACGTTTCTGTAAATTATAAAGGAACAAAGATTAACATCATTGACACTCCTGGTCACGCCGATTTTGGTGGTGAGGTAGAACGTGTATTGAACATGGCGGATGGTGTTTGTTTGTTGGTAGATGCCTTTGAAGGACCAATGCCACAAACACGTTTTGTACTACAAAAAGCACTTCAATTGGGATTAAAACCATTAGTTGTTGTAAATAAAGTAGACAAAGACAACTGTACACCTGATGAGGTTCATGAGAAAGTTTTTGACTTGATGTTTGAACTTGAAGCGAATGAAGATCAATTAGATTTTGAAACGGTATATGGTTCTGCAAAGAATAAGTGGATGTCTAAAGATTGGAAAAAACAAACCGATTCTATTGAGCCGCTTTTAGATTCAATTTTGGAATATTTCCCTCCAGTGAAAATTGAAGAGGGAAATACCCAAATGTTGATTACTTCTTTAGACTTTTCTTCTTTTGTTGGACGTATCGCAATTGGTCGTTTGCAAAGAGGAACAATTAAGCCTGGAATGCCAATCCTTCTTGCTAAACGTGATGGAACGCAAGAAAAACACCGCATCAAAGATGTGTTTGTTTACGAAGGAACGGAGCGAATTAAGGTAGACAGTGTTCAGCCTGGTGATATTTGTGCGGTAACTGGAATTGAAGGATTTGATATTGGAGATTCTATCTGTGACGCTGAAAATCCTGAGCCATTGGAAACCATCACTATTGATGAGCCAACAATGAGCATGACTTTCTCTATTAACGATTCACCATTCTTCGGACAAGAAGGGAAGTTTGTTACTTCTCGTCACATTCAAGAGCGTTTGACGAAGGAATTAGAGAAAAACTTAGCGTTGCGTGTTCAGCAAACTGAAAAAGCGGATAAATGGTTGGTCTTCGGAAGAGGGGTAATGCACTTGGCTGTATTGGTTGAAACAATGCGTCGTGAAGGTTACGAATTACAAGTGGGTCAGCCACAAGTAATCATCAAGGAAATTGATGGTAAGAAGCACGAACCAATTGAAGAATTAACAATTGATTTACCTGAACAATTCTCTGGAACAGCGGTTGAGGCAGTTTCTCGAAGAAAAGGTGAAATGACGAATATGGTAGCCAAAGGTGACCGTATGATTGTTGACTTCATCGTGCCTTCAAGAGGAATTATTGGTTTACGTAACTATTTGTTAACTCAAACTGCTGGTGAGGCAATCATGAACCACAGATTTATTGAGTTCCAACCGTACAAAGGAGAAATCCCTGGACGTCAAAATGGTTCTTTAATTTCTATGGAGAAAGGATCAGCAATTCCTTATTCTTTGAATAACTTACAAGACAGAGGTAAATTCTTCGTTAATCCTAACGAGGCAATTTATGGAGGTCAAGTAATTGGAGAAAATTCTAGACAAGGAGATTTGGTAATTAACGTTACGAAAACGAAGAAAATGTCAAACATGCGTTCTTCAGGAGCTGATGATAAAATCAGTATTGCTCCAGCAATCAAAATGTCTTTAGAGGAAAGTTTGGAATACATTCAGTCCGATGAATACGTTGAGGTAACACCAGAATCATTGAGAATTCGTAAGATTCTTTTGGATGAGGGTGCACGTAAGAGAGCTGGAAAATAGTCTATGACAAAAAAGTCTTAAATACGGCGTTATGCCAAGGATTTAAGGTTTAGACTGAATACATATTTTAGAAAGGCGATTATCGAAAGGTAATCGCCTTTTTTTGTGTTAACAAGATTAAATTTTATCCATGGTGTCTTTTAGAAGTTCACTATCATCGATATATTTCTAAAATTAAATGGTGTGAGATATTATAGATATTTTAGTCAAATCACAACGAGCATTAGAAATTCAATAAGTATGTCTTAATGGCGAGGATCAATTTTTGAATAAAGGTCATTTCTTAAATAATCATCGGGATTACACACATATTTCAAATGAATTTAAGCAAATTTCTATTTTAAAACTAATCATTAATTAAGGATAAAAGCCTTTGTAATCATTACTTAGCATTATAGATATTTTTTAATTGTTTTGAACCACAAGATTTCAGACTGTTTAATTATGAAATTTTGTAATATCTAAAGTTAATTTATCAAAAAAACACTACATAAAGATATCACCAATGATATTATATTTTCAAAAGATACATATTATTTGAAATGTTTAATTAGGTCAGATTGATTTTTTAATTAAGTTTAATGCTTCCCCGCAATCATACCACTAGAACATAAATAGATTACGTAGTAGTGATCTAACTTTGCTTTAAATTTAAACATTAAGGCATGAATATTCTAGAATTTGTAGAAATTTTTCCAACTGAAGAGAGTTGTAAAACACACTTTAAAGAGCAACGAGAAAAGATAGGGATCACTTGTCAAAAGTGTAAATGTAAAAAACATTATTGGCTAAAGTCCAAGTGGCAATGGCAGTGTAGTGAATGTCGTTTTAGGACTACTTTGAGAAGTGGTACATTTATGAAGGCGTCCAACTTACCAGTGCGAACCTGGTATTTAGCTATGATTTTCATGACATGTACTAAAAAAGGTTTTTCAGCTTGTGAATTACAACGACAACTAGGCCACAATAGATATGATACTGTTTGGTCTTTGATGCATCGAATTAGAAACGCTATGGGAAATAGAGACAACCAATACACGCTTGAAGGAATGATAGAATTTGACGAAGCTTACTTTGAAAAAGCTACACCAGATGGAATAAAATTGAAAAGAGGTAAAGGAAGTCAGAAACAACAAAATGTTGCAGTTATGGCTGAATCAACCTATTTAGAGGATATTGAAACAGGAAAAGTCTCAAAATCTTGTAGATATTATAAAATGAAAGTACTTGACAGTCATAAGAAAGAATCTGTAAACGAAACTATATCTGAGAATGTAGATGAACAATCTATTGTTTTTTCTGATAAGAGCACAAGTTATGTTGATATTGCTGATTTAGTTGAAACGCACATAATGGAGAAGTCTACAAAGGAAACAACTAAAGAGACTCTTAAGTGGGTGCATATTGCAATTAGTAATGCAAAACGGAATTTCCTTGGCGTTTATCACAAAATAAAACGCAAATATTTACAATTGTATTTAGATGAGTTCTGCTACAAACTGAATAGAAGGTATTTTGGCGAAAGGCTATTTGATCGCTTGGTTATTGCCGTTGCAAATAATTAGTGGTAACATTGCGGGGAAGCATATTAAGTTTACAAAAAAATAATACTAGTCAAATTATTTCAGGTTAATTTTAGTTGCCTTTAAGAACTAAAACATATAAAATAAAAATATTTACTATGAAAAAATCGTATTTAATTTATGCACTTATTGTATTGGGAATGCTTTCTTGCAAGAAAGAGGATTTTAAAGAAAAAGTTAATTCTAATTCTACGGAAATTTCTAATTTTGAGGAGACACAATACAAAAATTTTAAACATGAGATTATTGTTTATGATGAAACAAATAAAAATTACGTTATGTATGCATTGCATTCTGATAATATGAGTGTAATAACTGATTTTCTAAATAATAATGAATTAGAAATAAGCACTAACAATAATAAGCAAATAGACATTGCTTTGAATTCTCCAAGAGAAAGTAATGATGAAGTTAGTTTGGAAGGCGAACAGCTTGAATCTAACCTCATAATAGAGCTTGTTAACCATAGTTTTGAAGCAAATATGAAGTTCTTTTCATTAAACATCAAAAGTAAGGGTTTGAAAAATGGCTTATTTTCGAAAGCGCCAATCACCTATGTGGCTAATACTAATACACAAACACATATAGGTGCAATTCACAAAGGCTACGGATATAACAATATGTTGAAATATAAATACAAGGAAAATAACTGGTATAGTACTTTGTGGAAGGATTATGAAGTAAATGGAATTGGAAATTGGTTTATTTATCCCGGTAATTATGGTTATGCACATTATTGGGATTACGAAAGTAGAAATCCGAAAAAAGTTGCAATGTTAGTTTATCAAGATTTTCGTCAAAATAATTATAACTATTATGTATTTTACTCTTTGGATTCTGAATACGCGTATAGTAAGGTTTGTCCTTTAGGGAGTTACGATAGTAATAATTTTGGTGAGTGCTATTATGGGACTGTTCCACAAGGGTCAACTGCATTCACTTATAATTATGGTGCAGGTGGGACTTGGTTTATGTATACATTTGTTAACGGTTCCTGTCCATGGCAACCAGAAATTGAGAGCGGTTCAGATTTAGCAAATTGTAAGGTGGTTAAAATTCCAAACGATGCAGTTGGTAAAGAGTATATTTGGAATCGTAACTTATTGATAAAATCATATAAATTTAGTGAATTATAATTTTTAAACCAATGGGGGAGGTGGGCTAGCCCTTCCTGTTTAATAAATTAAAATGAGAAAAAAAGTTGTTTCATTTTTACTTTATTTTTATTCTTCAGTTGTTCTTCAAACGAGAATAGAAATGATGTAGTTATTGCCAAATATGAAGATATCAATTTAACTGATAAGGACTTGGATTCGATAGTTTCAAATGAAATTTATAATTTAAAATTAAACGCTATAAGCGATTTTTTTATTGATATGTTACTGGAAGAAGAGGCGCATAGAGCGAATCAAACTAAATATGAATTTATAAAAAGTTACACTCCTAAGAACTTTACTTCAGCTCTTGAAATCGAATTAAAAAACAATGATTATGAAGCTGTTTTAGCAAATGATTCGATAAGGGCAGAAGCCATATATAACACTGCGGTTTATCAAGTAAGTCTTAATGGAGTTAAAAGTGAGTTAATTGATGATGCCAAAGTATCCGTTTTTTTAAAAAAAGATTTTCACAGGGAATTTCAAGGCAATTTAGAGGGGCCACATATCATGGAAACGGGAAATGGCTGTTGCTTGGAAATTGCAGTGATTTCAAACTATGAATGTTTGCATTGTTATACTATTTACGATGATATAAAACTACTTGCTGACAGATATAAAGATATTGCCCAATTTAAATTTGTATACTTCAGTGATCAATTGCTAAAGTTTGCAAAGGCCCCAATTGCGGCAGATAATCAGAATGCATTTGATGCTATGAACGATTTCGTAATTGAGCGAGTACACGATGGTATTCTGAGTGACTCTCTTATATTATCATTTGCGGAGCATTTAGGACTAAATATAAAAGATTTTAAAGAAGATTATAATTCGATAAATGTCCATAAACAAATATTGAGGAATATTGACGTTTTAAAAGATAATTTTATATTTCAAACTCCAATACTAATAATTAATAATAGGATTTATGATGAACCTAACGTAATTAATATTTTGAAAAAAATTCTAGAAGATAAAAAGGACGAGCATTAGTTGTTTCATCCTCTTAATTCAGATAACTCAGTTCTTTGAGTCAAACCTTATTCATAATTTTAACTCTTCAAAAATAAATATCAAGCTAATTCGTTAACACAGGAAATATAAATAATGAAGAGCTATTATAACTTTAAATTAATTACGCCAAAATGAATAGATCTGTTATATATCCTTTAACTATACTTTTTCTGCTCAATCTTTTTTACTCCTGTGAAAAAGAAGTAATAATTGATGTTAAAAAGGCAGAACCCAGATTAGTAATGAGGTCTGAAATCACCAATTGGCCTGAGGATTTAGATACAGGACCTGGAATTATTTACTGGGATTCAGCTTATCCTCAGAAAGTCCCGAATTTTTTAATTTTGGGACTGAGTTCTTCGGTTAATGATAAGCCCCAAGAAAATTTACAGAATTGTAAAGTTGTCCTCATGAAAAACAGCATAGCTTACGATACTATATTTTATGATCAGACAAAAGAATACTATGCACTATTTGAAAATGAACAAGATTTTCCAGAAGCCGGAGATGAGTTAGAAATAGAAGTGTTTTGTGGTGATCAATTCGTTTCAAGTAAGTCTAAAATGCCCAATAAAGTTCCAATTAAATCTGTGGACACATCCTCAGTATATGCACTATTCATCAAAGAAAATGAGTTGTATGGCTCTTCCACTTTAACTTTCCAAGATCCTCCAGGAGAAGATAATTATTATGAAATAGTTGTTACTCAAATAAGTCCCCCTGATAAAGAGTTAGTTAAATACTCTTTAAGAACAGACGAAGCCTTTATAACAGGATTAAGCCATTACTCCTCTAGTTTTAATGGAGGCCCCCCTTCTACCTCCAAATCATTACTTTTTACAGACAAAACATTTAGCGGAGAAGAAAAATCTGTAAGTTTCTATTTCCCAATGGTGGCATATATGGGCAATGGCCCTGTGGATTTCCCCCATAAAAAATTAAATTATCATCTTAGAAATGTCTCGAAGGAATATTATGAATTTGAGACAAATAAAAGGATTCATTTAATTACGAGCGACGTTAATTTTTTGTTTGGGGCTTCTGAACCACAAAATGTTTCAAGTAATGTAGAAAACGGCTTAGGAGTTTTTGGAGTTTATAATCATTCTCAAAAGAATTTTTTCTTTCCAGAGAGAACCATTAACTTCTAATTATGATTAGATTAATTCTCTTCATTTTATTCAGTTTTGCTTGTGGTATTGTTAATTCTCAAAATAGGGTCATCAGCGGCTATCTTTTCGATCAATCCTCAAATGAGAGTATCATTGGCGGAGTTGTATTTAGCCTTCAATCCAAAAATGGTTCAACAACGAATGAATATGGTTTCTATAGTTTGAGTTTAGAAAAAGGTGATTCTACTATTAAGGTGAGAGCTTATGGTTTTCAAGACACCATTATCTCTATTGCTACAATTAATGTGGCAGGTTCTTTTAATGTTTATTTGAAAAGTAAAGTCACCAATTTTGATGAGGTGGATATTTTCGGCAAAAAGAGTGAAATTAAAGAGGATGAAATGGGTTCTATTTCAATTGCGATGGAGGATATAAGGAGGTTGCCCAATTTATTTGGGGAAGTAGATATTATTAAAACCTACCAATTGACACCAGGAGTAGAGTCGGGAGGTGAGAATTCTAGTAATTATTATGTTAGAGGAGGAGGAGCAGAACAAAACTTAATGTTATTAGATGATGTTCCGCTATATAACGTAGCTCATTTTGGAGGTTTTTTCTCTGTATTTAATGCTGACATCATAAAAAGCACGAAGTTGATGAAAAGTGGTTTTCCAGCTGAATATTCTGGTAGATTGTCTTCTGTTTTAGATGTGAGAACAAAGGAAGGAAACTCGAAGGAATTTCGAACGCAAGGGGCTGTTGGACTATTATCAACTAGGTTGGCAGTTGAAGGTCCGTTGATTAAAAATAAAGCCTCATTTATCGTTTCTGGAAGGATTAATCCTTTGCCTATTTTTAGGATATTCGGTGAGGGAATAGATTATCGATTTAATGACTTGAATGCCAAAATCAACCTTAATTCTTCGGATAAAAATAAGTTTTTCCTTAGCTTTTATCGAGGGCGAGATAATCTAAAAATTAATTCAGATAATGAAGGACTTTCTACCCTAGACAATAAGCTTTCATGGGGAAATACAATGTTGGCTTTTAGATGGAACCACAAATTTGGATCGAGATTGTTTAGTAACACGACTATTTATGTTACGAATTATAATTACAATGAGAAGTTTCGCTTTAAAGAAGAAACTGAGGATTCAAATCAAGAAATAAATAATAAGCTAACTACTGGAGTGAGAGATTATGGCTTTAAAAATGACTACTCTTTTTTCATCAATGACAAATTAAATTTACATTTTGGAGTGAATGCAGTTTACCATGCTTTTAGACCCAATGACATCGAATATAGTCAGAAAGGGAATGATATCGAAGATTTAGAACGCAATCAACTCTCACAATTACTCACTTTTGAAAGCGGTGGATACTCTGAAATAGAGTTAGATTACAATTGGTTTTCTCTCAAAGGAGGTCTTCGTTATTCCAACTATACTGTTCAAGATACAAGTTATCATAACCTTGAACCACGGATAGTTTCCAGTCTGAATTTTCTTAAAACTTGGTCTTTAAAATACTCCTATACGGTGATGAATCAGTATATTCATTTATTGTCATATTCCGGAACGGGTTTGCCTTCGGATTATTGGATGCCAACAAATAGAAAGATTCCTCCATCAAGAGGGGTTCAGCATTCGGTTGGTTTATATAAATCAATCCAGAAAGACAAATACATATTAAGTCTAGAGGCTTATCATAAAACTGCCAATAATGTGATTAGCTTCAAACCTGGTAAATCATTGATGGGTTATGTTGATGAATGGGAGGATTTAGTGGAGAAGAATGGAGAAAATAGAGCGTATGGAATTGAATTCTTAGCTCAAAAAAAGAAAGGGAAATTAAGTGGTTGGATAAGTGCAACCGTTTCTAGATCCTTATTACAATATGAAACATTAAATGGTGGGAGAGTTTTTCCTTTTAAATATGACAGGCCTTTGAGTATTAATGTGGTAGCCATTTATCAATTGAATAAGAAGATAGATTTCTCAGCAACTTGGAATTATGGTACTGGGTACCCCTTAACTTTAGCCAATGAAATTTATACTTTTGATGGAGATGATATTTATAACTTTGATGGAATCAATAATCACAGAATGAGGGATTATCACCGCATGGATGTCGCTTTTAATCATACGAAGGAAACCAAATGGGGTGAGCGGACTTGGACAATTAGTATCTTTAATCTATATGGAAGAAGAAATCCTTATTATTACTTTTATCAGCATGATTTAATTCCTGTTCAAAATGAGTTTAGTAGTTCATACGAAAAAGGAGAATTAAAACTCTATCAGCAAAGTTTCTTTGGATTCTTTCCGTCATTTAGTTATAGTTTTAAGTTGAAATAAGTTTCAAATAAAACTTTAATGAATTTTTAGAAAGGCGATTATCGAAAGGTAGTTGCTTTTTTTTATTTCTGTAAACCAGCAATTTAATTCAGTAGCACGTTAATAACGTTAAACGATTTAAAACTAATATTCTATGAAATTTCTAAATACACTTTTCGTCTTTTTATTCTTTAGCTCAACCTTCCATAAAGTTCAAATACATCACTCTTCTTGACTATCAGTAGGCAGTATTTTAGATTATGCATTAAATTATAAAAACAACTATCAAAAATAGAGTTTTATATTTGTACACATAAAAACTAATCTTCGCAGAAAAATGAATTCAAACACTAAAATAGAATCAGAGTTAAATAAAAGAGAAATACGCCCAACTGCAATGCGAATGATTGTTTTACGCTATTTTTTGGAAGAAAAGAATTGTACATCTCTGACAGAATTAGAAGAAAAGTTTGATCATGCTGATAAAAGCACACTTTTTAGAACCCTAACTACTTTTGAACAAAAGGGATTGATTCACAGGATAGAAGATGGAACAGGATTTACGAAATTTGGACTTTGTACAGAAGATTGTGATTGCTCTTTCGATTTTCAACATTATCATTTCCATTGTATTAACTGTAATGAAACATTCTGTCTAAAATCATTAAAACCCCAATCGCTTAACCTACCCAAAGGCTTTATGGTGCAGTCTGCAAACCTTGTGTTGAAAGGGCATTGTTCAAATTGCAACTGACTTGCAGTAAAATTGACTTAGTTTTGTTCCATAAACAAACAATTTAAAGACAACGCACAAAATATGGGACATCATCATCATCACCAAGCAACAAAAAATATCGGTGTAGCCTTTTTTCTAAATCTCTCCTTTACCATAATTGAATTTATCGGTGGTATTCTTACCAATTCTGTGGCAATTTTGTCTGACGCAATTCATGATTTGGGCGATTCCGTTGCTTTAGGATCTTCGTGGTATCTAGAAAAAATATCAAATCAGAAAGCCAATAAAAAATTCACTTTTGGATACCGTCGATTATCAATCATAAGTGCTTTTCTCAATTGCATTATTTTACTGCTGGGTTCTGTTATAATCATTGTTGAAGCGATTAAAAGGATAATGAATCCTGAAGTTGTGGATGTCCAGGGGATGATGTATTTGGCTATACTGGGAATTATTGTGAACTCTATTGGGGCATGGAAAGTAATTGGCGGTAAAAGCTTAAATGAAAGAACTATTTCATGGCATTTGCTAGAAGATGTGTTGGGCTGGGTGGCAGTTTTAATAGGAAGTATCGTTATGTCTTTTTATCCATTGTACTGGATTGATACTTTTTTGTCTATCGCAATTGCCCTCTTCATCAGCTATAAAGTTCTGGGCCGGTTTAAAGAGAGTTTCCTTATTTTGGCCCAGACCGTTCCGAAAAATATAAGCTTAGATGAAATTGAAAAAAATATTTTAGAAATCCAAAATGTTATTTCAACACATCAAACCCTCCTGTGGTCATTGGATGAGGAAAATTTGGTTTTCTCTTCGCATATTGTGATAGAAAAAAATCATTCAGATTTGCTGCCAAGCATCCAAAGCGTATTGAAAAACCAAGGTATTCATCATCAGACGCTGCAACTAGAAACTGAAGATAATAATTGTGAGGGAGCAGAAAAATGACATTACTAATCAAAAGAAGTAAAGTAATGCACGTTTATTTACTTGTAATTTGGTAAATTTATCAAATATTTAGACTAGACTAAATTAATATTTAGATAAATATAATTATATTTGTAAAGTACTCATCAGTAATGTACTTATCAGCGAAATACTTCAGCTAAACATAAGATATGAAAACTCCAGTCCAATCTAAACAGCAGCAATTCATTCTCAACGGAAACCTAAAAAAAGTGATGTGGAAGCTGTCCTTACCGGCAATTCTTGCAATGGTTTTATATGGTTTAAACGCTTTTATGGACACCATTTATATTGGTCAATTGCTCAATGAAACAGCTCTTGCAGGAGTAGCCTTAGCCTATCCTCTTACATCTATAATGTTGGGACTTGGCTCTTGGGTAGGAACAGGTGCAGGAAATCATATTAGTGTGCTTCTTGGTAAAGACGATACTAAAAATCTGCAAAGAGTAATCCCAAACGCTACGATTTTTACCTTAATGGTCTCCGTTTTATTCGCAGTTCCAGCATACCTTTTCGCTGAACCACTCATCAAAATGATGGGTGGAACTGGTGAGGTACTAGAATATGGAGTGAGTTATTTCAAAATAACTGTTTTAGCAACGCCCTTATGGATTTATGCTTTACAATTAAATATGATAGTGCGCTCAGAAGGCAAAATGTGGACTGCCGCTTTCATCATGGCTTTCGGGCTAATTGCAAATTTAGTTTTGACACCTGTTGCGATTCTATATTGTGATATGGGAGTGGATGGAGCCGCTTGGTCAACCAATTTTGGAATGTTGATTTATTGTGGCATGGGTTATTTGTATTATCAAAAGGGTAAAGGCTCATTTCCTTCCAACATTAATGCATTAACTTTTCATAAAAGTACTTTCCAAAGTATTTTAAAATTGGGCTTTCCAGGTTTTATTCTTAGTCTAATGGGATTAATTCAAGCAATCGTAGTTTTTAATGCGGTGGTTGCTTACGGCACAGAAGACGATCTCTCTTTCTTTGCGGCTGCCAATAGAATTTTACTTTTTATGATGACCCCTTTATTCGGTTTTATGAGGGCTTTACAACCTGTATCGGGTGTTAATTTCGGAGCGGGACAATTGCAACGCGTTGAAAAAGCTTTTTGGCTTTTCTGTAAATCAGGATTTTGGATAGTGCTTCCTTTTTGGCTAATCTTTATGATTTTCCCAAGAATGATTATACAACTGGTTTTACCAAACAGAATTATGACTATAGCCGAAATACTCAATTTCAGAATTTACATGGCAATTATCCCATTTCTTCCTTTCGTTTTTATGTCACTAACCCATTTGCCAGCAATTGAAGAACCAAAATATGCTAGTATTATCGGCCTAGCACGTCAAATTGTTTTTTATGTCCCCGTTATGCTTTTCTTTCCGAGATGGTTTGGAGTTAGCGGGGTGTATATAGCCTCTACATTGATTGATGTAGTAATAACAATATGGCTAGGAATAATTGTATTGAAAAGCTTCAAAAATATGAAAGCAAAAAAGATCTGAATTTGTCTTTGCACCATTCACGCACTAGAATAAGAGCCATTTGTTTATTTTTTCAGGTCAAATGAAAAAATCCATGATACATGTAATCTGTTGGGTAAACCCAAATCATCTGGGTTAGACTACAACTCCTAACCTCGCCTAACAATCTTATCCAGTTTTATTTGGATGAACGCTGCTAGAAAATAAGTAGCTTTTCAATTTTATTTTACTAGGTGCAAAACTCTTCTATTATATTTAAACTATCATAGCAAAGATCGGTTACTTCCTTGTCATAACAATAGTTTGTGTATCTAGCAGACCAACACAAATCCTTTAGGTTAGTAAAAGCGTCAATTACATCATCATCTCCCAAATCTTCAACTAGTTTTAATAATAACCCATGTTTGCTTGGTCCGTTAACATCATGGTGGTATTGATTGAAATTTTGATACTTTTTAATTTGACCATTTATTGGGTTTTCGAAACTCCCAGGGAACATATCGCCTTGCATAAAGTGAAGGGCAGAATAATAAGCAGTAGTAATGACCCAATCATTAAAGTGACCAGATTCTCTTAAAAACTCACAAGCTTTTTTGTTGTGTTTAGCGTGTTTTAGGCTCATATTTTAATGTAAATCCTTCACTTTTAATTAGACTGTAATCAATTTCTCCACCATCAGGCATCATTAAAAAGTTAATAAAAAACTCATTTGAATTGTTGGCTTTTTTTATCTCTCTGATTGATTTGTATACAATCTTTCGAGCTTCCGATAAATATGATTCTTTGTCAATTATGCACAATACATCAAATGATTTCAAGTCAATAGCTTTTAAAATCATCTGTTTACAAATGAAACCTGATTCGTTGAATTTTTTATAAACTTCTTCACTTATAAGTGTGGCCTTTTCAATGTTGGAAATGAAAAAATTCTTTAAAGCTAATTCCTTTACATTCATTCCCTTCTTAAAACCATCGTTATAGGCTTTGCTCTTTGCTACTTCTATAGATTCATTTTTCCAATTTGGATTCGTAAGTGAATTAAGTAAGTCATCTTGGAAAATTTGTGCTTCGCTCATTTTATGATGAATTTTCAGCTAATATAGAATAAAATCCAGATTAAATTGAATTGATTATTGTTTAATTTGTTAATGAAATGTATTTTTTTCTCTTGGGAATCGAAATTCCTCACCCAACAATCTCACCCAACTCTTTCCCCACCAAACTCCCAATTGCAATTCCCATTCCACCCAATCTCACACCACAATATACATGATCAGAAAGCTGTTTTACGATTGCTTTTTTCTGTTTTCCAACGCCCATTATCCCACTCCAGCGCTGGTCAATTTCAAAGTTAGTTTCAGGCAAAACGATTTCCTTTAATATTCTCTCCAATTCATTTTGGATGATTTTAGTTTGACCAAATTCAGTTGTTTCTTCAGTTTTAAAATCGAGATTTCTTCCTCCACCCAATAAAATGCGATTATCGATATTTCGGAAATAATAATATCCTTCATCCAAATGAAATGTGCCTTTGATGTGTAAGTTTTCAATTGGTTTTGTAATCAAAACTTGCGCTCGTGCTGGCTTTACGTTTTCTTTTAAAAGTTGACGAGCAAAACCATTGCTTGCTAGAATTAATTTATTGGATTTGAAAGTTATTTCACTGGTCTTTATTTCAACATGATTTTGATTTTCTGTAAAAGCCTCAACTGCAATATTGTTTAAAATTCTAATTCCTGCTTTTTGAACTTTTTTAAGTAGTTCAAACATCATTTTCCCAGTATCTATCTGACCTTCAAATTTGTTTTCGAAGTAATTTTCATGGATATTTTGAAAGCTGAAAGAATTCTCTGCAATTGAAAAAACTTCTTCCTTAAAAATGGGTTTTAAAAGCTTATTAACGTACTCTTTTTTAGAAAGACATTCTTCATAAAGTTCCTTGCTTTGGAACAATTCAAATCCTGAATTTTGTTGGAAATCGATGTTTTCATCACCTAAATTTTGTCGTAAAAGTTGAAGCCCTTGCCAACGTTTGTTAACCAAGTTAAAAACCTCCTCCTCGCTATGTGATTTTAAATCGTCAATTAATTCAGATAAACTACCAAAACAAGCAAATCCGGCATTTTTTGTACTGGCACCTTGTGGTAACATACCTTTTTCAAGAATCAGAATCCTTGAATGTGGATATTGCTTTTTTAATTGCAAAGCACAATTTAATCCCACAATTCCACTTCCAACAATCGTAAAATCAATGTTTGTGAACCATTCTTTTAATTCCCAGTAGCTGTAGTTCATGTCGATATTTCTGTTGTTTTCACTTTGCAAGCTACTAAAAATACGGATTAAAATTGCAAATGTGGAATTGATTTGATTTTTTATTTTTAACGAATGGTGGCATTGGAATGGGGCCTTTTGGATGCTAAAATTTTGAATCAAATGAATTTCTACCAACGAATAGGACGATGACTCCCTTTGGTCATGAGATTGCTTCGCTAAGTTTACAAATCGTCCCTACCTTGTATCTTCGCACTGTGATTAATTCATGAAGCGGATTCATAATTCCACCAAATTCATCGCGATCCAATCCCAACCCCAACATTCAGCATAACTAAGGCGTTCATCATTACCAAATTCTAAATCTGAAATCTAACAATTCGTAATTCCTCCCTTCCTAATTGACTTTAAAATTCTATCTTTGCAAAAACTTATTCGTCATGCAGATTTTAGATGGTAAAGAGACTTCAAAAGCAATTCGTCAGGAATTAGCAGAAGCAGTTGAAGCAAGAAAAGCAAAAGGTCAGAAGATTCCACATTTAGCAGCAGTTTTAGTTGGTAATGATGGTGGTTCACTCACTTATGTTGGTGCGAAAGTTAGGGCTTGTAAAGAAATTGGTTTCGAAAGTTCACTGTTTCATCTCGAAGATACCATTACTGAAGACGAATTGTTGGCAAAGGTTCACGAACTCAATAACGATGATGAGATTGACGGGTTTATTGTTCAATTGCCACTTCCAAAACACATCGACGAAAAGAAAATTACTTTAGCAATAGACCCTAAAAAGGACGTAGATGGTTTTCACCCAACGAACTTAGGAAATATGGTTTTGAATTTGCCTGGATTCTTACCTGCAACTCCGGCGGGAATGTTAGAGCTTTTCAAAAGGTACGATGTTGAAACTTGTGGAAAACACTGTGTGGTGATTGGTCGTTCGCATATCGTAGGTTCTCCTATGAGTATTTTGATGGGAAGAAGTGCTTATCCTGGAAATTCAACAGTTACTCTAACGCATTCGCGCACTAAAAACTTGAAAGAATTGTTGTTGCAAGCAGATATCATTATTTCAGCAATTGGAAAACCAAATTTCCTTACCGCAGATATGGTAAAAGAAGGTGTTGTGGTGATGGATGTTGGAATTACACGCCTTGAAGATGCTTCAAAGAAAAGCGGTTACAGAATTGTGGGTGATGTAGACTTCGAAAGTGTTTCTGAAAAAGCTTCTTTCATTACGCCAGTTCCGGGTGGAGTAGGTCCAATGACGATTGTTTCTTTGATGATGAATACTTTAAAAGCAATGGAAATAAATCAGAAATGATTTAAAGTGTTGCGGGAGAGTAGAGAGTTTACCGATAAAAATTGGCACAGGTTGAGGCGATTTCGAATGGCGATTTCGTTAAAGGATTCAGTTTCTCATTCCATTAAAGCTTGATCAGAATACTTTTTGTTATCGTTAAAGTAGAAGTACTCGTATGAAAAGTAATCAATCCTCATTTTCCTTCTCTTTTTTTCTCTGCGAATCTTTGCCCCTTTGCGAACCACATTCGGCAGGCTCAGTGCAGCGCTTTGCGTAATTCTTCTCTTACCTATTCCCTCTCCCTCTCTGTCTATTTTATTCTCCTTCAGTAAATCCTATCTATTAGGATATTATTCTTAATTTAGGTTTTCAAAAAAAAGAGAGAATGAAAAAAACTATTAATTCCCGTTTAGTAGTGGGAGCAATTGCTGCAGGAGTTTTATTTTCATGTGGTCAAAACGAAAGTCAGACAAAAACAGAAAAGGAGCCTGTTGAGCAAACCGAAAAACAAGATAACGAAGCTTTTGAATGGGAAGCAGATCGCTTTGCGGATATTCGTGTACTTCGTTATAAAATTAACGGTTTTGATAAGCTTACGCTTGACCAAAAGAAATTGGCTTATTATCTCACGCAAGCAGGTTTAAGCGGGCGAGATATTATTTACGACCAAAATTACAAACACAATCTTGAAATTCGTAAAGCGCTAGATCATATTGTTGCGAATCATGAAGGAGAAGAAAGTGAAAATTGGAACAAGTTTTTGCAATACACGAAACAAGTTTGGTTTGCTAATGGAATTCACCACCATTATTCAAAAGATAAATTTCAACCTGAATTTGATAAAGAATATTTCAATACTCTATTGGCTGAAACAGATACTAAACTTAGCGATGAAGCCTTAGAAGCTATTTTTGATCCAAATGTGGATGCAAAAGGAGTAAACTTGGATGCTTCAAAGGGAATTATCAAAGGAAGCGCCAACAACTTTTATGGTGAAGGGGTTACCGAAAAAATGGTAGATGAGTATTATGCTAAAATCAAAGATCCAAATGATAAAACTCCAATTTCTTACGGTTTAAATTCAAAAATGATTTTAAACGACAATGGGGAATTAGAGGAAGTGACTTGGAAAATTGGAGGAATGTACGGCCCAGCGCTTGAGAAGGTAGCTTACTGGTTAGAGAAGGCAGCGGAAGTAGCTGAGAATGACGCTCAACGCGATGCGCTTAAATTATTGGTGAAATATTATGAAACTGGTGATTTAAAAGATTGGGATGCCTACAGCATTGCATGGGTAGAAGCGACTGATGGAGACATTGACTACATCAATGGATTTATCGAAGTTTATGGTGATGCCAAAGGATACAGAGCAACTTACGAAACAATTGTTCAAATGAAAGACTTCGAAGCTTCAGAACAAATGAAGGTTTTGGAAGAAAATGTACAATGGTTTGAGGACAATTCTTCAATCATGGACGAACATAAAAAAGCAAATGTTAAAGGGGTAACTTACAAAGTGGTGAATGTTATAGGTGAGGCTGGAGACGCTTCTCCTTCTACGCCAATTGGAGTAAATTTGCCAAATGCAGATTGGATTCGTGCAGAACACGGTTCGAAGTCGGTAAGTTTAGGAAATATTGTTGAAGCCTACGAAAATGCTGCTGGAGGTTCTATGCTTAAAGAGTTTACTTATGATGATGAAGAACTAGAGCGTGCTAAAAAGTATGGTGCAAAAGCATCTCGATTGCACACTTCCCTTCACGAGGTCGTTGGACATGCGAGTGGTCAATTGAATCCTGGAGTTGGAACACCAAAGGAAACCCTAAAAAATTATGCAAGTGCATTGGAAGAAGCGCGTGCTGATTTAGTTTCTCTTTATTTCTTAATGGATGAGAAATTAATTGAATATGGTTTAGTGGAATCTTTAGAGGTCGGAAAAGCGGAATATGACGCTTATTTAAGAAACGGTTTGATGACGCAATTACAACGTGTTGAATTGGGTAAAAACATCGAGCAATCTCACATGAGAAATCGTCAGTTGGTAGCTTCCTGGGTTTATGAGAAAGGCAAGGAAAACAATGTAATTGAGAAGATTCAAGAAGACGGGAAAACCTATTTCAAGATTCGTGATTACAAGGCACTACAAGCTTTGTTTGGGGAATTGTTGAGAGAAATTCAGCGCATAAAATCTGAAGGTGATTTCGAAGCAGGTAAAAACTTGATTGAAACTTATGCTGTAAATATAAATCAAGAAATTCATGCCGAGGTCTTAGAACGTGTTAAACCAATGAACATTCCCCCATATAGCGGGTTTGTAAATCCTGTTTTGGTTCCAGAAATGGATGAAGATGGAAATATTACCGATATTAAAATCAACTATGTTTCTAGTTTTAAAGAGCAAATGTTGGAATACGCTAAAGAGTATAGCTTCTTGAAGTAGAAGGATATAAGAGAATGCCAATTAAAAAAGCTACTTGCTTCCACATCTTTATAAATTTGTGGAAAGGGTAGCTTTTTTTAGTTTTAAACATTTGCTAATTGGGTAATATGCGGTGTATAAATCAGATCTCGAGGTAAAATCTTTTGGTAGCTGAGATTAAGCGATGAGCTGACAAGATCCTTCGTAAATTTCTATTTCAACAAATTGAAAAAGAAATTTTCTTCAGGATGGCATTGGGTTCGGGCATATTTCAAACGAGGGAAAAAAACAAAAGCGTCAGAGTGCTTTTGTTTTTCTCCCTCGTTTGCCCTCTAATTTCCACAACTGTCATCCTGATCATCCTTGAAAATTATGATTTTCAACGATGGAAGGACCTTGTCAAATTAAAGAGAGTACCATTTTCAATTGTTATTTATTATCCCACTTTTTTGATTCTAATCCTTTTTCTAAACTGTTATTCCGAGATTTTATCTCGTGGTGGCAGTTGCTACCACGCAATTTTGTGTGGTAGCTTTTGTATTTTAAAAATCCAACTATCTTTGCCCACCTATGCGAAAAAATTCTTCCATCATTGGCTATGCATTATTTCTTTTTTTGCATGTTTTCTTCCTATTGAAATGTGTCATAGATACTACTCATTTTAATTTTTCTGTAGTTTTATTTCTAATCATATTGGGGCTATTGCTGTTTAGCTACACAAAACTTTTTCGAGAAAAATTCAATGCACAAGGAAATTTATTAGAGTTTCTTACTTTAGTTATTGGGAGCTTGCTGACTTTCTATCTGAATAATTATTTGGGATGGGGAGCAGTTATCGCCTCTGCAGCTGTAGGACTTGTGGGTGGATTATTGCGTTATATTAAACCTTCTTCCGAACAGTTGAAATCTGTTGCAATAGCTATGTATTGTGGAACTTTTGTGGGAATGGCCAGCACATCTCTTTTCGATGAAATCTATTATATTTTTATCGCTAGTGCAATTTCAGGAGTTTTCTACATTTACACAAGAGGTCTGCTAATTGGGTACGGAGGAAAGCTAGGTTCTGTTGCCTTTTCCGGTGTTTTAGCCACTGTTTTATTATTTATGTTAAGATGATCGTATTATCATTATACCTTGTTGGAGCGCTTGCAGCACTTGTAGCTTTCGTCTTGAATAACAACTTCAAAATGGGAATTGTTGTGGGTTCAGCCTTGCCTTCTTTGATTTTCGCACTCATAATTTTACCTTTCGAAACTTATCTGCCTGCTCTTTTTTTCACAGAATCACCAGTTATATTTTACGGTGCAGCATTCATAGGAATGGCTTCCAATAAAGTGCTTTCATCCTATTTTTTAATTGGTATTGCTGGCTTACTCTTTACATTTATTTATTTGTTCACTTCTCCATTTTTCGATGGATTTGGAGGAGCTTTAGGAACAACTGCAGCTTTGTGTTTTTTACCAGTATGGGCGATTTCTTTATTGAGAAAAAAATAATTCATTTAATGCCTTTCCCCTCTCACTTGCTTCCCAGCGCCTACAACTGTCATCCTGACCAGGGTTGAAAATCTTAATTTTTAACTCTGGAAGGATCTGGCCTGGTTAAAGAGAGTACTTTTTATTGTAGTATATTAAATAGCTGGTAACGTTCCCGTTAAGCATTATTCATTTCTTTTCACTCCTTTTTCTCTCTCTGCGACCATTGCGCAAACCTCCTGCATCTTTGCGGTTAATCTTCCCAATATTAAACTAACTTTGCATTTTTAAAATACCAATAAAATGATTCAAGAAAAACTTCAAGAAAGAAGTAACAATCAATGTGAATTGTGTGCTTCGAAAAACGATTTAACGGTTTATACTGTTCCACCACGCGACACAGAAAGCGAAGAAAATTCTATTTTAGTTTGTGCAACTTGCAATACTCAACTCAACGACCCTGAGAAAGTTAAGCCGAATCACTGGAGATGTTTGAACGATAGCATGTGGAGTGAAGTTGAAGCCGTAAAAGTTGTAGCTTGGAGAATGCTAAATCAATTGCGTGCAGAAGGTTGGCCCGCAGATTTAATTGATATGATGTACCTCGAAGACGAAACATTAGCCTGGGCGAAAGAAGGAGCTTCGGACGATGAAGAAGAAAAAATAGTTCACAAAGACAGTAACGGAGTAGTGCTTGAAGCAGGAGATTCTGTGGTTTTAATCAAAGATCTTCCGGTAAAAGGATCAAGCATGATCGCTAAACGCGGAACTGCCGTTAGACGTATCTCTTTGGATCGCGATAATGCCAATCACATTGAAGGAAGAGTTGATGGTCAGCAGATCGTGATACTCACCCAATTCGTAAAGAAATCCTAATTTTTGGATTATAAATCTCATTCTCGGCGTTGCTTATATTTTTTAAATCAGCCATTGACCGATGTCAACTCCTTGGATTTAAAAAATACAAGCGCCACATTCGACAAGCTCAGTGCCCCATGCTGTCGCGAGATTTTTTTTATGCTGTCGCGAGATTTTTTCTCGTGACTGGATTTAATCTCGTGACAGCTTGCTCAATAAGCTTTCCCTATCACTGGCAAAACACTAAACCAACTCACTTTGCCTTCATTTTTACCTAATCTAACAATGATGAGGTTTTTTTCGGGGTGCACATAAATGTATTGTCCCAAAATTCCTCGGGCCATAAAATCTCCATCTTCTGAAGGAAGCCACCACTGATATTGGTAAAAACGAACGCTGCCGTCTGAGCGATCTACTTTTGTGGATTCTTTCACCCATTCTTCCGAAACAATTTGTTTACCGTTCCAGTTACCCTTGTTGAGATACAAACGCCCAATCTTGGCGAAATCTTTGGCCCTTGCGTTTAAGCAACAAAAGGTTTTTTCAATTCCATCTTTCTTTTTATCTGTGCTCCAACTTGCATCATATTCCATTCCCAAAGGAATCCAGAGCTTTTCCTCTAGGTATTTGGAAATAGTTTTGTCTTTTAGCGCACGCTCCAGGATTAAACCTAAAATTTGTGTGTTTCCACTCAGGTACTCGAATTTGGTTCCAGGTTCTTGTTTTAACTTCAAATTAATGGTCTCTTTTCGTAATTTTGTTCCGTAATAAAACGAGGCTACATTTCCAAAGGGATTGAAATAACCTTCGTTATAATCCAATCCAGAAGTCATTTGTAACAGGTGCTTTATCGTTACTTTATCAAAGCCATTTTTCGCTAATTCAGGAATGTAATTTGTGACAGGTTCATCTACTGACACGATTTTTCCTTCGTCTATTGCAATTCCAATTAGAATGGAAATTACAGATTTCGCCATTGAGAATGAAGCAACAATATCCTCCTCCCCGTAGTTCTTGAAATAACGTTCATAGATTAATGAATCATTTTTAATTACTAAAAAAGATACTGTTTTTTGATCCTTTAAAAACGCTTCAAATTCCACTTCTTGTTGGTTTACTTCAATGGTTTTTGGCTTTTTCTCTCTTCCTTCAGTAAAATAAAAGACAGAATCTCCATTTTCAATCAGGTGGTTAGGGAAAATTTTATGATCGGTAATGTTGGCCACATTGTGCACAAAAAATCGACCCACCTTGCAGGAACTAAAGCTGAAAATTAAAAGTGTTATAATCGAATAGTAAAAGAGTCTCATTCTTCGGTTTTTAATGGGGATTTAAAATGAATATATTGTTGAGGAAAGGGAATTTGAATACCTTCCTTGTCGAATCTTTTTTTGATACTTTCTAAGCAGTCATAGCGCAAATCCCAGCCATCATCAGGATTGGCAGTCCAGGCATAAGCTCTTAGAATTACCGAATACTCGGCAAGTTGAACCACTTTAACCCTCACTTTTGGAACATTATCTTTTATCTCTTTTAGGGTTCTTTTCTCAATGATCAACGGGTGCTTTTCACATTCCTCATTCATTATTTTTCTGGCTAAATCAATATCGCTTTCATAAGAAATTCCAATTTCTAAGCGTACACAAATACGTTTATCGACGGAATTGTAATTGACTAATTTCTCTTTGTTAATGACAGAGTTCGGTACAACAATCATTTGATTTTCGAAATTTTGAATCACGGTATGTCGCAAGGTAATATCAGTTACTGTTCCTGCCATTCCACCTTCTATTTTGATAATGTCGCCAATTCTAAAAGGTTTAAAAGAAACGATAAAAAGTCCACTCACGATGTTTCCAAGGGCTTCTTGCGAGGCAATCCCCGCAATTACGGCGATTACCCCTGCACCTCCTAGAACAGTTTGTGCTACTCCTTTAAATCCAGGCAGTACCAATAAAATCAGCAATACTCCTGTCGTATAAATAGCCCCAATAGCAATGTATCGAAGAAACTTTAAACTTGTGGGATCGTCATGTTCATCGTTCTTTTTATTCACTTTCCACTTAAACCATTTGTTTGTGGTGGAAGCAAGAACAACGGTGGAAATCGTTACAATTGCACTGTAAATTATGAATTTTGAGTTGTCGATTAAAGTTTTGTTGACTTCAGGAGAAACAAAGAGCAATGCAATAGCAATGATTCCCAAAACTAACCACAAGGTGTTTAATATTCGCCTTACGGTTTTTAGGGTTCCGTCACTTTGATAATGAAGTTTTTCGACACTTCTTTTTAAGGCCCTTTTTTGAATAAAAGTGGTGAGAAATCGCAATGCAACAACAGAAATAATTGTAACGATAATGTAAATTATTTCATACTGGTAGTCTTCAAAAAACTCATTCATGATTTATTTATTTATTAAAATTCTATTTAGCTACTTTCTTTTTTAACTCAAATAAGTCTGTTCTTCGGTCTTTCAAATTACGAACACTTCCAAATTCATTTAGTTCACGCAACAAATCTAAGTCAACATCTGCAATCAAAATCATTTCTGAGTTTGGAGTGGCTTCTGCTTTTACACCATTCGTGGGAAAGGCAAAATCACAGGGTGTAAATACCATGGATTGCGCATATTGAATATCCATGTTGTGTACATTCGGTAAGTTTCCTACGCTTCCAGCAATGGCTACATAGCACTCGTTTTCTATTGCTCTGGCTTGCGAACAATGTCTAACACGGGAATAGCCGTTTTGTGTATCTGTTAAGAAAGGTACAAAAAGTATTTCCATTCCTTGGTCTGCCAACAATCTACCTAATTCTGGGAATTCAGAATCATAACAGATTAATATACCAATTTTTCCGCAATCCGTATCAAAAACTTTGATTTTATCACCACCTTTCATTCCCCAGTATTTCACCTCGTTTGGCGTAATGTGAATTTTTTCATAGCGCTCCAAGCTTCCATCTCGGCGACACAAATAGCCAACATTGTAAAGCACACCGTCTATCATTTCTGGCATGCTTCCCGTAATAATATTGATATTATAGGAAATGGCAAAACTTGAGAATTTATCGACTATTTCTTGGGTGAATTCCGCCAAGGCACGAATGGCATCTGCTTCTGATAAATGATTGTCATTCCCCATTAATGGAGCGTTGAAAAGCTCAGGGAATAGCGCAAAATCTGAACGATAACCAGCTAAGGAACTAATGAAAAATTCACACTGTTCAAAGAATGTTTCAGTGTCTTTGTAAGGTCTCATTTGCCATTGAACCAAGCCCAAACGAACAACGGTTTTCTTAGATGCGGCCTTTTTTGATGGTTTTTCATAATAAATGTTTCGCCATTCTAATAAAACAGCATAATCATTAGAATCTACATCTCCTTTAAGGTAGTTTTTCAAAACTTTGGTTGGAAAGAAGTCATTAGAAATCTGAAAATTCAATACAGAATCATGAATTTCTTTGTTTCTTACCTTCTCAATATATTGTTTTGGCGTTAATTCATTTTGGAATTTATGATAATTTGGAATTCTCCCTCCAAAAGCAATTCCTTTTAGATTTAATTTCTCTGTTAATTCTTTTCGGTAGTCATATAAACGTCGACCCAATCTTAAACCACGAAATTCAGGTTTAATGAAAACATCAATTCCATACAAAACATCTCCGTCAGGATTGTGTGAAGAAAAAGTTTCGTTTGCTGTAATGTCTTTGTAGGTGTGATTGTCGTCATATAAATCATAATCTACAATAATAGACAGCGCACAACCGGCCAATTCTCCGTTGATTTTTACTACAACTTGTCCCTCAGGAAAAAGCGTCAATAATTTCTCAATATGACTTTCTTTCCAATACATTTCCAAGTTGGGATAGGAGGAAACCATTACGTCTTTTAACTCTTGATAATCATCAATGTCCAAATATTTTAGGGTAATGTTATCGATGTCTTCTACTTTCATTTTTCTTATTAAAATAAGAAAGTAAAATTAGGATTAATCTTTGAGATTGATGATTCTAGTTGTTAATTTTTAACGTGCTTATGGAGGGTTGATATATCGCGTGATAATTTAAACTCATGTGTTATTCTGAGTTATAAAATCAATAGAAAAAGAAGGTAAGGTTATCCATTTAAATCACAATAAACATTATAGTTCACCCTATTTGTCTGTTCTTGTAAAGAGTTTCGATAATAAATGGATCAGAAGAGATGCTTCCAAGTCCTGATTTTTACCTCTAAAACTATTTACCTTGACATCCTTGATGTGAACATCATAAAAATCAGTTTTTTATTCTCTGAAGCACTTTGTTAATTCACCGCTTAATCAGGTGATTGCTTAGATTTATTTGCGGGTAAAGTATCTGAAAGGTATTAACTTGAATAAAAAAAGAGAAAACGATAATTTTTTTTTCATCGTTTTCTCTCTCAGTCAAAAGCAAAATTCATTTTTCACTTTTCAAAGTTCCTTTATGGAAAGGGAACTCTATTTGTGGTTGTATACCCAGAAAAACTCAGGAGTATATTTGAATTTTCTTTTCATTGACTTTGGATAGCAAGCCATAAACTCAGGATTGTCGCCAAATAGTTGAACAAATTCTTTATTTCTAAATCCTCCGATTAAGAAAGAAACCATTCCTGGCTTTTTAATGAGTTGACTCATTTTTTCGCCTTGCTTTACTACGCGGAAAGCATCATAGTAACTTCCCATTTCTCCACCTCCTTTTACCATTGATACCATTGTAACATCTTGTCCAAAAGTAAGTTGTCTAGCTCCTCCAAGGTCTACATATACCTTGTATTTGGCATCAAATCCATTGTTTACCAAAACCATTAGTTTCGACTTCTCTTTACCTTTTTTAGAGATATCTGTTATCACCCTTTCCAGTATTACAGGCTTGTAGTGCTCTTCTTTATCAAATGTCGAGAATTGAGGAATGTCATAAGGAAGATCTTTATCCACTACTTGTGATAGATTTTTGTCTCCTATGCTGATGTTTACATCTACTGTTATATCCTGATCAACAAATTGCATATCTGGATAAAAAACTACGCGATTTACATCAACCTCTTTGATTTCGTGAAGATTACCATCTTTTCCATGCCATTGCCATTTATTCATTTTAATGGTCATTCCCTGTTTGAATTCACCTTCGATAGTTTCACCACTGTTCAACGTGATTTCACCTTTTCCCGGTAAAGGAAATTTCTCAAAGCCATCTCTAAACGATACACATTCTTGAGTTGGAGCTTGAGCCCACATGAAAGAGCTCATTAAAATAAAGATCAAAAAATTTACACTTGTTTTTAACATGATTCTAAGTTTTAGTTAATATATGATTTTTGTTATGCGCGCCTACTAATTAGTACTACAAATCTACTGACATAAAGTAGTTTAAATATTTTTTTCGGACTGACTTATATCATGATTCTGTATGACATAGGTCATCGTTTTAAAGTGTTTAAAATCAGCACGTTGTATTGGTTTTCTCTTTTTAGTCTTAGTCTTTGATCAGGACTAAAAAGCTAGTGCTTGGAGTTTATTTTGAAAGAGAACTGTATTACAACAATTAAACTCCACTGTTGAAAAATTATATACTTGTTGTCCTCTTAGCAGTCCTACTTTTCGCTTGATTTTTTCATCATGCAGGGAAAAAGCTTTTACCTTTCATCACTGATGACGATTCGATTTTATAGCCCCGAGAAAAGTATGCATGAAACTTATGAAATGAGCTGCGTCCTTTTGATTGCTTATAACTCACACCAAACGATTTACTTTAATTGGATAATAGCGATTTAGAATGAGGCTTTATTATTTTCTAATGGCCTTCCACGGATGTTGGTGACTTTCTTTTACTGGTCTAAGTAATAGGAAAGCGAAGCTTGATCTCCACTCCATTATCGGTATGTATAGACATTTTAGCGTCTATTTGTTCGGATAAATCTTTAATTAATTCTATGCCCATACCAGAATGTGGTGTTTCAATATCAAAACCTGAACCGTTGTCTTTAAAGCTCAATTCAATCCTATCTTTGTACTTTTTCAAAGAAACCAAAAGCTCAGGAAATTCATTTCTCAAATCAAAAGCATATTTAAATGAGTTTGTGAGTATTTCATTTGCAATTAAGCCACAGGGTATGGCTTTAGAAATGTCTAACGCAACGGTGTCTAGTTCAAGCTTTAAATCTATTGCCTTGTCTTGACCGTAAGATGCGTTAAGACTAGAGATTAATCTTTCTAAAAACAATCCTAAGTTTATACTTTCTACATTTCCTTTGGCATTCAGTTGTTCTTGAATCATGGACATTGCATGCACCTTGTTGTTGATTTCTTCGAATAGCCAAGAGTGATAAACATCTTTTGTTTTCTGTTTTTGTAGATTAATTAAACTAATGATAACAGCCATATTGTTTTTCACTCTATGGTTCACTTCCGAAATTAAAATCCCTTTTTGTAGGATGGTCTTCTCTAGTTCATTTTGATATTTCTTTTTCTTTTTTGTTTCTAATGCGAGAGCAAATAGCTGGGCCAAGAACTCTATGAACATTTGTTCGTTTTCTGTCCAGGAGTGTTCTGTTTCTTGATACTCGAAGCAAATTACACCAATCATTTTTCCCTCTGACCGTATAGGTATATCGACCATTGATGTAATCTTGTTGGGTATGATGTAGCTTTGTAATAACTCAGAGGTAAGCGGGTTGTTCAAAGCATCATTGGTAACAATAATTTCATTTTTCTTGAGATATTTAAAATACCGAGGCAGTTGCGTGATGTCTAAACCTTCTGGTTGAGTAAACTTATGATCAGAACGAGAATAGGAAATAAGAGAAGTTAATTCGGTCTGATTACTTTCAAATAACCAAACACTCCCGCGGCTGCAATCCATTGTTTTGGTTGCCGTTATTAAAAACTCTTTGGCGAAATCAATAATATCACCTTTATGTATGTTTGTACTTTTAGAAAGCTTCTCGATTGACTTTAAGTAATTCCGCATGAGTCAAATATACCGATAATTATTTATTTTTATTCACAAAAAGATGCACTCAAATGAATAAATCACTAACCTTTACTGGGACCTAAACGCTACTTGAAGATGTAAAGTTCTCTTTCAAAGGCCGAGATTCTGCAGCATGAAAAGTCAGAAATTTGAACAAAAATGAAATACATTTCTCTCTTCAAACAAGCCTTGGTACAGACCAAATATTTTGCTGATATAAATTTCAGTGCACAAGGGCTATAAACCTTTAACTGTAAGTTGTCATTTCTTCTCCTACAAATTCCGCCAATTCTTTAATATTCTTCTTCGAAAAATCAAAGGTAATATTCGCTTCTTCATAAACACCAGGAATCGATTTTGTATAGCCTAAAGCCATTGCTTTTTTGTAATCTGCTATCGTTTTTTCGAAATTCTCTTTACTGTTTTTCCAAATGGCTAAAGCTCCTAATTGCGCCATTCCATACTCAATATAGTAGAAAGGAACTTCGAACAAATGCAATTGTCTTTGCCATGAGTATGCTCTTACTTCTTCGTAACCTGTCCAATCAGTAGTACCCGTTCCATACGCGTCCAGCAAAGAAATCCATTTTTCTTTTCTTTCTGCTTTCGAATGGGTTGGGTTTTCGTAAATCCAATGTTGAAACTCGTCAATTGTGGCTACCCAAGGTAAAACTTCTAAAACTGTTTCTAATTGTTCAATTTTCGCTCTTTGTAAATCTTCTTGATTGTCATAGAATTCGTCCCAATAGTCCATGGTTAGCATTTCCATACTCATTGATGCCAATTCAGCAATTTCTGAAGGGAAACTTTTGAAAGATGTCAGCTCCAAATCTCTCGTCAAGAAAGATTGAATAGCGTGACCACCTTCGTGAATCATTGTAATTAAATCCCTTTGAGAACCCACAGAATTCATAAAGATGAACGGAACACCAATTTCATATAAAGGATAATTATATCCTCCAGGAGACTTCCCATCTTTTGAATCTAAATCTAAATAGCCCATGGAATCCATAGTTCTGAGACAATCGCCAAAATAAGGGTCTATTTTATCGAAAATAACTGTTGTTTTGCTCAACAACTCTTTGCCGTCTTTAAATGGTTTCAAAGGAGCTCTCCCTAAAGGATCAACTTGACTATCCCAAGGTTTAAGCTTGTCTTTGCCCATCAATTCAGCTTTTTTCTGACTAAATTGCTTCACCAAAGGAACAATTTCATCTTTAATGGACTGATGGAAGTCAAAGCAATCTTCTTTTGTATAATCGAAACGCCCCAATTCGTCGAACATATAATCACGGAAATTATCATATCCCGCATTTGTAGCCACTTTATGACGCAATTGAATCAGTTCCGTAAATAAATCGTCTAGTTTTTCTGTGTCCTCAGCTCTTCGTTCAGCCATTTTATCAAATACCGACTTTCTTAATGCCTCGTCGTTTTCTTTTAATAAAGAGCTCGCTTTTTGCATCGTGATTTTCTCACCGTCGTGTTCGATAGATTGCGCTCCACTCACCGCACCATGAATTTGACTTTTCTCAGCCAATTCCGTGTTTAAAGGAATGTTTTCTTCACGAAATAATTTTATTGCTGTGTCAACACCTCTAAAATAAATCTTGTAGGCTTCGTCCTTAAATTCAGATTTGAATGGGGAAGCAGACAGTTTTTTATTTAAACGGAAAGAATAGGGCTCAAGATGAGGCTGAATTTCTTTTACAAAAAAAGCATAGGCGTCTGCCAACTCTTTGTCCTTGGTATCAATCGTCATTTTAATATAGCGCCACGCTAAATCTTCTGAAATAACTGATTCTAACTCACTTTGGTCTTTTAACCATTTTTCGAATTCTTCCTTAGTATCGATAGAACGATTTTCTAAATCAATAAAATAAGGTTCTACATTTTTCCACTCATCAATAATAAAATTGTCTGGTAAAAATATTCTTTCTGGTCGTGTAACTTTCATGGTGATGTTCGGTTTACAAAAAAAATGATTGTAATGTAAGGACGATTTGCAAATCGCCCCTACATATATTATTTTTTCTCTTCCTTAACTTCTTTTGTTTCTTCCTCTTTTACCTCTTCTTTCTCTTCTTCCAAAGTGATTAATCCTGCTTTTTGAAGAATGTTATACCACTGGAACAACTTTTTGATATCAGAAGGATAAACGCGATCTTGATCGTAGTCTGGGAGAATTTCTTCTAGATAAGCAGTTAGTTTATTTAAGCTTTCTTTATGAGATGGACCTGCTTTACAGTCTTCCTTTTTAGCCAAGCTTATGTAAACCTGCTTTAAAGGAACATCTTCTTCATAAGTGTAAATGCTAATATCTTCTAATGCCGAAATACGATCAGTAGAATAAGCGGGTATACGTTTGTTATCGATTAACGATTCAACAATAATATTGTTTTTTGATTGCGCTACTACTTTAAATAATCCAGGTTTTCCTGAAATCGAAATTACTCCTGATAAATCCATATATAATCTATTGTTTTTTTAGATTGTCAAAAATAGAAAGAATATAATAATTCAAGCCTTACTATTGTTTAAAAAACGGTAAGACTTTACTTCCATACTCTGTTTCTATTTTTATGAGGTAAGCACCACTGGATAAAGTACCTATTTCTACTTGTATTTTTGAATTATTTGTTTGTTGAGATTTAATTATTTGCCCTGTTGCTGAAGTAATCACAATTCCTCGAATAATTGTGCCTTTTGCATGAATATTAAAAGAGTTTTTGGCTGGGTTAGGATACAATTGTATGTCCGCTTTATGTTCTTTTTCAATATTCAATGTCCATTCCAAAGCGTTAGAAAAACTTTTACAATTATCTGGCCCTTGGACAGCAACGCTATAATAACCTATTTCTGCGGGAGTGTAGGTTTGTAAAGTAGCGCCATTTATGGGGTTGTCGTTCAAGTACCATTGATAATTTGGGGCATTACTAGAAATCAGGGAATTTCCTAACTGCTGAATCGTCGGATTTTGTAAGGGACTTCCTTGCACTATAATGAGGGTGTCGGAATAAATCTTACAAGCTTGCTGATCTCTTCCACTTAAGGAAATGGTGTCTGGCTGCGAAACGATTATTTCTGGTGAAAGCGCACCTGTTGACCATTCATAATTTTGCATTGATATATTAGCGGTGAGTTGCACTGGCATTTGACAAATTGCAGAATCTCCTAAAATTTGAAGATTTCCGTTTTTATAGGTTAATAAGTCAAAAGCATTCACCTTTCCATAACCAAATCTGTTATTTGGCGTACTTCCTGTAAACAAATCACTCTCCGCTGTTGCGAATAAGTCATTCATAAATTCTGCCGACGAGCTGTTTTTGCATCTTTCCAAATAAAGGGCTGCAATTCCGGCAACGACAGGAGAGGCCATAGAAGTACCTCCATTTCTGAGGTGAAAACCTCCTACACCAAGTTGTGTATCAAAGGCTGGATTTCCGACCATAAACATTGGCGCACTCCCCAAAGTTACATCGCCTGCTGCACTAATGTCGGGTTTAGTTACACCATCTCTTGAAGGTCCGCGGCTTGAGGTGGGTGAAATATTCCCTGGAGTGGTCATGTCACCCGGATAGTATTGCGTTCCCGCATTTGTAATGTGCCCTAATCTTCCCCTTAAGTTGGCAACTGAAATCACATTCGGCGAACAATTCCATGAAGAAACAATACTCTGTGCATTGTCAGGAGAAACATAATTAACGATGGGCGGATATTCGAGCGTTGTAGGAATCGTTTTTACAATTTTGCTCAATCCCATCCAAGCGCCACTCCAAAGATCGTATTTTCCTGCTCCTGTTGTGCTAAAGCGCATGAGGTAATCCGTTGAGTCGATGTTGGAGAAAAAGCCTTGTAAGTGATAATTTCCTGCAACATATTCTGTGTAAATTTCTAAAGTGGCTATTCTATCTCCGTTGCTGCTGTATAAGGTGTCAAAGATAGGGGTTCCAACATTTATTTGCGCGAAACGATAAACGGTCTCTGCTGCATTGGCATAAGAAGGTCCGGGTCTATTTGCACCAAAGGAATAACTGAATTGTGCGTCGGAAACATCAGACCATAAATCGAAAAAAGCTGTATTGTTTCCCAGATTTCCATTGGGATTATTTTCAAACCAAATAAAATTTGTATCGCTGACATTCATCGTTTGCTGGGCGTGATAATCTTCCGTATTTCCAGAATTTCCTGCTGCGCAAATGATAATTCGTCCATTTTTTTCGCTGAGCAAAACATCCATTAATTCTGCTGCGGGATCTTTACCATCATGGCTACCTAAGTAACTTCCAACGCTTAAATTGATCACAGCGGGTTTGTTCAAGCTGTCGGCTACCTTAAAAATAAAGTCACAAGCATCAGCTACTGTTAATGTCCAATTGGGTAGGTTAAAATTAGTCTCAACGAATATAATATCCGCCTCAGGAGCCATTCCTTTATTTTTTCCGTTGGCCAATCCGTTTCCAGCGCAAATACCCGTTACAGAGGAACCATGACCACCAGACTCTTCATTGCTTGTGATTGTTCCATTTTGAATTTCATTGGCGTACCATATTTGCCCATAATTATAGGGCGCAGGAGAGTTTGTAGGGTTAGTTACGGACTGATCCCAATAGCGAATAACTCTGTTGTTTCCATAGACATCTGTAAAATCGGGGTGTGTATGGTCTAATCCAGCATCGACCAAGCCAATAATCACACCTTTTCCAGTATAACTGTCGATGAGAGGAGTGTTGCCGTTGTGCACGGGATCTACATCGTGCATCACACGTGCGGTATCATCTAGTAAAGAGGGCGGAGCATATTCGAAGTAAAAATCATTGATTTTCTTTGCTTTCAAGTTTCTCGAAATCCAAGCGGCAGATGCTGTAATATAGATCCAATTGTCTGTTTTTCTTTTAATAACAATACCTTCCCTTTCTAAAAAGCCTCTATTTTCGTTTGTATTTTCAAGCGTAAAAGGAATTTTTAAATTGGGATTTTTCTCTGCAACTTCCTTAAAGCCTAACTTTTGGGAAAGAACAGCCATGGGACTTAGTACTAAGAATACGCAGAATATAATTTTTTGGAATACCATTTGTTTAAGTATTTGACCTATTAAGAGACGAAAATCGTCTTACAAACAATAAATATCGTAAAATTGTGGATTAATTTCAACTTTTGCGTTAATTTCAACGGGTAAATAAAAATGAATATGAAAAGAATATTTTTAAGGATAATGCTTCCTGCTCTTTTAGGAGCTTACTTTTCTACAGCAACTGCGCAAGTAGATAAAAAAGTATTAAACTGGTACAACTCTAGTAAAACTGGAATGTCGACAGACAAAGCTTATAAGAAGCTTAAGAATATGACACCAGAAACAGTTGTCGTGGCGATTATCGATTCAGGAATTGATGTCGAACATGAAGATTTACAAGGGAAAATCTGGGTAAACAAAGGTGAAATTCCAGGAAACGGAATTGATGATGACAATAATGGCTACATCGATGATATTCACGGATGGAATTTTCTTGGAAACAAGGACGGTGAAAACATAAACACAGCACGTTTAAATGTTACTAGAATTTACGCTGAGTTAAAGCCTAGATTTGAGGATGTAGATTCTTCAGATGTAAAAAGTGAAGACGCTGAAGATTACGCGCTTTATTTAGAGACAAAAGAATCAGTAGAATCTAATCGAGAAAAATATAAATCGATTATTGAACAAACTGAGCAGTTCAGAGATCAAATGCTTCCTAATCTTCCGGGAATGATTGCTAACATGATGGAAGTGGAAGAATATGATGAAAAGTCATTGAAAAAATGGAAAACTGATGGACCGCAGCAAGAGCAAATGAAGCAAATTGGTCTTCAATTGCTTTCAGGAGATTTAAATGCAGAGGTTTTAGACAAACAAATCAATCAGCTACAAGGAATGATTGATGGGCATTATAATCCAGATTTAGATGAAAGAGCGCTAATTGGAGATGATATTTATGACATCACTGACACAGATTACGGTAACAATGACTACGAAGGTCCGGATGCATTGCACGGAACTCATGTTGGTGGTATTGTAGCGGCAACTCGCGGAAATGATTTAGGAGGAGACGGTGTGGCAGATAACGCTGTTTTAATGTCTTTGAGAGCTGTTCCAGATGGAGATGAGTTTGATAAAGATATCGCTTTAGCTATTCGTTATGCGGTAGATAATGGAGCGAAAATCATTAACGGTTCATTTGGGAAATCTTACTCAAGCCTTCCAGTAGCAGTTTATGAAGCAATCACGTATGCACAAGAAAACGATGTTCTTTTTGTTCACGCTGCAGGAAACTCTGCAAATGATTTGGCAGTAAATAGCAATTTCCCAGCAGTGAAATATGATTTCCAAAAATATCCATTTACACACTTATTGACCATTGGAGCATCTACTCGTGTTCATGAAGAGGAATTGGCGGCAAGATTCTCAAACTATGGTAAAGACCAAGTAGATATTTTTGCACCAGGTTATGAAATTTACAATACTTTCCCAGATAACGAATACCAAGCAATCAACGGGACGTCTATGGCCTCTCCAATGGTAGCAGGTGTTGCAGCTTTGTTGAAAGGATACTTCCCTTCTTTAACAATGGCTGAAGTTCGTCAAATCATTCTTGATTCAGGAGATTACTTTGGAGATACTTACCAAAAAGTACCGGGATCTGATGATTTAGTGAGGTTTGATAATTTGTCTAGATACGGAAAAGTTGTAAACGTAAAAGCAGCTGTTGAATTGGCAAAAGAGAGAACAACAGAAAAGAAATAGTTTGTCTTAAGATTTCGATGTTTGTGCTAAGCTTATGATTAGGTACAGTTTCATTGAAAAACTCAGGATTCATTCCTGACATATCTTAATCCATTGGTTCTTGAAATAAAGAAATCAGTAGATGACAAAAACTAAATATTAAAAGGGTGTTCACTAATGAGCACCCTTTTTTATACTCAAACAATTATGATTCAAAAAGGCAGTTTACTTATTCTTATTTTAATATCTTTTCAGTTAAATGCCCAAAGGGTTTTTCCTCTTTTGGACAATCGAGATTATTTTAAAAGTTTTCATGAGGGCCAAACAAGACAATTGGATCATTTAAAACCGATTGATTATAAATACTCGGAGGAATTAATTGCTTTCATAGATAACAAAAGAGATTTGTTTGTTTATGATGGAAAAACAAATGAAAAATTAACTGGACTTGCCAATGATTACAAGATTGGAATAAATCTAGTCGCTTGGAATACGGGGCCTGTTGTTTCTGTTTGGGATAACGGACGAATTTATGATCTAACATTGTTTGGAAGAAATTATGAAGTTTCCGACAGTTTGGTGGTTTTTGAAGACCTAAGAGATAACGTAATCCGCGTTTATTATAAAGGTGAAATTCATGATTTATTTTATAGTATTTCTGATTTGTATTTTCCTCAAACTATAGGCAGTAATACCGTAGCCTTTCGTGGAAATGGGAATGTTCATTATGCTTTTATTCGAGGAGAAATTATTGAATTAGGGGTGTTTAATGAGGCGATAAACTTTGCTGCGGGGGCAAATCTTGTTACTTTTAATGATCCATTTAATCAGTCTTTTGCCGTTGCTTTTCAAGATGAAGTGCTCGATGTTGAGCCTACAATGGTGATGAATTATAAAGCAGGGTATGACCAGTTTGTTTACACAGACAGGAACAATAACCTCAAGGCCTATATTGATGGCGAATTAATAACACTGAGTTCTTATCCGCAGTTTTATGAAGTTTTTAGAACCATGGTAGTTTGGGGAGAAAACGGGGTTTTGTATACCTACAATAACGGTACACGCTACGAAATCGCAAACTATATTCCTGATGAATACAAGATCAGAGAGGGGATTGTGGCATTCAGAAATTTAAATGGTGGAGTTTCAGTGTTTCACAATAATGAAGTGGAAATAGTGAGTAATTTATCAGGAGCGCCTTTTGAAGTGAATGGAAATACCGTACGTGTTCAGGTGAACAAAGGAAATTATGTTTTCTTTAAAAATGGATTTACTTATCAGGAGTAGGGTTGTTTGCATTGTAGAGGCGCAATGCATTGTGTCTCTACAATGCAAACAAACAATCCTTCGTTAAACTATTTGTCACTATCGCTTTGCTGTATTTATTTTCAGTTAATCCCCAAGTTGTAAGAATTCCTGTATAAATTTCTCATATTCTAGCAACAACCATTTTTGACATACTCATTTGTGTTTGAATTTGTACCAAATACAGTGAAAATGTAACATTTTGGCACTTACTCAAATGGTTTTGATTGAGTCTTGATTCTTAAAACCTAAACTCCAATTTTGTAAATAATTTGCTGAATTGCTTTAACTGTATAGAATTCGTTTCGAAAATAATTTCCTTTTTAGACTTAGAAGGAACTGAACGATCATGTACTTTGTTTATTTAAAGACTTTCCTAGTTAATAATTAGCTCAAACTTCCATTTTCCATTTTTTATTCTAATATTGTAAGGATGTAGATTCTCTCGTCACAATAAAATTGATAATCATGGAACATGTCGTAATAATTGGAAATGGAATTGCTGGGGTGACAGCTGCTCGGCATATCCGAAAAAAATCGGATAAAAGAATTACGATTATTTCCTCAGAATCAAAATACTTTTTTTCCAGAACTGCACTTATGTATGTTTACATGGGACACATGCGGTTTGAAGATATTCAGCCTTATGAAAATCATTTTTGGAAAAAGAACAGAATCGATTTAATTGAAGACTATGTAGATGAGGTAGATTTTCAATCTAAAACCCTGAAATTACTTCAAACTCCTCCCATTCATTACGACCAATTAATTTTAGCCACAGGTTCTAAGCCCAACAAATTTGGTTGGAAAGGACAAGATTTTCATGGTGTTCAAGGACTTTATTCCAAAAAGGATTTGGACTTGATGGAACAAAACACCCGAGGAATAAGTGAAGCTGTTTTAGTGGGAGGCGGATTAATTGGTGTAGAAATGGCAGAAATGTTACTTTCTAGAAACATTAATGTTACATTTTTAATTCGTGAAAAAACTTTTTGGGGAAATGCACTTCCAGAGTCCGATAGTAATTTTGTAACCCAACATTTAAATAGGCATCACGGATTAACTTTGCTTTTTGAGGAAGAGCTAGACGAAATTATTCCCGATAATTCCAAAAGAGTAAAAGAAATTAAAACCAAGTCAGGAAAAATAATTCCTTGTCAATTTGTAGGCTTGGCTGCGGGCGTAAGTCCAAACATTGATTTCTTAAAAAAAAGCGAATTGGAAACAGACAAAGGGATTTTAGTCAATCCAGATTTGTCTACCAATCAAAAAGACGTTTATGCCATTGGAGATTGCGCACAATTTAGAACACCCATTAACGACCGAGGTCCGGTAGAACAAGTTTGGTATACAGGCCGAATGATGGGAGAGACTGTAGCACAAACAATTGTAGGGAACAAACTCAATTATCAGCCTAGTCATTGGTTTAATTCCGCTAAATTCTTTGATTTAGAGTACCAGACCTATGGCAGAGTTTGGGCAAAACCCAAAGATAATGAAACTAGTTTTATCTGGAAAAATGACAAAGAAGAGGTGCTATTGCATTTCGTATTTGATAAGGATTCAAAAGAATTTAAAGGGATAAATACTTTCGGATTGCGGTTAAGACATGAGTTATTTGAAAAATGGCTTAATGAAAAAGCGACTATTCAACATGTTTTGAAATACCTAAAAACTGCCAATTTTGAACCCGAATTCTTTAAGCATTTCGAGAAAGAAATCGTTGAATCCTTTAATCAAGAGTTTGATGAAAAAGTAGAGCTTGCACCAAAGAAATGGTGGGGAAAATTAATGAAAGATAAAGTATAAATCATGGGAACGACAATAAATTACTCTATCGCAGGAGATAAAACACAGAATTTAAACCTGATGCAAAAACTGGGTTTAACATTAGGTGCAATTTCCTTGTTTATTCTTCTTTTGACCTGGTTAACGGGTTTAACATTAACTCCGAATTGGTTGTATTTATTCATCCTTTTATTTGGATTTTCAGCTGGACCGGTGCTCTACGCTATCGGAACATATAAAGGACTTCCTGCAGGAATTAAAAATAACGGCGTTTATTTTAATTCGCTCACCAATCGAGGTGCTTTAGGTTGGATAGGTGCAATAATTCTGACCTTATTTTATGTTTGCTTGTATTGGTATGGCGATTGGTTTGGAGATGGAACAGGGGCAAAAGGAGCCAACGAAGGAACTGTTGCTTTGTTTGATCCTTTGAGCCAATTTATGAGAGGTGCTCCAGCAGATAAATGGTTTTTATACGGAACCTTTTATACTGTCGCCATTGTATTTTTAGGTGTGAAGTTCATGTATAAATACCGAAAAAACAGATACCATTTTATCAGAACAGTGGTGGTCATGTTTTCACAATTGGTTTTGGCCTACATTTTACCTTATGTTTTAGAAGGGCTAAATGCAACGGCTGGAGGTTATTATTCTTTAAACCCAGTAAATGCTTGGCCTTTAAATTCGGATTTTCTCACCGGATACAGAATTGATGCTAGAATTGCTCCAGAAAATCAACCTTTGGGAGTAGCCTATATGGTTTGGGGAATAATTCTCTTCTTAATTGTGACTCCTTTTGTGACTTATCTCGTGGGGAAACGTTGGTATTGTTCTTGGTTTTGCGGTTGCGGTGGATTGGCAGAAACAGCTGGAGATAATTTTAGGCACTTGTCGGATAAATCTATAAAAGCATGGAAAATTGAAAGGTGGTTGGTGCATTCAATTATGGTTTTTGTAATGTTAATGACCGTTGCCGTAATGTATTCCTATTTTTCTAAATCAGAGTTTAAACTCATGATGTATTTCCCAGCGTGGGTAGGTTATAGTTTGCTTTTCGGATTGCTCGGATTGGCGGTTTTGTTATTCCTCTTCTTGTATTTTAAAGGAAAAGGAAAGTCAAGAAATTTCATGCTGGTGGGCGCTGTAATTGGAATGGTGATGATCATTTCAATGTTATTCAGTTATCTCGGAAACAGCTCTCAAGCATTTGGAATAAACAGCAATACCATCAAAAAAGGATATGGATTTTTCGTTGGTGCAATTTTCTCTGGAATCGTTGGAGTCGGCTTTTATCCTTTACTCGGAAATCGGGTTTGGTGTCGATTTGGTTGTCCAATGGCGGGGTATATGGGAATCATACAAAGATTCAAATCAAGATTTAGAATTACAACCAATGGCGGCCAATGTATTTCTTGCGGAAACTGTTCAACTTATTGCGAGCAGGGTATTGACGTGAGAGCTTATGCCCAAAAAGGTCAAAACATTGTGAGGGCCGCTTGTGTTGGTTGTGGTGTTTGTACTTCAGTTTGTCCGCGAGGAGTTTTGAAATTAGAAAACGGGCCAGAGGAAGGACGAGTAAATGACAATCCTATAATCATTGGGCATGAAGGCCATCCAACATTGCGAAGATAAGCAATTGACTTGTCGGATATTTGCTATGTTTGCGGTTTAAACTAAACTTACTTCAATATTAAATGACACAAATCAATGAAATTGATTACACTAAAGTTTTTGTTGTAATTCCTGCTTTTAATGAAGAGCAGTCTATTGGAAAAGTAATAGAAGCTATTCCACTTGTTCCTCGAAAAAACGTAATTGTAGTCAATAATAACTCTACAGACAATACTCAAAAAGTGGTAGAGTCTTTAGGTGCAACCGCTTTATTTGAAGCCAGAAAAGGCTATGGTTGGGCGTGTTTGAAAGGATGTGCATTGGTTGAGGAGTTGAAAGGGGAAACTATCGTTTTTCTGGACGGAGATTATTCAGATTATCCAGAACAGCTTCCTGAAATTGTTGCACCTATCTATCACAAAAACATGGATTTAGTCATTGGCTCACGTGCTTTAGGAAATCGAGAAAAAGGTTCAATGACGCTTCCCCAGCATTTTGGTAATTGGTTGGCTTCAAAATTGTTGAAAATATTTTATGGTGTAAATTACACCGACCTTGGTCCCTTTAGAGCAATGCGTTTTGAAAGTTATAAAAAGCTCGGGATGAGCGATAAAACCTATGGTTGGACAATTGAAATGCAGATAAAAGCAGCTCAAAAAAAGATGAAATATTGCGAAGTTCCAGTCAATTATAAAGCCCGAATTGGAGTTTCAAAAGTAAGTGGAACAATAAAAGGTGCGGTAATGGCAGGAATTAAAATTATATTTGCAATTTTTAAGTACAAATTTACTAAATGAACTTGGTAATTATTCTTGACAGCGCCCTTGGCGACCCAACTTGGATGTTTAATTGGGGAGACGCTTTTGGCTTCGAACATTACTTTGCACACTTGCTCGCAAAGCTAATCCTAATTGTTTACGGTATAAGTCTCGTGTTGATCTTATTTTACAGTATTCTCCAACTTTCCTTGGCGGTAAAATACAAAAACAGTAAATCCGAAGTGAAAAAGGCACTTCCTACATTTGACCCTGAAAACACTCCTTATGTGACAGTTCAGCTGCCTATGTATAACGAATATTACGTTGCTGAACGTGTTATTGAACGTGTGGCGCAAATGGATTATCCGCTAGATAAGCTTGAAATTCAAGTGCTAGATGATTCAACTGATGAAACAGTTGATGTAATCGCACGAAAAGTAAAAGAAGTTCGTGAAAAATATGGTGTGGACATTAAACATATTCACAGAACAAATCGAGTAGGGTATAAGGCTGGAGCTTTAGACAGTGCCTTGCCTGATGCAAAAGGTGAGTTTGTTGCCATTTTTGATGTCGACTTCCTTCCTGATGTTGATTTCCTACAAAAAACAATGCCGCAATTCCGTGATCCAAAAGTGGGAGTTGTGCAAACCCGTTGGGGACACATTAATAAAGATTATTCTTTATTGACAGAATTGCAAGCTTTTGGTTTGAATGGTCACTTTGCTATTGAACAAGGAGGAAGAAGTGCAGCAGGACATTTCATTAACTTTAATGGAACGGGTGGTGTTTGGAGAATCAAATGTATTGAAGAAGCAGGAGGTTGGGAACACGATACTCTAACCGAAGATCTTGATTTAAGCTACAGAGCTCAAATTAAAGGTTGGAAATTTAGCTATTTAGAAGATGTTATCGCTCCAGCAGAATTACCAATCACGATGAGTGCCTTAAAAGGACAGCAACACCGCTGGATGAAAGGTGGAGCAGAGTGTTTCATCAAAATGAACAAACGAATATTAACGGCTAAAAATGTTAGGCCAAGTGATAAAATTCATGGCTTATCCCACTTGTTTAATTCTTCAGTTTTTGTCTTTATTTTGGTGATGAGTTTGTTGAGTCTTCCGGTTTTGCACATCAAAGACAGCTTTGAAGATTTGAACTATTTTATTCAATTTGGAAGCATATTTATCATGTCTACTTTGTTTTTGATGTTCTATTACTGGAACTCTTACAGAGATAAAACAGAGGATAAACCAAAATCTTTGCTACAGTTTGGTAAAAGGTTCTTTCAGTTCCTTACTATTTCAATGGGACTTTCTTTAAGTAATGCGGTTGCAGTTATTGAAGGCTACATGGGGATTAAAAGTTCGTTTGTGAGAACACCAAAATTTAATGTTGGCGCAAAAGAGGAAGGGAAAGTTGAAAACAAATACGATAAGAAATCAATTTCTTTAATTACTATTGGAGAAGGAATCTTATTTTTAGTTTTCGGATTTACTGCCATTAACAGGTTGGCGTTTGGTGATTTAGGAATGGTTCCTTTTCACTTAATGTTGGCAATTGGATACGGATCGGTATTCTTCTACAGCATTGCGGAAGTTAGACCAGCGTTGTTTTCCTTTGTTCCCAAATTTAGTACAAGAACAAGTAACGTGAATGCGTAACTAGATATTTATTAGCATGCAATCGAATTGGAGAGGTTTATTTGGAGCAATTTTGCTTTACGTAATACCTCTCTTTTTGATTTCTTATGTTTCGCAGCAAGAAGATTTTGTTCTTAGTTTTGCGTCATACACTGTTTCTTTTGCGGCCTTCCTTTATTTCATCAGAGTAAAAAATAATTTTTCCATTCAAACTTGGAAAGTTATTGCATTTATATCGTTTCTGATTCCATTATTTTCTCTTCCCTCACTATCTCCGGATGTTTATCGCTTCTTGTGGGACGGGGAATTGACTACTCTGGGAATTCATCCTTATTCAGCTATTCCAAATGAATTAATTGCAAATAATAGTTTGGTGGCTGATTCGGAATATATGAATTTACTTTATGCTGAAATCACGGAACTCTCGCAACGCAATTTCTCTATTTATCCTTCAGTAAATCAATTCTATTTTTTGATTACTGCTTTAATGAGCAATGATCTATTTGTCTCGTTAATTACATTGAGAATCTTGATGTTTTTAACCCTTTTAATAGGATTTAAATACCTTTTAAAAACGCTTGAAATTCTTTCTATTCCGCTAAGTAATTGTGTCTTTCTTCTGCTTAATCCTATTTTAATCATCGAAGTAATAGGAAACTTTCATTTCGAGGGAATTATGCTTTCTTGGTTAATGGTAGGGATTTATTTCATGCTAAAACACAAGTGGCTAAAAAGTGCATTCTTTTGGGCAATTGCAATAAATATAAAACTGACTCCGTTGATATTATTGCCCTTTTTACTTCGCTTTAAAGGCTTTAAAACAAGTCTAAAATTCTATATTTTCACTTTCCTTTTCTCGGGAGGATTTTTATTGATTTATCTCTGGCCAAGCGTCTTCTGGAATTTCATGCAAAGCATAGAATTGTACTTCGATAACTTTGAATTTAACGCTGGAATATTTTATCTCGTAAAATGGATTACTTCCTTCTTTGTTGAAGGAAATCCCACCTTAATTGTCGGTCCAGCATTGTCGATTATTGCTTTCTTGTCTATATTATTTATTGCTTTTCATAAGCCTATTCATTCCAACAAAGAATGGTTGGAAAGAATGATGTGGGGATATGTTGTTTATCTTTTATTAGCCACAACTGTTCACCCATGGTATGTCATTCTCCCGCTCGGACTTGCGATTTTTTCTGCTAATTTAGGTGTGTTGTTTTGGTCTTTCCTCATCATGCTTTCTTATGGATTTTATGCTTTTGGAAATGCTACAATTGGTTATACCTTAATTGCAATTGAGTATATTCTGCTACTTTATTTCTTGTTGTTTCCAAGTAGTTTTGTTTTAAACAGAATTAGAGATTTCTTGAATTTGGATTGAGTGGTTCGTATCATCAATTAACGCACTTTTATTTTATACTCTTCTTTAATGAAGTACCTACTTTTTCTTTTCATCAATCAATCCTCTTAAACTAGTAATTGGATTTAGATTCTCAATATTTGACTCATCGAGTTTAACCCATTCTATCCAGTCTGGCCCTAGTGTGATGTCATATTCTCCAATAAGTCCATCCAACAAAATATAAATCGCATTTTGAGTTTGTGGACTTTCGTCAAAATCTCGAATGTTTAACTCAATTCCAATTTCACCATATTTCCCATCTTGGTATCTGAAATAAATGTCAGAATATCCTATGTTTAAATCTCCATATTGAATTTGAAGATCATCACCTGGAATTCTTTGTCTGAAGGCATTGAATTGCCAATTCTTAATTTCGGGTGCTTTTTCAATCAAGCCCTCTACATAAGGGAAAAAGTCCTTAACTCCTTCGGCTGAAATGGTAAATTCTCGTACCCCATTTTCATGGATGGGACTAAATTCAAAAACAAGATTTGGATGGACTTTATTTAATTCACTCTTTAAATCGGTGAGTATTTCATCTCGTACCTCAAGATTTTCTATTTCATGATAAAAAGTGTCTTGAGATTTAGAAAACCAATTCCAAAATTTCTCTTCTTTTGAACGTTTGTTGGATAGTGAAAAATTCATGGTGTAAATATTTAGGTGTTTACGTCTTTATCGTTTTCTCTTTTGTTTACCTCAAAGATTTATAATTGTTAATCCAAGCGGGATCTAAAACATCTCTCAATAATTTAAAAAAACTAGAATCTACAAAATATTCCTGGTCATAGCCTCTTACGCCATAGCGCTCTACAATATACGCTTGCTGTTTCAGCGAAGGGCGCATTTCCCCATTACTCCATCCTTCACCAAGTTCATGCTCAAAAGGATGTGCATCAAATCTTATTTTCCATAAGGAGTCGAATGCAGAGTTGTAATCTAGAATTCTTCCATCAGAAAGGGTGTCATTTACGATACCGTTTTTTTCGAAAATTTTGCTAAAAACATTTGACCTAGGAATAGGCCATTGTCCGGTTCCAATTTTAACAATTTGATCTAGTCCAACAGGTTGATTTCCTGCCAAACGATTGTTTTTGAAATAAAATAAAGAATATTGTGTGAGTCCGCCAGTAGGTAGAATTCCTATTTTTACACCAAAGGAAACACGATCAGGTCCGCTGTAAAGCAACCTGTCCTCTTTTTCAAGACTAAGCAGACCCACTAAAAAAAGCGTGAGAAATATATAATAAATGCTCCGTTTCATAAACTTCAGTACTAAAGTACAAAAAGAGTAGAACTAGTTAACATTATTTAAGAAAAATATATTTTAGTCGGTATAAATTTTAATGGAAATTATATTGTTATTAGTCAGTAGGTTATACTCCCTGAATCCTTAAAGTCTTCAGTTTGTCATACTTTCACCCCTTTTTTTTAAGCTTGTTCAATATGAGACTTATTCAATAAATCCAAGACAGTTTTCACTGGGGTAAACGTTTCTGTAGGAACTTCAACAAAGATACTTAACCAGTCCGACATGCTTCCATTCCACAAGCCTGGACGCTCAATAAAGCGGATGTCTTTTTCTTTATAGGTTTTTTCAACGATGAAATATTTATTTGGATCAGCAAAATCATTTAAATCCAATTTTTTTCCATCGATATCTTTGGTAGAAATAGCCATTAAAACAGGATTGAAATATTGACTTTGAACCATTAATCTGTATTGGTTTCCATCTTTTCCAATTTGTGATTTCTCAACAATTTGTTTCGATTGTTTTCCATTTTCCTCTACCCAAAATGGTCCACCACCTGGCTGTCCTTCGTTGCGCACCATTCCACAAATACGGATAGGACGGTAAATAAGCGCATGCAATTCATCGTCCGATAATTTCTCAAAGTCTAGACTTGGATTGGTGAAATGGTAAAGAAGGTTAAGCGCTGCCAATTGACCTCTTGGGTTTTCGCTTTCAAGCGCTTCTTTTAATTCTGTTTTTACGACTTCAACCATTCCTCCTAAATACCTGAGGTTTTCTATTGAAGCCTGAGAATGTGCCTCATGCTGAATATTGTCGATGTTTTTGATGAAAATGATATCGCTTTCAATCGCATTCAGGTTTTTGAGCAAAGCACCATGACCCGAAGGACGAGTGAGTACCTCTCCTTTTTCATCTAAAACCACATTTTTATCTTTGTCGAAAGCGATAGAATTAGTTGAAGGATCTTGCTCGCTCCAATCAATATTGCATTGTCTACCTGTTAATTGTCGAATGGAGTCTAAGGCTTCTTTTATTTCTTCTTCATGCGCTTTGTTTATCGTGAAGTGGAAATTGATTTCGTCCTCTTTTATTCTTAAGCCTTGCAACAGTTGCTCCTGAAATGCATTTAAAATAAAGCTACGAGAGCGGTGAAAAGGGACTAAACCTTTTGGAATAACTCCCAATCCAAGTCCATTGGGTTTTAATAAGTAAGAAACAAAATCATCTAAACTTATATCATATTCGCGAACTTTTCTTTTTAAAGAGAATGGCAATAATTCAAAAAATGCAAAGGATTCTATTGCATTTAAAAAGCGTTCTGTTTTACTTCTTGTTTCCTCGTTTGGGTCTGCCAAAAATTCGTACAAAAATTTAAACATACGCGATCCAGTTCCAGAAGCGGGAATAAAAAAGTGAATCTTCTGATTACCGTTGTTGAATTTAACTTTAAACCTATTTTTTTCAAAATCAGAGTGTCGAATAATTCCGTCATTCAATCTGCAAGGGCTAACAAGGTTTATCTCAGGTTGTTTTTGAAAAACCAATTCCTTGTGCTTGGCAATAATAGTTTCATTGTTTTTTGGATCCATGAAATTTGAATGTTAAGTTTATGTACTTTTAACGAAGAATAAAGGTGTTTATGATTTATTTAGTTCGTGAATATATAAAATATTGTTTGATTGCAAAAAACAGACATGGAATTCACTCTCCATTTGTGTACGACTTTAATGATAAATGTTTGTCACTCCCTATTCCTAAGTTTGAGTATAGTGTTTTTAAGGCATTACAGAAATCCTACGCAAATAATCGAGAAAGTATTGAAGTTACAGATTTAGGCGCGGGTTCTAGAAAACTAAAAAAACAGCGCAGTATTTCTAAAATAGCCAGCGTATCTGGCAGCAATGGGAAGTATGGAAAATTACTTTTTAGGTTAGTAGCGCATTATCAGCCTAAAAAGATTTTGGAGCTTGGCACATCTTTAGGATTAGGGACATATATGATGTCTTCGGCGTCTGAAGAAGTGGAAATCACTACCGTAGAAGGGTGTAAAAATACGTACGAAATGGCCAGAAGAAGCTTTCCTTCCTCGCAACATATTAAAGTAGATTTTGTAAACAATGACTTTCTCAGCTTTCTGGAGAAGCTAAAAAATGACATCGTGTTTGACTTAATTTTTATAGATGGCGATCATAAAAGTGAAAGCCTGTTTAAACAACTTGAATTATTATCGCCGCACATTCATGATGAAACAATTATTGTTTTGGATGATATTCGATGGTCTAAAGATATGCTTTTTGCTTGGAAGGAATTGGTCCGTAATCCGTACTATCATTTGACTATAGACCTTTTTAAACTCGGGATTATAATGAAAAGATCGCATCAAGAAAAGGAAGGATTTGTAATCAAATATTGAGCATCAAGAATATTTTTGGTAATAAAAATGCGAAGTTGTTAAAAAGTATTAAATATTTTTATATATATTGTATGTTCAAACAGCTACCAAAATGAACCGATACTTAGAACAACTTGTTGATGACATGAATATAGCAGTTGCAAATCAAATTGCTATTCGCAGTCATTTAGATATTTTAGGCGAAAGCGAAGTCTGTGAATGTGAGGATGGAATTCCAAGAACTGATAACACAGCACCATTATCAAAAATAATTGGATTTGATCGATGTTATTTCCCTCCCGAGGAGAAATTAACAGATGATCAAGTAACCGTTGTTTACACGCACCTTTTGTGTGTTTTAGACAACTATAATTTCTTTTTAGATTTTCCAGATAATGTCGATGTGAGAACGAAATATCTAATGGTTTTAGACGCCTTGGATGAGGAGACAACCTACTCAAATGCAAAGGTTACAATTCTTGAATTTTGTGACTATGACCATGATACGTGTCCCTTCGGCGCAGAATTGTGTCAATGTAAAAAGTATGAGGATATGGCCAGTTAATCTATGTTTTTCTTTATAAAGTGTTGAATTCGCATAGGTAAACTGTGCGTTAACTAAAGTTAATGTTTCCTTAACATTGAACCCAACTTTACTATTGCTTAGCCTATTATTTTTGCCCCAGACTATAATTATGTTTAATGAAAAATAAACTCGTTTTATCGCTTGCACTTTTATTCGTTTCATTCTTAACATTCAACATGAATGCCCAAGATGAAAACAATCAGAAAGCTGCGCCCAATGAATTAATTCAAACGATTAATTCAAAAACCATTGAAAATATATCATCGACATCACAGATTGAAGCTTTTACAACTTCTTGGAATCTGAATTATGAAGTTTTTCAAGAATTGAAACAGGAAAACTACTCGATTTCTATAAAGTACAATACCAAAATTGGAGCGAAACGCTTTGAAAAAGGTTACAGTAATTCAGAGTGGACAGTAATTGATGGAATAGATATTCACGCGACAAGTTACTCAATTGATAGCCTGGTAGGTGAGGAGTCTTATGTTTACATGATAGGGCTTACGAATGGTGAGAACGAATATTGGTCGAGTAAAAACTCTGCGGATACAGAAAGAGGCTGGGGGATTTTCAGATTTTTGGTGCTGATTGGTTCTCTTGGAATGTTCATTTACGGTATGAAAATCATGAGTGAAGGATTGCAGCAAGCCGCCGGATCCAGATTGAGATATTTATTGGGGTCTATTACTTCCAACAGAGTAAAAGGTGTGCTGACAGGTTTTGGAATCACATCCATTGTACAATCCTCTTCAGTAACGACTGTAATGACCGTCTCTTTTGTGAATGCCGGACTAATGACTTTGGTGCAGTCAGCAGGAGTTATGATGGGAGCAAATATTGGAACCACAATTACAGGTTGGATCATTAATATTTTTGGATTTAAAGTAAGTATTGGTTCTTATGCCTTAGTTTTAATAGCCATTGGTGCACCAATGATGTTCTTTGGTAAGCAAAAATTGAAGGCCTGGTCTAGTGCAATAATTGGATTCTCTTTGTTGTTTATGGGATTAGGTTTCTTGAAAGATGCTGTTCCTGAATTGGGACCCGATTCTGCTTTGGTGCAGTTTTTTATCGATTTTAAAGATATTCCATTTTTAAGTACAATTTTATTTGTGTTCTTAGGAACTTTAGTTACCCTAATTGTACAATCTTCCTCCGCGGCAATGGCTTTGACCATGACCCTTGTTGCAGGTGGAATTATTCCTTTTGAAGTAGCAGCAGCGATGATTTTAGGAGAAAACATTGGAACAACAATTACTGCTGAGTTGGCTTCAACGATAGGTAACGTTCACGCAAAAAGATCTGCACGAATTCACTCATTGTTTAATGTAATTGGAGTGGTTTGGGCTATTCTGCTATTCCCATTTATTCTTCAAGGAATCGAATACTTTATGCTATCTATTGGAGCAGGAAACCCATTCGAAAATCCAAAGGAATATGCCAATACAGGTATTGCGATTTTCCACACCGCTTTTAACTTACTCAATGTGCTGATATTGATTTGGTTTGTTCCAAATATTGTTCGTGTAGCAGAAAGAACAGTAAAATCTAAGGGGGGAGCAGATGAAGAGTTTCACTTGGACTATATTGGAGCGGGTTACATGTCAACTCCAGATTTATCTATGCTTGAAGCCAAAAAAGAAATCGCTAAGTTTGGTGAATTAACAAGTAGAATGTCTCGTTTCTCTCGTGATTTGTTATTCGAGAAAAGTAGAAAAAATCAAAAGAAATTAATTGACCGTATTGCTAAATATGAGGAGATTACCGATAGAGTAGAGGTTGAGGTAGCGAATTACTTAGGTAAAATATCAGAAGGGGAGTTGAGTATTGATACCGCAATTCGTATTCGAGGAATGAACAGTATTGTGAATGATTTGGAGCGTATCGGAGATGTTTTCTACCAAATTTCAAAAAGTTTAGAACGCAAGTCTGAGGATAAAATTTGGTTTACACCACATCAAAGGGAGCGCCTAGCTGAATTGTTTGATCTCGTGGATGAAGCCTTTGCTGTAATGTGTGAAAACCTGAAAAAACACTCAGCCGATGTAGATTTAACTGTTGCCAACGAAGTAGAAGAACGCATCAACAAAAAACGTGATGAAATTCGTAGCGAATACCTTGATGCCCTTTCAAAAGACGACGAGGTACACATGAAGGGAGGAATTATTTATAACGATATCTTCGCTTCATTAGAAAAAGTAGGAGATCACATCATAAACGTTTCAGAAGGAATTGTAGGTAAGGTTTAAAAAACTAAAGTATTTTTTAAAGACTGTTTCGAGTTATCGGAGCAGTCTTTTTTATTGCACTTGTTTTTTCTTGTTTAAATAATAACTGATGGTCCTTCTTAGAGTTAATTTTGAGAATATGAAATAACTATTGTTTTAGCGGTTTAATGATGACGCAATGTATTGATTTTGATAGATTTGTTAAACCAATCACCGGTTGTAACAATAAAGTGAAACACCGGGAAGATCTCGCCGCTCTACCGAGTGAATTTTATCTCTTTTCACACCCTCTTCATCAAAATTATTGAATAAGGCATGAGCTATTAGAATAACGCCGAATCAAGAAAGATTTCTCAATCAACAACATAAAATAGCTGGAATTCTATCTTGGCTGGAATGATAGTTAACTTATGAACCTTAAGAATTGTCGCTAATTTGTTTAATGGAGGATGTACAGATAGTTAGTTTTTTTATTTCTGATTGTTTATTTGGTCATTTAGATCGCAAAAAAAAAGCGACACATAATGCATCGCTTTTGTAAGGGGGGGCAATTCTAAATAAGGTTAAAACCCAAATTCAATTTGAACTCGCCATTGCAAGGCATCGTCAAAGAATCTATTTTCAATATAGCTCACATCCGTTTGAATCTTCAAACTGTGGTTTTTAATGTATTTGGAAGCTGCAAGTGTATAATAAATCTGGTTTGGGGATCCAGAAAATCCAGGAATTGAGGATACTTCTGTAAATCTAGCAGCGATTTCATAGTTACTTTTAAACAAATAGCCTGCCTGTAAATTGATTGCAGAACCAAAATCATAAGCTCCCACAGAATTTCCCTCAGCGTCTACTAAAGACCTATTGTTATCGGCTGTTCTTCTAATGGCGTATTCACCCATGGCAGAAAATCCTTTATATTTGAACATGAAGTCGATAAAGCCAGTATAGAGATCTTTATAAATTGCATCGGTAGATAAGAATTCGCCCCTATTTCCTCGGCTTCTTACCGCTTTTCCATTGATATCAAACATAAAAGCCAAGGCCAGTTTAGGTTTTTGTTCACGGTAAATGTCTGCACCAATATAAGCACCTTTTTTAGCAAAAGCTCCAAATGGCATTATTTCTAGTTTAAAAGAAGATTTATAACCTCCCAAGTTTCCCATGGTCACATTTCGTCCTTCACCTTGCGACAATGCTGCTGTTAGGTGCAAGCCAAACTGTTTTCCTAAAACTTTGTCATAATGCAAGCTCGCGCCAATATCACGGTCCAAAGTGAACTTGCTATTAAGAGCCGAACGATCTACAAACTGCATATTTGCAGAGGAAACAATTCTTTCTCTATTCCCTGGAAGTTTAAATTGACCTGCTTTTATTGAAAAAGCTTTGAAAAAGTTCCATTTTAAGTAGGCATCGAGCACTAAATTTCCTCCCTCACCATAATATTCAGGCCCACCATGATTAAGGTCGCGATTGGAAAGCCCTAATTCAACTTTGTAGGTCAGTTTAGGTGAGTAAGCAAATCCATCAAACTTTAATCTTGCTCTTCGAATTAGGAAGTTTGAATTAAATTGGCCTACATCAGAAAAATCATCGTTATGAATACTCCAATTTCCTAAAAATAAAGTTTGAAAACGAGCCGATACTTTTACGCCAAGGGTAGAATCTTTGGCGGTGAAACGAAAACCATCACCAAAGCTATATTCTTTTACCTGTGTTTGGCCATAAAAGGTAAGTGATGTGATGAAAGCTAGAAAAAGAACGGATTTTATTTTAAACATATATTAAATAATTGATAACAATTAAACAGCTCCACTAAGCTACTCGTTTTTAATGCTTTTATGAAGCTATGTACTTTGAATTTGTGGACAAATATACTGTTTGCGTATCTGAATCATAGTATTTTAATTAGGAATTAATAATGTCTTAACATTGGTCTCTTTTTGTTAACTTAAGAGTAAAATAGAATTCATGCGGGAGCAGATTTTTGAGATTAACTTTGCTTTTGTAAAGAATAGAGAAAGCTATGAATAATAAAGCAACAATACTTTTTGCTGATGATGATCCGGATATCTTGGAAATGATTTCCTATAATTTAGAAAGAGAAGGTTATCGAGTGATAACTGCTGTGAATGGACAAGAGGCGGTGGAAGAATGTCAGAGAATTAAACCAGATTTAGTTTTGTTGGATGTAATGATGCCCAAAATGGACGGTGTTCAAGTTTGTGAAGCAATTAGAGCAACAGATTTAGAGACACAACCGCTCATTGCTTTCCTCACTTCTCGTGCCGAAGATTATTCACAAATTGCGGGTTTCAATGCCGGAGGAGATGATTATATCAATAAACCCATTCGTCCAAAGGTTTTATTGAGCAGAATTGAAGCTCTTTTACGCAGAGCAGGGGGAGGCGTAACTGCAGAGGTGCAGGCTGAGATAAATCCAGATTTGATTTTAGATACTGATCGTTATCTTCTACTTTTCAAAGGAGATGAGTTATATTTACCCAAAAAAGAATTCGAATTGCTTTCTTTCTTGATGAAAAGGCCAGGTGTTGTGTCCAATAGAGATCAAATTTTGGCCGAGGTTTGGGGAGATGACACCATTGTAGGAGAGAGAACCGTGGATGTTCATATTCGAAAATTACGAGAGAAAATTGGAGATAATTATATCCGGACAATTAAAGGAGTAGGTTACACATTTAACGCATAATGAAGAATCTTAAACCAATACAAATTGTGTTTTTTGGAGCAGTAGCACAAGTAGTTATACTTGTTGTATTGTTGTTTCTTTACCGAAGTTATGTTGCTTTTCTTCCCCTTTTAAATATTTTGGCTATTGCGCTCTTGAGTGGTTTGATTTCTTTCGGATTAAGCTTTTATTTCTTTAAGAAATATATTCAAGAACGCTTAGATTTAATTTTTAGAATTATAGACCACGGAACGAATATCAATGTTGACCAACCAAAAATAGAAATGCGCCAGGATCCTATTGGTGAAGCAGCTAAAGCTTCCGTCGATTGGGCAAATGCAAGAAAAGTTGAAATCGCTAAATTGAAAGAACAAGCAGCGTTTCGACGAGAGTTTTTGGGGAACTTAGCCCATGAATTAAAAACTCCAGTTTTTAGTATTCAAGGTTATATTTTGACTTTGTTGGAAGGTGGATTAGAAGACGAAAAAGTTAACCGTAAATTTTTAGAACGTGCCGCTTTCTCAACGGAACGAATGTCTGAAATTTTAGAAGACCTCGATCAAATCATGAAGCTGGAAGTCAACAGGGTTGAAATTAAAAAAGAAGCTTTTGATATTGTTGATTTAACAAAGGACCTTATACTTTCGTTTGAAGAAAGAAGCCAAGAGAAAGGAGTGGAAGTGAAATTGGCAGAGCGATACGAGCCCATCTATGTCAATGCCGATAAATCAAAAATAGCTCAAGTAATCACGAATTTAATTGCCAATTCTTTGAATTATTCATCAGAAAACGGTAAAACTACAATTCGGTTTTATGAAATAAACAACACCTTAATGACCGAAGTGGCGGACAATGGAATAGGGATTGAAGAAAAAAATATTCCCCGTTTGTTCGAACGCTTTTACCGCGTAGAACAAAGTAGAAACAGAAACGAAGGCGGTTCAGGACTGGGTTTAGCCATTTGTAAACACATCATAGAATCGCATAACGAAACCATTGCCGTGAAGAGTAAAATAGGAGTGGGAAGTACGTTTTCTTTTTCCTTGAAAAAGAGTAGTAGGAATTGATGGTGGTGTAAAAATAATGAGGAGTGCTTTTTTAAAGAGGATTATTCTTTGATGATGGGCGCGGACGATTGCAAATCGCCCTTGCATTATCTCTTCGATTAATGATCTCTTTTTGATAATGTGGTGGGGACGATTTACAAATCGTCCTTACATTATCTCTTCGATCAATGATATTTGGTGGGATGATGATCCGATTATCTCAACAAGCTCACACTCCCAATGATCTCTTTGCTTTCTTCGTTTCGCAATTTTTTATAGCTAATTTTCCAAACATAAGCACCTTCAGGGGCAAATTTTATCTTACTCGCTCCATAAGTGCCGTCCCAACCATAATTTGCGTCATTGCTTTCAAAAATCAGTTCTCCCCATCTGTTGTAGATTTGCAATTTGTAGTCTAAAGGATCAAATCCTGAGGTGAAAACGGGCTTGAATGTCTCGTTGAATTTGTTTCTGTCGGGCGTGAATGAGTTTGGAATAAAATAGACCAATTCCTCGAAAAAGGGCAAATCTAAATTGAAAGTATCTTGACAACCTAAGTTGCTCGTGGCAATGAGTTGAACATCAAAAATAGCTTTTTCTTTAATGGCCTTTACCGAATATTCGTGCGTTGGGTTGATGTCGTTTGAAATGTTTTCATCTCCAAAATTCCACTCATAAGCTGTTGCTCCAGAAGATGTGTTGGTGAACTCTACCGCGTTGTAAATGTTGGTGATTTCTTCTGGATTTACTGTGAAATCTGCAATTGGATAATCGTCAATGCAAATGTAATCTGAAACTGTAAAATCATCGATACAGCCGTTTGAAAGTTCAACTTGCAGCGTGACATCATAACATCCCGCTTCTTCAAAAACATAATTTACGTTGCAGCCCGAAACTTGACCAATATCGCTAATAGTGAAAAGACACTGATTTCCAACTCCTGGTGAAGTGCTAATGAAGTTGATTTCTTGCGGGGCGCAACCGACCGTTCTATTGGTGGTAAATGAAATGTCTGGTGAAGTAATGACTTCAACATCCACTTGGTCTGTGTTTACACATCCATCAATTGAAGTTCCAACCACGGTGTAAGTAAGCCCTAAACCCGGTGTAAACGGAACGCCATCAACAACTCCATTGTCCCAAACATAAGTAGCTGCACCACTTCCAGAAAGTGTAGTTTCATCGCCATCACAAACGGTGAAGTCAGGTCCTGCATCTACAATTGGAAGCGGATTTACGGTGACTTGCACATCATCCGTTGAAAAACAATTCACTCTTTCCGCAGTCACGGTGTAAGTAGAAACTCCAACAGGAGCAACAAATCCAACGCCATCGCTTACGCCATTATTCCAAGAAATGTTTGCGTTTTCTGGATTAAACGCCGTTAAAGTGATGGTATAGTTTTCGCAAGCTTCGATATCTGTTCCTGCGCTTACCACTGGTGGAACTGGGTCAGTTAAAGTGATAGAAATGTTTTCTGTTGTACTACACGTTGAACACAGCAGTTCGGTTACTGTAAAACCAGTATAAGTTCCTTCGATAAGTCCTGTGATGATGTGTTCTCCGTTAATATCGGTAGTCACAGAAAAAGGAGTTCCGCTATTGTAAGTAATCTCATAATTAGAAGATGGATTTAATCCTGAAATTGTAATTGTTCCCTCGTTTCCTTGGCAAGTTGTTGGATTTGTGCTCGAAAGCGTAAATACTGGATCAAACACCTCAACAACAATTGTTTGCGTAACATCAATCGTATTTCCACAATCGTCGGTTACGCTGTAAACTCTCGTTAACTCTTCGCCGTTACACGTATTTCCATCTGAATTTTCTGAAACGAAAGCCACTGCTGGGTTTGCCGTGCAATTGTCTGCTTCGTCTGTTACCACAGAAATATCTGGAAGTGGAACATCTGCCAAGCAATCTACGAATATTGTATCAGGATTACTTGCTGTTGGCAGAATAGTATCGTTAATGGTAATCGTTTGAACAACATCAATATTATTTCCACATTTATCTTCAATGTTGTAAGTTCTTGTGATAACTTCAGGACAAGTATTTCCATCGGAAACATCAGAAACAAAAGTAACTGTTGGAATGGCCGTGCAGTTATCGGCTTCATCCGTGATTAAATTCACATCAGGCAGCGGAACATCGCCAATACATTGAACCGTTGTATCATTTGGCGCTGTTCCTGTTGGAAGAGTAATTTCGCTAATCACAATTTGCTGCGTGCAAGTCAACTCAACGCCACAAGTATCTGCAATTTGATATGTTCTTGTGATTGTTTCAGGGCAAATTACTCCATCAGAAACTTCGCTGAGTAAAGTAAAAGAAGCAGAATCAATAACTCCACCAACGGGAATTGTTGCTGAACCTCCAGCGGTGATAAATGCATTAAAATCAGCATAAGGCGCTTGTTCTGAAATAGCGCAAGTTGTAGTTAAATCCGCTGGACAAGAAATGTCTGTAATTGCTGGCGATACGGTGAGCATCACTTGGTCAGAAGAAAAACAGTTTACCCTTTCAGAAGTTACGGTGTAGTAAGAAACGCCTACAGGTGGCACAAATCCAAGACCATCCGTTACGCCATTATCCCAAGTAATATTTGCATTTTCAGGATTAAAAGCATTTAAAATCACCGTTGTTCCTTCGCAATACTCTGCATCAGGTCCCGCGCCAATCACTGCGGCAGTTGGGTCATTGATGTTTATCGAAACATTTTCTGTTGTGGTGCATGATGGACAATCGGCATCTGTTACTGTGTAATTGGTATAAGAACCCGCAGGTAAGCCAGTGATTACGTAATCACCAGCGGCGTTTGTGGTGATAGCGTTTGTTGTTCCGCCATCATAATTCATCAAATAAGATGTGTTTGGAGAAAGTCCAGAAAGGGTAATTGTTCCATCACTTCCATCACATGAAGTTGTTCCTTGCCCTGAAACGGTAAAGTTTGGCGTGTAGGAATCTACTAAAATTGTGTGGGTGACATTTATGCTATTTCCGCAATCATCAGTTACGCTGTAAATTCTTGTGATGATTTCTCCGTTACATGAATTTCCGTCTGTTGTTTCAGAAACAAAAGCGACTGTTGGATTTGCGGTGCAATTATCGGCCTCGTCTGAAACTACTGAAATATCAACGGCTGGAACGTCGGTTAAACATTGGACGGTTGTGGAGATGTTGCTTGCTGTTGGAGAGGTATCATCGTTGATTGTAATGGTTTGAATGACATCAATATTATTTCCATTGTCATCTACAATGTTGTAGGTTCTAGTGATGATTTCTGGGCAGGTATTTCCATCTGAAACATCAGAAACAAAGGTAACTGTTGGGTTTGTGGTGCAATTGTCGGCTTCGTCTGTGATTGCGTTTATGTCTGGGGCAGGAACATCTCCAACACACTGCAAAACTAAATCCGCTGGCGCTGTTCCTGTTGGGTTAATTAAATCACTGATTGTGATTGTTTCTGAAGTACTCGCTGCGCACCCATTTGAAAGATTACTAAAATTTGGCGTAAAAGTGTAATTCGTTGTTGTTTGATTGTCAAATACTGGCGACCAAGTTCCTGAAATTCCATTGTCAGAAATTGATGGCAAAGTAAAAACAGCACTCGGACAAAGCGTATCAGAAAATGAAAAACTAGGCACAGTTTGCGGAATAACTTCAATTAATTGCTGAAAACTTACTGGACAGCCCGCCGAAACCCCCGAAGAATCTGGCGTAAAAGTATAAGTTGTAGTGTTTTGGTTATCAAAAGCAGGCGACCAAGTGCCTGAAATTCCATTATTAGAAACCAAAGGAAAAGTCAATGCATCATTAATGCAAATAGAATCTGGTAAAGTGAAAGTGGGTAAAGTTTGCGGTACGATTTGAACCGTGATTTGAATGGTGTCTGCACAAAATGCACTTGAAGGCGAAAAATTATAAGTTGTGGTGGCTTGAGAATTAAAAACAGGCGACCAAATTCCAGAAATTCCGTTATTAGAAGTAGTGGGTAAAGCGACATTTGTTCCTTGACAGACTGGCGGTATTGAATCAAAAATGGGAATCAAAACTGGAATTAAACTTAGGGTTGTATCTGCGGAATTATTGTTTAAATTACTTTCTGGAACAACACCCAATTGTGTGGCGTTTTGGTTGGCGATAATGCTTAAATCAAAAGGACTAGCAATATTTGTAGGAATTGTAACACTTGCCGACATGGCTAAACTGTCTCCGATTAGAATTTCTGAGGGCGTGAGAACAGTTCCTAAAAAAATAGTGTTGTTGGCATAAAGTGAAACAGGAGTTCCTGCAGGCAGAGTGTCGTTGGAATTTACGTTTAGCACTTTGAAATCTATTGATAGGTTTTGGTTGTTGCAGAGGTCTTGACCGGTGATGGTGTCTATATTGATTGTGGCGTCTGGGAGTTCTGAGGGGATGGAGGTAATGATGTTGGAGATTAATCGCAGGTATAGAGAAGTTACATCAATTGTCGCTGATAAGTCTCCAATATTGATAGAGTTGCTAATATCAAATTTATCGACGTCTCTATTCCAACTTATATTACTTCCTGAAAAGCTATCTGTGCCATTAAAAAGGTTATTGGCAGGGTTTTGTGCGTTACTCAAGGTGTCTCCATTGATAGCAAATGATTCTCCAAAAAATAAATTAGGACTTCCATTCCAAGAAAGACATGAAAGGGTAGCATTGACGGTGTTTGTTATATTTAGATTGTTAATTGGGAAAGTAATAGCGCTGTTTGAACTACCAAAAAGTAATTGAAACCCGTCATAAATATTTAATTGATTATTAGGTAGGGTGTTATCAGAATATACCACAATTATGTTCCATCCTGAATAGTATACCCAATTACTACAATAACCACTAATAATCGGATTCAAGTCAAAATTCGAGATTTGGTAAATACCATTTCCAAAATTCTGAACATAACTTGTGATGTCTTTGACAGCAGAAAAGTATGTGAAAAAAGGGGGTTGTGCATTTCCAAGATTTAAAATATCAGGGAAAATTGAATTGCCATTCAAAGAGACAGTTGTTCCCGTCCCGTCACCTATACCGCTCCAAATCAAATAGGCGCCAACCACAGATTGTCCAGTTGATAAATTTAGTGATGCAGAGGACGTTGTTAACATTTGACAGGGAGTAGGAGGACTTAGCTGCCAATTATCTGCTGTATTATGAGTATTACCAATTACGGTGTAATCGTATTTGCCATTGAATTGTTGGTAAAGCGTGATAGGTGTGCTAATAACGACTTGCCCAACAAGCTTGTTTGAAACCAATAATACAAGTAGCGTTAGCCCAATAAGTATGTGTTTATTTACACCCATAGCTTCAAATGTAGTATTAATTTGGTGAACTCGCAAAAGGAAAAACTATAAATAGTCGTTTTTTATTTTGTTATATCTGTTTTTTTTTTATGAGCTTTAGACTTCACAAAATCATTATGTTATGAAAAAAGTACTTTTATTCACAAGTTTATTTACAATACCGTTTGCTTTTGGTCAAAGTAATAATCTAAGTCAGAACAGCATCACTGAGGTTATGGGGTCTTTAGGATCTTCTCTAGGCACTCAGGAGGTATTTCGTTTTAAAACAGGAGCAATAACTCAACTTAATCAAGGATCTAATTTTGATTTTGGTCTGAATAATCAATGGATGTCATTAGGTCAGGTGGATGCTGGAAGTCAAGTTTTCTATGGCTCTCGCTTTCAGTATAGGGAAAGTGCATTTGTGACGGGTTATACAGATGCAAGTCCAGCTAAACCTCGTATTCAATGGATTCACAATGGGGGCTCAACTGCTCGGAATCTAGAATTTCGTGTGGGGAGAGGTTTTGGTAGCCCGAATAATCCGCAGGTTAACATTTTAGTGGCTTCAATGACACCGCTTAATGGAAACACTTATTTTGGAGAGAACATCGATACATCAAATCCATTTGGCGACGACCCGGCGGATTCTCCCAAGGTTGGTATTGATACCCAGTTCGGTCAAAAAGGCTTTTCGATTAGAAGTGTAAATCAAACGAGCCTAGGAGCGCCGAATATCGGTGCGGAGATTACAGTGGAGCATTTGGATTTTGGTACAGGAATGATTATTGCAGTTAATGGAAATCAAAGCTCAACAGGTATATTTGTAGACGCTAGTAGTTCACAAAACTCAATTGGAGTTCTTGGAAAAACACATCCAAACACCCAGTTTAGTGCTGCAATTTATGGAGATGCTCAAGCATCTGGAAATAATCGTCATGCAGGTTATTTCAATGGAGATGTTGTCACTACAGCAGGGGCTTTTCTTCCCTCAGACGAGAAATTGAAAAACAATATCAATAATGAAAAAAGCGCACTCGAAAGAATTTCCCAATTGCGTCCAGTAACTTACTCGTATAACAAAACAGACGGTATCGCACTTCCTGAGACAAACCAACACGGTTTCATTTCGCAAGAAATGGCAGAGGTATTCCCTGAATTGACGAAAGACGTAACTCAACCAATTTTTGACGAAAATGGTAAAATAGCTTCTGATATTTCTTACAAAGCCATTAACTACACTGGTTTAATCTCTGTTTTAACAGCAGGAATTCAAGAGTTAAATACGGAACTAGTTAATGAAATAGCATCAGTTCGAGAGGAATTAACAACTGTTAGCGAAGAATTAGCAGAATACAAAGCCAACGACAAAATTAGACAAAGTCTAGTTCAAGACAGTCGTGAAGTTTCAGACTACGCTATGGAACAAAATATCCCGAATCCTTTTAATGATAGAACGGTGATTCGTTATCAATTGGCGGCTGAGGTTAATCAAGCTTCAATTACTATTTTCAACTTGAATGGAGGATTTGTGAAGGATTATCCAATTAACGAAAACAAAGGAGAAGTTACAGTTTTAGCATCTGAGATTGGTAAAGGAATGTTTATTTATTCACTTACAAGAAATGGACAGGAGATTATGTCTAAGCGGATGATTGTTAGGTAAATAATTAATTATTAGTGTTTAACGCGATAGGGTGGCATAATTGATAATTTTAAATTGTATTTTTTCATAATAGAAACCTCCGTGAGTTTTGGCTTTTGGAGGTTTTTTTGTTTTTGGGTTTTTGCTTTGATGATTTAGAAGGGGCAATTGCGAATCGTCCTTACATTATCTCTTTGTTCAATGTTTTGATGGAGACTATTTTTGAGAGTATTCTTAATTCATGTGTAATTATTTTTTTCATTAACTTGTCCAAAAAAAAACACATGCTCTATCGCATATTAAAATTTATAATTGGTGTTGGAATTCGCTTGTATTACAAAGAAATACGGGTGAATAACAGAGGGAATCTATCCAACGGAAAGAAGCCAATGATCATAATTGCCAATCATCCAAATACCTTAATGGATGCTTGGGTAATTGGTATGATATGTAATCAGCCTATTTATTACATGGCTAAAGCCACTTTGTTTGATTCGAAATTTAAATTGAAATTACTGCGCAGTTTAAAGATGATTCCCATCAATAGAAGAGGTGAAGGCGTAACTGATGGCGTAGATAATAATGATTCTTTAAGCGAATGTTATAAGGTCTTAAGCGAAGGAAAAACTTTAGTGATTTTTCCTGAAGGAACATCCTACAAAGAGAAGGTTCTTCGTGAGTTGAAAACTGGTACGGCAAGAATAGCCCTAGAAACGGAAAGGTTAAATGATAGTAATCTAGATTTACAAGTTGTTGCTGTGGGAATTAATTATTCTCAACCTGAAAAATTCAGAAGTAATATTTTGATTGATATCGACCAGCCCAGAGGTGTCATGGATCATTACGAGCTGTATTTAAAGGATAAGAGAAAAGCGGTGCGCAGTTTAACAGATCAATTTAGAGACAGATTAGAAAAAGTATTGGTTACCACAGAAACCAAGGATGAAGAAGAGTTATTGGATGATATTTATAAAGTTCTGAATACCAAATACATTCCTTCAGATGAAAAAGGAGTTCAACGGCAAGTGAGTGAGCTCAAGGAGATAAAGAATAAAATAGATGAATTGAAGTTGGTTCAGCCTTGGAGAATAGATGAATTAAAGCAGCGCATTAAATCCATGGATTGGAAGTTAGAGAAAATGAAAATTCGAGCCGATTTTCTAGATAGGAAATTCAGATCTAGACTTTTTTTGAGACAGATTTTCACCTCTGTTGTTTTTATTTTAGTTGCGCTTCCTTTGGCCATTTTTGGTCTGATTCATAATTATTTGCAATACCTTTTTACCGATTGGTTGGTTCCTAAATTGTCTACAGATATTGAATATTATGCGCCATTGGCTATTCTTGTAGGAATAGTGCTATACCCATTAAGCTACACAGGATTCGCTCTTTTAGTGCACTATCTACTTGACTTTTCATGGGGTTTAATGCTTATTTATGTTTTATTAATGCCTTTAATCGGAATGTTTACCTACTGGTTTTTTAAATATTTAACCCATATTAGTTATAAATGGAGATATATGTTCTTGATGATAGACCATAAAGAAGCGCTTCATGAATTACAAAGCGAGAAAAAACAGGTCAAAGAGTTATTATTCGAAGATTAGAATACCCTAATTATTTCCATAGAGAAAGTTTCGTTAGTGCTATGTGTCTTTTAGAAAATTATCACTTTCACAAAGAACATTTTAACCTTAGCTTTTTAAGCAAAATAGGATGTAGCTTTAGTTCATTCAATAAATAACGTATTTTTGTAAACAATAATCGGAAACAGTAAAATGATGAAAAAGTACTTTTTTTTAGTGTTAATTTTAATGGTTTGGTCAGCTTGTGCTGATGAAGCCGAAAAACCGAAAAGGCCAGAGGTGAAGATGGAAACAAGACCTTTGGTTTCACAAGACGATAATGGAAGGTATACGGAATGGTATCCTGGGCATAAGCAATTGAAAATTACAGGAAGAAAAAACAAAGATGGTGAGCGCGTTGGGGTTTGGAAATATTTTTCGGAACTTGGCGTAGAATTGTCAATCGTTGTTTATAAGGATGGCTTGAAAGATGGACATACCATTGTGAAGCATCCAAATGGAGCTGTTCATTATTCAGGTGAATATTTGAATGACGAACCTATAGGAGTTTGGAAGTTCTATAACGAGGAAGGCCAGCTAACCGAAACTAAAGATTATTCTAAGCTGTAAATTATAATGTCTAGAATTCCTTCGCATATCATCGATGAAATCATGAACACCGCTCGCATCGAGGAGGTGATTGGTGAGTATGTGCAATTAAAAAAGTCAGGATCAAATTTTAAAGGGTTAAGTCCATTTACGGAGGAACGAACACCTTCTTTTATGGTAAGTCCGGCCAAGCAAATTTTCAAATGTTTTTCGACGGGAAAAGGAGGAACAGCGGTTTCCTTTTTAATGGAATTGGAGCAGTTCAGCTATCCCGAAGCCTTGCGTTGGTTGGCCGACAAATACAATATTCAATTACCAGAAGAAAAGCCTTTAACTCCAGAGGAGCAGCAAGAACTTTCCGAAAGAGAAAGTTTACAGATAATTAATTCTTATGCCAGAGATTTCTTTGCAGAAAGTATAAAAAGCTCCTCCGAAGGCAAGGCGATAGGTTATTCTTATTTTAAAGAAAGAGGTTTTACAGAAAGTACTATCGATAAATTTCAATTGGGTTATTGTCCCAGAAATGAAAAGTCTTTCACTGAAACGGCCATAGAAAAAGGGTACAAACAAAAATATTTAGAACAACTTGGTTTAACAAAAACCAGTAATGATAGACGCTTCGATTTTTTCAGCGGAAGGGTTATGTTTCCAATTCATTCCGTTTCTGGAAAAGTACTGGGTTTTGGTGGTAGAACACTCCAAACCAATTCTAAAACAGCCAAATATTTTAACTCTCCAGAAAGTATTCTTTACGACAAAAGTAAGGTGCTTTATGGAATTTATTTTGCCAAAAGTGAAATCATTAAACAAGACAATTGTTTTTTGGTAGAAGGTTACACAGACGTCATCAGCATGGCGCAAGCTGGGGTTGAAAACGTGGTGTCCAGCAGTGGAACTTCACTTACGAAAGGGCAAATAAAATTAATTCAACGGTATACGCAAAATATTACTGTTCTCTACGATAGTGACCCTGCGGGAATCAAAGCATCTTTTCGAGGAATAGATTTGCTTTTGGAAGAAGGAATGACGGTTAAAGTCTGCCTTTTTCCAGAAGGAGAAGACCCTGATTCTTTTGCGAAAAGTGTGGGAACAGATGAATTAAAAAAATATTTAGCTGAGAATCAAAAAGATTTTGTTGGTTTTAAAACGGATGTACTGCTGAAAGGAACAGAAAATGACCCTATTCAGCGCGCTGGTTTAATTAAGGAAATTGTGGGTTCCATTGCCTTAATTCCAGACAGCATTACACGGTCTGTTTACCTCAAACAAACGGCGGCACAATTTGACTTTAAAGAAGAAACTTTACTCAACGAGCTCAATGCGATTCGCCGAAAAGCACTGAATAACCCGAGAAAAAGAACAACTCCTTCCTCTCCTTCTCCCTCACCTTCACCCGTAAGTGCACCAAACTATGAGGACGAAGGAGAGATGCCCATGGAAGCTTTCGGAGAATTTCCGGGAGAAGCGATAAAAAAAGTTGATCCAAACAAACGCCATTTCTATGATCAAGAGTTAGATTTAATTCGCATTTTGGTGTTGTATGGAAGTCGTGCCATTGAGATAGAAGGAGAGGCTGAAAGTGATGCCCAAGAGTCAATTGATGTGAGTGCTGCGGAGTTAATTATTTCAGAATTGGAACGAGATGATTTAGGATTTCATAATCCATTATTTCAAAAGATTTATCAATTGTGTCAGCAAGGACTAAAGGACAATATTTTCTATGAAGCAGCCCGTTTTTTAAGACATGAAGACCCTGAGATAGTGAAATTCGTTACAGATATTTTGTCGCCCAGATACGAATTAAGCCGTCAGTGGTTAAACACCTACAAAATAGAAACAACCGAAGAGATTCATAAATTGGCACAAGCTGTAAAGGAGTCGCTTTATGCTTTCAAAAACTCTGTGGTCATGCGAAGAATCCAAGATATTCAGGAGGAGCTAAAAGGAATAGGCAATGATGAAAGCGATAAATTGATGGAGTTGCTAAAGGAACAAATGTTACTTGAGAAAATAAAAAGTTCCTTCGCACATCAATTAGGCAGAATAATCGTTTAATTTAGTAAGATGTTATTATTTTTCGAATTTAAAATAGGTCCTTACACTGCATCCTTCTGGATTGTATTGATCTGGTTGGTTACTATAGCCCTAACGCTTATTTTGAATAAGTTCATAAAAAGAATGCTCAAAAGGCATTTAAAAAAGCCGAACATCAAAATTAAGGGAACAAGAATCACTATTCTTAAGGTACTGAATCAAGTGCTGATTGCTGGAGCTTTTATCGCCGGTTTTCAGGCGTTTCGACTAGAAAATGAAGAAATTTCCATCAGAGAGTTTTTGAGTTATGACATCGTTCCAAAATTAGCCGATGAACAGTTCCATTTGAGCATGATGGATGTACTCACCATTATTTTCGTTTTTGCAATTTCACGTTTTCTAATTAACCTTTTTAGACTTTTTATCGATCGCAGATTTAAAGACAATGACAACTTCGATGAGGGAACGCGATTTGTTTACATTCAATTCGCAAAATACATCATTTATGTGCTGGCCACTTTCTTTTCGCTACAAGTTGTTTTCACCGATTTAAGTGGACTTTTGGTGGGTTCTGCTGCTATCTTTGCGGCATTGGGTTTAGGTCTTCAAGGAATGTTCCGAGATATGGTTTCGGGAATTGTTTTGCTTTTTGAAGGAACCATAAAAGTGGGAGATATTGTGAGGTTATTCAGTCCAGTAACTGGAGAGGAAATTATAGGACGAATTCTCAAAATAAATGTGCGTACAACAAAAGTGGAAACCCGCGACGGAAATACATTAATTATACCCAACTCTTTGCTCACGCAAGACCAAATAGAAAACTGGTCATTTAGCGCAGGACATACACGTTTTCATATCACGCTGAGAGTGGCGTATGGAACAGACACCGAATTGGTGAAAAAACTTTTAAAACAAGCTGCCTTAAGTCATCCAGAAGTGAGTAAGAAACGACCTGTAACAGTACGAATCTTGAATTTTGGAGAATACGCTTTAGAAATGGAACTGCTTTTTTGGGCCAATCAAAAGTGGTTTGCAGAATACTATAAATCGGAAATACGTTTCGAAATAGACCGTTTATTTAAACAGAATGGTATTAAAATTCCTTTTCCTCAAAGGACGATTCACATGGCTCCAGAAGATAGACCAGATTATGATAAACCCAAAGAAGGAATTGAAGGCTAAGCCTCTGATTCGTAACGCTGATTTTTCAGGAAATTTCACCCTATTTTAAAGCACTTTTAATTTCTTTATTTCGAGTGTGCTAAGTATTTGTATTTCTTAATACATAAGTTAAGCGTTTACTCCACACCTTAGTTTTAAAATTTCATTATATTTATCCTACTTATACTATAACTTATGAAGAAAATGAAACTTAAAAACTACTTTGTCCTTTTGCTTATTCTTTCGATTGGCTTTTCTTGTTCTATTGAAAAACGTTTACACACAGGTGGTTATCACGTAAAGCTGAATAAAAACAAAATAAAATCTGATGTTAAATCTAATGATCGAAATAATCATTTAGCATTTTCAGAGCGTGATGAAGAACAGAAACAATATACTGAGAAGCGAAGCGAAAACACAAATTCGACTGTCCAACATTCAATTACGGATCAATTAAATTTTGAAGAATCCACTCCAGTAAATAAGTTAAGCGATTTTATGGCTGAACCTCCAAAAGAATCCACTCAAGTAAGCAAAACGGTTTCCCAGGAAGAATGCGATGTGCTCTATAAAAAGAATGGAGACGAGTTAAGACTCAAGGTTTTAGAAATAGATGAAACAAGAATCAAATACAAAAAGTGTGATAATTTGAACGGTCCAATATATTCCATTGGAATTTCTGAGGTTTTCATGATTAAGTATGCCAATGGAACAAAGGATGTTTTCAATGAGGAAAATGAAACCAAAGCAACTGAGGTAAAAACAGAACCTATAAAGTCAGTTGAGCCTAATCAAACCGCTCAGTCCGACGGTATGTCAGGATTGGGAGTCGTAGGAATCGTGTTTCTCGTTGTAGGTTTTTTATTACTGCTTTTCATCTCTATCTTAATAGGTCTACTTTTCCTTATTTTAGGATTGATATTTTTGATTGTAGGACTTTCACAGGGATAAAACGCATTTTGAATAAGGAAACACACTATTTAGGGCTGGGTCTTATTTAGTTGTGCCATTAATCTCTCTGTCAGAAAGTTTTCGTGAGAATAATTTAAAAAGTCAATTATGAAAAACTTCAATTTTATAAATTATCTATCCATATTATTATTGGTTTCCATTGGCTTTTCCTGTTCAATTGAAAAGCGACTTCATACAGGAGGTTATCACCTTAAATTCAACAAAAGTCTTAAAAGCAACCAAGCAGCATCGATCGATGAAGACCTTAAGTTAAATTTGGAAGCTGAAGTTCATAATGAAAAATTGAATTTTAAAGACGCGGGAGAACTTTCTGTTGATGATGGTTTAGATGAGCTAGGTCTTTATGAATCTTCAGCAGAAAAAGCAATGTCCTTAGCTGATCATGAGAAAACCAATTGTTTTCCTACATCAAATGAATTGATATTCAATAAGATTGAAGGCTGTGATACATTAATATTTAGAAATGGAGATGAACGAACAGTGAAGATTTTAGAATTTGGGGAATCTACCATTAAATATAAAAAATGTGATCATCTTGAGGGGCCTAGCTATACCGCAAAAATGGCAGAAGTCTTTATGATTAAATATGCAAATGGAGCTAAAGATGTTTTCAAAGCGAAGAAGGTAACTGAAGCGAAGAAGGAGCCCACACAAGCAGAAGAGAAAGTGACTGTAGAACCTTTTTCTATTATAAGTTTAATACTTGGTGTAATTGGGATGGTTTTCATGCTTCTCCTTAACCCCGTGCTTGGTTTTTTCATCTTAGTTCCTGCCCTAATAACTGGTATTGTTGGAATTTCAAGGCGAAAAGCGCATAACTCTAGGGGGTTGGGAATGGCAATAACTGGGACGGTGTTAGGTGTTTTAGGAACTATTGTTGGTTTAGTGATTTTAGCTGTGGTGCTTGCATTTGTAGGGTATTAAATTGTTATTATAGCCAGAAGCGTGTTGTTGTTTGCGAGCTAAGTATAAACTTTTATTCGTTCTGAGTATAAGCTCAAAATATGACCTATCTCATTTCAAACAGTGTTTTTCTTCTTTTTAAAATGATTCATCACCATATTTTGTGAGCAATAAAGGCTTTCCTAACTCCCTTATATAATCATCTGTTATCTTTGTTGGAGGACTTTCTAAAGTCAATTTTACAATACAAAATAAGAACATGACAGATATAGAAATTGCACAAAGAGTTACAGCAAAGCACATAAGAGAAGTTGCCGCAAAACTGGAAATTACCGAAGATAAATTAGAATATTACGGAAACGAAAAAGCAAAATTGCCTTTGGATCTAATCGACGAAGAAAAAGTAGATAAAAGCAATTTAATATTGGTTACCGCCATAACACCAACACCTGCGGGAGAAGGGAAAACAACCAATGTTATTGGCTTAAGCGATGGCTTAAATTTAATCGGGAAAAAATCTGTTGTTGTTATTAGAGAACCCAGTTTAGGCCCTGTTTTCGGAATGAAGGGAGGTGCAGCCGGTGGAGGGCACAGTCAAGTCATTCCCATGGTGGATATTAACTTACATTTCACAGGAGATTTCCATGCGATTGCAATGGCCAATAATCTTTTGGCTGCATTAATTGACAATAATTTACAAAGTAAAACCAAAAATTTGGGCATAGACCCAAGATCGGTGATTTGGAAACGATGTATGGACATGAACGATAGAGCACTCAGAAATATCGTTTCGGGTTTAAGCGGTAAAACAGGTGGAATTCCGCGTGAAACAGGATTTAATATCACCGCAGCTTCTGAAATTATGGCCATTTTATGCTTGTGTAAAGACTTAAACGACCTTCAGGAAATGTGCGGGAACATTTATATTGGTGACACATTCGACGGTAGAGCAGTTTATGCTAAAGAATTAAATTCTTCTGGTGCAATAGCCGTGCTTTTAAAAGATGCCATCAAGCCAAATTTAGTGCAAACTTTGGAGGGAAATCCTGCACTGATTCACGGAGGGCCATTTGCAAATATCGCGCAAGGAACCAACTCCATTATTGCCACGAAAATGGGAATGAGTTTAGGTGAATATGTAATTACAGAGGCTGGATTTGCCGCAGATTTAGGGGCAGAAAAATTCTTGAATATAAAATGTAGAAAAGCAGGATTGTCGCCAAAAGCTGTGGTTGTAGTGGCCACGATTAGGGCATTAAAATACCACGGAGGAAAATCACTTGACGCATTAACAAATGAAGATCTTGAAGCTTTAGAAAAAGGAATGCCTAATCTTGAAAAACACATTGAAAGTATTCAGAGTTTTGGCTTACCAGTTGTGGTTTCTGTAAATTCATTTAGCAGTGATACTGATGCAGAAAAGCAATTGATTTTTGACCACTGTGAAAAACTTGGGGTTCCTGTTTCCATCAGTAATGGTTGGGCCGAAGGAGGGGCAGGCTGCACCGATTTAGCGGAAAAAGTGGTTGAAGCAGCCGCGTCTTGTGCGTCTGATTTTACGCCAACATACGATTTAAAAGATGCACCGCTCAATAAAATCGAGAAGATTTGTAAAACGATTTATGGTGCAGATGGAGTGGAACTCACTGCAAAAGCAAAAAATCAACTAAAGCGTTTTGAAGATTTAGGATATGGTAATCTGCCAATTTGTATGGCGAAAACTCAGAAAAGTTTGAGCGATAATGAGAAATTAATTGGTCGCCCTAAAAATTTTGATATTCATATCCGCGAGTTCGAAATAGCTGCAGGGGCTGGTTTCATCATTCCTATTGCAGGAAATATGTTGAGAATGCCAGGATTGCCCGCAACTCCTTCTTCGGAAAGGATTGAAATAGATGGAGAAGGTGAAATTTCTGGACTGTTTTAAAAAGCGTTTTTAGATGGACTAAAAGCGAATGAGCGATAAATATAGATTTGTCGCTCATTTTTATTTTTTGAAACAAAACATCTTTGGTTATATGATTTCTTTTTTGGCATCTATGTTCTAATTCGAACAAGAATAATATATTAGTTGTTTGAATAAGCAAGACTAAATAGTAAAAAATGAGCAATACAAAAAAAGCATATATAGCAGGAGGTTGTTTCTGGGGAATGGAAGGTTTATTTCGTAATAGAAAAGGAATTTTGGATACCGAAGTAGGATATATCGGAGGAGAAAATGAAAATCCTAGCTATAAAAATCACCCTGGACATGCAGAAGGAATAGAAATCACTTACGATGAAAATCAAACTTCTTTTAAGGAAATCTTAGATTATTTTTATAGAATTCACAATCCTACAACAGTCAATAGACAAGGAAATGATAAAGGAACAAGTTACCGCTCAGCTATTTTCTTCCAAAACGAAGAGGAGAAAGCAATAGCTGAAGAAGTCATCGATATAGTAAACGCATCCAAAAAATGGGACGGTAAAGTAGCCACAACATTGGAGCCCTACACGAAGTTTTGGCCTGCAGAGCCCGAGCATCAAGATTACCTTCAAAAGCATCCAAATGGATATACTTGCCATTTTGAGAGGTTTGAGGAGAGTTTTATTTAGTCAGAAATGAGTTTAGGGTATGCCTATAAAAATCGGCACAGGTGGAGTATTGAGTACTCAACACTGCTTTTCTCCATAGAATTATGCGCTATTTAGCTTTTCGGAATCCCTTAAATTTTTTATTTGTTTTAAAATATTAGCCGTATAATTAAACGTATATTATTCGTATAATTATACGGGTATGAGAATCATTCAACGCTTGTGTTCTTTCTGTGAACTATTGAAATTGGCTGGTGTGGTTAGGCTTTCTGTTTGGATTATTGTTATATTTGGAGGGAATGGTATAGGCGAAATATACGTAATACGTATAGCCAATTGTTACCTGCAAGCTGAAAAAAGCCAACGCTCGGTCAAGCACATTTGGTTTTTGCCAACGCTAAAACCCAAAACTGAAAAACCAAAAGAGCTTGCCTTTTTCCAACCCACGACAAAATAGTGAATTTTTTCATTATAAAATAGCGAACTTTTATTATATTTGAACCGAATTAATAAATTTAGGTTTCAAATGAACCGAATTAAAGAAGTTCTAAAAGACAAAGGAATATCACAGACTTGGCTTGCCAAACAGACAGGGAAAAGTTATACCACAATTAACGAGTACGCTCGAAATGTTAGACAACCTAGTTTAGAAGACTTATACCAAATTGCTGAAATTCTAAAAGTTTCGGCAAAGGACTTACTAATTGAAAAATAAAATAAAATAATGACAGAAGATTCATTACCAAAGGAAGGATATTTATTTGATTATATATCGGGTCAGGAAATAAAAGCTACACCAGAAGAGGTAGATGCAGTACAACCTTTTTCCATTCAGTTAGTGGAAGATTATGGTTATCCTAAAGAATTAATACAAACTAGACCACAATTCAGAGTAAAAGCTAGACCGTCTGATACAACTAAACAATATCCTGTTGATATTGCAATCTTCAAAGATAAAAGTCAAAAAGATGATGATGTTTACATAATTGTAGAATGTAAAAAAAAGACAAGAAAAGACGGGAAAACACAACTAGAAGATTACTTGAGACTTTCAAAAGCCGAATTAGGTGTTTGGTTTAATGGTGATGAGAGATTATTTATTAAAAAGATTGAAAAGTCAGGCAAGGTTTTATTTCGTGAAATCCCAAATATTCCAAAATCAGGTCAAAGGCTTGAAGATATTGGGATGTTTAAACGAAAGGATTTAATTGTTCCCCACAATTTAAAATTGATTTTCAAAACTATTAGAAATCACCTTGCAGGTAATTTTACAGGAGCGACAAGAGATGAAGAATTGGCAAGAGAATTAATCAACCTAATTTTCTGTAAAATATATGATGAGAAATTTACTAGACCTGATGATATTGTCGAATTCCGCATTGGAATTGAAGAAGATAAAAAAGAAGTAAAAAAGAGAACTCTTGAAATTTTTGAAAAAGTAAAAACCAAATATAAAGAAGTAATTGAGGTTAGTGATACAATTAGTTTAGACGAAAACGCTATTGCTTATGTCATAGGAGAACTGCAAAACTATACTTTAATTGAATCTGAAAGAGATGTAATTGCAGAAGCCTTTGAAACATTTATTGGATATGCACTAAAAGGAGCACAAGGACAATTTTTTACACCAAGAAACATTGTAAAATTACTAGTTGAAATTGTAGACCCAAAATCTGATGAACTTGTTATTGACCCAGCTTGTGGTTCAGGAGGTTTTTTAGTTGAGAGTTTAAGATATATGTGGAAAGAACTCGATAAGCAAGCAGAAGAATATGGATGGTCGGAACTAGCGTTAAATGAAGAAAAAACTGCTACTGCAATTCATAAAATAAGAGGTATAGAAAAAGATAGTTTTTTAAGCAAAGTAGCTAAAGCATATATGGCTATAATCGGAGATGGTAAAGGCGGTATTTTTTGCGAAAACAGTTTAGATATGCCAAAAGAATGGAAAGCTAAAACGAGACAAAATGTTAATCTTGGTCAATTTGATGTACTATTAGCGAATCCACCATTTGGAAAAGATATAAAAGTAGAAGGCACAGACTTATTAAATCAATATGATTTAGGTTATAAATGGAAAACGGCAGGAGATACTTTTGAGCGAACTAATAAACTTAAAGACGTTGAAACACCACAAATTATATTTATTGAAAGATGTTTACAATTAATAAAAGTTGGTGGTAGAATGGGTATTGTCTTACCTGAAACATTTTTTCACGCCCCAAGGTCAAGATATGTTTTACATAAAATGCTAGAAGGCAATAATTTGAGTTGGGTTATTGATTTACCTCACAATTCATTTAGACCTCACAATAACGCAAAGTGTTTAGCAATTGTAATAGAAAAAGGCGTAAAACAACAAAAAGAGGTAAATATGGCTGTTCTTGAAGAAATAGGTCATAACCACCAAGGCAAGGAAATTTATCGTTGGGATTTTGAAACAAAATCTATCGACAGAAGCGAACTTTGGGATGATACACCATTGGTAATTAAGGAAATAAAGACAGGATTTAAAAAATATTGTTTTAAGGTTGATTTCAACAAAACTTTAGAAAAACATATTTATGTTCCACGTTATTATTGGGAAAATAAAATAGAGGAAATTAAAAATCTTGCTGAAAAAGAGAATTTACAGTTAATTCCAATAAAAGACTTAATTTCTAAAAAAATATTGAAATGTTTTGATGGTCACGGTTCGCCACCAGCAGAATATAAAGGCAGAGGAGAAGTTACCTATGTGAGAGTAAAAGACATTGTTAATTGGGAAGTTTACAAAGACCCAACCTCTAAAATACCTGAAGACATATATTTAGCTAAAAAAGGTAAAAAGAAAGACCTTATTGAAGGTGATGTAGTTTATGTTCGTAGAGGAAGTTATAGAATTGGAAGTGTCGCTATGGTTTCACCATTTGATATTCAATCACTTTTGACAAGAGAAATTTTAGTTTTAAGAGTTATAAAAGAAAATAACGAATATGATTTAGATTCATACTACTTATTATACTTACTGTCTCATAGTTTAACTCAATTACAGTCTTTTAATAAGGTTTTAATTGAAACAACTTTGCCTAATATTGGCGATAGATGGAATGAATTAATGTTACCAATTTCAAAAGATAAAGAACAACGCAAAATGATTTCTACTAAAATTAAAAGTGTTATTCAAAATAAATGGAAAGCAGTTGAGCAATTAGAAAAATTAAAAGATGAACTTGGTGATTTGACAACCTAAAGCCAACGCTAAAAGCCATACACATTTGCAATTCGCACCAGCCAATGCTCAAGCCAAAAATTGCAAAAGAGTATGTCTTTGCCAACGCTAACAGACGAACGAAAAAATAAAGCCAGCAGGTAACAATGTATATAAAAAATAGGCGAAATAGTAATAAAATCAAGAGTTTTGGCTCGTATCAAAGTTTGTGCTTAAACGAAAGTTTCGTGCTTCGAAATCGCCTACTTTTCATATACTAACCGTTGTGGTGCATTAAGCCCAAGCTACGAACGTTCACACGTGTTAGCCGCATGTGCCTATTTACGGCCGTTAGTCCATTCCTTCATCAAACCTTAATTTCACTCCCTCGATAAATCCATTACATTCCCACCATTTCTCATCCCTCTCCCTATACAACACTCTCCCTAAAAAACCTCTCCCTATACAATTCTCTCCCAAAGATGTTTGTCCTCATCCCCGATGAGGCCTAACATCTTTCACCATCAACTGCGGAGTAGTCCTTCCCTTAAACTGGTTCACTTCCAAAGTGAAGACCATGTCAAAAGGGCCATTCTGAACAATTTCTAAGGCTTCTGGAGCTTTAAAATAGATGGCTTCGATGTGTTTTTGGAAATTAGGCTGATACACTTTCATTTTTAAATGCACCTCTTTCAATAGTTTGGCATCGTGCGCATAGACATTCTTCGCTAAGAAAAGGGGTTTCATGTTGTTGGGACCGTGCGGTTCAAATTGGTTAAGTACACGCATCAATCTTGGAACTTCAAAGACAGATTCACCCATATTGAATAGGCTGTCAAAAGGCAATTCTTTTTCGATGATCTGCTCAGGAATTAAAGATTCACTTCCTATAACTTTTCGCACTTCGTCATCAAAACGCTTTACGAAATCATCGAGTTGTTCATTTTTTAAAGTCATTCCAGCGGCAAAATAATGTCCACCAAATTTCTCCAAATAAGTACTGCATTTTTCTAGAACATCATACACGTTTACGCCTTTTATACTTCTAGCAGAACCCGTCCAAGTTTTTCCATCTTCAGATTGCGTTAAGACAATTGTAGGACGATAATAATTCTCAATTAATCGAGAAGCCACAATTCCAATAACACCTTTGTGCCAAGATTCATCAAAAACAACAGTTGTACATTTCTTGTCAAAATCAGGATCTTCTTCTACAATAGCCAAGGCATGTTCCGTAATTTCTTTATCCAAAGTTCTTCTTTCGTCATTGAATTCATGAATTGTTTTAGCAATTTCTCTTAATTCAGTTTCGTCATTGGAAGTCATTAAGACAACCGCTTTTTTGGCATCGTCAATTCTTCCAGCAGCATTAATTCGTGGTGCGATGGTAAAAACAATATCCGTTAAAGTCAACGGTTTTTCTTTCTTGGCAAGATTCAATAAAATATCAATTCCTGGTCTTGTGTCTTCGTTCAATTGTTTCAATCCATATTGTGCTAATAATCGATTTTCTCCTGTAACAGGAACAATATCTGCGGCAATACTTATGGCCAATAAATCTAAATTTTCAAACAATGCTCCTTCATCCCAATCATTCGTTTGAGCCAAAGCTTGCATTAATTTAAAACCAACTCCCGCTCCCGACAATTCTTTATAAGGATAATTGCAATCTTCTCTTTTAGGATCTAAAACAATACAATCTGGTAATTCCTTTCCAGGCGTATGGTGATCACAAATAATCATGTCAATTCCCAAAGAATTCGCTAAATCAACCTTTTCATTGGCTTTTATTCCACAATCTAGGGTGATTATTAAAGAAAAATCGTTTTCATGCGCATTTCGAATTCCTTTTTCGCTGACACCATATCCTTCTTCATATCGGTCTGGAATATAATAAGCAACCGATGAGGTAAATTGAGAAAGATAGCCATAAACGATAGAAATAGCTGTAGTTCCATCAACATCATAATCTCCGTAAATCAAGATTTTCTGATTTTCTTCCAAAGCAATATTCACCCGCTCAACTGCGCGCTCCATATCTTTCATCAAAAAAGGATCATGTAATTCTTTCAGCGTAGCACGAAAAAATGACTTTGCATCATCAAATTCTGTAATTCCACGTTGAACTAGCATATAAGCCACAACTTCAGAAACATTCATTTCGTTTTTCAAGTTTTCAACCTGAAGCGCATCTGGTGCGTCTTTAATAAGCCATTTCGTATTCATTATTCTGTGATTTTATTAGTGGTCTTATTTAAGTTAGGAATAATATTGAGATAAACTAGTAAATTAAAAATGAAAAGTAGTTGATTAGCGTAACTTTTCACTTAATACTATTCTCATATCCTTCATCCACCAAAAGATTCTTCCCATCCGCCGCATTCACCGCCAAAACATCACACCTTTCATTCTCCGCATGTCCGGCATGACCTTTTACCCAAACAAACTTCGGTTTATAAATAGCGTGTAATTTCAAATAGCGTTTCCACAAGTCAACATTCTTTTTGTCTTTAAAGCCTTTCTTTTCCCAATTAAAAACCCAGCCTTTTTCTACAGAATCCACCACATATTTCGAATCTGAGTAAATGATTACTTCATGTTTATCTGTTTTAATCGCTTCCAAGGCAACAATTACTGCCATAAGTTCCATGCGGTTATTGGTTGTTAAACGAAAACCTTCTGATAATTCTTTTTCGAATCCCATGAATTTCAGAATTGCACCATAACCTCCATTTCCTGGATTTCCTTTTGCTGAACCGTCCGTATAAATTAAAATTGCCATAAGAACAAATCTAAGTTTTTGCCTATAATTTTGATAGGGTTTCCTAAATTTTATTTTTAGAAGCGGATTTTTGATATGTTGTGGGTGGGTTTGAAACCAGTTTAAACGGTTGTATTTCAATGTTAAGTGGTTTTGCTCTTTTGGGAATAAAATAAAATTAAAAAGAATTGTTAAAACGATGGAAACTTTTAACGTGTAAATAGTTTCCATCGTTTTTAATTTACTACTTTTGCACCCCAATGGATAAAAAACGTAAAGAAATAATTGAGAAATCAGCGATGATTTTTTTGCGTCACGGAATTAAATCTGTGACAATGGACGACTTAGCCAGAGAATTGTCAATGTCTAAAAAAACGATTTACAATCATTTTAAGGATAAAGACGAGTTGGTGAAACAAATTGTAAGCACTTTAATAGTTCAGAATCAAGTGGCTTGTGAAGCGAGTAGATTGAGGTCTGAAAATGCAATTGAAGCCTTAATGAGTATTAGTGAATTTTCAACCCGATTGTTTACTGAAATTCATACTTCTGTATTTTTTGACCTTCAAAAATACTATCCTGAAGCGTGGGAAGTCGTAAGAGAGCATAGGTTGAAATTTGTGATTAATCAAATTACAGACAACATTATTAGAGGGCAAAAAGAGGGTATTTATCTATCTGAATTAGATCCGAAAATTATGGCCGCAATTCATCTGTCGACTGTAAGTATGCTAACTGAAGGTAAAGTATATGAAGTAGAGGCGAATCAATTTGGTGAATTATTAGAGCAAATTATTCTATTTCAATTGCGAGGAATAGTAAATGACAAAGGAAGAGAGTTAATGGTTAAAAACATGAAAAACAAAGAAAAGTAATGAATCGTATAAGTACATTTATGATTACAGTGGTTTTGTTGATAAGTCAATCGGCATTTTCACAGGAGTTCACACTTTTTGAGGCCCAATCATATGCCTTGGAAAATGCAGAACAAATCAAACGTTCTGAATTAGATTTAGAATCGGCAGAAAAACAAGTTGTAGAAACGCGTGCTATTGGTCTGCCCCAAATTAATGGAGAGGTAAACTACCAACAGTTGATTAATTTGCCTACACAAGTCTTGGATGGAGCGTTAATGGGCCAACCAGGTCAGGATGTCGAAATTAGTTTTGGGCAGGAATTCGGTGCAAATGCAGGGATCTCAGCAAATCAATTGATTTTTAATGGCTCTTATATTATCGCACTGCAAGTTTCTAAGTTCTACACAGAATTTGTGGCAACAAGTATCAAAAAGTCTCAACAAGATGTCTTGTCTAATGTAACTCAAGCATATCAAATGGCTTTAGTGAGCGCTAGAAATAAGCGATTTGTGGATACTTTGGTCGATGTGACAGAGAAGTTGATTAACAAACAAAGAGAATTGTATGATGTTGGTTTCATTACGCAAGAAGAAGTTGATCAAACAGAATTTTCATTATTATCGGCAAGAGCAAATCAAGTAGCTGCTGCAACCACTTATGAAAATGCATTGGTCATGTTGAAAATGACAATGTCTTATCCTATGGATAGTGAGATTACTTTAACAGAAGATTTAGATAAATTACTATTGGATCAACAATTAGATTTGTCTGGTTCTTATGAAGATAATTTGGAGTTGGATATTCTGAAAAAACAAAGAATGATTTCCGAATATGACTTGAAGAATGTAAAAATGGGAAATTACCCTCAATTATCAGCGTTCTTTCAACACCAATATGATGCTTTTAGAAGTGAGTTTAATTTTTTCAGAACTGATGAGAAATGGTTTGACCAAACCGTTTGGGGAGTAAAACTTACTGTACCAATCTTTGCTGGTGGTGAGAGATGGGCGAAAATTCAGAAAGCCAAAATAGCCGTGATGCAAGATGATTTAACCATAAAAGAGTATCAACGTTCACTTTCTGGACAAGAAATTCAAATTAAAAATGAGTTAAGAAGCGCCAGAACAAATCTTGAACTGCAAAAGCAAAACGTCACTTTAGCACGTAAAATTCATGACAACTCCATGATTATGGCAGAAATAGGGAAGGAAAATAGCATCATGGTAACTCAGAAATACAATCAACTGGTTCAAGCACAAACTAGCTATGTTAGCGCAATGGTGGAGGTTTTTAACAAGAAGCTTGAGTTGGACAAATTATACAATAAATTAATCAGAAAATAACAGTAACAAGACCGATGAGAAAATACTTTAAATCACTGGTAGTATTAGGAATAATATCAACAGTAGTTGCATGTAGTCCAGAATCTAAACTGGATAAGTTAAAAGAGAAAAGGGCTTCTTTAAAAGTTGAATTAGCAGATCTTGACCAGAAAATTAAAAGCATGGATACGGCGAAAGTGGTTATGTTTCCTTACGTGGAAAGTATGACTGCTGAAACGGGAACGTTCAAGCACAAAATTAATGTTCAAGGGGATATAGAAACGGATAATGAAGCATTGATTTTTGCGGAAGCAAGCGGATTAATAAAATCTATCCTTGTTAAAGAGGGACAAAAAGTTTCTAAAGGTCAAGTTTTAGCAAGAATTGATACAGAAATCTTGGCAAGTAATATTAAAGAATTGCAAACCCAATTAGAATTTGCTGAATACAATTTGGAAAAACAAAATCAATTGTTTGACCGAGGAGTAGGAACAGAGTTTGAATTGAAGTCAGCTAAAAATCAAGTAGCAGCTTTACGTTCACAATTAAATACAGTTCAAACGCAATCTTCGAAATCAACAGTGAGAGCGCCATACAGCGGTGTCGTTGATGAAATTGTAACATTCGTTGGAGAGATGGCAAGTGCTCAATCTCCAATTCTAAGATTAGTGAATAATGATGAAATGCGCGTTACAGGAAACATTTCTGAGCATTATCTGAAAACTGTTAAAGAAGGAACTGAGGTAGAAATTTTTGTTCCCACTCTAAGAGACACGTTCAACTTGAAAATTTCTTCTGTGGGGAAATACATCAATCCAACAAACAGAACTTTCAGAGTAAATGCGGATATAGAAGGAGAGACAGAGTTGCTGCCAAACATGCTAGCCGAAATGTTGATTACTGATTTAGTCATCGATAGTGCGCTAATGGTTCCTGCTGTTTCTGTATTGAAAACACAAAAGAATGAGAGTTATATTTTCGTTTTGAAAAAAGACGGTGAAAATTACAAAGCACACCAAGTAATGGTGAACTTAATTAGTCAGTACCATGGAAAAGCAGCAATTGAAGTGTTGAATGGTGAAGTGAACGCTGGAGATTTAATCGTTTCTGCTGGAGGTCGTGGAATTTCTGATGGTGATGTTGTTCGAATAGAATCAAAATAAAGTAATGGAAGAGAAAAATAAAACAAAACTTTTTGGAATCTCGAATTGGGCGGTTAACAACTCCAAAGTAGTTTTCTTAATTATTGCTATCCTTTTTATTGGCGGGATGTTTTCCTACCAATCGATGCCAAAAGAAAACTTTCCGGAATTACAAATTCCTGAAATTTACATAGGAATTGCCAAGCCTGGTTCGTCTCCAAAATACATGTCTGAAAAGATTGCAGAAGCAGTTGAAAAAAAGGTAAAGACAATTAAAAAGGTAGATGAAATCCTCTCAGATTCTCAACACGGTTATACAACTATTCGTGTGAAATTTGATTTCGGAATTGATGTCAACGATGGATTAAATAAGGTGAAAGACGCGGTAGATCAAGCGAGAGCTGAAACAGATTTCCCAGAATTGCCTGTTGAACCAAATATCTTCGAAATTAATCCGAGTGATTTTCCAATCATGAACATTAACTTGAGTGGAAATAGCCCAAAGGTGTTGAAAGACATTGCCGAAGATCTAAAGGACTTAGTCGAAGATTTAACTGAAATTAATGAGGTAAATATTCGTGGAGTTCAAGAGGAAGAAATGCGTATTGATGTGGATAGATTGAAAGCTGAAGCAGTTCAGGTTTCTCTTGATGATATTGAAAATGCCGTGGCTGCAGAGCATGCTACAATTTCTGGTGGTGAAATCCTAATGAATGGAATGCGTAAAACCATTATGATTGATGGTGAATTTCAAAGTGCCGAAGAGTTAGGCGAAGTAATCGTAAAACAGGAAGATTATATGCCTGTGAAGTTGAAGGATATCGCTGATGTTTATTTTGGTGATGGAGATACAACTTCTTTCGCTCGTGAGTTTGGTGCGCCAGTTGTAATGCTCGATATTATCAAACAAGGTGGAGAAAACTTGTTGGATGCCGCAGATAAAATTAACGCGCTTGTTCAAAAAGCTAAAGATGATAACGTTATTCCTAAAGGAGTTAATGTTTCAATTACCAATGACCAATCGGATCAAACACGTGACATGGTTTCTAACCTTGAAAACTCAATTATTTTTGGAGTAATCTTGGTAACATTGGTTTTGTTGTTCTTCTTAGGAGCAAGAAACGCAATGTTTGTTGGTGTAGCGATTCCATTATCTATGTTGATGTCCTTTATGATTCTGCAAACAATGGGTGTAACGCTAAATACGATTGTATTGTTTGCCTTGGTTCTCGCATTGGGAATGTTGGTAGATAACGGAATTGTGGTGGTGGAAAACATCTATCGTTTCATGGATGAAGAGAAATACCCACCATTCAAAGCAGCGATTCATGGGGTAAGTGAGGTAGCTTGGCCAATTATTGCTTCTACAGCAACTACTTTAGCGGCTTTCGTTCCGCTAGCGGTTTGGCCTGGTATTTTTGGTGAGTTTATGAAATATTTGCCCATCACACTTATGATCGTTTTAGGATCTTCTTTATTTGTGGCTTTGGTGATAAATCCAGTGCTGACAGCTCTATACATGACGGTTGAACAGAGTAAACCTAAAAAAATGAAGTCTTTCATTGCTGCTGTCGCATTCTTGGGCGTTGGTTTCCTTGTGGTAATGTTAGATGCTGTTCTGTTAGGAAATATAATTATGTTGATCGGTTTAATCGGACTGTTAAATACCTTTATATTTTTCCCAGGAACAATTGCTTTCCAAGAAAAATTGTTGCCTGTTTTAGAAAGGTGGTACAAAAACTTCTTGACTTTCGCTCTAAAAGGTCACCGACCAATTCTTTTCATTGTAGGGACATTTATAATGCTGATTTTATCTGTGGTAGTGTTTGCTTTAAATCAACCAAAGGTAGAGTTCTTCCCGTCTAACCAAGCCAAGTTTGCGAATGTCTTTATCACGCATCCGATTGGAACAGATATTATGGAGACGAATAAATCTACATTAATCATTGAAGAAAAAATCAATGAGATCTTAGCACCATACATGGAAGGAACAGATCTTAACAATGTGAAGAAGTCTGACTTTGTTCAGTCTATCATTGCACAAGTAGGAAAAGGAACGAGTGAGCAAGGAATGGATATGGGAGATACGCCACACAAGGCGAGAATTACCATTGACTTTACCGAGTTTCAATACAGAGATTCTATTAATGCCACGGGTTATGTGTTGAAAAAGCTTCAAGATGAGTTGAAAGGAATATTACCGGCAGACGTTCAGATTTCTGTGAAGAAAAACGAAATGGGGCCGCCACAACAAGCTCCTATTAATATTGAGTTGATAAATACTGCAAGCGGTGAATACAAAGACTTGATTTTAGTAGCTACAGATGTTAAGAAATATTTAGACCGTGAGGCTGTAGAAGGAGTCGACGAATTAAAATTGAACGTGGAGGCTACTCGTCCAGAGATTCCAATTATTGTAGACAGAGATCAAGTACGAAAACTAAATGCTTCTACTACACAAGTGGGAATGGCGATTAGAAAAGCACTGCTAGGTCAGGATATTGCAACTTACACCAAGGATGAAGAAAATTACGACATGGTCGTGAGATTTCAACAGAATTCCCGTTACGATTTAGATGCCTTGTTGGATCAAAAACTAATGTTTAGAAACAACAAAGGAGTACTGTTGAATATTCCAATTCGAAGTGTAATTCAAGATCCAGAAGAAAACATTTCTTATACAGGAGTGGCCAGAGAAGATCAAACTTCAAAAGTGATTATTTCATCTGATGTAACAGAAGGATTTAACGGAAATGAGGTGGTAGCCATGTTAAAAGAGAAAATGATGGATTATGCCAACGAAGACAACTTGCCGAAAGATGTGATTTACAACTTTACTGGAGCACAAGATGAGCAAGCAGAAGAAATGGCCTTTTTGAGTAACGCGCTATTGATCGCTGTTTTCTTAATTCTTTTGATCATCGTTGCCCAGTTTAACTCTTTCTCAACTCCAGCAATTATCCTTTTCTCGGTAGTACTTTCCTTTATTGGAGTATTCTTAGGATTAGCTCTGAGCGGTCAAACATTCGTAATTATGATGACCATGATTGGGATTATATCTTTGGCCGGAGTTGTAGTAAATAACTCAATTGTATTAATTGATTACACCAACCTCATTAGAAGAGAAAACCGTGATAAAGCCGGACTTGAAGAAACAGATTTAGAATCTGATGAAGAAGTCTTAGCAGCCACAATTCGTGGTGGAGAGGTACGTTTACGTCCAGTTTTATTAACTGCAATTACGACCGTTCTAGGTTTGCTTCCTTTGGCCATTGGTTTGAACATCGACTTCGTTGGATTATTAAACGAATACAAACCAAATATTTTCATTGGTGGAGACAACAACATGTTCTTCTCCCCAATGGCATGGACAATTATTTACGGTTTAACATTCGCAACATTCTTAACTTTGGTTATCGTTCCGGCGATGTACTTGAGCCTCTACAGATTCAAAGTTTGGATTTATAAAAAAATGAAATGGACACTGAAAACTAATGTGTAGTTCAGTTGTTTAGAATTTAAGGTTGAAAGTTATACTACAAAAAATGCGGTGCTTCGAATTGGAGTACCGCATTTTTTTTGATGTAGAATTATCAGAGTTATAATAAGATAAACACCCTATATCAGAAAGAAAAAGAGAGCGAAAAACATTTCACAAACCCACCATCACCCAACAAAATAAAATCTGCGTAATCTGCGAAAATCCGCGGGAAAACATGAGCGAAGCGACCCAAAATAAAGTCTGCGAAATTCTGCGTGAAAAACATGAGCGAAGCGACCCAAAAAAACATCTGCGAAATCTGCGAAAATCCGCGTGAAAAACAAGAGCGAAGCGACCCAAAATAAAGTCTGCGAAATTCTGCGTGAAAAACATGAGCGAAGCGACCCAAAAAAACATCTGCGAAATCTGCGAAAATCCGCGGGAAAACATGAGCGAAGCGACCCAAAAAAACATCTGCGAAATCTGCGAAAATCCGCGTGAAAAACAAGAGCGAAGCGACCCAAAAAAACATCTGCGTAATCTACGAAAATCCGCGTGAAAAACAAGAGCGAAGCGACCCAAAAAAACATCTGCGAAATCCGGGAAATTCCGCGGGAGAAACACGAGCGTCAGCGACCCTCACCAATCACCTTCAACACCGATTTCCACAAATCCCTAGCCGTATAATCCCAAGAAAAATCCTTTGCTCTCTCCCTACCTTTTTCAATCAAATCATCCCTCAACTCTCCATCAGTCAACAGTAAATGCAATTGATTTTGAATAGAGGACACAGAATGCGGATTACAATACAATACAGCATCACCACCAATCTCAGGAAGTGAAGTTTTATTCCCCGCCAAAATAGGAACACCCGCTTGCATAGCCTCAACCAGCGGAATACCAAAACCCTCAAAGTAACTCACAAAAGCCAAGCACGTCGCGCTTCCCATCACTTCGGCAAGCTTATCCAAAGAAACATGCCCCGTAAAATGAATAAAAGATTTCATTTCCTCCTCGACCTTTATGGCCTCACTATTCCACATAGGCTCTCCCACTAGTAACAAGTGATGAGGTATATTTTGTTCTGTTTTGAGATTTCTGTAGGCCTCAATTAAGCGTTGAACGTTTTTTCGTTTATGGATAGCTCCAACAAAAACAATATAAGGTTCTCCATTGGTGTATTTTGCACGAACTTCTTGTTTTTTACGCTCTTCAACCAGCTGAAAGGCGTCCGAAACTCCATTATGCGTCACATCAATCTTGTCCCCAGAAATACCATAAGTTTTCATGATATCCTGCTTAGAAAAATCAGAAACAGTACAAATTCTAGCAGCCTTTTCAGCAAATAGTGGAAAACGAGTTTTGTAAAACCTCAAAACATTTTTAGGAACGTCTTGCGGATTATGTTCGAAGTTTAAATCGTGAATTACCGCCAATTGTGGAACATCTGTCTTTAATGATAAATACCCATCTGGAGAAACAAAAAGATCACAATTGTATTTTTTTAATGCCCTCGGAATAGAGTAGTCAAACCAAATCTTCTGTAAAATGGTATGTCTAGCTGGCGGACTCACGACCACAGGAGTAATGTTATCTGAAAAAATAAACTTTTGATCAAAAGGTCGGTCAAAAAAGAAAATGAATTCATGTTCAGGGTGTTGCTGAGTTATTCTCAACATTGTTTCATAGGTGTACCACCCAAAACCTTCCATTTTGTTTTTAAGTAAAAACCTTGTGTTTACGCCTATTTTCATAAATCCAGTGCGCAAAGATATTAATATTCTACGAATAGTATAGGGTTTGTGATCAACCAAAAAAGCAGCTATTCTTAGAACAGAAATAAACAAATATGCGATTCACTTTTATTCCAATTCAAGAACAAACTATTTTTATCGTTTTTCAACTAAAAACCGTACTTTTGTGCCTTATTTTAGAGAGAACCCAATAACGATTAAAATTTCGCTAGAGAGAATTCAATAAAACATTAGCTTTTACTGGGTTTCCGCCGAAACAGCATAAAATATTATGGAAAAAGCATTAGCCGTTTTTCAATCATTAGCATCAGATTTATTAGCCGACGAGAAAGTTAATCCTGTAGTGGATTATATTCCTGCAGATCAATTGTTTGATCAACTAGATTTGTCACTTGTAGACCAACCAATCGACGATGAAACCCATCTTCAAAAGTTGAAAGAACTGGTGATGGCTTCTCCAAGAACAGCAACAAATGCATTCTTCAATCAATTATATGGTGGAAGAAATGAGAAGGCCGTTTTAGGAGAATTATTGGCGGTTTTGCTCAATAATAGCATGTACACTTATAAAGCTGCTGGTGCTCAGGTAGGAGTAGAGAAAATTGTTCTACGAAAAGTTTGTGAAATAATCGGTTGGGACGAAAGTGCTGATGGGACATTCGCTACAGGTGGCTCTATGACGAATTTTATGTCTATGCTAATGGCAAGAGATGCTTTTAATTCGAAAATTCGCTTTGCAGGAGTTCAACAAAAAATGACCGTTTATACTTCGATTGAATCTCACTACAGTATTCCAAAAAATGCTTCTTTTTCTGGAATTGGAAGAAACAATGTAAGATATATTCCTGTGAACAAAGTAGGGGAGATGATTCCCTCTGAATTAAATAAGGCAATCGCTAAAGATATTGAAGATGGATTTTATCCTGTAATGGTAAATGTTACTGCGGGCACAACGGTTTTAGGCGCTTTTGATAACGTTGAAGAAATTGACGCGGTATGTAAAAAACACAGTGTTTGGATTCATGTAGATGGCGCATATTGTGGCTCTGTAATTTTTAGCGAAAAGTACAAGCACCACCTAAAAGGCCTTGAAAACGTCGATTCTTTCAGTTTTAATGCACACAAAATGATTGGAACACCTTTAACTTGTTCCATTATTGTGGTAAAAGATAAAAAACACCTGCGAGATTCATTTGCAAATGATGCGGAATACCTTTTCCAAACCGATGAAGATGAATTTAATCCAGGGAAAACTTCATTGCAATGCGGTAGAAGAAATGATGCTTTGAAATTTTGGACTTTATGGAAAAGCGTGGGAACAAAAGGATTAGAAAAAATTGTTGATCATCAATTCGATTTGGCTGATACCGCAAGAGATTACGTAAGAAATCATCCAGATTATCAATTGTATAGCTATGATGATTCTATTTCTGTGTGTTTCAATTATAAAAACATTTCAGCAAAAGATATTTGTACAAAGCTCAATGAGCACGCAGAACTCATGGTGGGTTATGGAAGATTCCAAGAGGATGAATTTATCAGATTCGTAACCATCAATGCACAAAATAGCCATGATGACATTCTACTCTTTTTCAAAAAACTAGAAAACTTCGTAGCAGAACATTTTACAGAGCTCGAAAAAGATAAATCTATATGTGAAAAGTGCTAAAGAGTAATTAATTACAAATTACGAATTTTGGTCAACAACACGAATTCGTAATTTACCATTCAAAATACTTAATTCACACAGCCGCCCCAACCACGTTAAACATTAATAATTAAACATTAAAAATTACAACGGTAACCTCGTCTTCCAATCCAATATCAGGATTGAAACGCTGCATTTTTTCCCACATGTCCTGGTGGTCTGTGAAACCGTCATTCTCTAAGTCTGTCTTTTTTACAGATTCCAGTCGTGAGTAATAAACCATTTTTACGTCAACTATCTTTTTACGTTGGATATCAGTACTTTCAAGCAATAATTCACCAAGTTCAATATTCCTGCGGCCTTTTCGAATTGTGGTGCGCTTGCCTTTTTCTAAATCATCAAAAATATCTTCGTATAAAGTAAGTTTCTGCATTTTTCTTCGTTTTACTCTCGTAAAGCTATGGAATTTTTAATTTTTTGCTGTATATTCATCTGCCATAAATACTGAAACATGAAACATCTTCTCCTTTTACTTTCACTTTTTTTATCGAATATACTTTCTGCACAAACAGGAACGCAAAGCAATTTAACCTTAGAGCATAATGGAATAAATCGTGAGTATATTTTGTATGTTCCGCAAGCTTACGACGGACAAACAGAATATCCTTTGTTGCTCAATTTACATGGCTATGGCTCGTCAATGCTAGAACAAATTTTCTATGGAGAATTTCGGGACATTGCCGATACGGCCAATTTTATAATGGCTGTTCCCAACGGGACTTTGGACCCAACGGGAGAGCGCTATTGGAATTTCTTTGTACCCGCTGGAGCAGATGATTTGGGCTTTCTTTCTGATTTAATTGATGAAATAAGCACGAATTATGAAATCAATACAAATCGTGTTTATTCAACAGGGATGAGTAATGGTGGTTTTATGAGCTATTATTTAGCCTGTAATTTATCTGATAAAATAACGGCAATTGCATCTGTGACAGGAACGATGGATGCTAGTCAGCTAGCGGGTTGTACACCCACAAAACCTGTTCCAACAATGTCGATTCATGGTACGGATGACGCCGTAGTTCCTTATAATGGAAACATTACTTTTGCATCGGTTCCGAATGTGGTAGACCATTGGGTGGCTCAAACAAACACCAATACATCCCCGGTAGTAACGCAGCTACCAGACATCGACCCAACAGATAATTGCACCGCAGAACATTATCTCTACGAAAATGGCACTAACGGCGCTACAGTTGAACATTACAAAATAGTAGATGGAGGTCATACATGGCCAGGCGCTATTTTTGATATTGGTGTTACTAATCACGATTTTGACGCCAGCACTGTAATTTGGAGATTTTTCAGTCAATTTAATTCAGCTGAATTATTAAGTGCCAAAGAAGAAAATCAATTAGATAAAATCGTTAACATCTATCCAAATCCTTCCAACGGAACCATTAATATCGATATCAATCAAAGCATAGATCAATTAGAAATCATCTCAGCTCAAGGGCAAATATTAAGATCGCTAAACAATGTCGATAAATCACTTACTTTCACAAGTGTTAAGCCTGGAATCTATTTTGTTAAGATTCATTCGAAAGGAAAAGTAACAACTCAAAAAGCAATAGTTAGATAATTACGAATTACGAATTACGAATTACGAATGCGGGAATTTCGTATTGGGGAATTTCGAATATGTTGCCGCGAGTGTTACTGAGAGTTTGTAACTCCTGGAATATTAGAAGAAAATCACTATCTTCTTCACTTAATTTTCGTTAGAAAATTCCTCAACCATTACAAAGCAGTGGTTCAATACAACACCGAATTCGTAATTCGTAATTTCTCTAATTCGTAATTGATTTTAGTTTTTATCTATCGCGAGCTTCCACCCCGTGGTCCTTTAGAAAAACTAAAATCTACTTTATAATAAAATATCGGGAGAAAGCCCAATTGATATCTTTGTGCAATCGGGTCTTGAGTTGGGTCGGCTAAATTAGGTGCATAACTCAAGGCTAAGATATTTTCCGTATTTAAAATGTTGACTAAGTCTAGTCCAATTTCGTGCGTTAATTTCTCTGTATTTAGAACGTAAGTCACTTTTAAATCTAACCTGAAATAATCTTTAAATTGACGTGTGTTGAACAAAGAGTCTTTAAACACCAGTTCGCTGTTTATTTCGGTTTTTGCAATATCAACATAACCATATCTTCTTCCTCCTGCAGCAGTCACCTTAAATCCTGCAGAAATCATATTTCTATCATTAATCTTGAATTCTTTTCCAGCAAGAAAGTTAACAGCGTAATTCCCGTTGAAATCTGTGTTTCTCTCAATTCCATCACTTCCTTTGTATTTCGATTCAAAAAGTGAACCGGTCGCTAAGAAAAAGAATGATTTATTAAAATATTTCTGAACTGACACCTCAACTCCATAATTTGTACCCGTTCCTTCATTCACCAATTCATCTGGGAAAAATCGTTGGAATCCAGAACCTTGATTGATTAAGCTAAACGAGGAAGCATAAGTGTTTACTGGAATATTATAGAGGTGTTGATAATAAACTTCTGACTTTAAGGTTAAATTGCTTTTAAAATTCTTTTGATAACCAACTGCACTGTGAAAACTCTTTGTGAAATCCATGTCTTCATTTAACCTGCGCATTTCTCCTTCGGTATTCACCTGCTGATATGTATATTGATAAGTCGGTTGCATTTGTGAATGTAGTCCTGCTCCAGCGCTAAACTGTTGTCCGTTTTGTAGCCTCCATTGCCAACCTAATCTTGGTTCCGCATAACTCCAGCTGTCGCTCAACGAAAAATATTGACTATGAACTCCAGCGGTAAAATCCATTCGCTCATTAATTTTCCATTTATATTGCACAAAAGGCTGAATTAATGTGCTAAAACCTTCGTAATCGTGGCGTGTTTCAAAAAAGCTCTTGGTAACATCTAAAACAGAATCATTATTTACAATATAATAGCCATCCACATTAATTCCCGCGCGAATTAAATTCCTGTTGTTTATTTTGTGATTGATACTTGCATAAAGAGCAGTTTTATAGGTTTTAAATTTGTAACCCATCAGTTGATAAATAGAGTCTGTCCTGATTTCATACTGTTCCTCTCCGCCCACTATGCTCGTATCAATACTTCGCTCTAGGAAATCATGACGCGATTTTTGCTGGTCGTATGATTGGGCTATGGTTGCCTTAAAGAAAGTGTTTCTGGAAACTGGTTTTTTATAACTCAAACCCAAAACTCCCATTGCAGTTCCGAAATATTGATCTCTATCTCCTTCACCAAAAGCTTCCTCCGATATTTCTTTCTGATCAGATATTTTAATGGCAATATCAGAGGCTCCTCCAATTCCAAAAATCCCAATATGTCCACCTTTTTTCAATGGAAAAGAAAGTTTGAAAGCTCCGTCTCCATAAGCAGGAACAGCATCTGTTCCTATTCGAATATTCATTGATTGAAAAATGCTTAAGGTGCTGTAACGCCCCATTACTAGGTAGCTCGAACGTTTGTCGCGATTAATTGGACCTTCGGCAAGAACTTCTGTTCCTAAAAATCCAAATTGACCCGTAAATTCATGTTTGTCAGTGTTTCCATTTCTTAATCTCAAATCAAACACCGCAGAAATTGAATTTCCATAATCTGCTGGAAATGCTGATATGAAGAAGTCTGAGTTGGCCAAAATCTTATTGTTCAAAATAGCCACTGGGCCACCTGTTGAGCCCGATGTCGCAAAATGATTTGGATTCGGTAAATCAATTCCTTCCACTTTCCATAGAATTCCAATTGGAGAATTCCCACGCACCACAATGTCATTCCTTGAGTCATCTGCGCCTTGAACTCCTGCGAAGTTGCTGGCCATTCTTGCGGGATCACCTCTGGAGCCAGCATATCGATTTGTTTCTTCCACACTAAATTGTCGGGCAGAAATTGTTGCCATTTCATTGTTGACTTGCCCTACTTTTCTTCCGATAATGTTCACTTCCTCTGTCGTAACAACATCTTCATTTAATTTAATGTTAACAATACTTTCTCTTCCAGAGTTTACGGTAACAGTGGTGTAAGAATTTAAATAGGAATTGTAACTCGCTATTAGTTCATACTTTCCGATGGGCACCTCCTGAAAATTGTACAAGCCATCTAAATCTGTCATGTTGCGCATAATTATGCTAGAGTCAGAAGAAATTAACGTCAATTTAGCTCCGATTAATGGATACTGTGATTCAGAATCGACGACACTTCCCTTTAAAGTTTGAGAAATTTGACCAAACAAAGGAAATGATACCAATCCGAAAATTAAAAGTAGATACTTTACCATAGTATTTTATTTGGGGTTAAAAATATACACATTTATTGTTTTTCCTTAGATTCCCATTCTTTTTTTGACCATTCCTTAAGGTAAACATTTCTAAAAGAATAGCTGTTCATAGCGTTGAGTTTCAGGTTACGTACTTTAGAATAAATGATCTTTATTGTTTCCTCATACCAAAGAATAATGTAGGGCGAATCCTGCATTAAAATTGTTTCTGCTTCATTAAAACTATTGAATCGTTCAACTATTTCTGCGCTTTTCTTACCTTGTTCAAATAGAGCGTCAAATCTTTCATTTTGATAACGTGAATAATTGGTCATCGATGGCTTTGTGCTATCCTTTGGAACTGTTTTTCCATAAGCGGTCATCAAGAAACTTTCTGGGCTATTGTATTGTGCAAACCATGAAGAACGAAATAAATCTCCGTTTGCATATTTCTGATCTTTTAATTTCTCTTCAAAAGAAACTTCCTGTAAAATTAAGTTGATGTTTAAATTCTCTTTTAATTGCTTGGCAACTTCTTTCGCTACATCAGCATGAATGGTTCCCTCGTTGTATTTTAAACGTATTTCAGGAAAATCTTTTCCATTGGCATAACCTGCTTGTCTCATCAAACGTTGTGCTTTGTTGACATTGAAATCATAGCCATGTTTTGCTACACTTTCTGACTTATATCCGCTAAACGCTGATGGAGGAATTAGTCCACCGTCTCCCTTTTTAAAGGCTTGGTAATTCAAAATAGTTGAAATAATTGCATCGCGATTGATGGCATAGTTGATGGCTTTCCTTACGCGCACATCTTGAAATTCTGGTTTTAATAGATTGAAATAATAGTATTGAGTGGCAAGTAATGGTTTTCGGACCAGTATAAATTTGGGTGGTGTGCTGTTAAAATCTCCAATCTTGCCTTCACCTAACATTTCAGAAACTTTTCCAGGAGGTAAGCCCTCAATTAAATGAATCTCTTCATTCTCAAACAATTCTAATTGTTTAATTCTTTGGTGCTCAATTTTCATTACGAGAGTATCCAAGTAAGGTAAGCTATTTCCATTTTTGTCTTTACCGTAGTAGAATTCATTTTTTACCAAAACAATTTCTTCTCGCTGGTTTTTCTTCCTGTTTTCATGAAATTTGAATGGTCCTGTTCCTATTAAATTTTCTGCAAGACCAGCTTCTATTGCCTTTTTTGAAACGATTAATGCATTTGTCTGTGTAAGCTTATTTATAAAGTTTGCATCGCGCTCTAACAGCTCCATTTCTAAACTATTTCCACGCACAGTTAGCCCTGAAATATGATCGGCCTCCAAATTGTGAAATTCATCAGCCCCTTTCAATAGTCCTTTATAAATAGAATAGTAAGCATTGCTAAAATCGTTTTTATATGGTCGACAAGCCAATTCTATGCTGTAAATTACATCTTCTGCTGTAAACTTGTTTTCTTCTGATATGGAGGGGTGCGCATGAAAAAAAACATTATCTCGCAATTCAAACCTAATTGTTTTTCCATCATCAGAAACGCTCCAGTTTTTTGCAAGGCCTGCCGTTGTTTCTAATGTTTTTGGATCAAGCTCAACCAATCCTTCATAGATTTGATTAAGTAATGTTGAGGAATATAAGTCAGAGACATTTCTAGGAATAAAAGTAGTGGGCGCATTACTGATCGCAAAATTAAATGTTCCACCAGCATATTTAAACTCTTTTTGTTTGACATTTTCACTACAAGACGTGAAAAAAATGAGCAATAAAACGATTAATAAATTCTTCATACAAATGGCAGTAATGTTTGTTTTAAATGGTTTTCGAATAGGAAAAAAACAAATACAACTCCTAATTTAAATAATAATTCCATTATTTACACCATCAACCCCTTATTTCCTCCAACCGCATCAAACTGCAGAGTGATAAATAGAACGAGATTGGAGTAATCTGCCTGCAAAAAATAATTAAGCGTCAGCGAATCCAAAAAAACATCTGCACAACCCGCGAAAATCAGCGTCAGCCAAAAAGAGCACAGCTCACCAAAAGCATCTGCGCAATCTGCGAAAATCTGCGGGAGAAAACGAGCGCTAGCGATCACCCAACCACTTCTGCGTAAACCTACGAAAATCCACGTTAGAAACAGGAGCGCAGCGACTCCCCTCAAAAAAAAGTTCTGCCCATTTCCACACCAATCCCCAAGAAACATATTATATTCGAACACAAAATAAACCCACACAAAAAAATGAACAAAATAGAACACATAGGAATCGCAGTTAAGGACATGGACAGTGCCATTAAAATCTACGAGCAACTATTAAATACCAAATGTTATAAAATTGAAGAAGTTCAATCAGAAGGAGTAAAGACCGCATTTTTTAGAGTAGGAGAATCAAAAATTGAATTACTCGAAGCTACGAATCCAGAAAGTCCAATTGCAAAATTTATAGAAAAAAGAGGAGTAGGAATGCACCATATTGCATTTGATGTAACAAACATTGAAGCTGAAATTGAAAGATTGATTGCTCAAGATTTTCAACTCATTCAAAAAACTCCGAAAAACGGTGCAGACAATAAGAAAATCGCCTTTTTACATCCAAGGTCAACAGCAGGACTGCTTGTAGAATTATGCCAAGAGAGAACGGACTAAGCGAATAACATTGTCATTTTTTACATCCAAATGATGCGCTTGAATACCAATTGATGAAGCACCTTCAACATGCTGAATTGAGTCATCAATAAATAAAGTCTCTTCAGGTTTAAAACCTTCTTTTTTGCAAAGAGCTTCAAAAATTTCGGAATCAGGTTTTCTCATACCCATATCACAGCTGAAGTAAACCTCTTTAAAAAAAGGAGCTAATGATTTTTCTCCATACACACTATTGAGTTGATTATGGAAGAAGTCCAAGTGAATGGTGTTTGTGTTGCTCAATAAAACCGTTGGATAGTTAGATTTTAATTCAAGTAGAAAATCTAATCTTTCCTTCGGTAAATCCAATAACATTGCATTCCAAGCATCAATTATTTCTTTGTCAGTTGTTGTATTCGGTAAATAGCCTTTGACTCTCTTTATAAACTCATCACTGCTGATCTTCCCTTTTTCGAGTAGATTAAATAAGTCGCTTTGATTGGCTTGAGTATATAAACTTTGAAAGTCTTCTATCCCAAGATTCGTGAAAGCATCAATAGTTAGCTGGTAGTTCAAGTTTAAAAGAACCCCACCTAAATCGAGAATGATATTCTTAATTTTCATAAATCGAATATAACAAAAAAAGGGCGAAATCCGATTGCCCGGTTCGCCCTTTTCTATAATTTAAAGTCTAAACTTATTTCTTCATCAATTCAGCGTGAAGCTTGAAATCGATAGTAGGAGAAACAGCACCTTCTTCTGGCTTGTCCTCTTTAATTTGCATTCCTGGCATGTTAGCATCTGTAAAATCTACAGAGAAATCACCTTTAATTGTCATTTTAGAATCATCAGTTGAAATTGTTACTGGAACAGTTCTTTCCATTTCAACACCGCCAACAACCAACATAATTTTAGCGTTACCATCAATGTACTCCATTACTTTTACATCAGTAACCGCATATTGGCTAACGTTAAAGAAATCTTCGTTTGCAAGGTGACCTTCTAATTTTGGTTTTCCACTTGCTTCATCAAGATCTTGTACGTCGATTGAACTCATATCTACAGTAAAGTGACCGCTATATTTATCACCATCTTGCTTCATTTGTCCATCAGCGATTTTAATTACTCCGTTATGAGAATTACCATCGTTTTCACCTCCGATCCAAGATCCAGCCCATTCTAATTTGCTGTTTTCTTGATCCAATGCATACTCAGCAACAACTACCTCTTGCGTTTCTGTTTCTGTAGCTACTTCTTCTGTAGTTTCTGCACCTCCACATGATGTTAAAGAAATTGCAGCGAAAGCCAACACTCCATAAAATACTTTTTTCATTTTCTCTCTTTTTTTAAATTTGTGCAAATATAATCAAAATAAATATATACCAAGGTATTTAATTCAGTAAATGTTTATTGTCTAGCCACTAAGACGCTAATTGTTTCAATTTTGACCAATCTGTTTCAATAGAACTGGTTTGCAGCTAATGGCGCATAGGAAATGTCCACCAAAATGGGTTTCTTGTAATATTCTTTCTTTAGATTTGCTGCGCAATAGAAGCAATAGCTTTCTAACTTGAGGATAAATATGGCCAAATTGATATTCTGGACAGTTTATCGCATTACAATAACTTGATTTCTGAAAAATCTTCCTAAATTCGTGCGTTAAATGGGAAAAGATATTGAAAAATATGGGAGGCGAGGTCTACAATCAGGCTATCTCTCCGTTGTAGTAGGAATTTCGCTGGTGCTCTTTATGTTGGGACTGGTGTTGGGAGCCTACTTTGGATTGGAACATACGCAGAATGCGGCAAAAGAAAATATTGAGATTGATTTGTTCTTTAATCCAGATTTAAATGACTCCGATATTAAGCTCATCGAGCAGGAATTGAAAGGATGGGATAATATTAAGTCAGTTTGGTTTGTTTCTCCCGAACGCGCATTGGAGGTTTTTCAATCCAATGAAGTCGAAGCCAATGAAATCAAAGCAATTTTTAACGATCAAAGTCCTTTTCCTCCTTCAGTGTCATTCAATCCTGTTGGAACCATAGTGGACAAGCAAGGTTTAGACGCGATTAAACACAAAATTCTGGAAACCTACCCTAAGCAGGTGGCAGAGGTAAATTACGACGAAAATAGAGTTGCCCAGGTGAATCTGGGATTTCTTCAATGGATATATCTGTTTGTTGCAATCGGTATCTTATTAACTGTTATCGCCTTTGCCATGATAAATAATACCATAAGGTTGGCGCTATATTCAAAACGATTTACCATTAAAACAATGCAGTTGGTTGGGGCAAAATCAGGATTTATTAGAAGGCCTTTTTTATGGAATTCAATTTTTCAAGGATTTTTGTCAGCCCTTATTGGAATGGCGCTGCTTATGGCGGTTTTCTTTGCCCTGAAAAGCTACATGGACATTGTGAGCTCAACTTATAATTTTGAAACATTTTTAATCTTGTTCGGAGTGTTAATTTGCTTGGGCGTCTTAATTAGTCTGCTCTCAACATGGTTTGCATTGAACAAATATTTGAGAAAAAGACTCGATAATTTATATTAGAAAAACGTATTATGGAAAAAGAAAAAACAAAATTTCTCTTCAATAAATCAAACTATAGCCTACTTATAATTGGTGTTGTGCTTAATGTGGGAGGGTTTTTATTGATGATTGGTGGAGCAGCAGAAAACTTGAATGACTTTAATGCAGATGAGCTTTTCTCTCCTGTGCGATTGACAGTAGCTCCAATTTTAATTCTTGCGGGTTATGCTGTGATTATTTATAGTATCATGAAAAAACCTAAAAGTCTAAAGGATACAGATTCAAAAGAGAATTAAAATCCTACTGAACTGAATGGAGAATAAAATTTATGAGTTCCGAAAAGGTGAAGTGTTATTGGTCGATAAACCATTAAACTGGACCTCCTTTGATGTGGTAAATAAACTGCGTTGGAAGTTAAGCAAAAAGTACGGGATCAAAAGATTTAAGGTAGGACATGCGGGAACCTTGGATCCTCTAGCGACCGGACTTCTGATTATTTGTACAGGCAAAAGCACAAAATTAAGTCAAGATTTAACCTCAGAAGATAAAACCTACACAGGCACATTTCTTTTAGGTAAAACAACTCCAAGTTATGATTTAGAGGAGGAATTTGATCAAGAATTCCCTGTTGATCACATCACTGAAGAGAAGATTAAAAAAGCAGCTCTTGAATTTACTGGAGCACAAAAGCAAAGGCCACCCATTTTTTCGGCTAAAAAAGTAAACGGTAAACGGGCTTATGAATCGGCCAGAAAGGGAGAAGAGCTTGTGCTGAGGGAGAATGATATTTTTATACATACTTTTAACATTACGGAAATTCGTTTCCCAGAAGTTGATTTTGAGATTAAATGCTCGAAGGGAACCTACATCCGATCCATCGCTCATGATTTTGGTAAAGCGCTAAATTCTGGTGCAACCCTAATTGCTTTGCGAAGAACCCAATCGGGAAAGCTTTTAATTGAAAATGCGAAGTCTGTAGAAGAATGGACAGAGATTATTGATGCAAATGAGATGATAGATGAGTTAAACTAAGAATTAAACATGGCGACAACGGAAAATATCTTTTTACTTGCAGATTTAGAAACGCTAGATCAAGAAAGTGAGAGTGCAAAAGAGTTTATCAAAGAGAATTGTCCCAATATTCTAGATTTTCATACATTTAAAATTAAGTCACTCAAAGAAAGCGATGAGGTCTTCTTATATCTCAGCGATGAGGAAATAAAAAATTGTTTGCCCCTTCTAGCAGAATTAAAATGTTCAGTAGGGTTTCTGCCTCATCCCGAAGCGCAACAAACGCGCTCTGGATATAGAGTTCCAAAAGATACCAAAGAGGCGTTTATTGATTTGCTGAATACCAAACGTGTTGTGGAAACTGGCATTTTAAGTTGCAACGATGAGGTGATATTAAATTATGTTGTGATTGGTGAGATCGTTACCTTTCTAACTAAAAAAGCAGGGAGCGGAGGCATTGTTTATAGAATAGCCAGGTTCTTTAATTACTTAAAGCGTCTTGTCGATATTCAAGCTTTGCCATTTACTATTACAGCGGAGGATAAAGATTCGATTGATACCGCAGCTACAGATATTTTAATTGTTCAATACGCACATAATTCTGTCGTTTCAAGGGTGTATGTGGACAACGAATTGTCGAATGAAAAGCTCTTCAATACCTTTGTTTTTGCCCCCCGAAGTGTGTTGCAATTGGTGAGGTCTTATATAATGAAATTGCTCTTGGGTGCAGGTCAAAAAAATAAGGCTTTCAACTTTCTGAGCCGATACAGAACGGAAGATTTAACCATCAAGTCCTCACAAGAATTTAAATGCCATATCGACGGAAGAAGGTCCAGCGAGTCGAAACTTCAGTTTTCATTTAAGTCTGTTTTTAAGCAGATCCCTAGTGATGCGATAAAGTATGAATCTGAGACTAAAAACAAAAGCAGTTCTAAAATTTTCCAGACGAAGCATCTTCCAAAAGGTGACTTGATTAAGGAGATGGTTCGAAAAAAATTACCCTTCATTACACATGCCTCGGCGGATGAGTATAAAGAATTGTTTAAGCAGCTAAGGGAAAACGCTAAACCTACACAAAATTATGTGGTTTTAATGATTTTGTCCGTAATGTTGGCGACATTAGGGGTTTTTGCCGATTCTTCTCCTGTAATTATCGGTGCAATGATTTTAGCTCCTTTAATGGCCCCAATTATTTCATTTTCTATGGGGGTTTTGAGACAGGATAGACAGCTCATGAAAAATAGCTTTATCACCATGATGGTGGGGATAGGAGTAGGGTATATTGTGGCCATAATCTTTACAATTATTACACCTATTACTCAAATCAACTCAGAGATTACCTCTCGTATAGAGCCTAATATTATCGATCTTGGAATTGCGGTTGTCTCGGGAGCTGCAGGGGCTTATGCGTATTCTAAAGAAGAAATTGCCAAAACACTTGCAGGAGTGGCCATTGCAGTTGCTCTAGTTCCGCCTCTTGCTGTTTCTGGAATTGGTATTGCATGGCTTAATTTTGATATTTTCTTTGGAGCATTTCTTCTTCTCATTACCAATCTTACAGGTATGGTTTTGGCCGCGGCACTCATCTTTTTAATTACGGGTTACAGTCCTTTCAGGTTGGCGCGCAAAGGACTTTTGGTATCCTTGTTTGTAGTGCTTTCAATTAGTATTCCATTAGGCTTTGGTTTCTTTAGGGTTGTGGAAGAAAATAAAATTATACGATCGCTAAATGACGTCGAAATAAGAGGAATTACTATTGAAAAAGTAATGATGGAATCCAGAAAGCCGATGGTTATCTCACTTGACTTTGTCTCTGATGAAACTCCAAGCCTTGAAGAAATTGACTATATCAAGGAGGAGATAGAAAAAATGGTAAACGAGGAGGTAACGCTAAAAATAGCAATTAGAGTAGAGAGATAGCGACTATAAGCACATTATTCCAGGTGAACAGAGTGCATCATTATTCTTTTGGTGGTATATTCACGTGATTCATAGATATATTTGTTACATTTGTATCCCTTTAAAAAAAGAGTACGATTTGAATAAAATGAAACTTTCTGAGTTTGACTTCGAATTGCCCGAAGAGCTCATCGCAAAACACCCAGCTCCAAACCGAGATGAATCTCGAATGATGGTTATAAACCGCGAGACTGGTGAAATAGAACACAAATTATTTAAAGACGTCATCAATTATTTTGATGAAGGTGACGTTATGGTGCGCAATAACACCAAAGTATTTCCTGCACGTTTGTATGGGAATAAAGAAAAAACTGGCGCTAAAATTGAAGTTTTCTTGTTGAGAGAACTTAACAGAGAGTCACTTCTTTGGGATGTTTTGGTTGATCCAGCGAGAAAAATCCGTATTGGAAATAAACTTTACTTTGGGGACGATGAGTCTCTTGTAGCGGAGGTTATCGATAATACAACATCAAGAGGACGTACTTTACGTTTCTTGTTTGATGGTTCTTACGAAGAATTCAAAAACAAAATTGACGAATTGGGAGAAACTCCTTTGTTGAAATATATCGATAGAGAGGTAGAACCTGAAGATGCTGAGCGTTTTCAAACCATTTATGCAAAAGTGGAAGGCGCTGTTGCAGCTCCAACGGCAGGAATGCACTTCTCTAAGCAATTGTTGAAAAGACTAGAACTAAAAGGTGTTGAGTTCGCTGAAATTACTTTACACATCGGTTTAGGTACTTTTAGACCTGTGGAAGTAGAGGATTTGACCAAGCACAAGATGGACTCTGAACAGGCTGAAATTACAGAGAAAAATGCAAACATCGTAAATAAAGCTAAAAAGAACAGAAAAAGAGTATGTGCTGTGGGGACAACCTCAATGCGTACCATCGAAACTTCTGTTTCTACAGACGGAATGCTAAAACCTTATGAAGGTTGGACAAATAAATTTATTTTCCCTCCTTACGATTTCAGTATTGCTGATTCTATGATTACGAATTTCCACGAACCTTCTTCAACTTTATTGATGATGGTTTCTGCATTCCTAGGGCATGAGCTTACAATGAAAGCTTACCAGGAAGCAATCAAAGAAAAATACAGATTCTACTCTTACGGAGACGCGATGTTAATCATATAACAAGCGTAAGTTATTTTACAAAATTTTAAGTCGCTATTCTATATTGAATAGCGACTTTTCTTTTAACTTCGTTTCATGAAGCAATCTGTAATTATTACTGCCGGTGGAATAGGAAAGCGCATGAACAGCGATTTGCCTAAACAGTATATCCCTGTGAACGGACTTCCGGTTTTAATGCATACCATCAAGAAGTTTTATCAATTCAATTCCGAAATTCAAATTGTAATTTCATTACCCAAAGATTTTATTGAACTTTGGAGGAAGCTCTGCTTGGAATATGATTTTAAAATTCCCCATGAAATTACAGAAGGAGGAAAAGAACGCTACCATTCCATAAAAAATGCGTTGAAAAAAGTTACAGGCGATATTGTAATGGTGCATGATGCGGTAAGACCTCTGGTGAGCCTTCAAACAATTTCAAACGTAATTGATCAAGCGGAAGTAAAAGGTGCAGCAATTCCCGTTTTGCCAGTGAAAGACACTTTGAGGAAAGGTAATAGTGAAAATAGTCAGCACCAAGACCGATCAGAATTTTGGATTGTGCAAACACCGCAAGCTTTTAAGTTAGAATTACTGAATGAAGCATATAAGATTCCATATTCCTCTTCTGTTACTGATGATGCTAGTTTGGTTGAGGCCATGGGCAGGCAAGTTTTTCTTACGGAAGGAAATGAAGAGAATATTAAAATTACAACCCCTATCGATTTAAAATTGGTTGAATTTTTAATGGGAAAATAATTGCATTCATTTTTTAATTAAACACCGTTATTCTAAAGGCTATTCTTACTTTTGTTTGCTAAAATATCCATTAATGAAGGTAATTGATCACATAAAAGAAGCGAAGGACACATTGTTCTCTTTTGAAATACTTCCTCCGCTAAAAGGGAAAAGTATTCAGTCTATATATAATGGAATTGATCCCTTAATGGAATTTAAACCCAAATTTATCAACGTTACTTATCACCGTGAAGAATACGTATACAAGGAACGTGACAAAGGATTACTAGAAAAAGTTTCTATTCGTAAAAGACCTGGAACAGTGGGTATTTGTGCCGCAATCATGAATAAATACCATGTGGATGCCGTTCCTCACCTTATCTGTGGTGGTTTTAGTAAAGAAGATACAGAGAATGCCTTGATTGATTTACAGTTCTTAGGAATCGATAATGTTTTAGCACTTCGTGGTGATCCCATTAAAACTGAGGCGACTTTTAAACCTGAAGTGAATGGACATAATTATGCCGTAGAATTAATTGAGCAAATTCAAAATATGAATAAAGGTCAATACACTTTGGACGATATTCATTTAGAACCGACGGATTTTTGTGTTGGAGCTGCCGGATATCCTGAAAAACACTTCGAAGCGATGAATATGGCAACAGATTTGCAATACCTGAAACAAAAAGTGGATAGAGGAGCCGATTATATCGTTACACAATTATTCTACGACAACGCTAAGTATTTCGACTTCGTTAAGAAATGCCGTGATATTGGAATTACAGTTCCTATTATTCCAGGACTAAAACCAATCTCAAATTTGAGACATATTTCATTTCTTCCTAAGTTTTTCCATATCGATTTACCTATGGAATTATCCACAGAGCTATTGAAATGTAAAACCAATGATGAGGTAAAACAAGTGGGGATTGAATGGGGAATTCAACAATCCAAAGAATTGAAAGCCGCAGGTGTTCCGTGTATCCATTATTACACAATGACCAACTCTTCCGAAGTAAGAAAAATTGCTTCTGAATTATTTTAAAATTATGACAAACATGAAAAATTTATTTTTAGCTACACTATCAGTTTTGTTTCTAAGCTTAAGCGCAGGAGCGCAAGAAGCTGAACCACTTAATTTGAAAAATGTCTTAATCGTTGGACAACAAGATGATTTGTCTGACCGATATACGCTTGAAGTTGGGCTTTTGCAATTGTTTACTGATTATAATGTTAAGTCAAAAGCATCTTTGAATGTTATAAAACAAAGAGGAACTGATGAGATTTTATTGAACGATTCAATCCATCAACAACTAAAATCTGAGGGAATTGATACTTATTTATTGGTTTCAATTAGAGGGTACAACAAAAGATTCAAACCTTCAGAAAATGCAAATCCAATCGTAGAAGAAATAAATGCGGGACACCTTTATCCACTGTACAGAGAAAGCGCATCAACTGTAACTTTTTCTTTCACATTTTACCGTGACATGCAGCCAGTTCATTATGAGCTAATCAAAACCGGAACAATCGGCTCAAAAGATGCTGTAATGAAGAAATTACTCAAAAAAGTGGCCAAAAGATTAGAGAAGGAGTGGTTGTGAAAATAGGAGGGAAGCATTAGGTTTTAGGCTTAAAGCTAAATGCTTTATCTACCATTTAATAAGGTTGATTTTCTTGAATCGCTAACAATTCATGAGTTTTGGAGGGTTTTCTCTCTGCGCACTTTGCGAAAGCTCCGTGCCTTTGCGGTTAAAACTCTTGAAATGACACTCTTCACACCCTGCAAATTATCAATTTTCATTTCTCAACTATCAATTGAGTCAACTTCAAGTCAAACGAAATTCGTATTTGATAATTAATCATTCGTAATTATCTACCAATAACATGAACATACCCAGAAACCTTCCTTTCTTTTTCAATCCATTCCATTTGTGAAAGCTTTAGGCGTAAAACATTGAGAAGAGAAGCAAACATGCTATCATTTATCTTTGAACTTGCAACGAGAATGATTCTTAATTGCAAAAAGAATGTGATACTATTTTTGTTTTTTGATATTAATGATCTATTTTCAAAAGTATTAACAATTTAATATGTTTAATAAAAAACACCACTATTATGAATACTAATAAAATTTTAATTTCGATTGTAGCTATTATTAATGTGTTTTCAATAAGTGCACAAAGTGATAGTATTTTCACTAACCTCACAAGTTATAAAGCTGAAATTTGTACACATGCTTATGACTGGGAAGGACTTGATCAATATGAATACTTAACAGTGTTTTCTGATGACCCTATCTCTGATACTTTAAGAGTAGGAGATCAGAATGGTATTGTTTTCGCTAGTTTATGGATAGACAACCGAAAAACTTGGTTGAAATTTGATTCAAATAAAATTGGTGTAATATCTCAAAGTGTTTTTTCTCCTTATTATAACCAAACAATAGATTATCCACTAGATGAATACTTCCTTTTATATGATTTTGAAGTACTAGACACAACTGTTGTTGGAGATACCCTCTCTTTTTCTAATTCATCAAAAAACGTGACTTTCTCAATTGCTGGCATTGATACAATTCAAATAAATAATGTTACCAAAGTTAGGTATTCAATTCATACTATGGATGACCAATGGATAGATTATCTAATAGAAGGACTAGGTGGTTTACATCCCTTAACTCCACTTTTGAATACTGGTTTTTTTGGTTTTTGCACTTGCAAGTATGAGACAACTTTTGCAAGCCCTACGGATACTTTAGTTTTAAGAGACACAATGGTTTTTGGTGGAGACTCTAATTATCAGTTTTGTCAAACGGCTAGTTTGATAAAAACTGAAAAAAAACCACATATTAAAATCTATCCAAACCCTGTGACAGGAAACATTTTTACTATTCAAACTGATGGAAATGCCAGAATTGACGAAGTTAAAGTTTACGACAACCTAGGAAAAAAAATAGAAGTAAAATATTTCATTAACGGAGTTAATAATTGTAACGTTTCAACACCTAATTTGTCTAAAGGGTTTTATGTGGTTGAAATAATCAGTGATTCAAAATATTACAGACATAAAATTATTATTAAATAGTTCTCAATCCAAAAATCAAATCTTATGAAACTTATAACCTTTTTAATATTGGCAATTAATCTTATATTATTTACAAACCTTAAAGCTCAAAATTTAGGAAGTATACCTAAAGGACTCGCCAAGGAAATAAAGGCGTCTTTGAGTCAAATCCCTTCTGTATCTGATGTGTATGAGGCTTTTATGAAAATGGATCCTTATATAGATGACACGATTAGAAATCATGAGTACATAAAAGCATCACGGTGGATGAATAGGGTCTTTTCAAAGTACAACATTGAAGATTCTGTAACCTATAGTTTGTCGCAATATTCAAATGCAATTAAAGGGATATATGATAGCCCTTTAAAATGTTTTGAAGAAGACCTAGCGAATTGGACAAGTGATGGTCCAAGCTTTCTACCTGATGGTTCGCATGGCCAAGGAGGAGGTTGGACAAATTCAATTTATAATGATCCCAATAACATAAATACGTTTTTGATAGGCACAAATACTTCAGGTATTTTTAGAACAACTAACGGTGGTCAAAACTGGTCGTGTGTTACTGATGATGTTGATTTCCCAGTTCTCGGTGTTAATCAAATTACAAAGCGTTTTTAAATCTATTTACAAGGTATTCAATATGTTAAATGTTTTAGAGATATTTGGTTTAGCAATAATTTCATCTATATTTAAAATAAATATTAAAACTATACACTATGAAAAAGAAACTTTTTTTACTGTTTTTCCTTATGTCGGGAGGACTTTTTGGACAGCAAACTTCAGAGTTTGAATTTGAGATCTATTTTGAAGATGCTTTGGGGAACAGGGATTCAGTTACTATTGGTTACGATTATTTAGCACATAATGGTATAGATGCTAATTTTGGAGAAAATGATTTACTTAATCAAAGTTGGAATAACGGATTACAAGTTCGCGTTGGTGATAAAACGTATTCAGGGCTACCATTGAGTTCAGAATGGATTCAGCCTAATTCGTATTTATCGAAAAAACAAATTATCAATTCTTACTGTGATGAAAGTGACTATTCTGAAAGGGTTTCCATTCAGTTTACGTCTGATAATTATCCAATAACTATCAATTGGAATGATAAGCTTTTTGAAGAAAACTGTCATAAATACTCAATTCTGTTTGGTCAGGACGATCATTATCACTTCGACGCAGCAGGATTAATAATGCTTAGGAGCATTAATAGTTTGGTTATTGACTCCTCCTTATATTTTGAGGGTAGAAAATTAGCAAGTTATGAGAAGGATGGAAAGGAAATTGGGGTTGTCCAATTCGTTTTTCACAGATATAATACTTTAGATGTTTCGAATTATGATTTAGATGAAGTTCGTATTTATCCAAATCCTTTAATCAATAATTTAGTTAATGTTGAATTTGAAGGTCAGTATGTTTTACAAGACATGACAGGTAAAATAATTCAACTAGGTAAAGTTTCTCATAATAAAATTGGATTCGATGGACTAGAAAAAGGTATCTACAACTTACGACTTATAAATGAGGATATTATTCATCAATTTAAAATCAAAAAGCAATGAGAAAGTCTTTAATAACAACTTTATTAGTTTGTACTGCCGCTTTTGGTGGTTTGTTATCTCAAACTATTATTTCATGTCCAACAGATGTTCGAGAAAGTTTATCGAATTCACCTCGCGCAACGACGTGTTCAGATAATCATTCGGGTATTTCTGACCCATATTATGGAAGATACACTTTTTATGAAGATATATACGACACAAGGAATGTTGTGGAAATACCTATAGATATTCATGTTTGGCAGAAAGATGATTTTTCAAGTAATTATGCTGATAATATATTTAACAGAGATATAATGGAAGAGGCTATGGATAAAGTGGCATATATATATGCTAGTATAGCAAATCCTTCTGATATAATACCAGGTGTTGTAGATTATGAAACTACAAAAATCGTTATCAAATTGAATGGTATTTTTTTTAATCAAAATACTATTTGTTGGGGTAAAGGAAATATCGCTGGACCAACTGATGCTGAATACCTGAACTCTGAAGCTAATGCTTTGTACCCTAATTTTAGTAAGAATTTTAAAATTCATATAACAGGTGCTACTCCTCCTTGGACTGGATTTGGACGTTTCCCGGTATTCAACCAAGATGTCGAACATTATGTTGTTACTTACAATAAGAACCACACATCCAACTTCGATAGTAATATATATGTCACCGATGCTTTAGCCATTCATTTAGCTCACGAAATTGGACATAATTTAGATTTATATCATACTTACACTAACAATTTCAATGCTTGTGATGAAAATGATCCTGACTATTTGGATGACGTTTTTGGATTAGGTAATAATAAAATTTGTCCTCATGATGCAGGTTGGTCTTGTGATGAATACTCATCAACTAATTCGTGTACAAATAATATTTTAGGTGGAAACAATGGTGCAAAATATTTTTCACCAAAGCAAGTCCAACGAATGCATAGGGCTATATCTTTAGGTTCAATTAGGAACTACGTAAAAGTGCATGATTTTGATGATTCCAAAGAAATATTAGTAAGTCAAGATGAAACTTGGGATTTTAGTATTAAATTATATAACAACCTTCGGATTAATTCCGGCACTACGCTTACTGTTAGATGTGAAATACAGTTTGTTCCAGAGGCGAAATTAATTATTGAAAAAGGAGCGAAATTAATAATTGATGGCGGTACAATTACAAACGAGAAATATCTCAACACATACTGGCAAGGCGTCCAAGTCTACGGTACATCAAACCAACACCAATTCCCTATTAACAACCCAACCCACCAAGGAATGTTAGAGCTAATAAATGGGGGTACAATAGAAAATGCTCACAAAGCAGCTACAAATTGGAATGAAGGATCATGGAGTGAAATAGGTGGTGTTATTAAATCAACAAACGGTGTTTTCAGAAACAACAGAAGAGGAGTTGAATTTATGGAATATCAAAATTTTACTCCGAATTATCCAGGTTCTTATCGTGACAACACTTCCAGTTTTACAGATACTGAGTTTTTAACGGATGATAATTTTATAGAAGGATATCCTCAGCAGCCTTATGTAACGCTTTGGAAGGTGCATGGTATTATTTTTGAGAATTGCCACTTCGCTAACAATGTTACGACAAATAAGTCTTTAAGTAGTTCTCCAAACGAAGGAATTTCAACTTTAGATGCTAGTTTTAAGGTTGTTCCTCGATGTGATTCTCCACCACTTCCTTATGGAACGCCTTGTCCAACAGGTTTATTGATGAAATCGAGTTTCGAAGGTCTTGAGTATGCTATACAAGTTGCGGGAGCTGGAGTTTCGGAAGCAGTTACTATTTCTCAAACTGATTTTACCAATAATATTTGGGGAGTTCGTGTTAAGGAGTTTGATAATGTTAACATTAACAGGAATGATTTTGTTATTGGTAATGGTGGCTATAGTAATAGTACTTATTCAGGAAATGGAATTTTTCTTGATAACTCCGTTGAGTATATCGTTGAAGAAAATTCAGTATTAAATACTTTAAGTAGTGGTAAAACCTCTGGAATTGTAGTAGATTATGGAGGTCCATTAGACAATAAAGTATATAAAAATACATTAAGCAACCTTTTTGAAGGAACAAAATCGAACAGAGTTAATCGCAGCGTAGACTTAAAATATGGGTTGCAGTTTTTATGTAATGATTATTTGAATAATGAAAATGCAATTGCAATTAATTCTTCAGATAACAGTCATGGTGTTAGGCTAAACCAAGGTGATTTCTATTCGCAAACATCATCAGGAAATACATTTCAGTTTAATACTCTTGACATCGCAGACTATGCTAATCAGATAAATTATTATCATTCAGGTGGAATAACTTTACCCAATATGACGAATGGTGTGATTGGACCAGTTCAAGAAATATTGGTTAATAACAAGAATGCTTGTCCTACAAGTTTTAAACCTGGTGTTGTAATGTTTCATGAACTTTTGACAAAATTGAATGATTATGAAACTGAACTTGTAAATCATAAAGCAGCTTACAATATTCTCAATTATAATTATATCTCTTTAATAGACAATGGTGACACAGACATCCTTCAAGGACAAATTGAAAATAATTGGTCATCAGATGCTTGGACATTGAGAAATAATTTGATGCAAGAATCACCATATCTTTCAACAGAAGCATTGTTGACGGCAGCGGGTGAAAATATTTTGCCTAATGCGATGCTGTTGGAAGTGCTTTTAGCTAATCCTGACGCAACAAAAGGAGAGCAATTCATTGCTGAGTTAAATGATGTCACCAACAATACCCTCCCAGAATACATGCTTAATTATGTTAGAAACAACTGGAATACTGAAACAGTGAGAACGACATTAGAGGGTGAAATGATGTATTATAAATCTAAAATTGCTACAGCAACTAATTTTGTTAAATATTTGGAGAAATCTAAAGATGAACATACTTATTCAGAAAGACATGCAACTGTTTTGATGGGAGAAGGTATTTCTAATAAAATAGGTGTGATGGATTTCTTTATAGAAAATAGTGAATGGTCTAGAGCAGATTCTGTTTTGCAAGATATTCAAAATGATGAGACTCTCCAAAGTAGCCTAGATATGATTGAAGATTTTGATAGCTATATCACTTTCAGATCTAGTCTTGGTGAGCGTAATATAGCACAATTGGATTCTACCGAAGTTCAATACCTTGAGACTTTGGCAGAAAAAGGCAGCAGAGCATCAGGTTATGCTGAGAATATTTTGTGTTTCTTCTATGATATTTGTTTCGAGAAGGAAGCGCCAGAAGGCGGTGGAATGGCTAAAATGTTAACAATTCCAGCTCCATCAGGTAACGAACCAACTTTAGAAGAACTCATGTACAATATCACAGTTTATCCAAACCCAGCAAGTGATTTCACAAGCATCAAATGGGAGATTTACGATGAACTGAACAACTCTCACTACAAAATCTTTGATTTGAATGGTCGCGAAATGGGATCAGGAGCAATTGAGAAAAATGAAGGTGAACAAGTAATTGACACAAGAAGTCTTACCAACGGAGTTTACATCATCAATTTTTACAACGACGGAATTATGAAAATGAATTCTAAACTAATTGTGGATAAAGAGAAGTAAAAGAATATTTAAAGATTTAGAAATGCACATTCCTTGGTTGGGGTGTGCATTTTTTGGTTTGTATGCTATTTTAATTGCTTAAATCCTTGAATAATGATTGTCATTTACAATGGAGTTGGACGTTTTGCAAACTTAGCGAAGCGATCTCATGACCAAAGGGAGTAATCGTCCCTACATTGTATCTTCGATTGATGATTTTCCCTTGAATTCCTAATTCCTCTTCATCAGTTTGGCAATATACTTCCCTAAAATATCAAACTCTAAATTCACCGTATCACCGACTTTCAGTGAATGAAATTGTGTGTGTTCGTAGGTGTAAGGAATAATATGAACAGAAAACTGGTCGTCTTTTGAATCTACAACCGTCAAGCTCGCTCCGTTAACAGTAATTGAGCCTTTTTCTACCGTCATGTCATCAGAAGCGTATTGAAAAGTGAATACCCAGCTACCGTCTTTTTCTTCAATCGAAATGCATTTGCCGGTGGTGTCTACATGTCCTTGTACAATATGTCCATCGAAACGACCATTGGCAGGCATACAGCGTTCTAAATTTACCTTATCGCCAGTTTCCCAGCTACCAAGATCCGTTTTGTTTAAAGTTTCATCAATTGCAGTAACTGTGTACATGTTGTTTTCGATATGAACAACAGTCAAGCAAACACCATTGTGAGCTAAGCTCTGGTCTACCTGCAGTTCATCAACAAAAGAGCAAGTAAGTGTGAAATGAATATTAGTTCCTTCTCTCTTTATATCTTTTATTTCTCCTAAATCTTCAATAATTCCAGTAAACATAATCGCTGTTGTTTTAATTTTCTTCTAAGGGAACCAATTCCATGTTGTCAATAAGTCTTACCTCTCCACAGAAAGCTGCAATACAAGCTGTAGCCCCAGGAACCCAATATTGATTAAGGTCGTTTAATGTTTCTGGATGAACAATTTGTAGATATTCTAACTTTAATGCACTGTCTTCAAAATAACGTTTCATTTTTCCCAATGTATTCGCAGGTGAATATGTTTTTGCCCAAGCTTGCCCCTTATGAAGCACTTGTGATATTACAACAGCTTGTTCGAGTTCTTGTTCACTCAACCTCAAATTTCTGCTGCTCATTGCTAATCCACTCGGATTTCTCATTGTTTCAACGACAACTATCTCTAATGGTATTTTTAATTGTTTTACCATTTCCACTACAACTGCAACTTGCTGAAAATCTTTTCTGCCAAAATATGCTTTTGTGGGTTGAACAAGTCTAAAAAATCGAGAAACAATATTTACAACACCATCAAAATGTCCGGGTCTGTGTTTCCCTTCCATCGTATTTTCGATGTGGTCTAAATCAACTTTTTCTGCTTTATGACCTTCAGGATACATTTCTGAAACCGAAGGGAGAAAAACGAAATCGCAACCATTTTGCCTTAAAAGCGCTATATCTTCACTTTCTGTTCTTGGGTATTGCTCTAAATCTTTCGGGTTATTAAATTGCGTAGGATTGACGAAAATACTGACTATTACATGGTCACATTCGAGCTTTGCTTGCTTGATTAATGAAATATGTCCTTCATGTAAAGCGCCCATGGTAGGCACAAAGCCAACTTTATAGCCTTTTTCTCTAAGCGGTTGAAGTTGATCTTCAAGTTCTTTTATGCTGTGTAGTTTTACCAAAATTTCTCAGACTATATTAAAGCGAAATCAACAAAACTATCTTTTTATGCTGAAATTCCGAATTTTTTTTTATATTTTTGTACACGTTTTACCAAAATACATTTCATGGAGAAGAAGAAAATCCTTTTTGTTTCGCAAGAGATTAAACCATTTTTACCAAAGTCAGAAGTATCTACTGCAGCCCGAAAACTTCCACAAGGGGTTCAAGAAAGTGGCAAAGAAATTAGAGTTTTCATGCCTCGATTTGGAGTGATTAACGAAAGACGTCATCAATTACATGAAGTAATTAGATTGTCTGGAATGAATCTTATCGTTGATGATATGGACCATCCTTTAATTATAAAGGTGGCTTCTATTCCAACAGCTCGAATGCAAGTTTATTTTATAGATAACGAAGAGTACTTTAAGCGTAAAGGTGTTTTCTCTAACGACAAAGGGGAAGAGTTTGAAGATAATGACGAACGTTCAATGTTCTTCTGTAGAGGAGTATTGGAGACTGTTAAGAAATTAGGCTGGAAACCAGATATTATTCACTGTCATGGATGGATGACTTCTTTAATGCCTATGTACGTTAAAGATATTTACAAAAATGACCCACATTTTTCTGATACAAAAGTGATTTATTCGCTTTATGACAATGAGTTTAACAAAAATTGGGGCGGTAGGTTTGATGAAAAACTTAAGTTTGAAGGCTTTAGCGATGAGATTGTCGATTCGATAAAAAATGGTGATTATACCAGTTTAAATAAAGCCGCTATAAGTCACTCTGATGGAGTGGTTATGGGGAGCGCATCTGTTAACGATGAATTGAAAAAAGCTTTTGACGAAACAGAAATGTTTAAGTTGGAATTCGAATCTGAAGAGGTTCAGCCAAAAGTGATGAGTGAGTTTTTCGACAAAGTTATAGATGAAGAAGCATTGATTCAATGAAAATAAATAAGAGTAAATTTTATAATTTCAAAATGTGGCGAAAAGTAGTAATTCTTTTCGCTGCATTTTTTTGTTTAAGCCTTGTATTTCCTTCCTGTAAAAAGAAAAGAAATCCTGTTGGTTCGAGTGCGCTTTCTTCGGATGATATAATGAATTCAAGTGTTGTAGATACTTTTCAGCTAAAGACATCTACGGTAGAGGAAGACTCCATTCCTTCTATGGATCGTCCTTTTAATCTGCTTGGAAGCTATAATGATGAGATTTATGGTAAAGTTAATGCTAACTTTTATACGCAATTAACATTGTCTGGGTTTTCCCCTGATTTCGGTAACTTAAACCAAGTAGCTATAGATTCTGTAATTATGGCCTTCGAGTATGGAGGTTATTATGGTGATTTAACCGAGCAACTGTTTGAAGTTTATGAAATTACAGATGAACTAACACGCGATTCTACTTACCTTAGGTCTGCTACATCTAATGTCGCATCACAACAATTAGTTCCTACGGCCAATAACGAAGGACTCATCTTGCCTGACCCTTTAAATGGAGCGATTGTAGGTTCTGATACACTTACTCCACAGCTGAGAATTCCATTAGATACGATTTTCGGGAGAAATCTTTTGACTCTTGCCCAAAACGCTACCAATGATGATGATTTTTTGCAAAACTTTAAAGGACTCCATTTTAAGGTGAATAACGGATTTCAGTCTGCCGGCGAAGGAACAGTTCTTTACCTTGCAACAACTAGAGCCGCTTCCAAACTGACTGTGTATTATGCCAGTAATGGGGAAAAAGGTAGCTATGATTTTATTGTCAATGGTTCTGCTGTAGACTATAATCATGTGGAGACCGACTATGCAGGAACAAGAGTAGAGCAAGTGATTAATGACCCTTCATTCGGACAAGAAGAGTTTTATGCACAATCATTTTCTTCAAGAGCGAAAATTGAGATGAGTGGTTTAGATTCACTTCCAAAAGATATTATCATTCATCAAGCAACTTTAGAATTGCCTGTGGATTATTACAAAGGAAGTAATTTCTATCCTAGTTCTGAAGTATTTGTAACTACAGATGTCTCTGGTGATGGTAATAAAACCTCTATCTATTCTGGAACAGCAAGTGTGTTATATAGTAGTACAAAAAAATCTTATGTTATTGATTTAAGGAAATATATACAAAACGTGGTTCAGGGCATATACCCAAACACAGGGTTATTTGTTTCGCCTAAAAACTTTAATACAACCGTTGAGCGCATTATTTTTAATGGTCCCAACACCCAAAACAAAAAGAAGCCTAAATTAAGTGTTGTTTACACAATGCTTTGATAATAATTAACTTAATAAAATTTAACTATGTGTGGAATCGTAGCATACATTGGGAAAGAACAAGCTTTTCCAATTATATTAAAAGGTCTTAAAAGACTAGAGTACAGAGGGTATGATAGCGCAGGAATAGCGGTCTTAAATGATGACTCAAGTTTAAATAATTACAAGCGTTCAGGAAAGGTTTCTGAGTTAGAAGAGTTTGCAGCACAACATGACTCAACAGGTACTGTCGGTATAGGACATACGCGTTGGGCAACTCATGGTTTACCAAACAATATAAATGCCCACCCTCATGTTTCTTCTGATGGAGAAATGGCGCTAATTCATAACGGAATTATTGAAAATTACGACTCTTTGAGAGAAGAGCTAATGTCAAGAGGTTATGTTTTTAAAAGTGAAACCGACACAGAAGTACTGATTCATTTAATTGACGATATTAAGAAAAATGAACAGGTTAAAACCGCCGAGGCTGTGCGAATAGCGCTTAATAGTGTTATTGGAGCATACGCTATCGTAGTTTTGAGTAAAGATAATCCGAATCAACTAGTAGCAGCCCGTAAATCAAGTCCGCTTGTAGTTGGAATTGGAAAAGATGGAGCGTTTTATTTGGCGTCTGATGCAACACCTATCATTGAATATACAAATGAAGTGGTGTATATGGAAGATGAAGAAATTGCTGTTGTTGATAGAAACGACGGATTAAGAATATTCAGCATTCAAGATAAAGAGAAAGTTCCTTATATCCAGCGTCTAGAGTTAAAATTAGAGGCTATCGAAAAAGGAGGATATGAGCATTTCATGCTAAAAGAAATTCATGAACAACCACGATCAATTAAAGATTGTTTTAGAGGTCGACTAAACGTAGATGAAGGCTGGGTAAAACTGGGCGGAATCAAAGATTACGAATCTAAATTGGCCAAAGCTAAAAGAATTATAATGGTGGCATGTGGTACTTCATGGCATGCAGCATTAGTCGGAGAGTATTTGTTTGAAGACCTTGCCCGAATTCCTGTCGAAGTTGAATATGCTTCAGAGTTTAGATATAGAAACCCTATTATCGATGAAGATGATATTGTAATTGCGATTTCTCAATCTGGAGAAACAGCAGATACACTTGCAGCGCTAAATTTAGCAAAGTCAAAAGGTGCAACCATTCTTGGTATTTGTAATGTTGTTGGTTCATCAATTTCTCGAATTACACATGCAGGTTCTTACACGCATGCGGGTCCTGAGATTGGAGTGGCTTCTACAAAAGCATTTACAGCCCAGGTAACGGTTCTTACTTTGATGGCACTGTCTATTGCACGTAAGAAAGGAAATTTGGATGATACTAAATTCAGAAGAATAATTACTGAATTAGAGTTGATTCCTGATAAGGTGGCAAAAATTCTGGAGCAGAGTGAAAAGCACGAGGAGATTTCAGCAGTTTACAAAGATGCAAGAAATGCCTTATACTTAGGAAGAGGAAATTCTTTCCCAGTTGCTTTAGAAGGAGCGCTTAAGTTGAAAGAAATTTCATACATTCATGCAGAGGGATATCCAGCTGCTGAAATGAAACATGGACCTATTGCTTTAATTGATGAAGAAATGCCTGTTTTTGTGATTGCAACAAAAGGTCCTTCTTATGAAAAAGTAGTTAGTAATATCCAAGAAGTTAAAGCCCGCAAAGGAAAAATTATAGCTGTTATTACAGAAGGTGATACACAAGTGAAAGCTATTGCTGATCATTACATAGAAATACCAGATACAGATGAGAATTTAGCTCCTTTATTGGCTACAATTCCATTGCAATTAATTTCTTATTATGTAGCGGTAATGAGAGGTGCTAATGTGGATCAGCCAAGAAATTTAGCAAAATCTGTAACTGTAGAATAAAATATTATGAACATTGATTTAACAGGAAAGCATGCAGTGGTGTGCGGAAGTACTCAAGGTATAGGTAAAGAATCAGCTTTGGCATTGTCTAAACAAGGGGCCTCTATTACTTTAGTGGCAAGAAATGAAGCTAAATTAAAAGCGGTTCTAGCTGAATTATCTCCTAATGATAAAAATGACTACATCGTTGCAGATTTTTCTAATCCATTGGATTTAGAACGAAAAATTAAAGCTTGGGCAACTAAAAATAAAGCACATATATTACTAAATAATACGGGTGGACCAAAAGGAGGACCAATCAGAAAAGCCAAGGTAGATGAATTTACTGCTGCTTTCACAAATCACCTTGTTTGCAACCACGTTTTGGTACAAGCGCTTTATCCAGGTATGAAAGATGAAGGTTATGGACGTGTTATTAATATAATTTCAACTAGCGTTAAGCAACCTTTAGATGGTCTTGGAGTATCTAATACCATTAGAGGTGCTGTTGCGAATTGGAGTAAAACCATGGCTAACGAACTGGGACAGTATAATATTACAGTAAATAACGTATTGCCAGGTGCAACGAATACGGTTAGACTTCAGTCAATTGCAGAAAATAAAGCAGATCAATCTTCTGGATTAAATTATGAAGAAATTCTGAGTAACATGGCGGCACAGTCACCTATGAAAAGAATAGCACAACCCGAAGAAATTGCGAATGCAGTAACTTTTTTAGCAAGCCCTGCAGCAAGCTATATTAATGGGATAAATGTTCCTGTAGACGGAGGAAGAACGAAGTCTTTATAGGTTGCTAGATATTTTGTTTTGTATTAAAAAGAGTGTGCTTTGGTACACTCTTTTTTGTTTTAGCAACAACTTTTTACTCATGGTATTATTATCTTACTTCTGTGAATCAAGCCGCCATAATTTCAAGATAATAGCGCTAGCCGTATATTGTTCTTTCTTTACACAAAACATAAACCCCACTGGTAAGATTTTTATTAAGCATTTAAAATGTAACCATACCTACACGTTAAACCTTATTGTATTCCTCAAGTTTTATCTTTAGAGTGCTTGTCTAGTCGGGCCTTAGTGTTGAATTTTCATTATTTAAAGAGCTTATTAACTCTATTGTAGGTTTTTAGTAAAGATGCGATATGTACAAGATGGGTTTAATTTTAACCTTAAGGTATTTCTATGAATTCTTTTTTGTCAAAAATATGCTTTTAAGGTCCTAGGTAGTGCGGTATGACTTGTTTTTTGTTTTGTAAGTGCTTGTTTTGCAAGGGTGTAGTTTTAGTAAAAAAAGCATTAACACTTGTTTAACAATTTTTTTGTTTTTACATTGTGATACTGTAAATCTAAAACTAACACCTTATGAAGCATGCTTTTACCAACTCATTCTCTCAAATAAGCACCGATAAAAAGGGGCTGGAGAAAAGTTTTCCCAATCACTTTCTTACTAATTCATTATTAACCTATAAACCCATATTTATGAAAAACTTTTTACAATTATTAATTTTCTGTATGACTAGCTTGTTTGCATTAAATGCAAATGCGCAAGTTAATGTTGGGACAGGTACACTAACAGGTCAAGCCCTACCAATAGAGCCATATTACGGATATTCATATTCACAATCTATTTACTTGGCATCAGAAATTAACGCCAATGGTTCAATCACAGGAATCACTTTCTATACAGATGCTGGGACAATTATTTCAAATTCAAATGACTGGGTGGTCTATTTAGGACATACAACCAAGTCTTCTTTTACTAGTTCATCAGATTGGGTTTCAGGTTTAACTCAAAGTTTGACGGAGTGATAAGTGTTGTCGCTGATCAGGTAACAATTACATTCACAACACCATTTGTTTATAATGGAACTGATAATCTAATTGTTGCAGTCGATGAAAATGGATCAGGTTATGATGGTAATAGTGATGAGTTTCTCTGTTCATCAGTCTCTTCGAACCGAGCTTTGACCTATAGGAGCGATAGCAACAACCCAGATCCTTCTGGTGTTTTGCCTAGTGGTTTATTGAGAACAGCAATTCCAAATATTCAATTTATAGGAATATCTCAAGCTTGCCCAGATCCAAGCTCATTATCTGTTACAAACCTAGTGGCTACATCCGCTGATTTAGCTTGGACAGAAAACGGTACTGCTACAGCTTGGAATATTGAATACGGTGCTACTGGATTTACACAAGGAGCTGGAACTACTGTTGCGGCTTCTAATAATCCTCACAATTTATCAAGTTTAACAGCAAATACAACTTATGACTTTTACGTTCAAGCAGATTGTGGTGGTGGGGATTTAAGTGCCTGGGCTGGCCCATTTAGTTTTTCAACACCATGTGTGGCATTTAACCTTCCTTATTTTGAAGGTTTTGAAAACGGATATGCCCACAATGCCGACATCGATGGTTGCTTATCCCAAGAGTCGGTATCAGGATCAGGTAATTGGACAGCCAATGAAACAAATACAGCTTATAACAGATCGCCATATAGTGGAAATTGGAATACAACATTAATATATGGTAATACAGACTGGATGTTCATCCAAGTAAATCTTGTGGGTGGAACATCTTATACAGCTGATGTATATGCACGTCAAGATGGAAGTACTACTAGTAATGCAAGTATCTCCATCAGTTATGGTAGTGCAAATAATGCTGCATCAATGACCAACTCAATTGCTCCATCTACAGGGCTTACAAACGGAACCTACCAACTGGTTAACGGTATTTTTACGCCAGCAAGCTCTGGTGTTTATTACATTGGAATCAAAGGAGAAATTAACGGTTCACCTTGGTATATCTCTTTAGATGATATTTCTATTTACGAATCACCATCTTGTCTTCCGCCTAGTGCCTTAACAGCAACAAACATGACAGCCACATCCGCTGATTTAGCTTGGACAGAAAACGGTACTGCTACAGCTTGGAATGTTGAATACGGTGCTACTGGATTTACACAAGGTAGTGGGACAACAGTTGCGGCTTCTAGTAATCCTCTTCCTCTAAGTGGTTTAACAGCAAATACAGCTTATGACTTTTACGTTCAAGCAAATTGTGGTGGTGGAGATTTAAGCCCATGGATAGGACCTTTTAACTTTACAACACTTTGTACAGCTGTTTCTGCACCATGGACATACGATGTAGAGACTGCAACGACAACCACAAGTTCAGAAATTGAAGATTGTTGGAGTTCAAATCCTAGTTATACTTCTACAGCTTTTGCATGGAATATTGGTGGGTCAACTTCTTCAGCAGGTACAGGGCCTGATTCTCCAAACAGTGGTAGTAAATTCTTTTATACAGAAGCTTCAAATGGAATTACTTTAGATGAGGCATTTTTATACACTCCTAGTATTGATTTGACAAGTTTAACAGTGCCAGTTCTGGGTTTTTATTATCACATGTATGGTAGTAATATGGGAAGTCTTAGTGTTCAAGTTTCTTCGGATAATGGAGCCACATGGACAACTGAATTTAATTTGTCTGGACAGCAACAAATCGGAGGAAATGAAGCTTGGATTTCTGAAAATATTGTCCTAAGCGCCTATTCAGGGACAGTTAAGGTTCGTTTTAAGGGAGTTAGGGGTGCTGGTTATGCAGGAGATATTGCTCTTGATGATATTTCAGTATTTGAAGCACCTTCATGTATAGCACCTAGTGCCTTAACAGCAACAAACATAACAGCTACATCCGCTGATTTAGCTTGGACAGAAAACGGTACAGCTACAGCTTGGAATGTTGAATACGGTGCTACTGGATTTACGCAAGGAGCTGGAACTACTTTTGCGGCTTCTAGTAATCCTCTTTCTCTAAGTGGTTTAACAGCAAATACAGCTTATGACTTTTACGTTCAAGCAGATTGTGGTGGAAGCGGTTTAAGCTCTTGGGCTGGTCCATTTAGTTTTTCAACACCATGTGTGGCATTTAACCTTCCTTATTTTGAAGGTTTTGAAAACGGATACGCCCACGATGCCGACATTGATGGTTGCTTATCCCAAGAGTCGGTATCAGGATCAGGTAGTTGGACAGCCAATGAAACAAATACAACTTATAACAGGTCGCCATATAGTGGAAATTGGAATACAACATTAAGATATGGTAATACAGACTGGATGTTCATCCCTATAAATCTTGTGGGTGGAACATCTTATACAGCTGATGTATATGCACGTCAAGATGGAAGTACCACCAGTAATGCAAGTATCTCCATCAGTTATGGTAGTGCAAATGATGCTGCATCAATGACCAACTCAATTGTTCCATCTACAGGGCTTACAAACGGAACCTACCAACTGGTTAACGGTATTTTTACGCCAGCAAGCTCTGGTGTTTATTACATTGGAATCAAAGGAGAAATTAACGGTTCACCTTGGTATATCTCTTTAGATGATATTTCTATTTACGAATCACCATCTTGTCTTCCGCCTAGTGCCTTAACAGCAACAAATCTAACAGCTACATCAGCAAATTTAGCTTGGACAGAAAACGGTACAGCTACAGCTTGGAATGTTGAATACGGTGTGTCTGGGTTTACTCAAGGTAGTGGAACTACTGTTGCGGCTTCTAGTAATCCTTATGCTTTATCAGGACTAACAGCAACTACCCCTTACGACTTTTATGTGCAAGCAAATTGTGGTGGTGGAGATTTAAGCCCATGGGTAGGACCTTTTAACTTTACAACACCATGTGCAGCTGAAATACCTGATTATTCAACAGATTTCAGTTCTTTCTTACCTTCTTGTTGGGAAGAGGCAGGTGCAGGTAGTCCAGCAACAGGACCTTCGTCGCTAGGTACTGGATATTGGGGTCAATCTGGCAGTAGCGCCCGTATTAATCTATATTCTAATAGTCGTGAGGATTGGTTATTAACTCCAGCCTTTGATTTGTCAGCTGGTGGTTATGAGTTAGTGCTGAATACAAATGCAACAGATTGGAGTTCATCTACTGCTTTTAGTGGAATGGGTTCAGATGATAAGTTGCAGGTTGTTGTTTCTACTGATGATGGAACAACATGGTCAGTTATCCATACTTGGAATAACGCTAATCCATTGTTATTGGCTGCCAATGACATTTCTATTGATTTAAGTGCTTATACGGGTACGAATACTTTGTTTGGTATTTGGGCAAGCGATGGCTCTACGTCTGATTCAGAAGATTATTATATATACATTAATAACTTTGAAATTAAAACAGCCATTACTTGTGCAGATCCTTCTGCATTAATAACATCAAGCATTACAGGTACCTCTGCAGATTTAGCTTGGACAGAGAATGGTACCGCTACAACTTGGAATGTTGAATACGGTGTTGACGGATTTACGCAAGGAAGTGGTACTTCTGTTTCAACAACAAGTAATCCTTATGCTTTAACTGGTTTGAGCATAAATACGGCTTATGACTTTTTCGTACAGGCCGACTGTGGTCTTGGTGATGAAAGTGCTTGGGTTGGACCTTTTAGTTTTTCAACATTATGTGTCGCGACAGCAGGAACAGATGTTCAAGTTGCATGTAATTCTTACACATGGATTGATGGAAATACATACACTTCTTCCAACAATTCTGCAATGCATACTTTAACAAATGTTGCTGGATGTGATAGTGTTGTGACTTTAGATTTAACAATCAACAATTCAAACACTGGAACTGATGTTCAAGTAGCATGTGATTCTTACACTTGGATTGATGGAGTAACTTATACTGCGTCAAACAATGTAGCAATGCATACTTTAACAAATGTAGCAGGTTGTGATAGTGTTGTGACTTTAGATTTAACAATCAATAATTCTACAACTGGAACAGATACACAAGTTGCATGTGATTCTTACACATGGATTGATGGAGTAACTTATTTAGCTTCAAATAATGTAGCAACACATACTTTATCAAATGCGGCTGGATGTGATAGTGTTGTGACTTTAGATTTAACAATCAACAATTCAAACACTGGAACAGATGTTCAAGTAGCATGTGATTCTTACACTTGGATTGATGGAGTGACTTATATTGCGTCAAATAATGTAGCAACGCATACTTTAACAAATACGGCTGGGTGTGATAGTGTTGTGACTTTAGATTTAACAATCAACAATTCAAACACAGGAACAGACGTAATTACAGCATGTGATTCTTACACATGGATTGATGGAGTAACTTATTTAGCTTCAAACAATGTAGCAACACATACTTTATCAAATGCGGCTGGATGTGATAGTGTTGTGACTTTAGATTTAACAATCAACAATTCAAACACTGGAACAGATGTTCAAGTAGCATGTGATTCTTACACATGGATTGATGGAGTGACTTATACTGCGTCAAATAATGTAGCAACGCATACTTTATCAAATGCGGCTGGGTGTGATAGTGTTGTGACTTTAGATTTAACAATCAACAATTCAAACACAGGAACAGACGTAATTACAGCATGTGATTCTTACACATGGATTGATGGAGTAACTTATTTAGCTTCAAACAATGTAGCAACGCATACTTTAACGAATGCGGCTGGATGTGATAGTGTTGTGACTTTAGATTTAACAATCAATAATTCTACAACTGGAACAGATACGCAAGTAGCATGTGACAGTTACACATGGATTGATGGAGTAACTTATTTAGCTTCAAACAATGTAGCAACGCATACTTTAACAAATGTGGCTGGATGTGATAGTGTTGTGACTTTAGATTTAACACTCAACTATTCAAATACTGGAACAGATGTTCAAGTAGCATGTGATTCTTACACTTGGATTGATGGAAATACATACACTGCATCAAACAATTCCGCAATGCATACTTTAACAAATGCAGCAGGTTGTGATTCTATTGTAACTTTAGACTTAACGGTTAATAATGCCGTTACTGGAACTGACACACGAATAGCATGTACAAGTTTAACTTGGATTGA
>NZ_QFRJ01000008.1 GCF_003143775.1 Brumimicrobium oceani | reverse complement strand
ACGATATCGTTTTCAATGAAAAAAGTTTAGTTGATCGAGAAAAAATAATTAGCCAACTTAATTTTCAAAAATTAGGAGCTGTTTTGTTTTGTGTAGTTTTCATGATTTATGGCTTTTATAAACTTAGAAAGGTAAGGGGTTGAAATAATTTAGTTGAGTTTGTGATGTTTTGGAGGTGGGATTGGTGAGGATTTTTGTTAGATTTGGGTAGAAATATAGGTGGGATATGCACAATTGCGTATAGCCACCTGTTGGCGGTAATTAAAACGAGACCCAATCGATGAAGAAAATTGATTTACATATTCATACAATTTCGACTGTCAGTGACTATGATTTTGAATTTGACCTTTCAAAGTTAAAGGAGTATGTTGATAAACTTGAAATTGATTGTATCGCAATAACAAACCACAATAAATTTGACTTCAACCAGTACAACATTATAAAGGAAGCATTGGGAATTGTGGTTTTCCCAGGCATAGAAATTGACCTTGAAAGAGGACACTTGCTTCTAATTGCTGACAATACAGATATTGCAGAAATAAATGATTTTTCAAAAAAGTGTGAGCGAGTAAGCAAATTAATAAATACTAAAGATGACGATATTAGTTTGGAGCAATTCAAAGAAATTTTCCCAACTCTTGACAAGTATTTACTAATTCCTCATTATCACAAAAGACCAATAATAAAGTCAGAGGTAATTGACCAAATTGACACTTTAATTACTGCTGGAGAAGTATCGAGTTATAAAAAATTTAAAAGCTGCATCAAAGATACCGAAAGTTTAGTGCCAGTAATATTTAGTGATTCAAGGTATTTTGCTGAAATGGAAAATTTTTCAACTCAACAAACTTGGATTGACCTTGAAGAAATCACCTTATCTGGAATTAAATCGTGCTTAACCGACAAGCAAAAAGTTTTCTTAACAAAAGAAGAAGGCAATGAGTTTTTTCAGGCTACAGCAGAAGGTTTAATGCTTTCAACAGGTCTAAATGTAATATTAGGAGAACGCTCAACTGGTAAAACTGTAACGCTAAACAAAATCTACAATACTCACGAAAATATTAAATATATAAAGCAATTTTCTCTATTGCAGAATGATGCTCAAAAGTTTGACGAACTATTATCAAGAAGACATAGCACAGTTTCAGAAGATTATCTGAAAGAATATAAAAAAGTTGTTGACTCTGTAAAAAATATTGACCTAAAACAGAATGAAAATGACATTGAAGCTTATTTAAATTCGTTATTAAAGTTTGCATCAGACAATGAAAAAGCAGATGCTTATTCAAATACGAAACTTTTCAGCGAAAACCACTTTGGTACAAAAGATATAGTAGGTCTTAAAAAGCTCATAGATGCTACTAAAACCTTAAAAGAAAATACTGAATACAAGCCTATAATTAATAAGCATATTGAATTTGAAACTCTGGAAGCTTTAGAAATTGACTTGATGAAAGAGTTCCTTCAAATTCAAGAAGCTAACTTAAAGAAAGAATGGGTAAATAATCTGATTTCAAAAGTAAAAGACGAACTTCGATTTAGAACTTCATCATCAGTTCCTTCTGATGCCGATTTTTACAGAATTTTAATCGAAAATGAGAAAGTTAAAACGTTTGTAGATATAGTTAACAATCTCAAAATTGAAAGAGAAATTGACAGAAAAGAGATAAGAGGGTTTAAAATTGTTGCTTCAACAAAAAGATTTTCAAATGCTTCGCATTTGAAAAAAGTTTGTATTAGACAAACTTCATTAGTCAATGCTTATTCAAAATATCAAAAACCATTTTCATACTTATTAGCTCTGAAAAAAGCAGAAATAGAAGATACCGAACTTTATAAATATTTCGTTGACATAGAATATAAAACACTCAATAAAATTGGATTTCCAGTTTCTGGTGGAGAAAGGTCAGAATTTAATCTTTTACACGAAATCAATGACGCCCTAAAACATAATATGCTTTTAATAGATGAACCAGAATCATCATTTGATAACATCTTTTTAAAAAACGAAGTAAATGCACTTTTAAGAGATATTTCTAAAACAATTCCTGTAATTATTGTAACTCACAATAGTACAGTAGGAGCTTCTATAAAGCCTCACTTTGTCGCTTGCACTAAAAGAGAATTTGAAAATGGAGAAATTGTATATAAGACATTTTCAGGTTTTCCATCTGACAAACAGCTTAAATCAATTAACGGAAAAGAAGCTATAGACAATTTTGAAATTTTACTAAATTGTTTGGAAGCTGGACAAGACGAATACGAAAGAAGAAGAAACGAAACTTATGAAATACTTAAAAATTGAAAATAATAAAGGTCATTATTTGACACCTTCAAGTCAATGGGCAGAGATTGACAAAATATCTAAAGAAGATTTAATGTTTCTTTTAAACAAGGCAGTATCTGAAGAGTTTGAAATGGATGAATATTTAGAAGAGAATATTGGACATAAAGCCCATCAAATTGTTTATAAAAGCATTCACGAAAAGTTTTCGGAATTAGTAGAAAATAAAAACGTCTTTAAAGATGAGTGCGATTCAATGTTTAAAAATGCAGTCGAAAAATACAAAGTCGAAGAAGAAAATGAAGAAGAATAACTGCACACAATAACTAAGTATTCGGCGTGCCGATTACGCCCTACGGTTGTGAGATCGCTTCGCTAAGTTGGCCAACGCTGAACTACGAAGTACTCATGAATACAAATAAAAAAAACAGACAAGAATGAATAATACCATGTTGACGGATCCGGATTTCCTTAGCCCTACTGAGCTTGCCGAACGTGTGGGGAAATCGGTTTAATACATTATTTTTGAAAGATTATTTTGGTGTGTTACGCTTTGATTATGAGCGTGCATTTCGAATTTAATTTGGTTGATTAGTATCCCACCCGAGCAACTACACCTCCCAAAACTTCTTGAAGTTGTCTAACTTTTCAGGATCAATATTATTTGGCAACAACTCATGAAGTTTATTCACTTTATAGTCAGCTATATTTTCAAGAACATATTGCAACCATTTTTGAGGATTGATTTCGTTTAGCTTACAACAAGCGAAAAAGCTATAAAACATTGCGGAACGTTTTGCTCCATTGTGAGAACCTGCAAAAAGGTAATTCTTTCGTCCTAAAGCTACTGGTCGAATGGCATTTTCAACAAGGTTGTTAGTGAAACAACTGCTGAAATGAAATATCAAAAAACATTACATTTTGGTGCATCTTATTTTACTCAAGAATATACATTCTTAAAAAAATCTGAAAATTTCGGTTACGAAGAATTTAAGGGAACATTCTTAACCCGTATTATTCATGAGATTATTTTTGATTTTAGATGAGATTCGTGATTTGATGATAATAGTATTCTATATCAGTAAATTACAATTGAAATATAAAATCAAAAGAATCCAAGCATTAAATAATTGATACCCAAATTTGGGGTACATTTTTATTCTTTAAAAACACAGTAAACACCTGTTAAACAATCCATTAACTGTTTAAAACAAGTAATGCGATGAATAATCCGGGTTAAAGACATTACTGGCTGATCCTTGGATAGATGGTGAAGGATTCAAGGATGGGGTTTATGAAAGGTTCGATAAGGATAACCAGTTAGTTAAATTCGGAAAATATTATAAAGAAGATAAAGAGGGTACTTGGATTAATTACTATAATGAACAAGGTGTTCAAATTGAAACTGAATTCATTTCGAATAAACCATCAATTGAAAAATATATTGAAATCAAAAGTAAGAGTCCATATTCGGGGAAATTTGAACTTATAGATGCAGACAATAATGTTAAGGAAATTAGAAATGTGAAAAATGGACTTAGGCATGGAAAAACAATGGTTTATAATCTCGAGACAGGAGAGGTTATAAGAAAGGATAAATACAAATATGGAATACTGCGTTGAAGATACTAGAAAACGGATTATTAAATATAAACTTAACAAGTCTGTTTAATAGCGAAATGGGGAGTTATTACTTGACTTCTATAACTGGTTATTATTTTGTCTGTAATAAGTGATTTAGTCCGTAGCACCCCCACCACATCCAAAAAATCCCTATCTTCACCACCATAAAACACCCAAACAATGAACTTCGAGCAAACATTTAAAAACATAGACGACCTACTCTACAAAGACGCAGGTTCAGACAGTGAATTAGATTACATAGGACAAACCTCATGGGTAATGTTCTTGCGCTACCTAGACGAATTAGAAAGAGACAAAGCAGACGAAGCAGAACTATCTGGAAAAGACTATACCTATATTATAGATGAAGAGTACCGTTGGGGAAATTGGGCAATGCCTAAACGTTTAAAAGATGGAACCACAGATGAATATGAAGTGGACATCAACGCAGCAATGACTGGACCCGATTTAGTTCAGTTTGTAGACACAAAACTCTTTCCCTACCTCGCTAAATTTAAAGTTACTGCCGAGAATCCAAAAACAATAGATTATAAGATTGGAGAAATATTCTCTGAAATCAAAAATAAAATTCAAAGTGGATATATTCTAAGAGAGATTTTAGAATATGCCGACGAACTTCCATTCCGTTCTTCAACAGACAAGCATGAGTTGAGTCACTTGTATGAAACAAAGATCAAGAACATGGGGAACGCTGGTCGAAATGGTGGACAATATTACACTCCAAGGCCTTTGATTCGTGCTATGATCAATGTTGTTGACCCACAAATAGGTGAAACGGTTTATGATGGTGCAGCGGGTTCATGTGGTTTCTTGGTAGAAGCCTTTGATCACATGTATGAACGCATGGATAAAACAACTGCCAATCTTAAAACTTTACAAGAAGATACTTTCTACGGAAAAGAGAAAAAGAATTTGGCGTATGTGATTGGTACAATGAACATGATTCTCCATGGAATTGAAGCGCCGAACCTTATCCACACCAATACTTTAGGTGAAAACATTCGTGATATACAAGAGAAAGACCGTTACCATGTTATTTTGGCCAATCCGCCATTTGGAGGGAAAGAAAGACCAGAGGTACAGCAGAATTTTGATATTAAAACGGGAGAAACTGCTTCACTTTTCTTACAACATTTCATTAAAAGTTTGAAAACTGGTGGTCGTGCCGCTATTGTTATTAAAAACACCTTTTTAAGCAATACAGACAATTCTTCTATTGCCTTGCGTAAGCATTTGTTAGAGAGTTGTAACCTACATACCATTCTCGATATGCCAGCAGGTACTTTCACTGGAGCAGGTGTGAAAACCGTAGTTTTGTTTTTCCAAAAAGGAGAACCCACCAAAAAGATTTGGTACTACCAACTAGATCCAGGAAGAAACATGGGAAAAACCAATCCTTTAAACGACAAGGATATGGAAGAGTTTTTAGCGACTTATAAAAAGCAAAAAAATTCAGAACAATCGTGGGTTTTCAAGATGTCAGATATTGATGAAGAGACTTATGATTTGTCTCCAAAGAATCCAAACACTCCTGAAGAAGCTCCATTGAGAAAACCTGAAGTAATTTTGGAAGAAATGGTGAATTTGGATGAAGAAACGAGTGAGATTTTGGAATCTTTAAAAGGATTGATATGATGTTTTCTTTAACTATTGAAATAAATCACAACCAGTCACAATTTGTGACCAGTTATATTTTGCGGTCGCAAATTGCGACTACAAACAACATTTTCTATATTGATGGATGTTTGAACCAGTCGCAAATTGCGACCAGTTCAGACTTGACGTCACAAATTGTTACTTCAAGTTCAAGGTCACAAATTGTGACCTTGAACGAATTATCTTTAATTCATACTTTAAGATGAATTAATATGAGCGAGAAAAACGAAATAACTCCAGTTTTAATTGAAAACAAAATTTTTACTTTTCGTAATGAACAAGTAATGGTTGATGCAGATTTAGCAGAAATGTACGGAGTTGAGGTTAAAAGGTTAAACGAACAAGTTAAAAGAAACATTGATCGTTTTCCTAAAGATTTTAGGTTTCAATTAAATGAAGAAGAAATTGAAATCTTGCAGTCGCAAATTGCGATATCAAGTTCAAGGTCGCAAATTGCGACCTTGAACGATTCTCAAAGAGGAAAAAACATAAAGTACTTGCCTTATGTCTTCACAGAACAAGGAGTTTCCATGCTTTCAGCTGTATTAAGAAGTGAAACTGCTGTAAAGGTGAGTATTGCCATTATGAATGCTTTTGTTCAAATGCGAAAAACAATTGGCAATCACCAGCAACTATTACAACTTTCATCTGATTTCACAAAGCACAAACTAGAAACAGACGAAAAATTCCAACAGGTTTTTAAAGCATTACAAGGGCCTGAAGTTGAAAAAAAGCAAGGTATTTTCTTTGATGGTCAAACCTACGATGCTTATGATTTCGTCAATAAGCTCATTCAAAAAGCGAAAAAAAGCATTGTGGTAATCGATAATTATGTAGATGATAGCGTGATTACACAATTGACAGCCAAACAAAAAAACGTTGCAGTAAGTATATTATGCAAAACTATTTCAAAAAAGCTAAAACTCGACATCGAAAAAGCCAATAAACAATATCCTAGTTTTAAAGGTGTCATTTTCACGAAAGCCCATGACCGATTTATCATTATAGACCAAAAAGAAGTGTACCATATCGGAGCTTCGCTAAAAGATTTGGGTAAAAAGTGGTTCGCTTTCTCTAAAATGGAAGCAAACTCAGTAAGTGTTGTAGAGTTAATAAAAGAAGTGATATGAGAGAGGATTGGGAATTTAAGAAACTTGGGCAAGTTTGCAAAACAAGTTCAGGTGGTACACCTTTAAAAAGTAAAAAGGAATTTTACGAAAATGGAAATATTCCTTGGATTAGAAGTGGTGAAGTAAATAATCGAAATATATTAAATAGTGAGATTAAAATTTCTCAAATTGGTTTAGACAATTCATCCGCTAAATTATTTCCAGAAAGGACAGTTGTTATAGCAATGTATGGCGCTACCGCTGGACAAGTTGGTATTCTGAATTTTGAGGCGGCTACAAATCAAGCTGTATGCGGCATTTACCCAAACAATAAATTTGTCCCTGAATTTCTATATTATTTCTTTCTAAACTTCAAACAGGAATTGATAGCTCAAGCAGTAGGGAACGCACAACCAAATATTTCTCAAACCAAAATTAAAGACACATTAATCCCAGTAATTTCAATCAAACTACAAAAACAAATCGTTGAAATTCTAGATCAAGCTTTTGAAGCCATAGACAAAGCAAAAGCAAATATTGAAAAGAATATTGTTAATGCGAATGAATTATTTCAAAGTAAATTGAATGAGATATTTAGTCAGAAGGGTGATGGTTGGGTTAATAAAGAACTAAGTCAGATAGGCGAAGTACAAACAGGCAATACTCCACCAACTAAAGATAAATCAAATTTTGGGGATTATATACCTTTTGCAAAACCTCCCCATTTCAAACCAGATGGATCAATAGTTACTGGGGATAGTATGTTAAGTAAATTTGGGCTGGAAAGAAGCAGATTATTCAAGAAAAATTCAATATTGATGGTTTGCATTGGTGCTACAATTGGGAAAACTGGGTTTTCAGAACAACCAATTAGCTCAAATCAGCAAATTAATGCGCTAACACCAAATGAAAACTATGCTCCTAAGCTGTTATACTATGCTTTGATATCTCCTTTTGTTCAAAAACAAGTTTTAAATGAAGGAACAAGAGCTCAAGCGACCTTACCAATAATAAATAAGTCAAAATGGATGAAATTAAAAGTTAATTTACCTATTGATAAAGAGGAACAAATAAAAATAGTTAAGAGATTAGACGAATTAAAAAGATATAGTATCAAAGCAGAAAATTTGTACACCAAAAAACTCACCTCACTCGAAGAACTCAAAAAGTCTATCCTCCAAAAAGCATTTTCTGGGGAGTTAACAGCGTTGTGATTGTCTGCACTGTGATTGGTGTGATTAAATGATTGGCTATGATTGGTTGATGGAACATTGATTGAATTTTAGTTGAAAATCAAAAGAATCCCAAAATCAAAATAATCACAGTAAAGATAGTTGCGTGATGTGCTTGCTTGGAAAATTGTCTGCACTGTGATTGGTGTGATTAAATGATTGGCTATGATTGGTTGATGGAACATTGATTGAATTTTAGTTGAAAATCAAAAGAATCCCAAAATCAAAATAATCACAGTAAAGATAGTTGCGTGATGTGCTTGCTTGGAAAATTGTCAGCACTGTGATTTAGTTTGATTAAATGATGGGCTATGATTATTTGACTGAATATTTGATTGTGATTGAGTTAAAAATCAAGGAAATCCCAAAATCAAAAGAATCACAGTAAAGATAGTTGCGTGATGTGCTTGCTTGGAAAATTGTCTGCACTGTGATTTAGTTTGATTAAATGATGGGCTATGATTATTTGACTGAATATTTGATTGTGATTGAGTTAAAAATCAAGGAAATCCCAAAATCAAAATAATCACAGTAAAGATAGTTGCGTGATGTGCTTGCTTGGAAAATTGTCAGCACTGTGATTTAGTTTGATTAAATGATGGGCTATGATTATTTGACTGAATATTTGATTGTGATTGAGTTAAAAATCAAAAGAATCCCAAAATCAAAATAATCACAGTAAAGATAGTTGCGTGATGTGCTTGCTTGGAAAATTGTCTGCACTGTGATTGGTGTGATTAAATGATTGGCTATGATTGGTTGATGGAACATTGATTGAATTTTAGTTGAAAATCAAAAGAATCCCAAAATCAAAATAATCACAGTAAAGATAGTTGCGTGATGTGCTTGCTTGGAAAATTGTCTGCACTGTGATTGGTGTGATTAAATGATGGGCTATGATTAAGGAAAATCAAAATAATCCCAAAATCAAAATAATCACAGTAAAGATAGTTGCGTGATGTGCTTGCTTGGAAAATTGTCTGCACTGTGATTTAGTTTGATTAAATGATGGGCTATGATTATTTGACTGAATATTTGATTGTGATTGAGTTAAAAATCAAGGAAATCCCAAAATCAAAATAATCACAGTAAAGATAGTTGCGTGATGTGCTTGCTTGGAAAATTGTCAGCACTGTGATTTAGTTTGATTAAATGATGGGCTATGATTATTTGACTGAATATTTGATTGTGATTGAGTTAAAAATCAAGGAAATCCCAAAATCAAAATAATCACAGTAAAGATAGTTGCGTGATGTGCTTGCTTGGAAAATTGTCAGCACTGTGATTTAGTTTGATTAAATGATGGGCTATGATTATTTGACTGAATATTTGATTGTGATTGAGTTAAAAATCAAAAGAATCCCAAAATCAAAATAATCACAGTAAAGATAGTTGCGTGATGTGCTTGCTTGGAAAAATGTCTGCACTGTGATTTAGTTTGATTAAATGATGGGCTATGATTATTTGACCGAATATATGATTGTGACTGAGTAAAAAATCAAGGAAATCTGAAAATCTAAAGAATCATAGTACAGACAATTGGATTAACTTCTGATCTAAACCTATCCTGAATGGAATTTTGGAAATTCGACAACCTAGCTCAAAAGAAATATGTATCTTGTCTGCGGTAATTGAAACCACTAGATTATGAATGAAGCACAAACCAGACATGACTTAATCGACCCAGCATTAAAAGCTGCGGGTTGGAATGTGGTACAAGGAAGTCGCATCAAAGTAGAAGTCATTACTGCTGGTCGGATTATCGGAAAAGACAGTAAAGGGAATTTGATTCAGAAAAAACCACTTTCTTGTGATTATGTGCTGGAATACAATGGGCAACGATTGGCTGTTATTGAAGCTAAAGCACGCGATAAATTTTATACAGATGGATTAGCACAAGCCAAAGACTATGCACTAAAGCTAAACACACGCTTTGCTTATTCTACTAATGGTTTAGAGATTTATGGTGTGGATATGGATGAAGCCACAGAAGGTGATGTCTCTAAATTCCCTTCTCCAGATGAATTGTGGGAAATGTGCTTTCCAACGCCTAAAGAAGACTATAAAATTGAAATCGAAGATTGGAAAGATCGCTTCCGAAATGTACCTTTCCCCTTATTTAAAGGTCAATATTTACCAAGGTATTATCAAAGAACAGCTGTAGAAAAATGTTTAGAAGCAATTGCTAATAAACAAGACCGTTTGTTATTAACAATGGCTACTGGAACAGGGAAAACAGCAACTGCCTTTCATTTATGTTGGAAGCTTTTTCAAGCTAAATGGAACTTGCAAAGAAACCCTAATAGAAGTCCCCGTATTTTATTCTTAGCGGATAGGAATATTTTAGCGGATCAAGCTTTTAATGCTTTCGAAGCTTTTGACAATATTGATACTAACATCAGAAAACGAATTAGCCCAGCAGAAATAAGAAAAACAGGACATGTTCCGAAAAATGGAGGGCTCTTTTTCACAATCTTCCAATCCTTGGTTACAACAGCTTCTACGGGGGAAGAAGTTGAAGAAGTTGAAGAGGAGAATTCTCTTTTGGCAGCAGAACCTCTTGAAACTCTATATTCTTCTGATGAAACAATAGAAATTAGAGAGCGTTATTTGGAATATCCTGAAGATTTCTTCGATTTAATCATCATAGATGAGTGTCACCGTGGTGGAGCAAACGATGAAAGTTCTTGGCGTGAAATTATGGAATATTTCTCTCCTGCAGTTCAGTTAGGTTTGACCGCTACACCAAAACGTGATGTTAACGCAGATACGTATGATTATTTTGGAGAACCTATTTATACTTACGCTTTAAAAGACGGAATTAATGATGGTTTCTTAACGCCTTTCAGAGTAAAGCAAATTCAAACCAATTATGATGAATATACTGTAACTTCGGACGATACTATAATTGCAGGAGAAGCTGAAGTAGGAGATACGTTTACATACAAAGAGTATGGTAGAACAATAATTATCGACCAAATTGAACGCTTTAGGGTACGTAAGTTTTTAAGTCAAATCAATCAAAATCATAAAACATTGGTGTTTTGTTCAACACAAGTTCATGCAGCGGCAATTAGGGACATTATCAATCAAGAAAGCGATAGTAAAAGCATTGATTATTGTAAACGAGTAACCGCCGAAGATGGTAAAATGGGGGAACAAGCGCTAGCTGACTTTCAAAATAACGAAAAGTTAATTCCCACAATTCTTACCACATCTCAAAAGTTAAGTACAGGGGTGGATGCACCAGAAATTAAAAACATAGTTTTACTTCGCCCTGTAAACTCAATGGTTGAATTCAAACAAATCGTTGGTAGAGGAACGCGACTCTTTGAAGGAAAAGATTATTTCACCGTTTATGACTTTGTAAAAGCGCATAAACATTTCCAAGACCCAGAATGGGATGGAGAACCTGAAGCTCCCGAGCCCCCAGTTGGTGGAAGTGGTGCGTCAGGTATTTGTAAAGTTTGTAATATTAAACCATGCGAATGTACAACTGCTCATCCCGAACCTTGTCCTCTTTGTGGAAACATTCCGTGTAATTGCGAAAAAACACCAACGGGTATTATTAAAATAAAGCTATCAGATGGTAAAGAGCGAGAAATAGACGCTACCATAAAAACAACATTTTGGAGTCCGTCAGGAAAGCCAATTTCCTCAGCAGAATTCATGGATCAACTATATGGTGAATTGCCCAACCTATTCAAAGACGAAGACGAATTACGTAAAATATGGAGCATTCCAAGCACACGTAAAAAACTACTCACAGAACTCGAAGAGAAAGGATATTCAAACTCCCAACTCGAAGACCTCCGCGATTTAATACACGGTCAAGACAGCGACCTATTTGACGTCCTAAGCTACGTCGCCTACCACAAACAACTCGTACCAAGATTAGAACGAGCAGGCCGCGCCAAAATACAACTCGGAGAATACAATCCAAAACAACAAGAATTTCTAAACTTCGTATTAGACCAATATGTAAAAGAAGGCTTTGAAGAACTCGACTTAGAAAAACTCCCTGACCTATTAGAACTAAAATACAAAGCCATAGCCGATGCAAAACGCGAACTTGGTGCAGTAGAATCGATTAGAGAAACGTTTATTGGGTTCCAGGAGTATTTGTATAAGAAAAAAGTGGTTTAAGCGAATCAGCTTATTTCTTATAATATTTCGTGAGAATACACCCATTTTTATAGGACAATTTTTCCATCATATTCCTCAAAACAACGGTAAATATTCAAAACTACCGTAGATTTGTGCAATAACTATCATTCCTCTTCATGCGCCTAATCCGTCTACTCCTCCTAGTTTTCTCCTGTTTTTGCTACGGAAACAACACTATTACAAGAGCATTCCAAGGTCGCTTTGTTATAGTGTGTTCCTGTGCAAAACAGTTCAAAAAGCTATCCGTTTCCCACGGGGCGTGGCATTACTTTTCAAACCAAGTATTGCATTAAAGAAAAACTTTATCCCTTCGTTTAATTAAAGAAAAACGGAAGGCTATCGCGAGATTTTATCTCGTGATTTAATACTAAAATCAATAGCTTCGCAATCAACAACTGACGATTTTTTGGTTCTTGCTTCGCATAAATTGGTTCCAACTAAAGATTGATTGGAACAGGAAATAAGGTCTTCAATCATCACCACCTCCCTGCTCAAAAAATATAAAAACAAGCCTATACAAAGCTCCGTTTCACTCCGGGCTTGTTTTTATCGTTCCACTTTTGCAATTGGAGCAGCAGGAAGAGAACTACAAACGAATCCAGAACACACTAAAGCAATTAAGACAAGTTCTAGTTCACCAATTAATTAAACAGTAATTATAAATCCGTTCGGTCCATCTCAAAATGATGAGGTGGATTGAACACAAAATCAAATATCATGTATCATATCAATCCAGCAGTTACAAAAAGCATTTTAAGATCAATGCCCAGGAAAGAAATCCCTGCAGAAATGGAAAAAAATTAAACGGAAGATCAATGAAACAGAACCTGGAACAGAAAGAAGTAAATTTATACGGCTTTATCAGTTTTGTGAGAGGTTAATTTCTTAAGCTTATTAAAACAAAACACCCACAACGGAAAACAAAAATGGATCCGTTGTGGGTGTTATAACATTTTAATTCTAGAAGTTTGTGGATGGCAATCTAATTTTTACATCCGTTTTTATCACATGTAATTGTTCCACTTGAATTACTCCAATGATCAGAATGTAATGAAGTATTCACACCACAACCTGTTGTACCTCCTTTTTGTCCTTTATGGACCTCTCCTGTTGGATTATGTTTTACTGGCATATCTTATAAATTAGGTTAATACTAAACATTTTAAAAGCAACTAATTGGCTTAAAATCATAATGTTTAGACAAAAAAAATCAAATTAAAGTTGTAATAATCAAATTTCACAAGCAATCATGCTTATTTACTCAATTTCAATATTCTAAAAGCACCCTGGATTACCAATACAAAAACGACTGTTCCTATAATCAAATCGGGTGTATTAGAACTTAACCAATTCACTAAAATCCCTGCAATTATTACTCCTAAATTGATAATCACGTCATTTGATGTAAAAATCATACTTGCTTTCATATGTGCTTCTTCTTTGCTTTTTGACTTTTGCAAAATGTAAAGACAAATTCCGTTCGCAATAAGTGCAAAAATCGAAACGATAATCATTGTTGAAAAATCGGGAAGTTTCTCGTCTCCGAAAAATCTTCTTAGAACTTCTACAAATCCGATAATCGCAAGTGTTATTTGAAAATATCCAGCAAGTTTTGCAATCCGTTTTTTCTTTGTCAGCGTACCACCAACGGCAAATAAACTGATTCCGTAAACGAAACTGTCAGCGAGCATATCCAAACTATCTGCCACAAGTCCCATAGATTTAGAAATCAAGCCTGTTGTCATTTCGATAACGAAAAAGGCAAAATTGATTGCAAGAACAATCCAAAGCAGTTTTTTTTGACTTGCGTTCTCATTAAAATCGGTTTGGTCTGTTTGTACTGTTGATATTCTCTTTCCACCTAATTTTAGGTCAATAATGGATTTTTCAATTTCTTCTATTTGTCCGTTATGAAATATGGTTAGTTTTCGGTTCGGGATGTCAAAATCCAAATTTGCAATACTTGAAATTCCGTCCAAATTCATTCGAATTAGATTTTCTTCGGATGGACAGTCCATCTTGGGAATTATAAATAGTGTTTTTTCCATTTAATCTTCGTCTTTGTTACCAATTGGTTTAATAATTACTCCTACACTGAATATAAAACCGTCAGTAGGTGCATAGATTTCTGTTAATGTTGGGCTATCCTGTGGTGGAAAAACTAACGGTGAAAAATTGGTTTGACGTATGTTAGTGAAATTTTCAAAGTTCAAATATGTTGTTACCCATTTAAAGTTTCGCATAACCAAGAAACCCATAGTAATAAAGTCTCTGGTTTCCTCTCCATTGGATAAAACTTGCTTTCCTGTGTAAAAAGTCTCGTAACCGATGCGCCATTTCTCTGATTCGTACATCAGTATGCTTCCTGCATTGTGTCTTGCCGTTAGTGGCTTCTGCGGGTTTTCTGGTAAATAGCTTAGTCGTGTGTCAATGAAGGCATAGTTTAAGAACCATCTAAAGTCTTTGTAAGTAAATTTTAGATTTGTTTCAGTCCCTTTACTTAGGATAGAAGCTTTTGCATTTTCAAATTGTAGATTTCCATTGTTGGTGCTATTTAGCAATAGTCCATTTTGGATTGCCGTAACGTAGAACAGTTGGTTGATTGAAAAAGAAATTTTATCGAATAGAATCGTAGTATAATTCATATCAAAATTTGCTCCATAAGAACGTTCTGCTTCAAGATTATTCTTATCAATAGGCAGTACGTTTCTGTAATTATTAAATGCCGCTTCTTCGGTAAATATGTCGGGTATTTTATAACCTAAACCACCGCCAATTCTACTGGAAAAGCCATTTGCAGGTTTAAAGAGTAATGATACTCTTGGCAAAGGGAAAAAGCCCCAATCTTGTGCATAGTCCGCTCTTAATCCTGTTTCTAAAATCCATTGTTCTGAAAGGTCGTAAATATTGTTTGCAAACAAGCCATAAGTAATGTCTGTTTGGTCTCTTTGAATGGGACTTGAATCATCTTCATCAAACTGGGTAGTGTATAGGTTTGTACCAAAAATCCAATTACTCTTGGCTGTTTCCTTATTGTAGGATGCTTCTGTAAATGTGTTAGTTTGAGTCCCTTTGAAAGCGTAGTTGGGCAAGCTTAAATTCCTATCAAAAAAGGCTACACTATTTTTAATATTTAAAGAACTGTTTGAATTAAACTCAGTTGTATAAACCGCCTGACTACTTAGGCGTTTTGAGATATTCGTTTCTGAGAATTGATGAATACCACTTTGCCCATTTTCGATAACGGTCATATCGCCACCTGTTCTGTCATCATACGTGCCGTTTATTCCAAGCCAAAATGTGGTTTTGTCAGACGGATAATAAAATAGTTTTGGGTTAAGCGAAATAGATTTTGTTAACGGAATATTACTAAACTCGTCATTGTCAGGGTCAAACTGTTTTTGGTAATGACCTGAACCATAAAGTGTCACTCCAAATCTTTTATTGCGTTTGCTGTAGAAAATATTCCCTGTACTTCCCAAAGCTTGTGTTTGGGTCAGCATAATTTCCAATTCGGGTTCTTCATCTGGTGTTTTTGAAACCATATTTACCAATCCTGCAATTGCACCGCCACCATAAATGGTAGATGCACTTCCTTTGATAATTTCAAATTGTCTTAGGTCTAATGGTGGGATTTGTAGGATGCTCAAGCCACTTGAAAAACCACTGTACAATGGAAATCCGTCTCTTAAAAGTTGTGTATAACGACCGTCAAGTCCTTGAATTCTGATATTTGTATTTCCACTACTCAATGAGGTTTGTTGCATTTGTATTCCTGTGCTTTCTCGCAAAACCATAGAAATATTGGTCGGGTTCATTGCTGCTTTTTCGCCTAATTCTTCCGCTCCAATAAACTCAATGCGTGTTGGAATCTTTTTAACTGTTCTTGTGCTGCGAGATGATTGAATTACGACTTCATCTAAATCTCCACCTCCATACTCTAATTTAAATTCAAAAGTTTTTTCGGAAGTAGTTTCAATTGTTGTTTCGATTGTCTGAAAGCCTAAATAGGATATTCTAATTTGGTACCTTCCACTTGGAATTTCGGTGAAAGATGCAATTCCATCAAGATTTGTAACTGCCCCTTTTCTCAATTCTTCAAAATAAACAGTTGCTCCAATTAACGACTCGTCATTTTCTGCATCAAGAACAGAGATTTTGATTTCACTCGTCTGAGCAAAAGAAATAATTGAAAAGATTGAAAAAATTAATGCTAAAATGGTTCTTATCATTTGCCTACTTTTTTTTTGTAAAGAATAGTGCAAAGATATTTAGGTATTAGCGCAACTCGATTGCAAACATTACTTGTTGCATTTGTCGCACAAGCCTTTCACGACCATATTGGCTTGATGCAGTTTGAAGTTTTCCGGTAATTTAATATGCGGGATAGGAAGGTCAACTAGACAGAACGTTTTGCTACAATTGGTGCAATAAAAATGATAATGTAAATCCTTTGGCTCGCAGTTGCAACCCTCAGCACATACAGCATATTTAGTCATTCCCGAACCGTCTTCAATACTGTGAATTACTTTGTTTTCTTCAAATGTTTTTAAAGTCCGAAAAATGGAACTTCTGTCCGTGTATGCCAATGCGTTTTCAATGTCTTTTAGCGATTGTGCTTTTTCTTGAGCCAAAAGGTGGCGTAATACTACCGTCCGAACCGCAGTGTTCTTCACTTTTTTTATTTTCAGTATTTCTTCTTCTGTCTGCATTTTTCTGTTTTCTGTACGTTGGCTGTAAACAGCTCTTTTGGTTTTTTCAGCGTTGGCTTTCGTGTTTGCAAAAAAACCAAATGTGCTGTTTGTACGGTTGGCTTTTTAGCTTGTGGGTAACGATTCTTATATGGCAAGTAGGCGATTTCGAAGCACTAAACTTTCGGGTAAGCACCAAGTTTGACACGAGCCGAAAGCCTTGATATTACTACTGTTTCGCCTATTTTGTATATACATTGTTAGCGGTTCGGGCTTTTTTTCTTCGGTCAGCAACATTTCTCGTCTTGTTGAATTGGTGGACATTTCTCGCTCCCATAACTGCAATAAACACAGCAGTCTCCTTGTTGTGGTTTCAATACAGTTTTGCAGTTTTCGCACTCGTAAAAGTATTGGCAAGCATCTGTCGGCATTGTTTCTTCTTTTTTGTGTCCGCAGTTGGGGCAAGTGATTGTTGATTGCAATTTTATTTCCATTTTATTTTTCCTTTTTGTCTCTTACTGAATATCCTGTTCCGTTAATTGCTGTTTCGATTTCGGCTATGTTAGTTTTTGAGTTGTCAAATTCAACGATTGCGTTTCCATTCTCGTATGAAGCAGTTGATTTGATTATTCCTGAAAGTTTGTTCACTTCGTGGTTTACGTGTTCTTCGCATCCTGCACAAGTCATTCCGCTGATAGTAAACTCAACGGTCTGTAAATTTGATTTGTCAACTACTATTACTTGTTTTTCTGTCTTAGGGTAGAAAATATGTGCATAGTAAGGAAAGGCAAGCATTACAATTGCGAATGCTGTAACAATTCCTAAAAACTTTTTACTCTGAATGAATTTTGGCTTTTCATCAGTTTCACAATCACAGTCTATTTCCTTTTTCGGTTTTAGTTTTTGATACCAAGCAAAACCAAGAACCAAAATTGTCAAACCAATTAAATACGGTCGGAAAGGTTCAAGCCACGAAAAAGAGGCAGCAAGTCCGCTTGTTCCTGCAATTAGTGCCAAAACTGGTGTAATACAGCATAGAGAAGCAGCGAATGCCGTTAAAATTCCTGCTCCGATTAGTTTATTGTCCTTTTTCATATTGTCTCCAAAATTTTGTTTTCGTCAAGTATTATGAAAAACGGTTCAAGCAAGTTTTTGTATTCGTTTGTCAGCGAATAGAAAATGGTCTGTGCTTGCCTTTCTGTTTCAATGAGTTTTCGGTCTTTGAGTTTTCGCAGGTGTTGAGAAACTGCCGAAATGGTCATTCCAAGAACATCACTCAGGTCGCAAACGCAAAGTTGTTTCTCTTCATAAAGCAGGAACAGGATTTTCAGTCTGACGTTGTTACCCGCCAATTCAAGTCCGTTCGATAAGTAGTCAAACGAGCCGTTGAGTTCTGCAACTCGGTCTTTACAACGGTTGATTTGTTTAATGTCCGCTTGTTGTCTTATGCAAGAATTGTTTTCCATAAACACAAAAATAGTCAACTTGTTTATTTAAGCAAATGCTAAAATACAATATTTTAAAAATAACCCGATTTGTTTCTCGGGTCATTTTATTGCCTGACCGCTAACGTTTCGGGTATTGGCGTAGTGGCGGAATTTTAGCACAAAAGTTCAATCGAAGCACAAAACTTGAACCTTGCACAAATGTTCAATCGAAGCACTTCACCCGCCATTACGCCAATACCTTGTTAGCGGTTCGGCTTTTTGTTCTCCCAAGTTGTTTTTTCTAATTCAAACCAGTCTGTTAAGTCTCCTTGATAATCGAAAATTTCTTTAAAGTCAAAACCCAATTTAGTCAAAACATTTTTTGAATTTACGTTTTTAGGGTCTGTTATTGCAAAAACTTTGTCAATGTTTAAGTTCTTAAATCCATAGTCTAATATTGCGATTGAAGATTCAGTCGCAAAACCTTTTCCCCAATGTTTTTTCTTAAATCTGTATCCAAGTTCGTAAAAATCATTGTGATTGTTTAATGGCTGGTTAAAGTATTTTAGTCCCGACCAACCAACACATTCGTTTGTCAATTTGTCAACAACAGCCCAACGAGCAATTCCATTTTCCTTGTATTGCTTTTTAAGCATTTCAATGGCTTTTGTTATTTCGTCAATTGATTTCACAGGATTGTTTTCGATAAACAAATGAACTTCTGGGTCAGAATCCATTTCAAAAAGGTCATTTTCGTCTGTATATTCTAATTCTCTTAAAATTAGTCGTTCTGTTTCTATAAATGTTTTCATTTTGTCAAGACTTTCTTTTGTTCGGTGTCGTTCTATAAGCTGACCGCTAACTTACTTATAGCCCTACCATCAGACTTCAAACTCAACAACTGTTTGTTAGCTTTGTATACCATTTGGTGGTGGTTATTTCCTGCAATATATAAAATTTCCCTATACTTTCAACTACTTCCTCCACTTCCCCCAAATCCACTTCAACCCTCTACTCACCAAAAAACTAACCGTTGCACCCACTGCGGCCAGAATTATTGTCTTACAATATCTTGTAAATCAAAGGTGGCTATAATACTCAAAATAGTTCCTGATAGTGTTCCTATCAACGTTGTATTATCATTTGTATGTTCCATTTTATTACGTTTTATTTTATGAAAAACAATAGCCACCAGGCATTACTGCTTGGTGGCTTAAACCTTGTTTTAAAACTACTAAAGTTTAATCTTCACCCGGCTCGGAGGTCAAGTGAATTGAAACCGTTAGAGTTTCTGAATTTTCATCTTCATCCAATTCATTGTCCCAATCTACAGCCATTCGGTTTACGGAGCCTGCCAGCTCTGACCCAGCCTTAAATTTTGGCCTTTTCTTTTTCTTAAGCTCTACGATCAACTCATCTTTTACATTTACTGTCTCTGACATAATTTTAAATTTTGTGTCCTCCAGTTTATTTGCTGAAGAACTGATTTGATAATTTTCTTCAAATTAGCTCCATGCTAATTCGGTTTTACTCCTCAAAGTCAATCTCATTTACTGCAGTTTGACTCACTGCTGTGATAACAGTTCCGCCAAGTATTAAATACCCGCCTATTGTTACCGCAATTGCTGGAAGCGCAATTGGTGCAGCAACAATCGATGTTCCGATTGCTGCCAATACCAATCCTGCTGTTCGCAGCTTCTTGAAAAATGGAGGAGTTTCATTTGTGCATCTTTTGGCCAATGAAGCCAATGCATCTTGCTTTCTTTTTTCCATAATCCTTAGATTTTTTTCACTTTTCATTTTTCGCTTTTCATTAGATATAACTACTTCATCCAAACAATTGAATGTTTTGCTATCTATTGAAAATTATACTACGTCCACAATGTTCATGGCATTGTAGCCACCATTGTTTAAACTGTATTGCGTACCATTGATTTCTTGGAAAAATTCTAAAAGTAAGATATATACCGCTGTACCTGTTGCTGTCGGTGCAGATGCAGGTGTAACTGCCACTGTCGATTGCGTACTGTCCAGTGGTAAATTCGAAGGAGCTGAAAGTGCTAATTCATAGGTTCCATTCACAAAATCAACATTTGCCCATGCAGCTGTAAAAGATACATGTGTTGAATTTGCTGGTGCAACAATATGGTTTGTTGGCACTAAATCTACAATTTGGATTTCTCCTGTTCCAGGATCTAGACTTAAGGGTCTATACAAAATTGTATTCAGCTTCGAACGAACATTGAAATTGAATCCTTTCAACATGTCTTTGGCTCCTTGATTTTGAATTGCCACCCCAACTGAACGGTTTCCACGTCCACTTGTCGTATCCAATTTTCGAATGGAAGACATCACTTTCGTTAGTCTTGAAGTCACTCGATTATCAGCTGCGCGCATCATCATTGGACGAAAAGCATCTCTCAATGTCTTTCCTGCATTGGCTGCCAACCCAAATTCACTTCCGTTCTCTCGGGTTCTTGCAAAAGCAGGATCATTTTTGATTCTTTCTCCATCAACACCGCCTTTTTCACGTGCCAAATACCCGTCTTTCGACTTGTAGAAGGACAAATCCCCAATCTTACCCGTTAGCTTGATTATTCCTTTTTGCTTTGCCATGATTACTCAATTTTAATTTGACAATATCCGGCTGAGACTTTCTCAGCGTTCCTCATATTTCGTCGCGACATGAAATTGATACATCTAATCTAAATCAAGCAACAGGAATTTAATACAATTCACTTCCGTTCAATAATCTTTGTGCTGTTTTGCTGTGTTTTTGCTCTTTTTATATCCTCCCAATTACTATAATTTTGTAAAACAAAGGAGAACCTCAATTCTCTTAGATACCTCAAAGGCATAACAGGTATATACATAATGTATGGATAAAGTATGCGAAAAGTCAAAAAGCACTAAAAAACAACAAGAAAAATGAAACGAATCGTTCTACATACTAAAGACGTGATGATCATCACTGGAAAGTCTGAACGATACTCACGTAAACTCATCAAAAAAATGAAGGAACATTACCTTAAAAAATCACACCAATATGTTTCCATAAAAGAATGCGCTGAGTATTTAGGTTTGGACTTTGATGAGGTGGAGGAAGTGTTGTTTTAGAACTTTTAACTAAATAGTTGGTTTAGTTAATTTGCGAAAACGAGTTAAATCAATTATTTTTTGGATAAAATTTAGATCTTAAAAATTAACATATGAAAAAGTCAAATTATACCAAGTTTATTCTCATGTTGATTTGCTCTGCAATTTCAATGTACATCACAATGTATTTTAACACTTATGAATTCAGTCATGTTTACTTTAGTTGGACAAGGATGTACATGACACTCATAGGAATTGGAGGAATGGCAATTATCATGTTCCTATTTATGCGAAAAATGTACACCAATAAAGGTAAGAACACTGCTATTATAGTTGGGAGTTTAATCTTAATGTCTGTTTCTACATTTTTAGTGCGACAACAAATACCTGTAGAAGATGTCCGTTGGATGCGCGCAATGATACCTCACCATTCTATTGCTATTTTGACAAGTAAAAATGCTGATATTAGTGATCCAGAAGTTAAAGAATTAGCTAATGGTATTATCAAAGCTCAGGAAAAAGAAATTAAGGAAATGAAGAAGATGATTGAAAGGTTGGAGAAACAGAATTAATCCCCTTTCTTATGTTTATGTGGCTTTAATGACGGAGTATTCCCTTTAGTATCCTTATTATCTCTTTGTCTCCTGTCTGGTTTCCCAGTCGTTTTAGCGATTCTTTTTGGTCCTGATTTTATTCCCATTGTATTTTAATTTTATTAAGTCAGCTCCTTGAATTTCGTAGCTAAACAACTCTTTTTCAAGTATCATACCTCACTAAATGTAATACATTTCTTCAGTTTTTACAAAGCTCAATAAATAAAATATTTAAAAATGAGTTTTAACCGTAATTAAAGTTAAATAACAATTTAATGACTCCACATCAGTAATTTTTGTATAACTTTGCCTCAATTCACAGTTATGTTAAAAAGAATTTTATCCATATTCTTAATGCTAGTTATCCTCGTTTTAAATTCGGGACTAACTTACATTACGCATTATTGTAGTGGTGAAGCAGTGGAATCAACAATCAGTCTATCACATTCAGATTTGAGTTGTGGAATGACTTCAATGGAAATGGATTCATGTGAAAATGATGAACACAAAGAAGTTATCGGAAAGAAAGGTTGCTGTGAAAATGAATATCATTCTATTTCTGCTGAAATTGATTACAACAAAGCTCAAGTTTCTGCAAATACGCACATAGAATTTAAGTTTGCTGTAGCTTTTGCTTATTCTTTTGTTAGTAATTACCTTTTCTTACAAGAAGAGAAACCTACTTTCGAAACCTATCGGCCTCCCTTTATTGATCAGGATATTTCTGTCTTGCATCAAGTATTTATAATCTAGAAAAACATACAATTTTTATTTCATTCATTGAGAATGAAGTCAGAGGATACTTTCGTATTCCTCAATGAATTTATTATTCATTTTAATTGTATGTTATGTTGAATAGAATTATTAGATATTTTATTGAAAACAAGCTGGTTACTATTTTAATACTGGCTTTATTTATAGGATGGGGATTGGTTACTTCTCCGTTTAATTGGGAAACAGGTTTTTTACCTTCAGACCCAGTAGCAGTTGATGCTATTCCAGATATTGGAGAAAATCAACAAATAGTTTTTACCGAATGGATGGGAAGATCACCTCAAGATATTGAGGATCAAATCACATATCCGTTAACGACTTCTCTTCTCGGAATACCAGGAGTTAAGTCAATTCGTAGTTCTTCTATTTTCGGATTCAGTAGTATTTACATCATTTTCGATGAAGATGTTGAGTTCTATTGGTCAAGATCGAGAATTCTTGAGAAGTTAAATTCGCTACCTTCAAACTTACTTCCCGACGATGTTCAACCTGCTTTGGGACCTGACGCTACAGCTTTGGGTCAAGTATATTGGTACACACTAGAAGGACGTGACAAAGATGGGAATCCAACTGGCGGTTGGGATTTACATGAAGTCAGAACAGTTCAGGATTTCTTTGTGAAATACAACCTTAATGCGGTGGAAGGAGTTTCTGAAGTGGCTTCCATTGGAGGTTATGTTCAAGAATATCAAATCGATGTAGATCCCGATGCCTTGAAAACTTATGATATCCCACTTTATGATGTGATGAATGCTGTAAAGAAATCAAATCGAGATATTGGAGCCAAAACCATTGAAATCAATAAAGCGGAGTACTTGGTAAGAGGTCTTGGATATGTGGAAAGTATCGAGGATATCGAAAAAGCTGTGGTTACGGTAAATGACAATGTTCCCATTAGAATCAAAGACATTGCGGTGGTAAACTTGGGACCTTCTACCCGACGTGGATTATTAGATAAAGACGGTGCTGAAGTTGTAGGTGGTGTTGCTGTGGCAAGATACGGAGCTAATCCTTTACAAGTCATCAATAATATTAAAGATAAAGCAGATGAAATTGCCAGTGGATTACCCAAGAAAACCTTAGCCGATGGAACAGAAAGTCAATTGACTATTGTGCCTTTTTACGACAGAACAGAGCTCATCAACGAAACCATTGGTACGCTGGAGGAAGCTTTATCACTAGAGTTGCTGATTGTGATTCTAGTAGTTGTAGTGATGGTGCTCAATTTGCAAGCTTCGATTTTGATTTCTAGCTTACTTCCAATTGCCATTTTGATGGTATTTATAGCGATGCGCTATTTTCATATTGATGCCAACATTGTTGCGCTTTCTGGAATTGCAATTGCGATTGGAACCATGGTCGATTTGGGGATTATTCTCTCCGAAAACATTATAAAACACATTAAAGAATCACCCAAGAGTCAGAAGTTGATTGATACGGTTTATAATGGAGTTGCTGAAGTAAGTTCGGCTATTCTAACCGCTGTTGCCACCACAATTGTGAGTTTTATTCCAGTATTTACAATGGAAGCCGCAGAAGGAAAACTGTTCCGACCATTGGCATTTACCAAGACTTTTGCATTATTGGCTTCTTTAATTGTGGTATTAATCATCCTTCCAACCTTGGCACATTTGGTTTTCAAAATTAAAATCAAGAAAAATACCAAAGGAATTATTGTGAATTTACTTTTAGTAGTTGGTGGAATAATTGCCGCTATCTGGATTAGTATTTGGGGTGGATTGACCTTACTGGCGTTTGGGATTGCGTGGTTCATCAAAGAATACAGCGGAAAACAAAACTTTTTCATCAAAAACCTGCCGATCGTTATTACTGTAATTTCTGTGGTTTGGTTATTGGCAGAATACTGGATGCCATTGGGAGCTAGTAAATCTACTCTAATGAACTTTTTGTTTGTTGGAATTATAGTAAGTCTCATTTTGGGTGGATTCTATTTATTAGAAAAATACTATATCAATTTACTGAATTGGTGTTTAAATAATAAAAAGAAATTCTTAATGATTCCTGCATTTGTGATCTTATTTGGTTCTACAGCATGGCTTGGATTTAATTCCATATTCGGATTTGTAGCCACAGGATTTGATAAGTTGGGCGTAAATATCAGAACGACTTCTGTTTGGACTGGACTTTCTCATTCTATGCCTGGTCTTGGAAAAGAATTTATGCCATCGTTGGATGAAGGAAGTTTTTTACTGATGCCGACCTCGATGCCTCATGCAGGAATTGAGCAAAACAAACAAGTAATTCAACAATTGGATATGCTTTTGGCTAATATTCCAGAAGTTGAATTGTCAGTGGGGAAAATGGGAAGGGTTGAGTCTGCCTTAGATCCTGCTCCAATTTCAATGTATGAGAATGTAATCAATTATAAATCGGAATACGTGCTCAACAAGAAAGGTCACCGTGAACGTTTTAAAGTTGATCGTGATAACAATTACATTCTCAAAAACGGCGACACGCTTTCAGGTGAAGAAGCAGTCAATAAAAACATCCAAAAAGAAGATTTAATCTTAGATGATTCAGGACATTATTTCCGAAATTGGAGAAAAAGTATTCGTTCTCCAGATGATATTTGGGATGAAATAATTAAAGTGACAAATATTCCAGGAGTAACTTCTGCACCAAAACTTCAACCGATTGAAACACGATTAGTGATGCTTCAAACGGGAATGAGAGCACCAATGGGAATCAAAGTTTTTGGTCCGGATCTCGAAACAATTGAAGATTTCGGAATGGAGTTAGAATCAATTTTAAAGGAAGTACCCACCGTAAAGAAAGAAGCTGTATTTGCGGACAGAATTGTAGGTAAACCTTATTTACATTTCGATATTGATAGAGATGCTATTTCCAGGTATGGATTGAATATTGAAGATGTGCAACAAACCTTGGAAACGGCTGTTGGTGGAATGGAAATTACGTCAACTGTAGAAGGACGTAAAAGATTTCCTGTGCGTGTACGCTATCCACGAGAACTCCGCGATGATCCTAGTCAGCTGGAGAAAGTATTTGTACCCACTCCAACGGGAGTTCAAGTTCCATTGATTGAATTGGTGGATATTGAATATGTTCGAGGTCCACAAATGATAAAAAGTGAAAATACCTTTCTCGTAGGTTTTGTACTCTTCGACAAAAAAGATGGCGCTGCGGAAGTAGATGTTGTGGAAGATGCACAGCGTTTTATTAAAGACAAAATCGATAATGGTGAATTAATCGTTCCAAGCGGAGTGAATTATGAATTCTCTGGAAATTATGAAAATCAAGTGAGGGCTGAAGAACGTTTGGCGATCATTGTTCCACTGGTACTCGTGGTGATTTTCCTAATTCTATATTTCCAATTTAAGTCAGTGAGTACTTCCTTGATGATTTTTACAGGAATTGCCATGGCATTTAGCGGTGGATTCATCATTCTTTGGTTTTATGGTCAGGAGTGGTTCTTGGACTTTAATTTCTTTAGTATGAACATGCGAGATCTATTCCAATTGCACACCATCAATATGAGTGTCGCCGTCTGGGTTGGTTTCATTGCCTTGTTTGGTATTGCTACCGACGATGGTGTTTTAATGGGAACTTACCTCGACCAAAGTTTTAAGAAACACAAAACCACTACTTTACCTGAAATAAAAGAAGCGGTGGTTATTGCAGGCCAGCGAAGAATTAAACCTGCAATTATGACTTCTGCCACAACCATTATTGCCTTGTTGCCCATTCTCACCTCAACAGGAAGAGGAGCCGACATCATGATTCCAATGGCGATTCCCGCTTTTGGTGGAATGTTGCTGGCTTCTATCACTTATTTTATTGTTCCTGTATTATACTACTGGAAGGAAGAACATAAACTTAAAAAAGAATCGAAATGAAACGATATTTAAAAATCTTATTGATCCTATTGATAGGAATAAGTGGGGAAGGATTTTCGCAATCTCTGGATAAATATTTAGAGGAAGCTGCAGAAAACAATCCATTACTTAAAGCGAAGTATGCCGATTTTGAAGCGAGTGTGGAAAAAGTTGCGCAAGTCAATTCTTTGCCCAATCCAAGTATTTCATTTAGCTATCTGGTTAGTCCAAGTACACCTCATACAGGAAATCAAAAAGCAGGCTTAGGCATTCGACAAACGATTCCTTGGTTTGGTACGTTAAAAACCTCGGGCAGTGTATATGAACTTCAATCCGAAGCACTTTATCAGGAATTTATAAATGAACGCAATCAACTGTTTATGGAGGTAAAGTCGGCTTGGTATCCGCTTTACGAATTGCATCAGGAAATCAAATTGCTAAAGGAGAATAAAAAGGTGTTGTTAAGTTATAAGCAACTCGCCACAACGGGATTTAAGGTTGGCAAAAACAGTATGGCCGATGTGCTGCGGGTGGATATCAAAATTGAAAGCACCACCACAGAAATTAAGTTGCTCGAAGAAAAGATCAAACCTTTTACGGTGCGTTTCAATAGGCTGTTGAATAAATCAGATACAGCCGCAATAGAAATTGAAGAAACGATACAATTGGCAGAAATCCCTTTGAATTATAGAAGAGACAGCTTGTTGGAAAACCATCCCAGTTTAAAAGCTTTGGATTTAGAATATCAGTCCGCTCAAGCTTCGGAAACCTTAGCCAATAAAGAAGGAGCACCTAGTTTCGGTGTAGGTTTGGATTATGGATTTATGCCCGATGCTCAAAACATGGTAATGCCTATGGTGAGTATCTCTCTTCCTATTTACAGAAATAGATACAAAGCCTTGAAAAAAGAAGCGCATTTAAAACAAGAAGCCATTTCATTTTACAAAAAAGACTTTGAAAATGAGTTGATTTCCAATTATGAAATGACAAGATACGAATTGGATCGTGCAAAGGAAAAGTTTTTACTTTATCAACAACAAATTGAAAGAACCAAACAAGTTATTCATCTGCTCGAAGTGGAATACAGCAATTCGGGCGATGATTTTGAAGAAATACTGCGCATGCAACAAGATTTAATTAATTATCAAATAGGAAAAGCTACAGCGGTTAAAGATTTCTTTACGGCCTTAGCTAAACTCGATTATTTAACAGCAAAATCAGAATAAAATGAAAAATAGAAAAACAACATATATCGCAATTTCCACTCTTGTTTTAGGCTTATTATTGGGGTGGATGATTTTTGGTTCAGCAGATAAAAGCTCAAATTCAGCGGAAGCTCACGATCATTCTGAAGAAACCATTTGGACGTGTTCAATGCATCCTCAAATTCGAGCAAATGAACCCGGAGCTTGTCCTTTATGTGGAATGGATTTAATTCCTTTGAGCACGGATTCTAACGATGATGGAAATCCTTTAGAAATTCGAATGTCCCCGACGGCTATGCAATTGGCGAATGTTCAAACATCAATTGTTTCGAAACAGAAGCCAGTCAAAGAAGTGCGCATGAACGGAAAAGTGAAAACAGATGAACGCAATGTTTATTCTCAATCCTCACACATTCCAGGGAGAATTGAAAAACTGACAGTAAACTTTACTGGGGAAACTATTCAAAAAGGACAAGTTTTGGCTTACATCTATTCTCCGGAATTAGTTGCAGCACAAGAAGAGTTGTTTGAAGCGCTTAAAATAAAGGAATCCCAACCTTCTTTATTTAGTGCCGCTAAAGAAAAACTAAAGAATTGGAAGTTAACAGAAAATCAAATCAATAAAATCCTTGCAAATGGAGAAATTCAAGAACAATTCCCAATTCTAGCAGATGTTTCTGGAGTTGTTACCGACAAGAGAATCAACCTTGGGGATTACATTCAAAAAGGACAATCGTTGTATGAAATAGCTGACATCAATACGGTTTGGGTACTGTTCGACGTTTACGAAAGCGACATTCCTTGGATTAAACAAGGTGATAAAGTAGAATTCACCGTTCGTGCACTTTCCAACGAGAAATTCAAAGGAGAAATATCCTTTATCGATCCTGTGATTAATTCTAATACACGAGTTGCTTCGGCCAGAGTTATTCTTAAAAATCATGGACAAAGATTAAAGCCAGATATGTTCGTTCAAGGGATAATCGAAAGTCAACTGGAGGTGAACGAAGAGGTGATTGTCGTTCCAAAATCTGCCGTAATGTGGACAGGAGAACGTTCTGTTGTTTACGTGAAAAACGCAAGTTCTGATAAAGTTAGCTTTTTGATGAAAATGGTCACTTTAGGACCTTCATTGGGAGACGGATACCTCATTAAAGAAGGTTTAGAAGTCGGTGAAGAAATTGCAACAAACGGAACTTTTAGCATTGACGCAGCTGCACAATTGGCGGGCAAACCAAGCATGATGAATCCAGAAGGAGGAGTTCCTGTTTCAGGTCATAATCATGGAGGAGCTTCTCATTCTGAAACTATGACAAAGGAAGAAATGTCCATCGGTCAAAAGGAAAAAGATGCCTTGTCTCCACTTTTCGAAGCTTATTTCAAATTAAAAAACAATCTCGTAAATGACGATTTCAAAGCTGGAATTTCAAGTGCGAAAGAAATGACTACAATCTTAAATAAAATTGACATGAAAATTTTCAAAGGCGATGCCCATAACTTTTGGATGAAGCGAAGTGACCAATTAGAAAATCAGTTAAAGAACGCAGCAGCTACAAAAGACATTCAAAAACTAAGGATTTTCTTTGAGCAAATCTCTGATGAAATGATTTTAATTCTGAAAACTTTTGGAGCGATGGACAAGGCCATTTACATCGAACATTGTCCTATGGTGAATAACAACAACGGTGCAGATTGGTTGAGTTTAGAGTCTGAGATTAAGAATCCATATTATGGTGAAGCGATGTTGAAGTGTGGTGAGGTAAAAGAAGTCATAGGTAAATAATTTTTAGTGTTAATTATAAGTGTATGAATACGAAATTGTTTATCTTTATAATCATAACGTTCATTCATTTAAGTACATAATTCACGATATTTCACGTGCCCTATGTGGTGACCTGAATTTTACAACATTCCTAAACGCAAGTAAAATAAGGGGTTTGAGGTTTTTTGGCGCTCCCTAGTAGGACAACAAAAAGACCTCCATTTGGAGGTCTTTTTTTGTTATATACCACCAAATATCACTAAAACCAATACTTTCGACCAAACACTAAAATCTAACAAACACAAACAAAAGTAATAAACATAAGGGAATACATAAATCTCGTGTCCTATTTGGTGACCTAAATTTAAAGTAATTTTAGGCCACCGGAAATAAGTGCATAAATCCATTGGTTTGTTAAAACTGGTGTCCTAAAATAGGATCAAGACCAATTGTTAGGGATTAGGCATAAACATTTGTCAATCTGAATAAAAAGTATTCAACACTTCGAACTCCTGTAAACTTTGATCTGAAAGCTTTTATTTTAGCATTAAAATATCACTTAAAAGATTGCATCGTGACCTCTACAGGCAGCTCGTGGTTAATTTCAAGCACAGTATTACAGGCGATTTTCATTACGCTTTTACAAACACTCACAAGAGTGTAGGAGAATGAGATTTAGATGAAGAAAAGCTACGAATGATTTCCTTAATCCACCGCCTTCACAGAATAAATCACCGCGCGAATTCGATTAAAATCAAAACTTGCTGACATAGTTGGTGGAGCGTCAAGATAACCGCTCAAAGCTACAATTGTTTCTCTGTAGGGATGTTTGAAGTGGTAACTCCAAAAACGTCCTCCAGAAGGCTCCGCAGCTCCTGTAAATTTAAATAAACCTCTAAATTGATACCCCGTTATGTCTCCCACTTTTAGTTTTTCATATTGTGGAATAACGGCAGGATGATCTTGTGTTCCCATGTACACTCCTTCCATTTCATGCTTTGCATAGTACTTTAAAATGGTATCTCGCATCATCATTAAATTGTCTGGATACAATTGCCTTTCATCTGTGTATGGATACTGCCAAATCATGACTCCACTTTGAATAAAATTAGCTCTAGAAGTGCTGTATGCTCCCGTGGTCTCCATGTCCATTTGACGCGTTCTATCTGGAAACATAATGATGGCATATTCGTCATTTATGGATTCATAGCTAAACTTAGAAGGCAATGTTAAATCAATGCCGAATTTAGACTTTAGCTCATTCCTCGTTGCCGCATTCTTTTTGGAAGGATGACGGTAATATTCTCTTTTCCACTCCTGACGATCATATACTGTAAAAAGATAATCCACCTCTTTGAGCAACAAATCATATAAATCACTGATATCATGCGCTTGAAGCTTGGTGTATAATTGTGTTTTCGCGTAATAGTTTTCGTAAATATGCATTGTGGGATTACCTTTTTCTATCTTTTCATCAATATTGAGTTCAATCACGTTTCGCAATCGCGTGGACAATCTTCTAAAGTCCTTAGGAGAACGCTGATAAACTTCAAAATACGGAGTTGGGGGATAAAATGGCCTCATAGGTGCGGCGAAAATAGAATCAAAGAGCGTTTCTATTTCTGGAATATACTCAGTAGGCTCGGCAACAACAATTAATCTTCCAGGCTTACCTGTATATTGAGAAACTGACCCTGCATTGATTATTTTTCGTCCGCCCTTCTGGGTAGAGTCTTGCGCTATTTCAGCTTTAGATTGAGTTTCAGATTTCTTTTCTGAATTATCGCCATCTAAACATGAAGTTAGAATAAAGCCTAGAAACAGTATGAACCACCAATTTTTCATTTTCTTATTGTTTTTTGAAGAGGAGAAAATACAATAACTGTGCTAAAAAAACAAGAAAACAGGAAGGGATATCTTATTTAACACGAATTTTTTGTCCCACCTTTAAATCTCTATAATTCACTCCAGGATTCAATCTTTTCAATTCATCCACTGAAATCCCCTTATCTTTCGCTATTGTCCACAAACTTTCTCCAGATTTTATTGTGTGAGATGGTCCTGTAATTGGTGTTTTTGGCCTTTCATTTGTTTTCGCTGCTGCTGCTTTTGGCTTTGGAGCAGCTCCGTCTGAATAAATTGTTAGTCTCTGACCAATCGATAAACGAGTTGAACGCATATTATTCCACTCCATTATCTCACGCACTTTCACACCATAGCGACCTGCAATATGACCCAAAGTTTGACCGCTTCGAACATAATGAATCGTTACTTCTTGATTTACTTCTTCCTCTTCTACAATGCTCTCATAAATCAATGAATCTAGAGCATAAATACTGTCTTCCATTTCAATCCATCTCCCCAAGTATTCAGTTGGAATAGAAATGCATTGTGGTGGAGTAGTTTTAGGAATATATGTTGTTTTATAAACAGGGTTTAAAGCTTGAATATCTTCAACTGACCATTGCGTCAATGAATCAATAACATTCATGTGTAAACCATCCCTTAAGCAAACCGTGTCTGTTTCAAAATCGTGAAACTTAGCTTCTCTGGCTTTAATATTGTGTTCTGCATGATAAGTAAGCATGTAGGACATGGCAATAAAATTAGGGACGTAGCCTTGCGTTTCTCTTGGTAAGAAAGGGCGGATCTCCCAATAGGTCATTTTACCTCCAGAACGACGAATTGCTTTGTTTACATTTCCCGGACCCGCGTTATAAGCAGCAAGCGCCATGTTCCAATCATTATAAAGACCGTATAATTTTTTTAAATAAAGACAAGCAGCTTCTGTGGCCAATTCAGGATCCATTCTTTCGTCGATGTAAGAATTTTGGTCCAAACCATAGTACTTCCCTGTCCTATACATGAACTGCCAAAGTCCTAATGCCCCTGCTCTAGACTTCACTTGTGGACGCAAACCACTTTCGATTACCGATAAATACTTTAATTCTAACGGCATATTGTGCTTGGCCAATTTCTCTTCATAAAGGGTGAAGTATAATTTTGACCTTCCTAAAACAACGCTTGTAAAACCTCTTCTGTTCTTCGCAAAAAACTTTAAAACACGTACGACATCTCTGTTGCATTCCAATTGAAAAGGGCTCATTTCATTCATTGCGGCAATGCGCTGACAATAAATTGAGTCTTCAAATTCTGGAACATCCTCTTCATCATACCCCAGTGCTTTAATGATAGAATCAGTTTGTTGATCTGTTGAAGAAAAATCTTTGTAATACCCTTCTAAAGTATTTTCCACTACACGTAAAAACTGTTCATACTCTATTACTTCCGAAGTATCCTTTTGAACGATGGTATCTGTTTGTCCAAAGGCTATAAATCCTATAAAAAGAACTAAAGTTTGAAGTACTAATTTGTTTACGTGTTTTATCATTTAGCAAAAATCCATTAAGTAAGCTGAAGTATCGAGTAATTCTTTTTCCCCAAAGTGATTTCCAATTAATTGCAAACCGAAAGGCATTCCATTACTGTGTTTTCCAATGGGCAAAGAAATAGCTGGATTTCCTGCTAAATTGGCCTGAACAGTATAAATATCCTGCAAATACATTTGAATTGGGTCTTTAACAGAATTTAATTCGAATGCTGTTGTAGGGGTTGTAGGCAATAAAATCAAGTCATTTTGAGCAAGAATTTCATTGGTGCGGTCCTGGATTAATCTTCGTACTTTTTGCGCTTTCGTATAATAAGCATCATAATACCCTTGAGAAAGGACAAAAGTTCCTGCCATTATTCTACGTTTTACCTCTTCACCAAATCCTTCGGTACGAGATTTAACATAGGTTTCCTCGACACCTTTTGCCTCGCTACTTCTATATCCAAAATGAACACCATCAAACCTTGATAAGTTTGAGGAAGCCTCTGCGGTTGTTAAAACGTAGTAAGTAGGTACCATTTGCTCAAGATAAGCGAAAGAAACTGGAATTAACTCATGGCCATCTGCTCTTAGACAGTTCACCAATTGTTCAATTCTTTCCTTGATCTCGGGATCAATTCCGTCCGTATCTAGCGTCTCTTTTATGTAAGCGATTTTCAGCTTTTTCTTTAATGCTTGGGGCTTCAATGAAGGCACTTCTCTTGTAGAAGCTGTTCCGTCATATTCATCTCCGCCGGCCATAATTTCCGTGACCAAAGCAATATCTTCCACATCATGCGCTATAGGGCCAATTTGATCGAAAGAAGAAGCGTAGGCAATTAAACCATAGCGACTAATTCTACCATAGCTTGGCTTAAATCCTATTGTTCCCGTAAAAGAAGCAGGCTGACGAATCGACCCTCCCGTATCGCTTCCTAAAGCAACGGTGCACAACTCTGCAGCGACTGCTGTTGCGGTACCTCCCGAAGAGCCCCCAGGGACATAATCTTCGTTGAGTGCATTTCTTACAGGACCAAAAGCAGAATTTTCGTTAGAGGCACCCATTGCAAATTCGTCGCAATTTAAGCGTCCAATAATCACAGCGTCTTCATCCAACAAGCGTTGCACCGAAGTTGCCGTGTAGATTGATTCGAAACCCTCTAGTATTTTGGATGCAGCAGAAACCTTGTGTCCTTTATAGCACAGATTATCTTTTATTGCGATCACCATTCCGGCCAAACGACCTGCGGTTCCATTTTTAATTTTCTCATCAACAACCAAAGCTTGTTCTTTAGCTGAAGTTTCAAAAACCTCCAAAAATGCGTTTAAATCTTTGCGTTCTTTAATATTCTCCAAGTAATTTCGGAGAATATCTTGAACTGTCCGTCCTTTATTTAGGGCAGCCTTTATATCAGTAAAAGTCTTGTACATGAATAAGGGATTTTAACCTATTTCTTGTTGTTTTCTTTTTCATTTTCACCACCCTGATCTTCATCATTTTTGGTAGCGTCTTTGAATTCTTTCATTCCTTTCCCCAAACCTTTCATAAGTTCTGGAATCTTACGTCCTCCGAAGAGCAATAAGACAACTACCACAACGAGAACAACTTGCCAAGGACCAAACATTCCTAAAATCATTTTGCTTCAAATTTAATTTCCGCAAAGTTACGTATTATTGTATTAATCTACGACCATAGCACATAAAGTTTGTGAAGAATGTAACATGCGGGTTGAAAAGCGCATATCAAGGAATGAAATATGAAGCTAAGCCCCAGAGACAGCTCCCAGAATTTGTACTAATTTCGCTAGTCCCGTTAGTCCATATTCTATAAGGATTGAAAGCATGAAGTACCGATTTTATTATTTGAAAAATATAGCTCTATTTATCGCTTATTAACCGTTAAAAACCTTTACAATCAACAGCGACTGTAGTTTTAGAGATTTTATCATTACTCAAAAAGTGTGGAACTCTTTATTTCGAAAATGTTCCTCGAAATAGCCGTTATTAACCGTAAAAACACATAGAGACAACAATAACAAGGATTTCAGAAAATTCGATATTTTCTAAAAAGTGTAGATCTCAGTTATTTCGAAAACCAGAACCGAATTAACGCTTATTAACCGTTAAAAACACTTAGAGAAAGCAATAGCAAGATATTCAGAGAATTCAATGATTTCTAAAAAAGCGATTTTCAGGAATTTCGAAACCTCTAGAATTATCGCTCATTAACCGTTAAAAACACTTATAGACAACAATAGCAAGGGATTCAGAGATTTCCATTCTTTATAAAAGGGTGGTTTTGTGTTATTTCGAAAATCTTCCTCGTATTTAGACGTTATTAACCGTTAAAAACACTTAGAGAAAGCAATAGCAAGGCATTCAGAGAATTCAATGATTTCTAAAAAAGCGATTTTCAGGAATTTCGAAACCTCTAGAATTATCGCTCATTAACCGTTAAAAACGCTTATAGACAACAATAGCAAGGTTTCAGAAAATTTGACATTTTCTAAAAAGTGTGGTTTTCGGAGATTTCGAACCCTCTCTATTTATCGCTTATTAACCGTTAAAAACCTTTACAGTCAATATGAGCAAGGCTTTTAGTAAATCAGAAGATTCTATTATGGTTAACTTCATTTCAACTTGGTTTACTAACTTTGCAACAAAGGAACAATCATGAAAATTGGAATAATTGGGGGTGGTGCTGCAGGATTTTTCGCTGCCATTCAAGCAAAAACGAATTACCCTGAAAGCACAGTAATTATCATCGAAAAATCAAAGAAATTATTGGCTAAAGTCAAAATTTCTGGAGGTGGGAGATGCAATGTTACCAATGCTGAAACTTCAATTTCCGAATTGAGTAAAGCTTATCCGCGTGGTGGAAAGCAGCTTAAGAAATTATTCCAAGAATTCGGTAATGAACATACGCTGGAATGGTTTACTTCGAGAGATGTTCCACTTTATGCTCAGGAAGATCAACGTGTTTTTCCTGTTTCAGATAACTCTCAATCGATTGTTGACTGCTTGATGAGCGAGGTTGAAAAGCTAGGCATTACTATTAAAATGGAGTCCACTGTTAAGCAATTAGAAAAAACGGTTGGTGGAATTAATGTGTTTTTTGATGATGTAAACAGTTTGTTTTTCAATAAGGTAATTGTTGCCTCTGGCGGGAGTCCAAAGAAAGATGGATTGAGATGGTTAGAGAAATTGGGACACGAAATTAAATCTCCTGTTCCGAGTTTGTTTACTTTCAATATGCCCAAAGAAAAGGTAAAATCTTTGATGGGCGTTGCGGTTGAAAATGCTACTACGAAAATTCAAGGGGAAAAACTAGTGGGAAATGGACCTTTACTCATTACACACTGGGGAATGAGTGGCCCAGCGGTTTTGGTACTTTCTTCTTTTGGAGCGAGACTTTTGGCTGACAAAAACTATCAATTTAATTTACAAGTGAATTGGACGAATGAACAGAATCAGGATGTGGTAAGGGAAGAAATTCAAGCTATTATTTCAGAACATGGACAAAAGCAATTGCAAAACATGCGGCCCTATAATTTACCTTCAAGATTATGGGTTTTCTTACTCGAAAAAGCTGAATTACCGCTAACTCAAAAATGGGATGAAATTGGTAAAAAAGGAGTTCATAAATTAATAGAAGTGCTGGCAAACGATGTTTACGAAGTGAGCGGAAAAACAACTTTCAAGGAAGAATTTGTGACCTGTGGAGGCGTTAGTTTAAACAGTGTAAACATGAAAACAATGGAAAGCAAACATCTTCCTGGATTGTATTTCGCTGGAGAGGTTTTAGATATTGACGCAATAACTGGTGGGTATAATTTTCAGGCTGCTTGGACGACGGGGTTTATTGCAGGGAAACTCAATAGTTAATTACGAATTGTCAGGTGGAACTTAATAATTAAGTTAAACTAAGTTCGAAATGAATTATGAGTGATGAATTTGACATTGACTGGATTTATAAAAAGAAAAATCCAACCTGTACTTAATATCATTATTATCTACTTCTATTAACTCCATCTCTCCTCTATAACTCAAAGTTTTATCACCAGTAAAGAAAGTAACTGGAATAAAACCGTCATATTGAAAACCATTAATATCAATGATAAATCTGTATATTCTTTCACTTGCACTAATAAAAACAAATCTTTTACCATCGTATTCCTTTGATGCTGCAAAGTAAGAACCTCCCTGTTTATCATCAAAAGTCGTGATATCTGGTACATTGCTCGGCAACACGCTTTGCACATCTCTACAATACAATAAATTCCCCATTTTACCTGGATTTAGGCCTAATGTATTTACCTGTGACATATCTAACAAAGCCACAGCTGGTTTTTTTGAAAACATACCTGTATAATTTTTGCGTCCCGACAAAAATATGTAAAACTGACTGCAATTCCCAGGAACAGGAACTATCGAGATTTCAGATGTACCCTTTACTTCAAATGGCGGATAATTTGGTGCAGCATCAAAAATCCCGATGGTGTAACCTTCCTTATCGTAAATCTCATCATCTACAATAAAAAATAGTAAATCTCCGTTTGCATCTTGCATGGCGTTGGAGACATTTGAGGCGGGTAAACCATCGTAGCCGATGTTTGGATTTTGGGTGGGGAGGGGTTGAATTGGACTTTGACTTTCCCAATAGTATTCCGGCAAACTCCATACTCCATTTTGTGTTTGAGTTTGAGCAAACAGTCCACAGGAAAATCCTAAGATGATACTCAAAAAAATAAATTTGTTGATTTTCATAATAAATAGTTTTGTGATCAATCACGAATTTCATAAAAAAAAAAAACACTAAAACAAATTATATATTTGTTATTAAAAAGTATCTATGAAACTTATTACAAAAATTTTTCTACTATTATTCATCAACAGCCACAGTTTCATTACAGGGCAAGTGGTTTTATACCAAGATATTTGTAAATGTGGAGTAACAGGAGGAGGTTTTTCAGCTGGAGGTGGAGCTGGAACAGGTGTAGTCGATGTTTTTATTGAGCCAGGAAGCACTATAAAAAAGGCCATTCTTATTGCTTTTAGTGTTGGTGAAAATATTGTTTCAGATGATATCACTATTAATGGAACAAAATATTCATTCAATAATAATGATGCTATATCAAGCTTTTACGCATCATCATTTTTCAGTAAAAATACGATTTACCAGAAAGATATTACAAGCGACATTTCACCTTCAACACTTATTTATAACATTACAGTTTCGCAAAATTTAAACCTAACCAAATTTACTTCAGCATTTCTCTACATAGTTTATGAAAATTCTGTCCTTACTAAAACGGCAACCTCTATTTTCATTAATAACAAAGACTTAACTTCTGTCAGCACTTCTTATAACATTGATAACATTCTACCTATCAACAACCTCCATCCAGTTGGGTTTTCACTATACTCTGACATTATTGCTTGCCCTGGTGATGCAGGATCCAATATCCAAATTAACAATAATCAAATTGGTTTACTATCAGAGGCTGATAACGTTAACATCAACTATAACTGTGCAGGCGTTAAAGGTCACTTTTATTACCAATACAATCAGCTTTTTGGATTAGATGACGATACTGCTGATAATATTATGGGAGGAAGTGATGGTTTAGCTAACATTTCTGGATATACCACCAATAATTCAACATCTTTAGACTGGAGTTTTAAATGGGAAAACATCAACTCCTCCAATGCACATGATTATTACCTCTCCTTCTTCCTCACCTACTCCTCCCCCTGCCAAACCTTCACCTCCACAATCACCCCAGACACCACAATCTGCTTTGGCCAAACTCTACAACTCCAAGCCACAGGCGGGGTTTCGACAACCACATCTACTGGATACGAATGGTCAGCCCTCACAGACCCTTCCGCTCTAACCGATTTAAGTTGCACAGATTGCCCCAATCCTATATTCTCAGGAGATAGCAGTCAAACCTATACCGTTAGAACTTGGAATACGGACAGCTGTTCAGTTGTAAAATCAGTGCATATTAATGTAAGTCAGCCACAGCCCATAAATGCCAAAATGTACCGTTCCACTTGTAGTTTTTCAACAGGAAAAATTTTGGTAGAAGACTTGCCAGAGAAAGCTGTTCAGTTAGGAGCAGTAAATCCTAGTGGAGACACGATAAATCCAACTTCGGGAAATGATTTTACAGGTTTATCTGCTGGAAATTACACTGTTTTTTATATTGATAAATATGGATGTAGTAATGATACATTAATTTACGTTGAACCCATTATTAATACCGTTGCCCAATTCAACGCTTATCCTAAAAAAGGAACTGCTCCTATCTATATTAATTTGACCAATCAATCGCAAAACGCTACAGATTACAGTTGGTGGATCAATGATGCATACCAAGGCAATTCTTTTTCAGGGTTTTGGGCAGATACTTCAGGAACATACAATATAGAACTTATTGCGTGGAAAACGGATAGTATTTGTGCAGATACTGTTTCTTTTACGGTTTTCATCTTTGATAGCTTGGTTGCTTCTCTTCCTAATGTTTTTACACCTAACAATGATGGTGTAAATGACTTTTTTAATGTCAAAGTGAATCTTCCTGTGAGTTACAAGTTGAGTATTCTAAACCGCTGGGGAAATCTTGTTTTTGAAAATGCGGGAGATTTAACAAAAGGAGAACATAAGTTATGGAATGGTGAAACTAAGAGTGGGGAAATTGTTAATGATGGAACTTATTTTTATAAGATTTCGTTTAAGATAGGCGGGGATTTTGTGGATTGTGAATTAACGGAATGTGAGGTGGTGAAGCAAGGGTTTGTGGATGTGAGGAAGTAGAAAGAGTTTAAACCAAGGTCACGAGATGGAATCTCGCGACAGCTTGGGATGGAATCTCGCGACAGCTTGGGGAAAACCATTATTATCGACTTTAAATCGATACAACCTATACGGAGTGGTTATAAATACTAAACGAGAATTATCATTCCTTAACTTAGATGCCGCAATATAAACATTGGCCTGTCTAATTGGCTGCCCTTCGATCGGCGTTGCATTACTTGGCAAAATACTTTGAATAGAAACACACTCAATCAGCTTACCTTTTCGACTGGCATTAATATCACTGTATTGGCTAAGATCCAGTTTTGCCAAATAAGGCTTCCTGTTATAGTTTGTATTCAAAAAATCTTGAGATCCTGCTGCAACGATATAATAAACGCTACAATTACCAGGTTGTGGAATAATGGCAATTTCGGACGTCCCCTTCACTTCATTAGTAGGACTTGATATCCAAGATAAATTCCCAATCATATATCCTTCCTTATCATAAATCTCACCATCTACAATAAAGAAGAGCAAATCTCCGTTTGCATCTTGCATGGCGTTTGAGGCATTTGAGGCGGGTAAACCATCGTAACCGATGTTTGGATTTTGGGTGGGGAGGGAATATATATACCCATCATCAGAATCATAATATTGACCTGTCATACTCCAAATATTATTTTGAGAAGGGGTTTGGGCTGTTAAAATAAAAGCAAACCCTAAAATCATGCTTGATAAAATAAATTTCATACTTTTCATAATGTTTGTTTTTAGTGTATATTTATAGTAATAATTAAGCTAACTTCATAAAAAAAAAAACATAAAACAAATTTTATTAACATTTATTTTAAAATTAGTTTGAAAATTCTCTATTAATTATCGACATTTACAACAGCAATAGCTTACATTTGAATTATGAAAAAAATTTACTTACTACAATTCATATTTATTCTTTGTATAAGCTCAAATTTGGGTTTCACACAAAGCATTTACCATCAAGATGCTTTTAGTGGTGGGGTTACGGCTGGCGGATTATCTAGCGGAACAGGTGGCGCACTATATGATTCCTTACATTTACACTTTCCTTCAGGAAGTAGCATTAGAAAGCTTTTATTATTTGTGTATTCAACAGGATTTCCTAAAATAAAATACGTAAAAATAAATGGAAATAATATCGAAATTGACAGCTCTAATTATATTATGAATGTTAATCATCTACATCCATCTGCTACACCAGGAAAATTATTTGTTAGGGATTTAACAAATTCAGCATGGATCACCACAACAGGATCTTTTTCTATTTATGTCCCTGGTGTTACAGAAGGTATTAATTGGGGTTGGTATTCTCCGATAATCTATTTAGAATATGATAATCCAAACATGAACACTGTAACCACTAACCTATGGATAAACAATCAAGATTATACAGGTCAAAATATCTATGAATTTACGAGCATGAATCCAATAAACACCTCAAATCCAGTGGGGTTATCAATTTTTAGTGACAGGTCTTGTAACACTTTAAATGACGGAACAGCAGTAAATTTAAATGGAAATTTACTCGGTATAATTGGCGGTAGCGATTTAATAAACAATCAAAGATCATGTGGTGGAGCCAAGGGTCATTTTTATTACGAAAATCAAACATTCAATGGTTTAGATGATGATGTATCAAACAATACCATGAATGAAACTGATGCCATAGCAGACATTTCAACTAATTTGAATTCTAATACTACAAATTACTCTATGAAACTTCAACATGTTAAATATCCAACACAAAATACCGGAGCAAATAATACTCATCTAATATTTATTAATGCTTACACCTCCCCCTGCGACACCTTCTCCTCCACCCTCACCCCAGACACCACCATCTGCTTTGGCCAAACCCTCCAACTCCAAGCCACAGGAGGACAAAGCTACGAATGGTCAGCCCTCTCAGACTCTTCTGCAATAAACGATTTAAGCTGCACAGATTGCCCCAACCCCATATTTTCAGGGGACAGCAGCCAAGTTTACACCGTGCGTATATGGAATACGGACAGTTGTTCTGTGGTAAAACCTATCAGCATTGGTGTTTCGCATCCTTCTGAAATTATAAGTTCCACTTTTAATTCGGTATGTAGTTTTTCTACAGGGAAAATAAAAATGCAGAATGTACCTAATAATGTAGTTCAATTTGGGGCTGTGAATAAAAATGGAGATACTTTAACGGCTAATTCGGCGAATACTTTTAATGGTTTGTCAGCTGGTGATTACACGCTTTTTTATATTGATAAATTTGGGTGTAGCACAGATACAGTTGTTACTGTTGTCCCAGTAATAGACACCAAAGCAGCTTTTGCAACCAACCCAATAAGTGGTACGGCTCCTATTCAGATTAATTTACATAACAATTCAGTCAATGCCACAGACTACAGTTGGTCGCTCAATGGAGATTACCAAGGAAATCAATTTTCTGGTTTTTGGACAGACACATCAGGAACTTATGAAATAGAACTTATTGCATGGAAAACAGATAGTATTTGCGCAGATACTGTTTCTTTTACGGTTTTCATCTTTGATAGCTTGGTTGCTTCTCTTCCTAATGTTTTTACGCCTAACAATGATGGTGTAAATGATTATTTCAATGTTAAAGTGAATCTTCCTGTGAGTTACAAGTTGAGTATATTAAACCGCTGGGGAAATCTTGTTTTTGAAAATGCGGGAGATTTAACAAAAGGAGAACATAAGTTATGGAATGGTGAAACTAAGAGTGGGGAAATTGTTAATGATGGAACTTATTTTTATAAGATTTCGTTTAAGATAGACGGGGATTTTGTGGATTGTGAATTAACGGAATGTGAGGTGGTGAAGCAAGGGTTTATGGATGTGAGGAAGTAGAAAGAGTTTAAACCAAGGTCACGAGATGGAATCTCGCGACAGCTTGGGTTTGTTCAGGTGGTTGGGAAATAATTACGAATTACGAATCAATTAATTACGAATTTTGGCTTGACTTGAAGTTGACTTGATGGGGAGATGATAATTAATAATTGAAGAGGCCGAAAGTAAAGTTCAGTTCCTAAAGAACATGGAGGTTTTTATCATTTTCTTTCAATCATTACAAAGCCTTTATCGCCATAATAACCAGAACACTACAAGATAAATATTGACGTTTAATAATTAATCAAAATCAAACTACAATAAACGATTCTTCGGTTTAGGTCGTTGGCATTCGGTGAGTATTTATCTCCGAAAGACTGGAAATGAATTTTTCTATCGTCTAATCCTTGTGCGATTAAATAATTCAGGACATTCTTTACTCTTTGTTCACTTAGGATTTTGTTAAAACTTGCTGAACCCGATTTATCGGCATAACCCGATAATTGCAGAGCGTAGTTTTTGTTTTCTGCATCCTTCACTAATTCTTGAAGCACTTTCTTGTTTGCTTCACTTAGCTCCTTTTCACCTGAAGCAAAAAAGACAGAGTAAATTAAGGTATCAATCGCTGAGTGTTTGGTTTTAGATTCATTCCTCAAGCTTTCATTGATTTTCTTAATTGAATCTAGTTCTTTTAAGTACAAAACATTGCTTTTAGAAATTGAATCAGCTTTTGATTTTTCTTTAGCTAATCTATCAGATTCCTCTAGTGCTTTTGCTTCGTTTAGAACATTTTGGATTGAATCTTCTTTTGATTTAACGCTTTCGATTTCGTCTACTTCAATAATCTCTATCTCGTCAGATTTCCCAATGGTCTTTGTAGATTCTATCTTACTATTTTTTAATGTATCGGCTTTTTCCTTTTGTTTGGTAGGAATTATTACCGGAATGATTTTAGGAGTTTTATTATCCCTTGTCCTACCCTCTATTTCTTTTGAATCATTGCTGTTCTGAATTTCTTTTTCACGGATGATGCCTATTGTATCAGTATAAATAATTTTCGTTGAAGTTGAATCAATTTGATCGTCCCTCTCTTCAATAGAAGGTGAAATGGTTTTCGTTAAAGAATCTGATTTAATTATTGATGAACTATCTGTTGATTCGATATTCAAAATTGTGTCCTTAACCACCGCAGACTTCTCAACATTCAAAGAGTCATAGGAAGCGGGAATATCAACAACAGAATCAGGTAAAATTATGATTTCATTAGCGATTAGAGAATCAGCAATGCGCATTGTTTCATTTTGAATAGAATCATTTTCTGTTTCTTCTAAAAGAACTGTATTAGAATCAGAAAGAACAACATCTTTGGTAATAACTGTATCAATTTCGATTTCCACATCAAACTCCAAAGTGTCGGCTGAAACAAAATCGACTGCTACTATGGAATCCATAAGTGCACCCAGTGATTCTTGAGCATAATCTGTATCGCCTTTATTAATATCATCAAGAATTACGCTTCCAACATATTCATTGATTGAATCTGAAAAAGCCATATAATCGCCCACAGTTGTGCCGTCATAAATTGACGAATCGCTGAAAACGTCACCTCTAGCAAAATATACAGAACCGTAATTTTTCCTAGAAGAACATGATGCTAAAATTAATACAGAAAGTATTGTTATTCCTATTTTCTTACTCCAATCCATGCGTCTAATTCTAAAGCAATACCAAATGTTGGCAAGAACTTTAATTTGTTTGTTGGGTTATCAAGATTACTCACCATTAAAACACCGGCATTCACCCTAATTACTCTAAATATATTTACTCCAAGTGCACCGTAAACAGGAAGATTTATTGTAGGTGTTCCATAACGATCTCCATTTCCATCTTCCAGTTTATTGGTTAAAACACCCAAAGAAAGTCCTAATGAGCTGATCGATTTTCCTTTAACACTAAAAGACCTTTTAAAAGGAAGTGTGAACCCTACTCCAGGTGTTAAGCCTGTATTTGAAAAACTTACATTATTAATGTTCGAATTCAGATTCCAAGCGTAAAGCCCTCCATTAATTGGTAAAGTAAAGTTTCCTTTTCTCGTTTTCACTTCAGTAATTACGTATTTTCGGTATTGCTCCACCAACTCAGAAGAAATGAATGGTTTAATTTCCGTTAGAATCAATTCCGTTAAATAATCAATTTTCTTATTTAGTGCAGCAACTGAAATTGAATCTTTCTCTATTGTCTTTCGCTTGCGCATCAGGTTTTTGATTTTCAATTTATTTAATTTCTTAATCTCACTTTCCACTAAACCTGATAATCCATTGAATTCAATTCCATTTCTTGATCTTTGAAGCGCTATTCCTTGATGAGCAATTTCATTTAATCCTTTAATTAATCCTTTGGTGTCGTTTACTCTAATTTCATTTTTCTTCAGTATCACTTCACTTTGAATTAAGTGATGACTTCTGATCAAAATATTTCCTAAGATTTTCTTTTTGGCCTCTGTTTCTAAAGATTTAAAAGTGGTGATGGTAAAATCATAAGTTGCACCAGCTTTTAAAGGCTGAGTGATAATCACAGAAAAACTTTCTGAATTATTATTCAAAGATCTGTTCCAACTATACAGAACGGGATCTTTCCCAGATTTCTCTTCGCTGATCGCTATTTCGACCAATTTTATTGATTTATCAATTTCTCCTTCAATTGCAAAGACTTCATTATCTGGCAAAATAGGAAAGTTTTTGAACGAACCATTTTCACTGTCTAATTTGATGATTTGAGATTGTGCATTTGCATATCCAAAACTTAGTAAGGATAGCATAACTAAAAGAGAATGTTTAAACTTTAATTTCATTTTTATTATTATTTCGAATTGCAAGATTAAAACAAATTGTTGGGATAAATTCCTTTATTTTCCAACTATTTGAATTTAAAAAGTAGGGGAGATAAATTTTGTTCACAGGCTGCTGAAAATAGAATACTCAAAACCTATTCCCCAATATAGCTATTTTAGACTTCATTTACTATTCTGTGAAGAAACAATTTGAGCACAGCGTTAAAAAATTACCACAACCAAATAGAAATCAAAGCATTAGAATAAAAAAGCGAACCCAACAGTTGGATTCGCCTTAATCTGATTAAAATATTCGGTTTTATTTCTTGAATACTAATAACTCTTTTCCGCCTTTGTCAAACAAAACTAAGTGAGCGCCATCAATGCTGTAGGTTACAGCTCTACTCAAATTCAATAGAAATGAATCTGGAATATCCATCTCTGGACACATCATTTTAGTACCTGCAATTGCACCAAATTTCAGCTCAGTACTTGATGCATTTTCAATAGGACCATTGAAATTATTGCATCCATCAGTCCCAGCAATCATTAATTTATCTAAATCGAAAATGATTTCTGGATTTTTCTGTCCCTCGGTTAGCTCTTCTCCAAGAATAGAAATGTTTTTCCAAGATCCTCCCAATGCAGGATTGGCTTGAGATTCATCAACTCGAATGTAGGTCAAGATAACTTTTCCTTCCTTATTCTGAAATTCCAATTCTTCACCCTTCAATGTATATTTTTCTACTTTAGAAAGCGCTTCTTGATATTCCTCTTCAATGTTTTCGTTTGCGCAAGCCATCAAAGTCCCTAGTGCACTTGCCAGTTTAATATTCTGTGTTGTTAATTCGCTGATTTGTGTTGAGTACAAATTACATCCTCCGTTTCCAGAAATAGACATTGTATTCAGTTCGATTTTCATTGTAGGTAAAACAATCATTCTGTTGATATTTCCACCATTTATTGAAGTCAACACCCAATCTCCATTCAACTGAACTCTTGGATCCGCTTTCTTTTCCAATTCCTTAACCATTTTGTATTGAATTGAAGAAGCATCCGCAGGTACCTTTTCGGCATCCAGGGCTACTTTATTCACTTCAATTTTCTTCATGTAGCCTGCTTCATATTCAAACCCTTCAATACTGGCGAACATATTTTCCCACTTTTGATTTTCAAGATCTTCACCATTATAGACTTTTAAACATTTCGATTTTCCTGCACCAGCGTCACATTCTGTTTGGAATCCGCCAACCCACATTATTTCATTCTTTGGTGTTGAACAGGCTTGTAAAATTGCTAAACCGGCAACAAATGGCAATACACTTCTAAACTTCATATCTGATATTTTAAAATTCTTCTTTAATCCTTAATCTTGTTTTCTACTGTTTTGCAAAGGTCGCACCAATTTCAACGTGCAAATGTTAGAATAAGTTAAGCCTGTCTGGTTTTTGAGCTGAATTTTTGGATTTAACGCCTACACTATACTTTACCAGTAGATATATCAAATCCATCAACAATGTGAATAACCGGTGAACTGACAAAATCCTTCACAAATTTCTATTCCAATTTGTTGAAATAGAAATTTACGAAGGCTGACATTGGACTAGGGGCATAAACCCTTAATGATCTAATTCTGCTGAACCTATAGCGTCTAAACTAGAAATTCGGTTTCAAAGAATGTGTTTTAAAGAAATCGTCTATGTATTTCACCGCTTCTTCCTCATCATCGCACACTTTAAAAAGATCTAAATCTCCTTCAGAAATGTTACCTTCTGCGAGCATCGTGTTTTTAATCCAATCGATCAATCCTTGCCAATATGCTGTACCTAAAAAGACGATTGGTTTTCTTTCTATTTTCTTGGTCTGAATTAATGTCAATGCTTCAAACAACTCGTCCATTGTTCCAAAACCACCTGGCAAGACAACAAAAGCCTGAGAATATTTTACAAAAACAACTTTTCTAACAAAGAAATAATCAAATTTCAAGTTTGAATCTTGATCGATGTATTGATTTCCACTTTGCTCGAATGGCAAATCGATATTTAATCCAATAGATTGTCCGCCACCTTCTTGAGCACCTTTATTTCCAGCCTCCATAATTCCAGGGCCTCCTCCAGTAATCACACCATAACCGCGTTCGCCTAACATTTTAGAAATGTTCACCGCTTTTTGATAGTATTCATTGTGCGCCTGTGTTCTCGCCGATCCAAATACAGATACACTGGGTCCTATTCGTGCCATTTTTTCGTAGCCTTGAACAAATTCTGCCATTATTTTAAAAATTGCCCAACTGTCGTTTGACTTTATCTCATTCCAATCTTTTCCTGGTTTATGACTCATATCATTCATTTATTATCTTTCTAATTCTGTTTTTAAATATTTTGCGGTGATTGAATCTTTGCTTTTCTTCACCAGTTGCTCTGGGGTTCCTTCTCCCACAATTTTACCGCCTTCTTTTCCTCCCTCAGGCCCAACATCAACAATGTAATCTGCTACTTTCACAATGTCTAAATTGTGCTCGATGACCAACACCGTATTTCCTTCATCCACCAAGCGATTCAATACATCCAATAACATTCTGATGTCTTCAAAATGTAACCCTGTTGAAGGCTCATCCAAAATGTAAATTGTTTTTCCTGTACTTTTTTTAGAAAGTTCGGTGGATAGTTTTATTCGCTGTGCTTCTCCTCCGGAAACTGTTGTTGAGGGTTGACCGAGTTTGATATATCCCAACCCTACGGAAAGCAAAGTAGACAATATACGATGAATCTTTGGAATAGGCTCGAAAAACACTGTCGCTTTTTCGATGGTCATGTCTAAAACATCATAAATTGATTTTCCTTTGTAACGCACCTCCAGTGTTTCTCTGTTGTATCTTTTTCCGCCACAAGTTTCACACTCCACATAAACATCGGGTAAGAAATTCATTTCAATCTGTTTTAGCCCTCCACCCTTGCAAGTTTCACATCTTCCACCTTTTACATTAAATGAAAAACGTCCTGGCTTGTATCCGCGAATTTGCGCTTCTGGCAAACCAGCAAACAAGGTTCTGATCTCATCAAAAACCTTAGTATAAGTCGCTGGGTTGGACCTTGGTGTTCTTCCAATAGGGTCTTGGTTTATCTCAATTACCTTATCCAAGTGTTCTATTCCCTCAATCTTCTTGAAAGGCAAAGGGTCTTTTACTCCGTTATAAATATGTGCATTTAAAATTGGATACAAGGTGTGATTCACCAAAGAGGATTTTCCACTTCCAGAAACACCGGTAACACAGGTAAAAGTTCCCAATGGAATTTTTAAATCCACATTCTTTAGATTATTTCCTGTGGCACCTTTAAGCACCAATTTTTTACCGTTTCCTTTTCTTCGTTTTTCGGGGTTTTCAATTTTCTTTTTGTTGGATAAATATTGGGCACTGAGCGAGTCACTTTTCATCAATTCATCCCAAGAACAAGCGTTCACAATCTCTCCTCCATGTACTCCAGCGCCAGGGCCAATATCCACAATAAAGTCTGCTGCTTCAATCATTTCGCGGTCGTGTTCTACCACAATTACCGAATTTCCTGAATCTCGTAAATGTTTCAAAGACTCTATTAATCTTGTGTTGTCTCTTTGGTGCAACCCAATACTTGGTTCATCTAGAACATAAAGTACATTCATCAATTCCGAGCCAATTTGAGTAGCCAAGCGAATACGTTGACCTTCTCCCCCAGAAAGCGTCCTAGCCGAGCGATTTAATGTTAAATAATTTAATCCAACAGATAAAATGAATGAAAGCCTATCATTGATTTCCTTTAAAATTTCCTTACCAATGGTCATTTCCGATTTACTTAATTTCTTTGGTAATTTTTCAAAGAAATGCGCTAATTCATCTATATCCATTTCAACCAGCTGACCAATGTGCTGCCCTTCAATTTCGAAGTAATGGGCTTCTTTTTTAAGTCTTGAACCTTCACAAGTAGGGCACCTCTTTTTATTCATGAAGGATTGCGCCCAGCGGGTAATTTTCGCCGAGGTTTTCTCTTCGATATGCCTAGTCAAAAAATCAATAATTCCTTCGAAAGAAGCAACGTTTTTTCCTTGACTATTTCTTGTGGCTTCTCGTCCGTAAAGAATTGCGGTTAATACATCATCTGGAATTTCTTCGAGTGCCGTATTTAGAGTAAAACCTTCATCTGTAAGAAATCTTTCTAATTCTTCAAAAATCCAAGTTCTTTTATAGGTTCCTAATGGTGCTAAACCACCTTTTTTAATCGATAATTTCTTGTCTGGAATAATTTTATCTAAATCAATTACAGAAATTTCACCTAAACCATTGCAAGTTTGACAAGCACCATAAGGTGAATTAAAGGAAAATAAATTAGGTTCAGGATCTGGATAACTTATTCCAGAAGAAGGACACATTAAAGTTCGACTGAAATGCCTTACTTCTTTGGCATCATACTTCATCAGCATCATCGATTTATCACCAATTTCCATACTGGTTTCCACCGCCTTTTTTATCCTTTTCTCATCCTTTCGATCTACTTTCACCCGATCAACAACCAACTCAATATCATGCACTTTGTAACGGTCAACCTTCATGCCTGGTGTCATATCAATGAGTTGTCCATCCACCCTCACTTTGGTAAAACCCTTTTTTAGCATTCTTTCGAAAAGCTCTCTGTAATGACCTTTTCTTCCTTTCACTAAAGGCGCTAAGAACACTACTTTTTCTCCTTCAAAATCATCAATAATTAAGGATACAATCTGATCGTCGGAATATTTCACCATTTCCTCTCCAGAAATGAAAGAGTAAGCTGTTCCTATTCTGGCGAAAAGTAAACGCATAAAATCGTATACTTCTGTAATGGTTCCTACGGTAGACCTTGGGTTTTTTGAAACTGTTTTTTGTTCAATAGAAATCACTGGAGAAAGCCCATCTATTTTATCCACATTAGGCCTGTCCATCCCCGATAAAAACTGTCTTGCATAGGCAGAAAATGTTTCTATGTATCGGCGCTGTCCCTCAGCAAAAATGGTATCAAAAGCCAAAGAAGATTTTCCGCTACCACTTAAACCGGTAAAAACAACCAACTTATCTCTCGGAATGACTAAATCTATATTTTTTAGATTGTGCTCTTTTGCTCCAAGAATTTCTATTTGTTCATTCATATTTAATGCTCTCGTAATTATTAATGATTCCGCTTAAAATTTGGATTTATACTTTTATTCCTTAAGAATCCGCAAAGCGAAATACCGCTTTAGGTTTAACCTTTGAACAGTCCAAGTTGTTCGTTGTTTTTTGGAATTTTAAAAGTAAAAACCTCACCTTCTTTCACAACAAAATCTTTTCCTCTGATCCACGGGTTGAGTTTGCGCAATATTTTAATGGAAATTCCCTGTTGAACAGACCATTCATAAAGGTTGGGAATTGAGGTATCAATCACAATATCTTTGGTAACATATTCTGGATATAAACTTTCCTTGTCGATGTAGAAACCATATTTTTCTGGATTTTCAAACACCATTTTCACTGCCAAGATTCTAAAAATATAGCGCGCTGTTTCAGGATTTAGCGACAAATCAAAGAAGTTATCCACTTTTTGTCTTTCAAGATTACTGCTTATTCCATACATTCCTAAATTATAGGAAGCAGCAGCCAAAATCCAAGAATTAAATTTTTTATGCGCATTTTTAAGGTACTGACAAGCTGCTCTTGTGCTTTTTTCAACATGATAACGCTCATCCATTTGATGGTTAACAATTAATCCATATTCTTTTGCAGTTGGCTCCATAAATTGCCAAAATCCTTTTGCACCACTTGGACTTGTAACATTTTGCAATCCACTTTCGATAATAGAAATATAAACCAAGTCCGTGGGAACTCCTTCCTCTTTAAATATCTCTTTCATCATTGGAAGCCAACGATTGGAGCGTTTCATCATCATAATTGTATTGGAATGCCAAAAATTATTGATCACTAATTCATTGTCCATTCGTTCTTTTATGTCCAAATCTTTAAATGATATAGAATCTCCCGCAAAAAATATTGAATTAGGAACCTCAGGAACAACAAAGTGATTTTCTATTTGCGCTTGGACAAACTCTGGTTTTTCACTAGGTGTTTTTGGTTCCTTGTTACAAGAAAGTAAGAACAAAATCATGATTGATGCAAGAAGAAAAATCTTTCTCATGTTGAATTGAAATTTTAGTGCAAAAGTAATGATTCTATGACAATTTAAACCTAACCAAAACTTAAGCAGCCAAGATAAATAAACACTTGTTAACAGACTTAAGATTAGTGCCTATAAATCTCTAACAAATGCTAATTTCAACAGTAAAGTTATACTCGAACCAAGCTGGGAAAAGGCAGAAATCTACTCCCCTTTTACTGGTTCTTTGTATTTAACTGTATTTCTATAAAGAGGAATGAATACTGCGAGAAATAAGACTAATCCTGCGATTGAAGGAATAACATATCCAACACTAATGAAATATCCGATAAGGAAAGCAACTAGCGTAGAAATGATGCTAATTGATAGAAATATCACCCAGACTTTCAATTCAGAATACCCTTTATAAACCATGTGGTGAGTGGTGTGGTCTTTTCCACCGAGCATAACTGAAACCCCTCTTTTCGTTCTATTGATTACTACTGTTAGGGTATCTGCAACCGCTGGGGTAAATGCAGCCAGAATAAGAAAAACAGCAGACCAAGAAGGCAGCTCAAAGCTAGCAGGTAAATTCCAGAGTGCTTTTATACCAAAAAAACTGACAAAAAGAGCAATAAATTGACTTCCGGTATCGCCCATGAACATCTTTGCTGGATGTATATTGTAACTAAGAAAGCCAATCAAAGCGCCAATTTGAGAAATAATGAGCACTGACCAAAGAACATTTCCTGGATCATTTAAAAATCCAAATACACCAAAACATGTGAGTAATATAAATAATGAAACTGTTCCTGTAATACCGTCCATATTGTCTAGCATATTCAAGCTATTCATCACAGCAACTACCCACAAAACTGTAATGAATCCATCAACCATTGGGAGGTGAAAAATATCAATTGCATTGTTGGAATAAACGAAAATAACACCACACAAGATCTGTCCAAGTAGCTTCAGCAAGGGCTTGGTGTTGTAAGCATCATCTGCAACTCCAATACCAAAAGCCAATGTTGCAGCAGAAATGAGTCCAATAAACTCTGTATTATCAAAAATATTATTGTTTGATGTGACCACTGCATAAGAAACAGCACTCACAATGAAGGTGAAATAAAGACTTATTCCTCCCAAAGATGGTTTTGAGGTGTTACTCCACCTAACGACCACATCATTTTTATTTCTTATTCCCAGGCTTTTTGCGAACCTCAAAACAAGTTTATTAATGATAAAGGAAAACAAAAATGCTCCAATTAAATATACTGCGTACTCGGTGATAAGACTTAGTTTCATTCTGTTAAGTAATTCTGATTTAGACGAAAGGTGTCACAAAAGTACTAAAACTTTTATAAAATTTGTCTTTTTCAGACAAAACTGGCTTATTAATCCCCCAATCTATTCCTAAATCGTCATCATTCCATAGCAAACCTCCTTCACTTTCCTTGTTGTAGAAGTTGGTGCATTTGTAGCTAAAAATGGTGTTATTTTCTAGGGTTAAGAATCCATGAGCAAATCCTTCAGGCACAAAAAGTTGTTTTTTATTCTCCCCAGAAAGCTTAATTTTAAAATGCTGACCATAAGTTTCGGAATCTTTTCGCAAGTCTACCGCTACGTCTAGCACACTCCCTTGCACTACACGAACTAGTTTCCCTTGTGAAAATGGCGGTTGTTGAAAGTGCAAACCACGCAGCACTCCCTTATTTGACATTGATTCATTATCCTGCACAAAGTTGGGCAACTTCCCGACTTTTTCTTTCCAAACTTTTTCATTGAAAGATTCATAGAAATATCCTCTTTCGTCACCAAAGACATTTGCCTCAATTACAATTAAATCTCTTATTCCCGTTTCAATTATTTTCAAAATGTACTATTTATGGGTTGGTATAATATGCGCTAGTCTTCGTTGTAGTAATTACCGTATCCATATCCATAAAGGCTCTTCTTTGCGTCTACAGCATTCAGTACAACATTAATATTCTTCATTTCTTCTATTGCTGATATTTCATGGAGTTTATCAGCGTAGTTTCTTTTTGAATAATTAGATCTGAAAACATAAATTGGAACATCTACCTTTGTAAGTAAGCGCACCCCATCAGAGACCAAACCGATTGGTGGATTATCGAATATTACCACATCATATTCCTTCTTAAACTCAACAATTAATTCATCCAATCGACTACCCAAAAGTAGTTCTGATGGATTGGGAGGAATAGGACCCGCAGAAATAAAATTAAGATTTTGGATTCTCGTTTGCTGAATAACCTCTTCTTTATGGCAAAGCCTTGCCAATAGATTACTCATTCCTTTCTCGTTGGTCGCCTCTAAACCATGGTGAACAGTTGGTCTCCTCATATCAAGGTCTACAACCAATACTTTTTTACCTGTTAGCGCAATAATTCCAGCTAAATTTAAAACAATAAATGTTTTTCCTTCTCCAGAAACCGTTGATGTAACCGTGATTGTTCTAATGTCATTTTTCACGAAGGACAAGTTGGTTCGTAAAGCCCTGAAGGATTCACTAATCATGGAACGTGGGTTATTGTCCACGACAAGCAGGGAGTAAGTTTCTTTGTTTTTGTTCTGCGGAACAGACCCTAAAACACCTACTTTTCGCGGTATAATTGCTTTTAAATCTGACAATTGATTTATTTCATTGAAAAGTAAATACCTCAGGAATAAAAAAGCTAAAGACAAACTTAAGGCTAAAAACAGGCTCACTCCATAAATCAACTCAACTTTTGGAAAAACTGGTGAACCTGAAGCCGATGCATCATTCAATACCTTATTGTCAGATGCATAACCCGCATTAGAAATAGAATATACCGCCTTCTTATCGGTTAATAGTGAGAAGTATTTTTCATTTAATTCCTTGATATTATTCAGCCTAGACAATTCCATTTGTTTCTCAGGAAGCTGAAAGTAGCTGTCTTCAAACTCCTCCAAATCTTCTCGTATAATCGCTAACTTCTCCTCTATTCTTTGCGAGAGTAAGTCTATCACCTCATCAATATTTTCCTTTCGAATTTGAATTCTCATCTCCAATTTCTTGATGTTTTCATTTTGGGGAGTGACTTGATAAAGCAAATCTTCCTTTTCTTCAATGAGATTGTAGAGTTCTTGAATTTGACTGTTTAAACTTGATTCATAAGACTTACCTATAATCACAGGAATTAAACGGTAGACATCCAGACTGTTTGGGTTTCCTTCTAATTTATCCTGAACAGAATTCAAAACCCTAAGCTCTTCCATACCTTGTCGTATTTCTGTTCTTAGTTTCTCTATTTTTTGTGAGGTATTGGCAGCTATTTGTTCAGGATTGGTGATGTTCTCCATTCTTTGGTAGACCATTATGCTGTCTTTCGCCATTTTCAATTCGCGAGTGAGCGAATCTAACTGAACCGCTATAAACTCTAATACATTATCCGCACTTTCTTTTTTGATATTTTCGTCATATTTAAAAAAGTTAGCCGTTAAAGATTGAATCATTTCTTTGGCAAGCAGCGGACTATGACTTCTAAAGCTAATTTGAACAGTTCTCGCGTTCGCATCAACGGGCGTAACGGTAAGTCCAGGTCTTAAACGTCGCGACATTGTGGACTTATCATTCAATTCAAAATAGAGTTTATTGCTTGTTGAATTAAGCACAAACTGACTCCAATTATCGACAATCACCCGCATGTCAAAGAAAGGGGTTTTTAGCAATGAGTTAGGTGCAAACTTATAGTTGTAATTACCACCATTAAATTTAAAGTTCATGATTATTTTATCCTCCATTGAGGATAAGAAAATAGGAGTTCCAAACAACGATGAATCCTTAATTATTAAAGGCATGATTCTTACCACGCCCTGCTTATATAAAGTTTCTGTTAAAAATTCTCCTTTAGCATACAAGGAAACGGTTAACGGAAGATCTGCAACAGCCTTTTCAAAAAGTAATTGCGAGCGCAGTAATTCGATTTCCTTTGCAATCGTTCCCTCTTTCCGTATATCCTTAAAATCCAAAACATCAGCCCCTTGATTCTCGCTGTTTAATTGAATTAACATACTGGATTCATAAACGGGCTTTGTATACCGCACATAGATAAAAGCAGAGACAACCAAAAGAATAGAAATAAGCGCACACCAATACCAATTTCGTTTGATAACAATCTTCAATACTTTTAAATCAAAAGTAGTATTGACAAATATTTTCCCTCTCTGATTTATCATTATTTGACAGTTGTAAATACTGAAAACACCAATAACGCAGAAGAAATCAGTGATACGATTGGTGTTACTTCTTTCAAGAATTCACGTGACAATTGTTTTGTTGGTTCCACGTAAATATAATCATTCGATTGAACAATCATGTCTGCATATTTCAATCCTTCTAATGTACTCAAATCAATTTGATAAATTTTTCGGCCCGCAGTAGTTTGCCGCATTACTTTAACCACATTGGCCTTTCCACGTTCAGTAATACCACCTGCCAAAGCTAACGCCTCCATGAGTGTTGTGTTGTCATTGACTATCGAAATCACCTTTGCATCTCCTCCTGTTCCGGGAAAAACAATTACCCTCCTATTGATCACTTGAACCTGTATAAAAGGATCGATATAATTTGCAGAATAAAGCTTTTTCAATTTTTCCTGTACCTCAATTATGGACATACCGCCAACTTGGACCAAACCAAGCATAGGAATCTCAACTGTTCCATCTTGACGAACGAGATATTGTAGCGCTACCGAGTTGAGTTGTTGACTCCCTGCATTGGCTCCAATTCCTGCCGACATATCAATTACTTTTTTCCCATCTTCTACGTAAAGCGAAAAAGAAATTTTATCGTCAGGCGCTAGTCGATAGGCGTCATCTGGAGCAATTGGAATGTTATCTGTTATCACTTCTGCATCCGAAGTTTTAAACATAACGTGGCTGTTCACATTACAGGATGCAACAAGAGACAAAAACATTACAGAGATAACGAACGACTTTAAAAACTTCATTTATTTTAATAGTGATTTATAATATTTTCTTGTATCGTCTACCAATCGATGATAACTATACTTATACTTCACGTTTTCTTGCCCAAAAATAGAAAACTTTTCTCGCAAGGATGAATCCTCAACCAATAAACGCAGTTTCTCAGTATAAGTTTCAATATCCCTTCTTTTAATCACAAAGCCGGCTTCTCCATCCTCAAGAATATCGCGGACACCTCCAACATCTGTCGAAATCACAGGAATACCCGAAGCTTGTGCCTCAATTATACTCACCGGCGTTCCTTCATTTTTAGAGGTTAAACACATAATATCCATTCCTTGATTGAAGGTTGCGATGTCTAAAATCCACGAAGTCATCACAATTGTATTGGGATATTTTTGATGAATTTCTGCTACTCTTTCTTCAATATGTGCTTTTTTACTTCCGTCTCCAACGACAAAAACACGAATTTTTTGTTTGGTTTGACTGAGTAAATTTTCAATCACATTTAAAAAATAATCATGATCTTTTACTGGAGCCAATCGGCCAACAATGGCAATGGCAACTTCATCTGGCTGTAAATTATATTCCCTTCGAATAAGTGCACGGTTGGTTACTTTATTTTCAGAGAATTTCGCTAGGTCGAAGCCCAAGGGAATGACCTTTATTTTTTCTGCAGGAGCAATTTTATGAACCTCACTTAATTCTTCTTTTTGGAGTTTACTAATGGCAATTATTCCTGTAGATTTTTTCGCCAAATAACGTTCGATTTGCTTAAACATTTGTGTTTTCGCATTTCCGAAATAAGAATGAAAAACGTGACCATGAAAAGTATGAAGAATTACAGGAATCTTTAAAGAAATAGCTGCTGCCCTTCCCACAAATCCGGCCTTTGATGCATGGGTATGGACAATATCTGGTTGAATTTCCTCAAGTAGTCGTTTAATTTTTTGGTAAGCTTTAAAATCAGTTTTGGGATTTAAACTCCGTTGGATTTCTGGAATTATAATTGGCGTTATTCCATATTGTTCTAGTATATGATGTGAATCCTTTTCTCCTTCGTCAGGAACACCACCAATTAAAGTGGTTTCAAATTCATCTCCTAGAAATTTCGTTAAAAAAGTGGCATTAAAAGTTGGGCCTCCAATATTGAAGCGGTTAATTATCCTTACTACTTTTATTTTCTTGCCTATTTTTCCATCCATCTTTCAAACCAATTTTGAAATACTATAAATGCCCACATTGTAACTGTAGCTTCCTCTTCTTCGCCTTTTTCAAAATCAAGTTTCAATTGGGTTACACCATCAATGGAAAACACATTTTGATTTTCTATGTATTCTTTTGAAAACCAAGATTCGTTAACAACATTTCCCCAAACGCTTTCAATCCAATCTTGTAAAGGTATTTCAAAGCCTTTTTTGGAGCGAGAAAACACCTCATCAGGCAAAACATCTCGAAAAGCGTCTCTTAAAATGCGTTTTCCAACTCCATTGGCATATTTGTACTCGTCGGGCAAGCCATTCACAAAATCTACAACTTCTCTATCCAAAAACGGTGTTCTCACTTCTACGGAGTGATTCATGCTCATTAGATCTACTTTTTTCAACATGTCGTTGGGCAAAATAAATTGTTGATCTGTCATTAGAAAACTCTGTAAATTATCTTCCCCTGGTTTTATTTTACTTTTATATGGCGAACTATTTAAAAGTAAATTATCTCTTCGATTTTTAGAAATAAACTGAGCGAGCATCCAATAAGAATCTGGCCATTTTTGTTGTAACAAATCACCAAACTTTTTCATCTGTCGAATGCGATTTGAAATTTTCCCTCTTCTATTTCCTCCCGACATTTGACCTGCTACTTTTGAGGCTACTTTCAATAAAATACCTGGCTTTTTACTGCGAATGTAGGCTTTGTGTTTGTTGTATCCTGCGAAAAGTTCATCTGCACCATCTCCAGACAAGCAAACTGTAACTTGTTTTTTAGCTTCACGTGAAAGAAAATACATTGCCACTGCGCTTGAGTCGGCAAAAGGCTCATCGTAAGCAGCCAAAACTTCATGAAATGACTCCACAATACTTTCTTTTTCTAGCTGAATTGGAAAATGGGAAGACCCAATATGTTCTGCTACATTTTTAGCGTATTGAGATTCATCGAAAAAGTCATTTCCAACAAACCCAATAGAAAAAGTATTGACAGAAGTTTTAAAATCGGTTGTCATGCGAGAAACAATTGAACTATCTACTCCACCGCTCAAAAATGCACCAATGGGAACATCTGCATTCAATCTTTTAATTACCGCATTTTCAATTCTTCGCTTTACTTCCAACACCGCCTTTTCATAAGGCATATCAACTTTTTCGGCATTTCTTACAGAGTAATATTCTAAAACGTCTACGCTTCCGCCTTTGATTTTCAAATAATGTCCTGGCAATAATTTATGCACCCCTTCAATCATCGTGTCTGGTGCTGGCACATAGGTAAATTGAAAATATGCGTTTAGGGCAGATTGATTGATGCTTGTTTCTTTCAACATGTATTTGAAAGCTGTTAATTCAGAAGCAAATAAAATCGCATCTTCCTGAATTGAAAACAACAAAGGATTTATTCCCATGTGATCGCGCACCAAAAGCATTTCATCTTCTAGCTGATCATAAAACGCGAAAGCAAAACAGCCTTGTAAATCGTTTATTCCAGCAACGCCATTTTCTATAATGTGGTATAACAAAACCTCAGTATCAGAAGAAGTTTCAAAAATGTATTCCTTTTTTAATAAATCATTCTTTAATTCCGGATAATTGTAAATTTCTCCGTTAAAAACGATAGAATAACGTTCGGATTTGTCATAAAAGGGCTGGTTAGACCTCTCGTTTAAATCTATAATTGCCAATCGGTTGTGCCCCATAATAGAATTCCCCATAACTTCTAAAGAGGTATTATCTGGTCCACGATGTTTTTGACTTAAAAGTGCATTTTTCACACCATTTATATCACTATCTTTAGGGGGTTCGGAAAATTTTTTCAATCCAACTATGCCACACATAATATTTTATCGATTTTTATAAAAAATTAAAATCTCGCCATGAAGATAACTTTTGTTTGGATTTTCTGCTTAATTTTTATCAATTTATCTGTTGCTCAACAACAAAACAATGTTGTACAAACGGCCATTGACCAATTTTCTGATCATTCTGCACTCCAAAATGCTGGTATTAGTTTTATGGCTTTTGATTTAGAAAACGATAGTATTATTGCTCATTTCAACCATAAAACTGCGATTATTCCAGCTTCAACAGTGAAATTATTTACAACGGCTACCGCTTTTGAAATTTTAGGAAAAGATTTTAAGCCTAAAACAAAATTGTATCTAACAGGAAAGGTAGACAGCGCAGGAGTTTTAAATGGCGATGTAATTATTCGCGGATTTGGAGACGCCAGCTTGGGAAGCAAGTACTTTTATGAAGAAGAGGAGCAGGGCAAATTCCTAGCAGATTGGATAAATGCATTGAAAGAAAAAGGAGTTAAAAAAATCGATGGGAAAATTTTGGCCGACGGTTCTGCTTTTGGATATGATGGCGCACCGAATGGTTGGTCTTGGTCTGACATGGGAAATTACTACGGAGCTGGAGCGAGTGCATGCGCTCTGTTTGATAATATGACAAGATTGCATTTTTCCACTCCTTCCAGTTTGAATAGTCCAACCAAATTGGATTCGATGACACCAACCATAAAAAACTATCAACTTTTAAATCAAGTAACTACACATAGCTCCAGTAGTGACAAAGCGTATATTTATGGAACGCCCTTTTCGTATCAAAGATTTGCTGTTGGCAGTATTCCGAGAAGTAAGTCAAATTTCGAAGTAAAAGCAAGCATTCCTGATCCGGAATTACTTCTTGCACAGGTATTCGAAAAGGCGTTAATTCTGGAGGACATTTCAATTGAAAATCCAGCGGAAGGTTTGAGGTCCTTGATGCAAAAAAAAGAAAACGTTGAACTAAACTATAGTGATTTTGATATTCTACTTGAGCATGAAGGAAAATCCGTTTCTGATATTGCTTATTGGACTAATATGAGAAGTGTAAACTTTTTTGCCGAACAACTTTTGAGCTTAGTTGCCTTTGAAAAAGCAGGAATAGAAAGTACGGACAAAAGCGCTGAATTTGTCAATAATTATTGGGAATCGAGATTAGGTGTAAAAATGATGCAAACTGACGGAAGTGGATTGTCCCGAACGAATGCTTTTAGTGCAGAGCATTTTGTGAAATTATTGAAATACATGCATAAATCCGAAAACTTTACAGCCTACGAAGAGACTTTACCCGTTGCTGGTTTAAGCGGAACATTAAGAAGTGTTTGTCGTGGACAAGCAGCACAAGGAAAGTTAAAAGCAAAAAGTGGAACAATGAATCGCATTAAATCTTATGCTGGATACGTTGACAGTAGTAGTGGGAAAAAAATTGCTTTTGCGATAATAGTAAATAATGACGACTTGAGTAATTATCAATTGGTAAAGAAAATGGAGGTGGTTTTTAATAGTATGGCGAGGTATTAGGGTTGTTTTTTGTGAAAATATTTAGTCACTAAATTGTGAAATCCTGAATTTGCTAAGTGCGTTTTGACTTCACACCCTATTCTGAGTTACTATCAGTCATTTTATCACCACAACATGAGCAATATGGCAAATGAGCGAAATTTTCCTCACCACATTTATTACATTTTTTGAATAATTCAAGACCACAAAAGCGACAAAAATCAGTTACAATTCCATACGTCGAAGTTTTATCTTTTTTCCCTGCAGATTTGTCCCACTTCTTTATAATAAAATCCTTACCACAGGAAGGGCACATATGGTCATCAAGCGCTTTTTCAGCTGTTTCTATTTGAACTTTTTTGGCTCTTTCTGTTGTTGAAACCTCTAATTCTTTCTTTTTACTCTCAATGAATGCTCTAATTTTATTTATGACATAAATCCCAAAAAGTACACTTAGAATTATTCCTACGGTATAACGAATATATCCGCCATAGCTTGGTAGGTAAGGAACTAGTCCAAAAAAGAAAGCGTAGAACGAAAAGAGCACAAATCCTAAAAATAAAGGCCAGTATTTGTGTTTTCTGAATTTAACAATGAATAATATTCCTAATAAAAGGATAGGCAGAATAAACAATAAACGGATGAGAAAAACTTTTAAATCATAAGTCCTAATTGCATTTTGCTGTTCATTATAAGCTCGATTTTCTTCCTTATTTATTTTTTCATAAATCGTGTTTTTCTGGTTGGATAGAGTTTGTATTTCACTTGAAATTTTGTTCAACTCAATTTTCCATTCTTGTTGTGTCTTGTAAAATTCATCAAGTTCCTTCGCACGCGATAAAACCTCTTTATCTTCATTTGGGGAACCAACCGTTTTCCTTGCTTTTAACCAATTATCAAATGATTTTTTAGCATTCGCATAATTGCCATTAACGATCCTAAGGGTGTTTTGAATACTTGAACGTTTTTGATCTTTTATTTCTATCTGAGCATCGATTTTTAGAAGTTCAGCCTCTTTATCTTCTAAAAAATCATGGTTCTGGAATTCTTCGACATTTGGCCTCTCTTCCCATTCATCAACATCATCAATCAATTTTCCAGAAAGTGAAATTAAGAATCCACAAAGCACTATTGCAATGAGGTAATTAATGAGTTTTGATGTTTTCTCTAACTTCTTGTTGTTAAATTCCATAATATACTTGGTTGAAATTATTTTCTTAAAACATTCTAAAGCTCAATTAAGAACTGAGGCTCAAAATAGTTTTCGAAGTTAAGAAAAGTTCTATCATGAAAAAAAAGAAGAATTCTGCTTTATAATTTGAGTAGGCGAACTTTATTTGCAACACACCAAGTATCGCTTTTTAGACAAGCTCTGAGAAACATTTCATAAGAATCTCCTCCTGATTTAATTCGAATAGTAATGTCGGATTGTTCTATACCATTCTTGACTTTGGACTCCTCAATAATTTCATCTATTTGAGCCTTTCCCCAATCAAAATTGATTTTGTCAGCACTCGATAAAATATCATTAAAGTTTTCCTTAGAGTGACTACTTAAATGCAAAACAGCACCTTTACTTTGCGCTCTAAAAATCTGTTTCAAACTATCTGAGGCGTCTATCTTTTTTAGTATAAATTCGAATTTCGAATCAGTCATTAAGAGAGATTCAAACATCTCCAAATCTGAGGATTGAAAAGATAAAAATACGGCTTCACCGAATTGATCAACAGTTTGTAATTTTAAAGAATCCTGAGCAATCGAGGTAATCGTTGTTAGAACAAACAGAAATGTAAATAGTTGATTTACCATATTTTCAGCTGAATTTGGAGACAATTAGAACTCAATTTTCACTCTAAAATTGACCACATCATTTTCAACCCTAAAAGTAACATTTACATTGTAGATGTGCCTATATAGAGAAATACTATATTTTTCGAATTAAAAAAGACTCCCATTCTAAGGCTTGGACTTTATTCAAAACTCTTGGGAATTTATGCTGCGCTCCTAATTTGCCTTTTAACTGCATATATTCATAAAACCTTTCTACCGGAATCATTTTTACCCTAGGTGCCTTCAATAAATACTTTCGTACGGATTTATAATCGTCATTTATTTCCTCAAGCATTTGGTTGAGATAAACGGAATATTTTTGAACATCAACAGTGTGATCAGACCCTATATACCAACAATGTCTATCGTCTTTTTTTGCAGGTAAAACACAATACTCTTCAGATGAGATATTAAATTTTTCATTCGTTCTTTGCACTGCTTTATTCATGTTTTCCAATGAAAGGTGTTCACCAACAATATTTAATGTGTGTTTAACACGACCAACTATCTTTAATTCTAATTTTTCGAGATCGGTAAATTTGATGATATCCCCCATAAAATATCTCCAAAGCCCAGAGGAAGTAGTAATCACTAAACCGTAACTTACATTTTCCTTTAGCTCATTCAGCATATATGTAGGGAACTGACTTAAATCTCCATCTGCTCTTAAAAGCCCAAAGTACTTTTCATCAATAAATTCGTAATAAACCCCATGACTTGTCAAAAGGGTCATACTACTATTTGCTGGGCTTTTCTGATATGCGAAGAATCCCTCACTCGCTAAATAAGTATTTTTAAAGAACACACTATTTGAACAAAGTGCCTTAATCCTATGTTCATAGGTTTCCAAAAACACTCCTCCGTGAAGGAATATTCTAAAATTTGGCCATATTTGATGAATATTATCTACTTTATAGGTTTTAACGATTCTTTCCAATAGTATTAAAACCCAAGAAGGAGCACCAGCAACAACACCAACATCCCATTTTTTAGCGTTTTTCACAATCTCATCCAATTTTGAATTCCAATCGGTCATTTGAGAAATTTTGCTTCCTGGTTTTGAAAACAAGCGATACAGAAAACGTTTATTCTTTTGTAAAATTCCGCTTAAATCTCCCTCAAAGTAATTATTTATTTCCTTCAACTTAGTAGACCCTCCTACCGTCAAAACTGTCGATTGAAAAAAACTTGAAGGCAAATCTAACTCGTGAAGTTGGACTAATTGTTCCAAGGTAGTTTTTTGAAATTGTTTGAGCATTTGATCCGACACTGGTATTCTTTTCGAAGTACCTGTAGTTGTGCCTGAAGAAAGTGCAAAGTTATTGATTTTACTTGGCCAAGCGATATTAGTCCCTCCTTCAAGCTGCTCAATAATATAAGGGTTATAAAACGTTTCATAGGTGAAAATTGGAACATTTTTTCGAAATGCATCACATATATCTTCATCTTGTAACAATCTATTAAAATCGTAATCTACCCCAAATTTAGTTTTCTTTGCTTTGTTTAAAAGATCAGTCAAAACCACAGATTGTTCAATGTTATTCGCTTTTCTTTTCACACCATAGTTATAACCTACTCGTGTTGTATTCTTCAAAAACGTCCCTACAAATGCCATAAAATTCCTTTAGAACACAATGATAATTGCAATAAACGATAATTAGATTATTGAAAGATTATCGAATAATTAACGATGTTTATTTTGTTAAAACAGATTTAATCTTGTGAGAAAGCATAAATTTATTGCTGCATAAATTTCGTATAGAATCGAAACTTGAAAAAACAACTGAATTTAAAAGGACATTAAAGTTACTTATGTGCTTCATCCACCACAAATTCTACCCTTCTATTTTTGGCTCTATTTTCTTCAGAGGTGTTTGGAACAATTGGTTGAGCATCACCCTCTCCTTTTGTTGTAACTCTATTTTCTTCTACTCCCTTTTTCACTACGTAAGCTTTAACCATAGTAGCTCTTTTAATAGCAATATTCTTTTTCACTTGAATACTTCCTAAATCACATGAGTGCCCAATAACTGTAACGTTTAACTCAGGATTTTCGAGCATTACTTCGACAATTTTATCTAATTCATCTTCAAAGGAAGGATCTAAATCAGTAGCATTTAAAGGAAATTTTAATTTAAAGTCAAATACACTTAAATCAATCGAACTTTCTTTTTCAATCGACTCCTCAATGAGCACCGGTTCTTCTGCAACATCTATTTCATCAATAATTGGTTCATCTTTTACAACAGGCGCTTGAACAGTATCCTTTTTTTCAATAGTTGAACTCTTTTCTGATTCAATGGCATTTGTTTCTTGCTTATTTGGAGATGGAGTTTCTACCCTTTTTCGTTTACCTTTTGCACCGAACTTAATCCCCAACATAACTTCATGCGTTCCACTTGTGAAAGCACGTAATTTTGCTCCACCAAATTCATAAGCATAGCCGATTTCAAATAAATCATTTATTTCTAAACCAAATCGTCCTATAAAACCAACATCTGTTCTGTATCCCGCTCCAATAGAAATTAGATTATCATAAGTTACTTGAGCATTAATATCAAATTGATTGTTATTCGCTGCAAAACCTCTATAAAGAACAGAAGGCTGGAAGTCCAATTTCGTTCCAATTGGCAATTCATATCCTAAATAGGCAACAATATGCCTTTTCATTTCAACATTTGCACGATTAACAACCATTTCACCAATTTTTGCAGTTTCAAAAACCTGTGGAATTGAAAATCCAAATTCTAATTTTCTATAGTTATAATATAATCCAACATCATTCTTAAAAGAAAGCTGAGAATAATTTCCATTTGCAAAAACTTCATCCGATTGATCATCTACAATAGCATCACTTGGTGTAAGGGTGGTTTGATAAATACCAGCAGATAAACCAAATCTCAGGTTATGTTCTTCTCCTAATTTTATGCGGTAAGCATAAGTTCCAACTCCTGAAAAAGTATTGGTTAAATCTGTATTATCATACATGATCATTCCTCCTATTCCAACGTTTTCCAGCACACTCGATTGTACACTTAAAAAACTTGTAGAAGGTGCAGATTGAATTCCAACCCATTGTGCTCGATGACTTAAATAAGAGGAAACTCCATCATCAAACCCTGCATAGGCTGAGTTAACATGATATCTGTTTATATTGTACAAACTGTTTAAGGAAATTTGTTGAGCATTTACAAATGACATTGAAATAAGTACAAATAAGACTGTGAGTGTAATGGTTTTCATATTTTTTCTATTGTAACTCATTATTAATTTGATGAACTCATTATCGTTAATGGACCTGAATATTTGATTTCGTCATTACAGATAATCACATAAACATATGCCCCATCTGGCAACTGTTCACCTTTATATTCACCGCCCCAATCATTCTGATAATTAACTGTTTCATATACTTTTTGACCCCATCTGTTAAAAATCTGGACTGTACAATCTTTTATGAAATCCAATTCTCGAACAATCCATGTGTCATTTCTTCCGTCTCCATTTGGAGTCAATAGAGTTGTAATAAATATATCCTCTAAACACCCAGGATTTATCCCATCTGTAATTACTTCTATTTCGAAATTGCATGTTGTGATATTTCCTGAAATATCCTCAAATGTTAAAGTGATAGGTAAGTTTTGAACTCCATCGTAAACAGTTCCTGCTTCTGGGAATTGGGTAACGTAAATTTCATCTGAACAATTATCTGATAAATCAGTCATTAAACTGTAATCGGGCATAATAAACTGACAGAATTCATCTAAAATTTCCGTTTGATTTGAAAGACAGTTTACAATTGGAGAAATAGTATCGATAAGATTTACTTCAAATGTACAATCGCTAGTATTTCCATAATCATCCGTAGCAGTTAATGTGATAACATGAATTCCTGCTCCATTCAAAACACTTCCTGCAATTGGACTTTGTGTGATTATTGGTAAGGAGGTGCAATTATCGCTAGAAGTAGCTAGTGCCGTGTAATCTGCCAATATGAAATCGCAATTGTCATCCGCATAAGCGATGATGTTTCCCGGACAACTAATCGTTGGATCTTCATTATCTACAACTGTTACTACTTGTGTGCATGTAACAAAATTCCCAACTCCATCTGTTGATGTCCATGTTACAGTTGTATTTCCAATAGGAAAACTTGCAGGAGCATTGTTGGTAATTGTAGGGGCTGCGCAATTATCTGTTCCTGTTGCTGTGCCGATTGAAGAAGTTGAAGTACATAAACCAGCGTCTGTATTGATAGTAATATCTGAAGGACAACTAATTGTTGGATTTTCATTATCCACAACTGTTACGATTTGATCACACGTTACAAAGTTACCCGATGCATCTGTTGATGTCCAAGTGACGGTTGTGTTTCCAATAGGGAAACTCGCAGGTGCATTATTGGTAATTGTAGGTGTTGCGCAATTATCCGTTCCTGTTGCTGTCCCAATTGGAGATGTAGAAGTACATAAACCAGCGTCTGTGTTAATAGTGATGTTAGCAGGACATGTAATGGTTGGATTTTCATTATCTACCACTGTTACAATTTGATCACACGTTACAAAGTTACCCGCTGCGTCTGTTGATGTCCAAGTTACAGTTGTGTTACCAATAGGGAAACTTGCAGGTGCATTGTTGGTAATTGTAGGTGTTGCGCAATTATCTGTTCCTGTTGCTGTGCCGATTGAAGAAGTTGAAGTACATAAACCAGCGTCTGTATTGATAGTAATATCTGAAGGACAACTAATTGTTGGATTTTCATTATCCACAACTGTTACGATTTGATCACACGTTACAAAGTTACCCGATGCATCTGTTGATGTCCAAGTGACGGTTGTGTTTCCAATAGGGAAACTCGCAGGTGCATTATTGGTAATTGTAGGTGTTGCGCAATTATCCGTTCCTGTTGCTGTCCCAATTGGAGATGTAGAAGTACATAAACCAGCGTCTGTGTTAATAGTGATGTTAGCAGGACATGTAATGGTTGGATTTTCATTATCTACCACTGTTACAATTTGATCACACGTTACAAAGTTACCCGCTGCGTCTGTTGATGTCCAAGTTACAGTTGTGTTACCAATAGGGAAACTTGCAGGTGCATTGTTGGTAATTGTAGGTGTTGCGCAATTATCCGTCCCTGTTGCTGTTCCAATTGGAGAAGTTGAAGTACATAAACCAGCGTCTGTGTTAATAGTGATGTTAGCAGGACATGTAATGGTTGGATCTTCATTATCTACAACTGTTACGATTTGATCACACGTTACAAAGTTACCAGCAGCATCTGTTGATGTCCATGTTACAGTTGTATTTCCGATAGGAAAACTTGCAGGCGCATTGTTGGTAATGGCAGGCGCTGCGCAATTATCGGTTCCTGTTGCTGTGCCGATTGGAGATGTAGAAGTACATAATCCTGCATCTGAATTGATAGTAATATCTGAAGGACACGTAATCGTTGGATTTTCATTATCTACAACTGTTACGATTTGATCACAAGTTACAAAGTTACCCGCTGCATCTGTTGAAGTCCAAGTGACGGTTGTGTTTCCAATAGGGAAACTCGCAGGTGCATTATTGGTAATTGTAGGTGTTGCGCAATTATCCGTTCCTGTTGCTGTCCCAATTGGAGATGTAGAAGTACATAAACCAGCATCTGTGTTAATAGTGATGTCAGCAGGGCAGCTGATTGTTGGATTCTCATTATCTACCACTGTTACAATTTGATCACACGTTACAAAGTTACCCGCTGCATCTGTTGAAGTCCAAGTCACCGTCGTGTTTCCGATTGGGAAACTTACAGGCGCATTGTTGGTAATTGTAGGCGTTCCGCAATTGTCTGTTCCTGTTGCTGTGCCGATAGAAGTTGTAGAAGTACATAAACCCGTATCTGTATTGATAGTAATATCTGAAGGACACGTAATCGTTGGGTTTTCATTATCTTCCACCGTTACGATTTGATCACAGATTACAAAGTTACCAGCTGCATCTGTTGAAGTCCAAGTGACAGTTGTGTTACCAATAGGGAAACTTGCAGGTGCATTATTGGTAATTGTAGGTGTTGCGCAATTATCCATTCCTGTTGCTGTGCCAATTGGAGATGTAGAAGTACATAGACCAGCATCTGTATTTATTGTAATATCTGCAGGACAACTAATCGTTGGATTTTCATTATCCACCACCATTACGATTTGATCACAGGTTACAAAGTTCCCCGATGCATCTGTTGAAGTCCAAGTGACGGTTGTGTTTCCAATAGGGAAACTCGCAGGTGCATTATTGGTAATTGTAGGTGTTGCGCAATTATCCGTTCCTGTTGCTGTTCCAATTGGAGAAGTTGAAGTACATAAACCAGCGTCTGTATTAATGGTAAGATCTGCAGGACACGTAATCGTTGGGTTTTCATTATCTTCCACCGTTACGATTTGATCACAGATTACAAAGTTACCAGCTGCATCTGTTGAAGTCCAAGTGACAGTTGTGTTACCAATAGGGAAACTTGCAGGTGCATTATTGGTAATTGTAGGTGTTGCGCAATTATCCGTTCCTGTTGCTGTGCCGATTGGAGACGATGAAGTACATAATCCTGCATCTGTATTTATTGTAATATCTGCGGGACACGTAATTGTTGGGTTTTCATTATCTACCACTGTTACAATTTGATCACACGTTACAAAGTTTCCCGCTGCATCAGTTGAAGTCCAAGTGACAGTTGTGTTTCCAATAGGGAAACTCGCAGGCGCATTGTTTGTAATTGTAGGCGTTGCGCAATTATCTGTTCCAGTTGCTGTTCCAATTGGAGATGTAGAAGTACATAATCCTGCATCTGTATTGATAGTAATGTCAGCAGGACATGTAATGGTTGGATTCTCATTATCTACCACTGTTACATCTTGTGTACACGTAACTGAATCTCCTAAAGCATTAGTTGCTGTCCATGTTACTGTAGTATTTCCGATTGGATAAACTCCAGAAGCATTATTTGTATTTGTGAAATCGTTAGTTGCATATCCATCACAAGAAATAGTTCCTTCATTCCAAGCAGTACTTGTATTACTATTCATTAAATCACCTGAATAACCGTTTCCTGTTTCATCATTTACTGTTGTGCTTCCAGGAATTTCATCCAAACGATAATACGCAACCAAATTTGGAACTGTTTCAGAAACGCATGAATTCATAGAAGCGACAATAGCCGCCGTACTTCTTTCTTCATTCCAGATACGCACCTCATCTATTGCACCCTTAAAAACCTGTGAACCATCCGTTTTAGCACCAATAGTCATAGTATTATCATTTCCAAAACTACTTGTTCCTCCAGAAATCGTACTTAATAATTCAATACCATTGATTAGAACAGTAATTTTATTTAAACTTGCGTTCCACCTAAAAGCCAAATGTGTCCATTGATTTATCGGGATATTATTTTGAGAATTTACGCTATAGACATTGCCGTTATCTATTACATATACAAAAAGTTCACCTGACGAGGATAACATTATACTTGTAAAATTATTCAAATCTAATTGTGCAAAAAACATTCTCCTTGTAGAAGAACCAGCTGCTCTATTCACCCACATTTCAATAGTGAAATCATTTGTCCCAATATTATTGAATATAGCAGGAAGAGGCGCATTAATATAATCATTTACCCCATCTAAATTTACAGCATTTCCATTAGTTATGCCTTGAAAATCTGGAAGTACTACACTTGCTTCGCATTCACCAGTGTCATTATTTTCTGTTACATTTATTGGGCAATCTAGAACCTTAATATACGCTGTTCTTGTAAGTGTTCTGGAGCAACCATCAAGATCAGTAACTGTTAAGCTAACTGTATAATCACCAGAAGTAGTATATGTATGAGATGGGTTTTGCAAATTGGAATTAGGACTACCATCTCCAAAATTCCAGCTCCAACCAACAGCTGGAGATCCGAAAGTGGTTAAATCTGTAAAAGTAACACTCGTATTGGGCTGTATAAGCCTCTTACTGACTTGAAAATTTGAATTAGGTCCAATAGTTTGTACCATATTCGTAAATAACTCCGAGTCGGTATTACCGAAACTATCTGTAATGGTTAAGGAAACAGTATAAACCCCAGAAGTATTGTAAGTATGTGAAGGATTTTGATTTGTTGACGTAGTACCATCTCCGAAATCCCATAACCAACCCACAATAGGTGAACCGTTCGCTACAGATGCATCAAGAAAATTGACTGTTAGAGGCCCACAACCAAAATATCCAAATGTTGGTCCTCCAATGTCTGCTTCTGGGGCTGATATTTTTATATAAGCAATTTTATTCTCAACATCAGAAGCTCCTGTCATCGTATCTTGAATGGAAAGACTGACGGCATATTCACCATAACTGGTATATGTGTGGATTGGGTTTTGAGCTGTAGATGTACTTCCATCACCAAAGTTCCACAACCAAGTGTCTGGAAATGTCGATTGGTCAGTAAAAAACACTGTATGTGGAATAGAAGTTCCACCGCTAGGCAATGCTGAAAATGATGCAGTTACTTGCGCATTCGAGTAGAGAGCAAGTAAAAATAAGAGTGTAAATAATGTCCTTTTCATGATCCTACAAAAATAGGACGGTAGTTACTTTATTAATATACGTAGCACTACGGAAATAGCTACTTACTACTACGTATTTTGAAGTAAATTCTGATTTTTTGAAAGGTAGAATAAATTATATAACTCCTTTATTTTTAATGGCCCATGCAAACAAACTATTGGTTTTTCCTTTTAAGTTAAGCTTGATAATAATGTTACTTCTGTGTTTTTCAACAGTTCTTTCAGAAATAAAAAGCTGTTTTGAAATGTCTCGAGTAGAGTAACTCTGAGCAATTAGTTTTAGTATTTTCAATTCAGAGGGAGAAAGATTTTCGAGCAGATTAAGGGATGTTTTAACTTTTCCCTCTTCAAGAATTTTAAAAACTTTACTATAATACTGCTCACCATCTATAATCGTTCTAATACAATTTGCTATTTCACTTAATACATCTTCTTTTAAAATATATCCAGCAATATTCAAAGATTTTGCTTGAACAATAAATTCTGGCTCTTTATGGTAAGATAAAATAATAAATTTAGTTGTTGAATCTTGTTCTTGGCAATGCTTAGCAACAGATAATCCATCCATAAACGGCATCTCAATATCTAAAATAGCAATATCAGCCTGTTCTTCTTGGATTAATCGCAATGCTTCACTACCATCAACAGCTTTACTTAAATTGGTATACCCTAATTTGATTAGGTGGTTGTATAAACCTTCTAATAATAATGGGTGATCGTCTGCTATAACTATTCTAGGCATTGTTAATTGGTATTTTCAAATAAATAGTAGTTCCCTTTCCTAACTTAGAATCAATATTTAAGTCAGCTTTCAAAATTTTAGCACGTTCCTGCATTGTTTTCATTCCTAAACTATTGTCTGCAGTAGATTTTCCGTTCCAATCAAATCCTTTACCATAATCTTTGACACTTATTAAAATGAAGTCAGCTTCTTTTTTAGCAAAAATAACAGCGGAAGGAGAATCTGAGTGTTTAATAATATTATTTGTAAGCTCTTGTACTATCCGATAAACATCTAATTCTTGCTGTTTTGATAATAAATTATCTATATCTTCAATTTCTTCAGTTATAAAAATATCGGTATTAACATCTATTAAATTGATCAGTTTTTTCAATGCTGTGGTTAAGCCAAATTGTTCTAAAACAAAAGGATGCAGACCTTGTGTAATTTCTCTCACCCTGTTTAAAACTGTAGAAATGTTTACTTCTAACTCCTTATGATTATCTATTTGTGCTTTACTCTTAATAAGTATTAAGTCTTGACCTACAGAATCGTGTAACTCTCTAGAGATCCGAACTTTTTCATCTTCTTGAGACTTTAATAATTGCTGAGAAAACTTTTCTTGAGCCTTCGTTTTTTCAGTGGAATTAATTATCTCTCTTTTTCGTTGTCTATTTTTAGCGATAACAAATATTAAAGCTATTAATAGAATTGAAAATACACTTATACCCAGAATTAACTGGTTCTTTAATTTCAGTTTTTGCTTATTTAGCCGTTCGCTATTTAGTCTTTTAGTTTTAAACACTTCCTCTTTCTGCTTAAGATCTAATAGGTAGTTTTGCCGAAGCGCCTCCTGAACCTTATCAGCATTAGAAATCTCTTCTTGGTAGCTTGATTGTTTTTTGTAATAGGTCAGAGCTAATTCATACTCTCCTACACCTTCGTAAGAATCAACCAAACATTCGCAAACAAAAACATTTGGTTTTGGGGTGCTCTTATCTTTATAATAGCCCCATGATTTTTTACATTCATTTAAAGCATTTTTAAAGTCCTTTCTATTAATGAAAATTTTACCGGAAATATATTGTGCATAAGCAATTTGCTCTTCCATGTTTAGCTTTTTTGCCATCTTCAAAAACTCCCCATATTGTATTTCAGCCTTTCCTATTTGATTGCTTTTTATATAAATATCACAAAGTAGTCTTGAAAAAATGACCTTCAGATACTCCTCTCCTTCATTAATAAAAGTCATCCCTTCTAATGCATATTTTTCAGACTTAGAATAGTTTTCATATTTTAAATAAAAATTAGACATTGAATGTCTGGTCTTAATCTTAAACATATTATATTCATATCTATCTGATGCTTCAATTCCTTTTTTTAAATATTCGAGTGCTTTTTCTTTCTCTCCTAATTCCATGTACAATTGACTATATCCTCCATAAATCCCTATTACAGAAGATAAATCTGTTGTGTCGACCAAAAACAACGAAGAATCCAAATCCGAAGTAGCTTTCAAATATCGACCTCCCATAATATGAGATACTGCTCTTTTGTTGTAACAGGAAGATTTTGCAGCACGCTCACTACTCACCTGATCGTCGGCAGCATTAATAATTTCTGTATAATATTTTGAAGATGTTTTATAATCAGCCAATGACTGAAAATGAGCAGCAAGCAAAAAATTCATTTGAAAAAAACCTATGGTATAGTCTCTTTCTTTAAAATAAGCTGCATATTTTCGACATAATTTTAGTATATTATCTCGATCACCATTCTGATAATATAGATCAAACAAAGCCCTCACATTACTCGCTAATAATTTCAGGTTATTTTCTTCAATATTTAAATGGATAAATCTTTTAGCCTGGTTATATCCTGAGTCAACACTAATTGAGGAAGACTCCAAAATAATTCTGTAACATAATTGTTGTTTTACAGAATCGGTTGTTGTTTGATTTAATCTCTCAAATAACGAATCTAACTTACTTTGTCCGCTACAAATTGTTACAAATAATACAAAGAGAATTAAAACAATATTTTTCATTACAGTAAACCTTATAATTATCTATTCAATCAAATATACTTTTCAAAAGTAGCAAAATCAGGATTATAAAACTGACCAATTTAAACGCCCTGTATCTACAAATCTAAGATTAATTTTCTTAACCCTTATACGAGTATGGCTTTATAACTAATCAATGGTTAAGTTAGTTCTCTAATTTTCTCGAGTATAGATTTATAACAGCTTGTAGATTGTAATATTTTTTAATCATCTAGTCATAAAACACTTCTTCTCATCTAACATTCCTAAAATAACCCTATTTTCGCTTTACGAAATGACAACAATACGAAAGCAAATAGAAGAATGGAGAAATGGTCTTTTGATGCCCAATAAAAACGACGTTTTGCTGAACCTACTTCCTGATGTAAATGCTTTCGCAATTGATGATGTTTATCAGGAGGAGAAAACTTTCGTTGTTGAATCCAATACATTTCTCAAGAAAATATTCAAACAACATCGGGACAGTATAAAAGAAAGTGCTTCTCCTATTTTTGGAATTGCGAAAGGGAAAATAGCTTTTGAATTTGAAAATCAGCGTTATGAAATGCCATTCTTATTGGCGGATGCAGCCATTCATCGCAATAGATTCAATGGCAAGTTTGAAATTAAGCAACTGGAAGACTTTTACATTAATCCATTGTTATTGATTACGCTTTCTCTTGAACACTTGCCGGTTGACGCTGAAGAAGCAATCCAAGTCTTAAATGAATTAGGTTTAAAGTCGGAATTTGAAAATGGAGTTTGGATCGCCAATTTTCATCCACATCGTTTTGTGCTTCAAAAAGAATTTGATGCCATTTTAGAAGCTCCGAAAATCAATGAATCGCTAAAAAGTTTATTTGGGGAGAGTTCCACAGACGAAGAATTTTCTTTGTCTAATCATTATTTATTTCCTGCGGATGTGAGTCAGCAAGCGGCAATTGAAAAAGTGAAAACCAACAACACAGTCATTCAAGGTCCACCGGGAACAGGAAAATCTCAGGTGATTGCGAATTTGATTGGAAAAGCTTTAGGGGAGAATAAAAGTACTTTGTTGGTTGCCGAAAAAGCGGTCGCCTTACAAGTGATTTATGATAAATTGAAGGAGAAAAATCTTCATCATTTCTGCGTTTTATATCACCATGAATTAAAAGCAAAACAATTTGTACGCTCTTTACAAAGCACATGGAATTTTCTTGAAAGTAGAGATTCAAATCAAATTCGGGTTGGTCAGCAATACGAATTATTAGTGCAAGGTTTAGATTTAACTTTAGCGCGATTACGACAAAAAGATTTAATTGGTGGAATATCATTTAGCGAGTTCAAATCGAAATTTAATATTGAAAAAGATTCGATTTATCTATCTAAAAAACCTTCAATTCCAATTTGGGAAAGGGACAGAACTATTCTTGAAACTTTAGAAAAAAATAACTTTCCCGTTTTTGGGGCTTGGCGAAATATTCGGCTATCGCATTATTCAATTCAAGAAATTAAAAATGCGACCAATCAAATCATTGGACATTTGAATAAGTTAAAAGACAAATCCATTTCTATTGCTGAATTGAACAAGAAAATCAAATTGAATGGATTGGTTTCCTTGTTTTATCATGACGACCAAGCATTGCCAATTGCTGTTTTTGAGAAGGAAAGTAAACTTCAAAAAAAGTTCTTGAAACTTTACAGTGCTTTTATTGTCTTAATTGAAAAAGAAAAAGTTTTAAAAGCCGAGGAAGGGTTGTGGGATAAAAGTTTTAGTCTGACAGAACTCAACGAATACATTTTAGCACTTTCCGAAAACAAAAAATACAGTTTCAAATCTTGGATGATGCGAAATAAACTTTCAAAGTTTACGCATTTGAGCATGTTGGACACCAAAAAAGCTTTGGAGAATCTCGTTGAATTGAACACAGTAAAACGCGATATAATTTTCACAAAAGAGAAGTTGCGTAAACTCCAATTACCAGATGAGATTGCTGTTTTAAATCATATAAACTATGCTATAAACAAGATTAATTCTACAGATAAAAATGACATTCAATTATTGTTTGAATTATCAGAAAATGAACGTTTGGAATTAAAGAAATCTGGCATAATTCTTAACGAAATTCAACAACAAGTCCGTCAGTATTTCTCCTTGGATGACTCTCCAATTTTGGAACAATTGGAAGCAATCAAAAAAGAAACTCCTTTAATGATTGAAAATATTTCTCGATTAAATGAAATTTCAGAGGAAAGCAAAAGCGTTTTAATAGAGGTAAATTCACTGGAAAAGGCCAATACAGCGATTTACAATTCACATTGGAAAGATTTTAAAGGTCAATTTCCAACTCTAGCCGAAACGACTGGAGAAATCTTAAAAAGTAAAATTGAGAATATTATTCAAGCTTTTGATCAAGAATCAACTGAATTTGGTGAGTCAATTACGCAAAATATAAAGCAAAAGTTTGAAGAATACCATACGCTTCTACAAACGCCAGCTTCTAAATTAACAACAGAAGAAAAGCAGCTTAAAAAAGACTTGCGGAAAGGAAAATCAATTTTAGTCAAATCATTTGAGAAGAAACGTGTTTTTCCAAGTGTTAGAGAATTATTGGAAAGCGAAGCCCGATTGTGGATTCAACTTTTACATCCCGTATTTTTATGCAGTCCATACAGTGTGGCCAAAAGTTTACCCATAAATTATGCATTTGATTTAGCCGTGTTTGATGAAGCCAGTCAAATTCCATTAAGTCATATTGTGGGCGCTGTGCAGCGTTCAAAACGAGTTGTTATTTCCGGGGATCAACAACAAATGGCTCCGCAATTTTATTTCCAAAAGAAAACGCTTCACCAGTCGGATGCCTTGCACCATGTCAGCTTTTATTGGGAAAATGTGATTTTAACGCACCATTATCGCTCTGTTCATCCCAATTTAATTGCTTTTAGTAATCAGTACTTTTACGAAAATCAATTAAAAACTTTCCCAACACCTCATCCTCAAAAGCCAATTGAGTTGATTACGACAGATGGAGTTTTTGATGAACGAAGCAATGAAAAAGAAGCGGAAATTGTTTCTAAAATCATCATTGAAAAAGTAAAAAACAAAGAATTCAATTTTGGATTGGTGGCTTTTAGTCAAACCCAATTGAAAGCGATTCTCGACAAAATTCCAACTAATTATTTGGATCAATTGGAAGATAAGGAATCGGTTTTTATTCAATCCTTAGAAAATGTGCAAGGAGACCAATGTGAACATTTAATTATCAGTTTGGGTTATGCCAAAAATGAAAACGGAGATTTCCACAAGCGTTTTGGTCCTTTGAATCAAGAGCAAGGTCACCGCAGATTGAATGTTTTGATGTCGAGGGCGATTTCCAAAATTACCTTTGTGAGAAGCGTTACTTCTGCCGATTTTTCAATTTCGGTAAATGAAGGAGTGGAAAGTTTAAGGAAATTAATGTTGTTTTTGGAGAAAGTTGAGAATTCTGAGATGGAAACTAGTTTTGAAGAGGGAATTGAGCGTAAAGAAGATGCTTTGTTGATAAAAGATGTTGCTTCGAGTTTTAGAAGTGGATTTGAGTTGGTTGATTTTTATCGGACATCGGTGGGGAGAGGTTGGGGTTTAGAGCTTGAGGTGTGAAGTTGCGCTGTAATGGCACGCGTGTTTCGACGTTGCTCAACAGAGCGCTGACGCGGATGCTTCAAGAAGCAACGCGGATTTTCACGGTTTTTTTTATGTTATTTCCTTGTACCCTTCCCAAAACAACTCCACAAACTCTTCCATTTCCTCCAAATTCCAATGAGCAAATCCCAATCGAAGTGCTGTTTGATTCTTGTTTTGGTACATACATAATCTTGGGAGGAAAACATCACGTTTTTTCAATTCTTGTGCAAGTTGGGTTAATGAAATTTGCTTTTTAAATTCTATCCAAAAAGCAAAACCATTTTTCGGTCTTTCCAATTGAATTAAGTCTCCAAAATAGTGCTTTAACAAGGATTCAAAATGCATCATTCTTTCTTTATAGATTTTCAACGCTTTCTTTTGATAACGAAAAAAATCTCCTTCTGCAATCATTTCTCCTAAGGCTTGTTCCAACACAAAATTCCCTTGTGGATTTAAAACAGAAACATGCTTTTTGGCTTCTTCCACAAAATCGGGTGGAGCCATCATAAAATTCAACTGAAATGTGGGATGTAAATGTTTTCCAAGTGAACCCAAATGAATGATTCGTCCGTTGGAATTGCTAGCAGCCATTGGTAAATCAACCTGTTTTTCGTAGTTGAATTCAAAATCTTCGCTGTCCTCAATTATGACAAAATCATATTCCTCCGCCAATTCAATCAAGGCTTTCCTTTTCTCCATTGACAAAACAGAAGTACTAGGATAACTTTGCTGCGGATTCAAATAAACACAGCGCAATTCTCCCTTCTTAAAATTTTCTGTGATGTAAGAAACGTCTATCCCATCCTTCTCCAAAGGAACTGTTTTAATCTTTACTTTTTCTTGTGCGAAAACCATATTCATGGAGAAAAAACTTAATTCCCCAACCAAAACAACATCATTTTCTTTGAACAACATTTTTGCTAAAGTGTAAAAAAGCATTTCTCTACTTTTCGCAACAAGCAAATGTGCTTTCGAAATGTGAAAACCTCGGGAAAGATTCAAATAGAAACTGAGCTGTTCCTTAAAAAAATCATTCTCCTGAATGGCATAATTCCCAATATTACTCTGAATATTCCTGCGTTTCAAAGCTCCACTATAAAAACGAGATAACTCTTGGGTTTTTATAATTCTATAATCTGGCTGACCGTCATTGCACACCATTTTACTCTTCTCATTTTCGAATGGCGAAGAAAGTATAAATGACTTATTAAATGAAAACTTTGCATTTTTCGTGGAATCACGAAGATTTGAAGCCAATTGGGTACTTTTTACAGATTTTAACTCAGGATTTTGAACAAAAGCGCCCACTTTAGGCTTTATTACTATCCAATTTTGTGCTTCCAATTCTTCAAAAGCGGTTACAATTGTTTTCCGATGGACTCCCAATTCCTCGCTCCATACACGTGTTCCCGGCAGTTTCACACCTACTGGAATCAAACCTCGTTGAACAGCGTTGATGAGCTGATAAGCAATTTGAAGATAAAGCGAATCAGACTTTCTTCTGTCTATGCGAATAAATTGAGTTATTGAAATCAAATCTGGACTACATTGGTTTACAAAACTGGACTACAGCTAAGAATTTCAAATATAGCACCTTTGCCGAAAATAATAAGAAATAGTATTTTAGAATTTATTTAAAATGAAGAAAACAATAGCTTTATCCGTATTCATAATTTCAACACTTACCGTCTTTTCACAAAAAGAAACAACAACTTATGAAGAGGTAATTATTCAAGGGAACAGATTAGAAACTCCATTTAATCAAGCCACAAGAAATATAGATGTGCTTACGGCAGAAGAAATTAAAAAGCTTCCTGCAAGAACTGTAAACGAGTTGCTGGCCTATGTTGGTGGTGTTGATGTGCGTCAACGAGGTCCTTTCGGAAACCAAGCAGACATTAGCATTGACGGAGGTTCATTTGAACAAACGCTTGTCTTGCTGAACGGTGTAAAATTATTAGACGCCCAAACAGCGCATAATATGATGAATATTCCCATCCCATTAGATGCAATTGAGCGCATTGAAGTTTTGCGCGGTCCAGCTGCTAGAGTTTATGGAATTAATGCACTAACTGGCACGATAAACATAGTAACCAAAAGCGATGAGCAATCTTTTGTGGCGGTAAATACTTATGCAGGTTCCTCTTTTGAAGAAAAAGAAAAGGGAGATGGAGAAGGTATTTATGGAGGTGGCGGCCTTCAATTGACAGGAAATTTCAACACCAAAAAACAGAATCATTTAATCACAATGAGTCAAGATTCTTATAATGGTCAACGTTACAACACCGCTCAAAATAACACACGACTTTTTTATGCAGGAAAACACAAAGTAAACGTCAAAAACGGCATAGAATGGATGGGCGGTTACACTTATAGCGACTTTGGTGCGAATGGATTTTATGCAGCTCCTGGAGATTTCAATTCTCATGAAACTGTGGAAACCACTTTATTTAGCCTTTCTTCAACCCATCAATTGGGCAGATTTAAAATTTCTCCAAGAATCAGTAATCGATACAATGAAGATGATTATCGTTATTTAGGAAAAGACATTGATATCGCACGTTCAAAACATTATGCCAATGCTTTTATGGCAGAATTAAACACAAGTGTTGAAACAAAAATTGGTGATTTCGGATTGGGTTGGGAATCTCGTTTTGATGAAATCAACAGTTCAAATATTGGTCAACACACAAGAGATAATCACGGAATTTCACTAGAATACAGAAAAGTATTTTGGCGAAAGCTAATTTTAACTGCAGGAACTTATGTGAATTATAATACAGACTATGACTGGCAAGTCTATCCAGGAATAGATTTCGCTTATCGTTTTTCTCCAAATTGGAAAATCTATGCTAGTGCGGGTTCAGGACAAAGAATTCCATCATTTACGGATTTATACTTGAATCAAGCTCCGGCCAATGTTGGAAACCCAAATATTCAACCTGAAGATGCTTGGGCCTATGAAGCCAATTTTCAATACAAGAGAAAAACACTCAAAATTAAAGGTGGTTACTTCTACCGTTCAATCAGCAATTATATCGATTGGGTGAGAGAAACGCCGGCCTTACCTTATTCACCTATCAATATTGGAGAAAATTTAGTACACGGAATTCATGCGAATGTTTCACAACAATTCAGAATTAAAAATAAGCACAGTATTGGATATAATGTCAATTACACCTTCCTTCAACCCAGTTATAAATCAGAAGAAAATATTCAATCGAAATACGTTTTGGAATCATTAAGAAATCAATTGATTATCGGATTGAATTATGCTTACGCTGATTTTTCTATTCAAATCAACAATAGATTCATCGAAAGAGAATTAAATACGCCATATAATTTATTGAGTGTAAGAGCAAATTATGACATCAAAGACTTTTCAATTTATGCAGATGTAAGTAATATTCTTGATGCAAAATACGTAGAAGCCGGAGCTGTTCCAATGCCTCCAAGATGGTTTACACTAGGTGTGAGATACGTTTGGAGAAAAGGATAGGCTGTAATGCGAAATAGGTCTTCCTTTAATTTTGATACCTGTATTTTACTTTACCAGTAAATATATCTAATCCATCAATAATGTGAATAGTCAATTAACTGACATGATCCTTCGCAAGTTTCTATTTCCAACCAGTTGAAAAAAGAAAATCACTTCAGGATGACATAAGGCTAGGGTCATACTTCATGCGAGAGGGGAAAAGCAAAAGTGCTCTAACGCTTTTGCTTTTCCCCTCTCGCTTGCCTCCCAACATCCACAACTGTCATCCTGATCATAGTTGAAAATTAATATTTTCAACTATGGAAGGATTTGACCAAGTTAAAGAGATTACTTTTTATTTTAGCACATTAAACAGCTGGTAAATTTCCCTGTAAGCATCTTAATTTTATTAGGATTGGTTTCCTATTATAACAAATCCTATCTTTTTGTGGTTGCTTATCATCAACTAAACACTACAGTAGAAAATAGTAGCTCAATATTCTACTGATCAAAAAGAAAGGTATGAGAACCCTAACCACTGATAATCAGAAACTAATTGAGGATAAATTATTTTAATAATTGTAAAATCGAAAAAAAAGGAGTATATTTGTACTATAGAAAGTATAAAAACATACTCCCATGTCAAAAAAATATTTATATACCGAAGAAAACCTCAGCTTTGTAAAAGAAGCGCCCACCCAATATTACTCGGGAGTGAACACTCAGGTCCCCATTCACAGTCTTACAAGCACACAAAAAATGGATATTATTGAAAATAGAATTTCAAAGTCTTACCTGGTGCTTTTCAAGAAAATGGCCAATTTAGATTACGACGCATTGGCTTTAGCATTATCCGTTACGCGTTCCACTTTAATCAACAAAAAAGGAAGTGAAAAATTCAACGATACCATCAGCGAAAAAATTCTTGCTTTAGCTGATTTATATTCTTTTGGCTATTCTGTATTCGATGAAAACACCAAATTTAATGAATGGATGTTTTCTCCAAATCAAGCTTTAGGAGGTAAAGTGCCTTTCGATTTTACCACTAATCAATATGGAAGAGAAGAAATTCACAATTTAATTGGCAGAATTGCTTATGGTGTATATTCTTAGGCTCTTTTTGATAGTAGAGCAAAAATTAAGATTATAAATCGCGCTTAAAAGATTTAAATAAAGAATGAAGGTCTACAGAATAAGTAAAACAGAATACGCCAAAGACCTGGGAGGAACCGGTGCAAAATTGTATGGTGGGAGATGGAATCACATTGACACGCCATGTATTTACACTTCTGAAAGTCGTGCCTTAGCGGTTTTAGAATATTCCGTGAACATAAATATAGAATACATACCAAAAGATTTAAGTCTTTGTGTTTTTGAAATCGACGATAAATATTTGCACGAAATTACGCCAAATGAAATCCCGACCAACTGGAACGCAACTCCCTCACCCTATTCTACAAAAACGATGGGAACAGAATTATTTAAAAACAATATTGGAATTATAAAAGCTCCTTCTATTGTAATTCCGGAAGAATACAATTTCATTCTAAATCCATCATTGATAGAAAAGGCTTTTCAATTGATAGAAATTAAAAATTTCAATTACGATTTGAGAATAAAAAACTTCTAAGTTTAGAAAATTCCGCTTAAATTTTAGATATATTAGATTCCTTCATTTTCCGACATTCACTACTCCACAATTCTTCTAATTTTCCTTAACTTCACCCAAAATTTTGATTATGGCAAAAGCAGATTGGAAAACAGTAAAAGAATTTGAAGATATAACATATAAAAAATCAAATGGTGTAGCGAGAATAGCATTTAATAGACCTGATGTTAGAAATGCATTCAGACCTAAAACTACATCTGAATTATACGAAGCGTTTTATGACGCACAAGAAGACACTTCCATTGGAGTGGTTTTATTGTCTGCTGAAGGTCCAAGTAGCAAAGATGGGGTTTACTCATTCTGTTCTGGAGGCGATCAAAAAGCAAGAGGACACAAAGGATATGTTGGAGAAGACGGAATGCACCGCTTAAATATTCTTGAAGTTCAACGTTTAATTCGTTTTATGCCAAAAGTAGTTATTGCAGTAGTTCCAGGATGGGCAGTTGGTGGTGGACACTCGCTTCACGTGGTTTGCGACATGACTTTAGCGAGTAAAGAACACGCAATTTTCAAACAAACTGACGCTGATGTAACGAGTTTTGATGGTGGTTATGGTTCTGCTTATCTTGCAAAAATGGTAGGACAGAAAAAAGCACGTGAAATCTTCTTTTTAGGTCGCAATTATTCGGCACAAGACGCTGTAGATATGGGAATGGTAAATGCTGCAATTCCACATGATGAATTAGAAGACACTGCTTATGAATGGGCCCAGGAAATATTAGCTAAATCTCCTACTTCAATCAAAATGTTGAAATTCGCGATGAATTTAACCGATGATGGAATGGTTGGGCAACAAGTTTTTGCTGGAGAGGCCACACGTTTGGCCTACATGACAGACGAAGCAAAAGAAGGTCGAAATGCATTTTTGGAGAAACGTAAACCAGACTTCTCTGACACCAAATGGATTCCTTAGTCTAGAAAACCACATTTACTTACGCAAAATCTTGATCATTTAGGAATTAAATCAATTCCAATTAAGGATGAACGATAACAAAATACAATGAGCGATTTAAAATCAGCATTAGAAAAAAGGTTTGGTGAACATCGGGTAAATGACTATCCGATTGGGGAAGAAGACTATATCGATTTATTAAAAATTGACATAGAAAAGAAGTTTCCTTTGACCATCATTTGCACAAACGGTTTGTCATTATACGAAATGCCAGTAAATGAAAGGTATCAAGATAGAAAACATACCGAAATATTTTTCTGCTTACCGGGATATTGGGACTTAAATGACACAGAAAACGAAAACATGATGTGGCCTTTAAAAGTTATTCAAAAATTGACCAAAAATGTTGTAGAAAGTGAAACTTGGTATGGTCCAGGACACACGATTGCCAACGGAAACCCTTCACATCAAATTTCAGAAACGATGAAGCAGGACAATTTCCTTTTATCTGACCCAATTGAATTAGAAGATATTTTTAATCCGATAATCATCAATGGAAAGGAAGTGCATTTCTTAGCCATTATTCCCATTTTTCATAAAGAATACGAACAAAAGGTACATACAGGCTACCCAAAATGGATTAAGAAATTTAGAGGTAGAAACGGAAACGAAATTTTAGACGATTATAGAAATTCAATCTATAAGAGCAGATGGTTTAAATAATTTTTTTTCACATTGTAGAGCGCAATGCATTGCGCCTCTACAATGTGAAAAAAATATTCTACTCCGGATCAAACACTTCATTTATTTCAGAAATATAATCCATCACATCATCCCTACCTTTTGCAGAGACACTGGATGTAACAAAATAAGGCGGCATCACTTCCCACTGTTTTAACATCTCTCGTTTATACTTCGCGATTTTTTTATCTAATTCAACAGCCGACATTTTATCACTTTTCGTAAAAACCATTGAAAAAGGTAAGCCTTCAGTCGCACACCACTCCATAAACTCCAAGTCAATTTTTTGTGGTTCAAGCCTGCTATCAATTAAAACGAAAGTGTTCAAAAGATTTTCTCTGGTCAACAAATATTCTTCAATGAATTTTTCCCACTTCTTCCTATTGGTTTTGGAAGTTTTTGCGTAACCATAGCCCGGTAAATCCACGAGAAACCATTCTTTATTAATGATAAAATGATTAATTAATTGTGTTTTCCCTGGCCTACCAGAGGTCTTGGCCAATTTTTTGTGATTCGTCAACATATTAATCAGTGAAGATTTCCCCACATTAGAACGACCAATAAAAGCATACTCGGGCAGATCAGGCTTAGGGCACTTTTCTATCTCTGTATTACTAATCACAAACTCTGCCGAATGAATCACCATAACATCAATTTTTCACAAAGTTATTTTTTTAAAATCAGCAATCATAAAATTGGCGTGCAAAATCATTTTTTTTTCTATCTTTAACCCGTTACTAAACGAATTAGTAATAATAAAAAAGCTCTACAGAGCAGTAATAACAAGTAATCTTTGGGCTAAAGAAGCATTGGAAAGCATAAATTTATGTTTAAATTTTGAATTTCAAAACATAAATTATTTCTTTGCAGGCTGAATTAACCCTTTAAAAATAGGAAAAATGTCTGATATTAAATCAAGAGTTGTATCAATTATTATTGATAAGTTGGGTGTAGAAGAAGCAGAAGTAACAACAGAAGCTTCATTCACAAATGATCTAGGAGCAGATTCTCTAGACACAGTTGAGCTAATTATGGAATTCGAAAAAGAATTTAACATTGCTATTCCTGACGACCAAGCAGAGAACATTCAAACTGTAGGTCAAGCAGTATCTTACATCGAAGAACACGCAAAATAAGCGTTTAGAATTTGGTAACAAACTGTAATTTTTAATTTAGATTAAATTCATGGAACTTAAACGAGTTGTAGTAACAGGATTAGGAGCTTTGACGCCTATTGGCAATACTTTAGAAGAGTATTGGGACGGACTTATATCTGGTAAAAGTGGTGCTGCACCTATCCAACAATTTGATGCATCTAAATTCAAGACACAGTTTGCTTGCGAGATTAAAAATTTCGATGTTAATAACTTCATTGACAGAAAAGAAGCTAGAAAATTAGATCAATTTTCTCAATATGCCATGGTTTCCGCAACGGAAGCCATGGTTGATTCTAAGTTAATGGAGTCTGAACCAAATACCGACCGTATTGGAGTAATTTGGGGTTCTGGGATTGGTGGATTAAAAACACTTCAAGATGAACATGAAAACTTCTTGAATGGCGATGGAACACCTAAGTTCAACCCTTTCTTTATTCCAAAAATGATTGCTGATATCGCTGCAGGGCACATCTCAATTAAATATGGTTTGCGTGGCCCAAACTATGTAACAGTCTCAGCATGTGCCTCTTCCACAAACGCAATTATTGATGCTTTCAACCTAATTCGTTTAGGAAAAGCGGATGCAATTGTTACTGGTGGATCAGAAGCCGCTGTAAACATTATGGGCGTTGGTGGTTTCAATGGTTTACGTGCGCTTTCAATGCGTAACGATGATCCAACAACCGCTTCTCGTCCATTCGACAAAGACAGAGATGGATTTGTTTTAGGTGAAGGTGCAGGTGCGCTTATCCTAGAAGATTATGACCACGCCATTAAGCGTGGAGCTAAAATTTATGCTGAAGTTGCAGGTGGTGGAATGTCAAGTGATGCCTACCATATTACCGCACCACATCCTGATGGGATTGGCGCAAGAAATGTAATGATTGAAGCACTAAAAGATGCCGAACTTCAACCAGAAGATGTAGATTATGTAAATGTTCATGGTACCTCTACTCCATTGGGAGATATTGCTGAACCAAAAGCAATAAAACAAGTTTTTGGTGACCATTCTTACAAGCTTAACATCTCTTCTACCAAATCAATGACCGGTCACTTACTAGGTGCAGCAGGTGCTATCGAAGCAATTGCTTGTATTCTTGCTGTGAAACATGATATTGTTCCGCCAACGATTAATCACTTCACCGATGATCCTGAGATTGATAATAAAATGAATTTCACATTTAATGTCGCTCAAAAACGTAAAGTCGATGTAGCATTATCAAATACATTTGGTTTTGGAGGACACAACACTTCCGCAATATTTAAAAAGTTAAAATAAAGGTTTTGAGGCGACTATTTTCATTCCGTTCTAGTCCCAAAAGCAAAAATGACCTCAAGTTAATTAGGTTTGTCATTAAGAAATTTGGCTATAGACCTAAAAAGCTAGTACTTTTTAAAATCGCATTAACGCACAAGTCTATTTCGAACACTTCGGATAAACTTATCTCTAACGAACGTTTAGAATTTCTTGGAGATACCATTCTTGATGCAATTATAGCCGACTTTCTTTTTCACAAATTTCCGAATGAAGATGAAGGTTATTTAACAAAAGTGAAATCGAAAATGGTAAGCAGGAAAACTCTTACAGCCATTGCACAATCTATGGGTGTTTCTGAACACATTGTTTACCAAACAGGCAGAAGCATAAGACTAGCTACGCTAGAAGGAAATGCATTCGAGGCATTAATAGGTGCAATATATCTTGACGGAGGATATGAAGCTGCCAAGAAATCTATTTTTCACTCAGTGCTGAGAACACACCTAGATTTACCTACATTATTAGAGAAAGAAATTGACTTTAAAAGCAAACTCTATATTTGGTCTCAGAAAAGTAGGCTAGATATTGAATTTAAGCTTATTACTGAAAAATTTGCCGATGGAAAATGGCATTACGAAGTAGAAGTTTACATCAATTCAAACCCTTATGGCAGAGGCACAGGAAATTCGAAAAAAGTTGCGGAACAAGCAGCATCAAAAGAGACCCTGCAATTGATGGGAGCGATTTGATAGAAAGCCCATCTTTAACTTAAGCCACTCTATTTTTCATAAACACCCTCAAAAAGTTATTTAAATAGATAAAAACACCGATAGATTCATAAACTTTTGTTAATTTCAGCGGAAAACACAAAGTTCTACTATGAATTATCCTATCATTAAACCTCTACTTTCTGCAGCTGCGTTATTTTTTTCAGTTTTTGTTTATTCTCAGGAAAACACTTTTTCAAATTTTAAAACTACACAATCTGCGGGAGGAGCACCAAGCATTTTCACAACCACCTTTGAAGATAAAGTAGCGGAAAAAGTTAAAACCACCACCAATATCAGTGATAAGGATAAAAAGCAATATGCCAATTACACCAATTATGCGCTGAATAGCCTTTTGCAATCTGGACTTGTCCTTTACGGTGACCCGATGACTATATTCGTAGATAAAATAGCCAGCAATCTATTAAAGAACGATGAAAAATTAGCAAATGAACTACAGTTTTATGTCATAAAATCAAATATAACTAATGCTCTTTGCACCGATCCCGGAGTCATATTTATCACAACAGGACTACTTTCACAAATCGAAAACGAAGCGCAACTGGCTTATGTTATTGCACATGAAATCGTTCATTATCAAGAGAAACACTTAGAAGAATCTTTCAATAAAAGTAAGGAATCGGAATTAGAATTTTCAACATCTTATGAGGATTTGGTACTCTTATCGAAAGACCATGAATTCGAGGCCGATGCCAAAGCTCTTAAACTCTATCATGCCGCAGGATATTCAGAGAAAGAAATCAACACGGTTTTTGATGTTCTCATGTATTCTTATCTCACTTTCGATGAAGTACCTATTGATAGCAGTTTTTTCGGTAATCCCGACATTTATATTCCGCAGTCTTACTTTCCAGAAAAAGCAAATCCAATTTTAGCTTCTGAGGACTATGACGATAGTAAAAGTACACATCCCAATATCAGAAAAAGAAGAGACGCCATAGAAAAGGAAATCAGAAAATACGACAACTGGAAATCCAATAGTCAATTTTTTGGAACAGAAGAATTTTCAAAAATCCAAAACATCGCACGATTTGAATCTGTAAGAGGAAGTTTGCTGCGTTCAGATTATGTAAAAGCGCTATACGAAATCTACATACTCGAAAAAGCTTTTCCAAATAACCAGTTTTTAGAAAGCAATAAAGCACTCGCATGGCTACTCATGAGTCAAACCACTATTTCAGGCAAGAAGCGATCTTTCATCAATAAAGTAGACGAAAAAGAAGGCGCTATTTCGGTACTATATGGTTTTATCTCAAAACTTTCTAAGGAGGAAATTGCACTATTAGCAGTAAGGCAAATTCAAGATATTCACAAAAAAAATCCAAGTTCGACAAGAATTAAAGAATTTAGAAATGAAGCGATTTCAACCTTGGCCCATTTAAGAAGATTTGAAATTAACGAATTAGAAAAAATTAGTTATTTCGATGCAGTACAACTCAGAGAGGAATATCTTTTGGATACAGCGAAAACTGAAAATAACGACCTAACAGAGGAATCGAAATATGACAAAATTAAAAGAATTAGGGCAGAACAAAGTTCTACAGAAAGCACGCAAGAATTAGTAGATGAAAACTTTTCTTCTTTTCTTCTGTATGATTTAGTAGCAGAACGCGAATTCAACGAAATCTTTGAAAAAGAAGTTGAGAAAATCAAGAACGACAAAATACACCCAATACTATCTAGGAAAGAAAGAAGGCAACAGAGAAAGGCAAAACACCAAAAACTAGACGGCGATGTTATTTTAGTTGCACCACAACTCATTGCAGAAGTGAAAGGCGAATTCAGTCTTAAAAACACCATGTTGTTTTATGAATTAATGTCGGACGAACTCACCAAATACAGTCCAACAAACAGAACCCACAATAAAAACATAGCATTTACAAAAGATTTCACTACGCAAAAATACAATGATGCCTGTTTATTTACTTCCTACTTAATTCAAAAACTGAATCTTAACAATGGCGATTTCAAAGATCAATTTATAGATCATGAGGAGACTCAAGAATTGCTATCAGAATTCAACAATCCCTACCTCGTGATCATTTCTGGCGAAGCAAATAAATCATCGATTTTCAGAAGTAATTTATCAGGAAAAGCGCTTTACATTAATATTTCAACAGGCGAAGTTTTAAGGTCCGATTACTATTCCGTGGCTTTGAAGGTGAGAAGGGCCTCAGTTGGTGGTTTAGCATTCGAAATATTCTCAAAATTTTAATGACAATGAACAAATTACATATATCTCTATTCTCCTTCCTAATGCTGGGCTTTTTTCCTATTGCATTAGGACAAGACAATTACTTCTTTAATCAACGTAATATTTTTTCTGTGAATGCCAGTTTTAATCCCCGCTTAATTCCTATGAATCAAAATGGGAGTTTCAATGATGAAATGGGCGCTTCTAACGCTGGAATTGGACGAGGAACTTACTTCCAAGGTTATAACGAAAACAACGAGCTGGTTTCTGATTTTCAGAACTTTAATCTGATGTTAAATACATCATACATGAGACTCTACAATGCCAACAGAATTGTTGGAGTTGAGTTTAATTATCAGAAACACAACCTCACCATGAATGAAAATGCTGTATTGGAATACAAGTACGATCCTTTCGATGCAGATAAGGATATTGAAGTTCCCTTTGAAATTTCAACACCTGTTTTCAATGTTTATGACGTACAATTTCTTTGGGGAGTTTTTTCGGACGCCACAATTTCTCCTAACAAACATTTATTTACTTGCGGTTTAGGAGTAAGAATGTTTTCATTGGACCAAAAGCAAAATTATCGATTTGACGAAGCAACTCCTTATACCGATTTAGAAAATTACATGGAAGACTACGACAAAATGTACATTTTCACCCGTTTTTCTATGAATTACACCTATCGCATTTTAATCACCAAAAATCTAAGTTTTGATTTAGGCGTTAATTTGAACATAGGCCTCTACCAAGATATGGAAGCTGATGGAGGCTTACCTATGCAATCGGGATATTACTCTGAAGAAAATCCTATAGAATCTCCCGCTTATGCTCGGTATTTCGTTAAAAACAAACTCGGTCACGAAACGTTTTACAATATGATCTATTTTAGGTCAGGACTTTCTTTCGCACTATAATCTGAACAAATAATACAATTTAGAAACACGAATACATTATGAAAAAAATTATCACAATTCTAACGGTTACATTTCTTGCATTTTCAATGAATGCTCAAGAAATAATTTCATCACAAAAAGCAAAAAGAGTAAAAGCCCACAAAGGAGAGGGTTTAATTTATGCAAATGATAATATCTACTTGCAAAAACCAAAAAGTGGTAAAGTCAACATTTTTAAAGACGGACAAAAAGTTGGAAATCATAACTTCAACAAGAAAATTGGAGGTGAACGCACAAAAACAGTCGAAACCATTTATGGTAAACAAGAACTAACGAGAATTTACAGTATAGAAAACGACAAATCCATTGAACTCTACACTCAAAAATACACTTTAGACTATAATCCGATTGGTAATCCGATAAGGTTTGCTGATATTGAAATAGATGCAGCCAATTTCTCCAGTACGGAATACTATGCTGACAACAGCAAGCAAACAGGAAACACATTAATCTCCATTCATCTAAGATATCGAAATGCACCTAGCCAATTAAAACTTTTTCTTTTCGATGAAGATTATCAAGAGTTAAATGCTGTAAATGCTACTGCATCAACAAACTTTAGTCAATTCGAGATTATCGCATCTAAAGTTCTCAGCGACGATAAAGGAGTGTTTTTAGTAAGGGAGTATGAACAATCAGCCTCAGGATACACGATAACAAAAAATATTTTCGCTTCAAACATGATTACTTTTAGTCAAGACGCAGAGCCTACAATCAATCAGATTCTTCCAGATCACAGCAGAATTATTAATTACACAATTAGCGAAAACATTGCAGATGATAAAGTTTTGATTGCCGTTCAATCTATATATGTCAAAAAAGACGATGAAGAACAAAACGATGAAATTGCAAAAAACGTACTGGGTGCTTACACTTACAATTTTAAAACCTCCGAATTAACCAGGAAGTCTTACTCTTTAGATGCTGAAGTTGAAAAAGCCCGAAGAGGACTTGGCTCAATCAGACAAATCATTTTCGACAAAAATGGTTCAAGCTATTTCATATTTACGCATACAACAACTGCCAACAGGATAGATTATGGAGCCAATATAATAAAAATGGATGCCGATGGTAAATATCTATGGGGAAGCCATTTACTAAGAAAAGATGTTTCTGGTACAAAATATAACCTTAGTGGACAATTCATATATGTTAATGATCAAAATGACTTAGAGCTTATTTTCAACAGCAAGAAAAATGTATTTAAAAAAGGAGAATATAAACCCAAAGACAGCAATGGAATATGGTTTTTTCATAAAATGGATGTAGGTAAAAAAATCATCCCTATCAAAGCCACATTCCATTCTGAAACGGGGGAATTAGAGATCAAGAGAATCTTTGAGAAAGAAAATGTGAATTCAATTAGTTATAAAAATGCAATTGAAACCAATGAATCTGGCGTTTATTATGCGATTCATAATATAGGAGGAAAAACTTTTGTATCTTTAATCGATTTCAAAAGAAAATAAATACCCCGAATGAAACTTCAACATTTTAAAATATTCATCACCTTACTCTTTATCAATCCTGCGCTTGTTTTGGCGCAGGATGATTTTTTTACAGATTTCAACACCACCCAAGCAGAAGGAAAAGCACCTACTCTTTTCACCACTTCCTTTAGTGATAAAGTTGCCCTTGGAATTGAAAACGCCAGATTCATTGATAAGGAAAGTAAAGAAGAATATGCCAAGTACACCAATTATGCGCTAAACAATCTACTAAAAACAGGATTGGTCTTGTATGGCGACCCAATGACAAAATACGTTGAAAAGGTAGCCGCTAACTTACTAAAAAATGAAGCCCGACTAAGACGTGATTTACAGTTCTACGTCATTACAACGAATATAACTAACGCCTTGTGCACAGATCCCGGTGTGATATTCATAACCACAGGTCTGCTCTCTCAAATTGAAAACGAGGCTCAATTGGCTTATGTATTGTCTCACGAAATTGTACATTATCAGAAAAAACATCTTCAAAAATCTTATTCGCAGTCCAAAGCAGGCGAAATAGATCCAACAAGTAGCTATGAGGACCTTGTAACGCTTTCAAAAGACCATGAATTTGAAGCAGATAAAGATGCTTTAAAACTTTATCATGCCGCAGGATACGCTGCCGAAGAAGTAAATACTGTTTTTGATGTCTTAATGTATTCTTACCTCCCTTTTGATGAAATAATCATAGACAGCTCCTTTTTTGGTAATCCTAAAATTTACATTCCTCTGTCTTTGTTTCCAGAAAATCCCAATCCAATTTTAGCATTTGAAGATTATGATGATTCAAAAAGTACTCACCCCAACATTCGTAAAAGAAGAGCTGCCATTGAAAAGGAAATAAAAAATTACAAAGACTGGAAAAACAACATTAACTTCATAAACGATGAAGAGTTTAAAACCATCCAAAACATCGCCAGATTTGAGTCTGTTCGCGAGAATTTACTCAAGTCAGAATTCATAAAAGCACTTTATGAAATTTACATTTTAGAAAAACAATTTCCCGGCAATAAATATCTACAGATGAGTAAAGCCCTAGCTTGGGCTTCCCTTAACCAGATTTCTGTAAGCCGAAAATTGAACAGAATTACACAAGATTATGAAAATAAAGAAGGTTCCATTTCCCTATTGTACGGATTTTTCAAAAACATAAGTCAAGATGATTTGACACTATTAAGTTTAAGACAAATTGAAGACATTTATAAACAATATCCCAACTCTAAAAGACTTGAAGAGATAAGAACGGAAACCATTTCCACTTTAGCCCGCTCTCGAAATTTCAGAATTGACGAATTAGAAAACATCAGTTTCTATGATGCGCTAGAACAAATAAATCAACAGAGCGACTCAAGCTCAACGAAAACAGAAAATGAAGAGAAAACGACCGAAACGAAATATGACAGAATAAGAAGAATGCGTGAGCAACAAAGTGTAGGGAGCTCCAAATCAGAACTCACTCAAGAAAACTATGCAAAGTTTCTCTTATATGACTTAGTGAAAAACGGTGAATTTCATGAGGTATATAATGACGAAAAACAAAAACACAGCAAGAGAAAAGTAGTCCGATACAATAACGAATCCTCCTTAGAATCCATCGAAAACGTAAGGCAAAGCGACATTATTCTTTTAGCCCCAGTCCTAACAGCAGAATACAAAGAAAAATTTGACCTAGAAGCCACTCTTCAATTTACTGACTATTTAGGTGAAGGAATAAATAAGCATGCACCAAAGGGAAGACTCAAAAACACAGGAATTGCAATCAGCGAGGACTTTTCTACAGAAAAATATAATGAATCGGCACTAATAAATTCATTTCTAATTCAAAGCATTAATAATCACCATAAAGACTTAAAAACCCTGTGGGTAGATTACGAGCAAATGAAGGAATTACTGAACACCTACAACGATCCCTACCTAATGATAATTTATGGGAATTATTACTACAACAAATCCACCGATAAAGCCGTAACTGGTTCAGCAAGATATATCCATATTTCAACGGGAGAAATCTTTAGTTCGCGCGCCTATGATTCCAGACATAAACTGGGTAAATTATCTGTAGAGGGCTTAGCTCATTTAGTTTTCTCTTATTTTGATTAATCTTAAAATGCTTATCGGGAACTTTACCAGTTGTTTAATATACTACAATAAAAAGTACTCTCTTTAACCAGGTCAGATCATTACAGAGTTGAAAACATTGATTTTCAACTGGTTGGAAATAGAAATTTGCGAAGGATCTTGTTAGTTTACCGCTGAATCACATTATGGTTGGGTTAGATATATTTAATGGTAAAGTATCGGATAGGCATTAATTTTAATAAAAGAGAGGCAAATTAAGACGTCTACTTGAAGCTTATCCTACTGACATCTAACCCAATAAAAAAATAATATTGTTTTTCAGAATATTTTAATTACATTTGCACTGTTTTATATAGAAATTTAATAGAACGAGGGGACAATTTGTCCCCTCTTTTTGTAAGTATGCTGAAGAAGAAAATCATAGAAGAACTCGCACTTGAGAGAATAAATGAGCTAGATAAAGGCTTGTTTATTGTAGAGATAACCATCTCCTCAAGCAACGTTATTCAAGTAGAGTTAGACGTAGAAAACGGAAATGTTGCCATTAACGACTGTGTTTCTGTTTCCCGAAATATTGAACACAACTTAGATAGAGAGGAACAGGACTTCGAACTTTCTGTTTCCTCAGCTGGGCTGGATAAACCATTTCGTGTTTTACAACAGTACACTAAAAACATCGGTAACGAAGTAAAGGTGCAGCTGAAAGAAAAAAACAATACGATTGAAGGAGTTTTAACACACGCTGACGAAAAGGGAATAAAACTGGAAACCACTACAAAAGAGCGTGTTGAAGGGAAAAAGAAAAAAGAAATTATTGTTCGAGAGCATGAATTTACTTTCGATGAGATAAAAGAAACAAAAATTGTAATATCATTTAAAAAATGAAATAATGAATAGTATGAACTTAATAGAAGTTTTCACTGAATTCAAAGAATTTAAAAGTATTGATAGACAGACAATGATGCGTGTTTTAGAAGACGTATTTCGTTCTATCTTGAAGAAAAAATACGGAACAGACGAGCACTGTGATGTTATTATTAATATTGACAAGGGTGACTTCGAGATTTGGGTAAACAAAGAAATTGTTCCAGATGGAGAGGTTGAAGACCCAAATATAGAAATCGCATATTCTCAAGCAGTAAAAATCGAACCAGATTTTGAAGTTGGGGAAGATGTTTCTGAAGAAATTAAATTTGAAGATTTTGGAAGAAGAAATATTCTTTCATTGCGCCAAAACTTGATTTCTCGAATTTTAGAATTAGAGAAAGATCAACTATACAAAATATACAAAGACCGTATTGGAGATATCATCACTGGTGAGGTTTACCAAGTATGGAAAAAAGAAATCCTTATTTTGGATGACGATGGAAATGAATTGATTTTACCAAAATCAGAGCAAATCCCATCAGATTACTTCAAAAAAGGAGAACCTGTTCGTGCGGTTGTGGCGAAAGTAGATATGAGAAACAGTACTCCTGTGATTATCCTTTCTCGTTCTGCTCCAGAATTCTTAGAGCGTTTATTTGAATTGGAAGTACCAGAGGTATTCGACGGTTTAATAACAATTAAGAAAATTGTTCGTGTTCCAGGAGAGCGTGCTAAAGTTGCGGTAGAATCTTACGATGACAGAATTGACCCAGTTGGAGCTTGCGTAGGGATGAAAGGATCTCGTATTCACGGAATTGTTCGTGAATTGCGCAATGAAAATATTGATGTAATTAATTACACAAACAACATGCAGTTGTATATTCAACGTGCACTTTCACCAGCCAAAATCACTTCAGTTGAATTACTTGAAGAAGAAGAGCGTGCAAACGTATACCTTAAAAATGATCAAGTTTCTTTGGCGATTGGTAAAGGAGGATTCAATATCAAGTTGGCAAGTCGCTTAACAGGATATGAAATAGATGTATACAGAGAAGGTGCAGAGGATGTTGAAGATGTTGACTTGGAAGAGTTTGCAGATGAAATCGACAGCTGGATTATAGATGAATTGAAAGCCATTGGTTGCGATTCAGCTAAATCAGTACTTGAGTTAGAGGTGTCTGAATTAATAAAAAGAACTGACCTTGAAGAGGAAACTATTCGAGAAGTCTTTAAGATTTTAGAGTCAGAGTTTGAATAGATTCAATACAAACCTTAACTTAGGGCATTTAATAAAGAATTATAGATTAATAGGAAGGACGTAATATATGGCCGGTAAAGTAAAAAGATTAAGCAAAGTTGCACGAGAATTAAACGTAGGTATTGCCACGTTAGTAGAGTTCTTGAAAACAAAAGAGATTGAGATAGACTCAAGTCCTAACACAAAGTTAGACCCTGAACACTACGAAATCTTGAGTGTAAAATTTGCTGATGATCAAACGCTGAAGGAAGAAGCGGAGAAAAAAGCGGTAAAACGCGAGAAGAGAAAAACTGTTTCTCTGAAAACTAAAGAGGAAGAAATTTCCAAGGAAGAAGATGATGAAGAAGACATCGTTGTTCCTGTGAAGGAAACTGCTCCTCCAGAAGAACCTGCGAAAAAACCTGAGGTAGCTGAAACTCCAAAAGTGGAGGTGAAAGAAGAGAAGAAAGAAGAACCGGCTCAAGAAGTTGTACCTGAAGAGGTGAAAGTGGAGAAATCCGAGGAAAAAGTCGAGTCCCCTAAAGTTGAAAAAGAGATTGAGAAACCTGTTGAAAAAGAGGATAAAGCTCCGAAATTAATCAAGGAAGAGCCTAAGTCGAAAGACGAGAAAAGCGGTGGACTGAATGTTATCGGAAAAATCGATCTTTCGAATATTGATACACGAACACGTCCTGACAAAAAGAAGAAGGAGAAGAAAAAAGAGGAGAAACCAGCTGCTAAGAAACATGAAAATGTAAAGAAGCACGCACCAAAACCTACACCAGCTCCAGCTCCTGAAAAGAAAGAAGAAACGAAGCCAGTAGCAGAAACACCTGCTCCTAAAAAAGAGGAACAGAAAGTTGAGCTGATTTCTGTATCTAGAAAAAAACTTGCAGGCCCTACTGTAGTTGGTAAAATTGTTTTACCAGAAAAGAAAGAGCCTAAGAAAAAAGAGCACGACAACAAAAGAAAACGTAAACGCATCAAAAAAGTTGATCCTAAGAAATCAGGCGGAAACGCTCCTGCTACCAAAGGACCAAGAACAGATGTGGTGCGTGCCAAAGGTCGAGGGAAGAAAAAACCTGAACCAAGAAAAGAGGTTACAGCAAAAGATATTGAAAAAGAAATCAAGGATACTTTAGCACGTTTATCTGGAGGAGGGAAATCCAAAGGAGCAAAAAACAGACGAGCGAAGAGAGATTCTTATGCAGAAAAGCGTGAAAAAGAATTAGAACAAGAAGAAAAAGAACAATCAATATTAAAGCTTACTGAATTCGTTTCAGTTTCAGAATTAGCTTCAATGATGAATGTTGGACCTACTGAAGTAATTTCAGCATGTATGTCCTTAGGTATTTTTGCTTCTATCAATCAACGTTTGGATGCGGAAACAATACAAATTGTAGCTGAAGAATTTGGATTTGAGGCAGAATTCGTTTCTGCTGACGTTCAAGATGCAATTAAAGTTGAAGAAGATAGTCCAGAAGATTTAGTAGATCGTCCACCAATTATTACGGTGATGGGTCACGTTGACCACGGTAAAACTTCTTTACTGGATTACATTCGTAAAGCTAAAATTGCCGACGGTGAGGCAGGAGGAATTACACAGCACATTGGTGCATACTCTGTAAAACTAGATGGAAAACAATTAACTTTCCTTGATACTCCAGGTCACGAAGCCTTTACTGCGATGAGAGCACGTGGTGCGCAAGTTACAGACGTTGCCATTATTATTGTAGCAGCTGATGATGATGTGATGCCACAAACAAAAGAGGCGATTTCTCACGCCCAAGCAGCGGAAGTTCCTATGGTATTCGCAATCAATAAGATCGATAAGCCAGGAGCAAATCCAGATAAAATTAAAGAACAACTTTCTACAATGAACATTCTTGTTGAAGAATGGGGTGGAAAATATCAATGTCAAGAAATCTCTGCCAAACATGGTAAGAACATAGATGAATTACTTGAAAAAGTAATCTTAGAAGCAGATTTACTTGAATTAAAAGCTAATCCGAACAAAAATGCAGTGGGAACTGTACTAGAATCTTCTCTTGATAAAGGAAAAGGTTATGTAACTAACATGCTTGTAGAAGCAGGTACATTGAGGATTGGAGACATTATCTTAGCCGGTAAACACACAGGAAGAGTTCGTGCAATGTTGAATGAAAAAGGTAAAAACCTTGATGTTGCTCCTCCGTCTACACCTATATCTATTTTAGGTATTAATGGTGCACCAAGTGCGGGAGACAAGTTCTACATTATGAATGATGAACGTGAAGCACGAAATATTGCAACAAGAAGAGAGCAATTATATAGAGAACAAGGTCTTCGTACACAAAAACACATTACCCTGGATGAAATTGGTCGTCGTTTAGCGATTGGAGATTTTAAGGAATTAAATGTTATTGTGAAAGGTGATGTGGATGGTTCTATTGAGGCCTTATCTGATTCATTGTTGAAATTGTCAACTGAAGAAATTCAAGTGAATATTGTTCACAAAGCTGTAGGTGCAATTACCGAAGCCGATGTGAATTTAGCCTCTGCTTCTGATGCGATTATCATTGGTTTCCAAGTTAGGCCAACCGTTACCGCTAAGAAATTGGCAGATGATGAACAAATCGACATCAGATTGTACTCTGTAATCTACAAAGCAATCGACGAATTGAAATCTGCAATGGAAGGGATGCTATCTCCAGACATTAAGGAAGAAATCGTGGGTACTGCCGAAGTAAGAGAAACATTCGATATTACGAAAGTAGGTACAATCGCAGGTTGTTATGTAACTTCTGGTTATATCCAACGTAGCTCTAACATCCGTTTAATTAGAGACGGAATTGTAGTTCACGAAGGAAAACTAGGTTCATTGAAACGATTCAAAGACGACGTAAAAGAAGTGAAAAACAACTACGAATGTGGACTGAACATTGACAAGTTCAACGACATTAAAGTAGGCGATATCATTGAAGCTTACGAAGAAAAAGAGGTTGCAAGAAAATTAAAATAAGAGTTCAAGCTCAAAATATTACAAGCTGTTCCAATTTTTGGAGCAGCTTTTTTTTGCTGGGAATTTTACCGCTGAGGCGCGGAGGTTTACGCATAGGTCGCACAGAAGAAAAAAAAGAAGTATGAGTTTGTGCTGTATTAACTTAAATGCCTATCCGATACTTTACCAGTAAATACATCTAATCAATTATGTGATTAAGCGGTGAACCGACAAGATCCTTCGCAAATTTCTATTTTCAACAAATTGAAAAATAAATTTTCTTCAGGATGACATTAGGCTAGGGGCATATCTCAAAGTAGAGGAAAAAACAAAAGCGCCATAGCGCTTTTGTTTTTTCCTCTACTTTGCCCCACCAATCCCCAAAACTGTCATCCTGATCATTGTTGAAAATTATGATTTTCAACAATGGAAGGATCTTGTCAATTTTAAGAGAAAACCGTTTTCTACTGTAATTTATTAAACTGCTGGTAAAGTTCCCGACAAGCATTTTATCTTAAAATCACAATCCATTCACAACACTTTTTAAACCATGTTTTAAAAGCGCAACATTAAAATTGATTAGTAAACCCAGTTTAAATTCCCCAGATTTTAAATAGGTCAATGTTTGTGCTAAATGCACATCGTTTAATGCCTCAACGCTTTTTATTTCAATTACGACTTTATTTTCAACAACCAAATCCATTCTGTAACCGCAATCAAGTTTTACACCTTCATAAATCAACGGCATTGGCTTCTCCTTAACGATATTTAAACCTTCCACGTCAAGCTTATAAAATAAACATTCTTGATAAGCACTATCTAACAAGCCTGGCCCAAGTGCTTTATGCACTTCTATTGCACATCCAATTGTTTTTTTTTGATATTTGATTTTCAGTCATGATATATAGGTTTAAGGGTGGTATATCTTTCAAACATTCATTGAATGTTACAAAAAACCATCTCAAATAATATAATTCTACGTGTTCTTTTTTTCTTTTCTTTTTCTTTGAGAACTCAGCGCCTTCTTTGCGCCATTGCGGTTAAAACTTTCTTCTTGTCTAAAGCAATGTTTTTTTGTAAGTTTGGATAAATTATAAAATGACATTTATGAAATGGTTTTTTGTTGCGATTGCAGTGCTTACTCTGTCTATTACAAGTTGTGAAAATGATAACAAAACAGAACTTCTATCACAGATTGATCAAATGGAAAACACGCTTGATAGCCTAGAGACAATAGTCAAAGACACCGCAGGATATAGCTCTGCAGAAATGATTGCATCCGTTCGTGCTACAATATTAAAAGTGAAAACCAATTATGTTGCCGACACCATAGATTATGATCTCGCGGAACAAATGAATTCCTATAAAGATATTCGCAAAGGAATTTCAAAAAATTCTGGTAACCTAGCAAAGGCGAAACAAACAATTCCCGAAGTTCAGCAAAAACTTAGTGACTTAAGACACGACATAGAGAATGGCGTAAATGATAGAGATAAGTATCAGGAATTTATCAATTTTGAGCAATCTAAAGTTCATGAAATCGAAGAAGTTTTGAGATACTATGTGGAAACAAATGAGAAATACCACAACACATATGATGAGCTTCATCCAATTATAAAACAACTCGGTGACTCATTGGTTAATGCTAAAAATGAGTAAAATATTTTTACATATCGCCATTATATTTTTCACCAGCTTTGTATATGCCCAAAGCACTGATGAACAGTTGGCCAATTATTATTTTAATGAAGGAGATTGTGAAAAAGCAGTTCCTTATTTCGAAAAAGTCTTCGACACCAACCCCAGTGAATTCATTTTCACGCGCTATCTTTCTTGTCTTAGAGAATTAAATCAAGACAAAGAAACGATTCGTTTGATTGAAACCCAAATCGCTAATCACCCCTACAACACAGAATACAAAGTTGCATTGGGAAGTGAATACGAGTTACAAGGCAATCAAAAAAAGGCCGACAAAACCTATCTCGACCTTATAGAAAACCTTACTCCAAACCCAAGAGGGATTATTGATTTACAAAAAGCTTTCTCTAAGCTTGGAAAACACGAGTTGGCGCTGCAAACCCTGGAGAAAGGAAATCAAGTCTTAAATGGAAATTACCCCTTAAACATACAATTCGCTGAAGTCTACGGCGCAATGAATGAAGACGAAAAGATGATTAAAGAGTACATCAACCTATTAGATTATAACCCAGGCATGATTTCCTCTTTAAAAATTCTAATTCCCAGAATGATTGACTTTGAAGAAGAAGACAATTCCAGATTTAAGATGTTTCAAAATGAATTAATTCGTAAAATTCAAAATAATCCCAATGAAGCGATTTATTCAGAACTACTTATTTGGGCACTGGTTCAGAAAGGTAACTTTCCAGCTGCGTTAATTCAATCCAAAGCCTTAGATAAAAGAACAACCAATGACGGTAGAGAGGTCTACAAGATAGGAAATCAAGCTTCAATGAATAAGGATTATTCTACTGCCAGATCAGCGTTTAAGTACATCATAGATTTGGGTAGAGAAAATCCTTACTATTATTCTGCCGAACAATTATTGTTGAACACCCGATACAAAGAAATCACCACTTTAAGAAACTATTCTTCAGCCCAAGTCGAGGAAACAATTAAGGAGTATTTAAGCGCTTTAGCCAGAATGCCAAAAAACGGAAAAGCTTTACCTATTATTAGAGAATTAGCCTATATTCAAGCTTACTACGGAAATCAGCCAGATTCTGCGATAATCACCTTAGAAAACGCCTTAAAACTGCCAAAATACAATGATGTTGAAGAAGCAAAAATCAAACTATTGATGGCAGACGTTATGGTTTTAAGAAACAACGTTTGGGATGCTTCTTTACTTTATATGCAAGTCGAAAAGCAATTCAAATATGAGCCCATTGGCCAAGAAGCGAAATTTAAAAACGCCAGAATTTTTTACTATGATGGAGATTTCATTTTCGCCCAATCACAGCTTGATGTTCTAAAAGAAGCCACTACCCGATTGATTGCAAATGACGCTATGAACTTATCTATTCTAATTACCGATAACCTCGGAATTGATTCAAATTTTGTTTCAATGGGACAATTTGCTAAAGCCGATTTACTCTTAGAGCAGCACAAATACGAAGAAGCATTTCAACTTTACGAATCTATCACAGACATTTTTCCCGATCATAAATTAAAAGATGATATTTTAATGCGTAAAGCTGAAGCACATCAATTTAAAGGAGAATGGGAAACTGCAATTGGACTCTTGCAAGAAATAGTGGAAAAACATGGTGAAGACATTTTGGCCGATGATGCCCTATACCAAATAGCTCAGATTTATGAAAACCACCTTTTTGACAACAAAAAAGCTGGTGAATATTACTTTCAACTGATGCGAGATTATCCAGGAAGTTTGTTTGTTACCGAGGCTCGAAAAGCATACCGAAAAATCAATTGATTTTTGTTTTGAATGTCTAATATCGGCGTTATTCCCCACAATGCAGAGACGCACGGCCGTGCATCTCTTCATTGTGGATCATGTGGATATTCTATTCAGATTCCAATAATATTTAGAAATTAAAATTCAAATTTCTCACATTTTTATTGTGCGTGCGTAATATTTTTCGTAGCTTTAACACCCATGAATTACACGAAAGCAGAAGATTACGTAGATTTCCATCTACGCCACGCATGGCATAAGGTTTCACGTATGTACAATCAAAAGGCAAAGGCCCACGGACTAACGATGTCCATTGGGTTTATCTTGTTAATTGTCGATAAGGAAGGAACCCCAAGCACTCAATTAGGGCCAAGAATGGGAATGGAACCCACGAGCCTCTCTCGAACCTTAAAAACGATGGAAACCCGAGGCTATATTTACCGTGAAATAGACAGCGAAGACAAAAGAAAAGTACTCATTTTTTTAACTCCACAAGGCGTTGAATTGCGCAAGGAAGTGAAGTCAAAAGTAATGCACTTTAATGAAAAACTTTTGAAATCTATTCCTGATAAAAAACTACAAGCCTTTTTTGAAGTTATGGAAATCGTAGACGAACATGTAGAAGACGAATTAAAATCATTAACAATATAATTTAAATCTCAATTAAATGGAAAGAAAAATAAATAAAGTAGCCGTTTTAGGTTCAGGTGTAATGGGATCTCAGATTGCATGTCACTTCGCTAATATCGGTGTTGAAGTCCTTCTTTTGGACATCGTTCCGAGAGAATTGGATGAAAAAGAAGAGAAAAAAGGCTTAAAACTAAGCGATAAAGTTGTGCGCAATAGAATTGTTGATTCAGCTCTTGTTGCAGCTCTAAAAATGAAACCATCTCCAATATACAAGAAAGAGTTCGCCAGTCGAATTACGACAGGGAATATGGAAGATGACATGAAGAAGATCAGCGAAGCAGATTGGATCATTGAGGTGGTAATTGAAAGATTGGACATCAAGAAAACTGTTTTTGACAATGTGGAAAAACATAGAAAACCAGGAACTTTAATTACTTCTAACACTTCCGGAATTCCAATTAACATGATGTTAGATGGACGCTCTGAAGATTTCAAGAAGCATTTCTGTGGAACTCACTTTTTTAACCCACCAAGATATCTTCAATTATTAGAAATTATTCCTACGAAGGAAACAGACCAAGAAATTGTTGACTTCTTTATGGAATATGGTAGTCAATATCTAGGAAAGAAAACTGTTTTGGCCAAAGACACCCCTGCATTTATTGCCAATAGAATTGGTGTCTACTCTATCATGTCTCTTTTTCACAGTGTGAAAGAATTGGGCTTAACAGTTGAAGAAATCGATAAATTAACTGGAACAGTTTTGGGTCGTCAGAAATCTGCCACTTTTAGAACAGCAGATGTTGTTGGACTTGACACTTTGGTTTTAGTAGCCAATGGAGTAAAAGACAACTGCCCTGATGATGAAGAAAATAAATTATTCGAATTGCCAGAATTCATCAGTAAAATGGTGGACAGTAAATGGCTAGGTTCAAAAACTGGACAAGGATTCTACAAGAAAACAAAAGATGAAAATGGAAAGACAGAAATTCTTTCATTGGATTTAGAAACTTTAGAATACAAATCTCAAAAACGTGTGAAGTTCCCTACTCTAGACATGGCAAAGCCAATAGACGATTTAGAGAAAAGAACAGCAATGCTAATTCAAGGCCAAGATAAAGCTGCTGAATTCTACAAAATGATGTTTGGTGGATTATTTGCGTATGCAACGAATCGCGTTCCAGAAATTGCAGAAGATTTATTTAAAATCGATGATGCCATTAAAGCTGGTTTTGGTTGGGCCTTAGGTCCATTCGAATCATGGGATATTCTAGGATTTGAAAAAGGTCTGGAATTGATTGAAAAGCAAGGTAAAAAAGCTGCTCAATGGATTCTTGACATGAAAGAAAGTGGAGCTACTTCATTCTACAAAAAAGAAAACGGTCAGAAATTATATTACGATCTAACAAGCAAAGAATACAAAGTTATTCCTGGAACGGAAGACTTGGTTTTATTAGACGCCTTGCGAGATGACAATACTGTTTGGAAAAATACAGACACTACAATTGTAGATTTAGGAGATGGAATCTTGAACCTAGAATTCCACACTAAAATGAACACAATTGGAAGTGGAGTTATTGCAGGAATTCAAAAAGCAATAGATTTAGCAGAAACAAAGTACAAAGGTTTGGTTATTTCAAACACTGGTCAAAACTTTAGTGCAGGTGCCAACGTGGGAATGATTTTCATGATGGCAGCCGAGCAAGATTTCGATGAATTGAATTTCGCAGTAAAAACCTTCCAAGACACCATGATGCGCGTGCGTTATTCCAACACACCAGTAATTGTTGCGCCACATAACATGGCCATCGGAGGAGGTTGTGAACTTTCAATGCACGCCGATAAAGTGGTAGCCCACGCTGAAACTTACATCGGATTAGTTGAATTTGGAGTTGGACTTATCCCTGGCGGAGGAGGTTCAAAAGAATTCGCTAAACGTTTTTCTGATGACTTAAAATCTGGAGATATTAGAATCAATCGTTTAAGAGATCGTTTCTTAACTATTGGTCAGGCCAAAGTTGCTACATCCGCTTATGAAGGGTTCGATTTAGGATACTTGCGTGAAGGAACAGATGAAGTGATTGTGAGTCGCGAACGTCAATTGACAAGAGCAAAAGCAGCTTGTCTCGAACTTTCAAACAAAGGATATTCTGCACCATTGAGAGAGAAAAACATTACAATTTCTGGTCAAGAAGGCTTAGGAATCGTATATGTTGGAGCAAATTCAATGATGTCAGGAAACTATATGTCAGAGCACGACAAAGTGATTTCAGAAAAATTAGGATATGTACTTTGCGGTGGAGATATTTCAGAGCGCGTTCAAGTTTCTGAACAATACTTATTGGACTTAGAACGAAAAGCTTTCCTAGAATTATGTGCTGAACGTAAAACATTAGAGCGTTTGGAAAGCATGGTGAAGAAAGGAAAAGTTCTAAGAAACTAAGGAGAGTTTAGAGGATACAATGAATTTAAAACCATAGATACGGATTTTGACATAAGATGAGAAGTATCGTGTCTAATGTCTAAAAATCTAACATCTTAATAATCTTAAAAAAAATGAAAAATAACAACGCATATATAGTTACAGGATACCGTACCGCAGTTGCAAAATCTGGTCGTGGTGGTTTCCGTTTTTATCGTCCTGATGATTTGGCAGCAAATGTTATCAAACGCATCATGGAAGATGTTCCGAATTTAGACCCAAAACGCATCGATGATGTGATTGTGGGAAATGCAAATCCAGAGGCAGAACAAGGATTAAATGTAGGTCGATTGATCTCTTTAATGGGATTGGACACCGATAAAGCTCCAGGAATGACGGTAAATCGTTACTGCGCATCAGGATTAGAAACTATTGCAATTGCAACGGCAAAAATCAACAACGGAATGGCAGATTGTATTATCGCTGGTGGTGTTGAATCAATGTCTGCAATTCCAATGGGAGGTTGGAGAATTGTTCCTAATCCCAAAGTAGGGAAGGAAAATCCAACTTGGTATTGGGGAATGGGATTAACCGCTGAGGCAGTTGCGCAACAATTCAAGGTTTCTCGTGAAGACCAAGATAAATTTGCTTTAGAATCTCACAACAGAGCGTTAAGAGCAATTGCTGAAGGGCGATTTGTTGATGACATTGTTCCTATTGATGTAGAACACATTTACCTTGACGAAAATGAAAAACGCCAAGTACATAAATACACTGTGGATACTGATGAAGGACCAAGAAAAGGTTCAACTTATGAGGCTTTGGCGAGATTACGACCAGTATTTGACGCTAAAGGTTCTGTAACTGCAGGAAACTCTTCACAGACCAGTGACGGAGCAGCATTTACTTTGGTAATGTCAGAGAAAATGGTAAAAGAACTCGGTTTAGAACCAGTTGCTAGATTGGCTTCTTACAATGTTGTAGGTGTTGAACCAAGAATTATGGGAATTGGACCAGTTGATGCTATTCCATTAGCCATTAAATCTGCAGGATTGAAATTAAACGACATTAATTTATTCGAATTGAACGAAGCATTTGCTTCACAATCATTAGCAGTAATTCGCGAAGTTGGATTGGATCCAGACATCGTAAACGTAAATGGTGGAGCAATTTCAATGGGTCACCCTCTTGGATGTACAGGAGCGAAATTGACTGTTCAAATGATGAATGAATTAAAGAAACGTAATGAACGCTACGGTGTTGTAACGATGTGTGTTGGTACAGGTCAAGGAGCAGCGGGAGTTATAGAAAGATTGTAGGGAGATTGTGTAGGGGTGATTTGTGCAGTGTAGGGGTGATTTGCGTAAGGGTGATTTGCAAATCACCCCTACGCAAACCACCCTATACAATTTACTTTTATCGGCTAATTTCCTTAACAATCTGATATAAATAGAAAAGAATCAAAGGAGAAGCATAGATTAAACTTTCCAACATTAAATTAGAGAAATCGCTAACTTGAATAGTTTCATTTTTGATCAATATTCGGTCAATCGAATTTAAACCGACCATTGACAAATAAACCAAAAGAATAAGTAGTGTTTTATTTAAAATTCTCATATTACTCTAGAAAGTTGTTGCTTTGCAAACAAATATACTTTTTTTATTAGCAATAATTCTTTACTGAACCACCAACTTCTTCGTCACACTTCCAATATTCACAAAGTAGACACCCGAAGAAAATCCGCTAATGTCTATGGTTTTTTCTCCTTGGACTCCTTCAACTAAAATCTTTCGCACTACTCTTCCTTGATAAGAAGTGATTTCAATTTCATCTACTTTTACCTCATCCCAAGCAATTGTGATTTGGTTTGCCGCTGGATTTGGAAAAACACTCACGTTTCCTTCATTTGTTTCGTTCTTATTTGACATCCAAATCTCATCATAAGGAACTGCATTCCAAGAAAACATTGGACGACCTTCATTTTGATTCGAAAGGATTTTTGTCTTGAACTCTTTGTTAATTCTAATTCTCAATCTAACATCGGTAGAATTCAATTGTGTCCCAGGTGCTAAAAGCGGTTGCATTACCCAAGATAAGTTTGAAAACACATCGCTAAATCCAACCACTGTTTCTGCTGAAAGTTTTTGATGAATAAATGCACCTTGATCATAAATAGGCATTCCCAATTCTTCTCTACCAAAAACATATATCACGTGCTGACCTCCTAGAACATAATTTCCATTATTGTCGAAAAGTCGTTCTGTTGGATTCCAAATCATGTCATCTCCATTGTCATTTGTTAAAGTAGAATTTTCGCCAAACGCAATGTTCAACCTTCTTCCTGTTTCCACATCGATTGCATAACCCGGAAACCATCCCATTCCTGTTCCTGAGCCATCAGGATTTCCTTGTTTATCAACAGAATTGCTTTTGCGTAAAAAACCTGCTATTCCTCCATTCACCGAGCCAACATCAAATGAGTTGAGCTCAATAACAGGACTTCTTGTCCATTTTGAAGTATCATCTGTGAAAACCAGATCAATGCTTGGTTGGTAAACGGTTGGTTGCTGTAATTTCTGAATAGAGATAATATTGATGTCATTAACCACGCTACTTGGAACCACCAAGGGCGCAAAATAGCAGTCGTTATTTCTAGTTAACATACTCGGAGAAACTATTCCATCGGCAAGCTTGCTATAAGTGTTAAAAGGATCACTCCCATTTGATGAATAACAATTTGGACTAAAAACACTATCAATTATTGGTGGATTTACTTGTGGAAAAATGGATCCCGATCTTATCCAATTTAGTGGACTGTTCACATTAGTGTTTTTTACCCCTGTCAACCACTTTAAATTTGCATCCTCAAAATGCAAGCTTGCCTCCAAAGGCTTGGCATGCATTTCTCTTTCAAGACAATTCGAATTTAAATTACCACAATAATAATTTATCTGCTCAATTCGAATGGCCATTCCCCACTGAGGAAAGAACTGTTCATTTCCGAGGTTTATACCTGAATTAGAATTTGCAGAATCTAATAAAATCCCTCCTATTGTATCATAATGATAAATCGTCCAATTGGCGGTATCAATATCATCATATTCATGAAATTTAATTACAAAATGACCTAAAGCATGATTAATTGTGTCCGTCAAACGAGCTTCAATTGGGCCTTTTCCTCTTTTATATCTAATTTTATCAACAGCATTTTGAGTTACAATTTCGTATTCCGTCCACTCATGAAGAGTTACTGCTCTTGACATATTCCCTTCTCCATCTAGACGTGTAATTTCAAAATTCAGTTTTAAGTTTTCCTCTACTTCCTCAAAAATATCTGCAATTCCAGTTCCTTGTTGGATGCACGAAGCAGAATTATTATCAAAATAAAGCTGAACAGAATCGGTATAATTCATTACACCTTGCACGTTTTCTAAATAATTTCCTTGACGATTGGCAATAACTGCGTAATTATAAACCAAAGTATCGCCAGGATTGAAAAATTCTTCAACGGTGGTCATTAGCATTCTTTTGTCCCCTGGTGGATTTGGAGTTCCACTTCCATCATTGTCTAGCTCTGTCCAACCCGTTCCCAGATAAGGGTTTCCATCAAACAAATGTTGAGTTGGAGTTGTTCCTCCAAAACCATTTCCACCATAAGTCCACTCGTCTCCATTAATCCATCTTCCATTCATTAAAAGCCAATATTCGGCAGGCATATCTAGCACATTAGGAATAGGTGATAAATCTTGCCTAAAGATTGTCCCAGAATATTCAATATCTCTATTCAAACATACAAACCCCACTGCTGGCGGGTTAACTCCATAGCTATTTGGCGATCCAAATCCTACATCATTATTATTACTGTTGTATGCATACATTAGATTTCTGCTAGGATCAGAACCTATATAATCGTCTCCATAGGAACCAACATCCGCATCAATAAAAATAGCTGCTCTAAAATCATCAAACGAATTCTGCCCGCGATTGATTAATTTCAAATCAATGAAAGTTGTAGAGTCGAGTAAATTATTCGATTGTATTTGATAAATCATCATGTGAATTTCTGCTCCTATTCTTTCACCTCCACTACTGAAATGTTCACCATCATCATGCATAATTTGATAGGAGGCCATATCGCCTTTTATGCAAGGATAGTCTCCTAGGTGAGGCTCATAAATTTCGTTGTTGTTGAGATCAATATAAGGAGCCAATTGACTCGCTACTCCAATTGACAGATTTCCGTTGCCCGGCCAATTCAATATAGCTTCTGGCATTTCATATCCGTTTTGATCAAAATTATCGATATGGTAAATCACTTCAGATTTTTTGATTGTCCAAATCCCACTTTCATAATTGTATATGTAAGCCGTATCCATATATTGTCCGGTCGAAGAAAGTGATCCACGGTAGAATTCTCTTTGGTCTCCATATAACTGCGCAGCCAACTTCAACTCTCCGTTTTGATTCGTGCCGCCAAACCAAAACCCTCCCGAAAAAATAAGGTGTTTCCCACTTCCTTTGGGAAATTCGTAGCCTGGCATCGCAGTATTCGGACTATGAAACAGTCTACCTTCATCAAAAATTGTTGCGGAAACACTATTTCCGTCAAGCGTGCTTCTATGTTGCTGAGCGTTAACCAACTGTAGAATAAAAACTAAAAAAGTCCCTAATAAAAGTATAGAATTTTTCATAAGCTTAGTTTTAAATTTGAAAGCTATAAACAGTATAGCCACTAACTATAAAAACGGGTTTTAAGGATAATGGGTTGGTGAAATACTTTGAAAACTGATTTATTCAAAGGGCATTCCATCGTAGTAATAACCCAATTACAACAAATATAAATAACTTATAGACAGTTTACAACCGCTTTTAAATTCATTGTTGATAACCGCTATTCTAACAGTTCTTTATGATGAAAACAACTAGCTAAATTCATGTCTTTAAAGCCAAATTAATATTTAGAGATAATCAAAAAGAGATTCAGTCCGAAGCCTGAGAACTACTCAGTCGTTGGACTCCTTCGTAATATTTTTTAAATTGTTTAGTTTCTGGTTGGGAACACATCAACATTAAAACAGTTCTTTCACCAAACTTATCAGCTCTTCACCATGGATGTCTTTGGCTATGATTTTACCTTCTTTATCGATAAGGAAATTCATAGGAAGTGCTGTAACCGCATAGTTATAGGCTGCAGGCGTTTTGAATCCTTCTAGCGACGACACATTAGTGTAGGTCCTCTGGTCTTTTTGAATAGCATGAAGCCAGTTTCTTTCTCGATCGTCTAAAGAAACAGCGTAAATATTAAAGCCTTGATCTTTGTAAGTCAAATACAACTCATTTAGCACTGGACTTTCTCTTCTGCAAGGGCCGCACCAACTCGCCCAAAATTCTATTAAAGTATATTGGTCGTGAAGGGCATATAAACTTTTTTCGTTTCCTTCGGTTGTGTTCATTTTTATATCAGGAGCTGTTCCACCAATTGAAGTCTGCTGCAAACGTGTTACTTTTTCTCTTAGGCGCTCAATGATTTTGTAATTCTGATTAGCGTTTTCTAGTTCAAGAACTAAACTATCGTAAAACGCTAAATTGTTTTCTCCTTTCCATCGAATGGAGCTTGGATAAAGCGCCAAACTATTTCTCATATTACTGTTAATAAAGGCATTCAGCTCCTCTAAATGTAAATCGTAATTATGAATCTCTAATTTGCCCAGAGAATCAATAAGCTTAGCATTTGGGTTTGGCTTTTGATTTTCTTCGGTGATTTTTCTTCGAATTGTTTTCACCAATCGCTCCAAAGAGGAAGCCCTGAATTTTTCGTAGTTCAAAAGTAAATCGGTGTCTTTAGAACCCTCAATTTTTGTATCGGTAGAATTGATCCTGACCTGCACATTTTGTCCATGATCTATAACCAATGGGATACTTAGTTTTTCGTTTACAATTAGCCTATAGAAATGTGGCTCAATATGAAATTCAGCCTTAAACCTCCCCATTTCATCCAAGAAAAGGGTATCAATGAATGTTGTCTCCTTTTTCTCTATGTTACTTTCCTCCAAAAGTAAAAGATATTCATGTTCTGGATTTTCAATTTGACCTTGCAAAGTAAAAGAGGGCTTTTCCTTTGTTTCACAAGCCACAGAAAGCGATAAAATAAGGAGAAAAATGAACTGTTTCATGGTTTAAAATTATGGATAATCTTTGTTTTTATTTGAATGGTTTAAAGTTCTAAAGTTAGTGATTGTTTTAAGTATTGAAAGTTGTTTTTCTTAAAATTAAAAAGCGAGATGTTTCCACCTCGCTTTTTGTCAAAAAATATAGTTCCAAAAGTATTATTTCACAATCAATTTCTGCGCATAATTCCCCATTCTCACAAAATAAACACCTGACGAAAGCTGATTTAAATCAACAGTCTTTTTTCCTTTTGTGTTATTTACCAGAACTTTTTTAATGAGTTTTCCTTGGTATGAAGTTATAATGATTTCCTTGAAATTCATGTCTTCCCAAGTTATTTGCACTTGATTTGTTGCAGGATTAGGAAAGAGATTTAGATTTCCAATTTCCAATTCTTGCGTTAAACCCACGTTTATATTTGATGAACAATCAGTATTGTTTGCATCAAAATAGTTTTGAACTGAATCGGCATATTCAATTAGACCTTGAACATTTTCAAGATGATCACCTTGACGATTTACAATTATGGCGTAGTTATAAACTAAAGTGTCTCCAGGGTTAAAAGTTTCTTCAATTGAAGTTGCGATAAACCTTCGGTCACCCATAGGATTTGCTGTACCATTTCCATCAATATTCATTTCTGTCCAGTCAGTTCCTAGGCCAGGAACTCCATCGTATAGATATTGCGCAGTTGCACCAGTAATCCCATGCGTCCAAAAACTACCATCTGGATTTCTCCCATTCATAGAATTCCAATAATCTGATAATAATGATATGGTTGATCTTTGAATATACCATATACTCAAAATCTTTATTCAAGCTCACAATTCCAACAGAAGGTGGATTAGTACCATATCCTATGGCGCCATATCCACCCTCGTCAAAATTATCAGCATTATATGCATAAACTAAATTCTTTGTAGGTGCAGTTCCAATATAATCATCTTCTGAAAAACCGACATCAAGATCCATATAAATAGAAGCTTTAAAATCATTGAATGAATTTTGTCCTCTGTTGAATACTTTCACTTCCATAAATGTTGTAGAGTCAATAAAGTTTAAAGATTGATACTGGTATACCATAATGTGAATCTCTGCCCCAATTTTCTCTCCACCACTTTGTCCATTTGTTAGATCTTCATGCATTATTTGATAAGACGCTTCGTCTCCTTTAATACAAGGGTATTCACCCAAATGAGGCTCGTAAATACCATTATTATTCTGATCAATATAAGGTGCTAATTGTTCTGCAACTCCTATTGATGGATCTCCATTTCCAGGCCAATTCAATATTCCATTGGGAGCAATATAACCTTGTTGATTGTAATTAGAGATATGATAAAGAATATCTGACTTCTTCACACTCCAAATAGCTGACAAATAAGTATTTGAATAATTGATGTCGCTATAACTATTCGTAGAAGAATAAGGGCCAGAATAAAAATCATAACCACTATATCCAATAGCAGCTAATTTCAAATCTACATTCTGATTAGTCCCTCCAAACCAAAATCCTCCCGAAAAAATAAGGTGATTTCCACTTCCTGTTGGAACTTCATAACCAGCGGCGCCTATATTTGGATTATTAAAAAGTCTTCCTCTGTCATTAATCAATGCCGAAACACTATTTCCGTTGAGCGTATCCATTGATTGTTGCGCATTTATAAAATGAGAAATAAAAACTAAAAAAGTTCCTAAAATAAGTATCGATTTTTTCATGATCGTAGTTTTAAAGTTATGAGTCAATAATAAAATAACTCTTACTTATAATTACGGATTTTTGAATCAAATGGCTGGTGAAGCATTCTATAAAACCACCTGTTTCCTGCATTTTTACTGAAAAATACAATATTTACGCTCCATTTTCAAAAGGATAATTCAATATACTGTAAAACTCAAAAAAGCGAAATGTTCCCACTTCGCTTTCCATTATAATATTCAAAATTCTAAAAAATCATTTCACAATTAACTTACGGGTATAGCGTCCAATATTCACAAAATAAACACCCGAAGAAAGTTCGCTGATATCGATGGCTTTTTCTCCATTTACATCCTCAACATAAATGGTTTTAGCCAATTTCCCGTTGTAAGAATTGATTTCGATTTTATCTACATTCATATCTTCCCAAACTAACTGAATTTGATTTGCCGCTGGATTTGGATAGATTTCAAGCTTTCCTATTTCTAATTCGTCCGACAATCCTAGAGTTCCATTTGGCAAGCAATATGTATTTGTTGTGTCAAAAAACTGCTGAACAGAATTGGCAGTAGCAATAAGTCCATCAACATTTTGCAAATTGTCGCCATCTCTGTTAGTGATAATTGCATAATTGTATACTAATTTATCGCCTGTTTGAAAGCTTTCCTCGATAGAGGTCATCACTATTTTTCTATCCTTTGGCTGATTTACACTTCCATTTCCATCAGTGTTTACTTCCGACCAACCCACTCCTGTATTAGGATTTCCATCAAATAAATGTTGTACGGGCGTTGTTCCACCGTAGGCAGTCCCTCCATAAGTCCAGGAGCTGTTATCCTTCCATTTTCCATTCATGTAATTCCAGAAATCCATTGCTGAGGATGGCTCAGTAGTTTGTGGTATTCCCAAGTCTGCTCTATTAAAGGTGCCTGAGTATTCAATATCTCTGTTCAGGCTTACCACTCCAACAGCGGGCGGATTGGTTCCGTAACCAGGAGCACCACCTCCTCCTTCATCAAAGTCATCTCCATTGTAGGAATACACTAAATTCGATGATGGTGCAGAACCAATATAGTCATCTTCTGAAAAACCAATATCAGTATCTAGAAAGAAGGATGCCTTGAAATCAGAAAAAGAGTTCTGACCTCGATTATAAACTGTTGTTTCAATAAAAGTAGTATTGTTCAAATAAGTATTGTCAGCATATTGATAAGCCATTAAATGAATTTCAGCACCAATTTTTCCTCCCCCACTTTCTGCGTGAGTCATGTCTTCATGAAATATTTGGTAAACTGCAACATCCCCCTTTAAACAAGGGTAATCTCCCAATTGCGGCTCATAAACACCGTTGCTATCCACATCGACATAAGGTGCCAATTGCTGAGCTACACCAACCGTTGTATCTCCATTACCTGGCCAATTTAATATGTTCTGAGGTATGGTGTATCCTGATTGACCAACATTATTAATATGATTAATTATCTCGACTCTTGAGATCGTCCAAAAACTTGGTCCGTTAGTGTAGGTGTTGACATATGCAGAGGTCATATAATCACCTGTAGTTGAATATGGTCCAGCATAATAATCATAATCGCTTCCGTACAAATGAGCTGCTAGCTTCAAATCTCCATTTTGATTAGTTCCTCCGAACCAGAAAGCTCCTTGATAAATCAAATGGTTTCCACCATTAATTGGCGTTTCATAGCCTGGAGAATTAACCTGTGAATTATTAAAAAGAGAGCCTCTTTCATTTATTAATAACCTTACATTGTTATAATCCAAAAAAGTAGAAGCGTTTTGACTAATTATGGTTTGACAAATAAATGTCGAAAAAGCGAGTAAACTTAATTTTAGTAGTTTCATGATATAATTTTTTAGTTGTTCAAATAATAGTAATCAATTCATACACGAATAATCTAATAAAAGGGTTGGAAAATAGAATTGGTGAGATTCATTTTTTACCTCAACCTTGTCCTTGCTCATTATCATTCTTTGATAATACAAGTTCCCTATTTGTTTATCCAGTGTTCTCGCACTCCAATTGCATAAGATGGTTTCTTCAACATAAAAAGCTCTGGCTTTTGCGTCACTCACCTTTAGTAGTAGGCGATAGTGCGTCCAACTCAATTCGGAACGCAGTGCGTTCCAATTCTCAAAAGCTATATAAAATTGTCTAATATGACGTAAATTCCTTTCACCAAAACTCTTTCCAAAAACTTTTGTCAGCCTCTTCGACAATTCTTTAACAATTGCTATTCCATACTCCGCTCTATTTTCACCGTTTTGGTCTTCTTCAACTATTCGTTTTCCAATTTTCCAGTAAGCGTTAACCATTTCTGAATTGGCAGACTTATAGACCTTATTTCTTGCTTCTGTAATAATTGAACTTATTTCAGTATAAAGCTTTTCGATTGATTTATTAGGCGTGTTATCATTCATAATCATTGGTTTAAGTGGTGGTTTTAGAATTTAACTTTTGTGATTTAGTTTATACAAAAGATAATTCTTCTAAATTAAGATAGTGTGAAAGTTTAGATTTAACAAATATAATTCTGAAAAAATTATGAAGTGATTTTTCATCGGATTTAATTCTCGTGTATTTTATTATAAACTGAATTGGTCACTCAATGCGTGGCGAATTCATATTTTGAATCAACATCAAAAACCCAATTCTTATTAAAAAACCGTCAAAACAGACCTTATCTAAGATATCAATAGTATTTTTGAGGAAAATTTAAAAAAATGACGAAAAATTTCATAGAAGAATTGACTTGGAGAGGCATGATTCATGACAGTATGCCTGGAGTAGAAGAACATTTGTTGGAAAAAATGCGCTCGGCTTATGTGGGAATCGATCCTACTGCAGATTCTTTACACATCGGACACTTGGTGGGAGTGATGATGTTGCGTCATTTTCAAAAAGCTGGACACCAACCTATCGCTTTATTGGGTGGAGCTACCGGAATGATTGGAGATCCTTCTATGAAATCTCAAGAACGTAATTTATTGAATGAAGAAGAATTGCAACACAATCAGAATGCTATTAAAGCACAATTGAGTCGTTTTTTAGATTTTGATTCTAATGAAGAAAATAAAGCCGTTTTGGTGAATAATTACGACTGGATGAAAGATTTTTCATTCCTTGAATTTATTCGTGATGTGGGAAAACATATTACCGTAAATTACATGATGTCGAAAGATTCTGTAAAGAAAAGATTGACGGGTGAAAATGCAGAAGGAATGTCATTTACTGAATTTTCATACCAATTGGTACAAGGTTATGATTTCTTACATCTATACAAAAACAATGAAGTAACCATTCAAATGGGTGGTTCTGATCAGTGGGGGAATATCACAACGGGAACAGAAATGATTCGTCGTGTGGAAAGCGGAAAAGCTTTTGCGGTGACTTGTCCACTCATTACAAAAGCAGACGGAACAAAATTCGGTAAGACGGAAGGTGGAAATATCTGGTTGGATGCAGAGCGTACTTCTCCTTACGAATTCTACCAATACTGGTTAAACACCTCAGATGAAGACGCGGAAAAATTCATCAAAATTTTTACGTTTTTATCGAAAGAAGAAATTGACACTTTGGTTGCAGAGCACAATGAGGCGCCTCATCAACGTCAGTTACAAAAGAAATTAGCTGAAATCATCACGATTACTGTTCACTCAGAAGCAGATTTAAAAACTGCAATTGCTGCATCAAACATTTTATTTGGAAAATCTACAGAAGAGGATTTAAAATCACTTTCTGTAAAGGATTTCTTGAAGGTTTTTGAAGGAATTCCACAAGCACCGTTAACTAGAGCTGAATTGAAAGAAGGTGTTGGAATAATCGACGCACTTTCTGCTAAAACAGGATTTTTAGACTCAAATGGTCAGGCCAGACGAGAACTGAAAGCAAATGCCATCAGCGTAAACAAATCAAAAGTAAAAGAAGATTTGACTTTATCCGAAGAACATTTGATTAGCGATCAGTTTATTTTGTTGGGTAAAGGGAAGAAGACCAACTACTTAATAATAGTTTCGTAATAACACGTCCATTATCTTCGTTGCAATCAATTTGGAAAGCAGTCATTGACAAATGTCAACTCCTTGGATTTCAAAATTAATCGCGTCACATTCGATAAACTCAGTGCATCGCTTGCTATTGAACACATTATTACAAAACTTGATTTGCTAAAAATTTAAAAGGCTTAAAAAGAGTTCAAGAAATTGAGCTCTTTTTTTTTGACAAAAGTTTTACTCCTTGAATATCCCTCCCTGCCCCCGCCTCCAAAGGGGGGAAATACTTAGCACCAAATCCTGCCTATTTAAGACTATGATTTATATTCAAAATCATCAATCGCATGCATAAAAGTGAGTCTCTGAGTTTCCCCCTTTGGAGGGGGATAAAGGGGGAGGATATTTTAGTTATAATTTTCTAACCATTAGAAAAACGCCTTCATTTCCTTATAATGATAAACCTCTACCCCTTTTTTATTCAACTTCGCTACTTCAACCATGGCTTTCGCCACATTTTCTCCTTCAATGGGTTTTGAATTTCCGGGCATGAGGAATTTTAGCGCTTTCCCAAAAAACTGACCTATTCCTTCTGCGAATCTGCTTTCTGAACGTTCTCCCAATAACAATGAAGGTCTGAAAATCGACAAGGAATCTAGTCCAACGGGTGATTGAACTTTTGCTTTTAGGGCATCTTCTACTTCTCCTTTCAATTTTAAATAGAAACCACTTTTTATGCTGTCTGCTCCTAAGGAAGAAACGATTAAAAACTGTTTGCATTCGTATTTTACGCAATGTTTTGCTGCGTTGACAGGAATATCAAAATCTATTTTACGATATAATTTTTTGTCCCCTTTTACTTTCTTTTGAGTTGTTCCGATGGCACAAAAAACAACTGAACTTCCATCAATTGCCGCCTTGAATTGTGGCTCGTCGTCAAAATTAATGACCACAACACTTACTTTCGGGTGATTTATCTCCAAGGGTCTTCTAGAAATTACTCTCACCTCATCATAAAAAGTTTCTTTTTTAAGGATTTCCAATAGATGTCCACCGATTAATCCTGTTGCGCCAAGTATAGTTGCAGTTTTTTTCATAGTTCTAAATTTGAGATCATGAGCGTAGTTTTCTTGCGGAAACTAGGTAAAGATAGCAAAAATTAATTCAGAAATCGCTTCTGTAGCGACGTAAAAGTCAAGCTTCAAAAAGAGATTTGTTTTTGAGAATTTATCTAAAAAATATGAACTTTATCTCTGATTTTGTGTTTTTAATTTGTCACAAGAATAACACCAATACGAAATATGACAGAACGAGAAAAGGACAGAATCATCGAAATGGCTTGGGAAGACAGAACGCCTTTCGAGGCTATCGAATTTCAATTTGGAAAAACGGAAGCGGATGTGATTGAACTGATGCGAAAAACATTGAAAAGAAGTTCATTTAACCTCTGGAGAAAACGCGTAAATAGCAAAGTGAGTCAAAAACACAGAAAAAAGCGCAGTGGCGATATAGAGCGATTTAAGTGCAGCAGACAAAGACAAATTTCTAACAATAAAATCTCAAAACGATAGACTTTCCAACTCAAATATCAGCAATAGAAGCTCGGATTAAACAAATCGATCCGGTGAAATATGCTTCAACTCGAAATTTTGAAAACGGTGCTGTGACTTACCTCAGCCCTTATATTTCACGCGGTGTAATTTCGACCCAACAAGTCATGAACTACGTTCAAAGTCTCGACTTACCCTGGTACAAAACAGAGAAATTTGTACAAGAATTGGCGTGGAGAGATTATTGGCAGCAAGTTCACATCGATAAAAAAGAAGCTATTTTAACGGATTTAAAAAACGAACAATCCGACGTTACCAATCACGAAATACCAAGTGCAATTGTAGCAGCAGACACAGGAATCATCGCAGTGGATGAAGCCATTGAAAAACTGTATGAAACAGGCTACATGCACAATCACATGCGAATGTACGTAGCTGCTATTTGCTGTAATATTGCCAAATCTCATTGGTTAGTTCCTGCAAAATGGTTGTATGCGCATTTAAAAGATGGAGATTTGGCGAGCAATCATCTGAGTTGGCAATGGACGGCTGGAGCATTCTCGAATAAAAAATACGTGGCCAATCAAGAGAACATCAATAAGTATTTTGACAGCGACCAAACAGGAACATTTCTGGACATTCCATACAGTGCTTTTGAACACTTGAAAATTCCTAAGATCCTACTTCGCACTGAAAAGCCCGGATTTAATTTATGTTTCCCTGAAACTTCTAAAGCTGGAATCAAAAGCGATCAAAAAACATTGATTTATAACTATTACAACATTGACCCAAACTGGCATTCAGAAGAAAAGGCGCAACGTATTTTTCTCATCGAACCTTCCTTTTTTCAAAAATATCCTGTTTCCCAAAAATCATTGGATTTTGCCCTCGAACTGACCGAAAATATCGAAGAGATTCAGATTTATGTTGGAGAGTTTTCAGAATTAAACAAGGAAATTTCTTCTGACAACATCATTTTTAAAGAACATCCTACAAACAATCATTATGTTGGGAAATCTGAAGATAGAGATTGGATGAGCGATGTAAAAGGATATCATTCTTCTTTCTTTAAATTTTGGAAGAAAGTACAGAAAGAAATTAAATGGTAGTCTTGAATGGAAAATCAAGGTTTAAATATCGTTTGGTTAAAAAGAGATTTAAGAACGCAAGATCATCTTCCTTTTTACGCCGCTGAAAAATCGAATGCACCTTACATTCCAATTTATATTTTTGAACCTTCGGCCATTGCTTACCCTGACTGTTCACTGAGGCACTTGCAGTTTATTTATCATTCCATAAAAGTAATGAATGAAAAGCTCGCTGAATACGGAAGAAAAGTCTGGGTTTTTCATGCGGAAACCGTGGAAGTTTTTGAGTTTTTGAACAATCATTATAGTATAAATAAGGTTTTCGCTTATCAGGAAAGTGGAATAAAACAAACTTGGGATAGAGACAAAGCGGTAGATAGATATTTTCAACAGGAAGATATTCGCGGAATGGAATTTCAAAAGGACAATGTCATTCGAGGAATAAAAAACCGTAAGAATTGGGACCAAGAATGGTTAAAAAACATGAAAATCAGCTCTATTCCGAACCATTATACTTTTCAATCTCCAATTGAAATTGAGCATCCTTTTGCTATAGTCAAAGAGTTAGAAGATCAACTTAAAGAATATCCAGCCGAGTTTCAGAAGCCAGGAGAAGTTTACGCTTGGAAATATTTGAGGTCATTTTGTAAAGACCGCGGAAAAAATTATAATAATCACATTTCGAAACCTCATGAAGCCAGAACTTCATGCGGAAGAATTTCTCCCTATTTGGCTTGGGGAAACTTGAGTGTGAAACAAGCCTTTCATTATGTAAACGAACATCCAAATTACGACAGATACAAAAAAGCATTTAGCGGAATGCTCACCCGACTGAAATGGCATTGTCACTTCGTACAAAAATTTGAAAACGAATGTGAATATGAAACCCGCTGCATTAATCGGGGTTACGAAAATCTAGAATACGACAATAACGAAAAACTATTGGAAGCTTGGAAATCGGGCAACACAGGAATTCCACTAGTGGACGCTTGCATGAGATGTTTACACGAAACCGGTTGGGTAAATTTCAGAATGCGTGCTATGTTGGTTTCTGTTTTGTGTTTTAATCTCGACCAAGATTGGCGAAAGGGAGTCTATCATTTGGCCAACTTATTTCTGGATTATGACCCAGGCATTCATTATCCGCAGTTTCAAATGCAGGCTGGCACAACGGGAATAAACACCGTGAGAATGTACAATCCAATAAAGAACTCCATTTCCCACGATCCAGATGGAGTTTTTATTAAAAAGTGGATTCCAGAACTTCAAAATGTCCCTACAGAATTCGTTCATGAGCCATGGAAAATGACACAAATGGATAAGGTGTTTAACGATATAGATTTGAGTTATCCGGAACCTGTGGTAGACATTTCAGAATCTGCAAGAGTGGCAAGAGACAAGATTTGGGGACACCGAAAAGACCCGATGGTGCAGCATGAAAGTAAAAGAATAATTAAAAAACATACACGAGACAATGCTTTTAGAAGAAAAAACAATTAAGATACTAGACCGTGTTTATCGTTTGAACTTGATCAATTCCATTACAGGAGTGAAACCGGCTAATCTTATTGGAACACGCTCAAAAAAGGGAGAAGATAATGTAGCGATTTTCTCCTCCGTTGTGCATTTGGGTTCTCAACCTGCACAAATTGGATTTATCGTTCGTCCGGCAGGCGAAAACCCGAGAGACACCTTACAAAATATCAATGAAACAGGGTATTACACGATAAATCATATTTCGGCATCTTTTATTCAAAAAGCACACTACACTTCTGCCAATTTGGACATAGCAGAATCTGAATTTGAGCGAATGAATATAGCCCAGGAAATGATTGCAGATTTTCATGCTCCTTTTGTAAAAGAAAGCGCAGTGAAAATAGGGTTAAAACATGTCGATAACATTCTTCTTCCCAATGGGTGTACCTTGGTTATTGGAGAAGTAGTATTGATTGAAGTTCCCGAAGAAAGTATTGATGATATTGGTCAAATAGATTTGGAGAAATACGAATGCGCAGCTTTATCGGGATTGGGGACTTATTATCATTTGAATAAGATTACCTCTTATCCGCATGTAAAAACGAACGAAATTCCAGATTTTGAATGAAAAAACAACATTTACCCACGAAAACCTGCCCACTTTGCGGACTTCCTTTCACTTGGCGGAAGAAATGGGAGAAGAATTGGGAGGAAGTTAAGTATTGTTCTGAGCGTTGCAGAAGAAACAAAAATTCTTCGTAAGAAAATGTAAAATCCTGCGTTATGCTCGTTTATTATTGCAGTCATTTATAAAAATAAACTCCTACAATAATAAACTTCACAAGCCTTGTCTTTGAAATTTTCTTACCGAAGAATTGAAGATATTTAATTTATGATTTGAGACTATTTAAAATACAAGAAATCTGCGAGAATCCGCGTTGCTTGCATCCGTGTCATCCGCGTTCCAATACAGCGCAAAACCACGAGGAAAGAATATTACTTTAATAGCGAAAATCCCGATAAGCTCTTTCTGTAACTAAACATTAAAAACAAGACTAAAAATGAAAAAAGCGATAAATATAATTTTCCCACATCAACTTTTTGAAGAAAGTGAATTGCTTTCTAACAAGAATGATTTTTACATTATTGAGGAACATTTGTTCTTTAAACAATACAAATTCCACAAGCAAAAAATCGCTTTTCATCGGGCGACCATGAAAATGTATCAGGCCTTTTTGGAAGAGAAAGGGCATACTGTAAAATACATCGAGGCCAATGATGAATTGGCGGACATTCGAAATTTAGAGAAACTCCTAAAAGAGGAAGGGATTGAAAGTGTTACAGTTATAGACCCAGTAGATAATTACCTAGAAAAGCGATTGCAAGCCGTTTGCAAAAGCGTTGAATTGGAGTTGCTAGATTCTCCTCAATTTATCAACACAAAAGGCGATTTATCTCATTTTTTTAAGCCCGATAAGAAGTCATTTTTCCAGACTACTTTCTACAAACAACAAAGAAAGAATTTGGACATCATGGTGGATAAAGAAGGTGAGCCAGAAGGAGGGAAATGGACTTACGACACAGAAAATCGAAAAAAATATCCCAAAGGCAAAACTCCGCCAAGTGTTCAATTTCCTTCTACAAACGAATATTGGAAAGAAGCAATAGCATATACAGCAAAGCATTTTGAGGATTACCCTGGTGAATTGAGTGAAAACCCATATTATCCTATAGATTTTAAAAGCGCTCAAGAATGGTTGGAACAGTTCTTTGAGTTTAGATTCTACGACTTTGGAATTTATGAAGATGCCATTGTAAAAGAAAATTCGATTTTGAATCACAGTGTCATTTCGCCACTTTTAAATAATGGACTATTAATTCCAACAAAAGTGATTGACCAATCTTTGAAATTCGCAAAGGAAAATGATATTCCGATAAATTCAACAGAAGGATTTGTGAGACAAATTATCGGCTGGAGAGAATTTATACGCGGAATGTACGAATGCAAAGGAACTTACTCTAGAACAAAAAACTACTGGAATTTCGATAGAAAAATACCGAAAAGTTTCTACGACGGCACAACAGGAATTGAGCCAATTGACCAAACCATTAAAAAGGTTTTAAAGACGGGTTATTGTCACCACATCGAAAGATTAATGGTGGTGGGAAACTTTATGCTACTCTGCGAATTTGACCCAAAAGAAGTCTACCGCTGGTTTATGGAATTATTCATCGATGCCTACGATTGGGTAATGGTTCCCAATGTTTACGGCATGACGCAATTTGCAGATGGAGGAACTTTCGCGACAAAACCTTATGTTGGCGGTTCCAATTACATCAAAAAAATGAGCGATTATTCTAAGGGAGATTGGGAACCCATATGGGATGGATTATTTTGGCGTTTCATTTCCGAACACCAAGATTTCTTTAAAAAGAATCCGAGGACTGGAATGATGGTAAATACTTGGAATAAAATGTCGGAGGAGAAGAAAGAAATACATTTGGGGAATGCAGAGGGGTTTTTGGAGAAGATGTGAAAATTTTATTCTTCTTCAGGCATCAACTTCTCCCAACTGTCTTTCACCATTTCAAAATTAGCACCATTGAAAACGAATTTACATTGACATAAAATAGCAGCTTGATTCCTGTTATACTTATCATAATCAAAATATCTTTCATTGTCCTCTTCACATCCACAAAACTCCGTTAAATCATCAATGTGGTAACTCACATTGATGGTTTTTGATTCATGGTCGTAATATGCGCCATCGTTCCAATCTCGGTTGTTTACCTCATACTCAAAGTCCATATAAAAAGCATTATTTTGAAAGCTCACCAATTGAACAAAAGTTTGAAAACAATAGGAACAACCGCGTACACTTCCTGTTAAAACATACTTAACTCCTTCCTCTGTATTCAGGGTAAATATTTCATTGTAGCCATCACCTTCGAAAATAGAGTATGAATCAACATCAATTGAGTCTCTAATTTCTAAATCGGTATAATGCATAATTGAAAAGCGCGAACGATAGGACCCACCAGTTTTTTCATCAATAGAGAAATTATATAACTTGTTATCTGCTGATTTTACAATAGCAAGTTCATCACCTGAAATCATTTTTATAATGTCATATTTTTCAAAATCTTGATGCTCTAATAATTGGTCCAGTTGAGCTAAAATTCGATCTTGATAATAGAAAATCATGTGAAACTGTTGAATAGAATCTTTCTTTATGGATAAAACCGCATCATAATCGGCTTCTTTCAGTAGTTCTTTTCTTTGTTTTCGTGATAAGTCGAATTCACTTATTGAAATGTATTCCTCCCCAAAAGGCGAAAGCTTAGAATAGTGTATTAATTCTTTGTTTAACTGATCCACCAATGAAACAAATGAAACTGACTTTTGGGAGAATACCAAAATGGGAAAAAGAAAAAGACAAATAAACAACAAGTGAGTTCTCATTAGAACGATTAAAAGATTTGAGATTAAAATAGACGCCTAAATATTTTGTATTCTAAGTTAAGAAATAATTATTGAAAGTAGTTTGTTCCTTTCCCGCAATTAATTCCAATGCTTGTCGGGAACCTTAATTCCAGCTAAAGTATCGGCATTATAATTTCATCCCCGTAAGATAAAAATAGGAAAAGTAAAAACTACTGACTAAGAATCCAGCTATGGCATATGTGATTTTTATTAGAAGCTTACAAGAAGCAAAAAGCGCCCCTCAAATGAGAAGCGCTTTTTGTGTTTTCCAATTGATGATTCACTCACCAATCAATTCATATTATTGTTTCACCACTCTGAAAGTCTTCTGACCTTCGCCGTTGTATACTCTCAACGTATAAACTCCTTTTTCAAGGTGTTCAATCGCAATTGAGGCTTCAGTAGCGTTGTTTAACTCCTTGTTTTCAACGAGTACAACTCTTCCATTTACATCTAACATCTCTATTTTCAAATCAGAGGCATTAGAAGGATTTACGATATTTAATTGACTTGTTGTAGGGTTTGGATAAATTGAAATGTCAGTAAACAATTCTTGCCCTACGGACAATTCATCACATGTTCCATCCACTGTTATCGTAACAATTGATGTATCTGCTGGACAAACTCCATTATCAGCAACATAAATGTAGTTGTAATTACCTGGAATTGCCTGTGCTTTTGGTTGTGAGTTTGGAAGTGCAGTGTTTGAGAAATCGAACCACTGTCCACCGTTATCAATATTTCCACTTAAAGCTCCAATTAAATCAATCGGTGCATTCATACAAAGGGTATCTGCTCCATCCATCCCTGCAGAAGAAGGTCTAAATACATTGATTGTTGCAAAAGTTGTATCATAACATGCCGCTCTCTCAACATAAAACACTTCATAAGCTCCAACAGGCAGCAATGAAACATAGAATGTAGAATCGTCCAAGAAATTTGGCTGACTAGGGAAAGACCATTCTCCTGTACCATTTGGTTTTACAATAATGTTATCATCTAGATTAACCATGCTGTCTAATCTACAAACATCAAATGATCCATCGACACCTCCAAGATCACTACAATCATCAATAACCACTTCATCCAACAAAATATCATTGTAGAATGCTGTAGTTGCCACGTCTTTATTTACCATAAATCGCACTTGTATGATATTATTGGAGTAAGCACTTAGGTTATAATTTACAAACTCCCATTCTGGACTATCTCCAATTAAAGTATCGAGGTAGTTCCATGAAGTTCCATCAAAAACCTCTATAATCAAAGGATTATTATCTCCGGGGTTATTGGTATTGTCACTAAACCATTCGAATGACAAGTAAGGAAGAGTTAATTGAGAAATATCAATTTGAGGCGTAATGAGCATAACACTATCTCCATAAGGTGAGTTTCCATCAACCTTTACAAATTCCCCAGCATTTCTTCCATTATTTGCTGCACCATAATCTCCCTGATCATTGAAATTCCAAAAGTTATTCACACTTGTGCTTGTATTCGAAGAAATATTATCCCAACATTGAGGTTGTGAAGCGTTGTTAAACCCTTCATAAAATGGAGCAACCATAGGAGGTGATTGTACAAAAGCCACAGAAGAAGTGTCTACCTGATTACTATTGGTACATGTTACCTCACACGCATAATAACTGTCACTAGTTTGTGTTACTGTTGCGCTAGGAGTTGTTGCCCCAGCAACAGCTGTCCAAGGCCCATTCGCTGTTGGCGCAGAAAGCCATTTGTAATCTATATTAGCTGCTGAGCTACTTCCAGAAAGTGAAAGACCAAAAGGTCCACATGCCAAAGAAGGAGCGTTTGCAGTCCCTGCTGTTGGAGTCCCAGCACATGGAGTAGGAGAAACATAGTACATTTCAACCCTACTAATTGAACCGCCTGGCTCAGTAGAATAGTTTGGAGCGGCACCAGAGCCAATTTGACCTTGATGAAGGAGTCTATCTAGTGTTACTGGCTGTCCCAAAATGGTCGTTGCATGAGGACCACCAGACGATGAATAACTATTCGTACTACCTGCTTGACCTAGAATACCAATAATATCTCCCTGGTTCACCAGAATATTTACACTTTGGATTACATTGTTGGGTGCACCTTGAATATATTCTAGCGTAGTAAAGTTTGTAGAAGTAGTTCCAAAAATTACCGGTGTAGGATCGTTAATTTTCATAATGTGGATATTTTGTGGACCTGTACCAGCATCGGCAGGAACCCTAACACCTGTAATAATAAAAGAAGTAGGTGCTGTGAACCAGTATCCCCTCACATTCCCTGAGTAGTTATTACTATGGCTGGGTAATGGCATCATGGTCTGTGCCGTACTTTGCGCATAGCTTACTAAAACAAGGAGTGATACCAGTAGATAGCGCCAGACAGTGTAGCTTTTACTATGTGTTTTTAAACAATTGGGTAAAGTTTTCATAAATAAATAGTGTTGTAAGTAAGTAGCTTCTAAGTTAATTGGGCCATAAAACAAAGATTAGAGGCTACATAGAATCTTTGATGACCTAAATTATTTCAACAACCCAAAATTATGAATTTTTTTTGATTTATCCCTAAAACTGTCTGCGGAAAACAAAGTAAAGCAAAAAGCGCCCCTCTAATGAGGAGCGCTTTTGTGTTTTTTGATTGATGATTGAACAATCATCAGTTTTTATAATTATTGCTTCACTACTTTGAAAGTCCTCTGACCTTCTCCATTGTAAACTCTTAACGTATAAACTCCTTTCTCAAGGTGTGTAATTGTTAATGAAGCTTCAGAAGCGTTGTTTAACTCTTTATTTTCAACGAGTACAACTCTACCATTTACATCTAACATCTCTATTTTTAAATCAGAGGCATTAGAAGGATTTACGATATTTAATTGACTTGTTGTAGGGTTTGGATATACTGAAATATCAGTAAACAATTCTTGACCTATGGACAATTCATCACATGTTCCATCCACTGTAATCGTAACAATTGATGTATCTGCTGGACAAACGCCATTATCAGCAACATAGAAGTAATTGTAATTACCTGGAATTGCTTGTGCTTTTGGTTGTGAGTTTGGAAGTGCAGTGTTTGAGAAATCGAACCACTGTCCACCATTATCAACATTTCCGCTTAACGCTCCAAACAAATCGATTGGTGCATTCATACAAAGTGTATCGGCTCCATCAAACCCTGCTGATGAAGGTCTAAATACGTTGATTGTTGCGAATGTAGTGTCATAACACACAGCTCTTTCAACATAGAACACATCATAAGAACCAGCTGGTAGCAGAGAAACATAGAATGTTGAATCATCCAAGAAGTTAGGCTGATCTGGGAAGGACCATTCTCCTGTACCATTTGGTTTTACAATAATGTTATCATCTAGATTAACCATGCTGTCTAATCTACAAACATCAAATGATCCATCAATTCCGCCTAAGTCGCTACAATCATCAATTCTTACTTCATCCAAAAGAATGTCGTTATAGAAAGCCGTATTCGCTACTGACTTATTTACCATGAATCGTACTTGAATAATGTTGTTTGAGTATGCACTAAGGTCATAATTTACAAACTCCCATTCTGGACTATCTCCCATTAAAGTATCAAGTAAGTTCCAAGAAGTACCATCAAATAACTCAACGATTAATGGAACATTATCACCAGGGTTGTTTGTATTGTTACTGAACCATTCGAATGACAAATATGGAATTGTTAATTGAGAGATATCAATTTGAGGCGTAATGAGCATAACACTATCTCCATAAGGTGAGTTTCCATCTACTTTTGTGAACTCTCCCGCATTTCTTCCATTATTTGCTGCACCATAATCTCCTTGATCATTAAAATTCCAGAAGTTGTTTGTGCTTGTACTCGTGTTTGAAGAGATATTCTCCCAACATTGTGGTTGAGTTGCATTATTGAACCCTTCATAGAATGGTGCCACAGCTATACCACAATCCGTATACATTGAGAATGGACCTCTCCATGCAGCATAGTCTCCACCGCCACAATCTGCTTGAATGTAAAAGTCATACTGAGAACTAGGGCTTAATCCTGTAATCGTATATGGGTTAGTGGTAACAGTATCAAATGTACCTGTACCTGGTGTAAATCCAGCAGGACCATATTCAATAATCCATGATGTAGCTGTGTTTAATTCAACCCAGTCCAATTCAATAGAAGTTGTTGAAACATTTACGGTATCGATATCCATTACTGGAAGACAAGTTGGAGGAGTAATTACTTCCATCATGAAGTCTGCAGCCGATCCCCAAGTTTCACTACTACATGGTAATGGGTTTGAACTTGAACCATATTCACCTCGCACTCTTACGCGGTAAGTTCCTACTGGTGTTCCCGCTGGAATTGTAACCTGCTGTGTATATGAACCAGGGCCACCTGAAGCAGAGGACACTAATTCTGTAGCGTGATCGAATACGAAATCGCCATTCCAATCTACCCACATTCTTGTAACATAAGAGTAATTTGTTGGACTATAAGCGGTACTCAAATCAAAAGTCATCGTTTCATAAACCTGCATAGTCTGTGCTGTTTCATCCGTGTACCCATTAGGCGAAGGGAATGATGTTGCTGTATGCGAAACATCTGCAATGGCTCCTACAGTTTCAATTAAAGAAAGATACTCTGATGTACTTGTATATACTGGTAAACAATAAGCATTTGAGAACACATATGGACCAGACCAAGTACCTTGAGTAGAACCTCCACAATCAGCCCTTACATAGTATTCATAATTTGTGTTTGGCGTAAGGGTGGCAGTGTAAGGGTTATTTGAAGTATTCGCTGCGCCTAATGAATTTCCAGTTCCAGGAGCAAATCCTGGTGCTCCGAACTCAATATCCCATGATGTTTCACTTCCGTTTGCCGTCCAAGATAAATCTGCTGAAGTTGAAGTGATATTTGCCACACCTAGGTTACTTGGTGCATCGGCATTTCCAACAACAATTACATAAGAAGGACTGTCATCACCATTTGCATCTTTCGCAACTACATCATAAGTTCCTACTGCTAAATTAGTTGGTATTGGTCCAAAAGCACCACCATCAACAGAGTAAGTAAACGGACTTGATCCACAATTTGTAGTTGTTAAAGCAAAAGATCCATCGCTACCGTTATTGCAAGAAACATCAATTCCATCTAAAACTACAGATACTGGGTCAATAGATACAGTAACCAAAGTTCTATTTACACTTTCACAGCCTGGAACACCAGAAGAAACATAAAAGTCATAAGTTCCAAATGTAGCAGTTGGCATAACACTAGTCCCAACAGTTTCAAAAGGATTAGTTGTTCCTAGAACGTTACCTCCTGTTGGGGCATCATACCAAATCGCAGCTGTTGGAATAGCTGAGGTATAGTTAACTGTACCATTATAACCTCGATTAGCATTTAAACCACCAAAAGGGGAGCATAAACCGGCTCCTGAAGTTATAGTGATGTCTCCGTTAGTAACAACATCTGGAGCTGATATAGTTGTATAGCTACCATAGTAGTTGATAAAAATACCGAAAGTCACTCCTGGTGGAATGACAAAATCAATCACATCAATATTTTCAAATGTACCACCTGCGCCAGTAACTGGATAAGTTCCAGAAAGTGTCCAGTTAGCAGCTACTGTTTCAGAACCAAGATAAGTACCAGTTTTGTAATAAACTGAAGCAGTTGGATTAACAGTTGTGTTTAATAATACATCAAGCGATGTGATTGAAATGTCGTATGCACTATTGTTAGTAACATCAAACATTACTCCACCACCACAACCATTTCCTCCATTTTGGTTTGTAGTTGCTAATGAACCTGGACCTCCTGTTGTGGTTTCAGCGGTAATCATAGCGGAGGAAACTCCACTACAAAAGTTAAACACGGAAGGATTCGCTATCGGATCGTTCGGTGTTTGTGGACATTGAGCATTCGAGTTTATCCCAAATGTTAAGGATGCAAATAATAGCATTCCTTTGAGTAAAGTTTTTTTCATAAGTTTTTGTTTTAGTCATTTAATGCTACGAATATAAATTATTATTATTCTAAACAAGAATGTAGAACGTTAAATTTCAGAAGATTTGACTGGTAATTTCTTTCAATTAGCGAATAAACTTTTAAAAACAGTTGATTTATGCCACAATAATCCAAACAAAAAAGGAGATGCAAATCAATGCATCTCCTTTTTTATTTCACCTTTTTATGAGTGTTTTACTGCTTCACCACTTTGAAAGTTTTTTGACCTTCATTATTGTACACTCGCAAGGTATACACCCCTTTTTCAAGGTGACCGATTGCTAATGTAGCATTTGATGCATTATTTAGTGCTTTGTTTTCAACCAACACTATACGTCCATTCATATCTAGCATTTCAACCTTCAGAGAAGCTGTGTTAGCTGGATTAGTAATGTTTATTATACTTGTAGTTGGGTTAGGGTAAACTGAAATATCAGTAAACATTTCTTCTGCAACCGACAAGAAATCACAATCTGCTTTTACATCTACTTCAACAATTGCTGTATCGGCAGGACAAACCCCGTTGTTTGCAACATATGTATAATTATATTGACCTGGAAGGTTTTCTGCTTTAGGCTGAGAATTTGGAAGTAAAGTATTCGTGTAATTAAACCACTGACCACCCATATCTACATTACCAGATAACGCTTCGAAAAGATTAATTGGCGCATTTTTACATACTGAAATTGTTCCATCATTACCTGCAGAAGATTTTCCGAATACATTGATTGTAGCGAAAGTTGTATCATAACAAACTGTTCTTTCAACATAGAAAACTTCGTATGAACCTGTTGGTAAATAGGTCACTGTTAAAATTGAATCCTGTGTTAGGTAGCTTGGCTCTCCTAGGAATGACCATTCTCCGCCACCGTTTGGTTTAACAATAATGTTATCATTCAAATTAACCGTATTGTCTAATCTACAAACGTTTAACACACCATCAACTCCACCAAGATCACTACAATCATCAATTCTCACTTCATCTAAAAGAATATCGTTGTAATAAGAATAGCTCGTAGTCACCGATTTATTTACCATGAAACGAATTTGAATAATATTATTAGAATATGCACTCAAGTCGTAGTTTACAAATTCCCAATTTGGGCTATCGCCTTTTAGTGTATCAATAAAGTTCCAGCTATTACCATCAAACAGTTCAATGATCAAAGGAACATTATCTCCAGGATTGTTAGTGTTGTTACTGAACCACTCAAATGATAAAAATGGATTATTCAATTGAGCAATATCAATTTGTGGAGTAACCAACATCACACTATCAGCGTAAGGAGAGTTCCCATCAACTTTCGTGAATTCACCTGCGTTTCTTCCGTTATTAGCTGCACCATAATCTCCTTGGTCATTAAAGTTCCACGTGTTATTTGCACTTGTACTCACTGTTGATGAAGTGTTGTCCCAACATTGTGGTTGAGCAGCATTATTAAAGCCTTCATAGAAAGGCGCAATAGCAATTCCACATGCAGTATAAACAGAGAATGGACCTCTAAAAGTACTTAAGTCTCCATTTCCACAATCAGATTGCACATAGAAATCATACTGCATACTTGGATTTAAACCTGTAACTGTAAATGGATTACTCGTAGCCGTTACCATTGTCCCCGTACCAGGAGTAAATCCGCTGATACCATACTCAATATTCCATGAAGTAGAACTGTTTAATTCATTCCATGTTAACTCAACAGCGTTTGTAGTTGTGCTCACTGTATCGATATCCAATACAGGTAGACAAGATGGAGGAGAAACTATTTCTAAAGTATAATCTTCAGCTTCTGCACTACTTCCTGAACAAGCACTAGGCGTACTTCCTAAGTAATCAGAAACTACTCTCATTCTGTATTGTCCAACTGGTGTTCCTGCAGGAATCATTACCGAGCCAGAAGTAGGCATTGAAGTGTACCCTGAAGATGTGTAAACTTTTTCTGCTGGACTAAAAACAAAATCATTGTTTAGGTCAACAAAAATAGAAGTCCCATAGGTTGAAGTATTACTCGCTTCGATTGTGAAGTCAATAATTTGAGTTTCATAAGCTTGTAAAACAATCGCTGAGAAATCAGAATAACCTGCAGTAGTTGTTCCAGCTCCAGAGTTCAAGTTACTAATGTCCTGAACTGCACCCGTTGTTGTGAAAGAATTGATGTGTTGAGGAGAAGAACTTGATATTGTAAAATCACAATAATTATTAGAGAAGAAGAAAGGACCAGCCCATCCACTTAAATCACCGTTTCCGCAATCAGACTGAACGTAAAATTCAAAATCTGACATTGGTGTTACTGTAAAAGTGTAAGGATTACTCGTAACTCCATTTACTATAGTTCCATTTCCAGGCACAAATCCAGCAGCTCCATACTCCACGTTCCAAGATGTAGCTGTATTAATTTCTGTCCAACCAATCTCTGCTGAAGTAGCAGATAAACTTGAAGTATAAATGTTTTGTGGAGGCAAACAAGATGGAGCAGCAACTATTTCAATAGTATAATCTTCTGCTTCAGCATCTGATTGTCCACATGGTCCAGGAGTTCCTCCTCCTAAATATGCTGCAATAACTCTCATTCGATATTGCCCCATTGCCGTTCCTGCTGGAACCGTGAAGGAATTAGACAATGGCAATGATGTGTAACCTGTTGTTCCGTAAACTTTTTCAGCCGGGTCAAAAGTAAAGTCATTGTTCCAATCAATAAAAATTGACACTCCATAAGTAGAAGTGTTACTCGCTTCTATTGTGAAATCAACTGTTTGCGTCTCATAAGACTGTAAAACAGTTGAAGTAAAATCAGAATAACCAGGTGTTGTAGTTCCTGGACCTGATGCTACGTTATTAATATTGGCAATAGCTCCCGTTGTTACAAAGTTATTAATGTGTTTAGGAGAGCTTGATGTTATGGTGTAATCACAATACGTTTGTGCATTAAGATTTGAGCCAAATGCAAAAGCACTGAAAAGCATCAAACCTTTAAGTAAATTTTTCTTCATGTATTTTTGTATATAGTTTATAATTGGATCCAAACATAGCTTTAAATCCATGTTTTAAGACTGTAAAATTGTTAAAGATTTGAAAAAGATTTACACTTCTAAATGTTAAGTATAGCTTGGATTACAGAGCTTTTTAGTAGGTTTTTTATCACACAAAAACGCATTCAAACCAGTAACTATTTGAGCACATGACTAGTAGGGTGTAAAAACGTTTTAAAACGGTATGGTGAAAGCAATAAAAATTTAAAACTTTAGCTCTAAACACCCTATTATTAAAAATAGAAAAGGGAGTTCCCGAAGAAACTCCCTTACTCGTTCAAATAGTTAACTTTAATATCTGATTTGAAAAGCCGATTTTTATAATTTCAACAACAATCTCACCATAAAATTGGTTCCAGCTTGAGGATAATAGAAATTTTCTTGTGTACGGTCTCCTCCTACAATATAAGAGAAAGTATAACCATTGTTTTCATACATTTCGTTGAATAGGTTATTAATTCGGCCTCCGACTGTAATTTCTTCAAACCCTAATGATTTGAAAGAATAAGAAAGATCTAAATGACTCACAAAATAAGCATCTAGCGCTCTTGAATCTTCAGAAGTATTGTCTAAATATTGTTTTCCAACATACTTATTAATCAAACTCACTCTTACACCTTTTACAGGAGCATAGTTTAATGACAAACCTGCAATTATAGATGGAGAAAATGCCAAATCAGTAGTTCCATATTCTATAACCTCCTGTGGAATAGTGTTGAAAGAAGCATCATAGCTATCCACATATTCCGTGAAATTTTCAATTTTATTTTGACTTAATGCAAGATTTCCTGTTATCCCCAATTTTTCATAAACTTGGTAACCTCCTTCTATTTCTAATCCCAAACGGTAACTTTCATCAACGTTTGTTCTTGTATATCCACCAACATCATTGATTTCGCCTGTTAACACCAACTGGTTTTCATATAACATGTGGTAAATGTTTGCATTTAAGAATGCTTTTTTGTGTGTTAAACGATAACCGGCTTCAAGATTATATAAAACTTCATGCTCTGGTCTGTTGGCAATGGTCTTTTCCCTGAAATCTTTTCGAACTGGTTCTCTGTTTGCAATTGCATAGGAAGCATAAACAGAATGATTTCCGTTGAAACGATAAGACAAACCTGCTTTTGGATTCATAAAATTGTAAAACACTCTTTGGTCTAGATTAATTATTTGTCCACTTACTTCGTCGATACCTTCAAATTGATAATCGATGTGGCGGTATTGTGCATCAGCGAAGAAGGTAAACTTTTTCCATTGGTAAGTTGCTTTTGCATATAAGTTTCCGTCATATTTTGTAGAAGTATTGTCATAATATTTATCCCCCTTTTGATTGTCTGGCATATACTCTGCCCAAATAACATCACCAAAATGGTCACCAACATATTTGTTAATTCCTCCACCCAAAACGAGCTCTAATCCTTTATTACCTTTGTAATTAAAGTTGAAAATTCCTCCACCAAAATGATTATCTAACCATCTTCTACGAATTAAATCCATCCTGTCAATTGAATCCCCATTCACAACGATTGGCGCGTATCCATATTTTGAGAATTTATCATCTGTTTCATAATTTTCATAATAACCTAAACCTCTCGTGTAATGCGCTGCTGCCTTCATGTTCCAGTTTTTGCTCAATTGATAAGCATAGTGTAATTGATAATGATCTTGTTGATAATTGTCAGTTTCGTTTTCATAGGTATATGCGTTGTAAGTTCTTCCTGAGTTCAAGAGGTTTTCTACATCTGAATCCGACAATCCATTTCTGCCGGCGTAGGCTATCATTTCTTGTTCGTCTCCATTTACTCTACTTTCCGGAGTTCCATACCAAGCTTGGTACGTTTTTTCTTTCCCACTAAAAATGTTTAATCTCAAAGTTGATTTCTTACCATGATAAGCTCCCGAGAGAAAATAAGATTTCAAATCTGCACTTGCACGATCGATATAACCATCAGATTTTATACGAGACAGACGCGCATCTACAGTAAATTTATTATTGATCATTCCTGTTCCTACATTCACAGAATTTCTGATTGAATTAAAAGAACCACCAGAATTGTCAATTACAGCGTACGGCTTTTGTTGGAGTTTATTAGTGGCAATATTGATACTTGCTCCAAAAGCACCACCTCCATTTGAAGAAGTCCCAACACCACGTTGTACTTGCATACTTTCTACCGATGAAGAGAAGTCTGGCATATTTACCCAAAACACGCCTTGAGATTCACCATCATTCATAGGGATTCCGTCTACGGTAACGTTGGTTCTTGTTGGATCAACCCCTCTGATTCTAAACGATGTATATCCGATTCCCGCTCCGGCATCTGACGTTACAACCGTTGCAGGCATTGATTCTAGCAAATACGGTAGGTCCTGACCATAATTTTGTTTTTCAATGTCCTCTGCGCTAATGTTGGTATAAGTCGTAGGTGTTTTCTTGTTCGCACGAACGGCCCTTACATCAATTCCTTCCTGCATGAAGAAAGTTGAATTTAAAGAGAAATTAATCACTTGATTTTCCTCTAAAACAATTGTCTTCGTTAGAGTTTCATAACCGAAGAAACTTGCTCTTACATCATAGGTACCACTTTTTAGATTTTTGATGGTATACTGACCACCTGATTTGGAAATAGTTCCGGTGTTTTTTCCTTTTATACTTACAGTTACACCTTGGAGGGCTTCACCATAATCATTTTGGACTTTACCAGAGATTTGAAGTTGTGCGATTGCACTTGATGACAACAACAAGGCCGCTGTCAAGGCTTTCATAACATTTCTTGCTTTCATGCTTTTAAACATTTAACAAGAATCAGGGGCTAATTCTTGGATTTAATAAAAAATTCGAATTAACACTATTGTTTCTTAGTCATCTTCCCGCCGCAGGTACTAACCTGATCCGGTTCAATGGGTATAATCTCAGTCTAGACATTTATCGCCTGGACACCCCTTAGAGACGCCGCAAAGGTAGGATTAAAAATGAAAAGTGAAGAATTAAAAAATGAAAAATTGAAATCCTAAAATACGACGATGTATTTTGAAAAAGAATTAGACTCTGAATATCTCCTCCACCTTTTTATTTCTGAATTCAAATATCTCTTTCACTTTATTTTTAACGAATAAAGCGTGAGCAATTTTCCCAAGAAAGCCGAGCGGTAAAACATAGGTTAAAATGTCTTCCATTTCTACTCCGCCTTCAACGACTTTGAAATGATGTTCATGGTGCCAAATTTTGTAGGGACCTTTTCTTTGTTCATCCACGAAGTACTTTAAATCTTCGACATGAGTAATTTCGGTAATCCAATTCATGGGAATTTTCATGATTGGAGTCACAGTATATTCTATCATTAAACCTTCATACATTTTCTCCGGAATTTCATTTTTCACCAGAAACCCCATGTATGGAGGTGTAATTTTCTTCAAATTATTCGGCGATGAAAAAAAATCCCAACATGTTTCTATATCTGTAGCGATGAACTTCTTATGTCTTAGTTGATACATTTGTGTTTTCTTTGGGAATAGAACAGATAGATCAGGAATTTGTTTAATCTTTAATGCTTATCGGTAACTTTACCAGCTATTTAATATACTACAATAAAAAGTACTCTCTATTAATCAGGCCAGATCCTTCCAGGGTTAAAAATCTTAATTTTCAACCCTGATCAGGATGACAGTTGTAGGCGCTCTAGCGCTTTTGCTTTTCCCCTCTCACTTAAAATATGACCCTAGCTTAATGTCATCCTGAAGCGGATTTCTTTTTTCAACTGGTTGGAAATAGAAATTTGCGAAGGATCTTGTTAGTTTACCGCTGAATCAAATTATGGTTGGCTTAGACATATTTACTGGTAAAGTATCGGATAGGCATTTAATCTTCAATTTTATCCACCTCTTCATCATCGTCTTTAGCAAAACGAATTTTAAAGTCTTTTTCGGCACCATACAATTTAACTTCTTGAATATCTGCCGGCATATAGAATCCTGCATTCTCAAGTGCTTCTTTCACATTTCGCACCACGTTACCTTTTGTTATAATGGCGCTTTTCCTGAAGTCTTTAGTATCTACCCAAAAATACACTTTCAGATTTACGGTACTTGTAGCTAATTCGTCTTCAGTAACAAAGTTTTCATGTTCTTCATCTTCCATGACATTGGGTTCTGCTCTAAGCGCCTTTAAAATTACGTTTTTGGCTTCGTTAATATTATTCTCATAAGCTATTCCTACAATAAAATCCCAACGATAAAAACCATCTTCAGTGAAATTAGTCACTGGCTTTGTTAACACATCACTATTTGGAATGTAAACATCTTTACCATCGAAGGTTTTTATTTTTGTATAGCGAAATTCTAATGATTTTATTTTTCCAAAGTTTTCTCCTATTTGCACCGTGTCATCTACATCATACGGTCGGCTAAAAGCTAGAATTACACCTGCAATAAAGTTTTCTCCAATATCTCTAAATGCAAATCCTAGAACCAATGCACTTGCTCCTGCTGCGGTTAAAATTCCTGAGGCGATATATCCTAAACCAGCAGCTTGCAGTCCAATCATAGTCGCAATTAAAACAAAAGTTATTTTAATTGCTTTTCCCAGGAACTTACTCATCAAAGGGTCTTGCGTTCTTTTAGAAATCCGTTTTGTAGCAAAATTTCCAATTACCGTTGCTATTAATACGCCCAAAATTATGATTAGGAGTCCTAATCCAACCCCAGGTAGCGAGTGGATAAACCGATTAAAGAATTCTAAAAATGATTGTTCAATAGTAGATACCGTTGCTTGATTCTGGATAATTTGTTTGGCCATAATAATTGCGTTTGAAAATAAATTGCTCAATAATTACTTCAAAATATCAAAATTTTATTGATTCATTTCTGATAATGTTAAGATTTTAGAAATATTAACCTCACTAGAATTCGACTCATCATGAGCAACACACACAGTTATTCTAGCAAACACCAATAAAGACGGGAGACTATAAATTTATGATCACTCACAAAATCTTGAAAACAACATTTACAGAAATAACCTAAGCACAGCGCCATTTGGATTTTTTTCTTATTTGCAGGTGCTTAAACCAAAAACAACTATTATGTCTTTACTTATGATAATTTTGAGTGTATTGCTGCCACCATTGGCGGTATTTTTAAACCATGGATTAAGTGGAAAGTTTTTAATTAGCCTTCTCCTTACATTGGTAGGGTGGGTACCAGGAGTAATTTATGCCTTTTACGTAAACCAATAAGTGTAAGCATAAAACATTGATTACTAATAAAGAACTATTGTAGATGATTAGGAATTCCATAGATGGTTTCCTATTATTTTATTAAAAAGAAGGAATAATGTCACAGAAAAAAACTGCACTAATAACAGGAGCGAGCAGCGGAATAGGAAAAGAATTTGCCCATATACATGCAGAGAAAGGAGGAGATTTAATCGTTGTCGCCAGAAGCATCGATAAATTAAACGAGCTTAAAAAAGAACTGGAGACAAAACATAAAATCAGCGTAATGGTCATCCAAAAAGATTTAGATAGTGCTAGCGCAGCCCAAGAAGTTTACGATGAAGTAAAAAGTATAGGGAAACAGGTAGATTATCTAATCAATAATGCAGGATTTGGTGGATTAGGCCAATTCAACCAGCGAGATTTGGCAAATGACATCGCCATGATTAATTTAAACATTACTTCTTTAACGGCATTAACACATCACTTCTTACAAGATTTTATCCAAAAGAATAAGGGAAAGATTCTCAACGTTTCCTCCACCGCTAGTCTTATGGCCGGTCCTTATCAAGCGGTTTATTATGCAACAAAAGCTTATGTCACCTCTTTTAGTAATGCAATTGCAGAGGAATTAAAAGAAACAAACATCACCATTTCTAATTTAATGCCCGGCCCTACCGCTTCTGAGTTTGGAAAGCTTTCAGGGATGGATAAAACACAAATGTTCAACAACCCCGTGAGTGCTAGGAAAGTAGCCGAAGACGGATACAATGGGATGCTTAAAGGACAGTTGGATGTTTTGGGAGGTTTAAGTTTAGGACAAAAACTAATGTTTAAGCTAATTCCATTACTCCCCAAAAAAGCGTTATTGAAACAAGTAGGAAAGATGCAGGATGTTTAAGTACTGTGTAGATAAAAAATCAAATTAATTTCCGATATAGACATAAACTCCCTAAAACAACAAAGAATATGGAAGAGAATGAATACATGAAAAATGCAATCTTTGATACAATTGAGAATCAGATCCGTCAAAATGACCCACCTCAAACAAAAAAAACTTTGGAAAGGCTAAAGAAGGAAGGTTATGATGATTTTAATGCTAAAAACATGATCGCCCACTGTTTAAGCTTAGAATTTTACGATGTAATAAAAAACAAGAATACCTTTAATCTTGAGCGCTACGTAAAAAATTTAGATAGATTGCCGAAGGAACCAGAATAACTACCCTTCCAAACCATAAAAAGGCGAAATCATGATATAAACCACAACACCAGTTACGGCAACATACAGCCAGATTGGAAAGGAGAAACGCGTCCATTTTTTATGTTTTACAAAATCACCTTGCCATGCATAGAAATAAGTGAAAAGCACCAAGGGAACTACTCCTACACTCAGTACTATGTGGGAAATTAAAATTGTGTAATAGATAATTGGAAATTGTCCTCCGTAGCTCGTACTATCCGACGTAATGTGATAAATGATATAAAGCACTAAAAACAATAAAGAAAAACCAAGGGATGTTTTCATTAAATTTTCGTGCAACTTATACTTCTTGTTGGTAACAGCTAGTAATGCACTCACCAACAAAACCGCCGTAATTCCATTAATAGTTGCATAAACCGAAGGCAAAAAAGAAAAATCCATTCCTTCTGGCTTTATCTTAATTTCAAAAAGTAAGGCAACTGCCAAAGGAATAATAATTGAAAGGGCCAAAATCAATTTCTTAAAGGATTTGATTTGCGCAGGTGTTCTCTCTTTAGTTTGCATTTAGTAATTTTTTAGCGTCAATAATAAGTTGTTCTCTACTCTCTGGCTCTAAGCCATCATAAACTCCACGGATATGTTGGTTTTTATCTATCAAAACAAAGTTAGAGCTGTGAGCAAAACCACCTGGCGCTTGCTCATCGGCATTGGCGTGAATTTGAAAACCTTCAATCCCCAATGTATGAGTTTCCTCCTCGTCTCCGGTTAAGAAAAACCAATTTTCTGAAGTAACCTCATGCCTTTTTCTATATAAACGCAACCTTGCCGGAGTATCTCTGTCTGGATCTATAGAAAACGAAAGAATATTAAAGTCTTCACTGTAGTCTGATAAGCTATCACTTATTCCACGCATAGCTTTGGTCATAGGTGGACAAATAGTTGGGCAATAACTAAAAAAGAAATCCACTATCCAAACTTTGTTATCGATGTCCTGCGAACTTAAGACCGTAGAATCTTGGGTTAGGTATTCCCATTTTGGAACTTTGTGGAAAATTGTATCTCCAATTTCATAGCCTTCTACAGCCTCATAGACCACATCATGATGTCCAATATAGGGGAGATTTACTGAGTTTTGTCCTGCTTTGTCGTTTGAACAGGCTGTAAATAGGGAGAACAAGAAAAGTGTAGTAAAAATTAAATTTCTACTTTTCCTCGTTTGAATTTCTGGCATCTTTATCATACTGCTTCTGTAAAAGTGCAACGTGTTGCTTAAAATCTCGAATTAATCCTTCTTGATTTCCTCTTCTAACAAGTCGTAATTGGTTTTGTTTATCTACAATCAACATTGTTTCAAGGAAAGACTTTCCTGCAAAAGTACTATCAGAAGTTGTAGAGTATAGATTAACACCATTGTTTTCGATGTCATAGATTTGCTTAGGATCGCCTGTTACAAGATTCCAGATTGTTGAATCGTAACCTTCAATCATATCATTCATGGTGTAAAGTAACTCGTCTATATTGTCCACGGGGTTACCATTTTCATCGGTAACCACAGAAACGATTTTCACATGGCCCAGACTCTTTTGGTTTTTTCTGTAATCTTGATATATCTGAAGATTGAATTTAAAAATATCAATCGCACAGTTTTGAGGACAAGTGGTTTGAAGAGTAGTAAACAATGTAACTTTTCCTTCTTGCGTTTTGTTGTTGACCACTTCACCATTAGCGCCAATAAACTCATAGTCTGGCATTTCGGAATAAACCGGCAATGTTTGGAAATTGTGTTCACACTTCCCCATTGTAATCGTGATTAGGATTACCGCCGGACCAAAAACCACTACCATCATAAGAAGCGGCTTAAAAAAACCGCCTCTCTTTTTTTTATTTGTCAAAACAATATGTTTTTATGGGAGTAACTACATTTTTGCAGCAACTGCAGCACCTTCAGTTAACCCTATAAAAATAAGGTAAGCCATAAAAATAAGGTAAGGCAGAAGTACAATCCATTTCAAGGCCTTTTTTTCGTCACCTAAGTGCATAAAGGTCATTACGATGTAGGCTGCTTTTAAAACTGTCAATACAATGAAAAGAACTTTTACTGTCAGCCACATATCACTACCTTGTTTTACTAGAGCACCCAAGAGTACTTCTACAGCAGTAACAACTGAAAGAATAAGTGTAACTTTCCAAATCTTTTTTCTTAATTTCTTCCCTTCCTCTTCTGAGTGATGGTTATATAAAGAATATTCTATAATGTCGTCTCTTTGTTCCATTTTATAATATATACAAGTGAATAACTGTTGATACAATAAAAGTTATATCAAATTAAGTAGAAGAATGTAAATACAAACACCCAAACTAAATCGACAAAGTGCCAATAAAGTCCACCTTTTTCGACCATTTCATAATGACCTCTTCTGTGGTAAGTACCTTTTAATACGTTAATAAAGATAACGATATTAAGAATAATCCCTATGGTAACGTGGAAACCGTGGAACCCTGTTACGAAGAAAAAGAAGTGACCATAAGTTTGTGGCCCATATTCATTTTCATCAAGGTTAGCTCCATAAACAACATTCCCTTTGGAAAGTGCCTCGTAATAAAGTGCAACGGAACCTTCTTCTTCATTAATGCGTGTACTCTCGTCTGCTGCAACAGAAACTGCATGGTTATTTCCAGCTACTTTAACGATTAGCTCTAAATTTTTGTCTGCTTCCTTATTTACTTTAGCCACAGTTCCATCGTGCAAGGTAATCAGCATTGCACCTGCAGTTCCAGACAAGTTTCTTTTTGCTGCAGCATGCTGAAATGCGTGCATTAAATCTCCGTCTTCCTTAGTGATGTTATCGTTGGTGATTAATTCTCCAATTCCAGCATAATGAGCACCAGGCTTCACAATTTCGAAACTTTGAATTTTACCAAAATCACCCTTAGCTGTGGCAATGGAACCATCGCTCAACTCTACTCTACCGAATTTTGTTCCGTGAATGAAGTGTGACCATTCCCAAGCTTGAGAACCAACGAAAATAAGTCCACCTAAAACAGTTGCAAGCATCCATTTCGTTACTCCTTTTCTGTCCATTCTGTGACCTGCTTCAACTGCAAGCACCATAGTTACCGAACTAATAATTAATATAAAAGTCATCAACGCCACATAGGCCAATGGATAACTACCTTGTAAAAATGGTAAAGCATCAAAAGTTTCTTCACCAATTGGCCAAGCCCCTCCGTAAGAGTACCTTGTAAAACCATAAGCGATTAGGAATCCTCCGAATGTTAATGCATCCGAAACAAGAAAAAACCACATCATTAACTTACCGTAACCTACGCTAAACGGGGAACCATTTCCGTCCCAACCGACATTAGCATTAATTTCATTTGAAGCGTGTCCTGCCATCTCTCAATTATTTATTGTGTGCGAATTTAATGAATAAAAAGTAAAAATAGTAATAAATATAACCATAAAACGCCTAAAAAGTGCCAGAAGATAGATCCAGCGCCTAGGGACATGGCCATTTTATAAGCATTTTCTGCTGTGTATGAACGAACTGACATCACAATGAGCATGATTAATCCGGCCACCACATGTAAAAGGTGCAATATAGTAATTACATAGAAATAAGCAGTACTCATATCTTTATTCCCTCGTAATAGTTTGTTCTGAAGGTTTGCACTAAGCGGCTTTCCTTTATACATTAAGGTACGCTCTTTATAGTCGAGCTCATTTCCATTATAGAATAATTTGAAATCTTTCCCCATCTCTCCCTGCATGAAAAAATCTGCTCTATCATCCCTAATATTCTGTGCTAAATCTCTTAATCTCCCAAAATCTAGCTCTTCTAATCTTTCTCCATTTGGACGAATAAATTCTCCATCTAAAAATGTTAACGGCTCACTTTTGTATAAAAGTGTAAATTCACCATAGTCGATGTTTTTACCCTTTAAATCGTTTAAAGTTGGAACTGTGAATTGATCTGCAAAAGCTTGTAAACGTTTTTTGTCCTCACCTTCCAACTGTTCATCATTAAAGTAATACTGATTATTATCTACCGTTAGATATTCTCCATCTTTCTTGATTTCAAAATAATCTCCGTAACGTCCATCATCTACTATAATATTGGTTACCCAATGCGCTCCACTCTTAACCAGTGCTTTGTATCCTTGAAATTGAAAAACTCCAAAGCCTATACCTAACATCAACGTCAGAACAACCAGCATTCTGGCACGAGAAACATTTCCCGCCTTGGCTGCTCTTGTGGCTCCAAACAGAACAATACTACTTAACACGATGAGTGCTGTGCTTATAAAAAATGCTGTTGGTAGGTCTACTTTTACCCAAAAGCTTCCACCCATGGATACAATGTAAGCTGATGTAAAACCAGCAAACATCATACTAATACTAACACAAACGATCCAAACTAAGTTTCTTTTAACTTTCGCTTGTACTTCTCTTGGATATGAATCGTCGAAATTCTTTTTCATGACTTATTATTTATTTTCTTCCTTCTTAAACGTATAATTCGAACTATGTAAAAAAGAAATATTTATCAATGACATAGACAAACTGGATCAAAGGTAAATAAATGAATGATGCAAACATTAATTTTTTAGCGTCTTTGTCATCTAATGTCAAATACAATTTATAGGCATACAGGAAGAAAATTAATCCTAAAATTGAAGCCGCCATAACGCTAAAAGGACCTACAAAATCAAGAACCCAAGGAAAAAGCGAAAAAGGGATTAATAAAAGTGCAGAAAGCGCAATTCTAAATGCAGAGGTTTTTGATTTCCCCGACATTGAAGGCAACAAATAAAAATTAGCTTTCTGATAATCCTCATGTGCAACCCAAGCAATGGCCCAAAAGTGAGGTAACTGCCATACAAATTGAACAAAAAACAATGCGCCTGGCATAGCTGAAAATTCATTTGTTACCGCAATAGCTCCCAACATTGGTGGAATTGCACCAGGAAATGCACCCACAATTACCGCCCAAGGTGTAACTTGTTTTAGTGGTGTATAGATAAAAGAATAGGAAACATAGGCGACTAATCCCAAAATCATGGCGTTGAGATTGAGCTGAAATAGCATCCAGGAACCCACTGCTAAGGAAACAACAACAACTGTGTAGGCTTCTGCAAGACTCATGGAACCGCGTGGAAGCGGACGTTTTTCGGTACGCAACATTTTTTTGTCGAGTTCCTTTTCCCATATTTGATTACTCCCGTTACTTGCCGCCGTTACAAGAAGTCCACCCACTAAAAGGTAAAAAGCTTCCATCCATGTTCCGCCACCAGCAAATAGAAATCCCGACAAGGCAGAAATAATCACAGAAAATGATAACCTAAATTTGGTAAATAGTCCGTAATCTTTAATTTTTGAATTCTTAGCCATAACCTTAAAACAGGTTTTCATTTAAAATTGTGCGACAAAATTAGTGAATTAACTGACAATTGTAATCTTTTGAATCCGAAATGAGCCGAAATAAATGATTTTTCTCAGTAAAAAGCTTTAAACTGGATGATTTTATCTTTTATTCAACAGATAAACATAATTTAGGCTCTTGTTTTTTATGAACGGAAAAATATATTTTCATCTAAAAAAGAATACGGTTATCTTTTGACCTCAAACAATTTTACAAAGCTGAAAAGGGTTAAACAGACTTTATATTCAAGCTAAAATTTATACTAAAATGATTAATTCCCAACTTATATCACCGCGTAATATTATTGTTGTTGGCGCATCAATGAACGAACAAAAACCAGGAGGTAAAGTAATTCTCAACCTGCTAGAGGGTGGATTTACAGGTGAGATTTATGCGCTGAATAAAAAACCAATCGACATTCAAGGTGTAACTCATGTTGAAGAAGTTCAAAATTTGACCGAAACAGTTGATTTAGCCATTTTAGCTGTGCCCGCCAAAGTGTGTGTGAAAATCATAAAAGAACTTATTGAAACGGGTACAAAAGCATTTATAATTTATTCAGCAGGCTTTTCGGAAGCTGGCGAAGAAGGAATTCAGTTAGAAAAGGAATTATTAGCTCTCATTGAGAATGCAAATGCTTCACTGATTGGACCCAATTGCATTGGTGTAATCAATGAAAACTACAAAGGAGTTTTCACTTCTCCTATCCCGGAATATGACCCTCAGGGTTGCGAGTTAATTTCTAGCTCAGGAGCAACAGCAGTGTTCTTTATGGAGGCAGCAATTTTAAATGGCTTGCGTTTTTCCAACATTTATTCAATAGGAAACGCTTCTCATATTGGAGTGGAGGAAGTATTGGAACACATGGATCAAAATTTTGATCCTGAAACGAGTCCAAAAGTAAAACTACTTTATTTGGAACAAATTAAACATCCTTTCAAATTTTTAAAACACGCCACTTCGCTCATCAAAAAGGGATGTAAAATCGCCGCCATAAAATCTGGATACTCTGAAGCCGGAGGAAGAGCCGCCTCTTCACACACAGGAGCTTTAGCTACTTCTGACACAGTGGTGCGCGCTTTATTCCAAAAAGCAGGAATTGTTTATTGCAGTTCGAGGGAAGAATTAATTGCCGTTGCAAGTGTTTTCCAAACCAAACCTTTAAAAGGAAAAAACATAGCCATCATTACCCACGCCGGAGGATCCGCAGTTATGCTTACCGACGCACTTTCTTCAAAAGGTATGCAAATTCCACAGTTGGACGCCAAAGACACGGCAGAATTATTAAAACAACTACACCCTGGCTCTTCCGTAGATAATCCCATAGATTTTTTGGCTACAGGAAATGCCAAGCAATTGGGACTAATTATTGATTTCTGTGATCAACATCCACAAATTGATGGAATGGTCGTTGTTTTTGGAAGTCCCGGCTTGTTTAATGTAAAAGACGTTTATGAAGTTTTAGAGGAAAAGATGAAAAGCTGCAAGCATCCTATTTATCCAGTATTGCCATCAGTCATGAACGCCAAAAACGAAATTCAATCCTTTTTAAAAAACGGCAGGGTGAATTTTGCAGACGAGGTGGTTTTAGGCAATGCCTTAGCCCATGTTTACTCCATGCCCAAATCGGATTACTTTGATGTGGAGCTGCCCAAAATGGACATTGTAAGTATTCGTGGAATTATAAACGCATCCAAAAATGGCTTCTTAAACGCCAACGACGCCGCTGACTTAATGAAAGCAGCAGGAGTGCCTATCGCCCAGCAATTCACTTGTAAAAGCAGTCAAGAATTAAAGACAATTCAAAAAAGCATTCAATTCCCATTGGTAATGAAAGTCGTGGGTCCTGTTCATAAAACAGAGGTTAAGGGAGTTCGTTTAAATATAAGCTCACCCGCAGAGATGGAAACCGCTTTTGAGGAGCTAATGGCAATTCCAAAGGCGACAAGTGTTCTAGTACAAGAAATGATAAAGGGGGAAGAGCTATTTGTGGGATCTATAAAACAAGGAGAGTTTGGTCACTTGGTGATTTTTGGTTTTGGAGGTATTTTCCTAGAGCTTCTAAATGACACGGTTTATGCCTTAGCTCCATTGGAAAAACACGAGGTGAAAAACATGATTCGTTCATTAAAAGGCTACCCAATTATTGAAGGCTACCGAGGAAACCCACCATTAGACGAGGAAAGATTTATAGATATTATTGTACGTGTAGGTGCTTTGGTTCACATTGCTCCAGAAATTCTAGAGTTAGATTTGAACCCATTATTAGCGACCAAAAACAGCGTTAAAGCAGTAGATATTCGGGTAAGAATTGAGAAGTAATGAATAGTATTGAACTATTATGATAAGTTGCACTTTACGTGTAATCATTGATTAAGATATTAAACGGAGGGCAGCAGCTTTAAATCGTTTGCTGTAATATAGACCAAAAAATACTGATTAAGGTCATATACTTTCCTCATCTACTATCTATAGTTTATTTTAAATTTGCAAAAAAATAAGAAAACATCATGTATAAATATTGGGATAAAAAGTCAGAAGAGGAAATCAAAGAAATTGTATTTAGTTCTTTGGCCAAAAACGTGAATTACGATGAACAAAATGTTTTGGGTCTTCCAGCCTCTTATTTAGACAGGAATGTATTTAATCATGATGCTGCATTTTTAAAAGATGCTCCATTTCTTTCCACAATGATTAAAAACCCAAACCATATAGGTTGTCATACTTTGGGGGCTTCTGAATCTTTTTTTGCAGGTACTCAAGAAATTGAGAAAGACTTAATTAAGATTTGCGCTCACGACATTTTAAGTGGTGAGGATGATGAATATGATGGATATGTAGCCTCTGGTGGTACGGAAGCAAATATGCAAGCCATTTGGATTTATCGCAATTACTTTAACCAGGTAAAAGGTTTAAAAAACGAGGAGATTTGTATTTTAACTTCCGACGATAATCATTACTCTATGGATAAAGCAGGAAACATTTTCTGCATATCCGTTCAACACGCAGGAGTTTCGGATAATGGTCGGTTTATTTCGGAGGAAAGCGTTCAAGCGGCCGTAGATATACAGAAAGCTAAGGGGGTGAAAGCTTTTATTGTTGTGGCCAACATGATGACAACGATGTTTGGCTCTGTAGATGAACCAGAATTCTATGCTACAGTTTTAGAAAAAGAAAGTCTTGATTACTTTATTCATGTTGATGGAGCTTATGGCGGTTTTTACTTCCCTTTTGCACAAAAAGAACACCATTTAGACTTCAGAAACTCAAAAATCACATCCGTAACACTTGATGCTCACAAAATGGCGCAAGCACCTTATGGAACAGGTATTTTTGTGATTCGTAAAAATTTGATAAAATATGCAAATACTAAAGAAGCTAGTTATGTTGAAGGAGAAGATTCTACTCTAATTGGTAGTCGATCTGGAGCTAATGCAGTAGCCGTTTGGATGATTTTATCTAAATATGGCCCTTTTGGATGGATGGAAAAAGTCTTCATTCTACAAAAAAGAACCGCCTGGATGTGCGAACAGCTAGACAAGCTAAAAATTAAGTATTATCGTCACCCTTCTTCAAACATTATTACCATTAGAAGTGAATTTATTTCGCCCGAGATTGCTAAAAAATATGGATTGGTTCCTGATAATCATGCTGCTCCAAAATGGAATAAAATTGTAATAATGGATCACGTTACCATTGAAAGATTGAGTGAATTGATTGAAGAGTTGAAATAATAATTGATTGTTGAAATTTTAGTAATTTGAATAACGTATGGACGATTCGCAAATCGTCCATACTGCTCATATTAATAATTTCCAATTATTTTCTTCGCCAAAATATATAAGCAACTCCGCTTATTGCGTAGCAAAGAATATCCCAAGGATCGTAGATGTAAAGCGAACTTTTTTGAGGTAGAATAAATTCAAAAAACACTGAGAACATTACAACACTGAACAGTACCAAGATTGGAGGAAGCTCTAAACTTGGTCTGTTTTTGATTTTTCTGATGCACCAGAGTGTGAAAGTATTCACCAAAAATATACTGAGTAAATCGGCAAGGTAGCTAGAAATTAAAACTGGAAACACTAAGTCCGTTTGTTTTAAGCTGTAATATGAGGCATAAATTAATGCCAATACAATAAAAAGAGGATGAGCAATCGTTTTCATTATCCTGCAGCCATCGAGGCGATATACATTACAATCATCACAATCCCCACATAAAACATCCAAATCCCCATTAAAATATAGTAAAGCACTTTTAGCAAAGGATTCTTAGAGGTGCGCAAATACTCCATTGCCTTCTTTAACTTGGAAGGTGGTTTTGGCGGATTTAATTTATCATATTCCTTCTGCTCAATTTCGTCCTTCTTCTCTTGACTAATAATATAACCACAATGCTCGCATACATTTGTGTCATATGACCATTGTCTACATTGCATACAAAGCGCTTTCTTTTTACTCATGACTTAACAACTTAATATAATAGACAAACAATTAGAGTTTTGGTTCTTCCGCTGGTGTTGCATAAGATATTTCTCTCTTTGGAACAGGAATTTTAATTCCGTGAGCGTCTAATGCTTTTTTGACATTCTCCAATTGAATCCAATACATAGGCCAATATTCTTCTGATTTAACCCAAGATCGTGCGGTGATTTTTAAATTGTATTCTTCAATATTGTCTAACCAGATATCAGGTTCTGGATATTTTAAAACATCAGGATGGACTAACAAAGCCTCCATTACGATTGCTTTTATTTTATCGACATCCTCGTTTAAAGCAACACGAAAATTCAAATCTACTCTTCGTGTATTATTCATGGTTCGGTTATCCACATCGCTATTGGCAACGTTTCCATTCGGCATTGTTACCATTCTTCCATCGTGCGTTTTGATGCGGGTATAGAGAATATCTACTTGCTCGACAACCCCCAGCGTTTTATTTACGTAGATGAGATCTCCCACACGAAAAGGTTTAAAAGCAAGAATCAAAACTCCTCCAGCAAAATTCGCCAGACTTCCTTGCAATGCGAGCCCCACAGCAATTGCTGCACCTCCAAACATAGCAATGAAAGATGTTGTTTCTATTCCTAAAATAATACCCACCGTGGCGAAAAGGACACCGTACAACACGAAAGTTGTCAAGCTTTCAACAAATGTCTTTAAGGAGAGCTCTGTTTTTGTTCTTTTTAGAAAACGCTTCAGTACTTTTTTTAAAATTCTAATAATGAAAACACCAAGAACCAAAGCTACAAGGGCCTTCAAAAAAGTAGGCCCTATGCTCCAAAGAAAATCTAAGAGTTTATCTTTCAATTCTAAAAAAAACTGTTCGTTCATTTAGTGATTACTTCTTTTTGAATGCATTAATTGCGTTGATGGTAAAATCTGAAAGCACAAGTTCGCCACTCATTGCAGCTCTTTCTTGTAGTAATGTATCCCAATTTTCAGTTCCTTCCCAGAAAATCCCTTTCAATAATTTCATTGCTTCTGGGTTGGAAGAAGCTAATTTATGGGCCAAAACATCAATTTCAGCATCCATTTCTTCCACGGTATCAAAAAGCTCTGCGTACAATCCTTTCTCTCTTGCCCAATCTGCTGTTTGCCATTCTGTAGCATTTGTAGCCAACTGACTCATAGCAGAAACACCTACTTTTCTTGCCACTGCTGGTCCTACCACAAAAGGTCCAATTCCTATTGCTAATTCTGATAATTTCACAGATGAAAACTTTGTAGCATAACAATAATCCACTGCCGAAGCAAGTCCTACTCCACCTCCAACAGTTTTTCCTTGCACGCGACCGATAATTAATTTAGGACATTTACGACAAGCGTTAATCACGTTGGCAAAGCCCATAAAAAATTTCTTTCCCGTCTCTAAATCCTTAATTGAAATTAATTCATCAAAACTCGCTCCAGCACAAAAAGCACGATCACCTTCAGATTTTAATACGATAACTTTTGCTTCGTCTTTTTCACCTAACTCTGTAATTGTATCTGCTAATTTTTTCAAAACACGACCCGGTAAAGAATTACTCAACGGGTGATTAAAAACCACTGTTGCAATTCCTTTGTCATTGATTGAATATTTTACATCTCCCTTATTTATCGCGTCTGTTGTGCTCATTTCTTTCTCATTTAAATTTGATTTCCAAAATTAAAGAATTGTCTTTACAATTGATGATTTATAGGTGATAATTGTGAATTGTTAGAGGATTTTGACGAAATGAGATAGGTATTTATTTATAATTCATGAGTTTTAAGCTATTTTTTAAATAAAATGTTCTTATTTTTAGTTCTTTAAACACATTTCAAACTTGTTTTCTTGCACTGAAAAGCCGGACCTTGATATGTACTTAAAAGCATATTTACTAATGAAATCCAAACTTCTAAAAATAGGAAAACAATATTTTGAAGGAATTACTTCCTTGATATTCCCACACTTTTGTGTTGTTTGTGGATCTGAATTAAATCAAAAAACCGAGCACTTATGTTTCTCGTGCGAGGAGGAATTGCACTACACTTACTTCGAAAAATATGAGGATTATTCAATAGCCGACCAAGTATTTTGGGGCAGGCTGAATATTGAAAATGTTTTTGCTTTACTCTATTATGAAGCAGGAACCTCAACAAAAAAGATTCTCCATCACATAAAATACAGCGAAGGGGTTGATTTAGCTCACTTCATGGGCAAAATGCTGGCAAGAAAATTAAAAAACAATCCTAAATTTGCTGATATTGAAGTGCTACTTCCTGTTCCCATTCATTCGAAAAAGAAATTTTCGCGAGGTTACAATCAGAGTTTATTAATTGCAAAAGGCGTTAGTGAAGAGTTAGGCATTCCTATTTTGGATGTTTTGTACAGAAAAAGGCATGATAAATCTCAAACCCGAAAAAGCAAGGAAGAAAGGTACGAGAATGTAAAAGATAAATTCGCCTTGAAAAAAGGTGCACTTCTAGGGGTAAAACATGTCATGATCATTGATGATGTTTTAACAACAGGAGCAACTCTAGAATTTGCTGCAAGGGCCGTATTTGAAGATGACAAAAATGTTAAAGTAAGCTTGGGCACTTTAGCTGTAGCACATTGATGATTTTGAACCAGCATCTCTAGCACCAGCAACAGTTTTACTCTCTCTGCCACCATTCGATTTCGTTTTCTAAAGCATTTTTCAGCATGAAAAAGAGCAGCGAGAATTTCTCCTTTTCTATTTTATTAACCATTTTGAACTTTGATAGGTGGTGATTTTCAGTTACTTTTAAGAATCTTGAATAAAGCAGTGAGTTAAAACTAGAAGATGGAAACGATAATTTAATAGTAAATCCCATCTTATCTCGACATGTGCCAACGGCTATAGAAAGCACTAATTCACCGAAAGTTGATCCTTAAAACACAGAATTACCATGAACATCACAGACAAATTTAAAGCAACTAGAAAACACACAGAAAAATTATGCGAACCCTTAGAAACGGAAGATTACGTAGCTCAAATTGCAACATTCACAAGTCCAACTAAGTGGCATATTGCTCATACAACATGGTTTTTTGAAGAGTTTATTTTGAAACAATTTAAAGAAGAATATCAATTGTTTGATGAGCATTTCAATTTTATTTTCAACAGTTATTATAATAATTCCGGGAAACGAATCAGCAGAGCAAATCGTGGCTATTTAACGCGTCCGACTGTAAAAAGGGTTTTTGAATACCGGAACTATGTGACAGAACAAATGGTTGAATTCTTATCTCAAAATCCAAGTGAAAAGGTTTTGGAATTGTTAGAGTTAGGAATTAATCACGAAGAGCAACACCAAGAATTATTGATTACTGATTTGAAATTCATGTTTGCCAGCAACCCACTCTATCCCGTTTATGATGCTAATTTCAATATTATAAATAGTCAAAATACTGATTCAGGCTTTGCTGCTATTAAAGAAGGAGTGTACGAAATTGGACATCAAGGAGATGATTTCTGTTATGACAATGAATTGGGACGACACAAAGTTTATCTCAACGATTTTGAAATCAGTAAATCTCTCGTCACCAACGGAGAGTTCATTGAATTTATAGAAGCAGGTGGATATGAAGATTTTAATTTATGGCTAGAAGAAGGATTACATTGGAAGGCCAAAAAGGAAGTTAATTCTCCATTATACTGGAAAAAAATAGACGGTGAATGGCATCATTTCACACTTTCGGGTTTGCAAAAAGTTAATCCTGATTCTCTTTTAACGCACATCAGTTATTACGAAGCCTATGCTTATGCAGAATGGAAAAACATGCGTTTACCAAATGAATTTGAATGGGAAATTGCATCAGAAAAATTTGATTGGGGAAAACGATGGGAATGGACAAACAGTTCCTATTTAGCTTATCCAAATTTCAAGAAATCAGAAGGAATTGCAAAAAGTTTTATCGTGAGTCAAACTGAGCAAGTTGTTTATATTGAAAAACTTGACAAGACATTTCATTTTAAAAAAGGTGAAAAAATCGCAACAGAAATTTCAAGAAAATACAATGATAAAATTATTCAAAATTTAATTGAGAAAACTAATTTTTCTGTTATTTCAAAACTCACAGATAGCAAAGACTATTTCGCTAATTACATTTTAAATCGCAATTAAAATATGGCGTCAAATAAACTTGGGATTTTAGGATTAGGAAGTTATTCTACTCTTTTTTACATTAAAGAATTGAATGCGCTTTACAATAAAAAACATGGTGGATTTAGCACTTTTCCGTTTAAAATGTTGAATGCCAATTTTGATGAAATCAATAATTTATTGCCTAATACTTCCGACGAGTTAGATAAAATTGTAAAGACCTATTTGGAGGAGTTAATTGCTTTGGGAGTCAGTTCTATTTTAGTTCCCAATATTACTTTACATGAAACGATAGACAGCTTAGAATTAGCAATCAAAATCATTCATCCTATTGATTTGACATTAACTGAAATTCAAAAATCTCAGCACAAAAAAGCGATGATATTTGGAACAAAATTCACAATGGAATCGGATTATATAAAGTCAAAATTAGAAGAAAACCATATTGAAATACTGACCCCATCAATTGAAGAAATCATCTTTATCGACCATGTGAGAAAACAAGTTTATCAAAATTTAGAAACAGAAGAAATGCTTCTTGAGTTTAATCAAATTGTTGCTAAATATTCGAAAGAAAATGCAGTTGTAATTGCCTGTACGGAATTGTCTGTTGCATTATCAAAACAAGGTAAAAATGTCTTTGATATGGCGAGAATACAGATAGAAAGTGCGGTGAATTTGTAATTATAACGCTTTTGTCATTAGCCGTCTTGATAATTCTTCCTTTTTATTATTATCAATCGCATCGCATAATTGAATGTATTGTTCCAATTTAAGCATGTTCGTATTCTGGCAAAACCTTGCGCTGTATTGGGACGCGGATGACGCTGATCTTCGAACGCGGATTTACACGGATTTATTTTACTTTATAGCATTGCTAAAAATATCCGTGATTATCTGCGTTGCCTTCGCATCCGTGTCATTCGCGTTCCGTCATGAGCACCACCGAGCGACTTAACCGCACATTGGCTCCCCGATTCATAATTGATTATGAACCATTTCCATTCTGAAATGTACATCGAGAAAACAAAAACATTTTATCATGAAGAAATACATTTTAATTCCCTTTTTATTTTTTGGATTATTAGCGCAATCTCAAACCAAAATCATCGCACATAAAAGTCACAGCGGATCAGTAAAATCCTTTTCAAAAGCTTACAAAAACAATCTTTTTACAATCAACAATTCAAATTTTGGGAATCCATATATTCCGCCAACGGTAATGTTGGATTCTGTAATTTCAATAAATGATTCAACAACCATTTTAGTACACAGAACTGCAAATTTTTGTCTTGCTACCCGACGGGTAAATTTTGAAGATTTAGATGAATCTAGTTACACTTTAAAGAGAGACACTTTATATAATCACAGCTTTTTGAACAGAGAGAATTCCTTAAAATTTATAAAATCTATACACAAAAATGAATATCCAATTCACTTTTCCAATAAGGTAAATGAAGTTGAATTTATTGGTTTTAAAAAGTAATCAAGAATGAGAAAATCGATTGCTTTTCTTTATTCTTCCCTCTTAATATTCGGAGTTTTAGGAGTCGTTTTCATTCCTTTTTCATTCAGAAATTGGAGTTTTCAATCCGATATAACTCGATTTTTATTTGAAGATATAATTCTAGAAGTAGCTAATTCCTTTGATGGAATTAAAGTCAGCAATCCAGAAATATCATCAGATTCTACGACCTTTTATATGTTGTTTCTGGTGTTGATTTTATTGGCGGTATTTCTAAATTCTATTCTACAATTTTTAAGATTATGGAAGAATAATCAGCAAAAAATCATCACTGTTTTTCAATTGGTTTTAGCTTATTATCTCGCTTTAATCATGTTGAAATACGGTTTCGATAAGATTTTTAAAGCCCAGTTTTATCTTCCAGAACCCAATACCTTATTTACTCCGCTTGGAATGTTAGACAAAGACATTTTGTATTGGAGCACAATTGGTTCTTCACATTCCTACAACGTGTTTATTGGATTATTAGAAGTTATTCCTGCATTCATGTTGCTCTTCAAAAAAACGAGAATTCTTGGACTTTTTATTCTTTCAGGTGTTTTACTCAATGTGCTTTTTGTTAATCTCGGATTCGACATTTCGGTCAAATTATTTTCTACTTTTTTACTGTTGATCACCTTGATTTTATTGGTGCCATCTTTAAAAAACGTCATTCAGTTTTTTGTCTTGAATAAAATGATTTCTCTTCCCTATTTTACTAAAGAGAATCTTATCAATTCTAAAGTTATACGATTCTCGATAAAAGGAATTATTGTTTTGTTTATCATCAGTGAATCGCTTTTTCCTTATATTCAAACTGGAAATTATAACGATGATAAAGTGCCAAGAATTTCAATGCACGGAGCTTATGAAATATTAAAAAGTCAACCCGATGGAATTCTAGAAAACTTAAATATTAAAAGATTTTTTATTCACCGACAAGGCTATTTTATTTTTCAATATGAAGACGATTCCATGGAGGATTTTCATTTAGAAATTCAACAAAACAAACTCATTTTGACCAATTATGATGAAGAAGAAATTGAATTAGAATACAGTTATTCTGATGCTTCAAAAACATTAGAAATTAAATCAAAAGAACTTGGCTGGACGATTCATGGTAAAGAACTCAATTGGCGAGAATTGCCTTTAATGCAACCGCTTTTTCATTGGACGGTGGATGGAATTTCAGAGTGAGAAAGAATGTGACAGCGGAGGAAAAGAGATTAAATGAATAGGATCAAAAAGAAATATTTGATGTTTACAGTGAGAAAATGATGAACAGCGAAAATTCAGAATATGCAATTGGTTTACTCAAAAGAGTTGATAGAATTAAGACCCTAATAAATCCGTGATTATCCGCGCTGCCCTGGCATCCGTGTCATCTGCGTTCCGTCATGAGCCACAACAAACCACACGCATTATTGGCACGCGGATGACGCTGATCTTCGAACGCGGATTTAACACGGATTTTTCCATAGTATTTTTAATCAGAATGCATATCGCTATTTAGGGAAGCACACAATTAACTTCGTTGAGGGCTTCGCCGTTCGTAATTCTCTCATTCGTATTCCGATAATTATCGGAACGTAATTCCGACAGATTTCAACATCATATTATGTAAAAATGTATTCTTTATAAAAGGCGTTAACAATTCACTTCCTGGTCCAAAAGCAGCACATTCTACAAAATCAGCGGAGTGACTCATATCTCCAAAGCCTACATTGGTGTATTTTTTATGAATCAAACCATATTTCTCATAGGGCATTTTGTTGTAGTCTTGGAGTTCTTCCTCGTTTAATCCTTCCACGTGATTCAAAATAATTTTCACCTCATCATCAGAAATGGCAAAACCCTGACCAAATTCAATTAATTCTTTCAGTTGATTTGGTTTTAAGTTTGCATGAAGATTTTGCATTACCCAAGTATTACTTTTCTTCATCGTTTGGTAGCGCGCAAAATTCTCATCGGCTTTTCTTCCTTTAAACAAACCCGGATTCGCATTTCCATGATCTGTGGTTACGATTATTAAAGTATTCTTGTCTTCAATTGCGAAATCTAAAGCAACTTTTAGTGCTTCGTCAAATGCGATTTGATCGTAAATTAGTCCTGGAGCATCATTCGCATGCGCTGCCCAATCCACTTTTCCTCCTTCGACTTGCAATACAAATCCTTGAGAATTATCTTTCATTTTGTTGATGGCAACAGAAGTCATTTCGGCTAAAGTTGGAACAGTATTTTGTAATTCTTTATCATTTTTCTGGTCAATTGTATATGGCAAAGGATCATCAGAAAAAACGCCTAAAAGTGGAGATTCTGAATTTGAAACTGCATTCAACTGAGATTTTGATTTCACTACATCATAACCTGCCGAAGCGAAACCTCCGTAAACATCCTTTTTATCTTTTCGCTTGTCGGCTGAGAAATATTGATCTCCACCTCCCATCATGACATCAAATTTTAAGTCCAAATATTGTTCTGCGATTTCTGGTTGATTCCTTCTGCTTTTGTTATTCACACAAAAAGAAGCTGGTGTTGCATGAGTAATTGGAACCGTTGTTACGCAACCTACCTTTTTACCCTCGTTTTTAAACTTCTGTAAAATTGGTGTGTACTTTTCTCCATTTGCTCCCATGTTCAAAGCACCATTTGGAACACGAACTCCACCTCCCCAAGCTGAACCTCCTGCTGCCGAATCTGTAACCAAAGAATCCGCAGAAGCGGTGTCCATCATGGCTCTTTTGAATCGGCCGTTTTTGTAATTCTCAATCCAAGTCGTGTGTTTTCCTGTGGTTGACATCAAATGCATATCCGCCATGGTTAACGTTCCGATACTCATTCCGTCGGACACTAAAAAGATAATGTTTTTGGCTTCATCGTTAAGGTCTTCGAGCAATAAAGAAGTGTTATCGTCCGAAGAAAATAACAGTGGAGACAATGCTAAGCCTGCTGCAGTTAAAGAGGAGTTTCGAAAGAAGTCGCGACGTTTCATGTTTGGGAGTTTTCGTTTTGGGGTAAAGATAGAAAATTACGCAGAGTTACGCGGAGGAGCGGAGATTCGCAGAGAAAAAGAAGGGAAATAAGAAGAAAGAACGAAAGGAAAACTGCTTAGAGGTTCGAAGAGAGCACCTTCGGCACTTGATTTTATTTCACAGAGAAAAAAGCAGAGCTTTCACACTTATGCTGTGCTTGCTGACATAAAGGTTCACCGCGAAAAAGAAAAGTTAAAACAAGTTGAGGATCCGCATAGATTGTATAGCTAAAACCAAGTTCCTAGGCTTGAATTACTTTAAACCTCTTCTTCATCCACAAGGAAACTTTTACCAATAATATCAATACTGGAACTTCCACCAGCGGACCAATAACTCCTGCGAAAGCTTGACCTGAATTGAGTCCAAACACTGCGATGGAAACTGCTATTGCTAATTCAAAGTTATTTCCTGCTGCGGTAAATGCCACGGAAGCGGTTTTATCGTAGGAAGTACCCATGGCTTTTGTGAAGAAAAAGCTAATGAAAAACATCAAGGTAAAATACAATAATAATGGAACAGCGATGATCACAACATCCATTGGTATTTCAACGATTAGTTCTCCTTTGAGGGAAAACATGATGACGATTGTAAACAATAAAGCAATCAAAGTTAAAGGTGAAATTGCAGGAATAAATTTCTCTGTAAACCACTTCTCTCCTTTTTGCTTGATGAGAATTTGTCGACTTAAAATCCCCATTAAGAATGGAATTCCTAAGTAAATGGCAACACTTTCAGCGATTGTAGCAATTGAAATGTCAATAATTGCACCTTCGAATCCGAAATATGGAGGAAGGATTGTAATAAAAAGCCATGCATAAAAGCTGTAAGCAAATACTTGGAAAATGCTGTTTAGTGCAACTAATCCAGCACCATATTCGCTGCTCCCTTCTGCAAGATCGTTCCAAACCATGACCATTGCAATACATCTTGCGAGTCCAATCAAGATAATTCCGACCATATATTCTGGATAATCTCTCAAGAATATAATTGCCAGAGTGAACATCAAAATGGGTCCGACAATCCAATTTAAAAAAAGGGAAATAGAAAGAATCTTGGTGTTCCGAAATACTTTTGGAAGAAGTCTATAATTCACTTTCGCTAAAGGTGGATACATCATCACAATTAATCCGATTGCAATAGGAATATTGGTTGTACCGCTACTTAGAGAATTTACAAAATCTGGAAATGTAGGTACGAAATAACCGATTCCAACTCCAATTGCCATTGCTACAAAAATCCATAGTGTTAGATTTCTGTCTAAAAAACTCATGCTTTTCATCTTACTTCGTTTGTTTGATTTGACCGAATACATATTTCATTTCGGTTGCAATTTGTACACTTGTTTTATTGTATTCCTCCATTTTTTCTGGAGAATTATCAAATGCTTTTGGATCTAAATAATGAATTGGAACACGTTTTTCGGCACCAAAAACTACCGGGCAATCGCCATCTGCCTCAGAGCATGTCATCACGGCACAAAATGAATCTTTTGGGTTTGAAGTATCATCCCATCGCTTTGAAAAACCAATAATTGAAGATTGACTTTCAGAGTATTTTATAGCATACTTTGGATTTTCCGAGGAAGTCATCGTGCAAATATTAAATCCAGAATTCTTCAAAGTTTCAATCACAGCAGGAAATACAGCAGTTGCTTCTGTTCCTCCAGAATAACAAAGCACGTTTGGAACACTAAAGTAATGCCCAGCCGTTTGCGCCCAAATTTGAGCTAAATGACTTCTTCTAGAATTGTGCGTGCAGATAAAGTTGAGGTTTATCACTTCATTTTTATTCTGCTTCATTTGAATGAAGTCAATAAGTGGTTGAAGAATTTGTTTTCTTTCTTCGTTTACGGTGGACACATCTAATTGTGTCACGAAATCCGTTATTTTTTCAAATAGTTTCATTTTACTTGCTATAAAATTCTAATTCACTTGATTTTAATTTCTGATGTATTATCCTCCCTCTGTGTCTCCCTCCAAAGGGAGAGGTGCTCCGAACCATCTTTTTCCGAGAAACTATGATTATATATTTTTTTTGAGTATTTCTAGCTAAAAAAAATTAATGGGGGTTTCAAGATAAAAGCAATCATCAATTGATCTAGCCTCACTACTCAAAATTCCCTACTCAAAACTGATTTCTAGCAGCATCCTCTACCTGGAGTACAAACTTCAGCTTCATTTTTCCCTAAATCCATCATTTGTAATTTTGATTTTTCTTCAGGAATACCACATTTATCTGGAGCTAGACAATCTGTTTGTTTTGTCGTCAACAAGAAGTTTTTCCCATCAAATTCTAAAGCAAATTTCTCGATAGTTTGACCTTGATATTCTACTTCGATTTCTTGGTCTTTTAATTCCAATACTTTTTCTGACAATTCTATAATGTTCAACAATTTCCCTGGATGCAATCTGTGATCGTAATCATCGGCATTCCACAATTGGAAATTAATTACTTCTTCGTTTCTCACTGTTCCACCACAATCGATAAAGTTTTTGGTGATTTTCCCTACTTCTGTAACGTGAAAATGATTAGGAACTAATTCTCCATTTGGCAATTGAAATGCAATTGTTTTCAAGTTTGTTAAAGCTGTTTTTACTTCTGATAATTTCATTTTATTAATTTTTAGTTACATTTACTTCATCGTGATTTTACGATGAATTGTTTCAAATTTTTTTCTTTTCGTTTATACTAACAACAATCAGTTTTTATCAAGCTATCGCGAGCTTGTAACTCTTGGTCTTGATTAAAAAATTCTCCTAACAACTGTTTCATTTTAGTCCAATTCTCATTATTGATACAATAGCAAACGCTAGTTCCTTCCACGGAACCTTGAATAAGACCAATTTTCTTTAATTCTTTGAGGTGTTGAGAAATTGTAGATTGTGCTAAACCGATTTCATCGACGATATCACCACAAACACAAGATTTCGTTTCAAATAAATACTGTAATATTTTCACTCTCGCCGGATGACCGAGTGCTTTTGCAAACAAAGCAATCTGATTTTGCTCTTCGGTGAATCTATTTTCTTTCGTTGCTGTTGTCTTTACCTCCATATCAATCGCAAAATTACGATTAATGATTTGATTGGCAATGTACTTTTTAATAAAAGTATATTTCATCAAATCCTCCCCCCAGCCCCCTCCAAAGGGGGAGACGTTAATAATCAATTATTTACTATTAAAAAAAAAGCTTTTAGCCAATCTATTATAGTTATTCTCTCGGGGTTAAAATAAGGTAATAGATCTCATTAAACCAAAAAAGGTGGATTCGTCTAAGACAAACCCACCTTTCTTAAAAAATATATGTACTAATCTATTGTACTATTGTTTTACAAACTGAACGTTGGCAATCAATTTCACTTTATCACTTACAACAATACTTCCCGCTTCAGTAACAGCACTCCAAGTTAAGTTAAAGTCTTTTCTGTTGATTGTTGCTTCCATATCGAAACCAGCTTTTGTTTGACCGTAAGGATCTACAGCTACTCCGTTGAAATCTACGTCCATTGTAATTTCTTTGGTTACGTCTCTGATTGTTAAATTTCCTTTCATTTTTTCTCCATCAAAAGATGTTGATTCGAAAGTTAATTTTGGAAATTCCTCTGCGTTAAAAAAGTCATCAGACTTCAAGTGCGCATCTCTGTCTTTGTTGTTTGTGTTAATTGAGTCAATCTCTGCATTAAATTTGAATGATGCATCTTTGAAAGTATCGTCAGCTGCTTCAACGCTAGCATCAAATTTTCCGAAGCTACCTGTTACAGTAGAAATCATCATGTGTTTTACTTTAAAGTTGATTTCAGAGTGAGTTAAATCAATGTTCCATTTTGCTTTTTCTGTTGTTCCCATTTTTTTATGTTTTAGTTAATTATGTTTTTATTTTGATACAAAGATAAGGACAACATAAAGCCTGTGCATTGATGTATGATAAGAAATGGGAAATAGAGAAAATAGATGTTTGGAAATAACGAAATCAAATTGAATAAGTCCTCGGTTTATACGCTGCAATTGGAATCATCAATCTCGAACTCAAATCATCAGCTAACGATTCAATGTATTCATGGTTTTCTGATGAGGCTATGTAAAATCTCTGGGTGTGACTTTCATCCATGAAATATAATTCACTAAATCCTCCTTTGATTTTTAAACTTGAGGTAAGCATCGTCCCTGAAGTTGATTTCACTCCATGTTTTACTAAAATAACCAGATCAATTTTGTCAGTAATTTCTTTCCAATCTCCAGTTTTCCATATAAATAATTGGCTATACTTACGGTATTTTCTGTTTTTGAAATCAAATTCCACTCCTTTTGATTTCCCCCAGATTATGGACACAAAAACAAATCCAATGGAAAACCATGCACTGAATCCTAAAGAAAACAATAATATTAGGATCAATAAAACGATTCCTAAAATGATGTTTAATCTGAAAAGCTCTTTATTTCTTATGGTCATTCTGGGGTAAAATTGGTTTACTACTTACCTAAACTGTTTTGGTTTCAAATTATTGCCAGCATTTTCAGCGATTTCCATAACTCTCTTCTGCCGAGTTTCTTTCTTTTTAGCTGAAATAACCCAGTACAATAATATCTTCTTGGCTGAATTGCTTAAACCATCATAAAATTCCTGTGCTCCTTCGAAATTTGAAAATTCTTCGGCTAAATCTTCTGGAAGAATCAATGCTTCAACACTATCCAAAAATGTCCAAGAACCATTTTCTTTCGCAACTTCAATGCTTTTAAATCCTGCATCCCGCATCAGTCCTTGGTCAATTAAGGCCTTTACTTTCTCTTTGTTTACACGAGACCAGTTACTTTTAGCTTTTCGCTTGCTAAAACATTGTATAAAACTTTCTTTGTCAATCGTCTTTTTCGTGCTGTCAATCCACCCAAAACATAGTGCTTCATCTACTGATTCACTCCAACCCAAATTATACTTCTAAAAATTGGACTTTCTATTTTTAAAAACAAGCTGTTTTGTCAAACAGAAACACTTTTAAGCTTCTGATTTGCTGAGATAATGCGTTTTTAAGTATTGATTTTGACAATAGCTGTTCTTTTTACCCAAAACCGCTCTAGAACTTTTTAAGTTTCATTCTCACTATTCATGTGTTTTTAGGCTGTAAATACTGTAAACCTTCGATTTTTTCTGTTTTTAAGGGGTAAATTGGTGGTTTTACGCCCTTCGGTTGTGAGATCGCTTCGCCAAGTTGGCCAACATTTCGGCTGGCTCAATGGAGACCATTTCGGCAAGCTATTAAATTAGCACTTTAATTTAAATACCTTAAATTCTATTATTGATTTTCAAGTATCTCTCGCACAGAATCAATTGATGATTGTTCTGCGGGAATTGATTTTCCTCCCCATACTTTTTTACCACCCCATAATTTTTCCTTTCGAAAAAATATATAATCCTCATCAAATTTTACTTCATCGAATTCTACAGGAATAACTTCTTTACCTCCTTGTATTACACCATACTTTTTATTTATGCGAGCCATAAGAAAATCTACATTATCATCATTCTGACTAATTAATTCATCATATTTTTCTTCAATTATGATTTCTGATAGGTCATATCCTCTTATTCCCCATTTACCATTTGTTTTGGTGATCCAGTAATCTTGGTTCGGATGTCTTTTTACATTTTCAATTATTCCTTTCACTATTATCCCCCCAGAGTAATTCAGCACAAATAAGGAGTCTTCTTTATGCGCTATTCTGATTTGCTCTTCCTTTCCCCATTCCGGTGCGTAAATCTTGTCATAACATGTTACTGTACCATACTGAGAATAGCACTGCATTTCTTTTCCTTCTACTACTGCGTTAGGAGCATTGATAATATCATCCAAATCAATAAGTTCATATATATTATTTGGTTTATCTTTTAAAATAGTATTGAACCATACTGTGTTTGAACTTAATGAACAAATCCCGTACAAGCCATCCTTTTTAGTCACCATAAATTCTTCATCAAGAAATTCAATTTCTTCAAATATTGGCTCTAAAACGCCACGATCTTCATTTCCTAAAGAATCTTTGTTGACTGTTTTATTAGAAAAAATTGAAAGGTTTCCCGACATGTTAAACAGTCCGTATTTCCCCTCCTTTTTGAGCACAATACTACCTTTATTCAATGATTTATAATCGTTATATATTAATTTGTCGTACTCTGGGTTTAGAATCATTTTCCATGTATTCATATTGATAATTCCCCATTTACTATTACTTTTCACGAGCAAGGGAGCATATTCATAGAAATATTCTTCAACGAGATTAGCATCAAAAATGTAGTCTTCAAAACTAATGTTTTCCATGATCTTGAATGGAAGTTGAATATCGTTTTCGTAATTGTAAAATAATATACTAACTAACACAAATTCGTTAGATCCTTTTTTAAAAGCTCTTACTGTTTTACTTATCATATCGGAATCTCCCTCAATTCCTTTGATTCGAGAGAAATTATATTCTGCAAGAATAACAGAATCCAAGTCTGAGACAAACAAACTAGCTTTGTCACCTTCAAGAACTTCCACCAAAGCATAATCAAAATAATTGATGGTATTGTATCCCGTATATTTAAATGAAGTGAATCTATCACTAAAACCTGAAAAGGCAAACATTCCATTATTCTTTGCTATTAGAAAAAGGTTTTCTTCTCCAAAAAAGGCATCTTCAATTGGATTTTCAATTAATCTTTTACCAGATGAATTGTATAAATAGTATTTTTCAACATCTTTTTGTCTCATTAAGTACATGTAAGTATTGTAATTTCCATTAACCACTTTTACTTCGTCAAAATATTCAATAGAATCTTTATTTGTGACGAGGTTATTATTCCCAGAAAAGAAGTGATATTGGTCATTATTTTTTACTAAATAAACATCTTTTGTGTCAGAAGATTGTGGATATATTTTTTGAAAGCTTTCTTTGAATATTTGGTTACCACTCGAGTCTACCAACATCATAACCTCTCCTTTTTTTACAATAAGTTTATCATAGTGATTAGTTTGTTTAATAAACGTCCCTGGAAATTTCTTAATTAATACTCGGTAAGATAAGGTAGTGTTATCATAAGGTAAATTTCCATAGCCATCTTTTTCTTGGTGAACTGTGTTTAATAGAATTGTTTCTGTGAGATTAGCGTGAGTTAAACTGATTAATAGATTGTTATTGGGATTGTTGTAGTTGAATTCTTTATTGTTTTCAATAGGCGTAACCTTTTTTACGTTTGCTGCAATTGGCTTTCCGTTTTGTGAATAAATATCATATTTCTTATTTCTCTTTAAAACAAACCAGTTGTACTCTTTATCAAATTCAAAGCTTCCTTTACCTTGAGTTCTTACTAAAATGTTTCCATCCAAATCGTAAAGAATGGCTTCTTGTTTATGATTGCTGATAAATCCAACATTATCAATTTTTTGAATGTTCACAACATCCTTTAAAATATAGTTATTAGCGTCAACATCATAAACACTTGTCTTATTTCCTTTCTTTATATAAATCTGGTGGTAATAATACTCATGCTTACCGGAGAATTTTTTTAATAAGTTTAAATCGTAATCATATATATTAATGTTTGTGGCAACTTGTTGCGTTTTTTTATTTAAATGCTCAATAGTGACAATGGAGTTCTTGCGAATATCGATGTATTCAAAAACATCTCTAAGAACAGTATCAGACTCTTTTCCTTCTTCAAATTTGATCAGTCCCCAAAACTGATTTTTAGAATTCCAATCAATGTAACCTTTATATTTTATCTCTTGTCCAAACGAAATAATACAAACAAAAATAAAGAATAATGAGCCTATGAATTTATGCATGCTAAGAATTTTAATTTAGGCCCTAAAAATATGCATATTTTATGGATTTAACATTCGCACATGCTTCTAATCAATAACTTGTGAAGTTTTTTTGAGCAATGTTATAAATCAATAGTTATGCGATTAGAACATTCGCTTAATAATTCCGTTGTCTTGAATCTCCCATATAAGCCATTGAAAATGCTTGAATTCCTTGGCTTTTCAAATAAGAATATTGTTATATTTGATGGGAAGGATTGGCTAGACACAGTACGTTTATCTAAATGTTTGTAGTAAACTATGATATTTCCCAAAATGCAAAAAATACATTTAAACGAACAAATTGGATTTGATCAAAACCTAGAGGTAGGATTGAATTTTTAAAAGCTAGATGTGATGGAGAAAAGCCACTTATAATAATTAATAGGATACATATCCCAGAATAACAAAGCACGTTTGGAACACTAAAGTAATGCGCAGCCGTTTGCGCCCAAATTTGAGCTAAATGACTTCTTCTAGAATTGTGTGTACAAATGAAATTGAGTTTGACCTCATCGTTTTTATCCACTTTTTCTTGAATAAATTCAATTAAAGGTTGAAGGGTTTTTTCACGTTCTTCATCGATGATTGTCGTATCGATTTGGGTTGTGAAATATTCTAGTTTTTCAAATAGTTGCATGGGTTATGCTTTTGTTTCTTTAGCACCGGTGGTGCTTTTTTTTATTACACAGAGTTGAACGAATCCTCCTAACGTCGGAAGCTTCTCTCACCCTCTAAATTAGCAATTTACTATATTTGAATACAAATTAAATCAAATATTATGTATAAAAAAAAGTAAAACCCTCGTTGAAATTGCAATTTTGGAGGTTGCAGGTTTTGAAGACTTGCACGAGAAACTAACCAAAAGCTTCTCGATTAATGGAAAGTCAGAAAGCACCCTAAATAACTACTCCAGATGCCTTGCGCACTTGGCTTTGCATTACAAGAAAAGTCCAGAACATCTAGATAAAGAAGCCATTGATGACTATCTTTTTCACTGTAAAAACCAACATAATACTCCCTCGGATAGTTTTTTCAAACACACGATTTATGGACTAAGGGCGATCTACAAATTGCTTGGAATGGATGGTCATAAAGTTCAACTTCCTGAAATAAAAAGACAAAACGATCTTCCTGTGGTGATGAGTTTAGAGGAGGTGAAAAAATTAATCAATGCGCCAAAATATTTAAAGCACAGACTTATAATTGCAACGCTTTACGGTTGCGGACTGAGAAGTTATGAACTTTGTGCTTTGAAATTATCTGATGTTGACTTTGATCGAAACACTGTTTTTATAAAAAAACAAAAAGGGAAACAAGATAGATATGTTCCACTGAGTGCGCATTTATCGAGAGGTCTGAAAAAGTATATTAAAACAGAGAATCCGTGTATTTATTTGTTTAACAGTCAAGTAACTGATAATGGAAAACCTCTACCCATCACAGTTCGAGCAATACAATGGGTATTCAAAGAAAATCGAAGTAAAATCGGGACTTCAAAGAAGATAACAGCACATACACTTCGCCATTCTTACGCTACGCATTTACTAGAAAGTGGTTTGAATTTACTTGCCTTAAAAGAACTACTTGGTCATGCTAGAATAGAAACAACGCTGGTTTATCTACATGTTTCAAACTCAGGTTCTTCAAAAAAATACAGTCCGCTAGACCTGATTTACAATACTTGAAGAGTAAATATAAAGTTGCCGATGTTCTTGAATTAGAGCAAAATCAACTTTTCAAATTAGCTCCCACAACTTGGCATTTACGTACATTACACGCCATTCGAAGATGCAGAACACAATCAATGGGCGGACACATTGATCAGTGTGATTGTTGTAATAAACTACACATCAGTTACAACAGCTGCAGGAATAGACATTGCCCAACTTGCCAAGGTCACAAGCGAGAAGAGTGGATTAATGCACGAGAAAATGAACTTTTAGAAGTTCCGTATTTTCATGTTGTGTTCACCCTTCCATCAGAATTTAATGAATATGCTTTAAGAGAAGGCAAAATCATTTATGGTTCATTATTTAAAGCTGCTTGGCAGACTTTGCAGCAGTTTGGTGATAATCCAAAGCATCTTGGAGGGAAAATGGGAATGATAAGCATATTGCACACCTGGGGTCAAAATATGTCACTTCATCCTCATTTACATTGTATAGTTCCTGGCGGTGGCGTGACAAAAGACAACAAGTGGAAGTCTTCACGAAGTAAAGGAAAATACTTGTTCAATGTGAAGTCAATGAGTACCGTTTTTCGGGCAAAGTATATTGCTTTGCTTAGAAAAAGCAAATTAAAAATACCACAAGGTATTTACGATAAAGTGTTTTCTAAAAAATGGGTCGTTTATGCAAAACAATCTTTCTTTAAACCTGAACTTGCTTGCCCCGTTAGAAAAATATTTTACAGATTTTCTAAGGTGGGGCAAATTCTAGGTTTCTAACGGGGTGCAGTATCTTGGAAGATACACTCACAAAATCGCTATTTCTAATCACAGAATAAAGAACATTGATTATACTAAGAAAACAGTCACATTTTCTGCTAAAAATTATAGAAAAGGTGGACAAAAACACGATATAACACTTAAAACTTCCGACTTTATTAAACGGTTTTCTTTACATATTTTACCTAAAGGCTTTACTCGAATACGACATTTTGGAATATTAAGCAGCAGTTGGAAAAAGATAAAGCTACCCCAACTTCAAAAGTTATTGAATGAAAAGAAAACGTCCGAAATTATTAAGGAAAACCCAACACATCACAGGCGATGTCCAAGGTGTAAAAAAGGAAAATTAATCACAGTTTTACTTTTTGATGGAAGAGGTCCACCAGAAAACTGGAGAGAAACTTTAAGTATCAATAAATCAACAGAATAAATGTAACGTCTAGCGCGTAATGAGGAAGTTATGGCTTAGAATTAGTAAAATCGACATCAAACTGGCGAAAGTCCTGATAAATGCGTGGTTTTCGTGACACTGAATAGTAATCAACCAAATTAAATTCGAAATGCACGCTCATAATCAAAGCGTAACACACCAAAATAATCTTTCAAAAATAATGTATTAAAACGTTTTCCCCATACGTTCGGCAAGCTCAGTAGGGCTAAGGAAATCCGGATCCGTCAACATGGTATTCAGCGTTGGCCTATCGGCACGCCGAATACTTAGTTATTGTATGCCGTTTTCTTATTTATACTTTGAATAACTTGTTGTTTTCTGCCAAGCTTAAAATTACGTACTTATCAATATCTAAGTCAGCAGGAATTTTATCTGTCACTATCGGTAAAATAAATTGGCAATTGATAGAGTTTGCTAAGTCAATTAAGATTGTACTTAATTGATTGTCGTGCATATTTTCTAACTGATCGTGTAAAATAAAATGAACATATTTCATTTCAATTTCTTCAGCAAATAAAATATATGCAAAGTCAAACGCTGCAATCTGACCTTTCTTCTTTCCAGTACTCGGATTACCTTCAATATTTGTAACAATCAAGTCGTAACCCTTTTCATTTTTTTGCGTGCTTAGCAAATATTCTTCACCATATAAATCGTTTGATATTTTTGTGAAGAACTTATTAAAAAGAGTTATTCGGTTTTGAATTATGCTATCTTTTGAGTTGATTTCGGAATTTATTGTTTTTAACTCTTCGCTTATTCTACTTAGTTTTTCATTAGAATTAATCCAATATTTTTTCTTTTCTTCTAAATTTCCTTTTCTTTCAAATAAAGAGTTTAAATCGATCAATATTTTATCATAATCGTCACTGTATTCAGAAGCACTTATAAACTCCGACAATTCTTTTTCTTTCCTTCTTAAGGATGAAATGTTTTTTGAAATTGATACTAAATTCTCTGTTAAAGAAGGCAATTCTTTATCAATGTACTTGATTTTTTCATCAATTAAATCATTATGAAAACTTACTGTTTCTTGAAATGTTACTTGTAAATTAGGAACTAACTTTGATGCTTTATTATAAAGAGATTCTATTTGACTTACATCAATATTTGTTCTTTCCTTTGTTAAGTCCCCCTTGCTTTCGAGAACTAATTCTCGTCTCATATTTAATCTACTAAGTTCAGTAGAAAGTTTTGATAGATTAAGTTTTACATCATTTAACTCTTTAATTTGAGCTTCAAATTTTTCATTAAAACTAAAGTTGGACTTTACTTGTTGTAACTCTGAAATTTTTGAATTTACAAGTTCAAGTTGTTGCTCAATTAAAGATAATTCTCCTTCTTTTTTTAGCCTTTTCTGAAAGCTTTCTTCTCTAGTTTTTTCTTTCCCTAAGAGTTCCTTTTGATTGTGTGTATCTGTATTTATACCTAGCCAAAATAAAAACAAAGCTTCATACTCTTCAGTTTTAGTATAGGGATTTAAAACTTTTACAATATTCGCTAACTTATTTTTTTCGTCTCGAATATTTTTAGAAATAATTTGTTTAAATGTAGGTTTTTCAGCTTCAGAATTAAATATTAATTCTTTAAGTCTTGCATCAAATTCTTTATCATTTAAGATGGTCTCCCCATTTATTGATTGAATTTTTTTACTATACTTTAAAAAATTTCTTTTTATAAGAACAGATTCAGAAGTAAAATCTAAGTCGTCAACAATGTTTAATGTGACAACAACTTCTGTGTTAATCAAGAAATCTTTAATTGTACTATTTTCTTGTTCTTTAAACTCAGAATCTTGATAAATGTTTTTTCCACTTGAGCCTAAACAAAAATCAACAAGTCTTAATAATGTTGTTTTACCAACATTATTACCCGTAGTTTTTTTGTTGGTTATAGGAGTTTCATCCACTATTAAATTGAGTCCTTTATGAAAATCAATTTCACGGATTACAGCAAGCTTATTTTCTATTTTAAGATTTTTTAAAAACATTTTTTTATTTTTCCATTTTCTCCTTTAGTAACGAGTCCTAGTATAAATAACCAATCTAAAGTTAAAGAATATAGATTTATAGTTATTTCTTGTTTTTGATTGAATAATTTGTATAAATCCATATAATCAATTTCGCTGCTATTCTTGTTTGCAATAACATCAATTAAAATCCCTCCTAAATAGTATAAATCTCTTTCTGGATTAGTATTTTTATCTACTATCATCTCAAACAGTTTTAGGAGGTTCTTCTAAAATATTGCAACGCATAAAAGCATCAACAATTACAATCATCAAACTAAAGTCTATTGTTTCTTGGTCATATTCATCAAGTTTATTTGGAGCCTTATCAATGTTATTCCATATTTTTTCGATTACTCTATCAAAAATTATGTCAGCATTTATTCTAATTTCATCTATATTTTTGTAATCCGCTTTAATATTAAGGTATACTCTTTTAATGTTATGTAATACTAATTCTTTCTTTGTTGAACCTTCTTTTTCTATTTCTTCGTAAATCTTGTTTAATTTTCCTTGATATGGTGCAAACTCTCTTATAATAGACTCATACCTATTAATATTATTAAAAGATATTTTCAAATCAGTGTTTGGAGCATTTACAGCTTCAGTTAAATTAAGGATTTCATCCATTTTATTTCCAATGGCATTAATCACTTTGTTTAACGATAAAGGATGTTTAGATAATAAATTTTTACTTGATATTAATTCTAAAATCTTTTTTTCGTGATCACTTTTCCATTTTTTCAGAAGACTAGTCGGATATAGAGATTCATTTTCTTTATTGTCAATTATTACATGATGTTCATCACAAAGTAAAATTAGATTGTCAAATCCTCTTCGTTCATCATCATTCATGTTAATATCATATCTAGGTCCTTCTTTGCTTGCTGCAGCAATATGACAGATTTTACTAACAATAGAGATATTATCTTCTGCAATTAATTTTTTTTGACAATTTGGGTTGGCGCATTCGTTTCCAGAAAGAGTATCCAAACGTCTAACAGTAGATGGTTTGTATTGTCTTGCTTTATCTTTCTGTTTTTTTGATGTCATAAATCAATTTGTGAGTAGTTACAAATTTAGTTTAATTATTTAAGTTTTAGCTATCTTTCTAATGGCATACAACAGGTGGCTATACGCAATTGTGCAGAGACTTTCCAAAATTTTGTGTTTTAGCTGAAAAACCCCCATTTATTTTTCAGGTTCAATTCTTTGTTCAAAGTTAATAAAAAGTTGATTAATGTGTCTTATCCTTAATGATAATTCCCAACTCGTACTCATTTTGTCGCGTGAATTTAACACAGAGATGTAACTAGCCCAGTTACCGTTTGACGATCAGTATTACCCTAATTCTACAAACATAATTTCACTTTCAACTTCTACCTTCAAATGAGGATGAAATATTTACAATTGCTCGCCATCGCAAATCCAAGTAAATATTTTTTTATCGTCTGTATTTCCAAACTCATCAACCAAACGTACTTCAGTACAATTGCTTATAGTATATTCTGATTCTTTACCTTTTTACTACTAATTTGTGAGTCGTTTTTGTATTCGATGTTTCTATTGAAATGAAATATACACTACCGTTAATTAGTTTGGTAATCTCCTTTTCATAAAAATTACTCCCAATTGACAAATTAGTCAATGTCGTTTGATCAATAATTTTACCATTTAAATCGTAAATAATTAATTTAACATCCTCAACTTCCTTTAAATTAAATGCAACTTTTAATATACCATCATTTGGATTAGGATATATTTTTAGATTTAAGTTATTTGTACTTGATTCATTTAAATCATCAACAGATAAAACGGTGGGTTTCTTGATTAAAACTTTAAATATTTGATTGTTGGCACTACTTTGTGTTCCATCATTAATAAAGAATATATTAGGTTGGGAACTGCTTATTCCTCCATATATATAACCAATTAGAACATTATCTGTGGAAACACTATCTAATTTAAAAACTTCATTATTAAAATGAGGAAAGTTTAAATTAGGAATAAATTCTGCTCCTGCACCAAGAAGTGAGGGCATTTCTACAGGTAATTTATACTCAGCCATATTACCAGAATTATCTCTAGTAACTCTAGCAATTGTATTTACAAATGGGACATTATCATCTTGAACTAAAGTTCCGGCATTATCATAAAACTGAGCAATACCTCCGAAGAAAACAGAATGCATTTCATTTTCTTGTTCTGAATATATTGGCAATACCGGACAATGATAATGATTGTAGTATTGTTGAAAAGTATTATTCACAGTGTAATTATTATCATCTACAGTTACAGAATTTAAGAAAGGTAAATCTACATTTTGCTGAAAAACACCTGAAAACATTGTAATTCCTTCATTTCCATTTGGTAAAATTTGTTGTTCAGCATTGTAATCTCTACGGTGTAAATTGGTAGGATCCAAGTGAGAAGGTAAATGAGTTATGCTAATATTTGTCCCATCATCAAGAAGATTAAATTTTCTAATAGCATTGGTATATTCTTGTACAAAGCCTGGTCCGTTATTTGGGCCCATTGGATTGTATTTTCCAATGAATTTTTGACCACCTAGCAGGAAATATGTATTATTTATTTTTTTTAACCTACCCCCGGTAACTTGAAATTGAGTATCTGTAATTTGTCTAAAAAAAGTAGAAATCGTAGTGTTATTGATAATTCCATTCACAACATCAGAAACCTTAATTGCTGTTAGTTTATCAAATGTAGTATGATCGTTTTCTGTTGGGCTAAATCCATAACCACCGATACAATATAAATAGTCTCCTTCCTGATAAAACTCCATATTTGTAGAACTTAATTGTTCTTGAATTGAAGTAGGTAATGATGTTAATGGTGCACTCCATTTTTGAAGTGAAACCGGGTCAACAACAAGTAATTGATTGTTGTGTCCGGCAACGTCAAATGAGGCCCATGGTTGTCTTCTATGAAGTCCGTCAAGTCTTCCTCCAATGATAAGCCACTTTCCATTTGCTTGTCCATATGCATAGGATTGAATACCACCTAAGCCGGATATGTTAATCGGTTCGATACTAATTTCGAAAGGTGCTGTTTGAGAAAATAAAGGCAATGACACCAATGTAATACAGCTGATAATAATGTAGTTCTTAATAAATTTCATGTTCTTATAATTTTATTGTTATGGTTTTCCTAATACCGTTTCTTATGTAAATTGTTTTATACTTTTTATTCTTTTTTAGTTTTGATAAAGCTTCCATGTAGGTATAAATATCAGTTATTTCAACATTCCCTATTTTAGTAATGATGTCTCCTTTTTGTAAACCGTTTTTTTGAGCAACCTTACCTTCTATCACATCCTGAATGTGCAAACCATCCCCATAGTCTTTATAATCTGGAAAAATTCCTAGAGTAACTTTGAAACTAGGTGTTTTTGTTTCTTTCTTTAATTTAGTAGGTGTGAAAGTTAAATTTGGATTTATAGCCAATGAATCAATTACTGATTTTGTATAGGAAAAAATCATTCCCATTTTACTTAAATTGATTTTTTCAGTATCATCTGTTGGTTTATGATAATCGCTATGTAACCCAGTAAAGAAAAATAAAACAGGAATATCTTGGTAATAAAACGAACTATGGTCAGACGGACCAACACCACTAGAATCTAGTTTTGTATTTATTTCATTTGGCTTATTTTTATTTAAAACGGAAGCAAAACTTGGTGAAGTTCCTACACCTCCAATGCTTAAATTATTACTCGCATCCATTCTACCAACCATATCAAAATTGACCATTAAACTAGTATTTGGATATTCTTGTTTAATAATTTTAGAAATTTCTTTTGACCCCATCAATCCAAGTTCTTCGCCTGAGAAACACGCAAAAATGAAATTAACAGGTTCTATTGTATTATTTTGACTATAATTTCTTGCGAGTTCCAGTACCATTGAAACCCCAGAAGCATTGTCATCAGCTCCATTATGAATTAATCCTGTGGAATTTGTATCTCTAGAAAGCTTATATTCATTATGACCTAAGTGGTCATAATGACCGCCAATTACAAAGGTATTTGTCGCACCATTATCCAAAAAAGCAACCACGTTTTTTCCGATAATAGTATCTGTATTTGTAGGATTGGAATGTGGATTTAGGTTATAAGTAAAAGAAAAGCTATGAATAAAGTTAAAATTAGGCAGTGGAGAAAGGTTCAGCTCTTTAAATTGGTTTTGAATATATTCACTCGCCATCTCTTCTCCAATAGTACCTGTTAATCTTCCTTGTAGAGAGTCTGAAGCTAATATTTCTATATGTTTTTTGAGGTTGTTTTCTAATTTTTGGGCGTACACAACAGTATGACCTAAAAACAGCACTAGAAAGATTATCTTTTTTCCCATTCTATATTATGTTTTTCTTCAAAGTGTTCCTTAAACCATTTTGGTTTTGGAAGTTCTGTTTTGTAAATAAATTTAACAATTTCCTGAATTTCAGATTTTTTGAGAGGTGTTTTTGGCATTAAACCAAACCTTTTAACAGGTCCTTTCATTATTGCATTTTCTTTTGTAGGATTGTTTACAAAATCAGACATTTGGGCTATAAATAACTCTTCGGTCTTGTACAGTTGCTTGTACTTGTGTTTTATTCCTGCAAGTGGTGGTGCAATCATATTGTCGTGCGATTCAGAGTTCGGATTATGACAAGAAAAACAATTGTTTTTAAGCAGACTTAAACCTTCGCTTTTGTGCAGTGTATTGATGCTCTGAATTTCTGGTATTTCTTCAGTGCCTAATACTTTACTTGTGTTCTCCGGCTTTCCATTGCAACTAAGGAACAATAAAATACTAGAAGTTAAGAGTAGAATTATTTTTTTCATTTATTGAAAATGTTTTACCTCAAAAGTATGGGCTGTAATTCATATACCGTGTAACATTAGTTACATACGCGGTTTTCAATTTGATTTCATGTAACAATAATAAAAATAGTGAGTTAGCGCAAGCCTTGAGATTTAATTGATCTACCTTACTAAGGTATTATTATGGCTCTTTACATTTGGGAATATTTTTGTTTATTATATCTGTTTTTAAGTAATCGTTTTTTACATTAGGATTCCATTTAAAATATGATTTTCTTTAACCGTAAATAGTTTTGTCGGGTTTGATTGGATTAAGGTTTCAGTAAAATTGTCTTCCAGTTGCTGTAAGTGGTCAATGTCGCAAGGTGAAAGATTTTGCTGAATAGCAACGTATCCTAAACTATCGATTGTTGTGGGTTTAACTCCATTATTTAGTGAAACAGAAACAGTTTTTAGATCATCAATTCGTTGGATGATGTAAAGTCCTTGAAAATCTGTGTCTACATAAAAGGTGTTGAATTGGTATCGTCCTCCTGTTAAGTACACTGCAACATCTGTCAAGCAAGGAGAAGGCTTACTTACGATGTGTAAGTTGGTTCTATCATTACTGTTTTACTTTTTGACGGTAGAGGTCCACCAGAAAACTGGAGAGAAACTTTAAGTATCAATAAATCAACAGAATAAATGCAACGTCTAGCGCGTAATGAGGAAGTTATGGCTTAGAATTAGTAAAATCGACATCAAACTGGCGAAAGTCCTGATAAATGCGTGGTTTTCGTGACACTGAATAGTAATCAACCAAATTAAATTCGAAATGCACGCTCATAATCAAAGCGTAACACACCAAAATAATGTATTAAACCGATTTCCCCATACGTTCGGCAAGCTCAGTAAGGCTAAGGAACTCCGGATCCGTCAACATGGTATTATTCATTCTTGTCTGTTTTTTTTTATTTGTATTCATGAGTACTTCGTAGTTCAGCGTTGGCCAACTTAGCGAAGCGATCTCACAACCGTAGGGCGTAATCGGCACGCCGAATACTTAGTTATTTAGCGTTTCGTTGGTTCTTTTTAACTGGTCTTTCTTTCAATACAAATTTGGCAATTCCTCCGCTGAGATATACGTGGTTAAACCAATAACCTGAAAGCCTTTTAAAGATCATTCTTTTTCGCAGATTGTAGGTTTTATAATGCTTCATTATACCTAAATACGAGTTCATACTGCTCAAAAATGCTGCCTTTTCTTCTTTAGTGGGTTTGTTGTCGAGCACTATCTTATTTTGCTTTTCTATGGCATTGAAAAAATTACCTTTGGTGCGATTGCCAATGTAAATTCTGTTGGGTTTTATGACCGTCCCCAAAAATTGTACTCCTTTGCCGTAGTGTTGAAGATATATTTTTTTGGGGTGAATGGTTGTTTGTAATTCTGTTTGCAGATATTCAGACAATATGGGAATAAGTTTCTTCAAATACTCTTTATCTTCATGCACTATCACAAAATCGTCTACATATCTGCCATAATACCTTATTTTCAAGTTGTGTTTTACAAAATGGTCGAAGCTGTCCATATAAAAATTGGCAAAAACCTGACTGGTAAGGTTGCCTATGGGCAAGCCGCAATTAGGTTTGCTGTGAAAAAGGCTTTTGGTTTGTGGTAAATTATCCCAGTCGCTTTTGTACCCCTTAATAATGCAGTTTTTTGTGGGGGCGTTCAAAATTATTTGCTTGCATAGTTTTATCAACAAATCTTTGTCTGTTGATTGGTATTTTTCTTTTATAAACTTTTCGAGTTTTGCAAAAAGTATGTTTTTGTTTATGCTCATAAAAAAGCCCTGCAAATCGAGTTTTAGTATGTAGCAATCTTTGGTGTAATTGGCAGAGCATTGACGAATAAACCTGTCAACTCGTTGTATTCCAATATGCGTTCCTTTTTCAACCCTGCAACTGTAACTATCGTGTATAAACTGTTTTTCAAACAGATGGTTTAGTTTACCGATAATTAAATGATGAACCACTCTATCTCTAAAATCGGCTGCAAAAATCTCTCTCTTAACAGGTTTATCTACGATAAAAGCAATTGACCTGTCTATTTTGTATGTTCCGCTGTTTATTTCTTCACCTAATTGCACCAAGCTATTTTCGTAGTCAATTTCAAATGCCAACGCATTGGCAGTATTTCGCTTGTTTTTGCGACATTCGAAATAGGCCGTGAATAGTTCTTCAAGTTCAATTTTGGGTTGTGGTATGTCGAATAATGAAAGTTGCACAAATCAGTTTGTAAAGTTTAATGTTTTTTAAGAAAGAAAACACTATCAGCGCCTTTGCTGACGCTGATAGGTTTTCTGAAAAAATGGCTTGTTTAAAATCCCGAACAGCACGAACCCTATTTGTGTTGTTCTTATTGTTGTTGTTCTGGTTGCCATTGTCGAAGTTCTGTTTCCAAGCGTTGTTATTATTGTTCTCGGTAGAACTCCAATAGTAGGCACTAGCAAAACCGCCAACCGCAAAAATAAAGGCGTTCATATAAATACAAGGCATCTCATATTTATTATAGAGTTACTCAAAACTAATTACTTAGCATCAAATAACGCTCGTTTTAACTGCTCACCGAACAGTCCCTTTATCGCTTTTAAACTAAACCTTGCTCGCTTGTATATGCCTTAACACATACAATTCCGGCATTTACCGATTGGCATTACGCCAACCGGTAATTTGTTTGCCTATGCTGTCCATTAAACCCGATAGCTCGGCTTGCTTTTTTATTGCTAAAATTTTCATATCAACACAAAGGCGTATCTCGAATTTTAGCAATTCAAAGTCATCAAGAAATGTTTCGAGATACGCCCTTTTTTCTTTTGCTTTATTGGCTCTATATATACTCCTTACCAATTGTATACTGTCTCGCTTCATATCTTGCCCCAAGGTATGCTTATACTCTCGTGGAAAATCTTTGGTATAATCAAAAATCTTCAACACGAGCTTATAAACATCCTTAAAAACTGGTAAATCGTAATATAGTGCCATTTTTTTAAAATCGACCGCTTCGCGGTATTAAATTGATAAATAGTTAAATGGTTAAAAAGCCCGAACGGCACGCACACTATAAGTTATTGACTTATTGTAGATGTTTGCGTAGCCATTGCCGAAGCCGAAGAGGAACGCGCCTGAAGCACTGTACTCCGTACTACTCCAATAGAAGGCAGTATTTGATAACAGTGTAAAACCTCCAGCATTTAAGGAATTATTAGCATGGAAGCGGTTGTGCCATAATATACTTAACTCGTCAATTGATGGTAAATACCAGTCTGTAAAACCACCATCAGTCAATCCATTTACATAATTAGCAGCAGGGCTACTTGTCATTAATCCTGTATTGTAAACGCCATCCCAACTGCGTGTGGCATTGGTTGTTGTGCCGCTGCTTTGCCATTGTGCTGTGCTTTCGTTTTTATTTACAATGAGCCCACGTTGGTCTCCATTCGCATCTAAATAGATATAAAACACGATGCCACCTAAGGTATCTTGCCCCAAATAAAAGTCGTTGGATGAACCACCTGTTGCACTTATAGTATTCCCTACTATACTAATGTTTGAGCCCGCTACTAATTGGTCTTGTTTGTTGTTCCAGTTAGTAGTATCAGTTCCTGTGATACCACTTGCTACGGATGTACTAAAAACAGGGTCGGTTTCGGTGTAACTGTCTAATTTGTTGTTCCAATAAGTAGTATCAGTTCCTGTAATACCACTCGCTACGGATGCACCAAAAACAGGGTCGGTTTCGGTGTAACTGTCTAATTTGTTATTCCAATAAGTAGTATCAGTTCCTGTAATACCACTCGCTACGGATGCACCAAAAACAGGGTCGGTTTCGGTGTAACTATCTAATTTGTTGTTCCAATAAGTAGTATCAGTTCCTGTGATACCACTCGCTACGGATGCACCAAAAACAGGGTCGGTTTCGGTGTAACTGTCTAATTTGTTATTCCAATAAGTAGTATCAGTTCCTGTTATGCCACTTGCTACGGATGTACTAAAAACAGGGTCGGTTTCGGTGTAACTGTCTAATTTGTTGTTCCAATAAGTAGTATCAGTTCCTGTTATGCCACTTGCTACGGATGTACTAAAAACAGGGTCGGTTTCGGTGTAACTGTCTAATTTGTTATTCCAGTTAGTAGTATCAGTTCCTGTTATGCCACTCGCTACGGATGCACCAAAAACAGGGTCGGTTTCGGTAATGCCACCTGTAACTGTTTCAGCCGTTTTTGCATGTAAAGCATAAGGCACACTTAACAACTGGCTTGTACCTGTTATTGTGTAACTTGTACCGCCTGTTGGGTCGGTTTCGGTTTTTATGAAATAAGGTCCATTTGCCCAATCGATAGTGGTGAAGTCTCCACTTACAACCGTACCTGCTCCAATTTCTAAACTTACTAAACCATTGGCATTAGAGGTTGGTGCTTGGGTTTCTATATAAACGGCTGTTCCGCTTGCCGAGCCTTGCAAAATAGAAATCTGTATGCCTACTTGTGTGTTTGTAACCAAAGCATCGCTGCTATTGCGGATTACTGCCTGATAGCTCATTTTTTCGGGTGCTTGAGCGAACACGCTTGCAGTCATTAGTAATGCTGCACAAATTGTAATTATCTTTTTCATAATTTTTTAATTTTAATCTTAATATTCTTACTATTTGTTCCCGATACGCTTTGCTATCGGGACTAATTCGACTACGTATTTTTTCAAAAATACTGTCTCATTGAGTTTTGATTACTTTAAATGATTGAACATTTTTGTTTTCTTGGTTTAAAACGATTATGAAGTATGTAGCTGTTGGCAAACTGTTCATATCAATTTGCGTTTGCTGTGCTACTATTTGTCCGTTGCTTAGTTGTTTACCTTGCATATCAAATAACTGATACGACAATTTTTCGTTGTTGTAATCGCTTATTTGTAAGGTTAAATTTTCTGTTGTTGGGTTTGGAAAAACAGACAGCGAAATGTTTAATGCTGTTTCTTTAATTCCAACGGTGAAAATTTCGTAGGCATGTTGAACGCCTTGGGCAACACTTCCACTACTTCCTGTATTGGAGGTGTAAACTACCTGTCCTACGCTGTAAGCAACTGTACCACCACTTCCAGTGGCGTCACCACCTGAGGCGTTTGCACTTTCTTGAGCTTGTGTCAAGCCTGCCCATAGCAGTCCTGCTACGAGGAGTACTATCGGTCTTGATTTGTTTTTTGTCATATTACTTGTTTTAATTGTTAATACTCGTTTTTACTTATCTGTTTTTGTTACTGTTTCATGTTTGTTGTGGAGTTTTCTCCCACTGAATGCTAACGTGTTTGGCTAAACTGCGTTTTAATGCAGTTTAGGTTTTGTTGCCAAATCGTTCTAATTTTTAATTCTTAGATATAAGACAGGTTCGTAACCTTTCCATTCAGATTTGTCCCACCTGAAATTAATATACATGGTCTCTGAGCATTTTACTTCAAAGAATCGCACGGCTCCTTCAGCAAAATCTAGAGTGGTAGTATAGGTTAATTGAAATGTTTCATTAGGGAATTGATTAGAGAGCTCTTTTTCTAATTTCAATTTAACATCTTCAGTACTTAATCGTTCTTCAGTGATTGGTATTTTAGCCGAAAATGTGCCGTCAAATTTGTCCCAGTAACAAAAATAAGATAGAATGCTGTCATTGTTGATAATATTATTGAGGCTGTCTTTTCCGACTTTAACTGATGAAAATTTGTATTCATGAAATGTAATAGGATTTAAATTGTTTCTCAATTCTAAAAATAAATTATAATCAAATACAAATGTGCCCTTACTTGTTCTAATTACACCTTTTATAAGATTAATCCAAATTGATTCTAGTGCTTGTTTATCTTTAAAAATGGTTATTCGATAAGTATATGATTCGATATATCTATCTGACAAGTCCGCAAATTGCCAACTTGATTTCATCATGTTTAATGTTTTTATATCATCTATAAAAAAATCAGAAATAGTATCTGCAATATTCGGGAAATTATGTTCATTTAGGTATATACCTTGAACATGATAATCTCCAGTATTGAAGTCATAATTATTAAAAATACTGTTTTGACCACATGCAAGATTAGTTATTAATATAAATATTGAAAGAGTCGTTAGTTTTATCATAGAGCATCTTTTAATGTTTGCCAACGAGTTGCGGCTACACTTTCGAGCCGTTAGCACAAGATAAGCATAAAAAGGCTTGAAATGTAGGTGCTGTTATAGGTATCATTTTACTTTGAGATAAGTTCCATCTGAACCATTGTTTCCAAGTAATATTTTGTTTGTCCCACTAAATACCGCCTTGAATTCAGTAGTTGTAGATTGTCCATAAGCAGAAAACAATGGCGCTGCAATCTTTTTTTCTGTTATTACAAATTCAAAATTCGAATTACGTTTGATAGCAGAGAGGAGCTTATCGCCTTTTTCCATGAACATATTGACATATTTATCGTCATTTAGCTTTGTAACTAATCCAATGAAATTTCCTTTTTTGTCTTTAGATATTTCAATTTCGATTCCTTCGAGCATTCCTCTTTCCGACAATTTCCACTTACCGATAAATTGTGAGTCTGGAGTTTCAGACATTTTTTTCGTATCACAACTTGATACAATGGTTAACAAACTAAGTGCAATTATTAAATATTTCATTTGTTCTGGTTTAATTACCTATAACTTATAAGCGTTTTATCAGTTGTTTTCTTTCAATAGCTAAAGATAAACGTAAAAAGTTAAAAATCAACCAGACAGTCGATTAAATGACGAATAGAAAATAATTGATAAAATGGAGTTGAATTATGCCGCGCTGTGGTTGAGTCTAAAAAGTAGTCGCTATGGGTAAACTAAAAGGCCGATTTGATTTGGAAAGATATTTCCTTCATTTTTGCAGTGGTAAATTGAAGAAATAAAATGATTTCGTTATGTAATAATACGCTCTTCATATAAATTCATTTGCAACAAGACATATTTATCCCATTACACTTTTTTTAGCGTTTGTAGATCATTACAATAAGTAAAAGAACGTTCAATGAAATCAAGTGCCTCATGTAGGTGAGGCAATGATTTTGTGTTTTGCCCTCATTCTTCCTTTTTTGCATGCAGTCATGTCCTTATTGAGAGTAAAACTGACAACTTCTAATGCGTTTAAGCCTTCCAACATAGGAAGAAACACCGCTTTGTTTAATATTTCAACACATTTATCTAAATTCTCTTTTAAGAACCGTAAGGACATAAATCCAAAGTAGCGTATTTTTCTAAAACCTGAAGGAAGAATATGCTGTAGAAAACGCCTGATAAACTCTTCTTCTGGAAGGGACATTGTTTTTCTTAAACCAGCATTTTTATAGTCTTTATATCCAAAGATAACTTTGCCATCAGTGTGCTTTAAAATTCGTTGATTAGAAATCGCCACTCTACTTGCCCCGTTAGAAATGGTAAGATAATTCACCCGTTTAGAAAATTGATAGATATTTCTAACGGGGTGAATATAATTGCCTAAATAATCTTTCAAAAATAATGTATTAAACCGCTTTCCCCATACGTTCGGCAAGCTCAGTAGGGCTAAGGAAATCCGGATCCGTCAACATGGTATTATTCATTCTTGTCTGTTTTTTTTTATTTGTATTCATGAGTACTTCGTAGTTCAGCGTTGGCCAACTTAGCGAAGCGATCTCACAACCGTAGGGCGTAATCGGCACGCCGAATACTTAGTTATTTAAACAGTTTTTATTCGGTTATATGTTTAGCAATATCTTCTGGCCAAACAACAAACTGTCCATATTGTCCATTTTTTTCAATTCCGCCAGTTTCTTTTCCACGTTTTGTTGTTATCCAATCGTCCTCCTTTTTATACATCAGTTTATTGTCGGTAAACCATTTATTAACTTTCCGACTGCTCAATCCAGTCAGTTTTGACAATTCTTTAGTGGTCAATAATTTAGATTTTGAATAGTCTTTATTCTCCTGAACTTTTTTTATTGTGCTTTCAGTTTTCTTTTCTATTTCCTTATCAACTTTTTTGACAGAAACTCTTATTTCCTCACTAATCGCTAATAATCTCTGAACTTCGTCATAAATATCATTATACAAATCAGCGTCTTTTTCTTTCGTAACGTGAATTCCCATTTCGTCATTATTCTGCTGTGAGAATGAATATAAATTCATTGAAGTTACAATTGCCTCATTTTCGTTCAGATAACATTTTGCGTGAAGGGAATTACACAGACTTGTTCTAATTCCGATTTGACTTTCAAGCCAATTACTTTCCTCAACTTGTAGTTTATTCTCTCTGTAAATAATTCGGATATCTCTTTTTTGAATGTTTAGATTTTCCAAATGGTCTTTTACTCTTTTGTGAAATTGAAGATATGGACTAATCAAAATCAGTCGGTCTTTTGTTGTTTTTATTAGTTCTTCTAAATGATATGAAACACCTGTCGTGTTTAAAAATTTTGCCATTATTTATTTCAGTTTCTCGGTTTTCGTAAATTGTTTACAACAGGTGGCTATACGCAATTGTGCATATCCCACCTATATTTCTACCCAAATCTAACAAAAATCCTCACCAATCCCACCTCCAAAACATCACAAACTCAACTAAATTATTTCAACCCCTTACCTTTCTAAGTTCATAAAAGCCATAAATCATGAAAACTACACAAAACAAAACAGCTCCTAATTTTTGAAAATTAAGTTGGCTAA
>NZ_QFRJ01000007.1 GCF_003143775.1 Brumimicrobium oceani | reverse complement strand
TGTTTTTATCAAGGGCTGACAATAACGCAAAACCATCTCTGTAAACTCTACTTGAATTCTTTAATTTGATGTGTAAAACCTTTCTGATCTCATCCGTTTCATCTATTGGACTTGGTTTAGATTGATAATACTCAATTTGCCCTTTTACATAGTTTAAATTGTCGAGTCCATTCAATATTTTATTTTTCACAAAAAACTGACTGCCAACAAGAGCTGATAAAGTAAATATGAAAATAATGTATCCTATTTTAAACTTATTACTCATCAATTGATGTTTGTCAACCTTAATGATAAAGTTAGAATAATTACTGAAAGCAGAACAACAATCTCAAATCCCATTTTTTATTTTGGAAATAGGACGACCTAAAACAAAGCGCTCCGAATTTTGAAATCCAAGGCGTCCCGACGACAAATCGGGACAACTACTTCCAAAACATCCAATAATACAGAAAAACCTTATTCTAATTGAAAATCCTACTTTTGGAAATAGGATGACCAATAGCAAGGCGCTTCGGATTTTGGAATCCAAGGAGTTGACAAATGTCAATGCGATGTCCAGAGCTTGTCAAAGGAACTACTTTCAAAACACCAAGCAACGCAGATGGTGCTTATTCTATTTACAAAAATTATCGTCGACGACCAGTGTAATTCATCGCTTCACCTTTCCCAAACCCATAACTAATTCCAAAAGAAATTTGTCTTTGTCTTTGACCAAAACTGTAATTATCAAAGGTATCTTGACTCACGAAGTTTTCTCTAATTCTAGATTCAAATACATCTCTCACAGAAAGATTCAACATGATTTTTCCTTTGAGCACTTTCTTTCTGATTCCGAAATCTAAAGTTGCATAATCAGAAACTTCTCCTTGCACAGTTTCATATCCTGATTGATATCTTCCTGTTAATTCTAAATCGATGTCATACGGCAACTTAAACTTTGGAGTAAGATTTAATGACCACTGACTTCCAGAAAAATTGAAATTTTGATTTTCAAACTCTCCTTTCCTATCGAAAAAATTGAAATTGAAATCGGCATTAACCGTTAGCCATTTTGTTGGAATATATTTTCCATTTGTTTCAAAACCAACCTTTGAATTTGTACCCACATTGTAAGGACGCGTGAAAACGGTGTTGTCTTCAATGGTAGAAACACGCTCAATAACATCTGTTGTGTATTGGTAATATAAACTAGAGCTAAAAGATGCTTTTCCAATTCTATAAATACTCGTCAATTCATAAGAATCTGTGTATTCTGACTGTAAGTTTGGATTTCCTGCACGAACATTAAAGTTGTTACTTATGTTAAAGAATGGATTCAAATCCCATAAACGAGGTCTGTAAATTCTTCCTGAATAACCGGCTTGAAATGATATTTTATCCGATACTTTATAAGAAGTATGTAAGGTCGGAAAGAAGTCAGTGAAATTTCGATTATTCTCTTCGTTTGTATTCACTAAAAAAGTATTTAATTCAGTGTTCTCCACCCTTAAACCTGCTTTTACTCCCCATTTATCTTTTTCGTAAGCTCCTGTAGTGTAAACTCCTAACACTTTCTGAATATATTCGAAATCGTTGGTCTGACTTTGATCAATTACGTATTCACCATTCGTATAATCTTCTACTTTAAAATCATTTCCAACATTGTTAATCTCATATTGCGATCCCGCTTCAAGTGAAAACTCTTTAGAAATTGGATTCATATAATCCGCTTTAAACGTATAGTCAACTTTATTGAAATTTGTTGCTGTTTTTTGATCTCTATTTTCTTCTAATCCTGAAATTGTTCTAGAAGTAAATTGAGAAGATTGATCTTTCCCAAAGAAGCTTCCCAATCCTGAAACTTGAAGTGTGTGGTCTTTATTATTCTTGAATTGTTTCCTATAATTCAAATCATATTGCCATTTTGGATTTATCGCATCCGTAACTTCATTCCTTGTCCAGCTTGAAATTAAATCTCCATTTGCATCTAAATATTTGAAATTAGTTTCCGATGGCTGGTCTTCAATTTCATAAGCAAAATTCCCAGATAAAGTCAGCACATTATAGTCGTTGATGTGATAATCCGTTCCCAGTGTAATATTAAAAAATGTTTCATTTCGGAAGTTTTCACCTTCGCTTGAGATGGTTTCACCTGTTACTTTATTAAAATTACGTGTTTCGGAAATCCTAGGCATGGAACGATATCCACCGCCCATTTGAGTAAACAAATTAAACTTTTCTGTTCTTCTATTTAAACTCAAACCAACGCTATGACTATATGGATATCCCGTATTAGCAGTAATTGAACCGTTCCATCCTTTTTTCTCCTCTTTTTTCAAGATAATATTCAAAATTCCGGCAGTTCCAGAAGCTTCATATTTGGCAGAGGCATTTGTAATTACCTCAACACTTTCTATCATATCAGCGGTAATTGTTCCCAAAGCATTGCTCGATTCATCGGCTAAAACAGAAGGTTTTCCATTAATTAAAATTTGAACTCCGGCTCCACCTCTCAAAGTAATATCGCCATCAATTCCTACATTTACGGAAGGAACATTATTCAACACTTCAAGTCCGCTCATTCCAGTACTGCTCAAATCTTTTCCAACGTTGAAAACACGTTTATCTAGCTTAAAAACAGTTTTAGAAACTTCACCTCTAATCTCCACTTCTTCCAAATTTTGACTTTCAGATTCAAGTTCTATTGTTCCTAAATCAAGCAAAGCATTTTCAATTTTGAAATCTGAAATTACTTGTGTTGAATAACCCATAAAGCTAATTTCAACGAGAAAATCTTTTTCTTTGGTCGTTAAACTGAACTCTCCTTTGTCACTGGTTGTCGTTCCTACAAATACATTCGAAGTATCTAAATCTTTCACCACAATTGTGGCATAAGGAATGGGCTGACTTGTAGCTTTTTCGATTAATGTTCCTGAAATAGTTATTTCCTTTTCTTGGGAAATAGAAACTCCAACAAACATCAAAGTGAAGACAAGTAATGCTGTATATTTTATTAAATTTCTCATTTTTTAAATTTTAAATTAACCAATGAATCCACTGCGTATTTTCCAGGTCCAGCAACAAACAATGTAATGTATCCCATCAAGTATAGAAATGCTCTTTCAAACCCTGCGAAGCCTTCAGAAAAATGAATATAGAAAACAGCTACTGCCATGGTAACAATCAAGGGAATTAAAGTTAAACGGGTTAATAACCCAAACACAAGTAAGGCTGAACAGAATACTTCAGCAAAAACAGCGAGCACAAGAGAAGCGGTCATTCCAACACCAAAAGGATCTGCAAATTGAATTTCTCCCCCTTCGATTAGTTTAGACCATTTCGATAAACCATGTCCTAAAAGCATTCCCAAACCTAGAGAAACTCTCAAAATTAATAATCCAATGTCTTTTAATTGTGTGTTGTTTTTAAACATAATTTTACTTTTTGAATTCTTAAATCTCCACAAATCAAAGGATTTAAAAACGAGATAAAAAATCAAACTCGATAAACGACATATCGAAACCTGTGAAAGTCAAAATGTAGTGATAATAAAATTGTTCTATTTCGTGGAAAGACAAAAATCTGTCGTTTGAGGTTTAGAAAACGTCGTTTACCTAAAATCCAATCAACTAAACTTTCAATTTCTTATTTTTACCCTCATGATTAAGTCAGGATTTAAAAAGATAAGCCTAAAAGAGATAATTTTTCAAATTGTTTTGAATGTTATTGTCTTCGTCTTTTTTGCATTCGACAGGCGTCATCCGGAAATTGAATTATTCAAAATCTATTTTTATCTCAACTATGCGATTCCCGCACTAATTATCAATTATGTTTTGCTTCCAAAGTATCTTTACAAAGGCAAGCACATCGGATTTATACTCTATTCTTTGGTGTTAATTGGGATCATTATTTTCATAGAAGAAGCGGTTTTAGAACAAATTTACTACCCAGATACACGTGGAAGAAAATTCCTAGGAATCTTCCATAATTTAATGGGAACGATGCCCACATTAACAGTGTTGGTAGGTTTCAAATTTGCTTGGGATGCACTTACGAACCGGAAGAAAATGGAGGAACTAAAAAGCTCTGCCAAAGAAAGTGAATTACAATTTTTAAAATCTCAAATCAATCCGCATTTCCTTTTCAATAACTTGAATAATTTATATGCTTATGCGGTTGAACAGTCACCAAAAACTCCTGAAATAATCTTGGAATTATCAGCTGTTTTGAGGTACATGCTTTATGATTGCAAAGCCGACTTTGTTTCATTAGAAAATGAAATTAAGCAGATAAAAAGCTACATCAGTTTGAGTGAACTCCAAATCGAAGACAGAGGAAAAGTAACTTTTAAAACGAATAACATTTCGAATACAAAATGCATCGCTCCGTTAATTTTGATTGTTTTCATTGAAAATGCATTTAAACACAGCTCTTCAAGTCAAAGTGATAAGATAGAAATTGATATTGTATTGGAAGAGTTGGAGAACGGAACATTGAAATTCAAATGCAAGAACACCTATCGAAATCAAAGTAATATTATTAGTTTAGATGGCGGAATCGGATTAGAGAATGTTCAAAAAAGGTTAGAATTGCTTTATCCAAATGCCCATGATTTGAAAATTGAAACAATTGATAATGAGTGTTTTTTAGTTGATTTAACGATTGATTTAAATAAAACGACCTCAAAATGAAGTGCATAATCATTGAAGATCAATTACCAGCACAGCGAATTCTAAAAAAATACATTTTAGACTTTGAATCACTGCAATTAGAAGCCGTTTTCACCAATGCTTTAGAAGCGATTGAGTTTCTAAAATCCAATGAAATTGATTTAATGTTCTTGGATATTCACCTTCCAAAATTATCGGGAATTGACTTTTTAAAGTCATTAAACAATCCACCACAAGTGATTTTCACCACAGCATTTTCCGAATTTGCATTGGAAGGATATGAATTAAATGTCGTAGATTATCTCCTCAAACCTTTCTCCTTTCAACGATTTGTTCAAGCTGTTTCGAAAGTTAATTTAAGCGACAACGAAGACTCAAATTCAACACCAAATGAAGACCCTGAAAACAATAAAAAAGATATTTTCATTAAAAGTGGATTTGATCATATTCGTGTTAAAATAGACGACATCGTTTATATTATGTCTGACGCCGATTACACAGAAATTCATTTAGAAAACAACAAACACCTTTCATCAGAGACGCTACGTTTTTGGGAACAATCTCTACCAACACAACAATTCAGCAGAGTCCACAAATCTTACATCGTCAATACAGAAAAAGTAATAAAGGTTTCAGGAAATCAAATTTTCCTGGAGAATAAGAAGGTGATTCCAATTGGAAGGGCTTATAAAAATGGATTTTTGGAGGGGTTTGTGAATTAACTGTGTGAGATTTGAAATTAAAAAGAAACACCTATTCCAAAATAAATTCCTTCTGGAACACCAAATCCTGACCTAATAATTAAATTTTTGTCCGGTTTTTGAAATCTCCAACCAATATTTCCTGCAAAAGGATGACCTAAAGGTTCATCACTCCAGCCAATCCTTGGAACATCTAAACTAAAGCCAGCACTTATTTCAAGGTGATGATTATTCTCACCTGTTAGCAGTCCTATTTGAACCATTGTATAACCTCCATCACCACCCCAGTTTTCGAAAACCCCAACTCCAACTCTTCCAAAAGACGAAATATTTTTATTCCATATATGCTGTTTTATTATACGCTCATAATTCACATTTAGGGTTGCATAAACGAATAAATAACCTGCATTAACATATATAGAATTGTTATTTAATTCCCCTGGAATGGAAATCTCCTTTTGCGCATTGACATTAGTCATCAAAAAGGTTGCGAATAGAATAACTGATAAAATTTTCTTCATTTGTTTTAAATTGAAATTAATGATTTTACACAAACCTCTATGCTTTTCCAATTCATATACTCTCTACTGAAATTAATCATTTATTTTCAAATCCAAGTTGTTTCTAAATACAAATCTTTCAAAATTTAAATTCTTAAATCGTCAACTGTAAAAGCATAAAACACTCAGTAGGCTCATAAGTCGTAGTCATATAAATTCAAAATGTGGTGTTATATATCTCTTTATTTGCACGATAGATTTCATCTTGTTCTGTTGGATATGGGCGCCATCCTTTCGGATATAATCGCCAATTATACCCATAATAAGGTGATAACCCCATTGATTTACAATTCATAAATAACAAAAAGGGATCATTAAAATTTTTACCAAAATAACTATTGTATGGACTGACAATCTCATTGCAACTTGTCTCATTAACAAAATAGCGGTCAATTGCCCTGGTCAACGCAACAGGCTCGATGTTTCCTTTTTTCAATTCACCCATAAGATAATAGTAATTCTCAATTATCCAATCACGACCTAAATGTAAAACTACTCTGGAAATGGATTGATCCCAAGCCCCATTTACACCAGCCGGAAAACCGTGCTTTTTAGAATATTCAATTAGCGCAATTCCATTTTTAATATCTTGCGCTCTCATAAGTTTATAGTGATACTCTAACAAAGTATCATTCTCACGTAATGAATAATAAGGTTGAATTGAGTCTGAAATCAACTTTCTAATTCTTTGATCATGATAAGTCAATGAATCTATAAAATCGGTATGTTTCCAGTTTAGCATCACTTCTTTCTCATTCTCTTCCATGATTTTTACAATTCTATTTCGAGTATCTAAAGTCATCCCTTCGAAATAGGTAGTATCGGCCAAAAAGTAATTTGAATAAGCTGATTTATTTAACTCTTTTATTGATTTCTTTGTTTTATCCACCTCCCACAAAGCTCTGCAATAATTATAATGGTGATCAGGTTTTCGAATGTCAACAATTTTAAATGCTTTTTCAAACAAATCAACCGATTTAGGATAGTCCATTTCGTAAAAATTGTATTCGGCCTCATTTACGAAGTTGTAATAATCAATATAATTACTCTTTTCTGACTGCGTGATAGCTTGAGACTGGGCACAAAAAATAAAAATGGACAGGAGTAAAAGTGATTTAATCATTTTCATATGTTTTTGATTTTAATTATCTACATATTTCTACTCAAACTTAACAAAATTATCAAAGCAAAAAAGCCTCAAACCCCAAATAATTAACCCCAATCCATGCTCAAAAAATCACTCACATGCAAATGCTTAACTCCCTCCACAGATTCTTCCCAGAAATCATCCATTGACACAACATATTTAGGATATTGGTCTTTGATTGCTAATAAGTTTCCAAATTCTCGTTCTACAGTTTGTTCATTTTCCAACTTATAACAAACTTGCACATAAATTTTTTCTCCTTGTTTCTCAGCGACAAAATCGATTTCTGTTTGGGCTAGTTTTCCCACATAAACTTTATATCCTCTTCTTTTCAATTCCAAAAACACAATATTTTCCAATATTCCTGAAATCATCTGGTCTTTGTATCCCATTGTAGCATATATCAATGAAACATCACTCACAAAGAATTTCTCTTGGGTTTTTAGAATTTCTTTTCCATTAATATCGTAACGTGAAACGCGGTGAAGAATAAATGCTCCCTCCAATGCATTGAGGTAATTGTAAACCGTATTGATGTCCATTTTACGCTGTTGACTTTTAAAATAATCTGCTACATTTTTTCCTGAAAAAGTATTCCCAATATTGTCAAAAGCAAATTTTATAACCCGCTCTAATAATTCGACATCACGGATTTTATAGCGTTGGATGGTGTCACGTAAAATAACAGAGGAATAAATATCATACACCACTTTATATGCTGATTCACGTGTATAATCCATCGTGTGAATAACTGGAAATCCACCGTAGCGCAAGTACTGCAAGAAAGACTCTTTTGCAGATTTACTTTCATTAAAATAATGAGTTCTAAAAGTTAGAAACTCTTTAAACGACAATGTATAAATAGGAATTTCAACATATCTTCCAGCCAAATAAGTGGCCAATTCCGATGAAAGCAAATGCGAATTAGAACCAGTCAAATAAACATCTACATCAAAATCAACTAAAAAAGAATTAATTGCCTTTTCCCAACTTTCTACCTCTTGAATTTCATCTAAGAGTAAATAATATCGTTTTTTGGATGTGATTTTTTCTTGGATATAATTATAGAGACTCAGTGCATCAAACAATTGAGAAAAATTAAAACTTTCAAAATTGATGTAGATAATTTGTGCATCTTCAACCTGTCTTGCAAGTAGCTCTTCCTTTAACAATTTTAAGACTGTAGACTTACCTGACCTTCTAATTCCAGTAATAATTTTTACCTGTGGCTTGTCGATAAAGTCATTGATGTACGCCGTGTATATTGGTCTTAAAATCATGAAGTTAATAGTTAATATATTTAAAAGTATAAAAATACGATAAAAATATATACATAACCACAAAAAGAAATAAATATTATAAGTTTTTATGGTTACAACCCTAAAAAAATAAATAATTATCTTAAAAAATGGATTACAACCATACAAATCACACTAAATTCATATTTCATCAGCGATTAAGAATGTCTTTCTGCGTCAATAAAGGTTAACTTCCATTTCAACAAAAGCTGTAGAAACAGCAAATCCAATCATTTGTCAAACTTAAAACCTGCTTCTTTAAAAGTCTCGACCTCTTTAAATCCAAACTTTTTGTGGAATTCAATACTTCCTAAAAAAGACGGTTTTATTAAATATGATATATAATTATATCTCAAGATGTGAGAATATTTAGGATTCATGAAGCAAGAAATCCGTGACCATCCGCGTTGCTTGCAGTTCTGCTGCGTAAGCCCAAAGCATCCGTGTCATCAGCGTTCCATTACAGCGCAAACCATTTGCTAGGTAATACATCTTAAATAATTTCATTACTTTATAAAATATTGATAGGCACCTTTCATCAGATTACTACTTCCCACCGAACCAATTTTTCACTTTTCATTCTTCATTTTTAATTTCCTTTCTCGATAACTCGACCTCGAAATCATAAAAACTCCAGCAAAAATCATCAGCATAAAGAGAATCTTTTCTAAACTTATTGCTCCTATAAAGTTTTCTGTCCAACCAATATAGGCGAATAAAAATGTAAAGAACATTACTAAAACAGGTTGGGTATAAATGTAACTTCCGCTGACACTCGGGGTAACGTGTTTTAGGGCAAAAGTGTTTAACAAATAGGTGAAAAACGTAGCTCCAATGATAATATACGCAGTTTTTAACCAAACATCTATCGGGAATATATTGAATTCTGCAACAGCTACTTCCGTCCAAACTGGTGGATACATCATGATGAAAATAAATCCAAAAATGAAGTTGTAGGTAATTACCGTCAAAGGTTTGTACTTGCTCATCAGCGGTTTCACCAACACCAAATACAACCCAAAAGAAAGCGCATTTATGAAAATATATAAATCTCCCAATGGAGAATCAAACTCAGGTTCTTGACCAATTGTAGTTAAAGCAATTGCTCCTATCGCTCCAACAAAGACTCCAAGTGCTTTGAGTTTTGTAATCTTTTCTTTGAGAATAAAATAGGACAGAATAACGACTAAAATCGGAGTTGAAGTCATGATAATTCCAACATTCATGGGAGAAGTCAATGCTAATCCATTAAAGAAAAATAGTTGATTCAAACAGACTCCAAAAAGTCCAGTAATGGCTAAGCGGGGTAAATCCTTTTTGTCTACTTTTTCACGAATAAAACCAAAAAAGATAATCAGAAAAAGTACAGTTGTAATTCCACCACGTAGCAAGATAAATCCATTGGGACCTAAATAATCTGGGGTAACTCCTTTGGCTAATAAATGATTGGCACCATAAATTGCGTTAAGAGCGAAAAGCGCGAAATGCGCAAGGATTACTTTATTCATAAGGTATTAACTCCCGTGATAAGATTTTTTGGCTGCTTCAACAGTTTTCTTCGCATTTCCGATAAAAACCTCATCGTCAAAAATGATAAATGGTCTTTTCAAGAAAGTATATTCCTCTAACATATATTTTTTGAAGTCATCCTCAGAAAGTTCCATTTCATTCAATCCCATCGAACGGTATTTCATCGCTCTTTTAGAAAACAAAGCTTCGTATGAACCCACTTTTTCCATGATGAAATCCAATGTTTTTTCGTCGATATTTTCTTTCTTGATGTCTTGTAATTCAACATCATCACCCAATTCCAATTCTTTTAGAATACGTTGGTTTGTGTTACACGAAGAAAGATGATATATTTTTTTCATGATTATTTACTTTTTGAAGTGACAAAGGTAGGGAAATGATGGAATGAAAGCTATTCTAAAATCACCTTCAATCAAATATTAAGACAGATTATATTGAGTATTGATATTTTGATTTTGTATTTTTGATAAAAGATGTTATTATGAGAACAATTCAATTAAATATACCGGACAATATTGATTTGGAAGATTACGATTTTTCAATGATAATTGCTGCAAAATTGTATGAGGATGCAAAACTTTCGGCGGGACAAGCAGCTCAAATTGTTGGATTATCTAAAAGAGCTTTTATTGAGATGTTAGGAAAACATGGAGTTTCGGTTTTCAGTAAATCAATTTCTGACTTACATTCAGACATAGAAAATGCCTAAAGTTGTTATCTCAGATACTAGCACATTGATACTTTTCCATAAGATTAATCATTTTAGTCTTTTGCAAAAAGTATATGGGGAACTGATTACCACACCTGAAATTGCAGAAGAGTTTGGAGATCATCTACCGAGCTGGATAAAAATTCAATCAGTTGGAGATAAAAAATACCAAGACTTTCTTGAAACTCAGCTTGATTATGGCGAAGCTAGTGCAATTGCATTGGCCGCTGAATATAAAGATGTATTATTATTACTGGACGACTTAAAAGCTCGAAAATTAGCAACTCAATTAAAGTTTAAAATCACTGGAACATTGGGAGTCATCCACAAGGCAAAGCAAATGTCGCATATCACCGAGGTAAAACCTTTGATTGATAAATTGTTGCTGACGGATTTTCGAATAGCCGACAATATCATCGAAGAAATTTTGAAACTAAATAACGAATAAGATATTATTCGAGACCAAATTAACACTTTAATATTTTAACCGTTCCTTCCGCTTTTACATCATTCAACCATGAATCAACATCGGTGATTTTACTGAGATAAGTTGAAGCTTTTTCGACAAGAACAGAAGCCACCAACAACATTCAATACGCCGTTAATAATTAAACATTAATAAAAGCCTCCTTATGCTTCAACATACTCATCGCCTTTTCCACCATCGTTGTAGAACCCACATAATAACCACATCTTTCGTGTAATTCTTTAGGCTCAATATCCAAAATTCTTTGGTGACCGTCTGTTGCGATTCCTCCTGCTTGTTCAGCGATAAATGCCAATGGATTACATTCATAAAGCAGTCTCAATCGACCTTCTGGACAATTGTTTGTTGTTGGGTAAACATAAATCCCTCCTTTCAATAAATTACGGTGGAAATCGGCTACCAACGAACCAATATATCTTCCTGAATAAGGCCTTCCTGTTGATGGATCATCTTCACGACAATATTCTGCATATTCTTTTAATCCTGGATCACAGCGGTCAAGATTTCCTTCGTTGATTGAGTAAATCCTTCCTGTTTCAGGAGATTTAATATCTGGATGCGACAAACAGAACTCTCCTATTGAAGGATCTAATGTAAATCCATTCACTCCATTTCCTGTTGAGTAAACCAACATGGTTGAAGAACCGAATAACACATATCCTGCAGCAACTTGATCAGCTCCTTTTTGTAAGAAATCTTCTAAAACAGCTGGTGTTCCTGGCTTTGATATTCTTCTATAAATTGAGAATATTGTTCCAATTGAAACGTTTACATCGATATTTGAAGAACCATCTAATGGATCAAATAACACAACATATTTACCATTCATTGCTGTTTCATCATCGAAAGCAACGAAATCGTCGTTTTCTTCTGATGCAATACCACACACTTCACCTCCAGTTTTGAATGCCCTAATAAAAGCCTCGTCTGCAATTACATCCAACTTTTGCTGCTCTTCTCCTTGAACATTTGTTTCGCCTTTAGCACCCAAAATATCAACAAGCCCCGCTCTATTTACATCTCGATTTACAATTTTTGAAGCAACAGCTATATCATTCAACAAGCTTGTAAGCTCTCCAGTTGCATAAGCAAAATCCTTTTGACGGTCTAAGATAAAATCATTCAGTGTGGTAATCATCGCAATAATCTTTAATTTATTTTGCAAATATCGTGATTTGTAATGACATCTCAACGAATATTCGTAAAAAGGGTCTTGAAATGATGTCAGAGATGTCTAAATTTCGTTTATTTTTGAGACATGGAAATTCTTGAAAAATTTAAATATACTTTCGAACCAAAACTTTTAGAAGAGTTTGAAAGTATCGCTAAGGAAGTCTCAGTAAAAGCTGGAGATGTGATTTTAGATTATGGTCAAATCGTGAGAAGCATGCCCATTATTGCTTCTGGTACAGTAAAAGTCTCACGAATGGATGATCAAGGAAGAGAAATTCTTCTCTATTATGTCAATGCAAAAGAAAGTTGCGCAATGACTTTCACTTGTTGTATGGAACAATTTCCGAGCGAAATAAAAGCCGTTGCAGAAGATGATGTAGTGATGCTAACCGTTCCTATTACTGTGATGGATGAATGGTTGATGAAATACTCGACTTGGAAAAGCTTCGTGATGGGAACTATTCGTGATCGTTTCAACGAAATGCTGAATACTATTGATCAGGTTGCTTTTCAAAAACTAGATGAAAGACTGAAATACTATTTGCAACAAAAAGCTAAACATACGGGATCGAAGTTATTGAACTTGTCACACGAGGAAATTGCAAAAGATTTAGCGACTTCAAGAGTGGTAATTTCAAGACTGCTGAAGAAATTGGAAAACGACGACCTACTTTTATTGTATCGAAACCAAATCAAGTTATTGAATGCTTTCGAACTAGAGCCAACTAATAATTAATGCAAACATAATTCGTAATTGACAATTCGTAATTGATTCATGATTAGTGTAGAAAACATATCGAAGTATTTTAATCGACAAACGATTTTACACGATATTTCATTTTCTCTGGAAAAAGGGGAAATCCTTGGATTACTGGGTCCAAATGGCGCGGGTAAAACAACATTAATGCGAATTATTAATCACATTATTTCAGCGGATAAAGGGCATGTCACTTATGATGGGAAGCTGCTTAAAGAAAAGCATTTAATCAACATAGGTTATCTCCCAGAAGAGCGTGGTTTGTATCAATCTATGTCGGTTGAAAAACAAATTATTTACCTCGGAAAACTGAGGGGGTTGTCTTCTACCGAGGCCAAAACCCAAATGGAATATTGGCTCAAGAGGTTTGGAATTCAGGCTTGGAAAAAGAAAAGAATTGAAGAATTATCGAAAGGAATGGCGCAAAAAGTTCAATTCATTTGCACCGTTCTGCACGATCCTGAAGTGCTTATTCTTGACGAACCATTTAGTGGTTTCGACCCGATCAATATCGAATTGATAAGAAAAGAATTACTGAATTTCAAAAAGCAGGGGAAATCGATAATCATTTCTACACACAACATGAATAATGTAGAAGAAATCTGTGACCGAGCCATTTTGATTAATGAAGGACATAAGGTTTTGGAAGGTACGGTGCACGAGCTACGTCATCAATTTAAAGAAGGAATTTACAAAATCTCTTTTGTTGGCAATATGATTGCTTTTGCCAATGCGCTTTGGGCAGGATATGAAATAATTGACAAGGAAATTCATGGCGATGATGCATTTACCATTTACTTAAAAATGCGTCAGGGCAACAAAATAAATGACTTACTCAACACCGTAATTGATCACATCAGCATCACTGGAATTGAAGAAGTGCTGCCCAGCATGGAAAATGTTTTCGTAAAATCTATTAACGCTCAAAACGAAATCGTCAGTGAATAAAGTAATTTTAATAGCGAAAAGAGAAATTGCAGAGCGATTCCAAAATCGGTCTTTTAAATGGCTGATGATCTTGGGTCCGCTAGCCGTTTTAGGATTAATCTATTTATTTCTTTCCACAACGACATCCACAAATAAGGAATGGAAAATCCTTTTAATGGACAAAAAAGAGATTTTTGATAGTAAATTGACTTCAAATCCACCAAAAAACCTGCAATTTGACTTCATTAATACATTTGTAGATTATGACGAATTTGCCTACCAAGAAAAATATCAAAGCTATGACATTTCAGTTTGGATTAACGAGAAAATCGTCAGTAATAAAAATGTAATCATTTCCTATAGAGAGCGGCCACCAGAAAATATTCAGCGTAAAATTCGGTATTTAGTTGAGCGCCGAATGGAAGAAATAATGGTGGATCAATTTACTGATTTATCTGTCTCTAAATTCAGAGAAATAAAACAAGCATTAAACTTTAGTTTAAAAGATGTTTATGATCCTAAAAACGAGAAATCTACAACAGCCAGTTGGGTTGGCTTTAGCTTTGGCGGACTCATCATTCTCTTTGTTTTCATGTTTGGAATGACAATTCTGAGAAGTGTATCTAGAGAAAAATCAAATAGAATAGTTGAAGTTTTATTGTCAAGCGTAAACCCAAGGCAGTTGCTCACAGGAAAAGTTTTAGGTGTTGGTTTTTCGGCCTTGGTGCAATTTACCGCTTGGGTAATCATAATCGGGACAGGATTATATTTATTTCGATTAACATTATTTCCTGATATGTTTAGTCCAGGTTTTGTAGCCGATGAAGTATCAAAAACAGATTTCAGTCAAGAACTATCCAACCAAAGTCCTTTTGTAGAGTTAATTTACAAACAAATCCAATATTTGAACATGTTGGTTTTCTTCGCTTTATTCTTTATTGGTGGCTACTTATTTTACGGTTCATTTTTCGCTATGATTGGCGCTTCAATGGGTTCAGAATCTGACGGACAACAATTTATAATTCCATTAACATTGCTTTTATTCGTTTCTGTTTTGTCTGGGTATTACGTAGTTTATTATCCCTCTACCACTTTGAGCTCATGGCTCGGATTCATTCCTTTTACTTCTCCAATGGTGATGATGGTTAATCTGTCGAATGGATTTGAAGACGGAAGTACTTGGCAACTGTTTTTGTCATTGATCGTTCTTTTTATTTCGGCAATTTTCATGTTGATGATTGCTGGTCGAATTTACAAAAACGGAATTCTTCGCTTTAACCACAGACTAAAACTAAGAATGCTAATCAAATGGACTAAAAAATAACTTATGAGAGGAGCCGTCATTGATTTAGGAACAAACACCTTTGGACTTATCGTTTTCGAAGTCATAGAAGGCAACATGGAAATCTTAATCACCGACAAGTCTTTCGTGAATTTGGGTGAAGGTGGAATAAATTCGAACATTATTACTCCAGAAGCAATGGAGCGCGCCTATTTTTCAATTGATCATTTTGTTGAAACTTGTCGCATGTATGATGTTTATCCTGACAGAATTCGAGGATTTGGAACTTCTGCACTTCGTGATGCTAAAAACGCGAAAGAGTTTCTTGATAGAATTGAAGAATTACACGGCCTGAAAATTGAATTAATCAATGGAAATCAAGAAGCTGAACTGGTTTATGAAGGCGTAAATAATATTCATCCTTTTGTAGAATCTTCTTCTTGTATTATGGATATTGGAGGCGGAAGCACAGAGTTTACCACAACAAAAGGAAGCACTGTAGAGGAACAAAATAGTTTTAATATAGGGATTTCGAGAATCACTCAATTATTTGATCTTTCAGATCCACTGACAAACGAAGATCTTAAGCGCATTAAAGTATTCTTAGACTTTCAATCTAAAAGCTATTTCGAAGGACTTTCTGCCGACTGTTTAATTGGTGCTGCGGGGAGTTTTGAAACTTTCTATAATTTGATTTTCAAAACTTCAACTTATGACAGAAACACAACTCATTTGCTACCTATGAAAGAATTAAATCAAGTTTTGAATGAGCTCATTTATTCCACAAGAGCAGAGCGAGATGAAAACTTTTGGATCATAGATTACCGCAAAGAGATGATTAACATTGCGGCTTTCAAAACCAAGTGGATTCTAGACCAAATTGGCGCTACATCTTGTTATTTCTCTCCATCTGGATTAAAAGAAGGAATTATTGCTACTGCTTTCAAGAAAAAATGAAAAGAATGACGCAGAGCGCTGCACTGAGCTTGCTGAATGTGTTAAGCATGAGGGGCGGAGATACGCAGAGAAAAAGAAGTGGAAGAAAGGTGTCTTTACGTTTTTTCAAAATGTTTACTTCATTTGTTTAACGTACCTCTTGGTAGTTAGCAAACTTATCCCCCTCTACTCCTTCACAAACTTTCCATTAAAAACATTCCCCTCTTTTCCAGTCATGCGAATCACATAAATGCCTTTATTCAACTGCTCAACATTTATTTGATTTATCGCTTGACCATTTTCTTGAATGACCAATTCTCCTAAATAATTATAAATGGAAACTTTTTGAATTACCTTATCTGACTGAATATTCAGAATTGAATTTGTAGGATTGGGGTAAATGGTGAAATTATTTTTGGTTTCTTGGTTTACACCAACACCACCTCCTTCGCTAATTCCTTGGATGGTGTAACGGCTTAGATTAATGCTTATGTTGTCAATTGCTCCAAATCCTGTTCCATTCGTTTGGAAATCATAAGGGTCATAATGAGGCGTAAAACCCATTAAGACCACCTTTCCGTCCTGTTGAATGAAACTATTCGCTAACCAATCTAAACTGTCTGAGGAATGAAAATAACTTTCTCTATAAACATGGCCCAAATTACCAAACGAACTTACGGGGTTTCCATTGTCATCAAACAATGCCAAGGCAAATCTTTTAGAAACCTTTCCGGTACTTGGTTCAAATGTATTCTGATAAACACCTCCGCTTACAAGAAAATAATTGTCGTCAATCATCTTCACAGAGTTAATATAGTTACTTTCCGATGAGTCTCTTCTAAAATCAACAACAAAGGAACCGTTATTTGCAAAGCTTGAATCTATACTTCCATCAGATGAATACTTTACAACCATGCCTTTTTTGTTCATCGCTGGACAACTGTATCCAATTCCTGCTACTAAAAAAGAACCATCATTTAGCAGTTCTGTCCTTCTGTGAATAATTGAGCTAAAGCCATCGGGGCCATGAGCAAAGCCAGTATTTGCAGCAATTCCAAGACCACATGGCAGTTCTATGAAACCATTATTACCAAAAGTGCTGCTAGTATCCACTTCGAAATCTGACGTTAATTGATAAAAGCGTGTACTAAAATATGCACGTATTTTATTATTGTACAATTCACAATGAAAATTACCACCAAAATACCCGTTCAGGTTTATTTGCATAAAGCCATTGGTTCCAAATCCTGAATTGAGATTTCCTGTTTGTAAGTCAAAAGAAATAACTCCATGTGCTTGTGGATTAACTATTGTTCCTGTGAGGTAAATACTGCTATCCATTACCATAAATGATCTTAATGAAAAGTTGCCAGGATTTAATTGTGTATGATGAACAATACCATTTACACCAAAAGTGGAGTCTACCGAACCATCAGTCTTAAATTTTATTACGTAGTTATCTGGTTCTCCATTTCCAATATTGTAGTCCCTTACTCCAGCAAGTAATATTTGGCCATTATCTAACTCTGTTATACCAAAAATAAGATTGTTATCTATTGTATCGTAGACCTCTGAAATACCATTTAACCCCCAAGTAGAATCTAAATTACCATTTACATCATAGCGTGTAAGAACGGGATATCCCCCAAAAGTTGAAGCCCCAACAAACTTACCATCCGTTTGTCGTAGAGTATGTAACTTATTCCTAATATGACCATCTGGGTTGATAGTAGTTACCGTTTTACCACTAACTCCAAATGTGCTATCAAGACTTACTGGATTTTGAGCGTTTGAATAAAAGCAAATAAAGACATCACCATAAAAAGCAAATAAGACGAATAAGAACAGTAGGTTTTTCATAGCAATAGATTTTTTAATTTAGGCTAATTTATAACTACTATATCAGTTAACCAACAAAATACAGGTAAAACCCCATACAATCAACCTCTTACGAAGAAACCCGTTAAAAACCCACCTATTCTTTAACAAACTTTCCTGTAAAATAACTTCCGCTTTTTCCAGCCATGCGTATCACATAAATCCCTTTATTCAACTGCTCAACATTTATTTGATTGTTAGACTGACCATTCTTTCCAATAATCAATTCCCCTAAATAATTATGAGCTAACCCAATTTTTAAATTCGAATTTTCAGTAACAAGCGTTGTCCTGAGCTTGCCGATAGAACTGCTTTCCAAAACAATTGCAACGCAGGTAATGGAATTTCTAAACAAAAATCATCGTATTTCAGCTCCGACTTCCATATCCTCACGCGGTGCAATAAAATTCAAGTTCCCTTTCTTATCTTCTGCCATCAAAATCATTCCATTAGAAACTACTCCACGTAATTTTCTTGGAGGTAAATTCATTAAAACAGAAACTTTTTTCCCAACGATTTCATCAATTTCGAATTGTTCTGCAATTCCAGAAACAATTGTTCTTTGGTCAAGTCCAGTATCAACAAGCAATTCCAATAATTTATCGGCTTTCTTTACTTTTTTGGCAGAAAGAATTTTTCCTACGCGAATGTCCATTTTTAAGAAATCATCAAAAACGATGTCTTCTTTTTGTGGTGCTGTAGGTTTTTCTACTTCCTCAACTTCTGTTTCCTTTTCAGATTCGTTTTCTTTTTGTGAAGCGATTAAAATTGCTTTTTCGTTTTCCACAAATTCATCATCTATCTTTTGGAATAGAATTGATGGTTTGTTTGTGATTGTTCCAACTGGTAATAAATCAATTGAACCTGCTTGTGACCAATTAAAAGTTTCCATGTTCAGGAAGTTTCTAATTTTCGCTGAAGTAGCTGGAATAAATGGATCAAATAATATCGCTAAGTTGGCTGTAATCTGCAACGCAATGTGCATGATCGTTTCCACACGTTTTGGATCAGTTTTCACAACTTTCCATGGCTCAGTTTCCGCTAAATAACGGTTTCCAATTCTTGCCAAGCCCATTACTTCACTTTGGGCTTCTCTAATTTTATAGTTGTAAAGTAATTCTTCTACTTTCGCTGGAATCTCCTTAATTGCATCAATTACTTTTTGATCTTCTGCTGTTAATTCGCCCAATGCTGGAACAGCTCCATCGTAGTATTTGTTATTCAAAACTAAAGCACGGTTCACGAAGTTTCCAAGCACATCCGCTAATTCATTATTTACACGCGATTGGAAGTCCAACCAAGTAAATTCACTGTCTTTGCTTTCTGGTGCAATTGAAGTCAAAGTATATTTTAATTCATCCACTTTATCCGGATGTCTTTCTAAATATTCGTGTAACCAAACCGCCCAATTTCTTGAAGTAGAGAATTTAGCTCCTTCTAAGTTCAAAAATTCTGATGCTGGAACATTATCTGGCAATATAAATTCGCCGTGCTCTTTCAGTAAAATCGGGAAAATGATTGCATGGAAAACAATGTTGTCTTTTCCTATAAAGTGTACCAATTTACGGTCGCCTGTCCAGTAATCTTTCCAATCTTTATTGTTGGCTTTCGCCCAGTCTTTGGTTGCAGATATATAGCCAATTGGCGCATCTAACCATACGTAAAGTACTTTTCCATCGGCTCCTTCCACGGGAACAGGAATTCCCCAATCTAAATCTCTGGTCATGGCACGAGGGTGTAATCCTCCATCAATCCAAGACAAACATTGTCCGTTCACCTGATTTCTCCATTTCTTAGGATCATGTTGTTCAACACCGTCTAATTTCCCTTCTTTCACCCATTCTCTTAACCAATCTTCGTGGCGCTCCATTGGCAAAAACCAGTGCGATGTTTCTTTTAGAATTGGCGTTTTTCCACTTAAAGTAGAAACTGGGTTAATCAAATCTGTTGGACTTAATGCGCTACCACATTTTTCACATTGATCTCCGTAAGCATCAGCATGTCCACACTTTGGACATTCTCCAAAAATATATCTATCCGCCAAAAACTGCTCATGTTCCTCATCAAAATACTGTTCAGTAGTTTTCTGAGTAAATGCACCTTTATCGTTCAGCACTTTAAAGAAATCTTGTGCTGTTTTCTTATGTGTCTCTGTCGTAGTACGGTCAAAAATATCGAATTGAATGTCGAATTTATTGAAAGCATCTCCAATTATCCTATGGTATTTATCCACGATTTCTTGAGGAGTAATTCCTTCCTTTTTCGCACGTAAAGTAATTGCAGCTCCATGTTCATCACTTCCACTAATAAAAGCAACATCGTGTTCTTTATGTCGCAAGAAACGCACAAAAATATCAGCAGGTAAATAAACTCCTGCCACGTGTCCAAGATGTAAAGGCCCATTTGCATAAGGTAATGCTGCGGTAACGGTATATTGCTTTTTCTCCATCGATTCAATTTTTCTATGTGCAAAGATAGGGAATCAATTATGAACAGTGAAGACCTCATCCCAGTTAATTGCGTATTTATGCACTGAAAATTCTAGACTGAAATGGAGTGGAGAGGTTTTGCTATTGTTGGTCTAAAATAGCCGCGGTCTTGAAGCGAGACAAATTTTAAAGTTTGAGCTGCACTTTCAATATGCTTCAAACAGAAATCACATAAGCTCTGGATGCCCTAAATTCAATTGCTATATAGTGGTTGGTCGGAAACAGACGAATTTTATAAAATAGATTATTTTTGATGAGAGTTGAATTTATTTTTATGAGGTGATGCCATAGTATCAGGCGATTAAAAATAGAGGGAACTATCGCAAAAAGAAATGTTTTTAATTTTGATGTGTTTCCGTCCAGACACTATAAAGTGTAATCTAACGATAAGTAATTTAGAATGTAGTGCATTCAAAAAAGGACTAAAACCCACAGAAAGAAATCCGTTGTTTAAACGACAAAAACCTCATTATCAAAACGTTGAAAGCCTGAAAAATCAAGCTTTCTTTACTTTTTAATCTTCTGAGATTTTCCGTAGATAATTTTGGTTATGCCGTTCCCATTCAGTGATATTTTCTCCTTTTTATCCTCAGGTATCAACAGTTCATACAATTCATCCTTGTATTTCATATTTATGACGCTCACCTCATCTATGGTCTCCTTAGTCAGAATTTTGTAATCAATTTTCTCAATAATTCCTCCCACATGATCTAGCAATTGATATTCAACTAAACTGTCCCCTACAATAAATTCCATGTAGTAACCTGTATTGTATTCGTTGAGGACTTCATTTGTTTTTTCGTCCACCTCAATCACGTTTATTTGTTTGTAGGCCACAGATTGACAAAATCCTAAATGAGAAAGAAAAATCAATAAAATTGTTAGGCTAGTTTTCATACGATTCTGGTTTAATCCGATAGTTATCAGATGATTTCAGGTGAAAATACTAATTATTGAGTGAAAAGGATTTAAAAATCGAAATATTTTTCTGAATTCCATCTTATTAAATCCTAAATCAAGCCTATCATCAGCTGCATAAAAAAAGCACCTTGGCTATTCACATTCACCCAATGCTTGCTCATACGCTTCAGCAAATTTTTCTTGATCCGCTTTTGATGGATATTTTTCTTTTAATTCTCTTGAAACTTTCTCTGCCTCACCATTAATTTTTTCGCTTTTCATTAATGCGCTAGCATCTCCGTTTTTGGCTTCACCTATTAAGTTCTTCACCTGACATTGTAGTTCTACCAATCTTTTAGCATCTGCAACAATATCGCCGTGGTTCGAACTAGTTTCTATTGCCTCACCTTCCGCAGATTCCATTCCATTTGAACAACTGCTCAAAGTAAATAGAGCGAGTAAAGTGATGGAAAATATTAATTTCAGTTTTATCATAATTGTACTTTTATTTTAAAAAAAGGGCGAAATTCAATTGAAATCCGCCCTTTTCTGATCTTATTTTAAAATTCGGGCGTTTTATCCAACAATTTCAATTGTCAAAACATCATCCGCTTTTGTCACTTTAGTTAAACCGTGTTTTGCTAATCCTTTCACGCCTTTGTCCCATTGTTTGTTGCTCAATCCTGTTTTTTCTTTCAATGAATTCAACTCCATCGATTGTTCTTTGGCCAATAAGTCAAAAATCAATTGTTCATTTTCATTCAATTCAGGTCCTTTCTTCGCTCCGAAATTCTCTGGTTTCATTTGTGGGAAGAAAAGCACTTCTTGTATCGCTTCATTATCTGTTAAATACATAATTAAACGATCCATTCCAATTCCTAAACCAGAAGTTGGTGGCATTCCGTATTCCAATGCACGTAAGAAATCTTGATCAATTAATTCCGTGGCTTCGTCGTCTCCTTTTTGTGCCAAGCGAACTTGTTCTTCAAAGCGTTCTCTTTGGTCAATTGGGTCGTTTAATTCAGAATAAGCATTGGCAATTTCCTTTCCACACACCATCAATTCAAAACGCTCTGTTAATTCCGGATCATCTCTGTGCGACTTACATAATGGTGACATTTCTTTAGGGTAGTCAATGATAAATGTTGGCTGTATGTAGTTTCCTTCACATTTTTCACCAAATATTTCATCAATCAATTTTCCTTTCCCCATGGTGTCATCCACTTCGATTCCCATGTCTTTAGCAGCAGTTCGCAGTTCATCTTCCGACTTTCCTTTGATGTCGAATCCCGTAAAATCTATAATTGATTGACGCATGGTAACGCGGGCATAAGGTGCTTTGAAGTCGATTTCTTTTCCTGCAAAAGTTGTTGTGGTAGCACCGTTTACCTTCATAGCACAATGCTCTAACAAGTTTTCGGTGAACTCCATCATCCAGTTATAGTCTTTGTAGGCTACATAAATCTCCATTGCTGTAAACTCTGGGTTATGTGTTCTATCCATTCCTTCATTTCTGAAGTTTTTTGAGAATTCATAAACCCCATCAAATCCACCAACGATTAATCTTTTAAGGTATAATTCGTTGGCAATTCGCATATACAAAGGAATGTCCAAAGCATTGTGATGCGTTACGAAAGGACGCGCTGCTGCCCCACCAGGAATGGGTTGCAAAACGGGTGTTTCCACCTCCATATATCCCGCTGCGTTGAAGTAATTTCTCATTGCAGAGAATAATTTACTGCGTTTAACAAAAACGTCTTTCACCTGTGGATTAACCACCAAATCAACATAACGTTGACGGTAGCGCATTTCGGGATCTGTGAAAGCATCATGTACTTTCCCTTCTGCATCTGTTTTCGGCAAAGGCAAAGGACGCAAAGCTTTAGACAACATCGTAAATTCCTCAACTTTTACAGAAATTTCACCTACTTGTGTTTTAAAAACTGTTCCTTTAATTCCGATGAAATCACCTAAATCTAAAAGCTTTTTGAACACATCATTGTACATTGATTTGTCTTCACCTGGACAAATTTCATCCCGATTAAAGTACACTTGAATCCTACCTGTATCGTCTTGTAGATCTCCGAAAGAAGCTTTTCCCTGAATTTTACGACGCATTAAACGTCCAGCAATCACAACCTGTTTATCTTCTTCAAAATTATCCTTGATCTGTTTGGCCTTATCCTGCACGGGATATAAAGCTGCTGGGTACGGATCGATTCCATGCTCACGTAATTTGGTCAACGTTTCTCTACGTTGAATTTCTTGATCAGACAATTCTAAATTGCTCATAACTGTTTATTTAACCGTTTTAAAATTCTTCCGTATTCTAATTTTATAGAATCGGATTTGGAGGGCAAAGATAAGTATTATACCAATACATGCTTTCCGGTAAGCAGATTTGTTTGAAAAGCAGAAAGAGCTTCAAAGATTTTCCGGATTTATATGAATTTCTTACGCATTTCTTAGGCGTTTCAGAATATCCACTGAGCACGAAATTGACTCTACATAGTGTGACCAGCATCCTCGATTTTAAAGCTCTGCTGAAATCCTTACGCTTAATTCATGTTCAATTTCCTGAATATTTTTTGACAAAGAAAATGGATATTGAATCGCTTGACAAAAAAACTCCTCAAACCCCAACATTTTCTGATAATATCACGCCAAATGAATGTATTGACTTCTTGCTTGGCTACTCACACCTACATTCATCTTGAATAACTGAGTCAGTTGCGCAAAATCCAATGAACTTATAAGCTTTAAAAATAAAACAACAAAAAAAGGCGAACAAGTTCATGTTCGCCTTTTATTTCAAGAATTGTGATATTACTTAATGATCAATCTTTTGACTTGTTGAGATCCTCCAGTATTCACCTTCACAAGGTAAATTCCTGCTTGAACCTTTTCTGTATTTAACATTACTAGGTTTTCTCCCGTCATTGCTTTCACAGTGCTAGACTGGATTGTTTGCCCCATCATGTTTACCAAGCTTACATTTACGTTTTTATTGTTCTCTAATGAGAATCTGATATTGGCCATTTGATCAGCTGGATTTGGATAAACGCTAAAAGATGTAATTAAATCTTCGTTATCCACACTTAAAGGGTCATCTGCTTCCGCTCCCTCATAGATATTGATATCGTCTAAATAGAAATTGTTTCCTCCATCCGATTCAAATTCGAATTTAAATCTAAAGTTTGAAGACCAATATGCAGAAGTAATGTTTAACATGTGTACTGTAACCCAATCTTCTTGCATTGTTGGTTTCCAGCTACTACTCGCTACTTGGTCTCCTAATGCGTTCCCCCTAATTGTTTTACGTTGAACCCAGTTATCTCCACAATCATTTGAGATGAATATTCTTAACCATTCATCATTTGATGATGATCTTTTGCGGTATGCGTATCTAAAACTTAAAGTAGTTTGCGTTGTAACCGTCGATAAGTCAACAGGACTAGAAACCAATGCATCGAAATTTTCTGGTGACTGACCAAAGTTTTTCAACATTACAGATTTTGAACCTGTGAAAGCCGCCGTTGTTGTAAGATCAAATCGGGCGTTATTTTGGTTATTTTCTACTTGCCAGAAAGTGTTATTCAATGTAGAAAGCGATTCAAATGTCTCTACAACTGGAAGAGTCGCACCCTGTGGCAACACAGTAATGAAAGAATTTTTTGTTACAGACTTTGATGTTGTTCCATCTGTTGCTGTCAAGGTTACCGCAAAAGTTCCAGGTGTGTTGTATGTCACTGTTGGGTTTTGACTTGTTGATGAAGAAGGACTTCCACCCGGGAAATTCCATGTCCAAGATGTAGGTCCTGAATAAGATAAATCTTCATAAGAAACAGTTTCTCCTAAACAAACTTCGCGAGCGCTAGATGTAAATTCTGCTTCACACATTACGTCTGGTAAATTTACTCCAGTAGCCGCTAGGTTTGCTGCCGTGTGAATGTTATTTCTTCCACCAATTGAGCTGTTCAATGCTGCATGCATACGTGCTTTTTGTCCGTTTGTAAACATTTTTGAACAGTAAGAATATTCCATAATATTTTCAACGTTGTCCAATGATCCACAAGAAGTTCCATTTACATTACAAGATTGCCATCCAATTGTATTTGGTGTATCAGCAATTCCGTCATCATCGTTACAGTTTGAGGCTAAACCCGGTGTGTTTGTTCCTCCCCAAAGATGAGGTAAGTCTAACCAGTGTCCCACCTCGTGTCCTAAAGTATGTTTTCCTGATGAACCTGCTGTACCTATTGTTCCTACATAGTTATGTAAAACGTGAATTCCGTTAAACATTCCAGAACCGATTCCGTTACTTGGACGGTAAGTATAACCTGCTGCACCATTAATATCTTTGGCGATATAGAAGTTAATGTATTTGTCACCAGGCCAGTTTCCATGTGCTCCTTGAACCGCAGAAATTCTTTGTTGACCTGTTGCTCCTTCTGTAGCTGTGGTAAAAGTTCTTGTGATTCCGTTAGTACAGTTCCCGTTTCCGTCTAATTTCGCTAATTTGAATTCGATTTCAACATCTGCTACTCTGTCTAAAAATGCAGGATTCACATTAGGCCATCCTGAGTTTGATTTTTGGTAGTCTTCATTTAAATGCTGAAGTGCATTCATGATTTGGGCTTCAGAAATGTTTTCTGGTCCTCCTTGGTGAAGGATATGAAAAACAACTGGAATCGTGTAAGTTATTGCTCTTTGGTTCCCGTTAGACTTTGTTAAAAGTTGTGGATTATTTGCAATAAAATTTTGGATTTCTAAATCGTAGGCTTGTTGATCTGCTTCATGTTGTATCCTTTGCTGCGGAGTTAATGTTTCAAGGAACTCTTGCGTTTTCTCTACCTGATGACAAAAACTCACATCTTGAGCGTTTGTTGCAGTAATGGCTGAAAAAGCAAGAGCAAAGGACAATAATATTTTCTTCATAATTTTGTTTAAATAGTTTAACTAATTGAAATTTACCATTATTTGGAGGATTAGCCCCAAAAGATTCTTTAAACGGTCTTATTCATTGATTAAATGGGACTGTCTGCAAATCGCATGGCTTCTCACCGCTAAATTAAAGGATTTCATTCAATTGTAAAACAACAAAATAGGCATATTGTTTGAATGCTAAAAATAAGTTGCGGGGTTGGAAACTGAAATATTTATTACTTGGTAAATTATGAGACCATTATTTTAAACAAATTCAAGAATTTAAACATTTAAATTCCATAACTTTATCAAAAGTAAATCATTTGCTCATGTATAAACTAACAGTTGCGGCGTTATTCTTCACCTTATTTTCTTGTGATGGATCGGAAAAGCTTGAATCACTAAAGGAGTACAAGGATCAGTTCATTGAAACTAAAAGCAAAGAATTGAGAGAGGAATATGAAAGAGCTATTCAATCTACTGATAGCCTTTTTCAAGAATCTAAAAAAGGTTTAGAAAAAAAACTCGATGAACTACAAATTGACAGTCTAAGCTTGGAGACCAAACAATCGGTCAAGGAATTTTTAAATGAGTAGTGAAATTTAGGTATTCGATGTAGGTATTAAGCGGTTACCCATTCTTTGCGAAATGAGTAACCGCTTTTAAATCAAAAATAGATTATTGGTCTCCTGTCATTTTTTTAGGATCAACCCATTCGTCGTATTCCTCAGAAGTAAGGTGTCCAAGTGCCAAAGCAGATTCTTTCAAAGTAATGCCTTTTTCATGTGCATTTCCTGCAATTTCAGCTGCTTTGTAGTAACCGATTTTTGTGTTTAATGCAGTTACTAGCATTAATGAGTTGTTCACTAATTCATCGATGCGTGCATGATTTGGTTCGATTCCCACTGCGCAATTATCTGCGAAAGAAACACATGCTTCTCCGATCAAACGAGCAGACTGCAATAAATTCGCTGCCATCATCGGTTTGTAAACGTTCAACTCATAATGTCCTTGCATTCCCCCTACAGTTACTGCTACATCGTTCCCCATTACTTGCGCTGCCACCATAGTGATTGCCTCTGCTTGGGTTGGATTCACTTTTCCTGGCATAATTGAAGAACCTGGTTCGTTTGCTGGAATAATGATTTCTCCAATTCCCGAACGGGGTCCAGAAGCCATCATACGAATGTCGTTGGCTATTTTGTTGATAGAAACAGCGATTTGTTTTAAAGCTCCATGTGTCTCCACCAAAGCGTCGTGTGCTGCCAAAGCTTCAAACTTGTTTTCTGCTGTGATGAATGGTAATCCTGTAAATTCAGCGATTTTCTTTGCTACTAATTCAGAATAACCTTTCGGAGTATTGATTCCTGTTCCAACTGCTGTTCCCCCTAAAGCGATTTCAGAAAGGTGTGGCATTGTATTTTCTAATGCTTTTAAACCGTGATCTAATTGCGCTACATATCCGGAGAACTCTTGACCGAGTGTTAATGGTGTTGCATCCATCAAATGTGTTCGACCAATTTTCACAATGTCTTTAAAGTCTTTTGCTTTTTGGTCTAAGATATCGCGTAAATGTTTTACTCCAGGAACTGTTGTTTCAACGATACGCTTGTAAATCGCAATGTGCATTCCTGTTGGAAAAGTATCGTTTGAAGATTGAGATTTATTTACATCGTCATTGGGTGCAAGTGTTTTTTCTCCTTCTCCTAATTTATTCCCTGCAAGTACGTGGGCACGATTGGCGATTACTTCATTGGTGTTCATGTTGGATTGTGTTCCTGAACCCGTTTGCCAAATCACTAAAGGAAATTGATCGTCTAATTTTCCGGCTATGATTTCGTCGCATACTTGTGCTATTAAATCTCTTTTCTCTTCTGCTAAAACGCCCAATTCACAGTTGGTGTAAGCCGCTGCTTTCTTTAAGTAAGCAAAACCATGAACAATTTCTAATGGCATTGAAGCTTCAGGACCAATTTTAAAGTTGTTTCTAGAACGCTCTGTTTGAGCTCCCCAATACTTATCAGCAGGCACCTTCACCTCGCCCATCGTATCTTTTTCTACTCTATATTCCATATTATATCGTTTTGTATTAATTTATTTTTTATTTTTACGGCGTAATTACTTACAATAATAGTTTACAAAAATAATATATCATGAGTATTTTCGGTATTGTTATGTTTCTTTTAATTGCGGGAATGGCTTTTTGGCTGTTACTTTTCTTAATGGCATTCGTTGTTCCTTATTGGATTACATTAGGGGCTATTGAACAAATGCGACCAAAGAAAGTCTTCGACGACGAGGAAGAGGCAGCTTAAAGACTGTTTTTTTAATATAATATTACTGGGAATTCTTAAAAGGAGTTCCCTTTTTTGGTTTGTAGTGGGGTGGTTTCGGTGGATTTTTTTGGGTCGCTGGCGCTCATTTGGGTTCCCGCGGATTTTCGCAGATTGCGCAGATCTTTTTTTGGGTCGCTGGTGCTCAATTATTTTCTCCCGCAGATTTCGTGGATTTCCGTGGATCTTTTTTGTGAGCGGTGCTCTTTTGGGTTCCCGCGGATTTTCGCAGATTGCGCAGATCTTTTTTTTGGGTCGCTGGTGCTCCTTTATTTTCTTGCGCTGATTTCGTGGATCTTTTTTGTGAGCGGTGCTCATTTGGGTTCCCGCGGATTTTCGCAGATTGCGCAGATCTTTTTTGTGAGCGGTGCTCATTTTCTCTTTCTCTGTCTCACTCTGTTTTCACCCGTGGAGGCGCAATGCATTTTCACCCGTGGAGGCGCAATGCATTGCGCCTCTACGGGTGAAAAATTATTTTGCAATCCACAGATTTGGGTTCAATTGGCTTACAGAATTTCCTTTTACGTGGTGAACTTCGAAATGGGCTACGGAAATGTCTCCTGCGGAATTGGGGAGTAATGAGCCAATTGCGGTTTTTGTGTTTACAACGCTTCCTTTCGTTACGTAAACGTCTTGCAGGTTGGAATAAACCGTTCTGTAATCTCCATGCTTGATGATGACTACTTTTCCTGCCCCAGGAATGTTGATTACACTCGTAACTTCTCCTTTGAATACCGCCAATACATTCGCGTTTTTAGGCGTACTGATGTCTACTCCGTTGTTTTGGGTGAAAACATTGGGTAGGCTTGGGTGCTTGTTTTTACCATAGTTTTGAGTGATTGTTCCTTTTTCAACTGGCCATGGAAGTTTTCCTTTGTTGGAAGCAAAATTCTCCCCAATTAATGCTGCCTCGGCGGTTAATGAGAATTCTCGTTCTACTTTTTTCGGAGCTTCTTTTTCTACCGTTGGCGTATTGGCATTCCTTTTGGCTTCTTCTGCTTTCCTCCTGGCTTCGGCAGCGGCGGCTTCACGTCTTGCTTTTTCTATTCTTGCGCGTTCTGCAGCAATTTCCTTTTGAATGGCTGCGGCAATTTCTTGCTTTAAGCGCTCTTTGTCTTCTTCTTGCTTTTTTAACGCCCGAAGTAATTCGTCTTCTTGTTCTTTAAATCGTTTATAGATTTCTTCTTTTTCCTTCTTCGTTTTAATGATTTCAGCGCGCTCTATCCGTTTTTGACCAGCTAGCTCAACTTGTTTCTTTTTCTCTTCGTCCAACGCTTTAATCTCTTCTTTCAATAAATCTGTGTTCTGTTGAATTAAGCGCATTTGCTTTTGCTGAATCTCTGCGAGCTTTTCAAGGTATAGCTTTCTTTTTAATGCTTCTTCAACTGTCTTTGCACTGAAAATAAACATTAAATCTCCATACTTATTCCGTTTTTTGTATGCATAAAGAAGAAGTTCTGCGTATTGCTTTTTTAATCTTTCAATTTCTGCATTCAATTCCTGTATTCTACCTTCCTTTTGTTCTATTTTTAATTCTGAAGAGCGGATCTGATTGTCAATATTTCGCAACAAACGCTCACGATATTCCACTTGACGATCTATTAAATTGACTTCTTCTAATGAAAGCTGTGTGTTTTTTTTAGACTTTTCCAGTAAGGTTTTTGTGGTTGAAATCTGTTTTTCAAGCGCTTTTTGTTCGTTTTTTAAGCGTTGTGATCCTGGCTGAGCCCATAATTGGGCAGCAGTAATAAAAAGAATTGAAAAAAGTAAGATGATGTTCCTATTCACACTTTTCATATTTATTCGGGATAGACAAATACAATACCCTCGGATCATTTACACTTGTTTTATTATATTGAAAGTCTACAAATAGAGTATCGCGAGGAGTTTCTACATTAATATTTCCCTCTAGCGGAATGCTAAATCCTGAAACCATTTCTCGACCATAATAGTTAACTGTGATCGTTGTAGTATCTTTTGGACTGTCGATAATTACCTTTTTCAGAGACTCTGTGTCTTCGCTTAGAAAATAGCGAATAATGACTTCTTCTTCACTGTCTTGCCTTCTTATTCTTCGCTTAGAAAGTGATGAAACCACATAGTTGTATGGGTCTTTGATTTGCTGATATTCTGTGTCCTTATCCCAAGCAATTGGCAGACCTAAGACTAATTCTTCAATGTTTTTATGTTTGAAATCTACTCCAAATGTAGTTTTCAGGTATTCCATGTTTTCTATCATAAAACAATTGTTGCGCTTGTCTACCATGGTTAAAGTGTCGGGTGTAACCATCACGTTGTATATAGGAATACGCGCAAAAGTAATCAAAGCATGAAAAGCACTGTCTGCCCGCATGCGAATGGAAGTTTTAAAAGAAACGTTGTACTTACTATCAGAATATTTAGAACTCAACTTGGTATAAAAGTGATCTGCACGTTGTTTTGATAGACTATCCAAGCGATTGATGAGTATTTCCTCTTTCACTTTTGGAAGTTTATCTGTGTTTTCAAGGTCCATATTTCTCTTGCTTCCACACGCAACAAGCGATGAAAATAAGAGTACTGAGAAAATATATTTAGTAATATTTTGGAGCATAAAGTTTTTCTTCGTTTATCTTTTTTGGTAAATTTTTATTTCGTGATTCAGCTGTTAAAGCTTGGTTCCATGCTTCTTTTGCTTTAGACAAAGATTGATTTTTAAAATGTAAATCTCCCAAATAATCAAGAAGTTCTGCAATATTATGCTTTTTACTAATTCCTTTCTCTAAAAGATCAATTGCTTCTCTTAAGTTATTTTCATTGGCAGCTAACATCGCTTTGGCTAAATAGAAGTCTCTGCCTCTATTCTTTTCCGCTATTTTGCCTAACATTTCCGCAGCAATATCTGTGGCTATATTCGCTTTACTTAAGGCCAAAGCATAAGTAACTTGCGTGTTTTGGTCTTCTGGATTTAGATTGAGTGCTTTCTCAAAAGCGACTATTCCTTTCTTGTACTCTTTGGTGTAAAAATAGACCTCTCCTTTTCGCATGGAAAACAAAGACGCTTTCTTTTTATCGTCTAAAAGGTAAATTTCACCTCCCGCCAAATATTGCATTGCTTCATCTGGATGATTGGTGTACAACGCGCCTTCTGCAGCGGCAAAATAAACAAATGGAATATTGGGGAAAAGTTCTAATGCTGACTTCCCATCTTCATAAAGGGCTTGGTAATCCAGAAAAGTGGACGCTACAGAGAGTGCCATTCGCCAAGACTCGAAATTATTTGAATTATCTTGAGTAGCCTTCCTTGCTACACGCAATGCTTCTTTCGACCTTCCTTCATACATTAGAATATTTACATATTTTGAAGCCACTTCCAAATCTTCTGAATGCCCTTGATAAAATTTCTCTGCCATTGCTAAAACCAAAGGATCTTCTGTTCCTTTTTGCTTTATCAGGTGGTCAAAAACGAAGAGCTTTTGCTCTACATCCACTTGACTGTTCTCTAATATCCCAGGGGCAATTTTAAAGAATTCTTCAAACTTTCCCTGATCTATTAAATTGCTTGCCAAGATAAATTGTGCATTCCCATTTTCGGGATTGTCTTTGGCTAATTCATTCACCAATGCTACGGCTTTTTCCTTTTTTCCACGTTGCTCATAAAAAGCAATAATGTGATTAAGCACTTCCTTATCGGCAGGGTATTCCTTTTTTAAAAGCAATAAAGTTTCCTCTGCTTTTTCAAATTCTTTGATTTCTGAATATAAATCTGCCTTCATCATCATCAACTCAGGAACAATTCCTGCTTGATTTTGCAAGCTATTTAATTCGTCAATGGCCAATTGGTAAGCCTTGTTGTAAATGAGCACTTTACTGTATCCGTATCGAAAATCTAAGTTTCTTGGCTCACGCTCCACCATTTCTTTAAACAGATGTTCTGCTTGTTCGAAATTCGCCCTTTCAAAATGAATGTAGGCCAACTCTTGCAAATAAGAGATGTTTGTTTTGTCAATTTCGTAGGCTTTCTGAAAATTTTCTAAGGCACCTATGACCTTGTTTTCTGCTTTTGCTATTTCTGCTAAACCAAAATAAACCGCGTCGTCATCTTGTTTAATTTCTAAACATTTGTTGAACAGTTTTTTGGCTTCGCTATAATTTCCTGACATTTTTTCTCGAACCGCTTCATGAAACTGCTCGATGTAAGGATAGTTTTTTGATGAAAGCGCTTCAACATCATCCAATACTTGTTCCTGCATGGAGTTTTCCTTCCCCTTTTGACCCAAAATTGGAGTCAGCGGGAACAGTATTAAGGATGATATGAAGAAGAATTTTTTCATTAAATGTCTAACGTGGTATAATCTCCAGCACTTAAATTGTTGGGAGTTTGTTTAATATTCGCATGATTACCTACCATGGAATCTTTCAAGTTTGCACCTTCTATTTTAGTATTCCCTTGAATAATTGTGTTTTGAATTACACTTCCATTCACAGTAGAATCCGCTCCAATAGATACATGAGGACCTACAACGCTGTTGTTCAAAACAACATTCTTGCCAATAAAACAAGGGTGAATTACCACACTGTTGTTGATTTTTGCAGAAGCATCAACCAATTCAACATTTTTCTCTTGATCGAAGTTTAAAATATGTTTGTTGGCATCTACTGTAACAACTTTATTACCACAATCCAACCAAGCATTTACCTTTCCAGGCTTAAATATTTTACCTTTTTCTGTTAATCTTCTTAATGCGTCTGGCAATTGGTATTCCCCGCCCTTGATAACGTCATTATCGATTAAATAGTTCAATTCTGTTCTTAAATCTGCTGCTTCTTTGAAATAATAAATTCCAATCATGGCTAGATCTGAAACGAAAGTTTGTGGTTTTTCTACGAAATCAACAATTTCATTCTTTTCATTCATTTTGATTACGCCAAAAGCACTTGGGTCTTCAATTTGCTTCACCCATAAAATACCATCGTCGTTCGGGTCAATTTTGAAGTCTGCTTTAAACAATGTGTCTGCGAAAGCCACAACAACAGGACCATCCAATTTTTCCTCGGCACATAAAACGGCATGCGCTGTTCCTAAAGGTTCGGTTTGATAATGGATGCTTCCTTTAGCGCCCAAACTTTCCGCTACTGCGATTAATTCTTTTTCAGCTTCTGGGCCAAAATCTCCAATGACAAATGCAATTTCCGTGATTGGATCGCTGCAAACTCCTGCAATATCTTCTACAAGACGGTGCACAATTGGCTTTCCTCCTACAGGAACTAATGGTTTTGGTACTGTTAAGGTGTGTGGTCTAAGACGAGAACCTCTTCCCGCCATGGGTACGATTATTTTCATGATTTATTTTTTTCCGGTGCTTCCAAATCCGCCTTCTCCGCGGTCGGTTTCTGTTAATTCTTCAGTTAATATAAATTCGGCTTGTTTCACTTTCGAGAAAACCATTTGTGCAATTCTGTCTCCGTCTTCAATAACGAAAGGTTCGTTTGAAAGATTCACTAAAATTACGCCTACTTCACCTCGGTAATCTGCATCGATTGTTCCAGGGCTATTTAAAACGGTAATACCATGTTTTATGGCTAATCCACTTCTTGGTCTTACTTGGGCTTCATATTTTTCAGGAATCTCTAAAAACAATCCTGTTTTAATCAATGTACGCTCCAATGATTGAAGTGTAAATGGCTCCTCAATATTTGCACGTAAATCCACGCCAGCAGAAGCTTTCGTTTCATATTTTGGCAAATCGTGCTTAGAGCGATTTATGATTTTTACTTTCATTTTCCTTTTCTGTTAGTTATTAAAGACTTGGTGTAAACAAATCGAACTAATTCCAATTTTTTACAATCTTCAAAAGTAGTTTTTTTCCTGACAATTCGGGTGTTTTTGCCCGATTTTAATTCGGGTGGAGCTTGGGTGACTGCGGTACCCTAAACAAGCTCTGTCAACGAAAAACCATCCTGAGAATTTCGAAACGGCGGGTATTCCCCTTTTTTTGACTTTGTCCCTTTCTGCACCTGTCAACCTGAAAATCGAGAAAGTCTATGATTTTCCGATTGAAGGATCTTTAGCGGTGTTGGGGAGTATCTCGATATATTGAAACAACCGAAATAATGTCTTCTCGAAAACACATCAAAATTAAAAACAGTTTTATCACCTGTGAAATTTATCGTAATTTTATAACCTATTCAGAACACAACTCATTTAATTCGGACAGATGACTTTAAAGACAATCATTTCAATTTTTATCATCACATTTAGTTGTTCCACTTATGCTGCGTTAAATGATACGCTTTTTATCCTTAAAACAAATGTTACTTACAATGGAACGGGTTTTCAGAAAGGAGTTATTTCAGATAGCCTGAATCCTGTGCAATTTGATAATGCAGTTTTGAATTTAACGGAAGGTGTAACAAATGCCTTTACACTTATAAATACGGATACCATTTCTTACGATTTTTATCTGAATACCAATTCATCTTTGACTTGGAATATTGGTTCCGAAGACACAATAACAGTCAATTTGCCCATATTGCCTTCTGGAACACATGCTATTTTATCTTCAACAATTGAAGGTGATTTATTAGGTGCTGCGTGCATTTTAAGAATTGGTTTACACGGAGATTATCTTTACAGTTGGGATTTGTGGGATATGAACGCTGATTTGTCTCAAGAAATCGCATTAACGAATGTGTTGAATATTCCTTCAAATTATCAGCCCAATGTGTTTACGATTAATGCAGATCCTTTGGCGCCAATGGATACGAGCAATGCTATTATTTATGGAAATGTTGGAGACACGATTATAATTTCTGTGTTGAATTCTGGAAATATGGTTCACAATATTCATTTTCATGGATACCACATTACAATAATGGGTGCATCGGTTCAAAGTGACCGTATTGGTTGGTCAAAAGATAGTTTTCCGATTTACAAGAATGAAACAATGACTTTGAGACTTGTGCCAGATCAGCCCGGGACTTATCCAGTTCACAATCATAATTTGGTCACCGTTATTTACAATAATAATTATCCTTCTGGGATGATGACCATGTTAAAAATCAATCCATAATGAAAAATTATACGCTAATCTTCAGCTTTATATTTAGTTTGTCTTTTTTGAATGGACAAGTAAAAGAGGTTTCCCTTGTTTCTAAAATGAACGGACAAAAAACATTAATCGACGGTCAAGACATTGTTTTTTGGGGCTATGGAATCGATGATCCTTCGTCACAGAACAATAAAATATTTTTGCCAGGCCCGGTTCTGAGATTTGATGTTGGCGATACAGTAATTATTCATTTAAGAAACGATTCGCCAGAAGATCATACCATTCATTGGCACGGTTTAGATGTTGATCAAGCCAATGATGGCGTGCCACACACAAGCACTTCGGTCAATGGAGGCGGAGCAGAATTCACCTACACTTTTGTGTGTAAAGAACCAGGAACATACATTTACCATTGTCATGTTTTAACCACTTTGCACTTGGCCATGGGCATGTATGGAATTTTCATTATTGATGCCAATACAGAAAATCAGATTTACAATAACTCAGGAAAATATACGAAAGAATATAATTATTTGTTTTCAGAATTAAACTCTGCTTGGAACACCAACGCACTTTCGCCTGGCCCTTTCTATTTGTATGAAGCAGATTATGGAATGGTGAATGGTTGGGCTGGTCCAGAAATAAAGGTGAAAAATCAATCCATAACGGGAGATATAGAAGATTCAATTGGCATGAGATTGGCAAATACTGGTTATGGACGCGTAGAAACTATTTTTCCAAAGGATTTAGAAGTTAAAGTTTACGGAAGCGATGGGAGAGAAGTCAATAGTTTCGTCACAGACACAATACAAATGTTTCCAGGAGAACGCTTTGGTGTTGTGGGTTATCCGCAAAGCACCATTAACGATAGCATTACAGTAAATTATTACGATTTGAATAATGATGAGCTATATTTTACCAATTATATTCCCGTAGACATTTCACCAACCTCAAGCACAATATCTCAAAATTTAGAAACCCTAATCCTCTACCCCAATCCCTTCGATTCCCAAATCACCATAGACAACATTCCAAAAAATGGCACAGCAACAATCACAGATCTCAATGGAAAAGAAGTCTGGCAAGGTGACCTAAAAAAAGGCCAAAATCAAATTCAATTGAATGTCGATAAAGGGATTTATGTGTTGCGTTTTGGGGGAATGCAGGTTAAGGTGGTGAAAGAGTAGAGAGTAAGAGTTTTGAGGTGGTTCCAACTAGATGTTTCCTGTAAATCTGAAATTGCCTTTTTAGTTGTTGTCATTTAGCAAAGTCCTCCCTCTTTATCTCTCCGTCAGCTGATGAAGTGAGTTTGATAATGCCTTCGATTAGTTTTTATGTTATTGAAAATGTTAAAAGACTCCGTAAAAGTTCCTTCGCAAAAATTAAAAACAAGTTTTTAGAGTTTTACTTCAGGATGACAGTTTGGTATGGTTTGGGGTCAAAACGAGGTGGGTAAAATGATGGCCCTGCGCGCCATCATTTTACCCACCTCGTTTTGATTATATCTCTCTCTGTGCCTGTCATCCTGAAAATCGAGAAAATCTATGATTTTCCGATTGAAGGATCTTTTTTATGCCTATTTTTTTCTAAATGTAAAAATCAAAGAGCCAATCTCATTCCAGCAAGTAGATAAAGCCTATAACCTACAGCCAAAAACCTAAAGTCCATCCCCTTTCCTTAGATAAACCGTCAATTGCATTCCCTTATCAGTAGCTTTCATATAACTTTTCAGTGGACCATGCAGGAATTTCGGCATGTAGTATATCGAACATACTTCATAACGGTGTTTTTCAATACTGAAATTGAGTTTGTTAGATAGTTCTGTAAAAGATTTTAAATCGAATTCATGCAAGTGAAAAGGAGTATGCATTGGACTTAAGTTTGTCACATAATTAGTACCAATCAGCTTAAAGTAAAAGTTCATAAATTTTGGCATTAACCATTTTGAGGAAGGAACTTCAATCTGGATAATACCGTTTGGTTTTAGCCAACCTAGTGCTTTTTCTAAACATTTAGATGGTTCATAGAGGTGTTCGAATACAGCCCCAAATGTGATGAAGTCAAAAGTGTTTTTTTCATAATCTAATTCTTCAATTGATCCTAATTTTAATTTTTCTTTGTCTATTCCCATTTTAGAGATAGCTCTTTCATAAAACGGAATTGAAGGTTCTAGGCCATGAACATCAAATCCTTTATGTTGCATTGAAAGCATAGACTTACCTAGCCCAGCTCCAATATCAAGTGATTTCATGCCTTTCTTAAAACTGATAAGTTCTGAAGCTTCTTCAATTTGTGGTTTGAAATAGGTTGGCTTCCATTCAAAATAATCTTCTTTCCAATACTCTTCTGGTGGAGTTCCATAGTGGTCTTGAAGGTCAAAAGGAATAGGTTGAGGATTAGAATAAATTAGATTACAATTTGTACATTTTACAATTCCAACAGAAATTCCTGTTTTACTCTTTGGTTTGTATCCTTGAGTTTTATTTAACCGTTGACCCAGAATTTTATGGTTCTCTGTTTTGTCACCACACATTTCACAAACGGTAATTTCTTTAAAGTTGTATTTCATAATTTTATTAGGGGTATGAGATTTATATTTTATAAACGATTAAAGCCATTTAAAACTCCAAAGATTAAGCATTTATTAGAAACCAAAAGCAGTCAAATGTCAATTTACAAATATAGAAAATTGAAGATGGTTTGCACTTAAAGTCAATAAAACTTTAGGGATATATTCGGGAGTAAGACTCTCTATGTAGTTATACATGCTCCGATTTTAGTTTTTATGTGATCGAAAATGCCAAAAGACTCCGTAAAGATCCTTCGCAAAACTTAAAAACTCGTTTTTAGAGTTTTACTTCAGGATGACAGTTTGGTATGGTTTGGGGTCAAAACGAGGTGGGTAAAATGATTGCCCTGCGCGCCATCATTTTACCCACCTCGTTTTGATTATATCTCTCTCTGTACCTGTCATCCTGAAAATCGAGAAAATCTATGATTTTCCGATTGAAGGATCTTTATTATGCCTATTTTTTTCTAAAAGTGAAATTGAAATGAAACCCCACTCCAAAAGCCCACAAAACCTCAATTTTAACGCAGTTGAAATTCATCACCAACCCACGTTAAACATTAATAATTAACCATTAAACATTATAATTTAACAAACCCAACACTCGGCACCTCCCCTTCACCTTCATAAACAATAGTATAACTCCCATTCGACCAAGTTCCGGTTTCTACAGTGAAAATTGTCAAACCTTTTTCCAATTCTTGTTTTTCTGTTATTGTATAGATGATCTTTCCATAACTATCATAAACATTTAAAGCAACCACTCCTTTTTTAGGCATCACCACTTTAACAGTCAACTCATCTTTTACTGGATTTGGATACGGGAAAACAATTACTGTCTGATTTTCTGACATTGTTTTACATACCTCATTATTGCTGATGTCTTCTTCTATAAACTGTGCCGGAAGAACAATTGTTCCTGCAATACATAAGAAGTTTTGTAAAGAATCTTCAACTGTGGTTTGAGCGCTTGGCGATGCTGAGAAAATATAGATTTCTTCTTCATCCGCTTGTAACATTCCAACCCAAGTTTCCTTTATAAAACCAGTACTTGGACTGTTCAACACCAAATCTACTTCTGAAATTGGTGTGCTTCCAATGTTTTTTAATCGAACACCGATTGTTAAGAATCCATTGATGTCTTGACTAAAGATTTGAGATATTTCTAAATCTGTTCGTTGTTCTAAAACGGGTAACTTAACACTGATACTGTCTGAACAATTCCATTGATTTTCTACGCGCAGCTCAACTGTTTGTTCTGTTCCGATTAAATATTCTTCAAAAGTTATACTCGTATCTGCTAGTGTTGAATTGGCAATGTTTCCAAAACTCCATAAATAGGCATTTTCACCTGAACTTGTACTCTCAAAAGCAATAGGATATTCTGCGATAAATGCATTAGGTGTGAAAATGAAATCTGCATTCAAATATGGATTAATCGTTATGGTTGAAACCGCCGAATTAATACAGCCAAAACCTGAACTCACCGTTTGCTCCAGTGTGTAATTTCCGCTATTCGTGAAGTTTTTGGTAATGTCAAATCCACTCATTGGTGTCTCATTTCCAAACTTCCAATTGACTTGCGCCACACTACCATCTGGAACAAAAGAATTGTCTTCAAATGATGTTTCAATTCCTGCACATGCCTGATTCATTGAAAACTGGACTTGTGGCGTTGCATGAATTTTAATGTCCTTACTTATGCTGTGACTACAACCGTTATTTGCCGAAGTTGTTAAATCAACGGTATAAGTGCCGTATAAACTATAAGGTTTTTGCGGATTGCTTTGATTTGAATTCGTTCCATCTCCAAAGCTCCATTGATTTGCGCTAATTACCGACGGTGAACTTACAGTAGAATTATTTTGAAATGTCACTGTATTTCCTTCACAAACTTCAGTAAATGAAAAGTCAGCAACAGGAGTGGGTTCGATAGTTTTTGTTTGAATCAAAGTATCCACACATCCAAAAACATCTGTTCCAATCAACATTACATCATAATCTCCGAATGCATTATAGCTATGCGCCACATTTTGTCCATTAGCTGTATTGTCCGTTCCACTTGCAGGATCATCAAAATTCCATTCCCAATTTGTTATGGTCTGCGGACTCATTTGCCCTCCATTAAATTGTATGCTTTCATCCTGACATTGATTAGAAGTCGCATAAGTTAAAATAGGATTTTCCTTCACTTCAATGGTAAATGTTTGGTCGTTAAAACATCCCACCGAAGTTTCTACTGTTAATTCTACATCATAAATCCCACCTGCCGAATAAGCATGATTTCCTTGGTTGAGCAATGATGTTGTGCCATTACCAAAATCCCAATCCCAACCTATGATTGTGGAACCATCGGTTGTGGTGGAAAGGTCTTGGTAGTTGAAATCTTCTGCTACGCAAGTTATGCTTGGAAGTTGTGCATTTATGATTGGTGCGTCTCCTAAAATGGTCACGTTTATGGTGTCTTTGACTTCGCAACCGTTGGCGTTTTGCACGATTACGGAGTAAGTTCCGGAGGTGGTAATGGTGATTTCTGGAGTTGTTTCGTTGGTGTTCCAAAGGTAGTTGGTGGCAGAAGTTGCGCCGGCTGTTAGGGCGATGTTGTTTCCTGAGCAGAGGCTGAGGTCTGGGCCTAGGGTGGCTAATGTTGAAAAAGGATCTTCGGCGAATGTTAAAGTGTCGGATTTGAAGATGCAGCCGTTGGTATCTGTAACGGTTACATAATAATCTCCTGGAGAATCTATTTCTAGGGTGTCTGCTGTTGAACCATCAGACCAGAGGTAGGAATAATGTTGAGCGAGGTTGGTGTTCCAAATGATGGAATCGTTTTGGCAGTAGAGTTGGGTTGTTGGGTATTGTGGTATATTTCTTTCTACATAAATAGTATCCCGAGAGGTATTTCCGAAGATGTCGGTTACTTCCACCCAGTAAATTCCTGAGGTTTGAATAATTAAACTATCGGCATCAGAACCGTCTGACCAGAGGTAAGATTTAAAGTTTTTTCCCGCATATATTATTGAATCACATATTGAGTGAGAAATATCTCTGCCTAGGTTGACTGGAGGAGCATATTTATTATATAAAAATGTTCTAACCAATCTTTCTAAACTATCATTCAATACAGTATTGAATAATAAGGTTTGTCCAATTTCACCATCCAAATAATAGTCGTCTTTAGATTTTCCTAAATAAGAATTTGGTCGAAAGGATACTGAGCCATTACTTGAAGTGTATTCGAAACTATGGTTAATTTTTAAATTAAAAGACTGATTTGAACTCATATTTATAATATGATACTTATCAAGTTCTACAGAACTAGAATGATTTGTAATTGTAAACCTAATGTTTCTACCAAAAGTCGGATACAGATTATTATCCGACCATTTTGGATACCATGGATTGGGCTGGCCTCCTCCAAAGAGCCAAAGACCTGAATGTGTTTTTACAGTAACAGGCATAATACTCCGTTTAACTAGACTAAAAATCTCTCCTTCGTTTAAGTGAGACAAGTTAACTTCAGATAAATATTCTTCATTGTCGGCATTAAAACTAAGTGTTTTGTGATTGCCTAAATTTGGATTTGAGTTTTGAATAGGTCTTTTACTTAGATCTACTTGCTTGAAAATATACCCGTTTGCAGATAAATCCTTCCATTTTTCAACTCTTCCATTAGCATCCAATAATACACTATCAGGATCCAAAATAAACTCAAGTTCTGACCATGTTGTAAAGTCTATTAAGGTAAATGAATAAGTATTTGACCAAGTTCCATTATTAGGCTTTATCCTCCAATAATAAATATTATTAGGTATGAAGTTTTGAGCTAAGTAAGAAAGAGATGTTAAAGAATTATTATTTACAACTAGGTTAATAAAATTGAGATTATCTGAAACCTGCAAATGATAACTATTGGCTCCTACATTGCCGTTCCATTCCAATTGGATTTCTGTTTTATTATAGACTGTACTATCTTTTGGATAAACCAGCAAACCTTGTGTTAAGGATAAAGTACTAATGAAGGTAATGAAAAAAAGTACTATTATTTTGATATTTGACATACTTGGTAAGATGAATTTAAAACAAAAATAGAGAAAAGGATGAAAACAAACCTTATAACTGCTCTCATGTTTTATTAATTCCTTACATTTGGAACTGCTTATACCTTGCACAAATGAAAACCATTAAAAACTTTATAAAAAAGTATTTCTCTTCTTTTGCTTATTTCTATGGTTACCTTAGTCATAGAATATTTGTTATGCTTTTTTTGAGTATTTTGATAGGTGTGCTAGATGGACTTGGCTTGATTATGTTTCTGCCATTGCTTCAAATGACAGACGGCGTTTCGAATCATACAGCAGACAATCTTGGAGGTATGGGTTTCATAATAAGCACTTTAGAAGGCGTCGGTTTAGAGTTGAATATTCGTATTGCACTTTTACTTATGTTTTTATTTTTCATTCTAAAAGGAATTATTTCATTTTATAGTTTACGATATAATGTTAAAATTCAACAAATATTCATATCATCTTTACGTTTTAAATTAACAGACTTATTTACAAAATATTCTTATAAACATTTTGTTTCAGCTGATGTAGGTAGAATACAAAATGCTTTTACAGCTGAAATATCACGTGTTGGAATCGCTTATAAAGGTTATTTGGATAGTATTCAAAATTTAATATTAGTTGTTGTTTATACAACCTTTGTGTTTTTAATTGATTGGAAATTTGGGTTGCTTGTATGTGTAGGAGGAGCAGGGACTAGTTTTTTGTTTAGACTATTTTTTAAAAAAACCGAACAAAAATCAAACGAATTTACTCACTCTGCAAATACTTATACTGGAGCGGCTATGGAGTATATTTATAACTTCAAATACTTAAAAGCTACAGGTTACTTGCAAGCCTATGCTTCGAAACTTAAAAAGAAAATATCTGTTGTTGAGGGGAACAACAGGCAAATTGGCTTTCTTGGAGCAGCTGTAACAGCCATCAAAGAACCCCTGGCGGTGGGTGTAGTTTGTTTAGTGGTGCTTCTTCAAGTTGAATTAATAGGAGGTGGAGTTGCTAGTATTCTAATTAGTTTATTGTTTTTTTATAGAGCACTTTCATCTTTAATGTCATTTCAAAATTCCTACAACGATTTTCTATCAGTCTCAGGTTCGTTGAAAAACATTATAACCATTGAGAAGGAGTTGTTAGAAAATTCAGATCAAAAGGGTATTCATATCTTTAATAGCTTTAAAGATCGGATAAGCTTTAAAAATGTAGATTATGGTTATAAAGAGTCAAATGGTATTTTGAAAAATCTCAATATCGAGATTTTAAAGAATCAAACTATTGCTTTTGTTGGAGAGAGTGGAAGCGGAAAAACTACATTAGTTAATCTTATAAGTGGACTTTTACAGGCGAATAAGGGTGAAGTAAATATTGATGGAATTTCATTTGAAGAATTAGACTTTAGCTCTTATCAGTCTAAAATTGGTTATATAGCTCAGGAACCTGTTATTTTTAATGATTCCATTTTTAATAATGTCACCTTGTGGTCTGAACCTACACCTGAAAATATAGATAAATTTCAAGATGCATTAAAGAAAGCTTCCTTATTGTCTTTTATTGAAAGGTTGCCAGATAAAGGAGAAACTTTATTAGGGAATAGCGGTGTTAATTTGAGCGGGGGGCAAAAACAACGTGTTTCTATTGCTCGAGAATTATTTAAGGACATTGATATTCTTATTTTAGATGAAGCTACATCTGCCTTAGATTCAGAAACAGAGAAAGAAATTCAAGTTAATATTGATGAAATTAAAGGAAGATATACAATTCTAATTATTGCACATCGACTTTCTACAATTAAAAATGTAGATAAGATATACCTTATGGATAATGGACAAATTGTAGGGGAAGGAAGTTTTGATGATTTAATTAATTCTAATTTAAGATTTAAAAGGATGGTTGAATTACAGGATGTCTAATAGTAAAAAACACAAAGTACAATTGAAAAGGGAAATACATACATTAATTATTTGGTCCGCATCAAGTGAAATTAGACCTAAAGTTGACAAACTATTAAATCAGAGTTTTAAAGTTTTAAAAGAATATACTTGTAATTGGAGTGAGAAAAATTTCGAGAAAAATTTAATGAGTTTTTATGCCCATTCACAAATGGGTAAAAATATTATTGAATATAAAAAAATTTTAAGGCAAAAAGCTCACCATTGTGGGATGGGAGAATTTTATTTATTCGTTTTAGAAGATGAAAAACCTATTTATGAGCTGAGGGACACTTCTAGTGGTAAACGAAATGTAAATATTAATTTGTTTGATTTAAAATCGGCATTAAGAGAACAAACAGGTGGTGGGTTTAGAATACATGCTTCTGATAATACCTTTGAAAGTAATAAGGATTTAACAATTTTATTGGGGAAAAACACAAACGATTTTTTAAACAATGCAGATTTTTCAGCACAAAAAGAAAGTTTAAATACTAACTGTCTTGGTACAGACGGGTTTAAATCGATCGAAGAGTTTTTTTATCTTCTAAACAATTCTATAGACTATGTAGTTTTAAGAAATTATGAATATTTGCCTAAGGAATATACACTTGAGGAGCATGATGATATAGATTTGTTGGTTGAAAATCTTAATTTCATTCGTTATTTGACTCATGCAACACCAGTTTATCCAAATTCAGATAATCGTGTTTATTTTAATATTAAAATCGCCAATGAAAATATTCCATTTGATTTTAGGCATATAGGGGATAATTATTATGATTTGTATTGGCAAAATAATATTCTTAAAAATAAACTCACTTATAATAAACTCATAAATGTACCAAATCAGGAGGATTATTTTTATACTTTATTATACCACGCCTATGTTCAAAAGAAAGAAATCAAAGAGGATTATTACCCTAAATTAGAGAAGTTGGCCGTTTCGTTGGGTATTAATTACACTAGATTAATGGCAATAAGTGATGTTAAAACTTTACTTGATAGATTCTTGGTGAAAAATGGTTATAAGTACACTATTCCAAACGATAACTCAGTCATCTTTAATTATACTTTTTCGAAAAGTGATATCAATACAGATTCATACGGTAAACGGCTTTCATCAATGTTGGTTAGACAAGATGATCACGTTTATTTCACGGAAGTATTTTATAATCAAGAGAGCAATAGTATTTATAAGCTCTGCTCAAGTTATTTGGGTAATAATGAGAATAGATTTCTTAAATTATTAGAAAAAGACAACATAGCTCCAAAGGTGATAAGTTATAAAGATGATGGTAAAAACACCACTGTTGAAATGACTTTTATAGATGGAATAGGACTTAATCAATTAAACAGTTTTAGATTTTTTTGGCGTAAGAAAAACATAAATATTGTTCTTGAGAATGCTTTTCATGTTTTAAAAGTATTGCATCAACACGAAATAGAACATCGGGATATTAAGCCAGATAATCTGATCCTAATTAACGATAAAAATCAATATAAGCTGAAGGTGATTGATTTTGCGTGGTCGAAATTAAAAAACGAAAAAAACAGTATTACACCAGAAATTCTAAACGGTAGATTCTGTAACAAAGACGGTGATCATTCCGATGTGTTTTCAATGCAAGAAACACTGCTCTTTGTTTATGATGGTTTCCCAACAATTAAAAAATACATTATCGAGCAATTCTCAAATCTGGATTTAGCAAATAATAAAACATCTATTCAGGAGAAAAAACTTAATTTAACTATAGTAGAAAAAGTTAAGTGGATGATGAAAAATTATCCAAAACTAGATAAGGCGCTTCACGAATGGTATTATAAACTTCGAAAAGGCTAACAACACATCATGAGTATCTATCGATTCTAAACATTTTATTTAAAATTTTATGAACATAACCTTTACAATTTGCTCATCCAACTATCTTTCTCAAGCATTAAGTTTGAAAATGAGTTATTTAAAACACAATAAAGACGCCGAATTCTACATAATTCTGGCAGATAAGAAACCTGAATTTATAAAGGATGAATCAATTGTAGAAGTTGAGAATATAGGAATCATTGCAGAAGTGTTTTCTACTTTATTGAAAGAATATAATATTATTGAATTTAATACAGCAATTAAACCATTTGCCTTTGATTTTTTGGTAAAAAGTAGAAAACCTAACAATATTGTTTATTTGGATCCTGATATTTTAGTTTATCAATCTTTCGATAAATTGTTTAATGAGTTGGAGGGAAATAATTTCATGCTTACACCTCATATTCTGAATCCAATTAAAAATAAAGCTATTTATCACTTGCTATTGGCTACAATAAATACTGGAACTTATAATTTAGGTTTTTTAGGTTTAAATATAAATGAAACAACTATTGGTTTTATTGAATGGTGGAAAAGTCACTTAACGCATTATGGTCATAACCGAATTTTGGAAGGACAATTTTATGATCAGAAAGTCATGAATTTGGTTCCTGCTTTTTATGAAAAAGTCTTGATTACTCGAAATTCGGGTAGAAATATTGCAGAATGGAATTTTCATGAGAGAAGTTTATCAAAGAAGGACGAAAAGTATTACGTGAATTCTGATCTGCTGGAGTTTTTTCATTTTAGCGGGGTGAAAATCACCAGTTATGAGGATAATTTAGGATTAAATAAATTAATTAGATTAGCGGATTCAGTAGAATTGAAAGTATTAATTGAGAATTATATTTCTGAGAACAAATTAAATCATTACGAAAAACTACGCACAATTCCCTGTGCATATCAATTACAACCTAATATACATAGAGCAAGTAAGAAGGAGGTCTACATCTATAAGATTAAAAAATGGCTATCATCAAAAAAATAACTAAATTTCCCCCAGCTCAACAAAATTTTATATTCGAAGAGGAAGATAATGACCCACCTATATCGGAAGAGATACAGATATGGGAAGTGCCGAACGCTTATGTGACTGCGTATGGCTATGTTTTAAAGAAAGGCAGGAATATTGATTTTTTCACGTCGCCAAGACATAGGGAGTCAATAGGTCTTAAAACTATATTTGCTAATTATTTCTTAAAAGAAAAAATTAAAATAAAAGGGACAGTTATAAGTTTTGTCCATGGATGGTATGAGAATTATTATCATTTTCTTGCGGAATGTTTACCTAAGCTATATGTTTTAAAGGATTATCTTGAGGATTCAGTTGTAGCTTTTCCTAAAGAGTATAAAAGCTTTCATAAGGAATATTTAGATATTTTAGGAATAAAGAACATTATTTATATTGATAAAAATCAAGTTATTGATGCTAGTAAAGTGGTTTCTTGTAATTTTATGAACAGAGACTTAAATCATCATCATATTATTACACCTCAGTTTAGAGATTGGGTAATTTCTAAGATTGATTTTCAGGAAAACAATAACCTCCCAAAGTCTTTTTTTATTAATAGAGAAAAAGCTACCTATAGAAAAGTACTAAATAATGAGGAATTAATAGATAATCTTGGAAGTCTTACTAATATTAATTTAGAAGATTATTCAGTTTTGGATCAAATAAAACTATTTTATCACGCCAATGAAATTGAAGCCGTTCATGGTGCAAGTTTAACAAATTTAATTTTCTGTCAAGAAGATACAGTTGTTAAAGAGTATATTCATAAAGATTTCAAACAGCATTGTTTTACTAAGTTAGCTATGACTCTACAGTTGAACTATTCAAGAATCCAATGTGAAGGTAATTCAGTTAATGCTTTACCTGGCTATTGTGACATTATTATACCATTAAATAAAGTTTAAATGATTTCAATAATAATTCCAACATATAAAAGAGGTGATATATTTTATGAGTGTATCGAAAGCGTAGTTGATAGCGTAGGTTTATTAGATGAAATTATTGTAGTGAATGATTTTAAAGAAAAGGAGCTTGACCTTGATCAAATTGATAGAAAAGGTAAAAAGGTAAAAGTTATAAACAACCCCAAACAAGGTGTGGCATCAGCACGGAACTATGGAGCTAAGTATGCAAAGGGAGATGTTTTACTTTTTATTGACGATGATATGTTGATTAATTCAGATGCAATTGAAAAATGTTTAGAAACATTAAAGTCTTCAGATAAATTAGTTGTGAATGCAGATTGGATATACTTCCCTAAGGAACTAGAAAGAATTAAAGATTCTCAATTTGGAAGGTACCTAGTTTCTATAGACTTCACCTCTTTAAAAGGTTGGAATAACGGTCTTAACTGGCAAGAAAACTCTACAATTAAAGCAAATGGGATTACCTCTCAATTTTTTATGATTCAAAAGAAGGATTTTGAATTTTTAGGCGGGTATAATGAAAACTTTCCATTTGCCGGATTTGAAGATAGCGAACTTTATGTTAGAATTAAAAATTCAGGTTATCAACCAATTATAGATACACGATGTTTAATTTATCACAATGAGAAAGATAGAATGGATTTAAAACCATTTTTAGATAGGAAATATCGTGGAGCTGTTACTAGAAGAAAAGCAGTCGATTTAGGTTTTGATGATTTTGTTCTGGAATACTCTTATAAAAAGAAAATATATTACATTGGTTTAGAGAAAGTAGAGTCAATCCTTAGGTTTTTAATAGAAAAAATTCCAAACAACAAACTTTTTGATAATCTTTATGCTAAACTTGTAAATCAGCAAATTGGGTTAAATATATACAAAGGATATACAGCAGAATGAAAAACAAAATAAGAGAGTACATTCAAAACAAACTAGGCTACTGGTTTTATAAGACGAAGCATCTTCCAGTTGGAACAGATGTCTTTATTGATTTAAAGAACAAGGTTGAATATCCCTTAGAAGTTATATTTGATGTTGGGGCTAATATTGGAGAGTTTACAATAAATTTCAATTCGGAATATCCAAAATCAACTATATATGCATTTGAACCATTTAAAAAAACCTTTGACTTTTTAGAAAAAAGTACTAGAGAATTGAGTAATGTTGAGTTGTTTCAACACGCTGTTGGAGACAAGAATGAAAAGGTTGAAATTGAACTAAACTCAGACGATTATTCACCACAAAATTCATTATTAAATAAAGTAACTAATTCACTAAAGAAAACTGAGTTAATTAGTGTGGTGACGATTGACGATTTTTTAAAAGAAAAATATATTGATAAAATAGATTTTTTAAAAATTGATACTGAGGGATATGAAGAGCAGGTTTTATCTGGTGCAACAGAATCAATAAAAAGTGGCAAAATTAAAATTATATACCTTGAGGTTGGATTTTCCAAACTAAATTTGGGTAACACCAACTTTCTTAAATTATACGAAACCTTAGAAAATTTAAATTATACTTTCTTTGGTTTGTACGAAATATCTCAAATTGGCATATCCTCCAATTTACACTATGGAAATGCACTATTTATTCATAATTCCATAAGTTCTAAAATAGAGAATTGGCAATTAAAATAGTATTTAAAAAAAAACTATGAAAATCACAACCATCCTTTTCTCCATTGACAAAGCGAAAGAATTTGAGTGGTATATTGATGAAATCGACCGTAATCGTTTTGAGATTAGCTTTATATCTATCAACGAAAAAGAAGAAACACATTTAAAAGAATATTGTGAAGCGCATAATGTTCCTTTTTACCATGTTTCTTATCAAAGTAAGAAAGATATTCTTCAAGCTATTTTTAAGACACGTAAAATTTTAAAAAAACTCAAACCAAACATTGTACACAGTCATATATTCGAAGGAGGTTTAATTGGTGTCACTGCAGCTTGGTTAGCAGGAGTTAAAAACAGGATTTACACTCGGCATTATTCAGATTTTCATCATGTTTATTATCCAAACGGTTTGAAATATGACAAGTGGATTAATTCAAAAGCAACACATATTGTTGCTGTTTCTGAGGTCGTCAAATCGATTTTAATTGAAAAAGAAAATGTACCATCGAAAAAGGTAAGTGTTATACACCATGGGATTAAAAATATTGATGATTCTGACACCACAATTTATGATAGGATACTTAAAGTAAAGCAAAAGAACTCCATTCCGAATTCCAAGATTGTAATAGGTGTTATTTCTAGATATACGAAACTAAAGGGATTGCAATACATTATTCCTGCCTTTGAAAATTTACTTGAAACACAACCAAATTTACATCTCGTTTTAGCAAACGCTAAAGGAGAGTTTAAATCAGAAATTGATTTAATGTTGAGAAAAATCCCGAAATCATCATATACTGAAATTCTTTTTGAAAACGATTCCGAAGCTCTTTTTAAAGTTTTTGATGTCTTTGTACATGTTCCGGTCTCCCGAGAATCAGAAGCATTTGGACAGATTTATATTGAAGCGTTGAAATTTGGAATACCGAGTATATTCTCCCTTTCTGGAATCGCCAATGAATTCATCAAAGATGAAGAAAACGCTTTGGTTGTCAAACATGAAAGTGCTGAAGATATTAAATTAGCAGTTGAACGCTTGTTGAAAGACGATAAGCTATGTGAAAACCTCATCAAAAATGGAAAAGAGGCGGTTAAAGGGTTCACGACGATGAAGAAAACGAAAGCTTTGGAAGCACTTTATCTTAAAATAGGTTCATAGTATCAAGTGTTTTAACGTCGCATATAAAGTTCTATTAAAAAGTGCTTTTTTATCTGCCTTCAAAGCCTTCTTTAAATATTTTTTCGCTTCTTTTTTGTGTTTATTGGCGGCTAAATCTACTGCTAGAATCAAATAATTTTTCATGATAAAGTAGGAGGCTTTATTTCCTAAGAATTTCATCACTTCTTGATTGGACGTAGTGTAATAAATGAATTTTTCAAAGCGATTGATGAGTTTATTGGCGTCTATCATTGAGGTTACACTTCTTTCTTTGTGAACAATTAATGCCCAAGTAATTTTTTTACTTGTATGAATTTTAAATTGAGCTGCTAAGCGTAACCATAATTCGTAATCTTCACTAGCAGTAAGCTCTCTGTCTTCATTGAATAAGTTATCAAGTGCAATGTCTTTTCGAACAATTACTGCGTTACAAGCAAAATAATTTCCCTTGTAGAGGTGTTTGTTTATATCTAGCTGAAGAATTTCTCTAGAAATTTCAGTTCCTTCTGCATTCAAATAGTGATGCGATAATGCCAACACTTCTGGAGCATTTTTATTGTCAATAATATCAATAGCGTTAGCCAAATAATTTGGGTACATGATGTCATCAGAGTCAAACCAAAGTACATACTTTCCGTTTGATTTATGCGTTCCAAAATTCCGAGCTGCAGCTCTTTCAGCATTGTCTTTTTTGTAATACTTGACTTTATCACCATACTTAGCAGAAATCACTACTTCCGTGTTATCTGTACTTCCGTCATCAACTACAATAACTTCAAAGTTTGTAAACGTTTGTGAAAGTATAGAATCTATAGTTTTACAGATGAGGTGTGCTCTATTGTACGTAGGTACTACAACAGAAAAAGTAAGGTTTTCTCTAATTGAGTTCATTTAATTTTTTATAAAGTTCAGAAGAAACCACCTTCTCAATTCCATCTTTTAATGGCAAAAACTCTCTTCCCAACAAACTACGAATATTTGTCGTGTTCGGTTGCCTTCTTGTCATATCCCCTTCTTTTAGAGGAGGTAAAAATATAATCTTTGATTTTGATTTTGTTATTGAAATAATGGTTTTTGCTAATTCAAGAATGCTGATTTCTTTGTCATTACCCACATTAATCACATCATTGACAAATTTGTTTTCCTTAAATGCTTTTATGCAACCTTGAATGTTGTCATCTATATAGCAGAATGTTCTTGTTTGAGAACCATCACCATAAATGGTAATGTCTTCATTATTCAATGCTTGTTTAAGGAATTTACTCATCACGAAATCTGGACTTTGCTTAGGACCAAAAGTATTGAAAAAACGGAATATGGTATATTCTAAACCATAAGCTTGGTGATAAGATCTACAAAATGCCTCGCCAATATTTTTAACTATGGCATAAGGTAGCTTTGAGTTTAGTGGTGTTGTTTGTTCGTGCTGTGGTAATTCTACAGGTTCACCATATACTTCTGATGAGGAAGAAAAGAAAATTCGTTTTACATTTTGCTTGGCCGCTAAGCCAAAAATATTTTTTAATCCTTCAATGTCTTCTAATACCAAAAGTGGTTGGTCAGTAGTTCTTTTCACTCCCACAACAGCAGCATAATGAAAGATGTAGTCAAAAGAATGATCATCGAAGATAGCCTCCATTTGTTTTAAATCGTTACAATCACCTTCAATAAATTGATAATTATCTAATTTACTTTTAGAAACTTTCAAAGGGCTACCTGTGAGAAAATTATCCACTGCAATTACTGTGTTGTCAGGGTCTTTTATTAGTTCGTCAGCCATACAACTAGGGATAAATCCAGCTCCTCCAGTAATGAGAATTTTTGTCATATTCTTAGATTTATGATAATGTATTAAGTTTGAATAAGCTGCGAAATTACTGTTTTAATTTAGAATGTACGTTTATTAATTTCTAATATTCTGAAATAGAAGACCTGTTTTCATTTTAGAAAAAAAATCTATATTCGGCAATCTCAATAGAGAAACTCTAAAATGATTACTTTTACCATCTAAATTAGCAAATAAGAATATCCCAAATGAGCAAAACAGTCCACAAAACAATAATAGATGCCAGCAAGAAATCAATCATCCCTGATTTCAAGGAATTATATCAATACAAGGATTTATTTGTCACACTTGCATGGAGAGATTTTCGTGTACGCTATGCGCAAACCACCATTGGCTTATTGTGGGCGATTTTACAGCCTGTCGTTACTTTATTGATTCTTTCTTTGGTTTTCGGTCGTTTTGTTGGAGTAGAAACAGAAGTTCCGCACATTTTGTTTACAGTAGCCGGAATGAGTGTTTGGAGCTACTTTTCTTATGTGATGACCAATTCTGGGAGTTCAATTATTGCCAGTCAAAACATGGTGAAAAAGATCTATTTCCCGCGCTTGATTATTCCTTTGTCGAAAGCTGTGGTTGGTTTTATAGATTTTGGAGTTGCATTGTTAATCATGGTTGTGTTAATGATTTACTTTCAAGTTCCACCTTCACCAAATGTTTGGTTAGCTCCGGTGTTTATTTTAATCGGTGTTATTGCTGCCTTGGCAGTAGGGATTTGGTTAAGTGCATTAACAGTTCGTTACCGAGATTTCCAGCACATTGTTCCTTTCATGGTTCAAATAGGTCTATACATTACACCAGTTGCTTACCCAGCTGAGTTTGCAGTTAAGCAACTTCCAGAATGGGCAGCCACTCTTTATTACCTCAACCCAATGGCAGGAGTTGTTCAAGGTTTCCGTTGGTCAATGTTTGGCGGTGATGCTCCAGGTCCTTTGATGTATGTTTCAATTCTTATGATTTTGGTGATATTTGTATCTGGGCTGTTTTACTTTAGGAAAGTTGAAGGGGATATGGCGGATTATGTTTAACTGTGACTTTTGCTTCGCTTAGTCTCAGTTAAACATAACAGTGTGGGGAGTGAGTGAGGAGAGTGGGGGATTAACTTTTAATGATGAGGAATTGAGAAATATTTTAATCGTTATCCTAATGACGAACAAATAACACCCCAACCTCATGTTTCATATAATCATAGCTAATCAACTAATCACACGAATCACAGTGCAGACAATTTTCGAAGAGCCTCTATGCTTAAAACCCAATACTCCCCACTGAACTTCAACATCAAAATCAACCCTCCATCAAATTCCCGCCCAATATCCCTATTTTTTTCATACATTTAGAAATTCATAACAAACAAAGACAACTGTATTTTTCTAAAAGACAGTTAAATACAAAAAACACTATGAAAAAATATTTACTTTTCGGGATTTCCCTAATCACAGGAATATCTTTTGCTCAGCAGGAAGTTCCAACATTTGAGCGTTGTTTATCTCATAAACTAATCGAAGCACAAGAATTAAAAACGCCAGGTTTCGCAGCGCATGTTGATGAACAATTTGAAATTGCCAAGAATAGTCCGCTAACAAAGAGTGGACCAAGTGAATACACCATTCCTGTGGTGGTCCATGTGGTTTATGATCCTGAAACTCCGGAGCAAAATATTCATGACAGTATTGTGTTGAATCAAATTGAGATTTTGAACAATGACTACAATCGCAGGAATGCAGATACGGTGAACATGCGTAGCGATTTTGATATCATTGCGGGAAGTCCGAAGATTAAATTTAGATTGGCAACGATTGATCCAAATGGAAATCCGACAACTGGAATTACGCGAACGGAAGCAGATAAATACTCCTTTGGGGACCTTTCCGTTTTTACCAATGGAGATTTTGGTCCATTGGAGGAAATTAAATCTACACAAAATGGAGGAATTGACCCTTGGGATCAAAGTCGCTACATGAATATTTGGGTGGGAAACATGGAGATTTTAGGATTGACAGCTTTATTGGGCTACGCTACTCCACCAGCAAATTTACCGAATTGGCCAGGTGGAACAACTGCCGGAATGAGCGATGGAGTTGTAATTCAATATCAGGCCTTTGGATCCAACAATCCCAATCCTTTACTTTTAGGTGGCGGAGCGCATACAGTTTTGGGAAGAACTTTAACGCATGAAGTAGGACACTATTTGGGATTACGCCATATTTGGGGAGATGGAGATTGCACAAATCAAGATGGAATTGACGATACACCAAATGCAATAGAACAATCAACAGGATGCGATACTACGGCAAACACATGTATAGATAATATTCAAGGTTTTGATTTGCCAGACATGTTGGAGAATTATATGGATTATACCAATGAAGATTGTCAAAATTCATTCACCGAAGGTCAAGTGGATTTAATGCATGGCGTTTTAGAAAATCAGCGTTATGATTTAGTTTACAACAATCCAGCTTCGGTTTCTACTGAAGAATTGGTGGCAACAATTTACCCAAATCCAACAAGAAATGTGTTAAACATTCAATTGGACAATGGGGTGATTAATGCTGTTGAAGTGTACAACGCTTATGGACAGAAATTAATCAGTTCAGAAGAATCAAATTCAGCAATTCAACTAGATGTTAGTGAATTAAAACAAGGTGTTTATTTTGTGAGGATCTTCACAAATACTGGAAGTGTTGCCGTAGAGCGATTTGTTAAGGAATAATGAGTTTTTAAGGAGATAGTTACTCACTTTTTTTGACCCACCTCCACACCACCGGTGTCATCCTTCGTAAAGCTTTAAAAAGTTGTTTTTAAGCTTTGCGAAGGATCTGTACGAAGTCTTTGAACTTGCTCCGTTTGCTTTTGCGTTTTCACAAGCACCACTTTATATTCGCTTAGTATTTAAGGTCAGGAATTTCCACAAAACCTGTTTTTTAATTTGACGTTGTAAGTCGCTTGTATTCTCATTATTTGTAATTTAATAAATTAATGAAAGCTAGGGTAAACCCTATAAATGCACGTTTTTGATAGATTAATTTCTATAATTCATATTTAATTGTTAAAAATATTTACTTTTGCTTTTAACTTTCTTTCGATCCATAAAAATCAATACGGTATGACAAATATTTTAGTTACTGGCGGTGCAGGCTTTATTCCTAGTTGTTTAACAAGTGAACTGGTTAAGAATCCTGACTATAATGTTGTTGCTGTAGACAATTTTTTGACCGGCCATAAACTAAAAATATCCAAGAGCGAATATGACAATTTCGAGTTTATCGAAGCTGATTGTAACAACTTTGCTCAAATGGAAGCGGTATTCGAAAAAACTAAGTTTGATTATGTTTTTCACTATGCAGCAGTTGTTGGAGTGAAAAGAACAACAGATCATCCATTGGCTGTTTTAGAGGATATTGAAGGATTGAACAATATCTTTAAGTTGAGTTCAGCAGCAAAAGTTAATCGTTTGTTTTTCTCTTCTTCTTCTGAAGTATATGGAGAGCCTGTTGAATTGCCACAAAATGAACAAACAACACCATTAAATTCGAAACTACCCTACGCCATTGTAAAAAATATGGGAGAAGCGTATTGCCGATCTTATTTTCACGAATTTGGCTTAAAATATACAATTTTCCGTTTTTTCAACACTTTCGGACCAAAGCAGAGTCCAGATTTTGTGATGAGCAAGTTTATTCGTCAAGCCTTAAACAACGAAGACATTACAATATATGGCGACGGTTCTCAAACAAGAACTTTCTGTTATATCGACGATAATATCTCTGCATGTATGACTGCATTTGAAGAAGATAAGTTTATTAACGATGTTGTGAATGTAGGAAATGACAAAGAAACAACAATCTTAGAATTGGCAAAACTGGTCATCAATCAAACCAATTCGAAATCTAAAATCGTATTTCTTCCACCATTAAAAGAAGGAGATATGAGCAGAAGACAACCAAGCACAGAAAAAGTGAGAAGTCTTTTGGGAAGAGAGTTTTTGCCACTGGAAGAAGGAATACAAAAAGTGATTGATTCTCCTTTATATAAGGAGTTGAATAATCTTTGATTTTCTAATGTTTAATTATTAAGGTTTAATGATTAACGGTGACGTGGTTGCGCTGAACGCTTTTTAACGAAAAGCTACCATTTCAACACCGTTGAAATTCAACACTCTGAGCGTTAATCATTAATAATTAAACCTTAGCCATTAGGTTCCGTTAAACATTAATAATTAAACATTAAACATTAATTTTGAACCAAACCAACATATAGATGTTATTTGAACATGGCGGAGTACAAAATTAAGGATTTAGAAACCCTCACGGGAATTAAGGCGCATACCATTAGGATATGGGAAAAGCGTTATGAATTGCTATCTCCTGAAAGAACGGAAACCAAGATCAGAACTTATTCGGATGAAGACTTGGTGAAGTTGTTGAATGTCTCCATTTTGTATGACAGTGGGTTGAAAATTTCGAAGATTGCTGAATGTTCCGAAAATGAAATCCGTCAGAAAGTACGGAGCATTTATGATGCTAACCACTCGTTTAACGCTGTCGTAAGTTTGCTTGTTCAATCGATGATTGAGGTGGATTGTGATACATTCGAACGCGTGCTCACTAATGTTATTCAAAAAGAAGGGTTGGAAGTGGTTTATAAAAACTATTTGGTTTCTTTCCTTCATAGAATTGGTGTGCTTTGGGTTGTAGGAACAATAAATCCATTGCAAGAACATTTCGTTTCTAACATTATTCGACAAAAGATTATTGTGGAAACCGATAAACTTCCCAATGTCGATAAAAGAAGATTTGATGCTGTTTTGTTTACTCCAGAAGGTGAAACGCATGAAATTAGTCTCCTTTATTATAATTACGTTTTAAGGAAGAGGAATTATCGCACATTATATCTTGGGGTAAATCTTCCCATAACAGACCTAAAAAACTCTCTGCCTACCACAAACCCAAAGAATCTCGTTGTTTCTATGATTGCTAGCGTTAGTGAAGAATATTATAACGCTTATTTAAATCAGCTCATCCAAGAACTGAACTTGCCCGTTTTTATAGGAGGAGGAATGGTGGATCAGTTTGGTTTGCCAGATTCCGAGATGATTTTCCCTATACAAGATTGGATTGGGGAATAAATTACACTAAAAGCGAGATTTAATTCTACACTTCTCAAAAATTACTGTCACTTTCTTATACTAAGCTTTGCTTTAAGTCATTTAATTGACTTGATTTTATTGCTTTTGTTGCGTTTTGTTTAATTATGTCTAACTTTGGCACGATTCTGTTTAACAATTTAAACATAACTTTAAACAAAAATAAAATGTCAACAGTAGAATTCAATAACACGCTAACATCGATGGAGTCCTATTTATTGGCTTTCGCGATGAATTACACGAAAAATCTCGAAGATGCTAAGGATTTGACGCAAGAAACAATGTTGAAAGCAATCCGTTACAAAGATTATTACAAGCCAAAAACTAACTTTAAAGCTTGGATCTTTACCATAATGAAAAATACTTTTATTAATCAGTACAGAAGAAAAGTAAGATCAAAAACTATTTTTGACAACTCAACTGATTTATATTTGTTGAATAATTCAACAGAAAACAGAGATTCTCCGTATAATTACATCGCAGATGGTGAAGTCAACGCTCAATTAGATACCTTAAGCGATGAATACAAAGAGCCATTTGAAATGCATTATGAAGGCTACAAGTACAAAGAAATTGCTGAAAAATTAGATATTCCGTTAGGAACAGTGAAAAGCAGAATCTTTATCGCGCGTAAAAAATTAATGGATCTTTTACCAGAGTATCAGCACTACAACAACTAAGAAGCTTTCAAACGAATACCAGTTTTACAACAACTAATGGAAAAGAAAAGAGTAACAGTAATAGGAAGTGGCGTGGCAGGATTGTCAACAGCTAGCTACTTGGCCAAAGCAGGTCATGAGGTAACGCTAATTGAAAAAAACAGCACCACAGGAGGTCGCGCAAGAAAATTCGAAGTAGACGGTTTCAACTTCGATATGGGGCCCAGCTGGTATTGGATGCCAGATGTTTTTGAGCAGTTTTACAACGCTTTCGGCTACACAACCAAAGATTTTTACCAGCTAGAAAGGTTAGATCCAAGTTACCGTGTATTCTGGAAAGACAATACTCAAGATGATGTCCCTGCCAATATTGATGAATTCTATCAGTGGTTCGAAGATTTAGAACCTGGTTCAACAAAAAAATTAGATCAATTCTTAAAAGAAGCGGCCTATAAATACGAGGTGGGAATGAATGATTTGGTACACAAACCAAGTTTAAAAATCACCGAATTTGCCGACATGAGAATTGTGAAAGGAACACTGAAATTACACTTATTTTCCTCTTTCACGAAATATATAAAGTCCTATTTTTCTCATCCAAAAATCATTGAATTACTGGAATTTCCCATCTTATTTTTGGGAGCAATGCCAAAGGACACACCTGCGCTTTATTCCTTAATGAATTACGCAGACATAAAGTTAGGAACTTGGTACCCAATGGGTGGAATGCACAAAATAATTGAAGCTTTTGAAAAAATTGCTGTTGCCCAAGGAGTGAAAATCATCACTGACTGCGAAGCTAAAAATTTCAACTACAAAGACAATACAATTTTTGAAGTCAATACCTTAAACAAAGGAACAATTCCATCAGACATTGTGGTTTCTGGAGCAGACTATAATCATACAGACAGAATGTTGGCCGCCGGAAACTCTAATTATTCTGAAGAATATTGGGACAAACGCTTAATGGCACCTTCTTCCTTATTATTCTATTTGGGAGTTGACAAAAAAATTGATAATTTACTCCATCATAACTTGTTCTTTGACGAAGATTTTGGAATGCATGCTGAGGAAATTTACAAAGATCCACAATGGCCTTCAAAACCTTTGTTTTATGCTTGTTGTCCATCCAAAACAGACGATAGCGTTGCGCCAGAAGGAATGGAGAATTTATTCTTATTGATTCCTATTGCGCCGGATTTAGAAGACACCGAAGAGCTAAGAGCAAAATACTTCGACATTATTATGAAAAGATTGGAGGACAAAACAGGAACTGAAATTAAATCGCATATCGTTTACAACAGAAGCTATTGTTTGAAAGATTTCAAATCTGATTATCACGCTTACAAAGGTAATGCCTATGGATTGGCCAACACTTTAAAGCAAACTGCATTCTTAAAACCAAGAATAATAAACAAAAACATTAAAAATTTGTTCTACACTGGACAATTAACAACACCCGGACCAGGCGTTCCGCCAAGCATCATTTCGGGGAAAGTTGTCGCAGAAGAAATAAATAAACGAATTCAAGCTAATAAAATATAAATGAAACTACTTTTTGATAATCTTTCTAAGGAAATAAGTAAAAAAACAACACGTGCATACAGCACCAGTTTTTCCATGGGAATTAGATTCTTGAGCAAGGATATTCAACAGCCAATTTATAATGTTTACGGTTTTGTTCGTTTAGCGGATGAAATAGTAGATTCATTTCATGATTTTGAAAAATGTAGATTATTGGAAGAGTTCAGAGTAAGTACACAATTGGCTATTGATAGAAAAATATCACTGAATCCAATTTTGAATTCCTTCCAAGAAACCGTTCACCGATACAATATTACACCAGATTTAATTGAAACCTTCCTCGACAGTATGGAAATGGACCTCAATAAGGTGGAATATACACAAGAAAATTACGAGAAATATATTTTAGGATCTGCCGAAGTTGTTGGACTCATGTGTTTGAAAATTTTCTTGAACGGCGACCAAAAAGAATATGAAAGATTAAAGTCTGATGCGATGAGCTTAGGTTCAGCCTTTCAAAAAATAAATTTCCTCAGAGATTTACAGGCAGATTTTAAAGATTTAGACAGAACATACTTTCCAAATGTTGACATGTCAAAATTCAATGATGTCATCAAAAAGGAAATCGAAAAAGACATAGAAATTGATTTCGCTAAAGGATTGGAAGGAATTAAGAAACTTCCGAAAAAAGCCCGTTTTGGAACTTACATGGCTTATATTTATTACTATAAGTTGTTTGTGAAAATTAAAAATACAAAAGCGGAATCTATTTTAAATGAAAGGGTAAGAATTCCGAATAACAAAAAGTATATGTTGTTCTTTTCTTCGTTTTTACGCCACAAATTGAATATAATATAATGGAATTAACAGGTACAAAAGATGTAGTGCTCGTTGATGAAAACGATCAAGTCCTGGGGACAATGGAAAAGCTTCAAGCGCATCAAGAAGGTCGTTTGCACCGAGCTTTTTCGGTGATTGTTTTTAATGACAACGATGAAATGCTGATTCATAAAAGAGCCAGTGATAAATACCATTGTGGAGGTTTGTGGACAAACGCTTGTTGCTCACATCCGCGGCTCGACGAATCACCAAAAGAAGGTGCTTTACGGAGAATGCAAGAAGAAATGGGATTCACAACTTCTATTGAATACATTGGACAATTCATCTATAAAACATCGTTTGAAAATGGTTTAATTGAGCATGAATTAGACCATGTTTTTGTTGGACGATTTAACGGAGAACCAATTCCAAACTCAGAAGAAGTGGAAGATTTTAAATATATTGGGATGGATGAACTTAAAAAAGACATTGAAAACTCTCCGCAAAATTACACTGTTTGGTTTAAGAAAATAGTAGAAGATTACGCCGTTTGGTCAGTATAATACAACGTTAAAACTAGCAGTATTTCCAATATTTGAACAACAAATTATTACAATAAAAAGAACTTATAGATTATGATTAAGATTGGACGCAGAACAACTTTTAATGCAGCACATCGCTTGCATAACCCAGCTTGGTCTGAGGAAAAAAATCAAACTGTCTTCGGAAAATGTAATTCACCGAACTACCATGGACACAATTATACCTTGGAAACTTGGGTAAGAGGCGATATTGATCCAGATACTGGTTTTGTGATTAACCTTACGGATCTCAAAAAAATCATCAAGGAAGAAATAGAAGATGAGTTTGACCACCGAAACCTAAATCTAGATGTTCCAGACTTCAAAAACTTAAATCCCACGGCAGAAAATATAGCTAAAGTGATTTACCAAAAGTTGAAGCCTAGACTGCAACATTACGAACTTACAGTAAAGTTGTACGAAACAGAAAACAACATCGTAGAATACACGGAATAGCCTTTGCGAGGAATCTTGACTTTAAGCAGAGGTATTTAGAATGGGATTTTTCCTCAATTTTAAAAGTCCTGTTAAACTCAATTTCTAAGCGACCAAGACAGAGCCTTAGGGAGTAATTCTTTCATGATAAAAGATATGACAACAATCACATCAGAACAAATAAACGATTTCGATAAACGCTACAGAACCAACCTCATCAATTGCCTGAGTGGGATAAAAAGTATGAACCTGATTGGCACAAAAAACACATCAGGCCAAACGAATTTAGCTATTTTCAATTCCGTAATTCATCTTGGGGCTCACCCCCCACTGATGGGATTTATTCAAAGACCAGCAACGGTAGAAAGACATACTTTTGAAAATATCCAAGAAACAAAATATTTCACCATCAATTCCGTAACAAAGGAAGTTCATAAGCAAGCCCACCAAACATCTGCGCGTTATGAAAGAGCAGAAAGCGAGTTTGATGAAACCTCTTTGGAAAGCACATTCATCAATGATTTCCATGCTCCATTTGTAGCAAAATCTCCATTGAAAATTGGATTAGAATTAGCAGATATTATTCCCATTCCTGTCAACAACACCCAGTTGGTCATCGGAAAAGTAAAGTTGATTCAATTGAATGAAGAGTTCTTAAAAGAAGATGGTTTTTTATCTTTACACGACCAAGGAATAGTGGGCGGAACGGGTTTAGATAGTTATTTATCCGCAAAAGAGATTGGAAGATACAGTTATGCAAAACCGGATTTGCCTTTGAGTAAATATAGCCATAATAGATGATTCGAAGCGTCTCCCCCTTTGGAGATGAATAAGGAGAGGATAAAATACCGCTGCAAACACAAGACAATTAACAATTAAAAAAAACCAGCGCAACCCCGTTAATCCTTAAACCTTAATAATTAAACATTAGAAATACAGCGCAACAACATCCCCGTTAATCTTTAAACATTAACAATTAAACATTAGAAAAATTAAACATTAAAAAAGTATGACAATTTTTTGGCACCGAAGAGATTTAAGAACGAATGATAATGCTGGGCTTTTTGCGGCTTTACGCAAGGAAAAAGAAGTTCAACCTATCTTTATTTTTGATAAGAACATTCTAAATGAATTAAAATCTGAAGACCAAAGAGTACTTTATATTTATAAGCACATTCAAAAGATAAAAAAGCAATACAAGGAGCATGGAAGTGACTTGCTAGTTTATTATGGCGAGCCAAAAGAAATATTCAAACAACTAATCGCTGAGCACAAAATCTCCTCTGTTTACACCAATAGAGATTATGAACCCTATGCTAAAACGAGAGATGAGGAAATAGCCCATTTATTGGAAGAGCAAGATATTAAATTTCGCACTTTGAAAGACCATGTTATTTTCGAAAGAAATGAGGTTGTAAAAGGCGACGGAACACCTTATCGCGTTTTTACTCCATACATGAAGCAATGGAAAAAAGAACTTTCGGATTTTCATTTAAAAACTTACCCAACAGAAAAATATTTTGAAAACTTGAAGCAAAGTAAAGAAGCTTCAACATTAATTTCACTCAAAGAAATGGGCTTTTCTGATGAACAAACACAGGATTTCCCTTCAATTGAAGCCAGTGATAAAATCATTAAAGACTACGAAAACACCAGAGACATTCCAGCCATTCGTGGAACAACCAGAATGAGTTTACACCTGCGTTTTGGAACGATATCGATTCGAGAATTGTGTCAACAAGGTCGAAAAAACGAGAAGTATTTTAATGAATTAATTTGGAGAGACTTCTATCAGATGATTCTAGATCATTTTCCAAAATCGGCAGATCAATCCTTTAAACCACAATACGACAATATTCCTTGGGAAAACAACGAAGCACATTTGAAAGCTTGGAAAGAAGGAAAAACGGGCTATCCTATTGTTGATGCTGGAATGAGAGAGCTGAATGCTACAGGATTTATGCACAACCGTGTGAGAATGGTCGTTGCGAGTTTCTTGACCAAGCATTTAATGACAGATTGGCGATTGGGAGAAGCTTATTTTGCAGAAAAACTCCTCGATTATGAAATGGCAAGCAATGTGGGCGGATGGCAATGGGCCGCTTCTTCAGGAGTAGATGCACAACCCTATTTTCGAGTTTTTAATCCGACCAGTCAACACAAAAAATTTGATCCAAACGATAAATACATCAAAAAATGGGTGCCAGAATACGGAACAGATAAATATCCAGATCCCATTGTAGAGCACAAAAAAGCCAGACAACACGCGATTGATACGTACAAGGAAGCGTTGAATTAAGAGCTTTAATGTTTTGTTTTAATGTTTAAGGGTTAATTATTAATGTTTAACGCCCAGGGCATTGAATTTCAACAAGATTGAAATTGTGCTTACTCCGAAAAAGCGTCCAGCGCAACAACGTCCCCGTTAATCCTTAAACATTAATAATTAAACATTAGAAAAAATTAAACATTAGAAAAATACAGCGCAACAACGCATCCTACCCGAACTTCTTCTTAAACGCTGTTTTGATTTTCTTGCGGAACAAAAGCGCTATCACTCCTATTAGAATATACGGCGAAGCCATGATGTATAAAATTGCGGAGTTGATGTTATTTCCGTTGGTGTTATCAAGAATACTGTCGTCCACAGAATCACCACTTTGCTCAGCCAGCAATTTACATTGTGAACATTGCGCTTCTACATCTCCGGTGAAGAAAAAAATAAAAGCAACTAATAATAGAATATAAGGAAGCCATTTTTTCATGCTACAAAGATAGGGTATAAACTCATCAATCCATAAAATAAAAAGTGAATTTCGTCAGTTGTTGACTAACCTGAACTTTTAAATTATTGCCTTCGACGCTTTCGACAAGCTATGCTGCGATGAATGCGTGGGCTGAGCGTAGTCGAAGCCCACGTTCCATTACAGCGCCTAACTTAAACACAAAATCCACCCTGCGACAAGCTGATCTCCTCAATTATCTCAATTGCTTTTTCTTTTCTTGCTTCAAAATCACCTTCTAAAATCGTGAAATCGACCTTTTGCCTTTTTAATTCCGCTAAATACAAATCAAACAACTCTTCTCTTTGATTTGGGTTTTCTCTTAATGGATCTTCTTCCCAAGGAATCCCCTCTGGACTGCATAAAAAGTAATGAGAAAAGCGCTGATTCTCCATTAAGGATTTCACACTTTCAGCACATTTTTGGTATTTGAAAGTCGACCAAATGTAGAGCACTGTATTTTCGGTGTCATAAATTTTCATTCCTCTCTTTTCTTCCGCTTGTCTGATCATATCTTGGTTAAGCGCAATTTGCTCAATATGATGAAACTCATATTTTCCATCACGATTCAAAAGATATTCTCTCGCATGTTCAGGAAACCATTGTGCTTCAAAATGTTCTGCGATTGCTTTCGAAATACTTGTCTTTCCCGAGCTTTCAGGTCCTGTGAACGTGATTTTCATTTTTTTGAGCTTTAAATAATTTATACCAAGAGAAAAAAGCAAAAATAGCAATAATGGTATAAACTAAATAATGGAATCCTGTGAGGTAGAAGCCACGGTCTGCATAAAGAAAGATAAGCGCTGCGTCAATAACAATCCAATAAATCCAGTTTTCTAGAACACGCTGGGCAACCATAAATGTAGCAACCAAACTAAAAACAGTTGAAAAAGCATCGAGATAAGGACTTTTTTGATCTGTATATTTCGCCATTATGAACCCTAAAAGTAAAGTGACAACCGAGCTGACCAAAATATTGATGATATGATATTTTATTGGCCATTTTATGATTAATCTTTTTTCGGAAGGAGTTTTGTTCCAAGAAGCCCAGCCATAAATAGCCATTACAAAATAGAAAATCTGTAAACCAGATTCAATATATAACCCAACACTGTAAGTAAGATAAATATAGATTGAAGTACTCACCATTGCGAAAAGCCAACCAAATCGGTTTTTTCGTGCAATAAAAATCAGGTAGAATGTTCCAATTATAACACCAGCCCATTCAAGTGCTGAAGTGTCAATTAAACCTTGAATAATTTCATTAATAATCTCCATTTTCCCAAAAGTAATTAAATAAGAGAATTACGTATGTTTCATTTAAAAAATCGTGATTTGAGTGTAGATAATTGCGGAGGGGTTTAGCCCTCAATGAAACCAATTTGTGTAGTGTTCGCGTTTCTCAGGGGTATTATTGAGAGGGTACGGAGCAAAAGAGATTCACAGAGTTTTTTTTGTGCATGGCGCTAAACGTTTGGAGAAAGAGAGGTTGAATTCTATGGCGCTGTGATGACTGAGTTTTCTAAGATAAAACCAACTTATATGTTTCAATTGTTGCCTTCAACATGCTAGTCAGCGGGATTATCCTTCGGTGACTGAGCTTGTCGAAGGCGCCGAAGGATAACGAATTTAGATGGTGCTCACTACGCTAAATTTTTAAATCCGTGAAAATCCGCGATTGAAAATCTGTGTCATCCGCGTCCTATTGCAGCGTCTAACATTCATAATTCTCAACATCATTCTATTTCAAACGTAGGTTTCTCTTTTTCATTTTCCTTTTTCCAAGCATCGATTTTTCGTTGCAAGGCATTCTTTTTCTTCTTTTTGTTCGCTGGTGAAAATTCATCTTGCAGCGTATCTTTTCCGAAATCCATTATAATTTTTTCCTCTTGCTTTTCTTTTTCCTTCAAATCTCGAATGGTGCTGTCTTTCTTATTAATCCCGAAACCTGTTTTTAAGGCGCTTTTCAAATCTTCCTTTGCTTGCTCTCGCTGTTCTTCTTTCACCTCTTTTTTCGCTTCTTTATCCCACGAAAATTTCGGATTTTCAATCGTTCCAGACATTTTTAGAAAAACACGAAATCCGGTACCGTCATCCACAATATCACCAAACTCGGAGTTTTCCATTCCTTTAATCTCCCTAAATCTGAAATCAAAAGAATAATCGATTACATTTTCAAAAGAATGTGTTCCGGAAAGATTAACATCCAGTGCATTTGAATTAATGGCCATTCTTGGAATTGTGATGACACCGTTTTTCACTGAAAATTCATTCTCAAAAGAATCAAACTGTAGGTTCAATAAACGCTTTTCAAATTCATCTATTTTTGATTTTGGAATGAGTAAATTCCCGCCAGACGCCTTTAGACTATTGGTAATTTCCTTAAACGGCAAAACATTAATCAAAGCGCCTTCAGAGATTTTTACATGTGCTTTAACATCAAAGTCGTCTTTCAAAATTTTCTCTTCATACAAGTCAAATGGGCCGCTGAAATTTAGTTTAATTGCCGCCTTGCCACGAATATTTTCTGACGTGATTACCGTTTGATCAAAATTATTCCATTCAGCAAACAAAGGCTCAAAGTTGACCGCGTCTGAGTTTAGGTTCGTTTCCACCAAAAGAAACATGGGTTTTTCTTCCGTAATTTTTAAACTTCCGCCTATTTTAGAATTTGCACTCACTCCCTCCACCAGCGGAAAATACAATTGTCTATTTCCAAAGTCCATTCTCCCTTTAATCTCAGAATATTCATGTCCGCTGTACTCCACTTTACTCAAGGACAGAATTACTTTTCCGTCGATATCATTGGGCAAAATCCAAGCTTTTGATTTGATTTCCTCTTCATTTGTCGTAGAAAGATCGTCCAAAAACAAGGCTTCACTTGTCACATTTGCATCAACCTTCAAATTTCCCTCTCCCTTAAAATAGTTGGCCAAATTATCAAACTCTCCATCTAAAACTAAGGATGAATTATTGAGACTTAAGGCTAAATCTGTAATCCCAGCAAATTGATTCCTTATGGTTATGTTTCCATTTGGAATGTGCAACAATCTATCATCATCCACAAACTGCGCACTTATGTTTTCAAGTGCTAAACTTGCTCTTAAATCATAAATGCTAATGTCTTTTTGATCTGTTTTGGGTTGATTCATTCTCAAATCAAAGTCTCCTTTTAACGAAATATTTCCCGAAAGTTCCTGCAGCGAAAATGGTCCAAATAAACGGTGAACAGCTTTTAAATCTAACAATCCATCTGCTTTCCCCCTTAGGCGTGGTCTATCGAAATCTGAAACCAATAAATTTCCCGTAAATTTTTCATTTAGGGTATAAAATGACAAGGTAGAAAGTGTGAGCTGCTCTTTTCCGTTTTCTACGCCGTTAGAATATTTCCCCTTCAAATTAATTTGCGACAATGAGAATCCTTGATCAGAGAGACTTCCGTTTTTCACATCAAAATTAGCATCAATTGCGGGTGAAGCCGTTTTTTCATTCGCTCCCTTGATAAACAGTTCAAAATTTACTTTTCCTTGTCCGTTAATTTCATCCACGACATCCAGCTCTTGCAGGGTGAAGTTTTTGGCAACATCAGCTAAATTCAAATCTTTTGCTCCGATATAAAAGTCTAAACTGTCATTACTTACTTTTCCCTTGATTAAAAATGGAAGTTGATTAATTGATAAATCTGCAGATATAATTTCAAAAACATCATTAATCTGATCCATTTGAATAGAAATATCGCACTCCGCCTTCTTATTTTCGACTAATCTTACGGATTTTGATTGAATTGTATTGATGTCAAACTTTGTCTGCGCATCCAAGATAAATTGCTTTTCATTAAACGAACCTTGAAATTCCAATGCATTAAAATAAGCTGAATAAAACTGATCTGTAGATTCATTGTTGTAAGTAAAGTCGGTAGCTCTTAGATTGATTTTCTTTAGATTGAATTCGAATGGTGTAACTGTAGTGTCTTCGCTTGGTTTAAGGAAATCATAGTTTACCTCCCCATTTTTCAGAATTTTCAAATTGAGCTTTGCTCTTTCTATGTCAATACGGTGAACATCCATTTTACTTCCTAAAAGGTCTAATGGATTGAGGCGTAAATCAATTTTTTTAGCAAATATTGCCGTATCGCTTGTTTCCAACTTATCAAACTTGCTATAAACCAAAACATCGTCAAAGGAAAGCGTTAAATCTGGAAAGCTTTTCCAAATTCCTACATCGATATAGCTGATATGAACGCGTTTATTGATGTATTTATTGGCTTCATTTAAAGCATAAGATTTTATGTCTTCCTTAAAAACCAAGAGCAAAGCACTGATCAACAGCATCAAGGACAGAACTATGCCCGCGATCCATTTAAAAACAGTATACCCTTTTCTCCAATTCATAAAACAAATTTAATAGCATATCAATTCCTTTGTTACATCGATAGCTATACTTATTAACGTTGGAAGTTTTAAAAGCGTACATTGGGGGCGTTGTGCTTTTTTGGGTTTCCCGCAGATTTTCGCAGATTTCGCAGATCTTTTTTGGGGGGTCTGGCGCTCTTTTGGTTCTCCCGCAGATTTTCGCAGATTTCGCAGATCTTTTTTTGGGGGGTCTGGCGCTCTTTTGGTTCTCCCGCAGATTTTCGCAGATTTCGCAGATCTTTTTTTGGGGGAGCTGGCGCTCTTTTGGTTCTCCCGCAGATTTTCGCAGATTTCGCAGATCTTTTTTGGGGGAGCTGGCGCTCTTTTGGTTCTCCCGCAGATTTTCGCAGATTTCGCAGATCTTTTTTTGGGGGAGCTGGCGCTCTTTTGGTTCTCCCGCAGATTTTCGCAGATTTCGCAGATCTTTTTTGGGGGGTCTGGCGCTCTTTTGGTTCTGGCAGATTTTCGGGGATTGCGTAGATCGTTTTTTGGGTGGAGTGGGGCTGTTTCTGTATAACTCTGCACTTTGGATTCATATAGAGCTGTTAATTAGTTATTTATATTTCAAAACATTATTGTCTTTTCATTTTTTTGATTTATATTTGCGCAACCCAAATCAAACCAATCATGAAATATTCATTATTTTTTATCACCGTAACCTTTTTATTTTTAAGCTCCTGTAATAAAAATTCAGACAACAATAGATACTATAAAGACGTAGATTTATCCGAAAATCCTTGTGAATACCTCACCAAACAAATGGTTTTATCGCATTTTGGTATATCCACATCAAAATTAGAACTCAAAAATGTTTACCCGCAATCCAGTAATGATATTTCTCAATGCGGTTATTTCTGGGAAAAGTCGCAAGATGCAGAGCACAAAATTTCTAACAAAAAATCAGAATTTGCCAACAACCATATCAAACTAGGAAGTTTTAGAAAATACAAGAATGAAATTGCGGCAGAAAGGGATTTTCAACGCAATTATTGGATTTCTTCTAACGAAGACCTAAAGGCAAGTACGACTGATAGTGGAACAGGAAGTTATTCTACTGAAAACCCAAACGCAAGCAGCATGCATTATGGTGTTCAAGGAAATTACAACTCCGACTTTAAACTCACCGAAGTTTTTGGAATTGGCGACCAAGCTTTTTACGATCACCTGAATAAATCTTTAGACGTCCGCTTTGGAACTATCTCCTTCTCCATTTTTATTGAAACGGAATACGACACCGAAACCAACATTCTAATCGCTAAAAAATTGGCAAAAGAAGTTTGGGAAAAGCTATAAATGTAACTTTTCAAGGCTTTTGTTTATAAAAATGTGATGAAAGCACCTTACTAAATGGCGTATCTATATTAATAACAATATATTTGCATCAAAATTATAGATTATGAGTTTAGTAACAGTTGGAAGTGTCGCATTTGACGCCATTGAAACACCTTTTGGAAAAACAGATAAAATTATTGGAGGAGCGGGAACATACATCGCTTTTTCGTCTTCTTATTTCATGAAGAATCAAAATATCGTTTCCGTTGTTGGAGAAGATTTTCCTCAAGAAATGCTTGATAAATTGAGTAACAAAGGGGTAAACCTTGAAGGTCTTCAAATCATCGAAGGAGAGAAATCTTTCTTTTGGTCAGGAAAGTATCACAACGATATGAACTCAAGAGACACTTTAGTAACTGAGCTAAACGTTTTAGAAAATTTCGACCCAATTATTCCAGCATCTTACCAAGGGTGTGAATACCTAATGTTAGGAAACCTAAGTCCAGATGTGCAGTTGAAGGTAATCAACAGAATGGAAAAACGTCCTAAGTTAGTCGCAATGGACACTATGAATTTCTGGATGGATATCGCCATGGATGATTTGGTTAAAGCCATCGCTGCAATAGATATGTTGATCATCAATGATGAAGAGGCAAGACAACTTTCAGGAGAATATTCTTTGGTTAAAGCAGCGAAAAAAATTCGCGAAATGGGACCAAAATTCTTAGTAATTAAAAAAGGTGAACATGGCGCTTTATTGTTTCATGGAACAGATGTGTTTTTCGCACCAGCTCTACCTTTAGAAGATGTTTTTGATCCAACAGGAGCAGGAGATACTTTCGCAGGTGGATTTATGGGATATTTAGCATCAACAGATGATATTTCATTCGAAAATATGAAAAGAGGAATTATTGCAGGTTCTGCTATGGCTTCTTTCTGTGTAGAGAAATTTGGAACAGAAAAATTAGAAAACTTAACGAAAACTGAAATAGAAGACCGCATACAAGAGTTTGTTCAATTGACAAACTTCGACATGGTTAAATCTATTTAAACCCCACTATTATGGAGAAAAGAGAATTTATTGATGCGCTTAAAGAGCTTACGGAAAAAGAAAATGTACTGAGTACCGGAAGAGAAGTGAATGAACTGCGTACGCAATTCGAAGATTATTTAATTGAAGCAACACGACAGTATCAAATTGCTGAATTAGAAGCCAAAGAGAAAAACGAAGAATTTACTCAAGAAGAATGGATGATTCCATTAAAAGAAGAATTCTATGAAATCTTTTCTCCATATAAAGAAAAGCGCAAAGCAATCATTGATGCCAAACGTTTAGAAGAGGACGAAAACCTCAAAAAGAAAAGGGCCTTAATTACGCAATTGCAAACGGTAATTACCAATGAAGAAAACATTGGAGCTGCTTTTTCTGCACACAAAGAAATCAATGACAAGTGGAAAAAAATCGGGGACATTCCACGTGAAAAAAGAAATGATATTCAACAAGAATACAGCCGCTTATTAGAGCAGTTCTTTTACAACATCAATATCTACAAAGAAATTAAAGATTATGATTTCAAAAAGAATTATGAAGCAAAGAAAGAACTCCTTACGCAAATTAAAGGGCTAAGTAAGCTTGAGAAAATTAAAGAAGTTGAAGCAGCCATCAAACAATTGCAAAATGAATGGGAAGACGTTGGTCCTACTACTCAAGAGCATTGGGAAGAGCTTAAAGACGACTACTACTCTACTGTAAATAAGATTTACGACAGAATTCGTTCTTTTTACGATGAAAGACGCGAGAAGATGCAAGAAAATATCGTGAAGAAAAACGAATTGATTGCCAAAACTGAAGCTGTTTTAAGTTTAACTAAAGACTCTGTAAAAGACTGGTCTGCACAAACGAAAGAAATCTTAGGTTTACAAAAGGAATGGAAAACTATTGGATTTGGACCAAAGAAAGAAAACGATGAAGTATGGAAAAAGTTCCGTAGTTTGTGTGATGATTTCTTTGCCTTGAAAAGTGAGTTCTTCAAAGATATTCAGCAAGAATATGACAAAATCGCTGAAGGAAAAAAGAAATTGATTGAAAAAGTCAATGCTTTAAAAGACAATACCGATTGGGGTCCAACGACAAAAGCCATCATTGACGTTCAAAAACAATGGAAAAAAGCCGGTAGCGCAGGTCAAAGAAATGAACAAAGCTTGTGGAAAGAATTCCGCGCAGCTTGTGATTCATTTTTTGATGCCAAACAAGCTCATTTCGATCAAAAAGACAAGGTTTTTGAAGATAACCTGAAGGAAAAAGAAGCTTTAATTGAAGAAATAGCTGCATTTGTACTTCCTTCAGATAAAAAAGAAGCCATTGAAGCGCTTCATGATTTCTCAGAACGTTTCTCCGCGATTGGATTTGTGCCAAGCAAGCAAAAAGACGAAGTGTTCAAAGCGTATAAAACAGCTATCGACAAGCACTACGATTCTCTAGACATGAAAGGCGAAGAGAAAGAAAAAGTAATGTTTGAAGCACGCATAAAAACTTTACAAGGAAGTGGAAATGCTGCTGAGTTATTTGAAAAAGAGAGGCAAGCGATTCGCAATGATATCAATGCGATTCAGCAAGAGATTATTCAATTCGAGAACAATCTTGGCTTCTTTGCTAATTCAAAAGGAGCAAACGCGTTAAAAGGTCAGGTTGAAAACAATATTAAAGCAGAGCAAGAGAAGTTAAAAGCACTTAAGGCTAAGCTTAAAATGATACCCAATGAATAAAATATACAATACTTGGATTTTTATCATCTCACTGCTGACACTGCCATTTGCATTCGCTGTGGGCTTGAATGAAGTCTTTGGTATTTTTGGATTAAAAATTCACGGAGATCAGTTCGAATATAAAGAACTGGTCTTCGGAATTTCCGCAGGATTAATATTCTTGCTTGGAGCTACGCGTTCTTCTAGAAAATGGTCTGGAATAAGAGTGGTAAACCAAATAGATCGTTTTCAATTCAATAGTTTGATAAGTGAAGAAAGAAAACAACGGGTCATTCTCAATAATAGCATCGAAATTATAGGATTTGCACTGATAGGAGCTGTCTTTTTCATCTTTTCAAAAGATGCCATCTTTATCTCGCTAATTTTCCTGATTTTTATTATTGACGCATTAATCAATACATTAAGAGGGGTGCTTGGAGGAAAATACCGTGTGGGTATGACAAGCAAAGCGATAGTATCCGTTGACCGAGAAGTGGTGGCCATTTATTTCAAAGGATTAAAACGTATTTCTATCACGAAAAACCAGCTTTTTTTCGAATACAATAATAACGATTTGGTTTTGGATTTTCAGCTCAACACCATTCCTCAAGAAAAGCAAGAAGAGTTCATGCGACTTTTGCGCTTAAACGTAGATGACACCCAAGTTTATTTTTCTGGCTTTGAAGAAGAGTAAAAATCACTTTTGATTGATAATCAACTGCTGCATTATACTTTTTTGTGAAATTCCTTAGTTTATTTTAATCTATTGTTTTTTAAGTAGATAGACTCATACAGACGCTATCTGCTTGATTGTGTGAGTTTTGATACAGTATTTTTTCTCTGAAATTATTAACTTTGAAATTATATCTACGAAAATACTACATGATTAAATTACTGTCGTTTCTGTTACTGCTACTTTTCCCTATTATTATACATGCTCAGTTTGGGCCAGGAGGTGTAGGAAACTCCACCAACAACGGTTTATGGCTAAAAGCGGATGACCTTACATTATCCAACGGAGCACCTGTTGCTGCATGGAATGACCGTTCAGGAAATGGGAATAACGCAGGAAATAGCCTTACAAACGAACAACCCGTTTTTAGAACGTCAAGTGCTATAAATAATAGACCCAGTGTGTATTTTGATGGTGTTCTAGATCAAATGATTATTGCAGATGATGATATTTTAGATGGAAGTTCGGGAATTACATTTTATACCGTAATTCGGCCAAGTAATCTAGATACTGGACCAAGAGGAATACTCGGAAAAAGAACAAACCAAAGTACTTCCACAAACTATGCGTATACATTTTTCTTTTTTAATTCAAATAAATTATACGTTGACTTAGATCGTCAAAATAACAGATTCGATACTGGCCCTATTACTTTTTTAAACCTTAATAATTACATGTTGGGCTTTGATTTTGACGGAGGTAGACAGCAAAGTGTTAGGTCAAGAATATTAAGCGCGGGGAATATTATTAAGGAATCAACAGAAAGTTCAACAACAATACCAAACAGCAATGAACCCCTTGTTTTAGGAGGTTTAAATAGAAATTATAGTAATGGTGGACAGCCACGTCTTGGAGGTGACTACGCAGAAGTCATTCATTACAACCGTGCGTTAAACACCGCCGAAAGAAAAATAGTAGAAAACTACTTAGGAGCAAAATACGACATTACAATTGCCAACGATTTATACAACCATGAAGCTACGTATGCGGGAGAAGTTGCTGGAATTGGACAAGATGACGCTTCAAATTCACACAGTGACGCTCAAGGTTCTGCAATTGTCAGAATCAACTCGCCTTCTAACTTAAGCGACGGTGACTTCTTGCTCTGGGGTCATAATGAATCATCAGTATATGTTTATGATACATTGGATGTGGACGGAACAACTATCGAATCAAGAATGTCAAGGGTTTGGGCTTTAGATAAAACCAACGATGTTGGCACAGTCACGGTTATTTTTGATCTTTCAGTTTTTTCACCAATAACACCTAGCGATGTTCGATTGCTGATCGACAGAAACGGCAATGGTTTTACAGACAATGATGTTGTACCAATCACAGGCTCAATTTCGGGTTCTAGCATCACTTTTTCAGGCGTTAATTTTCAGGATAACGATAAATTCACATTGGGTTCAATTAATTTCGATCAAACTCCACTTCCAGTAGAACTCACGGATTTCTACTTGAATTCAAATACAGAAAGTGTAGATGTTATGTGGACCACCGCCTCAGAATTGAACGCAGATTATTATCATTTATTAAGAAGTAAGGATGGTAAATCATTTGAATATTTGGCAGAAATAGCAGCCAATGGAAATACGTCCAAGGTTTCTAATTATAAATTCACAGATTATTCACCTTACAGCGGAGTCTCTTATTATCAGCTTGTACAAGTAGATTTTGACGGTAGAAAAACAGATTATGCTCCAATTTCGGTCAATAGAGAACAAGAACAATCTTTTGCTTTAGTGCCTAATCCAAGCAATGGAGCTTTTCGATTAAAAAGCCCAGTTCAGCCAAAAGAAAATACTGAAGTTTTTGTTTACAGTTCTTTGGGCGAATTAATACACAGCGTGACTTTCTCTCCAGAAGAATTAAACTCAAAACACATTGATTTAGGATTGAAATCTGGTGTTTATTTCATAAAAATAAACCAGAAGAATGAACAAGTTGAAACTTTAAAATTGATAATTCGCTAAATAAAGCGTCAAAATATGAATTAAACGACGGTAAATATCCATTTTCAATTGTGAATTATCAATTACTATTCCGCATCTTTGCACTAAAATTTTTACAGAAATATGGATTTTTGGATTAAAGCCGCTCAACTACTACTTTCACTTGCCATTTTAGTTACAGTCCATGAATTTGGGCATTACCTTGCTGCGCGCGCATTTAAAATACGTGTAGAAAAATTCTACCTTTTCTTTGATCCTTGGTTTTCCTTGCTAAAAAAGAAAATTGGGGATACCGAATGGGGAATTGGATGGCTTCCGCTTGGAGGTTATGTGAAAATTGCCGGAATGATTGACGAATCTATGGATAAAGACCAAATGGCTCTGCCTCCAAAAGATGATGAATTCCGTTCAAAACCAGCTTGGCAACGCTTGATTGTTATGGTAGCCGGTGTGGTGGTAAACATTGTGGTAGGATTCTTTATCTACATTATGGTCGTTGCCGCTTGGGGAACAGATTCTCTGAGTAATGATTCATTGAAATATGGAATTTCTGTGAATGAAAACTTTGCCGCACTGAATTTAGGCATTGAAGACGGAGATTTGATTACTGCCGTTGATGGAGAAAAAGTTGAAAATGCACAACTCGTAAATCTTCAGATTTTCTTGCGAGGCTACAGAGAATTAGAAGTTCAAAAACCTAATGGAGAAAAGAAAATTGTGGTTTTAGATAAAGACATCAATGATTGGATGTGGGCCAATGATGCGGTAATGGCTTTTGGAACAAGAATGCCAACTATTGTAGATTCGGTTATGACAAACAGAGACGCTTTCACAAAAGGACTTTCAAAAGGAGACAGTATCGTGAGTATAAATGGAGTAGAAACACCTTTCTTCCATGAATTACAAGCACAATTAGCAAAACAAGAAGGCGATTCAACCTTGGCTACTGTTGGTTTATATAGAAACGGTGAATACAAAGAATTAGATGTTTTCACAGATGCAAACAAAACAATAGGATTTATGCCACAATTCCCAGAATGGTTAGAAGCAACGCATACTGACTATTCTTTTGGTGAATCCATTTCAAAGGGATTTGAAAAAGCAGGTTGGACAATGCATGATTATGCAGCGCAGTTACCGCTTATTTTCACTGCAAAAGGAGCGTCTAGTGTTGGTGGTTTTGGTGCGATAGGAAGCCTTTTTCCTCCAACGTGGGATTGGCAAGTTTTCTGGGCAAATACTGCATTCATTTCTTTGGTTTTGGCAATTATGAATATCCTGCCAATTCCTGCACTGGATGGTGGACATATTATGTTCCTTTTGTATGAAATGATTACAGGAAAAGAAGCACCACAAAAAGTATTAGAATATGCTCAGTTGATTGGATTCGTATTGCTGATGACCTTATTCTTGTATGCCAACGGGAATGATGTATACCGCGCTTTCTTTGAGTAAGTAGTGCTTGGACGGAATGTGCAAACAAAACACGAAGCATGTAGACACGTTGAGAAGACGTGCTTGCATGCTTTTTTTCGTTTTAGACGCATGGTTTTATGGGTTTTTAGTGTGACTAAAATCGAAGCCAGTTTAATTATTTAAAACCAACCGAATTTTTAAAATACTCTTATATCAAGAAAATAATTTGCAATTTTATTTCAGCACTATGAAATAATGGTCAATTACTGTTGAAAGACTAAAAAAACATGCCTTTTAAGGCTAAAAAACAAGTTTAAAGACGTAAATTTGAGACTAACAAATCAAATTTTATGAGAATTACATCTATTTTAATCGTCTTCTTATCTGTATTCCATTTTTCATTCGCACAAGAATTAAAAATCAAATACAATATTATCATGGAGTCCAGTGATCCCGCAATGCAACCCCAATTGCAAATGTCGAAAGGATCTACTTTAACTGTATTTGCAAAAGGTGAACAGTCACGTGTGGAAATGAAAATGGGACAATTGATGACCACTACCACTATTTTGGATGTAAATAAGAAAAAAGGTCTGACTTTGATGGAAGGAATGTTGGGTAAACAAGCCGCTACTTTTGAAGGAGAGGACTTTGATACTTATCATGGAGAGGACAATGATGCTGAAATCGAATTCTTAGATGAAACCAAAACTATTCTTGGACATAAGTGTAAAAAAGCCATTGTTTACATCGATGAAGAGGGTGGTGAAATGGTATTTTGGTATACCGAAGATGTAAAAGCAAATTATGCATTTGTTGGCGATTATTCAAAATATGGACTTCCAGGTGTAGCATTGGAATATGGTGTGGAACAAGAATCCATTTCTATGAAATTTGTAGCTACTGAATTAAACACAAATTTTAAAGCGGATAAAAACCTATTCGATTTAAATATTCCAGCGGGTTACACAGAAAAATCATTTAAGGAAATGATTAACATGTCAGGACAATAATTATCAACTTTTGAGCACATAACTCAAACAAATAGTACAATGAAAATAAAAGCAATTTTAAGTATCGCAGTATTCATGTTTTCGATGACTGCAATTTCACAAGTCAATAAAGGGAAAATTTCCTACGATGTCTACCTATCTTCCGACGACCCAGCTGTTGCAGCCTATGCTGACCAAATGGAAGGAAGCATGTTAGAACTCACATTCATGGATGGAAAAATACGCAGCGATATGTTTATAGGTCAAATGATGACAACCACTTCTATAAGCCACAAAGGCCAAGACACTACCTTGGTTTTGCTTGATGGAATGATGGGGAAAATCGCGATGAAAGTTACAGAAAACGACATGGACGAAGAGCAAAGATTAGCCTATGAAGACAGAGAAATAGAGCTAATTGATGAAACAAAAGAAATCATGGGATATACATGCAAGAAAGCAATCCTTACCGCAGGCGACGCCAATGAATCTGTAATCTGGTACACAGACGAAATCATGCCAAGTTATAGGGAAGGACAATATCTATATGAGGAGATTCCTGGAACACCATTGGAAATGTATTCTAAATGGGGAAAAATGGACATGAAAATTGTTGCTTACGAATTCAAAGAAAAATTGAAGAAAACCGAAGAGATTTTCAACAAAAATGTGCCAGATGGTTTTACAGTAAAAACGTCTGAAGAAATGAGAAAATTCGGTCGATAAACCCTTGTTAATTAAGCCATGCTAAAAATCCAAATTTCCGCGATTTTAGTGATTCTTCTGAGTTTAATGAGTTGTAAAAATATAGTAACGAGATACGATACATTTGTTCACAAAAGCTATGTACGTAAAGACTTCTCTAGCGAATCAATTGCGCTGGGCAATCACGAAGTTTTCTATTATGACAACAAAAGAAAAGACGCTCCTGTAGTGCTATTTGTGCATGGATTTGGTGGAGATGGAAAACTTTCTTGGATTGAACAAGCCAAAACCTTTAGCAAAGATTACCGTGTAATTATTCCAGATATATTATGGTTTGGAAGGAGCAAAAGTAAAGACGCTCCAGAGTTACAAACGCAAATCAATGCAATGGCTGCGCTAATTAAATCCTTAGAAATAGAACGATTGCATTTGGTAGGAATTTCCTACGGAGGATTTATCAGTTTAGGGCTTGCTCAAGAATTGAACGAAAAACTTGCGTCACTTACAATTGTAGATTCTCCAGGAGTTCACTTTTCAGATGAAGAACAAAAAGCTTTTATAGACAAAATAGGTGTAGATCACATCGCAGATGCCTTTATTCCTAAAAATAGTGAAGAAGTGGAAAGAATGTTCAGTTTTGCATTTCGAAAACCACCCAAACTTCCAAAATTCATTAGAACGCAAACGTTAGGTGTTTATTTAAGCCAGAATCCTGAAGAACAGCGAAGTTTATTGCTTAATTTACCCCAGAACCGCAAAGCATTCGAACATTTAAACATCAAAACACCTACTTTAATTCTTTGGGGCGAGGACGATGAAATATTTCTGGTGAAAGACGCCAAAGAATTACAAAAACAGTTGAATGCTGAGCTGATTGTGATTCCAAAAGCGGGCCATGGATTGCCCTCAGAAAAACCCAAAGCTTTTAATGAAGCGCTAAACAGTTTCATTCAAAGAATTGAGATGGAAAGCAATGCAATTAAAAAATAATTATTTTGGATTTATATCCTTTCAGACATTCCTATTTAAAACATAAAAAACAGTATGGCATCACAACAAATTGAACTCATTTTTGCAACTCAGAATAAAAACAAAGCACTCGAAATTCAAGGGCTCTTACCCTCAAATACCGTGGTAAAAACTTTACAAGACATCAACTGTGATGATGATATTCCTGAAGACCAACCAGATTTAGCGGGAAACGCATTACAGAAAGCAAGATATGTTTACGAGAAATTCAATGTGAATTGTTTTGCAGATGATACCGGTTTGGAGATCGATGCCTTGGACAATGAGCCTGGTGTTTTCAGTGCACGCTATGCAGGACCAGAAAAGGACAGTGAAAAAAACATGGACTTAGTTTTAAAAAAACTAGCAGACAACACCAACAGAAAAGCTCAGTTTAGAACAGCTATTGCTCTAATTTTAGATGGAAAAGAATACCTTTTTGAAGGAAAAGTGATCGGTGAAATAAGAAAACAACGCAGCGGAGCAAAAGGCTTTGGTTATGACCCTATTTTTGAACCAGAAAACTATGGAAAAACCTTTGCTGAAATGAGCCTTGAAGAAAAAAATGAGCGCAGTCACCGAAGTAGAGCCATTGCTGCTTTGGGGGAGTTTTTGAGTAAGAAGTAGGTTGTAGGCTGTAGGCTTTAGGCTTTAGGCTTTAGGCTTTAGGCTTTAGGCAAATAAGGATTTTCGAATTCAACAAAACTAAGAAATTAGTTTATTCTTTAGTCCTTTCTGAATAGCTTCCACTTTGTTGTGTACTTGCATTTTTTTGTAGACATTTTCAATATGTTTTCTCACAGTTGAAGAACTAATTACTAAGTTTTCTGCTATTTGATGATGGTTTAAACCTTTGGCTATTTGTCCCAAAACTTCTTGTTCTCTATTGGTAAGTTTTATCTCCTCCTCCTCTACTTTTGTGTTTGCTTGCAAAGGATTTCTCAGCAAGTTTAAGGCTTTTAAAGCAATAGAGGGATTCATAGATGCACCACCTTTCAACACTTCAACTAACCCCTTATGAAGAGTTTCCGGATCTGTGTCTTTTAACAAATATCCATTGGCTCCTGCCTTAATTGCATTGTAGACATTTTCGTCGTCATTAAAAACAGTGAGCATCACAATCTTGATTTGTGGATATTTAGCCCTTATGATTTGTGTCGCCTCAATTCCATCCATTTGTGGCATCTGAATATCCATTAGAATGATGTCTACATTAAGGTCCTCCGCCAACATCCCTATGAGTTCAGCACCATTTTCGGCAATATATTTCAACTTCAAATCTTCAAAAAGCTCAATTTTTTCGGTGATGGCTTTAGCCAAAAATATATTGTCTTCTGCAACGGCTACTCTAATCATATGCTTATTTTTTTGTAAAGATAAAGATTGTTTACTCCAACAGTAATTAGTCAAATTACGTATTTTTTGGGAACTCAATTATAACATGGGTTCCACTCCCCAATTCAGACCTTAATTCATAGCGGGCATTAATTTCCTTAGCCCTTGCTTGCATATTTCGCAAACCAAAACCTTTTCGAACCGCTAACTCATCGAATCCTATACCATCATCCACAACTGTAAAAACAATAGCATCCCTTTCCTCCTTCATGCTTATTTCCACCTGTTCTGGAGAAGCGTATTTAATGGCGTTATTTACAGATTCCTGTAGAATTCTAAACAGGTTGATTCCTTCGCTTGGTGAAAACTCAAAACCCTTATCTTCAACCGTGTTCTCAAAACTAAACTGTATATCTTTCGTGTTCTCTTTGGCAATTTCCAAAAAACTCAAAATACGAATATGCATATCTTCTATGGAAAGTTTATCCTTATTCATTGCCCAGATGGTATCGCGCAATTGTGAAATGGTTACCCTTGCAAATGAAGAAAGATCAGTGAGTTTAAACTTGAGTTTTTCCCCGTCCGAAATATATTTCATATTGTCCATGGAAGAAATCAGAAATGTTAACTGAGAACCAATATTGTCATGCAAATCTCTCGAAATACGCATTCTCTCCTCATAAATCTTGTTTTTGGTTTCTGTTTCCGCAATGAGGTCTTTCAGTTGATTTTCCTTTTGAAGATGAAGTTGCTTGGCTTTGAGCTGCCTGTAAATCAAAAGGGCGATAAATAAAAGTAAGGCTAGGGTAATCAAAACACCTATAAGGAGCGATGTTCTTCTGCGAACTTTGGTCTTTTCTTGAATCACGCTTGCTGATTTTATGGCCAATTCCTTCTCCTTTCTCTCTGTATCAAATTGAACTTCTAAAGCAGCAATGGCTTTATTACTTTGCTCATTAATGATTTTATCTTTTAAAGTCTGATTTAAATTTCTGTAGTGCAAAGCTTGTTTGTAGTCTCCAATTTTCTCATAACTAATCGCCAGTTGATCGCTATTTACTTGACATAAATAGGTGTAATTTATTTCCTCTCCAATCTTCATGGAGGCCAAATAATTTTCAATGGCTTTGTCATATTCTTGCTGCTCGAAGTAAACATCCGCCAAGAATCTATAGTTTTCGGCTATTCCGTTTCTGTCCTTTTTAATTGAACGAATTTTGAATGCCTTTTCATAATAATTTAAAGCCTTATCAAATTCTCCTTTAGCAAAGAAAGCCTGTCCTATATTGTTTAAACTATATGGAATTCCCAAACTGTCTTTATTGGCCAAAACAAGGTCATATCCTAAATAAAAATAGTACAGCGCGCTATCTAAATCATCATTGAATTGATGCAAAACCCCAATGTTGTTGTAAGCGGCAGACAAGGCTGTTTCATCTTGGGTTGGTTTTAATATTTTAATACCTTCCCGCATATATTCGAAAGCTGTGGGAAGATTTCTTCTTTTCATTTGGTAACCAATAGAAGCATAAGTTGAGCCCATCCGAACTTGATTCCCACTTTTCTCATAGGCTTCAATTGCTTTGGTCATGGCTAAAACTGAGGTATCGTACTCACCCAAATAATAATAGGCCAAGCCCATTTTCTCGTAAACTCTTCCTACCCGATCAGCATCATTTATCTCTTTGGCTATTGTCAATGCCAATTTATACTGCGCCACGCTTTCATGACCTTCACTATTCATTATTTCAAATGGAATGGCAACGATGGTATCAATTTTTTCTTTACTAGACAGCTTGGGCAAAATCCGATCTAGATTTTCGAAAAACCTTGTTTGCGCTATTGAAAACACACCCAACGAAAGAAATAAAAGAAGAGTAGCGTATTTTATCACGGCTTGTTTTTTAATGAATTACTATCAAAAATATGAATATTATTGATTTGTCCTCAAGAAATCAAATCATATTAAAGAACAGTTTAATGATTGGAATAGCAGCCTATTGCATTTTTATGCACCACCTTCTTGTTTGTATTTTAATAAATCCAATGTCATGGATTACATTTTGAAGATCAGATCAGTCCAACTAATGACTAAATTTAGAGCATTAATTTCTTTCGAATTTCGAAATTTACGTTCACTATTTGGGCAGAAAGCCTTACTTTTATTTCTTGTAGCTTTCTCAACTGAAAAAGTAATGTTGAAACTTTAATCTTATAACGAATTGTAACATGGCGAAGGTAAAAACAGCACATTTCTGTCAAAATTGTGGTCACGAATCAGCAAAATGGTTGGGCCGCTGTCCTTCTTGCAGTGAGTGGAATACTTTTGTTGAAGAGGTAATTAGCAAAGGCAAAAATGAGGTGACTGTTTTTTCAAAAAGCACAAAGAGAACATCCACACCAAAAGCAATTCATGAAATCGTCGACATTCCACAGCAGCGAATACAAATGGTTGATTTAGAATTGAACCGAGTCTTAGGTGGTGGTTTGGTTCCTGGTTCTTTGATTCTATTTGGTGGAGAACCGGGAATTGGAAAATCTACTTTAATGCTGCAAGTCGCGATGCAAGAAACAAAGCAGAAAATCCTCTATGTTTCTGGTGAAGAAAGCGAACAACAAATTAAAATGCGTGCCAGCAGAATTGGAGCGCTAAATGAAAATTGTTATTTACTCACCGAAACGCAGCTAGAGAGCGTATTTAAGCACGCTGAAGAGTTGCAACCCACGCTATTGGTCATCGACTCCATACAAACTATTCACACAGAAGTAATTGAAAGTTCGCCCGGCAGTATTTCTCAAATTCGTGAAAGTACCGCCCAGTTGTTGCACTTTGCGAAACAAACAGACACGCCAGTTTTCCTCATTGGTCACATTACAAAAGAAGGTTCATTGGCTGGTCCTAAGGTTTTGGAGCACATGGTAGACACTGTTTTGCAATTTGAAGGAGACAGAAATCACGTGTATAGATTATTGAGAAGCATCAAAAACAGGTTTGGTTCTACCAACGAATTAGGAATTTATGAAATGTTGGGCACAGGATTACGCCAAGTCGAAAATCCTTCTGAGATTCTAATTTCTAACAACAAAGATAAGCTTTCCGGAAGTGCAATTGCTGCAACACTTGAAGGGTTACGTCCAATGCTTATCGAAGTTCAAGCTTTGGTAAGCACGGCTGCGTATGGAACTCCGCAAAGAAGTGCTACAGGTTTTGACTTGCGAAGATTGAACATGCTTTTGGCGGTAATGGAAAAACGCTGTGGATTCAAACTCGGAGCAAAAGATGTCTTTCTCAATATCGCTGGCGGAATTAAAGTAAATGACCCCGCAATAGATTTGGCAGTGGTAGCTTCAATTCTTTCATCAAATGCAGATTTAGCCATTGAAAAAAACATTTGTCTTTCGGCTGAAGTTGGGTTATCAGGAGAAATTCGTCCTGTAAATCGAGTGGATCAACGCATCTCAGAAGCAGAGAAGTTAGGCTTTGATAAAATCATTATCTCCAGTGACAACAAAGGAATTAAGCAAGAAAATTTTAAAATTGAAATTGTTGGCTGTACGAGAATCGAGGAGGTTTTAAAGGAATTGTTTTCTTAGGTAGTGATTTGTTTCACTCTCCAAACCAACTAAAATAAGTACGCAGCAGAAAAAAACCGTCTTCATTTTCTTCTAAAGGATAAAAATCAAGATATAATCCATGGCCGCGGCCTGTTTTAACATCGAATTTATATTTGTGAACTGGACAAATTACACGTCCATCTACAATTGCACAGCCTTGCATTTTTTGACCTTGATGCGGACAGTTGTTAATAAAGGCATAGATTTCATCTTCTTTTCTTACAAATAGTACTTCACCGAAGGGAAAGTTTTTCGTGACTTCATTGTTCTCTGGGAAATTTTGTAAAAACTCCTCCTTGGAATCTGCTAAATGATATTTTTTGGTTTTATCTGAAAACATGATAGTGTGAAGTTACATAAAGTTTTGAGGAATCCAGACGCCAAATAAAAAAGAGCTACTCCAATTTTAGCTTTTTAATACAGTTTTATAACACATAATTGGATAGAAAATCGATTTATATTTCCCCAATTTATAGCTAAGATTACAAACTAAATATAACGCAAAAAGCAGTTCCCGATTAGTGATAAAACATGATTTTAAGCTTTTGGAAGACCACAAAAACAGAAAATCAAGCACAAAAGTAGACTCATCGCCATCACCTTAAGTAAATACGTGATACTCTTTTACTTATACTAGTCATCACTTCATATGGAATAGTTTTTAATCGATTTGAAAACGTTTTAATCGGAATATTTTCTCCAATTATTTCCACTTCATCACCCGCTTGACAATTCGTATTGCTCACATCTACCATGGTCATGTCCATGCATACATTTCCAACCACCGGACAGCTAATTCCATTAATAAAAACTTGCCCCACTCCATTGCTTAAACTGCGTCTAAACCCATCGGCATAACCTATGCGTAAGGTGGCAATTTCCATGGGTTTTTCTGCGGTGAAAGTTCTGCTATAGCCCACGGTTTCTCCTGCTTGTATAGTTTTGATTTGAGAAATCGTTGTTTTCCATCTTATTGAAGGTAAAAGTTCATCCTCTGCAGCTGTCGAAGTATAACCAAAAACGCCAATTCCTAAGCGCACCATGTCAAAACTGGCAAACTTTCCAAATTTACTTGCTCCTTCACTGTTTAGGATGTGATAGAGAATTTCATCGTCCTGCAATCCATTTTTAAATGTAGTTTTCATCGCTTTAAACTTCTCAATCTGTTCTAAGCTATAAGCAGGATCCGCATTGTCTGCGTCAGCAAGGTGAGAGTAAATAGATTTTACTTTCACTTCAGGGCGCAACTTTAGCTTTTCAATTAGTTCTGCAATGTCTTCGGGGTAAAAACCCAATCGATTCATGCCCGTCTCTACAGTAATGTGAATTGGAAAATCGCTAATATTGTCTTCTCTCAATCGATTACAAAAGGCCTCTAATTGCGCAATAGAAAATATCGAAGGCTCCAATTGAAATCGGATGACATCATCAAAAGCATCAATTTCTGTGTTCATTATTAAAATTGGCAACGAAATTCCATTTTCGCGCAATGTTGTTCCTTCATCTGTATATGCCACACCCAAATAGTCTATCCCTGTTTGCTGCAAAAAATGAGGAATATTGATGTCGCCGGTTCCATAAGAAGAAGCTTTCACCATAACAAGAAGTTTCGTTTTCTCTGGCAGTTTCTTTTGAAAGACAGAAATATTATGCTGTATTGACTTCAAGTCAAATTCTACCCAAGTTTCATGCTTTCGGTTTTTAAACATCAGAACGGTTTCTTTCAATCGTGAACGATAAGATCCTTTAAACAGAATACTGGAGTTTTTTACTGCCAATAATTCCGCTGGAACCTCATTGTTTTCGATAATGAACAATTGAGTAGGCGAGTAACTATTCACAACATTTAAAATGTCCTTTTTTCTGTTCTCCTCAACATAAGAGAGGTCAAGTACTACAATTTTATCTTTGCGTTCATCCGAAGAAAACTGATAGGAAAGTGCCTGTTCAAGTGCATCAACATCAATATTATAAGAATCATTAATAATCAAATTATCATCTTGACCCTCAAACACTTCCATTCTATTAGAGAGCACTGGTAATTGTTCCCCTTTTTTAAACAATATGGACTTCTCAACTCCCAAAAATTCAGCTACATGAAGCGCGATAACACGATTGTTGGAGTAAGACAACTGAGAAAAATCTAATTTTTTCCAAGCATCGTAATCTACAATATCTGAGTTGATTTTATTTTTGCGTAATTCATTTTTGTGTTCGCTTAAAACAAAAGTAATATTGGCATGCTTAAACAATTTTAAATGCTCTGCAGCATGAGCTTTTTGAGATTCAAAATTATCAGCATAAAAATGTCCAACCCCAGTATAAATGCCTAGAGTCGGCGAAACCATATCTTCTATGAACTCCATTTCGTTGGGGTGAGAAATATCCGCCTCTATAATCGCTAAATTGTGCTGGTCATTCATTTCAAGCAAAGAAATGGCTACACCAATTTGAGAATTAAAGCTTTTTGGACTGCGAACAATATTGAATTCATCTGACAGAAGAAAATAAAGCCATTCTTTAATGGTAGTTTTTCCCAAACTTCCTGTTATCGCCAAAACAGGATAAGAAAATTGATTTCTATGGTGCTTTGCAACAGCTTGCAATGCACGCAATGGATCTTCAACAGTAATAATTGTAGCGTCTGCGGGTAGATCAACCGTTTTGTTAACCACAAAAGTTCGAATGCCCTTTTCGTAGGCCTTGTTTATAAAATCATGTCCATTTCTACGCCCATTTAAAGCAAAGAAAACACCATTTCTGCTGGTATTGATTAATCGGGTGTCATAATAAATAATGTCAATCGGATACTCGGGAAAAGATGAGGATTCTCCTGAAATAATTGTGATCAACTCTTTGTGCGAAAGATTTAAATTCATTCTTCGAAGATATAAATAATTCTTTTTCTCAGCATTCAGATTTCAATTGTCCATCTGTGGATTGAAGGAAATAAAGCTGGCTCTATTTGTAATACTGTGGATAATCAATTTGTTCGTTGTTACACGAGAGGGAATTTTAATTGGTATTTCCTGTTAGTTCGTCCGTAAATTGACGGACGAAATATAAAAAAATGTGCATATCCGCTACCATATCAGTTATATATAATAGGTTTAACTATATGAAAATCATGTCTGTGAGGCTGAATTAACATTTAACGATAATCAAAAAGAGATCCCTCATTCGTTTAACTCCTTCGGAGTGAACGGTGTTATACATTATTGATTGGGGAAACTCTTTTGTTGATTAGAAAATCTTCAATAAGTCATATTCAACTAATCTCAAAGGTTTTAAGTTGAAATTAGTGGAAACTTTAAGTGGAATCAAATAAAAAAACCAAAGACTAGGTCCATCCTTATTAATTTGCCTTTCCTTTGGAACTTTACATAATAAAGTTTTAATGCTTATCCGATACTTTACCAGTAAATACATCTCACCCAACAATAATGTGATGCAGCGGTAAACTGATAAGATCCTTCGCAAATTTCTTTTTTCAACTGGTTGGAAAAAGAAATCCGCTTCAGGAGGTCATTAGGGTTAATGCTTAATTTTATTGTAACACGCTCTACATAAAGGCTCATATTCTTGCACCGCTCCTACTAAAACTTGTTCAGTCTCTTTGCTTTTACGATGAGAAAACTGTGCTAAATTTCCGCAAGACATACAAATGGCGTGTACTTTCGTTACATACTCCGCAGAAGCCATTAATAAAGGCATTGGCCCAAAAGGTTTTGCTTGGAAATCCATGTCCAAGCCGGCACAAATAACGCGAACTCCATTGGAGGCCAAATGATTCACTACATCAACTATTCCCTCGTCAAAAAACTGTGCTTCATCTATGGCAACAATGCGCTCTTTTTCCCATAGCTCGAGAATCTCTTTAGAAGAATCCACTTGAATGGCTTCAAAACTAGCACCATTGTGACTTACAACACATTCTTCGCTGTATCTTTTATCAATTCTAGGTTTGAACAATAAGAGGTCTTGTCCAGCAAAATTAATTCGTCTCAATCTACGAATCAACTCTTCTGTTTTACCGGAAAACATAGATCCACAGATCACTTCGATCCAACCTCTGTACTTACCATCTTCTGGGAATTGCTCTAAAAACATAGCTACTTTTGATTTTTTACAAAAATACAAAGTCAGCAAAGCTTTACTATTTTTTAGCAATGAATAAATAAAAAGTTATTCACTAAAACTATTCTCTCGGCTAGACAAAGTCGCTGGGAAATCGGAGCTCATTGAGGATTACTGCTGGTAAGGACAGTTCACCAAAGCAGCTTGATAAGCTTTAGAGAATTGTTCTTGTCCATCCGGCGAAGAATATTTATTACGTAATTCGCGCGAAACTTGGTCAGCTTCCTTTCTTAAGGCATTACTCCTATTCAGAGCGGTTCTATCTCCTTTGTCTACTTTTCTTAAAATGTTAATTGCTTTACAATGAAGGTCAACCAGTTTTTCTACCTCACGTTTTAAAGAGATATCAATAACAGTGCTTTTTCGCACCTGAGTGTCTTCATTAGTAGGGTTTTCATTCGAACAACTGTTAAATGAAAAAACAACAAGGACGGATAGCGAAATTATTAATAATAGATTTTTCATTCTTATTTCTTTTGATCAATTCTAAATCTTTGCAGCGGGCAACTCAATTTCATTGTGTTTCAGAGCTACAGTTTCTGTGCAAAAATAAGAAGTTGTGGAACGATAAACAATCTCACAAAATGGAATAGAGGCATTAAAATCAATATAATGACATAAATCATAATTGTGATCGGACTTTTTAAAGTCTGTTTCCGACCAACCACTATTTACCAACTTTCTTGAGTAAGCGTCTACAATTCCCAGCTTATCTTAGACTATGCATCCAAGTTATATTTCAAAAGATTTTAATCATCAGAAAAAACCCGCTTCCCGAATCAATTGTCCATTTCATAATTCTCCAGTCCATAGTTTTTCCCTTTATCCAAAGCCGGAATTCCAATTTCCAACCATTCTGGCGCAGGTTTTCCTTGTAGGAAATGATCGAAGAACTGACGCATTCGAATACTTAAATCCATGCGGTTTGCGTTTTTCATCAAGTTGTGCTCGTCACCATTGTAGTTTAACATCCATACAGGCTTGTCTAAACGTTTCATGCCGTTAAACATTTCAATTCCCTGATACCATGGAACAGCACCGTCATTGTCATTATGCATAATCAATAAGGGAGTTTCAATTTTTGGAATGCCAAACAGAGGTGAATTCTCTATGTATAACTCAGGTGCTTCCCAAATTGTTTTTCCAATTCGACTTTGTGTATGTTCATATTGGAAGGCACGACTAAAACCACTACCCCAACGAATTCCTCCGTAAGCTGAGAACATATTACTTACCGGAGCTCCCGCCATTGCTGCCGCGTACCTATTGGTCATAGTTATTAGTTGCGCTGTTTGGTAACCTCCCCAAGACTGTCCTTGAAGCCCCATACGTGTACTGTCAATATTTGGATACAGCTCCAGCACTTTATCAGTTCCACTCATAATACTGTTGTATGCACTTTTCCCCGGATAACCCGTCTCATAACGAATGTCTGGTATAAAAACTAAATAGCCCGCAGATGCATATTCAGTGGCGTAAATAATAGAGGCTGTGGGTTTAGGGATGTAATGTGCATTTTTTTGATCGCTGTACATTTCATAAAAATAAACCATTAAAGGGTAGGACTTTGTAGTGTCAAAATCTTCTGGCTTATATAGCAATCCTTTCAAAGTATCTCCAGTGTAAGATTTCCATTTCACCTGTTCAACTGTTGTCCAATTATATTCCGATTGTTGTGGGTTCGTTTCTGAAATCTTCTTCACCCCTTCAAATTTTGTATCTGTGAAATGTAGCTCAGGATATTCTTTTGTTGACATTTGACGGAAAATCAAGACATTACTTTCTTTTGCTTTTTCGATTGATATGATTTTATGATCTGTTTCGTACCATTTTACTAAGTGCGGACTCAATCTGTCGTCTACATAAGAATAAACAAACTCATCCATTGATTCTTGATCTACCCCGAGAATAAAAGAGTGGTCTAAATCCACAAATGTACTGTCGTATTCCAGGTCCCTCAATCGATACAACATATTTGTTGGGTTGCCTTCTTGTTTTGTTAAAGCGATTAATTCTGAGGTCACAAAATTATATTTCCAAATATCAAATTCAGAATATAAGAGAATTTCATCATTATTTAAGTAGCCAGGTGACCTCTCTGGATTTGCTTCAAATGGCATTCCATTGATATCACTTCGCCAATTAATAGAATCCTTGGCAAAACACGTCATGCATTTCTCGACTTTAGTTGCTATGTCGATAAAGTAGTAATTGTTCTCCTCGCTTTTAAAATAGGTAAAACGATTCCCCTTTGGATTAAATCCTGTTCCATAGTTTAAATTGGCTTTAATCAATTCTTTTTCACCCGTAATTATATTTACTCTGTAATAATCATCTGGCCAAGGGTATCTCCAATTATTGGCATAAGCATATTGCTCATTTGACATTCCCATGGCGTAATCGCTATTACCTTGGTCTAGCGGTCTAACAGATAAGGTATCGTTGGCTAGCTGTACTAATTTATTGGTGCCTAAATGAATTACAGATAAGAAGCTTTCCTGTTGGTCACGTTTTAACTCGTTCAATTGCTGAGGTTGTAGTCGCTTGTTTTTATAATGCCATATGTCAAGCACTGCTTTTTCACTATCCAGCAGAGTGTCTTTTTCCTCTTTTACTGGCATCCCTCTTAAGCTGAAAAACAGTTTAGACTCATCCAGAGAAAAATACATTCTACCTTTTGGAGCTGGAGTGTAAGCTTCTGGTAAATCGATACGGTCTTTTGAAATTAGGATTTCCGGCAAATCGTTTCCTATTGACCAATGATAAAGATCATAGGTGCGTAGAGTTTTCGAAGTATCCGTTGAAGCCATAAAGACCAATTCATTTCCTTTATCGCTAAATCCATAATTACCTATATCAGTAAATTCTGTAACGAGCTTTTTCCCGTCTTTGCTAGCAAGGTCATACAATTGCACAGTCGATAAAATTTCTCCAGACTTTTTCATTGCTTTAACAAAATACAAATGTGTGCCTTTCTTATTAAATTCAAAATCTGTTACATTTTCAAATTTCTCTTTTTCGCCAGTCTCGGTATCTAATAAGTACAAGGTATAACCTTCCTTATTGAGTGTAGTTTCTTTTATGCTCTTAAAAGTAGAAAATAAACCCAGTCTAGGTTTTGGAGCCTTCTTCTCCACATCTAAGGTATAAGCCAACACATTTCCCTCTTCGGCAATTGCATAATCATGCAATTTTGAAATTTTCACCAAACTATCTTGCTGCGTAAAATAAATACCTAATGTATCTCTCACCCACTTATCTTTTTCAACATCATTCAGTTTCATATATCTGATGGTGTCGTAGCCCGCGTGGATAGCAAATGCAATCACTTTTTCATTATGGCTGATGACAGCGTTTTTACCTTTCGCTATTTCAATATTGGTATTGTTCTTTGCATTATAAATATTGATTTTACCATCTCCACGGTGAGGATTTATCTCATAAGTCACGAGGTTTCCTTTAGCCGAAAGGTTTTGATTTCTTAAAGACTTCCACTCATTGTATACTGTATGGTCTATAATTTTTTTCTGTGCATTTACCGAATAGCTTATTATTAGACACAGAAGCAAAGTAACTGAAAAGCGTATAGTATTCATGAAATTTAAATTTTTGTTAAAACGAGAAGTTAAAAGCATTATTGGGTGGAAATATACATTTTTTAACGAATTAAAAGCACTTCATGATTATTATAATTGCATTTGTTTCTCTATATTTGTTGAAAATTAAAAGATAATATTATGAAAAAGATTTACGTAATGGCAGCTTTTTTAGGAGCATCTTCATTTGCTTTTAATCAAGTTGTTCAAAAAGCGCCTTCTCAAAAGACTCTACAGACTGAGAAAGCGATTTCTAATAATAATGACGTAGCCAAGGCACAAGGTGTTTCTATATGGGCTAACGATTTCAGTGTAGCAGGTGACTGGGTAATCGATGGGAGTGGACTTCAAGGTTCATGGGTAATTGGTACAACAGCTGATTATAATCCTTTTGTATTCCAAGGTCAGAACGTTACTTTAGACAACTTTATGAATTCACCAGGAATGACTTCTGCCGGAAATGGTTATGCTTTCTTTGATGGGATTCAGTTTGTGGACAACACTTTGGATCAAGTTGCTTGGATTCAAATGGCGAACAGTGTAGATTGTTCAACAGAATCAATTGTAACTTTAAAGTTCGAGCAAGAGTACCGTGCGTTTAGCTCAAACAAAACTTATGTTGAAGTAAGTTTAGATGGTGGAACTACTTGGGAGCAAACAATTGATGTAAACCCAACTGTTGCTGGAAACACAAGTACTACTGAAACAACAGTTTTCAGAAACTTCAATGTAAACAACTCATCAGATGTGAAATTCAGATTCCGTTGGGAGTCTTTAGGAACTACAGGTGGTTACGGATGGCAAGTTGATGATGTAGATGTATTGACATTGGCTGATCACGATATCGCTGTAAGAAGTCACAACTTTGGATCTGTTGGTCTTTACTACAAGCAAATTCCAGTTGACCAGGTAGCTCCAATTGAATCATCAGTTGTTGTAATGAACCAAGGTGCAAATGACGAACAAAACGTTAAATTAAACGCAAACGAGGTAAATGCAGGTGTTTACACTAGTTCTTCAGCGCCAATTACTTTGGTTTCAGGAACAGAAGATTCAGTTGTTGTAACAAACACATTCACTCCAAGTGGACAAGGTTCGTACAAAATTGATTACTCTGTATCATACGATGCTGTTGATGATGTACCATCAAACAACATGTTGAATTCTTATGAATTTAACGTAAACCAATTCATCTATGCAAGAGATACTTCAACTTCTCCAAACACAGTTTATGGTCAGTTGACTGGAAGTGCTGATGCTCCACCAACAGAGGTGATTCCAGCTAACTTATTTGACATCTTTGCTGATGCTCAATTGACAGGTATTCAATTCCAATTTGGAAATGTTGTTACTGAAGGTGCTTTAGTTTATGGTGAAGTATTAGACAATAACTTAGACCCAGTTGCAGCAGGTGAAACTGCACCATACGTTGTTCAAGCAGGTGACGCAGGTAAAACAGTAAACTTAATTTTTGACACACCATTAAACGTAATGGCAGGAGAAACTTACGCAGTATCTGTTAAATGTTTCGAAAACGACTTCTCTGTTGCAACAGCAGGTGAAAGTCCAGCTCAAACATCATTTATCTATTACTTAGATGATGCGACTTGGTACTACACAACAAGAACTCCAGTGATTAGAATGAACTTTGACCCAACATTGAGCGTAGAGAACAATGAGTTATCTAACTTGAATGTTTCTTCAAACTTCCCAAATCCTTTTGCTAACACAACTACAGTTAACTTTAACTTGAAAGAAGCAACTGATGTTTCTTACACAGTTGTTGACTTAACTGGAAAAGTTATGACAGAAGTAACGGAAGGAACTACATTGGCTGGTGATCACTCAATCACTATCGATGGTTCTTCATTCGCTAACGGTGTTTATTACTTAAACATTACAGCTGGTGAATCTACTGTTACACGTAAAATGATCGTGAACAAGTAATCATCACTTGAAAACAATATAGAAAAGAGGAGCCAATTGGCTCCTCTTTTTTTTAACCTTTATTTAAGAGATCACTTTGAAACAAATATAAAATTGGTGCGTTATATAGCTGTTAGGTTTCATAAGTAGTAGTGTTAAACAAGAGAGGAGACGCCCGTTTTCTCTCTTGTTTTGTTTAGGGCAATAATGAATCCCCCACTATTACATAGCTCACTTTTCTATTAGACCAATAAGAAAAGCTTCAATCGAGTACTCTTACAATTTCCGAACTGCTCTTTCTTTATTGCCTTAATTTAAAAGCACATTTATTTTATTCCGAAGTAGCACCTATTTATCTCAATTCACCTTTGAAGTTTACCGCTAAGAAAACTCAACTTTCGGCATGCTCACATTCACAATCTATCATCAAGCATACTCACTCGTTTTGGATGAATGTAAACTAACAGCTAGCGCTAACGACTATTCAACACTTTAACAAGGATAATTACCCAATCTTTACAGCGAAAGCCTTTCTCCATAATCGCGATTGTCCAATTAAAATTAACTTCTACAACTTTGGATTGGAAATCTCTAAATCAACAATCCTTTTTATTCAGTTTTTAAAACCTTTCCAAGGTCTTCATGAGCTAGCTTCGCTACGGCTCTTTTCAAGTAATGCAATTCTGCATGAAAACTCACATTCGGCAGGCGCTCAGTGCAGCGCATTTTCGCTGTGAAATCCCAAATGCTCCGAACTAAGATATTTGGTTCTATATGCAATACTGTCGATAATCAACCTTAATTCTTTTGAAAGTTTATTAGATCTAATACGAATTTAAACATAATCTTAATGAGTTGTATTTTATAGTAATTATCAAATAATTTTTTCTTTCGTGTTGCAAAAAAGAAAATTTTCATTCGTATTTCAGTTAGTTAGTCCCATCATGACGACATATTAAAAACCAAGGCCGTAAGTCCTTGGCTTAAAACAAATAGATATAAAACAAACCCACACAAAATCATATAGAACCAGTTATTTGAAAAATCAAGGGATATAATCAAACAGCTAACCAAAATCCCTTCAAATAAAGAGATATAAAGATGCTGTGAAATTTATTTCGGACGCCAGTGTCTCCATAACCGATTATTCTCAGGGACTTATTACCGGACAAGCTATAAAAACTGACTTAAACCTTCATAATTCTCAGGTAAAATCGGATAAATTTGGATTTAACATATTTTCAGAATACTAAAGCAATAAACCAAAAAAATGGCAGTTTAAATGAATGTTAGGTTTCATAAGTAGTAGTGTTAAAGAAAAGAGGAAACGCCCGTTTCCTCTTTTCTTGCTTTATAGAGTAATTAACAATACCTGAAATCAAAATTCTTGTCCAAAAACAGGCACCAAAGCTAAGATTAAAATTAGCGACTTCTAATTCAATATATTTTCAGAAAATTCAAGGCACAACCCGAAGTGCCTTAAATCTAATTTTTGGAATCACAAAAGCGTTTGGATGATCAACTCTCCATTAGAACATCATTATGGCGGCCAAGCAGGTAAGCCTTAAACATCTTATGTCAATCCACATAAAATAGTTAGTTACAGCTGAACAATATTTTATTAATAAAGATGCCCTAGCTCCCATTAGATGAAAAATAAAAATCATTAACATATTTTTGGAATACGAGGGCAACAAAAACTAAAATTAGAGGTTTATAAGAATGTTAGGTTTCATAAGTAGTAGTGTTAAACAAGAGAGAAGGCGCCCGCTTTCTCTCTTGTTGTTTTTAACAGCTTCATTCCTGTTGAAATACATTAAAGGCAGTATTAAATAACTATTTATTCCCCTATTGAAATTATCGATCTACTATGTTTTAGTTACAGCCGCTTTATCATTACTTCCGAAAAGATTTCCGTTTTTAGGTTTACGCATAGCAAATACGCTACTTTTATCGGACAATTTTGTAAAAATAAAAGGATACAATATGAATCTGTGTGGATAGTTTTCAAATCTTAAATGCTTACCGCTATCTTGCCAGTTCTTTGTGATGAAAACAACTAGCAAAAAATCATCTCTTTGAAGCCAAATTTATATTTAACGATAATCAAAAAGAGTTTCAGTCGGAAGCCTGCGAACTCCTCAGTCGTTTGACTCCTTTGAAATTACAGTTGTCATATATTATAGATTGGGGAATCTTCAATAAGTCATATTAAACTCAAAGCTTTTAAATTGAAATCAGTGGTAACTTTGAGTGCAATCAAAAACTTAATGTGCTAAACGTTATCAACACTTTAAAATACATCTCGTATAAGATGGAGTTCGATTCGCAGTAGAACAATTCATTTTTCAAAGGATTAAAATTGGTTAACTATAGTATTTTATTTAGAACCGATTAAAGGACTACCTTAACTTAAATCATTAACAAATATTTGACTTATTGAGTACAACAAAAGCGTTTTTAAACAGTTATAGAAGCATAGTAGTTAAGTTTCATAAGTAGTAGTGTTGGTTTTAGAGGGAGGAAGATTTAACGTCTTCCTCTTTTTAATTTCACCGACTTAGAGCATCAGCTACACCACATCTGATAGTAGTGCAATAAACTAACATCAATGCCTAAAAATAACGAACTGAGTCTACTTAGACTCCTCTCTCCTATTCGGAACTATAATCCAAACCGCAACGAGTAATGCACCCACCAAAAGAAGATATTCTGCATTTGGAATCTTCAATGCGCTTAATGAAAATCCAAAAATGATTGAAAGGATACTTATAAGTAACAACAACGCAGACCCGTTTAAGCTATTTGATTTCAATAAAGAAAAAAGATGAATTATGACACCAGCCCCTCCAAAAATCAGAGAAAACAATGGAAACAAAGGGCTACTGCTTAAATCGGAAGCCTCAAAAGCAGAGAGTATAAAAGGCAGTAGCATTGCCAGTAACGCCACAACAATTGAATATGTACCCCATTTTGCCATACTTCAAAAGTACCATTTTATTTGAAAAACCCGCTTAAAAAATTAAGTACTGTTTGAACGAAGTTTGAAATTCTACCTTTCTATCGCATCGCTAAATAGGTTCAATGCATACCAGGAATTCAAGATATTCTTTATTCGATGAGAAAGATTACAAAATGACCAATAAATCACCTCATCTATTTTCTTGTCTACTTATTTGTTATTACATTTGAAAAGTTCTTTAAAAGTGCTCCGTCGGAAAAATGAAATTTAAATTTGTTTGTTTTCGGCAAGGTGCTAAGTAGAAACAATAATACTTATAAAGAAAGGTGGAGGGACAGGCCCAACGAAACCTTGGCAACCTTTTAATTCATTAATTCCGGTGCCAATTCCTATTCCAATATTATGGAAATAGATAAGTAGAAAACAAGCCAACATTGGCTTTTTCTCCATCTTACTTCTTTATAAATAATCTACATTTTACTTCAATCAAAAATACTTGGTAGTGAAGATTATGGTATTTATTAATACAATCAAATAAGAAATGAAAAAAGACATTCGTGAAATAGTTAAAGAAAGAACATTGATTCTGGATGGAGCCATGGGAACCATGATTCAAAGATATGACTTAGAGGAAGCCGATTTTAGAAAGGGCTGGTTTGAAGACCACGTTAAGCTATTAAAGGGTAATAATGATTTGCTTTCCCTAACACGACCAGAAATAATCAAGGAAATTCATGCTAGTTATTTTGAGGCAGGAGCAGATATTTGCGAAACGAACACCTTCTCAGGAACGACGGTTGCACAGGCAGATTATGATTTAGAAAAGGCTGTTTATGATATAAATTATCAATCTGCAAAAATTGCAAAAGAAGTAGCAGATGAATTTACTGCTAAAGATCCAAATAAACCACGATATGTCGCAGGAGCCATTGGGCCAACCAACCGAACATGCTCCATATCACCAGATGTAAATGATCCTGCTTTTAGAGCAATAAGCTTTGATGAATTGGTTGAAGCTTATAGTTTGCAAGTAAAAGCATTAATTGAAGGGGGCGTGGACATTCTGCTTGTAGAAACGATATTCGATACACTTAATGCAAAAGCTGCGTTATATGCAATTGACCTTGTTCAAGAAGAAATGAACACTGAACTCCCAATTATGATTTCGGGGACAATCACGGATGCCTCCGGAAGAACTTTAACGGGACAAACAACCGAAGCGTTTTTAATTTCAATATCGCATCTGCCTGTCTTCAGTGTTGGACTAAATTGCGCACTAGGAGCGAAAGAACTAAGACAGTATTTAAAAATAATGGATGAAAAAGCCCCATTTTACGTCTCTGCCCATCCCAATGCAGGACTACCCAATGAATTTGGGGAATATGACGAGACTCCTGAGATAATGGGTGCTCAGATTAAGACATTTCTAGAAGAAAAATTGGTCAATATTATCGGTGGATGTTGCGGAACAACACCCGAACACATCAAAGTTATTGCAGATTTAGTAAAGAAATATGAAGTGAGAAAAATTAAAGCAGAATAAATCTCTATTAAAGAATAGAATTCACTTTCCCATTGAAAAAAGTCCAAAAATATTATAAAATGAACAGCAAAACACTTCCTCCATTAAAACTCTCAGGTTTAGAACCTTTGGTTGTTACACCTGAGTCCAACTTTATCAACATAGGTGAACGTACAAACATGACAGGATCTAAGAAATTCTTGCGTTTAATCAAAGAAGATAAATACGAGGAAGCACTTGAGGTTGCTCTAGACCAGGTTCAAGGTGGTGCTCAGATTATCGATGTAAACATGGACGAAGGAATGATAGACGGAAAGGAAGCTATGATTCGCTTCTTAAACCTAATTGCCTCGGAGCCAGACATTGCTAGAGTACCTATAATGGTAGATTCTTCTAAATGGGAAATTATAGAGGCGGGCTTAAAGTGTATACAAGGAAAAGGAGTTGTAAATTCTATCTCTCTAAAAGATGGAGAAGAATTGTTTATTGAAAGAGCCAAAATTGTGAAGCGCTTGGGAGCTGCAGTAATTGTTATGGCATTTGATGAAGTAGGTCAGGCGGACAATTATGAAAGGAGAATTGAAATTTGCAAACGTTCTTATGATATTTTAGTTGAAAAAGCGAATTTCCCACCGCAAGACATCATTTTTGATCCAAACATTTTTCCTGTTGGAACAGGAATGGAAGAACATAGGAATAATGCTTTAGATTTTTTCAATGCAACAGAGTGGATTCGAAAAAATCTACCAGGAGCAAGTGTATCAGGAGGAGTTTCTAATGTCTCCTTTTCCTTCAGAGGAAATAATGCTGTTCGAGAGGCAATGCACTCTGCTTTTCTATATCACGCCATTCAGAAAGGAATGAATATGGGGATTGTAAACCCTGCTTTGCTTGGTGTATATGATGACATAGACAAAGAACTGCTGGAAAAAGTTGAAGACGTTTTACTGAATAGAAGAAATGATGCCACTGAAAGGTTGTTGGATTTTGCAGAAAATTTCACAGGTAAAAAAAAAGAAAAACTTGTCGATTTAAGCTGGAGAGAACAAACTGTTCAAAAGAGATTGTCACACGCACTCGTAAAAGGAATAACAGAATTTATAGAGGAAGATACAGAAGAATGTCGCCAAAAGTATAAACGTCCAATCGAAGTCATTGAAGGCCCATTAATGGATGGAATGAACGTAGTAGGTGATTTATTCGGAAGTGGAAAGATGTTTTTACCACAAGTCGTTAAATCTGCACGTGTAATGAAAAAGGCTGTTGCTTATCTATTGCCTTATATTGAAGCTGACAAACAAGAAGATGATAAGCCCAATGGGAAAATCGTGATGGCTACGGTCAAAGGAGATGTCCATGATATTGGTAAAAACATCGTTGGCGTTGTATTGGGTTGCAACAATTATGAAGTAATCGATTTAGGCGTCATGGTTCCTGCAGAGAAAATCATTCAAACCGCAATTGAAGTAAATGCCGATGCCATTGGTCTAAGTGGTTTAATAACACCATCCCTAGATGAAATGGTAACCGTTGCCAAAGAAATGGAACGTGCTGACATCAGTATTCCTTTGCTCATTGGTGGTGCTACAACCTCTCGGGTGCATACCGCCGTAAAAATAGAACAGTTTTATACTAAAAATCAAACCGTTCATATTTTAGATGCTTCACGCTCTGTAACCGCAGTTGAAAGCTTATTGGGAAATAAACGTGATATTTTTGTCTCCAACATTAAAGAAGAATACAAGAAACTTCGTGACCATCATGAAAAAAACAATGCACGCAAATCTTACATATCACTAAAAGAGGCACGTCAAAATAAATTCCCTATAGAATGGAAGCAAAGTGATATTAAAGTACCCAATCAACTTGGTGTATATAGCTTTCAAGACTACGACATAAATGAAATATTGGAATACACCGATTGGACACCTTTTTTCCAGACGTGGGAGCTAGCAGGTAAATTCCCTGCTATTCTAGAGGACGAAATTGTTGGTGAGGCAGCAACTAAGCTCTTTGTTGATGCCAAAAATATGCTAAAGAAGATAGTAAATGAAAAATGGCTTCAAGCCAAAGGAGTTTATGGTCTATTTCCTGCAAACTCAATCAATGACGACGATATTGAAATCTACACAGACGAAAGTAGAAAAAAAGTCCTCTACACCCAACGTTCATTGCGCTCACAATTGAAAAAATCTAAGAAAGCTCATAATATTGCCTTAGCAGATTTTATTGCACCAAAAGACACAGGAATTAAGGATTACATTGGCGGATTCGCAGTAACTGCTGGTATTGGCATAGAAAAGCATGTACAAAGATTTAAAGATGACCATGACGACTATAACGCCATTCTATTGCAAGCATTAGCCGACAGATTAGCGGAATCTTTTGCAGAATTACTTCATGCCAGAGTAAGAAAAGAGTTCTGGGGCTATTCACCAGAGGAAAACTTGGATAATGAGGCCTTAATTCGAGAAAAATACAAAGGTATTCGACCAGCACCTGGCTATCCAGCATGTCCGGACCACACAGAAAAACCTGGCTTGTTTAGAATTTTAAACGCCACAGAACACACCAGTTTGAAACTAACCGAACACATGGCAATGTATCCTACTGCTGCAGTTGCGGGGTGGTATTTTGGACATCCAGAAGCCAAGTACTTTGGGGTTGGGAAAATTACTAAAGAACAAGTAGAAAGCATAGCAGCGCGAAAAGGAAAAAGCACTGAGGAAATGGAAAAATGGCTGGGCTCTAATCTCAGTTATTAGTTCAAGTAAATGCTGTTGAATAAGTCTGTAAGGAACAAATTGGCTGAAGCAGCCCACCTTAAAAACGAACTAAGCTTACTGGATTAAACCATTTCTAAACAATTGCTTGACGCGTAAAATAATAAATAATGCTTGTCGGGAACTTTACCAGCAGTTCAATAAATTACAATAGAAAACGGTTTTCTCTTAAATTTGACAAGATCCTTCCATTGTTGAAAATCATAATTTTCAACAATGATCAGGATGACAGTTGTGGAAATTGGTGGGGCAAAGGAGAGGGAAAAAACAAAAGCGCTCTGGCGCTTTTGTTTTTTCCCTCTCCTTTGAAATATGCCCCTAGCCTAATGTCATCCTGAAGAAAATTTCTTTTTCAATTTGTTGAAAATAGAAATTTGCGAAGGATCTTGTCGGTTCACCGCTTAATCACATCATTGATTAGATGTATTTACTAGTAAAGTATCGGATAAGCATTTAATAAATAAAGCAACTAACCAGTAAGTTTAAGAAGCGTAAGAAAGGGAAAAAACGGACGAAATTTAAAACTGGGCTAAGCATAATAATGCGCAAGTGTTATTCAATACACTTACTGCAGAGCACTGTGAAATCATACTCTGCTTTCTGCCCACATATTAAAAACAACAATCAACCACAATTGATTGAAGAGATATGTTTTGCCCGCTAAATATTCTTTTTTCAATTTCAAGATTTCTTCAACTCTATAGAAGTCATATTTTTCCAGAACGTCCTTATTCACATACTGATCTAGAAGGGGCTTTAACTCATTACTCAACCATAAATTTAATGGAATACCGAAGCCCCATTTTGGTCGTTCAAAAATTTCTTTTGGTGCGTATTCGCAGAGCACTTGTTTTAATAAATACTTGCTGCTTCCGTTTTTTCGTTTGAGTTTCTCATCCAGATTTAACGAAAATTCTACCAAGCGATGGTCTAAGAGAGGAACCCTCGCCTCAAGGCTATTTTGCATTGTTGCTCTATCAACTTTAGTGAGCAAATCGCCTGGTAAATAATATTTTAAATCGTGAAAAGATTGACTTTCACTCACCAATAACCTTCTATTTGTTTTGTCCAACAACAAGGGCGCGTAATCATTAGAAAAGGAAAAGTGATTTTTCAGACTTCTCGCCGAATACAAACCCTGGTCTACAGAGAAAATATGAGTAGGAAGGTGCTCGTCTTCTTTAAAATCAAAATACTGACTTGCTCTATTGTTATTTATTTTAGGAGAAAGAGAAAGCCCAGTTTTAATCACCCAGCGTATGGTTTTCAAAGTGGTTAATCGGTCGGCCCAAGTGTACATTCCATATCCCATAAACTGCTCATCTCCTCCATCACCAGTAAGCACCATAGTTACCTGTTCACTGGCCATTTTAGAAACCAAGAAAGTGGGAAAAGCAGAGGCATCAGCAAATGGCTCATCATACCAAAGAGGAATTTTAGGAATTAAATCTTGAACATCTTTATGCGATAAAACAAATTCGTGATGCTTTGTCCCTAAGTGGTTTGCTACTTTTTTGGCATACTCACTTTCATTAAAAGACGCCTCTTCAAATCCGATAGAAAAAGTAGAAATTTGCTGATCGGAAATTGACTGTGCTACGGCAGCAACGGTTGAAGAATCTATTCCTCCACTTAAAAAAACACCAAAAGGAACATCGGACTGAAGTCTGTATTCTACACTAGATTTTAATAAGTCATGATATTGTCTTTTGGCTGCTTTTTCATCAGAAATAAGCTCCTTTTTCACTTTATCTTCTATTTTCCAGTACTTTTTTATCAGAAAATCAGCTTTATTCAATTGAATATATGCGCCTTCTTCTAGTTTATTTACCGCTTTATAAATGGTGTGTGGCGCAGGAATATAACCTAATCTAAAATAATGCTGAATAGCTGCTTCGTTCCACTCCTTTTGATTAACAAATGGCGCAATGCTCTTAAGTTCAGAAGAAAAATAGAGCGTTTCTTCATCCCAAGAATAATAGAGCGGTTTAATACCTAATCGATCCCGAAAAATAAAAAGCTCTTCCTTTTCATCATTCCAAATAGCAAAAGCAAACATTCCATTAAATTTCTCGACACATTCTGGACCCCAAGCGATAAAAGCATTTAGAATTACTTCAGTATCAGAAGAGGTAGAAAACTCCACTCCATCGTTTTTCAAAATCCCTCTGATTTCCTTAAAATTGTAGAGTTCACCATTGTAAACGAGCGAATACTTCCCACATTTCGAATGCATAGGTTGGTTTGCTGCATCCGACAAATCAAGAATACTTAATCTTCGGTGACCTAATCCGCAAGTTTTGAAATCATTCACAAATACACCATCTGCATTTGGTCCACGGTGAGCAATTGTATCGGTCATTTTACAGAGCTGACCTTTATCTACCTTTGCTCTTCTGTTAACAATTCCGGTTATTCCACACATGATATAATTATTGATTAGGAGCTTGAGCCATTGAAATAAATGAAGGATTAATTACTTCGTTTGACCTGCTTTGATGTCTAAATGAAAGTTACTATTATAAGCATTTTGAAGCACCGTAAACTTAAATATCGATCTATCATGATAAACTTTAATCCATCCCATTCGATTCGAAGAAAGCCTAACTCCGATGAACTTATTACCCGATTCCAGTACAACATCTTCCGCTACTTCTGCATCTTCTAGAAATATGAATGCATTACTGGAAACGGAGCTTGTGTTACTAATCAAGTCATCCTGCGCCAAAACCCTCACTTGATTCATCGCCTCTTCTTTTACAATAATTTTATTTTCCAAACCAATAGCTTCCATGAGGATACTTGAATTGTGATTCTCGCAGGAATCTACTGAACTTACGAATTCATAATGGGTAGTGTAAGTGAATTTGAAATCTTTTAAACCATCATTATCCACATCTATTTCCAAAGACTCAGCTGAATCTAGAGGAAAAGGGATTAATTCTGAGCAATGCGGAGAATAAATACGAGACAAGCTATCCACAGGCTTTAGTACCAATTGCGGACTGTATTTATGAGAAGATATTTCATCTTTAAGCTCCTTCACTTTGTCACAAGAAGAAACAATGAATGCAATTAACACAAGAAAAATCAGGTATTGTTTCATTGAATTAGTTTAAAAGGGTTAATCCGTTAGCTCTTAATTTACAAGCATTATCGCTTTAAGCTAGCTTCAAAATTAATCATTTCTAACTGTTAATTCAAAAAGTATTTTGCTGTTGTTAAACTTAGACGTAATTTTGCAGCGCTATGGTAAAAATTCGTGATATAGAATTAGGAGACTTTCCTTTGTTGCTTGCTCCGATGGAAGATGTAAGCGACCCGCCTTTTCGTGCTTTATGCAAGGAAAATGGTGCAGACTTGATGTACACGGAGTTTATTTCTTCGGAGGGCTTAATTAGAGACGCTGTAAAAAGTGTAGAAAAGCTAGATATTTTCGAATATGAACGCCCTGTGGGAATTCAGATTTTCGGAAATGATATTGAAAGCATGAAATTAGCCACAGAAATTACCGCCAAAACAAATCCTGATATCATCGATATCAACTACGGTTGTCCGGTAAAAAAAGTAGCTTGTAAAGGTTCTGGCGCTGGAATTCTTCAAGACATTCCTAAAATGGTGAAGATGACCGCGGAAATTGTTAAAAGCACATCTTTGCCTGTTACAGTGAAAACGCGTTTGGGTTGGGACGATGACACCAAATACATTGTTGAAGTTGCCGAACGCTTACAAGACGTGGGAATTGAGGGGATTTCTATTCACGGTCGCACCCGAAAACAAATGTATAAAGGCGAGGCAGATTGGTCTTTGATCGCAGATGTAAAAAACAACCCAAGAATGCATATTCCTGTTTTTGGAAATGGCGATATTGACACCCCAGAAAAGGCGGTTCTTTATAAAGAAAAATATGGCGTTGATGGTATTATGATTGGACGCGCCTCGATTGGTTATCCATGGATTTTTAATGAAATAAAACACTTTAGAAATACGGGGGAACATTTACCCGCTCCAACTTTGGAACAACGTGTAGACGTAGCCAGAAGGCATTTGGAAATGAGTGTGAAATGGAAAGGCGAAAAACTCGCCATTGTTGAAATGAAACGCCATTATTCAAATTATTTTAGAGGCGTTCCTCACTTCAAAGCTTTTAAAACAAAGTTGGTCACCACATTCGATTTAAATGAGGTTTATGATACGCTAGATGAAGTTGCTGAAAAGTTTAAAGGTGTTGAGCTCTTGGTTTAGCTCCTCCCTATTCTAAACTGTTTTCATAAGCTTTGTTCACAATTCGTCTTGGCGCTTGCGTTTTGAGATTGCAAAAAATCGGATACAACTTTGGGACGCTTGCATAACTGCTAACAAAGCGCTATCATTGTATAGAATTGTAGGGATGCATTGCTGTCTTTACTTTATTGGTAAATCATTTTATACGAATCAAAAGCACATAAAAATGTCAGGGAATAATCGCAATAACGTGCACATTGGTGCGGAGGTGAAAATAGTGCTAAAAAAGGATCAAAGAAGCGGAAAATTAACTGAAGGAGTTGTAGAAAAGCTTTTAACCAGCTCCCCTACTCATCCTCATGGAATTAAAGTTCGTTTGGAATCTGGTGAAGTTGGAAGGGTGAAAGAAATTCTTTAAACGCTAAACAAATAGTTTTTTCGATCTAGGCAAATTGGGCTTTCTGAAAGCTTCCCTTCGTCGGAAATAAAGTTCTTTTTGTAGCCCAAATCAGTTAAAAAACCTTCTACTTTTTCTTTGGACGCACCATCATCCTCTCCTTCTAAAATTTCAATCAGGATTTTTGGATAAAATTTTCTTAAAGTTTGCTCCAAGCCCAAAAGTGTAGAATATTCAAATCCTTCAATGTCAATTTTAATAAAATTGATCGTTAAGCTTGGAGCCCGCAATAAATAGTCATCAATTGAAACGACTTCAACTTCTTCTTTTACTGCGTTTTCCACATAGTTAGCAGTCACCATACCCAAATTATCTTCGCTTTCGTCATGATATAAAGTAATTCTACCTGATTCGCTACCAACGGCGAGTTTTTCGATTTTTACATTTGTTAAATGATTAACTTCTGCGTGTTTTTTTAAAGCCTTATAATTGGTTAGAAAAGGTTCAAAACTTATAACTTTTCCATTTATACCGACAATTCTGGAGGCATGAAGGGTAAAAACACCCAAATTTGCACCTAAATCAAGAAAAGTATCTCCAGGTTTTAGGTGATTTTCCAATACACCAAGTTCTGCTTTTTCGTATTCTCCAAGAAAGAAAATATTCTCTTGGATCCAATCATCTAATTTCAAATCTAGCGTAAAACCATTATAATCAATAGAACATTTCACCCCTTTAAACAGCTTATAAGGTTTAAAAATTCGTTGATGAATTCCGTAAAATCTTTTTCTAAAGAATTGTAATTTAAAAGCTTGTTTAAATATTTTAGCCAGTAAGATTCTCATTCAACTCGTCTAGTAATTCTCATTTCTATCATTGTTTAGTACTCAGCCTCTTACTTTGCAGGTAAAGTAAACAGCGGAATACTTAATCGTTGAACGATTTGTTTTGAAATACTCTTTTTAAATATATGCGTGAAAAAGTTGCGTTTTCTTGGTTGAATCGCCAAAATATCGATGTTTTGATTGATGTATAATTCACAAACTGCTTCTTCAAAGTTATTGCCAGAAACCACAAAAGAGTCTAATGCTTCATAATCAACTCCAAGTTTCTTTTTCCAATTTTCCATATTTTCTGATGTCACATCATCTACATCTTTTTCATAATGGATACTGCAAACATCCGCATTAAAATGAGATGCAAATTTATTTACCTCATTAAAAGAAACTATTTCCTCATCCTTATAATTGGTAAGATAAGCGATTCTATCGATAGAATTTGTAGGGCTACTTTCTTCTGGAATACTCAACACATTACAAGGTGCACCATCGATAACACCCGAGGCTACAGATCCCAAAAATACTTCCTTCAATCCTGTGGCTCCAGTGGTTCCCATCACAATATAATCCGCCTCTTCCAATATAGCCAGATTAATTATTTTAGGAACAATTTGACCTTCTGCCATAAGGTGTTTAAAGTCCACATCGCCATATCCTTTTTCTTCTGCTTTTGAGCGCAATTTTCCAACTGATTTCTTAAAAGATTCCAGGCTTTCCATTTCCATAATTTCAAATACCTCTTTTGAAGTGTTATGTAAAGCTCTGCCCAATTCGGGCAAACTGTATACATGGGCTAAAACTAATTCCGCATTTAATTTACGGGTTAAATTTAATGCATAAAAGAAGGCGTTTTCCGCTGCATCAGAAAAATCTGTAGGAAAAAGTATTTTAATCATTGTAGTTTGTTTTACTAAAAAATTCCGTGTCAATTCAAAACACTAAGTTAATGTCAAAATATGTTTTTGTCCTATTATTTCTTTAATTATTCACATTTGCGGATAAAAAAGTTTTTAACCTCTCGGAAGGCCTGACAATAATCAGTGCATCATGCATTTAACCCAAGCGAAAATCAAGTGAATTATTATTCCTTTTGAAGATAAAAATGGAGTGTGCTTAATTTATTCTGTGATTTTCATTAAATAAGCTTTTATTTTTATACATTCATTGCTCTAACTGTCTTTAGCGCTTGATGAGAAACAAAAATAATTTACAATATAAATTGTTTTAATCTTAATGTGTTACCGTCCATAAACGGTTTACTCAAGGAAATAAAAGCGATGGAGACAGTACTGTTTTAGCTATACACTAGATTTATGAAATTCATTATTTCGACTTTTATTCTAATTATCTCATTTGCACTTTTCGCAGGCAATGAAATAAACTATGAACGAAAAATCGTAAATGCACAGACCAATGCAGAAAAAGAAAAACACTACCTCTCCTGGATTTCTTATCTGAGTCAAAGTAATACTTTGGCGTGTGATTCAGTGATCAAACAGCGTTCGAATTATATTTCACAATTATCAGACAAAGGAAAAATTGCCTTGCTTGTAACGCAATTTAACAATACCAGATTGGGTGGCACAAAAAACACCTTTGACATCATAGGGCAGGAATTACAGAAAGAGGATTTACTTTTGGTTGAGGGAATAATAAAATGCTTAAAAAAGGAAACTATTTCTGAAGAAGAATACGCAAAAATTAAAGGCAACATCGAACACTACAAAGATGCGACACGAAAAAGTGTTTTCTATGCCATATCTACTTGTAAGGCGAATATAGATGAGCAATCCATCATAGACTTCTTTAATTTATCTATCAAATACGCAAAACAAAGTGATGTAAAATCTTTAGCCTCTTCCATTCATGATATTGCCTCATTATTTTATTTAGAAATTGAAGATTTTCAAAAAGCAATTCAAAATCAACAAAAAGGAATCTCTTTTGCAAAAGAAAACAAGCTTTCTGCAAATACTGTGAGTCATTTGGTGAGTATAGGACACATTCATTTCGAATTAGGTCAGTTCGACAAAGCAGAGGAAGCATTTCTAGAAGCTCAGGAACTACTTAAAGGTCTAAACATAGATTATGTTTCGGGTCAACTTTACAATTACTTGGGAGAACTATACAACGCCAAAAAGGAGCTAAGCAAAAGTATACAGTACTATCAAAAATCATTAATCAATTTTTATAACATTCAATATAATACAGGGCTGGTGAATGTCCATAAAAATATTGGAAAAGCTTATTTCGATAAGGGCGACATTGATTTAGCAGCCAAAAACTATGAACTCAGTCTGCAATTCTCAGCCATCACCACAGGAGATGAAGAAAAAGGCGAGCTCTACTGTTTAATATCTCAGCTACACTTATCGAAAAACCAATTACAACAATCTGAAGTCTATATTAAAAAAGCGATAAACTATTGGCAGAATAAAAATCTAGTTTTACCACTTCATAAAGCCTATTTTAAATATGCCGAAATTAAGTATAAACAAGGAAATCATAAAGAGGCCAATCTTTACTACAGACAATATATAAAAATGAGTGACAGCATTTATAGTCAAGAAACTGATCGTAAAGTAGCAGAACTCAGTGAACTTTTTAAAACGGAGCAGAAGGAGCGAAAAATAATTGAGCAAGAGAAAAAGTTGGAAGAAGAACTCTCCGAACGTTTATTAATTCAAAATAAGCTTACTTACTCAAAAAAGCTAAATCAACTAATTCTAGCTATTCTTTTGGTCTCCATTGGTCTTTTCGTGGCCATTTTTGTCCTCATAAAAAACAAAAACAAACAAGAGCAACTGAAGAAAAAACAGAGAGAAATAGAATTACAACAAACCCTCCTCCGTTCCCAAATGAATCCGCATTTTATTTTTAATGCAATGTCTGTGATTCAAAGCTATATTTATGATGAAGACATTAAAAACTCCTCAAAATTCTTAGTGCATTTTTCAAAGCTAATGCGCTTAATGCTAGAAAATAACGCCAAAGAATTTATTAGTTTAGAAAAAGAAATAGAGATTATTAATCGTTATTTAGTCATTCAGAAAATGCGTTTCGAAGACAGATTTGATTTCACCATTGAAAGCGATTCAATAGAAGACCAAGCAAGAGTTTTTATACCTCCCATGTTGGTTCAACCTTTCATCGAAAATGCAATTGAACATGGCGCTTTAGACAAAGTTAATAATGGATTAATCCGAATAAAATATGAAATTGTTGGAAATTTATTTAAATTTATCATAGAGGATAACGGTGTTGGAAGAAAGGCTTCCTCAAAGAAAAAAAAGTCTGCTGACTCAGAAAATCATCGCAGTATGGCCATTGATTTAACGAAAGGAAGGATTTCATTACTCAATGAAAAGCACAAAAGTAAAGGATATTTACGCATTGAAGATTTAAACCAAGAAAAAGAGACGGGAACACTAGTCACCATTACAACGCCCTTTAAAATTAATTATTAAAATACTCGCTTATGGACTACAAGGTTATCATTATAGATGATGAAAGACGCACGCGCTCAATGTTAAATAAAATGGTTTCACAAACAAATTTCCCTTTGCAGGTGGTTGAAGAAGCAGATGGTGTTGAAGCGGGCTTATTGGCAATTCAGAAACATCAACCAGATATCGTTTTACTTGATATTCAGATGCCAGACGGTTCCGGGTTTGATTTGCTGGATAGACTAAAAAACAGAGATTTTCAGATTATTTTCGTGACCGCTCATCAGGAATTTGCTATTCGTGCCATAAAATTCTCAGCATTGGATTACATCTTAAAACCTGTGGAAATAGAAGAACTGGAAAGTGCGCTTGAAAATGCAATTGATGCTATACAAACAAAGTCTGATCTATCAGTGAGATACGAAGCTTTGGTCAATAATCTAAAACACAACAACAAGAGAATCGTTATTCGCACCAAAAGCTCCATGTACGTTTTTGACGTGAAAGATATTGTTCATTGTCAATCCGACAGAAACTATACTTATTTTCATTTAAACGATGGTCGAAAAGTCTTTACTTCTCGCACTTTAAAAGATTATGAAGATACTTTGTGTTTGCCAGATTTTATACGTTGTCATCGATCTCACATCATTAACATCAACTATTTAGAACGTTACGATAGAGGAGATGGAGGAACAATTGTAATGAAAGACGGAACTGAAATCCCATTGTCTAGATTAAGTAGAGAAAGGTTTATGGAAATTCTAGACTCTTTGTAATCTGCATTATCAAACGCTCGGGCCTGTAAAAAATGAAATTCAGTACTCCTAAAAAACAAATTCTATTGACAATTGTTAGGATTCACAGTTTTGGGACTCGCAATTATTAAATAGTGTTTGGGCGGAAACACAACTTGAGTTTATCTTATCTTTTTTCTTGTCGGCTGATGCTAAGGCATCTCCTAAAGAAATAAAAATAAAATAATTCTCAAAATCTATACAATTTGTAAAAATCGTCTGTTTCCGACCAAGCAAAATAGAAAAAGATAAAAAAATGAAGTTAGAAATTTGGAGTGATGTCATGTGCCCTTTTTGCTATATTGGAAAACGCCGATTGGAGAAAGCCATTGCCGCCTTGAAACTCGAGGATATTGAAATTGAATACAAAAGCTTTTTACTTAACGCTGATTTAAAAACGGATCCCAGTTTAAATGCTCAACAGCATTTAGCAGACTCTAAAGGGATGTCTTTGGAGCAGGTAAACCAAATGTTTGGCCAAGTTACCGCCATGGCAAAAGGCGAAGGATTAAACTTTGACTTCGACAAATCAATTGTAGCCAATTCAATTAATGCCCATAGAATTTTACATTTAGCCAAAAAAGAAGGAAAGCAAGCAGAAGTTAAGGAGCTTTTACTCAAAGCGCACTTTGAGGAAGGAAAAAACATAGATGATGCGCCAACGTTACAAGAATTAGCTGAAAAGGTGGGAATCTCTAAAGATAAGTGCATGGACGTACTACAAAGTGATGCATTTTCTGATGATTTAAGAGCTGATATTCAAAAAGCAAGAAGTATTGGAGTACAAGGCGTTCCGTTCTTCGTAAAAGATGGGAAATATGCCATTTCTGGTGCTCAGAGTGTGGAAGTTTTTATGGAGTTTTTGGAGAAGGCAGGGATGGAATAGAATTTAAACTGAAGGCTCTGGCGTGATTGGAATTGGGGAGTTTACTTGGGAGATGAGTTAGTCGATTTTATAGAGGTTCTGAAAAAGCAATCAAAAGATGGTGGAGAAAAGAATATTCCAAAATTCGGAAGTTGGAAAGGGCTTTTCAAGATGAAAAAATATTTTGATGACACGATTAAAGATTTTAGGTAAATAACCCTTCTAAAAGCCATTAAAAACGCCATAAACAACTTCATTTCCCTCTCTCAACTTCACACTAAAATCATCGAGTAAAAACATCCCCTTATTTTTATTCCAAACCACGGCTTTCAGCTTTATATCGCTGTAATTCAAATAAATATCCGACAGCTTAAGCGTAACATATGCTTTCGACCAATCTGAATTTGAACGGTCTGAAGTTTTTAAAGCATCCAATGGAATTCCCGTCCAGTAAATTGACTCTCCTCCAGCCTCTAATGCCACCACCAGTAATGCACCATTAAAATCTTCCAATGACTTTGCTTGAACCGAAAAATCAATGAAATTCGAGTTGCCTTTCATGATTTCATTAAGCCCAATATCATAGCTGGGTCCCCATTCATTTAAGGAATCCATCAAGTAAGATTTATGTCCGGAAACAGCGCTTCTACTCGTAAGATTTTGAGGAGCATAACTCCAAAATGATTCAGTATCCTTTTCAAAATCCAAATGAGAAATTGTGGAAATGCGATTACCAGATTGAGTAGCTTTCTTCGAGAAAAGATAAGTTGCTCCACCAAAATAATTATTCTCAATTTCCATATTTGGATAATACTCCATAATGATTGGAATAGCCACCGGATCTATATTATGTAAACTTCCTAAATAAAGTTTGTCGTATTGATCAAAACGCTCAGAGATAAATGATTTTAGTTCCTTCATCGATTCAAAATCGGCATACCATTTATAGTTTCTATCAATTTCTAATTGTTCTGTGTAGTAATCATTGATGTGCTCAACAGATTGAATAATGGACAGCACACTTTCTTCTTTTTCGTTTATTTCCTTATAATCCTCAAGCACTTTAACGTAACAAGACTGATAGAAATAAGTGTAATGCTGTCTTTCAAAAATCAATGAATAGCATCCAGCAATAAGAACAATTGAAACTAAAATAAGATTCGTTTTGGGCTTACAGTTTGGCAAGTGACCAAGGATTAAAAACAGAATAAAGGTGAAGCTAAAAATCAACACAGAGTAATGTAGAACAGCGCTAAAATAAACCGAATAAAAATAACCCACTAAAAAGGGAATTAAAAACCAAGTAAAAAATAAAAGATAGTGCTTCCAGTTGATTTTTACCGACTTTTTTGTGAATACAAATCCCAAAGCGATTCCTAAAATCGTGAGCATAAAAACCCAAGAATGATTAAAGATGAAACTGATAAAACCAATTAAAAAATCAGGCTTCGGTTTGGCGAGCCACTGGTCTATACCGCCTAAACTCAATTGATAAAAAAAGATCTCAAGATGAGGGACGTACAAAACAAAAATCGCGACTCCCATTAATGAATATTTGAGCAAATATTCTCTTTTTATAAAAAAAGCACCACTTATTCCAACAATTGCAGCGAAAAGCAGACTAAAATGATGATTGTAGGCACATAATGCTCCAGAAATAACAAATAAAACTCCATTCAAATAGAAGTTCTTTTCAGGTTTTTGGATGAGTTTAGTGAGGTAATAAACCATCATTAGTGAGAACAACAAACCGCTAATATATGGTCGCGCAATTTGACTAAACATTACCGTATACTGCAAAGTTGCGACAGTTGCAGCAGTTAACAATCCAACAGTTTCATTAAACCATTTTTTTCCGATGAGATAAGTAAAATAAACCGCCAAAACTCCAAAAACGATGAATGGAAACTTGAGTGCTTGTTCTGAAAGACCAAATATTTTTGACCAATAAAATAGAAAAACTTGCACTCCTGCTGGGTGTCCGTCAATTTTAACTCCTTCGTTAATTAAAGCAGAAAAAGAATCGAAATGGAGGCGATCTAAAGCGCTAAATTCATCGTGCGTAAACGGAATTTCCGAGAAATTGAACATTCTTAAAACAACAGAAATCACCAAAATGACGATGAGAATCCATTGATTTGAGCCTTGTTTCATAGAGATCGGGGTTACAATTTTATGATAGATGTAAAATTACTGAAAATTAACCGTATTTGCGCTGTAATGGAACGCGGATGACGCGGGTTCATCCCCACCTGTAGAGGCGCAATGCATTGCGCCTCCACGGGTGGGGTCACATTGCGCCTCCACGGGTGGGGAATTTTCAATTACCTAAACCACAATATTCACAATTCTACCTGGAACAACAATCACTTTTTTGGGTGCTTTTCCTTCCAAATATTTTTGAGATTTTTCCATGGCTAAAACCTCTTTTTCGATGTCTTCTTTCGATAAATTGTTTGGCAATTCAACTTTGAAACGCATTTTCCCGTTGAAACTTACTGGATATTCAAATGCGTCTTCTACCAAATAATCTTCGTTGCAAACTGGATATGTTGCGTCATTTACAGAGCCTTCATTTCCTAGAATAGACCATAATTCCTCAGCAATATGTGGCGCGTAAGGGGCTAACAAAACCACTAAATCTTGTAAAACTGTTTTGTTGTTGCACTTTTGCTCTGTCAATTCATTCACACAAATCATCATCGCAGAAACGGAAGTGTTGAACACATATCTGTCCATATCTTCCTGCGCTTTTTTGATGGTTTTGTGTACCGATTTCAATGCTTTTGCATCAGCTTTGTCATCAGAAAGATTCACATTTCCATCTTGGTCATGGAACAATCTCCACAATTTACGTAAGAAATTATTTACTCCATTGATTCCTTTAATGTCCCAAGGTTTTGCTTGTTCAATTGGCCCCAAGAACATTTCATACATTCTTAAAGTATCTGCACCGTATTTTTCAACTAAATCATCTGGATTCTGAACGTTGAATTTAGATTTTGACATCTTTTCAACTTCATTTCCACAGATGTATGTTCCATCATCTTCTAAGATAAATTCTGCATTTGCATATTCTTCTCGAGATGCTTTGAAAGCTTCAATATCTAATTTATCGTTGTCTACAATGTTGATATCGACGTGCAATCTTGCAACTTTATATTCTTTACGTTTTCCGAAGCTGATGAATTTACCACTTGCTTTATCACGGTAAACAAAACTACTTCTTCCCAAGATCATTCCTTGGTTAATCATCTTTTTAAATGGCTCTTCGAATGGAATATGTCCCATGTCATTCAAGAACATTGACCAAAAACGAGAGTACAACAAGTGTCCCGTAGCGTGCTCTGCACCACCGATGTATAAATCTACATTACTCCAATAATCCACTTTTTCTTTGGCAACAAATGCTTTCTCGTTGTGTGGATCCATGTAGCGCAAGAAATACCAAGAACTACCTGCCCAACCAGGCATTGTGTTCAATTCCATTGGGTGAACATGCTCTTCTTCGGCTCTTTCTCTTCCAACTAATTCGTTCTTTTCAGTATCCCAAAACCAGTTGTCTGCATTTCCTAATGGTGGTTTTCCATCTGGAGTTGGTAAATATTTGTCTACTTCTGGTAATTCGATTGGCAAAAATTGATCTTCAATAGTTTTCGCTACGCCATTGTCGTAATACACTGGAAAAGGTTCTCCCCAATAACGTTGACGAGAGAAAACAGCATCACGTAAACGGTAATTTGTTTTCGCTTTCCCTATTTTTTTGTCTTCTAAAACTTCAATTGCTTTTTGAATCGCTTCAGCAACTTCCAATCCGTTTAAGAAATCAGAATTAGCGATTTTTCCTTTCTTTTCAGTGTATGCTTCTTCTTCAATTGAAACGTCAGCAAATATATTTTTAATTGGAATTTCGAAATGCTTCGCGAAATCATAATCACGCTGATCTCCACATGGAACCGCCATTACAGCACCTGTTCCGTAAGAAGCCAAAACATAATCTCCAATCCAAATTTGAATTTTTTCTCCACTCAACGGATGAACAGCATAAGCTCCTGTGAATTGCCCAGAAATCGTTTTTGTGTCCGCCATACGGTCACGCTCCGACTTTAATCCAGCTTTTTGCTGATAAGCATTCACTTCATCTTTGTATTCGTCTGTTGTAATTTGAGTTACCAATTCATGTTCTGGTGCTAAAACCATAAATGAAACACCATAAATTGTATCAGGACGAGTAGTAAAAACTTGGATTTCCTCATCATGATCTGCAACAGCAAAATTAACGGAAGCACCAACAGATTTCCCAATCCAATTGCGTTGAATGTCTTTTACTGCATCCGACCAATCTAACTTATCTAAACCTTTCAATAAACGTTCAGCATAAGCTGTAATTCGCATGGACCATTGACGCATTAATTTTTGCTCCACAGGATGTCCACCACGTTCTGAAACGCCATTCACGATTTCATCATTGGCCAAAACAGTTCCCAGAGCTGGACACCAATTCACCCATGAATCTGCCAAATACGTTAAACGGTAATCCATTAAAACAGCATCTTTTTGCTTGGCATCAAAAGCATTCCATTCCTCTGCAGAAAACTCTGTTTCATAAGCAGTAACAGCATTTACACTTGTATTTCCTTCTTTTTCAAAAACAGAAACTAGGTTTTCAATTGGCATTGCCTTACTGGCGTCATTACAATAATAAGCAGCAAATAATTGTTTAAAAATCCACTGTGTCCATTTGTAATATTGCGGATCTGAAGTTCTTACTTCACGAGACCAATCGAAAGAGAAACCAATTTTATCCAACTGCGAACGGTAGCGTTTCAAGTTTTCTTCCGTTGTAACCGCAGGATGTTGACCTGTTTGAATAGCATATTGTTCTGCTGGCAAACCAAAAGAATCATATCCCATTGGATGTAAAACATTGAAACCTTTCAATCTTTTGTAACGCGCATAAATATCTGAAGCGATGTATCCCAGTGGGTGTCCGACATGTAATCCTGCCCCTGAAGGATAAGGAAACATGGATAAACCGTAATATTTTGGCTTTTCACTGTCAATTTTGGCCACATAAGTATTGTTTTCTTGCCAATATTTTCTCCACTTCTTCTCTATCTCGTTAAAATTGTATTCCATGCCTTTTGCTGTTTCGTTTTTGAAAGGGCAAAGATAATTTTTTTTAAGGTTATATAGTTATGTAAGGGTTTAGAATAAAAACTCGGTGCAGCGTATTTTTAACAAATCACTAACCCAAACCACTCTTTAAAATCCATATCTTTGCACAAAAAAATGAATTTTTCAACTAGTTTAGGAATACTCCGCGTTTTGGCTTTGGTAGAGGGAATTTCTTACCTCGCTTTAGGATTAACGATGCCTTTAAAATACATGTATGAAATGCCAATGCCTAACAAAATTGTAGGAATGGCCCATGGCTTTTTGTTTATTTCTTATTGCATCATGGTTTTCGTGGTGAACCAAGATAAAAAATGGTCTTTCATGACCAACTTCTGGGCTTACTTTGCTTCCTTGATTCCTTTTGGAACTTTCGTAGCAGATGCTAAGATCTTTAAGAGAGAGCAAGAGAAGGAATTGATTTCTAGGTAATCATATTGAAAACACCTATATTTGCTTTAGAATTTAGGCACGGCCAGGACCCTTCTAACAATCTTGTTAGAAAAACGAGCGTTATGTTTATTGCATAGCGCTTTTTTTGTGTCTCTCGTAACCAAAAAACACTAGAAAAACAGACAAATAAAAAGTCAGGTCTAATGCGTAATCAACCTAGAAAAGCGCCAAATTTCTTTAAAAAATCGAAGAAAAGAGACAAAAACGTGAATAATTAAATAAAAGCCGTTAACTTTACTCAGAGAAGATAGTAGGTATTTTTAAAAAATATATTCAACACACCCTAAACCATTTAACTTACTACTCAAGGGCGCTGTGTTGAATTGCACAGCGCTTTTTTTAGCGGAAATCTAAGTTCTAATTTACACAAGCATAGCCTTGAAACCCCAACTACTACTTATCAACAATTAATTCCATTGCAAGTTCCCTTGCAGCCGCATCAATAGAAACATAGTCTTCATATTTTGGCTTCAAAATATTGTTAACCCCCATCATTGTTTTCTCATTGATGATGGCAATATCCAAAAAGCCTATTTTCTTGTCTAAAAATGCCTGAACAGTGATTTCATTTGCCGCGTTTAATGCGCATGCCGCTGTTCCTTCCATTTCCATTGCTTTGTAAGCCAAATCTAGGTTTCTAAAAACTTCTCTGTTCGGTTGTTCGAATGTTAAGTTTGGGTAATCCATAAAATTGAATCTCGGGAAATCAGTTTTCAAACGCTCGGGATAAGTCAATGCGTATTGAATTGGTAATTTCATATCTGGTAATCCCATTTGTGCTTTCATGCTTCCGTCTTCAAACTGCACCAACGAATGTACAATCGATTGTGGATGAACGATTACATCAATTTGATCTGGTTTTAAAGCAAAGAGCCATTTCGCTTCAATTACTTCCAAGCCTTTATTCATTAAAGTGGCAGAATCAATCGTGATTTTCGCTCCCATTTCCCAATTCGGGTGCTTTAAAGCTTGTTCTGGTTTTACCGTTTTTAATTCTTCCGTTGTCCAACCACGGAATGGTCCTCCAGAAGCTGTCAAGTAGATTTTCTCAATTTTATTGTGGAATTCTCCTACCAAACATTGGAAAATAGCGGAATGTTCAGAATCTACAGGGTAAATATTCACTCCGTTTTCTCTGGCCATTTTAGTGATCATCTCACCCGCTACAACTAAAGTTTCTTTGTTGGCCAAAGCAATTGTTTTCTTTGCTTCAATGGCATGCATCGTTGGCTTTAATCCGGCATAACCCACAAGAGCTGTTAAGATAATATCAACATCAGAAAATTCAACCACCTGACATAAAGATTCTTTTCCACCGTAAACATGAATATCGTGTTCTTGCAAAGCATCTTTCACCTTCATCAAGTGGTCTTTATTGACAATCACAACCGTATTGGGTTGGAATTTTATCGCTTGTTCAATCAACAAGTCTGCATTGTTATTTGCTGTGATGACTTCCAAATCAAACAAATCTGGATAAGCTTCAATTACTTCCAAAGCCTGTGTACCAATAGAACCAGTACAACCTAAAATGGCGATTCCTTTTGTCTTTTTCTCTTCTTGTTGGGCTCCTGTATTCACGTTGATGTATTTTAATTGCGAAAATAGGAAACAATTGGGAAACAAATACGAATTACGAAAAGGAGAATTGCGAATTGTGGATCTTGCGAGAGGATTTACGGATTTTCTTTATAATTATTTTATTGCGGAATGTACGGACATTTGCAAATCGTCCCTACTCATTACCGCGCAAAATATCCTTCTGTTTTCAACCTAAAAAAAAGGACTGCCCATCGACAGTCCTCTTCCATAAATCAACTTTTCTGCTTTTTAAAAATTAGCAATCAAAGACAAAACAAAGTTTCTTCCTGCTCCGGAAAGCCCTGAGCTATAAGAACGATACCTTTGGTCTGTGATGTTTTCTAATCCTCCACTCACTGTGAAATTATCATGGAATTGGTACATTGCTTTTAGATTAAGCGTGTACCAACTTGGTGAGTAGGTATTTCCATTTTCATCCAATGCGTAAATATCAGTTTTACCTTGCTCACTTACGGATAAATCAGCATGCAATCTTTCTCCCTGATATTGTGCATTCACTTCTAATTTCAACTTACGATAAGTATAGCTGCAACGTGTTACACCAAACCAAGGCGCTGCATGACGTGAAGGACTCAACGAGCCATCGTCCATTTCCTCTTCACCCATTTGGTAGTTGAATTTTGAACTCAGAATAAATCCTTTGGTCAAGTTAATATCAATTCCCGCTTGGATTCCGTAAACATTCGCATTAGCTGCATTTTGAAGTGCTTGAACTTGGCTCATTGAACCATCAAAAATGATACTATCCATTCCGTTCAACTGAAAATCTCGGCGAACCAATGCATTTTCAAGAATTGTGTAGTAAGCTGTTAAATCTATCTTCAACACATTTCCAAACACTCTCGTTAATCCTAAATCTGCATTATACGCATACTCTGCTTTCAAGTCAGGATTTGGAATAACCACTGCGCCTGGTTCAGAATCAAAAACTTTTCCAATATCATCCACATTTGGAGATCGAAAAGCCGTTGAAGCATTGAAACGAAGAACAGTTTTTGAATTGATGCTATACACCGCTCCAATTCCTCCAGTTAAGGCTCCGTTATTTAAGTTTGCTTCTTGAAATGGGAAATCGAAAAAAGTATTATCAAATTCCGCATCCAACAGATAATGTGTATAACGCACACCCCCTTGAAGCGTTAATTTTTCCGTGATTTTGTGTTCATCGTTCAAATACACGCCCATTGATTGCCATTCTGACTGCGGATAACGAGAAGAAGTTGGTGCAGAAATCTCTGTATTGATGTCTTCTCTAATCCCCGTTGATGTTACATCATTCATCACATATTCAACACCATAAAACAAGTTGTTCTTCGCACTGAAACGCTTTGTGAAATCCGCATTTAATGAATAAGCAGTCACGTTTTCTTCTCGTGTTCTGCGGCTGTTGTCGTTGAATTTTCTATCAATACGACTTTCCACAAAATTCTGATGTGCAATTCTGATACTCATTTGGTCATAAATTGCATTAGAAGAATAGTTTGTGATTGACAACTGATTCATCATCCATTTTTGTGGACCATATCCCCATTCTGCATATTTCGGCAAGCCATTCTTCAATTCTGTATGCCTATCATAACGCCCATAAGAACTTGTTTCTGAAAAATGAAATCCATATTCGATGTCCCAATTTTTATTTGGAGCAAAGCGCACTTTTTGCATTAAATTGATCTGACTGTATGCACTTGGCACCTGTAATAACTCATCTTCTTGATTAATCACCACGTCTACAGTGTCAATTCTTTGTACATGAAAAGGCTTCAGGTAATCGTCTGGGCCTTTACTTCCTTGACGTAAGTGATCAAATTTATTAGCAGAAACACTGGTCACGATTGCCCATTTTTCCCAACCCACATTCACATCAAAATGGCCTGTGTTTTCATTGTTTGCTGATGAATAACGCATCAGTGCTTTTCCTTTCACGTAAGGTTGATCATCAAGCGAAAATTGTGGTTTAAGCGTTTGAAAACTCATCACACCTCCGATGGCATCACTCCCGTAAATTGTAGAACTCGATCCAAACAAAACTTCAGCATTCTCCATAGCTAAAGGATCTAATGAAATTACGTTTTGAAGATTTCCACCCCTAAAAATCGCTGTGTTCATTCGCACACCGTCGATGGTGTACAATAAACGATTTGTCGCAAAACCACGAATCATAGGGCTTCCACCACCTTGCTGACTTTTCTGAACGAAGACATCTCCAGAAACACTCAATAAATCTGCGGCGGTTTGAGGATTTTGTAAAGCAATATCCTTTGCCGTTAATCGACTTATTTTGTGTGGAACATCAGAGGAGATTTGACTCCATCTGTTCGCAGAAATCACGACTTCGTTAATCATAAAAACGCTTGAAGCCATTTCTACTTTAAAGTTATTCGCTTCCAAAGTTTTGAAATCAATCTCCAAAGGCTCATAGCCATACAATCTAAATATGATATCACTCATTCCGCCAAACTCAGCAATATCCGCTTGTCCTTTGGCATCTGTGAGCACCATTTTTGTTGCACCCTTATTGCCAATTTGAACAAATTCAATTGGCTCCATTGTAGTTTTATCAACGACAGTAATTTGTTGCGCCATTGATAAGGAAATACTAAATAGCATTCCCATGAGTATTTTAAATCTCATTTATTTTGTTTTAGTTTAAAAAATATGATTCTATTGTACAGCCATTCCCCTCCATATAAAATGAAGAAATTCTGTACTTCGTCTCTGCAAGAAAACCGGATATATTAAAGGCTTTGATTCATTTCAAAGATACACCTACTGCAAAACTTCCCGAGATATTCCTATCACAGAGTCCTGTAATCTCTTGCAAAAACGACTAAAATTTGAATTATTTTAAACTAAAAACTGCGGTGGTGGTGACAAAGGTTTAGTTTCTCTTTGGAGTAAATTGGATTTATCTTTAACAAAAGGTGGAGAATACTGGTCTTGTTGAAAGGGAGGTTCTAAATCGATTTTAAGGTCATCACAATAAACATTTCGAATCACAAAATTCAAATAATTCGATTTAGAACGTTCCTCAGGATTTTGATTGATTAAAGCATTGGTTAATGAAGCGAGTTTCCTGTTCAACTCGGTTTCTTCATGATCCCACCATAAATCATATTTCACAGAGTCTTCAGAGTAATAACGGGTGACAATATCATACATTTCACCTTGAAATTCAAATTCTTTTCCATGAATCCAATTCAACAAAGTTGCTGTATCATTTTTGGCAAAAGTAAATTGAATCAGTTCATCTTTTGGAATTCCTTCCATCAATTGGCGCTTTACCGTCTTTTGAATCGCTCTTTTTTCAAACTTCAACCATCCATAAATTCCAATAAATGGCAGTATAAGTGCCAGAATAAATAATATTGGAATTCGGTTTTTCATTATAGCAAAAGTAAACATTACATACGAAAAAACTGCATTTGCAGCTTACTGATGATTGATTGGTAACTTCTCAATGATTAGTGCTGTTGATAAGAGACTAAAGCTTAATTCAATAGTGATAGATGAACATCGTATTGCACTTGCTCAACTTATAAAAATGTTTAGTCGAAACTTAAAAAATCGTATTACGACAAAATAAATGCAAGAAAAACAGCTGCTATTCCAATAATCCAAACCCTTGAAAAAAGTGAAAATAATTTTATAAGCTTTTCTGTTTTTATTGAGATAGCTTGATGATTTAAGCGCTCAATTGCTGAAAGATTTATTAAGCTATTGACATATTTACGAGTAAATTTAATTGATCCGAAGTTAATAATCATCCTTAAGAAATGAGTAGAACTACTGCCAATTTTATCGGTAGACTGAGCCAAAGGGTTCGTGCTTGCAGTATGTGTATATTGAGTAGGAATTGAAGCTAATTCGGAATTTATTTTCTTCTTAACAACTGCTATTCTCAGCATAGTTACCATTCCGATAACCCAGCAAATAAGAAAAACGAAAGCAAAAGAAATTCCAGTCATAAAGCAATTGAAAAACTCTCGGTGAGGCCGAATACCTCTCCGAGAGTCTATTAAATTATCCTATCTTTTCTAAACCAATCGTAGAATCGCCTTCCACTTCAATATCGGCATCATAAACATTCCCTTCAGCTTTTCCAAGAACAATATCTTGGGCCAAAACTTCTGCTGAAATATAAGCCTTATTGGCTTCAACTGCTGCTTTAATTTCTTCTGTTGTTTCCACAGTAACAAGAATCTTATCTGTCACTTCAAATCCAGCTTCTTTTCTGAAATTCTGAATACGGTTGACCAATTCTCTAGCAATTCCTTCTTGTTTCAACTCAGGACTAATTGTAATGTCCATTGCTACAGTAATTCCTCCTTCTGAAGTAACTAACCAACCTGGAATATCATCTGTTACGATTTCAAAATCACTTATTTCAAGTTCAATATTTTCGCCATTTAACTCACCACTCCAACCATTATTCGACTCCACAGAAGCTATTTCATCCGCTCCCCAGTCTTTCACCATTCCAGCAATTGCCTTCATTTGTTTTCCATACTTAGGACCAATGGTTTTGAAATTCGGCTTAATTTTCTTTGTTAAAACGCCTGTTGTATCTTCCAACAACACCAATTCTTTCACGTTAATTTCAGAAAGAATTAAATCTTGAACATGCTCTATTCTAGATTTAAAACTTGGGTCTAAAATAGGAACCATAATCTTTTGCAATGGCTGGCGTACTCGAATTTTCTCCTTTTTACGTAGGCTCAATGCCATTGAGGAAACCTGCTGAGCAATTGCCATTTGTGCTTCCAATTCTTTGTCTACATCCTCAGTATTTACTGTTGGGAAATCAGCCAAATGAACAGAAGTGGCTGCGTGTCTTCCTGAAATTTTATTTAAATCAGAGAATAATTCGTCCGTATAGAATGGTGCAATTGGCGCACTCATTATTGCTACAGCCTCCAAACATTCATACAAAGTTTGGTATGCCGAAATTTTATCTGTCGAGTAATCACCTTTCCAGAAACGTCTTCTGCATAAACGAACGTACCAGTTAGACAATTGATCGTTTACAAAGTTCTGAATAGCACGACCCGCTTTTGTTGGCTCATAACTTTCGAAAGCTGTATCCACCTCCTCGATTAATGAGTTCAGTTTTGAAATAATCCAACGGTCAATCTCTGGTCTTTCACTTGTTGCAATTCTTTCTTCGTTATATGCAAATCCATCAATGTTGGCATACAAAGCAAAGAAGGAATAGGTGTTATAAAGTGTTCCAAAGAATTTACGTTGTGTTTCTTTAATTCCAGCTTCGTCAAATTTCAGATTGTCCCAAGGTGAAGCATTCGTTACCATATACCAACGTGTGGCATCTGGACCAAATTCTTCTAAAGTGATGAAAGGATCAACAGCATTTCCTAAACGTTTTGACATTTTTTGTCCGTTCTTATCCAAAACAAGACCGTTTGAAATCACATTTTTGTAGGCTACAGAATCAAAAACACTTGTTGCAATTGCGTGAAGTGTATAGAACCAACCTCTTGTTTGGTCTACTCCTTCTGCAATAAAGTCTCCAGGGAATGCTTTTCCACCGTCGATTAATTCTTTGTTTTCGAAAGGGTAATGCCATTGCGCATAAGGCATAGAACCAGAATCGAACCAAACATCAATTAAGTCTGCTTCTCTTTTCATTGGTTTTCCTGATGCAGAAACCAATGTAATTTCATCAACGTAATTTTTATGTAAATCTACCTTTTCGTAGTTTTCTTTCGACATGTCATTCACATCAAAATCAGCCAAAGGATTTGTATCCATTACACCTGCTTCAACGGCTTTTTGACATTCTTCTTTCAGTTGTTTGATTGAAGAAATACAAATAGATTCTTCTCCTTCCTCTGTTCTCCAAATTGGAATTGGAATTCCCCAATAACGTGAACGAGAAAGGTTCCAGTCGTTTAAGTTTTCTAACCATTTTCCAAAACGTCCAGTTCCCGTAGATTCTGGTTGCCAATTGATGGTCTTGTTCAATTCAATCATCCTGTCCTTTTTGTCCGTTACTTTAACGAACCAAGAATCTAATGGATAATACAAAATTGGTTTATCCGTTCTCCAACAGTGTGGGTAACTGTGTTCGTATTTCTCAACACGAAACGCTTTATTTTCTTCTTTTAATTTGATAGAAATCAAGACATCAGCAGATTTTTCTGGTGCTTGACCTTCATCATAATATTCATTTTTAACGTACATTCCAGCAAATTCACCCATTTCTGGACGGAATTTACCTTGTAAGTCAACCAAAGGAACAGGATTTCCATTCGCATCTGGCACCAACATTCCAGGAACATTTGCTTGTTTTGCTACCAAAGCATCATCAGCACCAAAAGTTGGCGCAGTGTGTACGATTCCAGTACCGTCTTCTGTGGTAACGAAATCTCCTAAAATTACTTGGAATGCATTTTCAGGGTTCTCCATTGGCTGAGCATAAGGCAATAACTGCTCATAACGAATTCCTGCTAATTCCTTTCCAGTGAAAGTTTCTCCTACGAAAAATGGAATCTTTTTATCTCCTTCTTTGTATGATTTTAGGTCTTCCACTGTTTCAACTTCCGTGAATTTCTTGTTGAACTGCTTTTTCAATAAAGGTTTTGCCACAACAACGTTGATTGGTTCAAAAGTATATTGGTTAAAGGATTTTACGATAACATATTCTATTTTTGGACCAACTGTTAGTGCAGTGTTCGAAGGCAAAGTCCAAGGAGTTGTTGTCCAGGCGAGGAAATGAATATCCTCCCCCTCGTTCCCCCTCCAAAGGGGGATGTGTGAAGAATGCTCATCTTTGATTACTTTAAATTGAGCCACACAAGAAGTGTCTTTAACATCTTGGTAACATCCTGGTTGATTAATCTCGTGAGAAGACAATCCTGTTCCCGCTTTTGGAGAATAAGGCTGAATTGTATAGCCTTTGTAAATCATGTTTTTCTCATACAATTGACCCAACAACCACCATACACTTTCCATGTATTTTGATTCATAAGTAATGTATGGGTTTTCCATGTCTACCCAATATCCCATTTTTTCAGTCAGGTCATTCCAAACATCGGTATAACGCATTACTGTTTTCTTACATGCTGCGTTGTATTCTTCAACAGAAATTTTATCTCCGATATCTTCTTTGGTAATTCCGAGTTCTTTCTCCACACTCAACTCTACTGGCAAACCGTGTGTATCCCAACCTGCTTTACGGTTCACTTTGTAACCTTTTAGCGTTTTATAGCGACAGAATATATCTTTAATGGAACGCGCCATCACGTGGTGAATTCCAGGTAATCCATTGGCAGAAGGCGGTCCTTCAAAAAACACGAATGTTTTGTCATCGTCTTTTGAGTCAATAGATTCTTGGAAAACATTTTCTTGTTTCCATTTTTCAGCAATTTTCTTTGCTGATTCGGGTAAGTTCAACCCTTTATATTCTGTGTATTTTGCGCTCATAATTTGCCTTTATTTTGCAGTTTGCAAATTTAGTCATTTTAATCGGAAACGCTACTGAAATTAAAACAAGCTATCGCGAGTTTGCAACTCGTGGTCTTGTTTTAATTTCAGTAGTTTGGTTTTAACTAAATCTAAGGAATACAAAAAGCGAACTCTTTTCAGAGTTCGCTTTTTGTATAAATATATCTTATTTAGATTTCCCTATCGCTAGTTTTTTATAATATGACCACGATTTGCAAACTCGCGGCAGCATATTATAAAAAGCTGTGGTCTTAGCTAAAAATTAGCCACACTTACTGTGTCCACAGTTAGTACAAGTCAAACATCCTTCCTGAAACTGTACACTTTTTTGGTGACATTCTGGACATTCGTTTTTACTTTCTGTTCCATCAGGAATAAATTTCTTCACTACTCTAGAAACACCGTTTTTCCAAGTGTTCAAAGTGTCGTCGCTTAGGTTTAAAGAACCCACCAAATCAACAACGTGCAACAATGGCATTCCATGACGTAAAACACCAGAAATCATTTTTGCGTAGTTCCAGTATTCTTTATCAAAAGATCTTGACAAACCTTCAACAGTAACGTTATACCCTCCTCTATCTTCATATTGGAAATCGTAACGACTGCTATCATCGCTTTTCACTTTTTTGATAAATCCTGTTTTCACATCGTTAGGAATTCCGTTGAATCCATCCCTGCGACCTGTGAAAATCTCGTACGGTCGTCCATCTAACATTCCAACAAAAGCGATCCATTCTTCCAAGTTATTTTGGAAACGAACAACCTCTGCTTCTAAACGCTCTGGTCGTTCTGGTGCGTGGTGATCATCAAAGTTTACGCTTTTTTCTTCCTCTTTTTCAGTAGTTGAAACTAAAACACCTGATCTCGAGCCATCACGGTAAACTGTTACACCTTTACATCCAGACTCCCAAGCAGTTTGGTAAACTTTCCCTACCATTTCTTCTGTTACATCGTTTGGTAGATTCACAGTTACAGAAATAGAGTGGTCAATATGTTTCTGAACACGTCCTTGCATTTCTACTTTCTTCACCCAGTTAACATCATTTGATGTAGCTAAGTGGTAAGGTGATTTTGCAATAATTGATGCAATTTGTTCTTGGTCCATTTTACGCACCTCTTCCAAGTCGTATCCTTTAGCAATTAAGTAAGTTTCAAATTTATGGTGGAATACTGGGTATTCTTGCCATGAATCTCCAACTTCATCAACAAAATCTACAACTGCATCCTTATCATCTGGGTTTATTTTTCTTCTTCTCATGTAAGAAACCATAAATGCAGGCTCAATTCCAGAAGTTGTTTGCGTTAATATGGAAACCGAACCTGTTGGCGCAATTGTCAATAAAGCGATATTTCTTCTCCCGTGCTCTTGTAAACGTTCGTAAAGCGCTGGATTTTCCTCTTTAATTCTCAACATGAAAGGATTATTCTCCTCACGTTTTGCATCCCAAATTGGGAAAGCACCTCTTTCTTCCGCCATAATGCTAGAAGATAAGTAAGCACCATGCTTCAATCTCATGTGTAACTTTTCAGAGAAATCGTTTGATTCGTCTGTACCATAGCAAATTCCCATTGCTGCCAACATATCTCCTTCGGCAGTAATTCCCAATCCTGTTCTACGACCTTGTTCACACTTCTCACGAATACGCATCCATAAGCTCAGCTCAGTATTTTTTACATCTTCTGATTCTGGATCATTCTTTATTTTATTGATGATTTTATCTACTTTTTCAAGCTCTAAATCAATTAAATCATCCATTAAACGTTGCGCCATAACCACATGTTTATCAAACAATTCGTAGTCAAAAGAAGCTTCGTCTGTAAATGGGTTATTCACATAAGAATACAAGTTAATGGCCAACAAACGACAAGAATCATTTGGACACAATGGAATTTCACCACATGGGTTTGTAGAAACTGTTTCAAATCCTAAATCTGCGTAGCAATCTGGAATTGATTCGTTAATCAAAGTATCCCAGAACAAAATACCTGGTTCTGCAGAAGCCCATGCATTATGTACAACTTTATCCCAAATTCTCTTTGCGTCAACAGTTTTTGTAAACGAAGGATTTTTAGATTTTACTGGGTAAGTTAATGTATAATCGCCGCCTGTTAATGCAGCTTTCATGAAATCGTCAGATATTTTAACAGAAACGTTGGCACCTGTAACTTTTCCTGCTGTAGTTTTTGCATCGATGAATGCTTCAGAATCTGGATGATCTATTGCTATAGACTCCATCAAAGCACCTCTTCTTCCACCTTGAGCAACTTCTCTTGTTGAGTTTGAAAAACGCTCCATAAAAGGAACAACTCCGGTAGCTGTCAATGCTGAGTTTTGAACAGGAGAGCCACTTGGACGAACAAAGGATAAATCAACACCTACTCCTGCTCTTCTTTTCATTAACTGAACCAATTCTTGGTCTAATTTCAATATTCCACCGTAAGAATCTTCATCTTTTTCATTTCCAATCACGAAACAATTTGAGATAGAAACGAACTGAAAATCGTTACCGATTCCAGCCATTGGACTTCCCTGTGGGATGATGTATTTAAAGTCCTTAATTACATCATAAATTTCCTGTTCACTAATTGGATTTGGATATTTCGCTTCAATTCTGGCGAACTCCTTTGAGATACGTTTATGCATTTCATCTGGGGTTCTTTCATAAAGGTTACCCATTGCATCTTTCAATGCATATTTCTTCATCCAAACCTCACCTGCAAGTGTGTCGCCTTTGAAATAATCAATTGCAGATTTCAAAACTTCCTCCTGAGAGTAGCTCTGTAAATCGCTTTTGTTCTGAGTTTTAAGTGCCAATCCTTCGCTCATATCACTATTTGTTTTTAGTTATCATTTTTTCTTATTGTGAAATAGGTGGTACAGTTAAAAATGATTTTGTCTGAAGAGAAAACTGGTTATGATTTCAAATCTGGGTATAAAATTAGAAACTTTAATTGACAAATTTGGGTGCTATAATTTTTTCATCGTTTATAGTTATGCACATTTTTTTGAGAAGTCCATTTGATAAAAAAATCAACAATTTTGTAATGTCACATCCACAAAGGAAGTTGCGATAAAACCAGCTTTTTTTTGATGTGAATTTATTGTTAATAAGACAGTGGTTTTTAAATATTAACAAGCCTTGTTAATAAATGAAAAAAATATTTCTCTAGCGCATTGTAAAAATTGATATATTATGAGACCTGTAATCAAAAAGACAAAACGCTTTATTTCCCTTAATTCACTTCGTTTTTTAAAGGTGGCGCGTGAACAATTTTAGACTTAGTGATTTTGGTAATTGTGTTTAAAGCATCTTTTCCCTCATTTCATTTTAGAAATAAGTAGATGTCGAATAAGCAATATTTATTTCCCATACAATAGCCATATTCTGCCAAAGTACTTTTTAGAAAAGGGAGAATTCTTACCATTAACAAAAACCACATATTAACCTCTGCCTGTGTTCCAAAATGAAACTAATCAACAGCAGTTCATTTAATAGAAATTGCTATGAAGTTTCAATTCCATTTTTCTAACAATAATTAACAACAACTACTTTCCTTCCAATTTCACTGAACCAAAACCATTACTTCTTGTTCACTTTTGCAGTATTGTAATTCCCATTTGATATTTTTTTGCGAAATACAGCAGATTGGGAATAAAGCGATAGATAACTTATCTTTGCACCTCCAAGAATTGAATATGACGATAAAACAAATAAAAGCAGAATTTAAAAAGTCGAGTGGAGTAATCTCTACAATTGATAAATTACAAAATCGTCCTACGAAAATTCAATGGAAAGGTGTTGTAGGAGCAAGTAAAGCATTCAACGCTAGCACAGTTGCAGAACAGGTTCCCGGTCACCATTTATTTATTTTACAAGATAAAGAAGAAGCTGCTTATTTCTTGAACGATTTGCAGGGACTTTACCTAGACGATGACCGCGTGGTGTTTTATCCTGCTTCCTACAAGGTTCCCTACAAATTAGAAGAAACCGATAATGCAAACGTTGTGGGAAGAGCGGAGGCTCTAGACAAAGTAACAAAGTCTCCAAATTCCTGGATCGTTACTTACCCAAAAGCTCTTTTTGAACGCGTTCCAACCAAACAAAAGCTCTCTACCAACACTTTTAAAATTGAAAAAGGAGAGGAATATGATATCGAATTTTTGACTGACTTTCTTTTAGAGCATGAATTTCATATTGTAGACTTTGTATATGAACCTGGTCAATTTTCTATTCGCGGAGGAATTGTAGATATTTTCTCTTATTCGAATGACCAACCTTTTAGGTTAGAGTTTTTTGGTGATGAATTGGAGACCATTAGAACATTTGACCCAGTTACCCAACTTTCCATTAAAGAACATGCTTTCTTTCATATCGTTCCAAATATTCAACTGTCGCTTGACCAAACTGAGAACGGAAGTTTCCTCTCTTTTGTAGGAAAAGACACCACACTTTGGATCAGCTCCTACAAAGAAATTAAGGGTCAGCTAGAAACAGAATATAAAAAGGCTGCATCAATTTTTAATGAGTTGCCAGAAACAGGAGCCAAACACACACCACCTTCTGAGCTGTATTTTCACCCAACGGATTTAGAAAAAGAACTTCAACTGTTTACCCAAATTGAATGGGGACCAGACTACACCAATAAAGATGCTGCAGTAATTCAGTTTACAGACAAAGCACAACCTGCTTTCAACAAGAATTTTGATTTACTAACAGAAGACCTAAAACAACGCAAGAAATTAGGATTCAAAAACCTCATCTTTTCCAATCAGCCAAAACAAATTGAAAGATTGTTGGACATCTTTAGAGACATTCAAGCTGAAGTCGAGTTTACGCCAATTAACACTGGAATCCATGAAGGATTTATTAATGAAGAATTGAAGTTGGTCTGCTATACCGACCATCAAATATTTGAACGGTACAACAGATTTAGACTAAAAGAAGGATTTCGCCAAGCAAAACAAGCCTTAACGTTAAAAGAATTGCATAATTTACAAAAAGGAGATTATGTAACACATATTGACCATGGAGTCGGACGATTTAGCGGTTTAGAAACGATTGACGTTAACGGAAAACCACAAGAAACCATTCGACTTGTATATAAGGACAACGATGTTTTATATGTTTCCATTCACTCTTTGCACCGTATTTCTAAGTTCACTGGGAAAGATGGAACGGCACCTTCAATGAACAAATTAGGCACGCAAACTTGGGCAAAACTCAAGAACAAAACCAAGAAGAAAATCAAAGAAATTGCTTTCGATTTAATTCAATTGTACGCCAAAAGAAAGAGTCAGCCGGGATATGCGTATACCCCCGATACTTATTTGCAGAATGAACTCGAAGCTTCTTTTATATATGAAGACACTCCAGACCAGTTAAAAGCAACCGAGGCTGTGAAAGAGGACATGGAAAAAGACACTCCCATGGACCGCTTAATTTGTGGCGATGTAGGTTTTGGGAAAACAGAAATTGCAGTTCGTGCAGCCTTTAAAGCGGCAACAGACGGAAAACAGGTAGCTATTTTAGTTCCTACAACCATTCTTTCGCTTCAACATTATAGAAGTTTTAAAGAAAGGTTGAAAGACTTTCCTGTTCGTGTGGATTACGTGAATCGATTTAAATCGACAAAGCAAAGCAATGAAACTTTGAAGGATTTAAGCGATGGAAAAATCGATATTCTTATTGGAACGCATAAAATTGTGAGTAAGAATGTGAAATTTAAAGATCTTGGATTAATTATTATTGACGAAGAGCAAAAGTTTGGTGTTTCTGTAAAAGACAAACTAAAAACACTAAAAGCCACAGTCGATACTTTAACGTTAACCGCTACTCCAATTCCAAGAACCCTACAATTTTCATTGATGGGGGCACGAGATTTGAGTATAATTAGCACTCCTCCACCCAATCGTCAGCCTGTATTAACTGAAATTATAGAATTTGACGAAGAAACAATTCGAGATGCCATTTCTTATGAAGTTAGTCGAGGTGGACAGGTTTATTTTGTACACAATAGACTTGAAAATATTCAAGAAATTTCTGGAATGATTCAGCGTTTATGTCCAGGTGTTCGTGTGGGAATTGGTCATGGACAAATGGATGGGAAAAAGCTCGAAAAAGTAATGATGGATTTCATAGAACATGAATACGATGTTTTATTGGCTACAACAATCATTGAATCAGGGATTGATATTTCCAATGCGAATACAATGATCATCAACAAAGCCAACAACTTTGGCTTAAGTGATTTACACCAATTACGTGGACGTGTAGGGAGATCTACAAAAAAAGGATTCTGCTATTTGATTGCGCCACGCTACAACATGCTCACCTCAGAGGCACAAAAACGATTGAATGCCTTGGTACAATTTTCAGATTTAGGATCAGGGTTTAGTATTGCCATGAAGGATTTAGATATTCGAGGAGCTGGAAACCTATTAGGAGGAGAACAGTCTGGATTTATTGCTGATATTGGATTCGACATGTATCAGAAAATATTGAATGAAGCCATAGATGAATTGCGTCAATCTGAATTTAAAGATTTATTTGAGAATAGGAACAGCGACAGCTATCAATCATTTGTTCAAGAATGTGTTTTAGAAACCGACATGGAAATCAGGATTCCTGATGATTATGTAAACAATGTTTCCGAACGTCTTTCCTTGTATCAAGAGCTAGATAGTTTAGCAACAGAAGAAGAATTAAAACTATTTGAAACACAGTTGGCTGATCGTTTTGGTCCAATTCCAGCTGTGGTTGAAGATTTGCTGCAATCAATAAGATTACGAAGAAAAGCACAAGAAGTTGGATTTACACGTTTAATTATCAAATCTGAAAAAATGATTGGATATTTTACTGAGAATCCGGCACACATTTATTATCAAAGTCCAATATTTACGCAGGTATTAAATTATATACAAAGCAACCCGAAAGGCGTAAAAATGAATCAGAAAAATGATAAATTAAGATTGGTATTTAGTAATGTTGGAAATATTGATGAAGCATTGGAAAAAGTGAGTAAGATAATGATGAGGGCTGAAAAGCAACAATAAACCCTTTGAATGAATTAGGTTTTTCGGAACAAAAAAAGAATTGAATTTACGCTTCTTTTTTTGTTCTGAAGAACCCCAAGTTTATTCCTTAATTAAACTTTTATACTTTAAAAAAAATGTTACTCCATTGGATGTCTTATGCTCCTATATAAAACTCTACTTTTCCAGTTTCTATATCGTACATTCCTCCAATTACCTTGATGCGACCAGATTGCTCCAACTCACGCAGAATCGGGCTTTTTTCACGTATTTCTTTCATTGAATTAAGTACGTTTTCTTTACCCACAAGATTCATCGCCTCTTTGGTTGTAATGTCATCAAATTTTTCTTTTGCTTTTTCTATCGCTGGATTAATTTTCGCCAGCATATTTGTAATATTCCCAAGCTTAACACCATGACAAGCAGAAGTTACCGCGCCACACTTGGTATGTCCCATTACCATGACCAACTTAGAACCGGAAACCTTACATGCATATTCCATAGAACCTAGCACATCATCATTCACAATATTACCTGCAACACGTGCGTTAAAAACATCTCCAATTCCTTGATCAAAGATCTGTTCAGTCGTTGTTCTTGAATCTATACATCCTAAAACAATTGTATGCGGGTATTGACCAACGGCTGTTTGTTTTACTTGAACCATTAAATCCCTATCCATCATTTTACCGGCTACAAATCTCTTATTTCCTTCAATAAGCAATTGTTTTATCTCCTTTGGGGTTAATTTACTCTGGTTTTCTTTTGTCTGGGTATGCATATGCAATCGATTAATTTAAGTAAACCTGATGTACGCCAGGTCCAATTAGTAAACATTATAATTAATGTAAAAATAGAAATTAAGTACGATGGAGTCTCCAAGAATTTCTGATTTTTTATCAAAAAAACATATTTCCTCCTCTTGCAAATGCTTAACTTGGCACAAAATCTGTGAAAGGAAGTGAAGTTTCAAATCACAGAATTAGAAGATTATTATTTACTTTTGCTCAAAATATTTTCGATGAAATTAATTGTTGTACTTTTCTTATTGGCCCTTACACCAGCTGTTTTTTCACAAAATGAATGGTGGAGAATCGGAAAAAGTTCTGAAACAGAAACAGAAACGGAACAAAAGAAAGAAACCCCGAAAGAAGCTCCTCAACAAATAGAAGAACTAACTCCTCAAAAATCAGATGACATATGGGTTAGCGATAGCATTAAGGAACCAAAAACAATAATTCCGGGAAAAGTAGACATTGTTAAAAGCACAAATGTAGAAAAAATCATTAAGTTTAAATCTGCGACTATACCGCCAAATATGGGACCTATGATGGATGGTTATCGAATTCAGTTGTTTTTTGATCAGAACAGAACAGCAGTGGATAAAGCCAGGTCTACATTCTTACAAATGGACGATGAAACGCCAACTTATGTAGAATATAAAGCCCCGAATTATTTCTTAATGCAAGGCGATTACAGGACACAACTGGAAGCAGAAAAATCGCGTGCAGCATTAATTTCTGAGTTTCCTGAAGCCATTGTGGTTGAAGATAAAATCTATTTGCCTGAGATTATAAAAGATGAAGTTGAAGAGGAATAATTGAGTTTTAGAGTTTGTAAGTTTTAAAGTGGGCAAGTTTACAAGTGGTCAACTTGAAAACTTGAAAACGAAACAAATTGATAACCAAGTAACAAACTAAATAAAATCAAACCCGGTCACGTATGTTGGAACATCATAATCTATCTTCTGTTCTCCTTTTGGTGTTCTAATGACCAAATCTACCTCTTGAACTCCGTTTACTTTATTGAGTAAGCCCCAGTTCACTTTATCTTTGATTCTACTGTAAATCGGTTCTTTTTTATCTGCCCACCAAATAATCGTATTCGTCTTTTCGTGAAATAAAATTCCTTCAAACAGCATTTCTAGGTGTTCTGCTTTTGATTCTTGACTCCAAATAGAATCAACTACTGTAAAAACATGTGAGTTGGGACGAATTACTTTTCTTAAACCCGGAACAAAGGGAATGATGTTTCGCATTAACCCTCCGTTTTTTCCTGGCAATCTGGTAATTTTCCATTCCGCACTATGCGTTTTAGCGAAAGCAACTATTTTTCCGTTTATCGTCAAAGTGTAAAAAGGATCTTCATTAAAAGTGTGTTTTGTGAAATACAATGGCCGATTTCCGTAGCTTTCTTCTACCTTTTCTCGAATAAAGTCATTGACTTTTGTTGCTTCTACCTCTTTCTTCTCCTTGGGTTTTACCCTACTAAAACTCTGTGTAGCGATTTTAGCAGCGGTATAAAATTCAAAATTTTGACTCATCCAAAGCGAACGTTCATTTCTTGGATCGATATAGGCGTAAAATAAATCTGGGGATTCTTCCTTCCCTTCAAACGCGTCATCAAAAAAGCCACCAATTCGTTTTTTTAATCCAGAATTAGTGGCTTTAGATCTTGGTTGTTTACTCGCAGCTTGCATTCCTAAATCAAAAGCAAAATAGCGAACATACCAGTTTTTAGGCCTTCTGCAAAAGGTGATATTTCCTAGCACCTTATCGTTGCGTTCTAAATTAAGAAATAGCGGACGATACACTTGTTTTATGCGCTGTTCTAATCTTTGGTGCTGATACCGTGCTCCATTTGATCCTAAGGTTACGGATTTCAACAACTCCAAAACATCGTCGTTGTAGCTTTCACGCAATACAAATGGAGGGTTTATCTTCATCTTATTAAGTATTAAAAATATTAATAGTGAAAAGTAGGATAACCGTTTCGCTACTTTTCACTAAATTACAAATATTCGAAACTAAAGCGCTCAAATTCGCAAGGCGTGCTCAAAATGTTTCAATTTAGAAACTCATTTCAACTATTTTTTCTGCTTCAATTGGCGTTAGATCGTTACGTTCACCCATCGCTTCCCAGCCTCTTTCCTCAAAGCGTTCTCTAATTATTTTTGGCGTTGATTTATAGTCATCCGTGTAGTCGGAAAGATTTGTTTTTATCCCTAAAGATTCAAAAAAGGTTTTGGTTCTGTGAATTGCTTCCTCGCCGCAAGAACCTTCCAATCCGAAGATACGTTGACCGTACTGAATTAGTTTTTCCTTCTTATTTTCAAATTTCACCTTGTACAAGTTTGGGGCAATAATCGCCAATGTTCTTGCATGATCAATTCCATGCAAAGCAGTGAGTTCATGTCCAATCATGTGAGTTGTCCAATCGTATGCCACACCCGCTCTAAGTGTTCCGTTCAAAGCCATAGTGGCGCACCACATTAAGTTACTTGCTGCTTTATAATCGGCAGGGTCTTCCAATACTTTTGGTCCAATTTCAATTAAGGTGGCAAGAATTCCCTCAGCGATTCTTTCTTGTAATAAATTATTAGAAGGATAGGTCATGTACTGCTCCAAAGTGTGCATGTAAGCATCAACAATTCCGTTAGCAATTTGCTTTTTTGGTAGCGTTTTCACAACAGTTGGGTCTAAAAATGAGAATTTAGGAAAGCCTTGTGGTCCGCCCATTGTTCTTTTCTCTTTTAATCTGCTGTTTGAAATTACCGCTCCCGAATTCATTTCAGAACCTGTTGCAGGAAGCGTTAAAACTGTTCCAAAAGGAAGCGCATATTCAAATTTACACCCTTTTTTCTGTGTTAAAACATCCCATGGATTCCCATCATATTTTGCTGCTGAAACAATAAACTTCGTTCCATCAATTACAGATCCACCGCCAATAGCTAAAACGAAATCAACTGGGTTTTCTTTGATTTGTTCAACGGCTTTCATTAAAGTATCATACTCCGGATTGGCTTCAATTCCAGAAAACTCAACTACTTCATAGTCTTTTAACGCTGACATTACTGCATCATAAACGCCGTTCTTTTTAATGCTTCCGCCACCGTAAGTAATCATCACTCGTTTTCCAGCGGTTGACTCTTTTATTTTTGATGGAATTTGGTCGTAAGTGTCTTTTCCAAAGATAACTTTTGTTGGATTGTAATATTCGAAATTGTTCATTTGGTATTTTTTATTGTGTTTTTAACTTGATTCTGTAAATCTCATCTAGCACTTCAAGCTAGGTAAATCACAGACTTTAAGAACAAGTTTAATTGAGATTAGTTTTATAAGCCCCTAAAATAAGAATATTGAAGGTGGTAGAATGTTAAAATATACGAAGACTTGGGTGGGATGGGGTTTGTGCTTGATAATGATTAAGGTTTAATTATTAATGTTTAACGTGGTTTTGGTGGCTGCTTTACTCGGGGTTTGCGCTGTAATGGAACGCGGATGACGCGAATCTTCGAACGCGGATTGTTAAGGATTTTCTTAGTTAGACAGTTGAATGATTGATCACTCTTTGTTAACTGTTATTTTCGAAAACTCACAATACCTTCAACAGGCTAAGTCGGCATGATAGCTATCCGTCGACCAGCTTATTGAAGATAACAGAATCCTAAATCCAACATGTAGATAAAAGCATACAGCTTAAAGCATACAGCTTAAAGCCTACCGCCTAAAAACATCAAATCGTCTCAAACAAATCATCCATGGGCCTGCGCACTTTTTTGAATTTCAACCTATAATCTTCTTCTGATCTATATCCCAAAGCAAAAATCACAACGGCATCGAGGTTTTGATCTGTAAAGCCTAAATCTTCATTTAATTTTTTCCTGTTAAAACCTTCCATCGGACAAGCATCAATTCCTTCTACTGCGCAAACGGTCATCAAGTTTCCTAGGGCAATATACACTTGATTATCCATCCAAACTTTTTGCTGCTCTTCAGGAATGGACAAACTCACACGCAAAGATTTATCATAATCTACCATCGCTTGATTTGAAACTTCCATTTCGTTAGTTTTTGCAGCAGTTTCAATAAATGTATCGATGTCTTCCGGTTTAACATCTGTTTTTCGACACATAATTATCAGGTGAGATGCATCTTCAATTTGCGGTTGATTATAAGCAATTGGCGTAATTTTCTTCTTAATGCTTTCAGATTCCACCATCACAAACTTCATCAATTGTAAACCCATTGAAGTTGGTGTAAGCTGAAGAGCTTCTTTCACACGACTAATTTGTTCTTCCGATAGTTTCTTTGAAGCATCGAACTTCTTTACTGCATACCTCCAATTTAAAGCATCTATAACATCCATATTTCTTTGAATTTGCATTATAATAACGATTATTTACAAAAATACTTTTTCACAATCGATAAAAGCACTTGATTGAAAACCAAATTCGATTATATTTGTTCATTGTGAAATTCAAAATCTAAACTATTATAAATATGGCAAAAGAAAAGACAAGATTCTCAGACGAAGATTTACAAGAATTCAAGGAAATTATTGACAGCAAATTAGTCGAAGCAACAGAAGACTTACAGATATTAAAGAACTCACTTTCTCATAAAGATGACCACGGAACGGATGATACAGGACGTTCATTCAACATGATGGAAGACGGTTCTGACACTTTATCGCGAGAGGAAATGGCGCAATTGGCTTTGCGTCAAGAAAAATTCATTACAGCTTTGAAAAACGCTTTAATTAGAATTGAAAATAAAACTTACGGTATTTGTAGAGCAACTGGAAAATTAATTCGTAAAGAGAGATTGAAATTGGTTCCTCATGCCACTTTGAGCATAGAAGCAAAGAACGCACAAGACTCTTAAATAATTAAGGTTTGAGAAAACGCTATTTAATTACATTCGGTTTAGTTCTTTTGGTTTTGATCATAGATCAGGTGGTTAAAATCTGGGTCAAAACCAGCTTTGCTTTCGATGATCCGAGCGTGCCGCTAGTTGGTAATTGGCTTTATTTAAACTTTGTTGAAAACCAAGGAATGGCCTTCGGAACGCAACTCGGAGGTGGAATGTGGGGGAAACTCACGCTTTCCATATTTCGTATTGTGGCCATTGGTGCGATCATTTATTACATTCTAAAGCAAATCAAAAAACCAGAAGTAAAAATGGAGTTTTTTATCGTTGCAGCATTAGTTCTCGCTGGAGCCACAGGAAACCTATTCGATTCGATGTTTTACGATTTCATTTTTAGAGATTATTTTGATCCTTGTATTTCCTACAATCAAGTAGAAGGGTCAGGAATATTTGAAGAATGTTCCTATTTTGGCTACACTGAAATGGTAGAAGTTCGTCACCGCGGATTTCTGTTTGGAAACGTAGTTGATATGTTTCAATTCAGAGTTACATGGCCAACATGGGTTCCATGGCTAGGCGGCGGACAAGTGTTTCCAGCAATTTGGAACGTTGCAGATTTTGCCATTTCATGTGGAATGATTTATGTTTTAATTCGTCAAAAAGTGTTTTTCCCAAAGGAGAAATAAATAGGAATGGAATCTTTATCACTTCTTCAGTTTGGTCTTTATAAATCCATGAGTCGATATTCGCATTGAAATAATGTAATTTCGGCTTTCAGAAAATTAAAAAAATGAAACAGATATATTTAATCCTTGTTTTAATTGCTTTGAGTTTAATTTTCTCAAGTTGCAAAGAAGAAAGTTCAGCAGAGGATTCAGAATTAAATGCTAATACAGAGAACTCAAATTCAACCGAAGATGTAGATAATTTCGTAAGATTTGATTTACGTCCTTATGAACTCAATGCAAATTTATTGGTTCCTAAAAACGAAAGAGCAACAGTGCTGCACCAACTAGACACTTATGTTTGGAATTTAAAAATGGGGAAACAAACTTATGTTTCAATTATGGATTGGGGAACAGAAAACGGGTTTGAGAAATACCTCAAAAAATTAAATAATCACACGGAAACTGTTGATTTCATAGAGAAAGAAGAGGATTTTGTGGTTTACACCTTAACAACTGGAACAAGTAAAGTAACTTATCACACAGCGGCACAACATGAAATTGATGGAATAAATTACTTATTCGAATCAAGCAGCAATGGTTTGTCTAAAGATGGAGTTGAGGATGCTATATTGACGGTAAAAAGCGTTCAATCTTAATGATCAAGGTTTAATTATTAACGTTGTAGGGCTGAAAAATAATGTTTAATCATTAATTTCTAACGCCCAGGGCTTTGAATTTCAACGATTTTTAGATCCATTCATAACAACCAAAAAACCTTTGTGGTTACAGCACTGAGTGTGAGTATTGAGTACTGAGGCGAGATCAATTGGCATTTCCTTTTCGCTTGCTCTAAACTCTACGAACTTGTGCCTACTTCGTGGTTAAACCGCCATAAACACTAGACGTCAGTAGAGTTTAAACACCACACTTGGTTAATCAATTACAATTTATCATTCCCCCTCTCCACTTCATTTTCTTTAAAAGCTGAAGGAATTAAATCTGGAATAATCTTTAAAATTAGCGGCAATAAAATCAATCCTCCAGGCAGCATAAAAATAGCCAGTGCCGGTAATGATTTTGCTAAATCTTTAAATTGAGCTTTTACTTTCTCTTTTTCTTCAGAATTTAATTCTTGCGTAAAAGACTTATTCACCAGACTAATTAACTCCTTACTTTCTCTTAATTCTTCAATGAATTTATCCTTGTTTCTTCCGAGAATTTTAATCCATCGTTTAGAAAAATTCCCATACAATTGCTCATAAGAAGAACGTTCTTGTAGAAAAGTTATTTGGTGATTATTGGCCATTACAAACCGCTCAATCATGATAATTGAACGTTCCATTTGTTCGTTATCAACATTTAAGTGCTTACACAATTTATAGAGGTAAACGATTTCTTCACTCATTGCCGATAAATCAGAATGCACTGTTAGCACGGCCATATCCACAAGGTAAAACTTATACAAATCATCATTTTCGTCTGGTAAAACGATGTCTTCAATGTAGATTTCCTCGTTGGCTAACTTTTGTTTAAAGGCTTTTCTACTGCTATCGTCCATGTTTGCAGAAGCAAGATAAACGGTTAGAATTTGATCTTCTATTTCAGCAATTTTATGATCAACCCTTGACATTACACCAATCGTATTTAAAGCCCCCAAAAGAAAAGCATCATAACTTTCCTTGAGTTGTTTTTGATTGATTAGAAACGATCGAAAGGCCAAAACATCCAAATAAACAAGGCTATTATTAAGGTAGTTTACCCACAATTGATTACTGATTGTTTTCTTTAGGTGAACTCGCCTTTTAAGAATCCCTTCTAACTTGATGACGTCTTTTTCTTTGAATAAAAGTTTAAGCACGTTAATGGAAACAGTGCTATTGTACTGCTCATAAAAGACCAAAAGAGAAGCTACGAACTCTTCTTTATTTACAGTTTTCTTCTCAGAAAGATAAACAAGGAGTAGGCATTCAAATAGCAGAAACGTAGTTTTTTCATCGCTTGTCCACTTTTTAGAAGTTTCACCTTTAAAAAACAGGAACTCACTCGGAAAACCAAAAACAATTCCAGAATTAAAGAAAACATTGTGCAAGAAGTTTTCCTTGGAAACATAACTTGGTTGAGCAATTGAGTTAATATCAATTACGCCTTCATTAATTAATGAGAAATATTTATCAATCCAATTTTTTGCACCTGGCTGCATCATTTTTGAGCTCTTCTGAAATTTAAATATAAAGGTATATAATTCTAAAGTTTAATTATGAATATTCGCAAAATAAAAAGTGTTGTTTTAAGCCCTATCTTTTCTTATTATTGTAGGAATATGCTCAAATTCAAACAAATCAATATGTACAAATTCTGGATACTCAGCGTTTTTTTTCTTTTTGCTTGTACAAGTCATTCTCAGAATAAAATAGCCTCTTTACCTCCCGCTTTGGTTGAAAGCTCTGCACTTATAAAACATAAATGCTCTTTCCTATCATTGAATGATTCTGGGAACAAAGCAAAAATTTTAGTTTTTAATAAGAAAGGTAAAATCAAGCATTCATGTGTTTTAAGAAATGCTACAAATGTAGATTGGGAAGCAATGGCTTACGATGGGAAAGAGTTTTTGTACATCGGTGATATTGGAAACAATGAAAATAAACGTAAAGATCTGGTTGTTTACAAAGTAAGAATAGACGAGGTTTTAAATAACAAAAGTGTGGAAGCCGAAAAGATTTCATTTCATTATCCTGAACAATCAAATTTTCCGCCAGAAGAAGCTCAACTTTATTACGATGCAGAAGCGATGGTTGTGAAAGAAAATGTTTTGGGCGAAAGTGAATTGCTGATTTTCACCAAAAACAGAACCGTGCCCTTTGATGGGATTTCTAAGATTTACTCTTTACCTCTAGTTCCTGGCGAATATGAGGCAAAACTGCTTACAAACTTGCATTTGCCCGCTACAAATTGGCGTGAGGAAAGTATAACAGATGCAGCTTTTTATAATCAAGATGAATTATATATCCTAACCTATGCTAAACTGTACATGTATAAATATGAAAATGAAAAATGGGTTCAGAAAAAGGAATATTTACACGACTCATGGACGCAAAAAGAAGGAATTGCTGTGGACAAAAAACATATTTATTTGACCGATGAAAATGAATCTGGAATCTTTACGAGTAACTATTTATATAAGCTAAAAAAATGATGGATTTCAAAAATATAGACACCGTAATCTTCGACATGGACGGAGTTCTAATTGACTCAGAGCCATTATGGAAAGCTGCTGAAATAAAAGTATTTGCTAGCATTGGAATTGATTTTATGGCTGTTGGCGGCGAAAAAACTGTCGGATTAAGAATTGACGAAGTGATAGATTATTGGTTCGAAAAATATCCGTGGAAAAACAAAACGAAAGCCCAAGTCGTTGATGAAATCATGAACGAAATGGTCAACGGAATAAAAGCCCATGGTCAACCCATGAAAGGCGTTGTTGAAATTCTAGAATTCTTTAAATCCAAAGGAATGAAAATCGGTTTAGCGAGTTCATCATTTCAGATTTTAATTGACACCAGTCTTGAAAAACTAGGAATTACCCATTTTTTTGATGCAACTCTTTCTGCGCAAAATTGCACTTATGGAAAGCCCCATCCAGAAGTATATATTGAAACTGCAAAGTTGTTAAAAAGCGAGCCACAAAACTGTTTGGTGATAGAAGATTCTCTAAATGGAGTTATCGCAGGAAAAGCTGCAAAAATGAATGTTGTAGCAGTTCCCGATGGAACACATGAGATTACAGAGCAATTGAAAGTGGCTGATTTACAAGTAGATAATTTAGGGGAATTGTTAAATGTTTTTATCACCGTGTAGCGGCGCAATGCATTGCGCCGCTACACGGTGGCATTGCGCTGCCAAAAAATGGCATTGCGCCTCCACAAGGTGATAAAAAAACATTCATCGAAAAATTTTACCCAAACACCTCATCCAAAGCATTCTTAAACTGCTGTGCAGCATTTTCAAGAACCTCTTTTGTGTGAACTTGCGACACGAACCCAACTTCATATCCGCTTGGTCCAACGTAAACACTTCGTTCTAAAAGTGCTTTATGCAATTTTTTAAACGGAGTCATATCTGTGTTAATTTGAGATGCACTTCTTATTGTTGTGTCATCAGCAAAAGCGATCCAGAAAATAGAACCTATGGTAACAAGTTTAAAATCATAGCCTTTTTCTTTCGCATAACTATTTACGCTTTCCACCATTGTTTTAGTACGCATTTCTTGGTCTTCGTAAAAACCAGGCTTCGAACAAATATTCAATTGCGCTATTCCTGCAGCCATCGCCACTGGGTTTCCGCTTAAAGTTCCTGCTTGATAAACTGGTCCATCTGGTGAAACACTTTGCATAATGTGTTTTTTCGCGCCATAAGCTCCAACAGGTAGTCCACCACCAATAATTTTCCCGTAAGAAACAATATCCGGAGTAATGTCATAATACTCTGCTGCACCCGAAAATGCAACACGGAATCCAGAAATTACCTCATCGAAAAATAATAAAACATTGTGTTCTGTGCACATTTCACGCAATTTCAATAAGAAAGATTTTTCCTGAAGTAATAATCCATTATTTGCTGGGATAGGTTCAATAATTACACAGGCCAATTCGTGGGCATACTTTTCAAAAGCAATTTCCAAGGCATTTACGTCATTCAAAGGAATTACGATTGTATCTGCCACGACATCTTCAGGGATACCCGCACTTGAACTCTCACCAAAAGTCACCAATCCAGATCCGGCATTCACCATAAGAGAATCCACATGCCCGTGGTAACAACCCTCAAACTTCAAAATTTTATTTCGTCCAGTAAAACCACGTGCTAAACGAACACCCGACATGACTGCCTCGGTTCCTGAACTCACAAATCTAATTTTATCAATGTACGGATTTCGTGAAATAATGATTTCTGCTAACTCGCTTTCCAATTTTGTAGGTGCACCAAAAGTAGTTCCGTTGGACAAGTTATCTACGATGTTTTTATGCACATCTGGGTGCGCATGTCCTAAAATAAGCGGTCCAAAACTACAACAAAAGTCGATGAATTGATTTTCATCCTCATCCCAAATATAAGGACCTTTCCCTTTTTTTATAAATAATGGAGCACCTTCTACTGCCTTGAAAGCACGCACTGGAGAATTTACTCCTCCAGGGAAATATTCTAATGCTTTTTTATATAACTTTTCAGAATTTGAACGTTTCATTTTGAACAATTTTGATTTACCACAAACTTAATGATTCCTTGGGAGATTTGTGAGCTTTATGAATGAATAATGTTGATTTGAATGTTTGATTTCTTAAAGAGAACTTTCACTTAAAAAATCAAATATTTCTGTGAAGAATATTTCTTTTAAAAAGATGTTATTCCCAATCTTGCTATTTGTATTTATCTATTACTTTTTGAGACATAAATACAGATATAGTTTTTTATAATTGTATTTATCTATCTGATAAACCGAGATAAATACAGATATAGTTTTTTATAATTGTATTTATCTATATTATTTTAGGCATAAATACTACTCTCGCATATGTACATTTTCTAAATTTTTATAGAACGCTACTGTTTAATTTTATATTTTTCGGATTCGATAACAAAAACACTCAAATAATGTCCAAATACCAAAACACTCTCGCTTTTGCACAAGAAAAAGACCAAAACGATCCATTAAGAAAATGGAGAGACGAATTTTATATTCCTGATTTCCATGAGAAACCTGTGGTCTATTTTACGGGAAACTCTTTAGGATTGCAACCTAAAAGAACACAAAGCTACATTCAGCAAGAATTGAACGATTGGGCAAAATGGGGTGTTGAAGGACATTTTGATGCAAAAAATCCTTGGTTTTCATACCATGAAATTCTCACAGAAAAAGCAGCAAAAATTGTTGGAGCAAGCAATAAAGAAGTAGTCATCACGCATTCATTAACTACGAACTTGCATTTATTGATGGCTTCTTTTTACCAACCCAAAGGAAAACGCATCAAGATTTTATGCGAAGGGAAAGCTTTTCCATCCGACCAATATGCATTGCAATCGCAAGTTAAATTTCATGGTTACTCCATAGACGAAGCCATCGTTGAAATATTCCCTCGAGAAGGCGAACATTTATTGAGACACGAAGATATTATCTCTAAAATCAACGAATTAGGCAATGAATTGGCAATGGTTATGATTGGTGGAATGAATTATTACACAGGTCAACTTTTTGATATGAAAACCATCACCGAAGCTGGACATAAAGTAGGTGCAAAAGTTGGTTTCGATTTAGCTCACGCAGCAGGAAACGTTGAACTTTCACTCCACGATTGGAATGTAGACTTCGCAGCGTGGTGTACTTATAAATATTTGAATTCTAGTCCAGGTGGAGTTGCTGGACTATTTGTTCACGAAAAACATGTTACCAACGACGATTTACCACGTTTTGCAGGTTGGTGGGGTCATGATAAAGCAACACGTTTTAAAATGCAACCCGAATTTCAACCAATTCAAACAGCAGAATCTTGGCAGTTAAGTAACGCTCCTGTCCTAGGAATGGCGGCGCATAATGCATCACTAGATATTTTTAATGAAGTAGGAATGCAAACAATTAGTAAAAAACGAGATGATTTAACAGCTTATTTGGAGTTTGTAATTAATGAAGTTTCAAATGGATCAGACAATGCAAATTTTGAAATTATTACTCCAAAAAATCCTAAAGAAAGAGGTTCTCAGTTAAGCATTTTGGCCCATGGACAAGGAAAGGATTTATTTGATGCCATGACCAAAGAAGGTGTTATTGCAGATTGGAGAGAACCCAATGTAATCCGTATTGCTCCAGTTCCATTGTATAATTCGTTTGAAGATGTTTATCGCTTTGGGGAAATTTTGAAAAACTCAATTTCATAATTGGTGAAGTTAAAACAACGCTAGCTTACAAAAGCAAAGTGAAAACCCAATATAACAAGCGTTACTCTCTTTCCAAAACTTGAATTATGCACATTAAAAATGGACTAATTTTCATCATCCTGTTCTTTGCATTTCTCCTTTCCTCTTGTTCGGAGGAAAGAGCAGTAAAAACCTATGATAACGCTTTGATCATTGGCCATAGAGCAACAGGCGTTGGCGTAAACGATGGATTTATTGAAAACACTTTGCCCGGCATTATTGAAGTGCTCAAATATGTGGACGGTGCAGAAGTTGATATACAAATGAGCAGTTCCAAAACACTTTGGGTTTTTCATGATGGCCTATTTACTCATCTTGACAAAAATTCACAGGCCTTGGTTGATTCAGGGAATTATTATTGCGTACTTCAAACACCCGATAGTATTCTTGAAAAACTAAAAATCAATAGAGACGGAGTGGTGGATAGACTCTATAAATTAGAGGAAGTTTTTGAGGTCTTTTCTAAAAGCAAAGAGAAAATACTTACACTTGACATTAAGGGGTATTTTGAATCTGAATGCGTCGAGAACAGCAATGTAGATCATCAATATCAAAAAGAGCTGGCCGAAGCGCTTTACGAATTAGCAATAAAGTATGATATCAAAAATCAAATTATTGCGGAAACGGTCTACACTCCTATTTTTGAGCGTCTGAAACAATTAGATGAAACATTTCAATGTTATTATTTAGTAATCGATAAATTGAACGAGAAAATAGACTTGGCTCACTCAAAAAACTTGGATGGATTATCAATAAACCTTCATGATTCCACAGTAAACTCTGAAATTATAAATCAAGCAAGAGAGAAAGGTTTAACAGTAAAATTTTGGAATATTTTGTCTGAGGAGAGTTTAACTTTGGCAGAGTCATACAAGCCTTATGTCATCGAAATAAGTAATTTAGAATTGATAAGAAAACAGGGGGAATAAGTTTTGAGAGGTAAACCTTTCGATGTAATGGAGCGCGGATCTTCGCGGATTTTTAATAGGTAAGTGTCTAGCAGAATTATTCACCTCTCCCATTGCTCAGTAAACTTGAGGGCGATATTGATTTTTATTAAACACTCCTTTTAATCAAATAAAACTTGTAAATTTCGAACTAAGTCATTAAACTGAAAGATCATTTTCAGGTTAAAAACGGATCATTGCAAAATTATAAAACGATGATAAAGAAAATAGGTGTTTTAGGATTAGGAAAAGTAGGGAGTCTTGTAGCTACTTTATTGAGTACAAAGTATGAAGTTGAAGGAATGGATCAGGCGAAATCCAATGAAGAGTTTTCCTTTGAAATTAAAATAGGCGATGTTTCAATAGACAAAACCATTCGTGAATTCCTTAAAGATAAACAAGCAATTGTTTCTTGTTTGCCTTACTTTTTGAACATTAAGATTGCCCAAACTGCAGCAGATATAGGTGTTCATTATTTTGATTTAACGGAGGATGTCCCAACGCTGAATGCTATTCAAGAAATGGCAAAAAATAGTAAAGCTGTCATGGCGCCGCAATGTGGATTGGCTCCAGGATTTATTGGGATTTTAGGCGCAGGATTGTACAATCAATTCTCTGAAATTCGTGCCGTAAAATTAAGAGTTGGGGCGCTTCCTCTTCACCCGATGGGACAGTTGGGCTACAGTTTTACTTGGAGCGCAGACGGTGTAATCAATGAATACATCAATGACGCTGAAGTCATTCACAACGGAGAACGTAAAATGGTGAGTTCCCTCGACGATGTAGAATCTATCAACATCAACGGTCGCCAATACGAAGCATTTTCTACCTCTGGTGGTTTAGGAACAATGTGCGCAACTTTAGACGGAAAAGTAGACACTTTGAACTACAAAACCATGCGCTATCCTGGTCACCGCGATGGAATGAAGCTTTTGCTTTACGATCTTGGTTTAAAAAACGACAGAAAAACAGCCAAAGAAATATTGATGAATGCTTTACCTTTAGTTGATGACGATATCGTTTTGGTTTATGCTGCGGTAGAAGGAAAAATTGATGGTCAGTTAAGAAGAAAAGAATTCAGTGAATCTTATAGAAACATCGAAATAGAAGGAAAAGACTGGAGAGCCATTAGCTGGACCACAGCCTGTAGCATTTCTGCGGTAGTAGATTTAGTTTCAGAAGGGAAATTGAAAAATAAAGGCTTTATTAAACAAGAGGAAATTCCTTTTGACTTATTCATTGAATCCCATTTTGGAACCATGTATGAAAAATTTAAAGACGATAAATAATTAATTTTAAAGGGGGAAATTTGTAATTTTAATGTCACCGTAAATTATTTTGATAGCATATTGTAGGACGCTTAATAAACGAAAGCAGAAATTTCATTACAACAGGAAGCAAACTTCCCTACAATACATTTATACAAAAGAATAAAGTGAAGAAAACAACATGAAAATTGGCTTAGTTTTATCTGGAGGAGGCGCTAGAGGTGCAGCGCACATTGGAGTTTTAAAGGCTTTTGAAGAATATGGAATTTCCGCTACTCACATTGCAGGAGCAAGTGTTGGGGCAATTGTGGGCGCTATGTATGCGAAAGGAATTCATTGGACAAAAATGCTAGAGTTCCTAAAAGAAACCTCTGTTTTTCACGCCAAAAGATATGCTTTTAGCAAACCCGGCTTTTTAGACACTGAAAAGTTTTATGATGATCTAAAAAACTACTTCCCAATAGATAATTTCAATGATTTAAATAAACCCTTATTTATTACCGCCACAGACATACTAACAGGTGATTTAAAAATTTTCAGCGAAGGTCAGCTCATAAGGGCCATAATCGCTTCATCCTCATTTCCAGGAGTTTTTACACCTACAGAAGTAGACGGTTCATATTATATAGACGGCGGAGTATTAAATAACTTCCCGGTTGAACCACTCACAAATTCATGTGATAAAATCATTGGAGTTTTTATCAACTCACTAAAGCAAATTGATATACAGGAATTAAAGCACTCCTATTCAGTAGTAACAAGAGCATTAAAAATAAGGGCCACTTCAGATTCAATCAACAAATTTGGCGCTTGTGACTTCGTAATTTCCCCTCAAGAGCTAGGTGACTATGCTGTTTTTGAAATGAATAATATTGATGCTATTTTTAAAGTAGGCTACGAAGCAGCTGTTAAAAGTTTGGAGGAAAACAATTACAAAAAGTTAAAATAAAAGCTTTAAGAAGTGGATTAAAGGTTTTTTAAAAAGTGCTTTTTTGACGGATAGTCTGCATTTGTTCAAAACAAAAAACAGGATGATCTTAATGATTTCATCCTGTTTTTTTTTTAATGCTTACACAATAATGAATTTCTAATTTCTATCGATTTCACACTTTTATATTGTGATTAAATAATTTTAAATCTTCTGCCTAAGCAAGTGTAACCTCCTTTTGAAGTTTCAAATAAGAAAAATAGGAAAGAGTTATAGTAATTACTGCAAAAATAATTAAACCATAAGAGTGATAACCATTTGCAATATGTGCAATTAGGGCAGAAATAAGGTTAATAGCAAATCCTGCGTAAGCAAAAGATTTTAATGTTCTTGGTACAAAAGGCAGTACCAATGCTAATACTCCTAAAACTTTGAAAACAGCAAGTTGTATTCTAAAGAAATCTGCAGGAAAACCAAAGTGGATAAAGGCTCCCTTCATTTCTTCGGATGTAAGATATCCATAAGCGCTAAATAGCATAAAGGCAGAAAACAAGCCTGTTGATATCCAAAACATTAATTTGTAATTTTTCATGTCAAAATTGTTTTTAGTAAATTATTAGAGCGCAAAGGTAATTGATAGGTGCTTCACATTAGCTATGCCTTTCCTTTTAGAAAGTGGTATCCAATAAGAAACTAATGCCTTGATACAAAATAATTACGAATTTTTTAATTACGAATTACGAATTGCTGCGCATCGTAAAAATTCGTAATTCGTATTTGATTCAATTCGTAATTATCTAACTGCTTCTCATGGTTTTTTGAATGCTTCCAATTATTCTTAGAATTTCATCAACATCTTTTAATAAATCTCTACTTAGTTCAATGGGCAAATAATGAGAGTCTCTTAAAAGCCGAACCCAATATTTAGTTTCTCTTGCTTCTTTATACGAAATTGTCAATTTAGCGAAGAAGTCTTTTCTAGATTGACCACCGATAGCTTCCTCTACATTCGCTCCAATTGATGTGCCCGAACGCAGGATTTGTTTACTTAAAACATACTCCTTTTTCTCGTATTGCAGAAATTTGAATGCTTGGATGATTTTTAATGAAAAAGCATAGCTCTTTACTTGAATAACGTTTTCTTTCATGTGATTTAGGTTTTTAAAAAATTACGAAATTTTCAATTACGAATTACGAATTGTTGTACTCATAATTTTCAGATATTTCCAATTAAGATACATAAATAGATATAATAATTCATTTTTTTTTATGTTAATTTCCATTTGCCCTCTTCCAAATTCGTAATTCGTAATTGATCCCATTCGTAATTAAAAATTTTCCCATTAAAAAAGCTATCTTTGATTTCAAATCAAATTTTTACATATATGCTCACTCCAAAAACGGATAAAAAACTTTTCTTACTTGATGCTTTCGCCTTGATTTATAGGTCTTATTTTGCTTTTTTCAAAAACCCTAGGATGAACTCCAAAGGAGAAAATACCTCCGCAGCTTTTGGATTTACAAATGCCATGTTGGATGTCATAAAGAAAGAAGAACCAACACATATTGCCGTGGTTTTTGACCCTCCAGGAGGAGCAACAAATCGTATTGAAGAATATGCAGAATATAAGGCGCAACGTGAAAAAATGCCCGAAGACATTCGCAATATGATTGAACCCATAAAGCGAATTATCGAAGCTTTTAAAATTCCAATCTTGATGAAAGAAGGATATGAAGCGGATGATGTGATTGGAACTTTGGCGAAAATGGCTGAAAAGGAAGGTTTCAAAACTTATATGATGACGCCCGATAAGGATTTTGGTCAGTTGGTTTCGGAAAATATATTCATGTACAAACCGGGCCGTGGTAAAAAACCAGCCGAGGTTTGGGGCGTTCCCGAAATCCAAGAAAAATTTGAAGTTGAAGATCCTTTGCAAGTGATTGATATTCTCGGAATGTGGGGAGATGCCTCGGATAATATTCCGGGTATTCCTGGCATTGGAGAAAAAACAGCCAAGAAGTTGATTAAACAATACGGATCAATGGAAGGTCTTTTTGAAAATGTTGACCAACTCAAAGGAAAGCAAAAAGAGAATGTGATCAATTTTAAAGAACAAGGAATTCTTTCGAAAAGTTTAGCGACAATTATCACAGATGTTGACGTGGTTTTTGATGCCGAAGATTTAGAAATTTGTCCACATGATGAAGAGAAAATCCGTGAAATATTTACTGAATTAGAATTCAGAGGAATTGCTAAACGTGTTCTTGGAGAAGAGTTGGTAATTACGGCAGATAATGCTGGAGTGGATAACGGTCAATTGGATTTATTTGGTTCGCCAGCAACCCCAGAGCAACATGAAGCTGTTTCTAGCGATGAAATGAAATCCTTAGAAACAGAAAAAGCAAATTACCATTTCGTTGAATCTGAAAAAGACCAAAAAGAGCTTTTAGAAACTCTTTTAAAGCAAAAATCAGTTTGTTTTGACACAGAGACGAATAGTTTAGAAGCTAGAAATGCTGATTTAGTGGGAATAGCTTTTTCATTTAAAGCAAAGGAAGCTTATTATGTTCCTTTCCCAGAAGATTTTGACGCTGCTAAAAAATTACTGACACTTTTTGAACCTTTCTTTAGTTCGGAAAAAGTAGAGAAAGTAGCGCACAACATAAAATATGACGAACAAGTAATAAATCGCTATGGAATTAAGCTAAGAGGTCCTCGTTTTGACACGATGATTGCACATTACTTGCTTTCTCCTGACAGCAAACATGGAATGGATGATTTGGCGGAGTATTATTTAAAATACACCACTTTCCCTATTGAAAATTTGATTGGCAAGAAAGGGAAAAACCAAAAATCTATGCGCGATATCGATCAAAAAGACATCGTAGATTATGCTTGTGAAGATGCGGATATTACTTGGCAATTGAAGGAACTTTTTGAACCAGAAATTCAGAAAGACCACCTTAAAGATTTGTTTTACAATATAGAAATGCCTTTGACTTCTGTTTTGAAAGCAATGGAACAAGAAGGGATTCAGCTGGATATTGAAAGTTTGAAAACATTTTCTGAAGAGTTAGAAATTTCGTTAAATGAAATCGAGGAAAAGGTAATTGAATTGGCAGGAGAAGAATTCAATTTAGCTTCACCAAAACAATTAGGTGATATTTTATTTGAGAAACTTGAAATTGCCAAAAAACCAAAGAAAACCAAAACAGGACAATATTCAACATCGGAAGACACACTTCAAAAACATGTAAACGATCACGAAATTATCCCCTTGATTTTAGACTATCGTTCTTTAAGAAAATTGAAAAATACTTATGTTGATCCTTTACCGACTTTGGTTGACGAACATGACGGAAGATTGCATACACATTACATGCAAACTGTTGCAGCAACAGGAAGATTAAGTTCTACAAATCCAAACTTGCAGAACATTCCGATCCGAACGCCAAAAGGACGAGAAATTAGGAAAGCTTTTGTAGCGAAGAATGACGATTATTACCTCATGGCTGCCGATTATTCTCAAATAGAATTGCGCATTATTGCTGCTTTGAGTGAAGATAAAAACATGATTGAAGCTTTCCAAAACGGTCATGATATTCACGCAGCTACTGCAGCAAAAGTTTTTGGTGTTGACATCAACGAAGTGAGTCGAGAGCAAAGAAGCAATGCAAAAGCCGTCAACTTTGGAATTATTTATGGTCAATCCGTATTTGGATTATCTCAAACTTTAGGAATTTCCAGGAAAGAATCGAAATCAATTATTGACAGTTATTTTGCACAATATCCTACAATAAAAGCCTACATGGAAAAAGTGAAGGAAGACGCCAAAGAAAAAGGATATGTGGAAACCATCATGAAACGCCGTCGTTATTTGCCAGATATTCATTCCAAAAACGCCATTGTAAGAGGTTTTGCCGAAAGAAATGCCATTAACGCACCAATTCAAGGTAGCGCTGCCGACATTATCAAAGTGGCAATGATTAATATTTACAATAAAATGAAGGAACAAAACCTTACTTCAAGAATGTTACTTCAAGTGCATGATGAATTGGTTTTTGATGTGTTGAAATCTGAAAAAGACATTGTTTCAAAAATCGTAAAAGAAGAAATGGAAGGCGCAGTGGAATTGGTTGTTCCATTGGATATTGAAATGGAATTTGCCGGGAATTGGTTGGATGCGCACTAGTAGGGACGTTTTGCAAACGTCCATATCTATTGCGCATTGGGTAAAACATTTCCCATTCTCCAAAAGAAATGTGTTTTTTTTTAGGGCAGTTTATGTAGGGGCGATTCACAAATCGTCCTTGCATAGCGCACCTGCAAAATTGCCCAATATTATCACCCGATCAAATCTTCTAATGAATAATTCTTAATTTCCTTTTTCTTGACTTTAGATAATTCATAAAGTCTATTTTTATCTTGAATATCTAACCAAAGCATAGGATCATTTTAAAATATAGTTCCAAAAACTAAGGCTAATTCGTGATTCAATGCACGTTCACCTTTTATGAGTTTTGTTAAATTGGATGGTCTCATACCTATATAATCAGCAAACTTGTTTTGTCTAATTTCAAAAGCATTTAGAAATTCTTTTAAAAAATCACCCACCAATTTAAAATGTTTGTCCTTAGAATTTAAATAATCTTCCATTTTGAATTTAAGAGACATTAGCTCGACCACTTTTTTCTGTTCAATCGAACGTTCTCTTGATTTGTTTAAAAGAATAGCCTGAAACTCATTAAACTCTTTAGTCCCAACATCCATTCTGTCTGTTAAAACTTGTGCTTTGTTTTCTTGATTTTTCATGATATCTAGTGTTAAGACTGCTTAGAATCATCAAGATAAGGAATGTTTCTTAAAATTACAGATACAATACCTATTTGTGTAATAACTTATTCTCGGCGACCACTGATTTAATCAAACTATCGGGTTTTGTTTTATATTGGGCTTTGTTATTTCAATAAAAAATTTATATTTAGTTCCCAAAAGATAAAAGGTGTCTTTTAATCTAAAATCAAATTAATACTAATGAATTACGAGATTAATAATGTCAGCAGTCTACCAAGTTTTTTTAATTATAAAGAAGAAGATACTGATAACGGTTATGAAACAACGCAAGATTTCTTTTTAAGCTGGACATTAAGATGTTCTCAAGAAAAATATAAAGACACAAATCCAATTGTCTATAATTATAGTAGAAAAATACTTTATGCTTTGATAATTGGAGAAAATGATAACCAAAACATTTATAATGTAAAAAGTGAAGTAAATGAAAGTTTTGTTGTTTTAGAAGTCAAAACTTATAGACAATGGAAGCAAATTGATTTACTTGTTGAGATTAAAATTAGAAATAATAATAAAGAAGAAAAATATGTTCTTAATATCGAAAACAAATGGTATACTAACATTAGAACTGGTCAATTAGAGAAGTCAAAACAAGCAGTAGAAGAAGTATACAATTCTGAATTTAAAATAGTTAACCTTCTAATCTTTTGTGATGATGAAAAAATCAATGAAAGTATTAAAAATCAATGTACAGATATCAACTACAAAGCACTATCAATCATTGATCTGAAAAGGTTATCTAATATAGATAATAACGAGATAAGTAACAACTATCTATTTGATGAATATTGGTTTAGATTCTAAAATTAAAAACTAGAGACAAATTCAATAAAACAGTATTTAAACCAATTTTTTTAAATTAAACTTAAATGATATTATTAGGAACGTTCGCTGGAGGTCAAATTGTAGTCTTATTGATTTTTCTTTTGCTTATTGTATTTATGATTTGGAGAATCATTAAATACTATAATTATAAATCAAAACAAGGAAAATTAAAAGGTTCTTTACTTAAGACTATCGGTGTACTACTAATTGTTATTGTTGGAGTTACTCTTCCGTTTCACTATGTAATTGAGGAGGGAAGCGCTTTTCCTAAAGCAAATCTCACATTTAAAAATACTTTCATTACATCAAGTGATGTTAAAGCAATAATAAAAAGATATAACCAAGCTAGTTTTATGGAGAAAATGCAAATAAGAAAGGATCCTTTTATAGAAACTCTATTTGAAAAAGGAATTTTAACGGAAAGCACTAACTCCAACAGTGATTTTTAAGCTAATAAAATCTAAAAAATTAATTTTCCATAATTTCTTTAATTTGGAAAGTCCATTCAGTATATCTCTCACCATCTGCAATATAAAACTTCACTGTGTTCTTTTCTTGATCTATAATTAATGAATTATAGATCGCACTATATTCTTCTGAGAGTGATTCATCATTTTCTCTAAATTGACTTATCTGATAAGAATCATGAGAAGTTGCTATGTCTGTTTCAAAATATTTTTCATTTATATTAATAGTATCCCTAGTTTTTATGTATAGCTCCCCATCTGGAAGTTTTACAGTTAATTCAGCATAGTTGAAATCGTATGTTAAGAAAAAATCATCGCTGAAGCTTTCAGCTGTATATTTGGAGGATGACATATGTTCATGACTTTTGATTTCTAATTCCTCTGAATATATTTTGAAATTTTTTTGACGGGTACTTTCTTCACTGTTATTGTTTTCACCACAGGAACTAATTAAAAATAAAAAAGCAAATAAAATAGGAACGATGTTAAAACGATTATTTATTTGAATCATTATTTTCTTTTTTAGAATTGATTTAAGCATGTAATTAAAGTTTAGAGATAGATTTGCATTGTTTATCAATTAGTTGTTTTGACAAGTCGATAAATATAAACATAATTTAATCATTAACAAATCTGAGTAATTTGTTTTTTAATCATATAAGAAACAATCTTTTGAATCCGATTAAGTATTTCAACCAATATTCTTTTTTTCACCCTTTAACCCAAAAAATCGCCAAAAGAAACTTATATTTAGTTCCCAAAAGATAAAATACAATTATGCAAGAAATAAAAAGCTACATCTGTGGTGAGTGGAAAAGTGGAGAAGGTGCTGAAACCGAATTGCACAACGCCATTACGGGTGAGAAAATAGGAAGTGTTTCCAGTAAAGGATTTGATTTTGCTGAAATTTTAAATTACGGTCGCACAACTGGTGGTGAAAAGTTAAGAAAAATGACTTTCCATGAGCGTGGTCGAATGTTGAAAGCACTTGCGCTCTATCTTTTAGACAACAAAAAGAAATATTACGAAGTGAGCGCTTGGACAGGTGCTACAAAAGGAGATTCTTGGGTCGATATCGAAGGTGGAATTGGAAATTTATTTGCCAACGCATCATTGAGAAGACAATTTCCAGATTTACCTTATTATGTGGACGGAGATCCTGCGATGTTGTCAAAGAATGGAACTTTCATCGGACATCATATCATGGTGCCTAAAGAAGGGGTAGCGGTTCACATTAATGCATTTAACTTTCCTGTTTGGGGAATGTTGGAGAAAGTGGCCGTGAATTTAATGGCCGGTGTTCCTGCGGTGGTCAAACCATCTAGTGTTACAAGTTATTTAACGCAAGTTGTGGTGGAAGACATTATCGCTTCGAAAATTCTTCCTGAAGGTGCTTTACAATTGGTTTTGGGTTCTGCCCGAGCATTAATTGACAATGTAACTTCTTCGGATATTGTAACATTCACAGGAAGTGCAAGCACAGGTTTGAAATTAAAATCTAATCCTGTTATTACAGAAAACAACGTTCCTTTCAACTTAGAAGCTGATTCGCTAAATGCAATCGTTTTAGGGAAAAAAGCAACACCAGATACTCCTGAATTCGCCATTTTCGTAAAAGAAGTTGTGCGTGAAATGACAACAAAAGCAGGTCAGAAATGTACTGCAATTCGTCGTGTTTTCGCTCCAGAAGAATTAATGGATGATGTACAGGAAGCTATTTCCGCTCGACTTTCTAAAACAGTAATGGGTGATCCATCTGTGGAAGGTGTGAGAATGGGTTCTTTGGCGTCTCCAGACCAAGTGAAAGAAGTGCGTGAGAAGGTAGAAGAATTGATGCAGTCACAGCAAATTGTTTATGGTGACATGGATGAGTTTGATGTTACTGGAGCAGAAAAACACATTGGCGCTTTCTTCCCGCCTATTCTTTTCAGAAACGACAATCCGTTCGAAAAATTGGATGTGCATTCTATTGAGGCATTTGGTCCAGTTTCAACGATTATGCCCTATAAAACGATAGAAGACGCCATTGAATTAACCAAATTAGGAAAAGGTTCATTGGTATCATCAATTGTTACGCCGTGTAATGACGAAGCAACGCAATATGTACTTGGAGCTGCGAGCATGAATGGTCGTATTTTGGTATTGAACGAAGAATGTGCTAGAGAAAGTACAGGACACGGTTCACCATTGCCATTATTGACGCACGGAGGTCCGGGAAGAGCTGGAGGTGGTGAAGAAATGGGTGGAATGCGTGGAGTTATGCATTACTTGCAACGTACAGCAATCCAAGGTCACCCAACAACAATTACTGCAATTACGCAAGTTTATCAGCAAGGCGCAAAAGGAAACGAAATTGATGAGCATCCTTTCAAAAAGTACTACGAAGAATTGAATGTAGGCGATCAGTTAATTACGGAATCACGAGAAATTACAGCAGACGACATAGATCAATTTGCTGCTTTATCAGGAGATAATTTCTATGCTCATAAAAGAGATACGAATTTTGAAGGAACAATGTTCGACGAACAAGTCGCGCATGGTTATTTCTTAATGAGTGCTTCTGCGGGATTGTTTGTAGATAGCTATGAAATGAATCCTGTTTTGTTGAATTACGGAATTGATAATTTACGTTTCACAAAACCAGTTTATGCAGGTGCTAAAATGCATGTTCGTTTCACGTGTAAAGAAATGATTCCAAATGATACTACACCAAAAGAAGATGATCCAAAGACCTTAATTAAAAGAGGAATCGTGAAATGGTTAGTAGAAATGTTAGACGAAGATGCAGAAGAACCTTTGGTTGGATTTGCAACGATTTTAACGATGGTTAAATTGAAAGATCAATCCGATAAATAATTTTTTTGTAGCGACGCAATGCATTGCGTCGCTACAAAAAAACATCATTCGTAATTAAATCACGACATAATCCGAGCATAAACTGCAGTGCCCGGGAATTTCTCCATTATTTTCTTGATTAATGCCGTAAGAGGAATTGAGAGAATTAGTCCTGGAATTCCCCAAAGAAAACCCCAGAGGGCTAACATAACCAAAACCGTTACTGTATTTATTGAGAATGACTTCCCCATAAGAACGGGTTCAATAATTCCTCCAAACAAGGCCTGAACCCCAGTAATAACCAAAATAAAGAACAACAATGAACCGCTCACATTTAATTCTACGAGCGCAAACAAGGTCAACACCACAACCGAAATTACAGAACCTATCATTTGGATAAAGTTGATTAGGAATGCAAATACTCCCCAGAATATTGGGAAACTCACGTCAAATGCATAACAAGCTAAACTAAAGCCTAATCCTGTGAAAAAACTTAGGATGAATTTCACGACGATAAACTTAAATATATCTTTTTCAATCTGTCTAAACGTTTTCACCGAGGCATAGAGTTGTTTAAATATGAGTAACTGCATGACCTTTTGCATATTTACAGAGCCTGCTAGCAACAACACCATAAAGAAGAGCGTCATTAACAACATACTAACGAAGTTCTTCGCCATGTTTAAACCACTCCCAACATTTCCAAAAAGATTAGAACTTACCTTTTCATCACTCATTAATGCCTGAAGATTCGTCTCTTCCTCTGCAGGTTCAATACCCATCAAATCGACCACAGGAGCCGCAACATCGTTGAGTCTGTCGTTAAATTTATCCATAAAATCTGCATCTGCATTCGCCAACTCCTTTCCTGTGAGTTGAACCATTTCATAGGCTCCTTTAAAACCAGCAGAAACAAGCACAAGAACAACAATTACCCCAATAAAATTTGGAACTCCTTTTCTTTTAAACCACCTCATCAAAGGTGAAAAAAGTAATGCTGCAAATAATGCAAAAGTTAATGGAATAAATATTATTGATAGTACACTTAACAAGTACATTACTAAGGGAACTACTATAATTAGTAGCAACTTTCGGATGGCTAAAAGTTCTTTTCGCATTTTAATTGTTTAGAGAGTTCAATATTAAGAAATAAAAACAAAAGATTGCTTATGAATAAAGTCGCAAATTTATAATTAATGATAATTAATTCTTCAACTTTGTGTATTGCGAATCCACAAGGTCAGAAATAAACAGAATTAAGTCCTCCCGACTAAAGTTTTACTATAAAATACTTATATTTAGCATCTCAAAAAAAGACAACTTGAACCACAAAGTTTTATACCTTTCTTACGATGGAATGACAGACTCACTTGGGCAATCTCAGGTGCTTCCCTATCTTTTTGGATTGGCAGACAAAGGTGTTTGTGTGCATTTGGTAAGCTTTGAAAAAAAAGAGTTTTCCGAAGATATTCCCCGAATAAAAGAACGCTGTGCGGAGAATGGAATTTTATGGTACCCGCAAACTTACACAAAGAAACCACCTTTAATTTCGACTGTTAAAGACATTCGGAAAATGAAAAAAAAGGCTTTAAGTCTGCATGAAGCAGTTGGCTTTGATATAGTTCATTGTAGAAGTTATATACCAGCAATTGTTGGTCGATTTCTACAACGAAAGAAGCAACTTAAACTTGTATTCGACATGCGAGGTTTTTGGGCAGATGAACGCATTGAAGGCGGGATTTGGGACAAAAACAGTCCGATTTTTAAAAGAGCCTACAACTTTTTTAAGAAAAAAGAAATCGAATTTTTTAATGAATCTGATGCCATTGTTTCCTTAACAAATAATGGAAAACAAGAAATAGAATCATGGAAAAACCTTCCCAATCGTTCTGAAATTGAAGTCATTCCGTGTTGTGTCGATTTAGATCATTTTCATTCTGACAAAGTTGATCAAACAGCTCTTGAAGAGAAAAGAAATCAACTTAGAATTTCGAAAGATGATTTCGTTTTGGGCTATGTTGGCTCTATCGGAACTTGGTATATGTTGCCAGAAATGCTAGATTATTATGCTGTTTTACGTCAAAAGAAATCCAAAGCTAAATTTCTATTTATTTCTCGTGAACCAAAAGAAAATATTGTAAACCTCGCCAAAGAAAAAGGCATTCCAGAAGAAGAAATTATCGTTACAGGGACAACGCACAACGAAGTTCCCACTTATATTTCACTTTTCGATTTTTCCATCTTTTTTATTCGTCCAACATTCTCCAAAAAAGCTTCTTCCCCAACCAAACAAGGTGAATTAATGGCACTTGGAATTCCAATTATTTGTAATGCTGGAGTTGGAGATACAGATTTGATTATCAAAGATTCGAACGCTGGAATTGTGTTGGAAAATCTCGATAATGAAAGTTATCAGGCGTGTAATTTAGATCCTTCTGAATACGATAAAGCTGAAATCCGAGCTGGTGCTGAAAAATGGTACAGTTTAAAAAACGGAGTGGAAAAGTATTTTGGGATTTATGAAAGACTGGGCCGATAAAAATCGGCAGGGAGAGATTTTAGGGAGAGGAGCAAAGTGAGACTTCGGCTGCGCTCGTCTCCACAGGGAGAGAATTAAGGGAGAGGGACAGAATCAGAGCGGAGAAAGAGAGAGGAGAGCGTTAATGATGGAAGTTAAAAAGTTAATTTCTCAACTGAGTATTATTACTTACCAAAATATCCATCATATTTATTTCTTTTATTTAGAGTTACAGATTTCAGTTCCACTTCTTTTACTTTTTCAAAATGAATTGAAATGCAAATAGGTGTATATCGTGGATAATGACCCATTGCTTCTGCAATTGGAAAACAAATTAAGGATAAAGTATTATGGTCATTGATTTCAATATTTGTTTGCCAACTGATAATCGGATAACTTATCTCATGAATTATAAATTGAACGATTATTTCATCATCTTTCTCTTGAATTGAAACAATAGAATCTTTTAGCTTTCGTGAGTCATACCATGGTAAGTTAATCTGCTCAGCGTATTCTGAGGATATTTCACAGGTTAAAATGTCCTTTACAATTAATCCATCTTCTTTTAGTTTAGAATGGTTGATGCTTTTATGGAAACTCTCAATTATTCGGGTAGATGTTTTTTGAAAAAAAGTAGAATCTTGATTTTGTGCGTAAGTATTTGAAGAAAGTACAAGGATTAGAATGATTGATATAAATGAGAGAACGGATCTAATCATAATTGTTTTTTTACCTTGTACATTTCAGATTGAAATGGGTTCAATTGTATAAATGGTGAGTTATGAAAAACAATTTAACTCCAACTGAATTGTCATATTTTAATGTGAAATTCGGAATATTTCCGATTATCTACAAATAATTTTACATAAAAATCAATTCTCAATCTCAATTCTACTGTACTCAGAATCATCCAATTTAAAATAATTGGGATTCAATTTTGAAAGATCATAAATTTCCCATCTTCTAAACATGTATTCGGAAGGTAGAATTTTTTCATTGTTTTCTGAGAAATAATAATCGTCATCTACTATTATTGAAACGCATTTTTCATTGTGAATTGAACTAAAAATGAGTGATTCAACAGGGTAAGACCAATTGGCATCGTAAATTAAATCATCCTGATTCACCACGAACTTAGTACCCTTTTTATCTTGTACTACATCCATGATTTCCTTCATTTCATCTAATCGATAAGTGAATTGCTTTCCTCCTTCCCAAATGGATTGAATTCTGAAGAGAAAAACAATCGAAATTAAAGACAGAAAAGAATATTTCAAAATGCGGATGTTTAGAAGTGAAATGCAATAAACAAAAGTGAAACCAGCGAGAAACATTAAGGAGAAATTGATTTGTTCCTTGTATCGAGAAAGATCAAAGCCATACGAGGAAATGTTTACCATTGCAATCAACCCAATCAAAAACAAGGAATAACCGAGTAAAAAGAGGTATTTCTTTTTGAAAATCAATATTCCAATTGTCGACAAAACCAAAATTGCCCAATCCCAATAATTTTTAAAAATGTAAGAAAACCACGATTTTAAATAATTGAAATCGTAGTTATTATTGACTAAATTATTAAGAAAATCCGCTGACTTTCCCTTTTCGTATTCGCTAATCACGAGTGGTTTTAAAAGCACAAACAACACAATTAAACCTGCATAAGGAAGATACTTTTTAATCTTAAAATCCTTTTTTTCGAATGCATAAACTAAAAGTGTGTAGACAAAAAGAATAATGGCGTAAAAATGTGCTGTGATAATAAAAATAGCCAAAATAATCAAAGGAATGTGTTTCCACTTATGTCTTGATTGGGTGAAAATAACGTAAAATAGAACCAGAAGTCCCATGGCATAATAAAATTCAAACATGGGCACAAAGAACCCAGAAGTAATGCCTAAAAGCTGAATAGAAAGCAGCATTAATCCGGCAGTAATATCTTTGAAAACATAGCGACTAATCAGATAAATTGAATAAAAAAACAACACATGTCCGATCGAAGAAAGCAAAACAACGGTTCCCATTTTAAGTCCAAGATTACTTGCTAAAAAAGGCGCTATTTGCGATAAAATCAAAATATACCTGTCGTGTTCAACCCAAAAAGACTCATTATTTACAACACGAAAAAAGTAATAGGAAGCATCAGCTACAAGGCGTTCTTCTCTGTATAAAATTGCCAAAACAATCAGAAGGAAAAAGAAAAAATGAGTCAGTGCATCAATTATTTTAACATCAGCACTTTTATTTTGTAGCGGTTTCAACATGTTTTTCCATAAGGGTTTGTAAGGTGGTAAAACTATGAAATTAATTCCTAAATGCTAATCGTGAACTTTACTGTTAGTTTATTAAGTGCAATGAAAGATATTCTCTTCGATTTGTTAAGACCACTCAATTGTACGTTTTATGGCAAACCAAAGAAAAAAGGTGATATTCAAGAGAGAAACCTTTTTGGTGCACGTTTCTTCACAACTATTCCAATATCTTGCAATTTTCTTCCCAATTCATCATCCTTCGCTATCATTAAGAAATCGTTTTCAAGACCTAAAACGTGCAGCACATTCAAGTAATAACCAATTCCAACTCCTTCATAACCTTTTTCATTTGTCATAAGCTTTAATTATAATTCTATATGAATGAATAATCTAAAAATAAGATGGATAGAAGATTTCATACACAAGGATATAAATAATTGTTTTTCAGAAAAAGGCATAAATAACAATCATTTTTCACATGAAATAATCACTTTTCATGAAAACTCACCTGTACTAACCGTTTTTCACAAGAAAAGGCTCCAAAAATTCATACTGTTTTCTACCCCTTCAAAAACTTCTCAATCTGCGCTTTTATTTCCGCAACATCTTGGTCCATCATGCATTTAAAATGACCTTTCGGACATTTCGCAAAACCTATTTTTGAACAAGGTCGGCATTTCAAGTTTTTTACTTGATGAATAGAGTAAGAATTTGGCGCTTGTGGTCGGTAAGGATACATGCCTAATTCAGGAGTTGTATTTCCCCAAATACTCACAATTGGCAGGTCAAACGCCGCTGCAATATGCATCATTCCTGTGTCATTTGTAATTAACAATTGCGCATCTTTTACCACTTGTGCCGATTCGTGAATTGAAAGTCCACCACAGGTGTTGTTGATGTTTTTATTGGGCAACAGTTTCTTGATTTTATCGGCCTCTTCTCTATCTCCAGGACCACCAACAATTACGATTGGCATGGGAATATCAGCCAAAACTTCCACCATTTTCTCAGCAGGCATTCTTTTAGTTGCAAACTGAGCACCAATGGCCACCGCGATATATTTTTCTTGTCCAGGAAAGCGTTTAGAAAACGATATAAAATCAATTTTTATTCTGAAGTCAATTCCTTTTTCATCATTCTTAACTCCTAAAGGTTTTACGGCTTCAAAATAGCGGTCTACAATGTGAATACCTGGCATTAAATTCCATTTAAAATTCACATAAAGCCATTTCTGCACATTCAATTTTGGAAATGAAAAACTCTCTTTTCGTAAAGCACTTTTGATTTTTGAGGTACGTAAATTCTTGTGTAAATCGATTACATAATCAAAATCAGCAACTTTTAAATCTGCTAAAACCAAGTGATTTTCTTCTCCCCATTCATGAACGAAATCTACATGCGGACTGGTAGCGTAAAGATCTGAAAATTGTTTTTTCGTTAAAACATGTAATTCTACATTCGGGAGTTGTTCCTTAATGCAACGTAAAACGGGACTTGTGAGCACAATGTCGCCGATAGAACTGAAACGAATGACAAGAATTTTGGTCATGCGCAAATGTAATAATCAATCGCGAATTACGAATTGTTTAACAACGAATTGTTTGACTTGGTTTTATTTGAAACGGAGGAATGAATATTCTATTCGGTCAAAAAGGATTTATTAAACAATATTGGGATTGTAGGGGCGGTTTGCGATTTGTTGGGGATGGTTTGCGATTTGTAGTTGTAGGGGCGGTTTACAAACCGCCCCTACACCGCAAAACCCTACGTAATTCTTCCCCAAAAACCAATTTATTTTCAAAAACATTTGCTTTCTAATTAACTTTTTCATTATCTTAATTTAGAGTTGGGTGGAAATTCGAAGCTTTAATTTTGCTGTATCTCCCCTCAAACATTACTTTAGCAACCACCAAGATTTGGATAAAAATAAACGATAATGAAGCAAATTACAGCCGACATTAAGTCTCCTGCAGATTTTACAGAACGATTCATCAATCAAACCAATCATCCTGTGTTTTTAACAGGAAAAGCGGGAACAGGAAAAACGACTTTACTGAAAAAGATTATTGAATCTACACACAAGAATACTGTTGTAGTTGCTCCAACCGGCATTGCCGCCTTGAATGCGGGTGGTGTAACCATTCACTCCTTTTTTCAAATGCCATTTTCAGCGTTTATTCCAGAAATGGGTCAGCCTCCTTTTGTTGGTCAAAGAACTCAGTTCAACACCAAAACTACGCTTCAGCAGCATTTTAACATGAATAAGAAAAAGCGTTCTATCTTTTTAAAATTAGAGCTTTTGATTATCGACGAGGTAAGTATGTTGCGTTCAGACTTACTAGACGCCATGGATTTTATGTTGCGAAAAGTGAGAAGAAATGACACGCCTTATGGTGGTGTTCAGGTCTTATTTATTGGAGATTTAATGCAACTTCCACCAATTGTGAGAAGAGAAGAAAAAGCAGAATTGGACAAATATTATAGAGGAAGTTTCTTTTTTCATGCGCAAGTTGTTCAAGAATATCCGCCACTTTATATTGAGTTGGAAAAGATCTATCGTCAAAGTGATCCGGAATTTATTGAGGTTTTAAATAACTTAAGAAACAATCACATTTCTCCAGAAAACGTTGATTTATTGAATCAATACGTAAAACCCAATTTTGATGCAACGGAGCACGAAGGCTTTATTACGTTAACAACACATAATGCCAAAGCAGATGAAATAAACGATAAAGCGCTGCGTGCATTGCCAGGAAAAACAACGAATTATGATGCAGTAATTACCAAAAAATTCCCTGAATACATCTACCCAATTCCAAAAACAATGGAATTGAAAGTAGGAGCGCAAGTCATGTTTATTAAAAACGATTTGTCGCATGAAAAACGTTATTATAATGGTAAAATTGGAAGAGTTACTGCTTTGTATCCAGATGAAATAAAGGTTTTATTCCCAGAAGAAAACTTAAGCATTTCTGTAGAACAATACGAATGGGAAAACGTGAAATTCTCCTTGGATGAAAAATCTGGAGAAATTAAAGAAGAAGTAATTGGAACTTTTGTTCACTTTCCTTTAAAATTGGCTTGGGCCATTACGGTGCATAAAAGTCAAGGTTTAACATTTGAAAAAGCTGTCTTGGATTTATCCAATGTTTTTGCTCCAGGGCAGGCCTATGTTGGTTTATCGCGCTTGGTTTCTTTGAAAGGATTGGTAATGACAAGTCCAATTCGCTTAAATGGCTTGCGTAACGATCAACATGTTGTGAATTATGCCAAAAACAAGGCAGACCGTGAATTATTGTCTCGTAAATTAGAATTGGGAACGGTAGTTTATTTACAAAATAGATTGACGAAAACCTTCAACTGGGATGCAATGGTTAGTCGCTGGTTATCATTAGAAGCATCACATAAAACTGCTGGTCCACGAAGCGAAATGGCCAAAAACAAAGTGTGGTTTGAGGAGCAAATTAATTCTTTGATGAGCACTTTAGAGCCTTCAAAAAAGTTTAGATCTCAATTAATACGTATTTGTCAGCCCAATAATATGGACATCGACTTGCTCTACGAACGTTATGAGGCGGCCTACAATTATTTCATCAAGATTTTAGAGCCCATTTTTAGAGGAACCATTAAAAAACTCTTGTTATTGGGGAAGAAATCGAATGTTAAGCAATATTCTGAGGATTTAGGCGAATTAGATGACTTGCTCACTGAAACGATTTTAGAACTAAAGAAATCAAGAAAATTGATTCAAAACTTGTATAACGGAAAGGAACTTTCAAAAGAGAACATTTGGGATGATCAGATACGCAACTTTAAAATTGCAAAAGTTCAAGTGGTAAAAGAGGAAATTCGTCGAGAAAACCCTGCTTTAGGTGAATTAGACGACTTCTATGAGGAGAAAAAGGCGGCTACAAAGAAGAAAGAAAAAAGCAGTAAACCAAAAGTTACGACCTTTGACAAGACCTTTGATTTATTTCAAAAAGGAAGAACTATTCAAGAAATTGCTGATGAGCGAGTTTTAACAGAACGAACTGTTTATGGTCACATAGCACGATTAGTTAAAGATGAAAAGCTGGAAATAGACGCTGTTCTTGACCAAGAAAAAATCGAGATCATGAAAGATAAATTAGGAAAAGAACTTGAAATGACTTTATCAGAAGCCAAAGAATTGGTAGGAGAAAGTATTTCTTGGGAAGAATTAAAGATTTATCATGCTGGGTGTTTGAGGTAAAAGCACTGCGTCTTTCATTTTACTTTTTGAATGGTGAAAAGGTTTCGATGTATTTATAAAAAACCGCAAAGCAACAAAGAGAATAAACTCTCTGGCTTTGCGGAATCCACACTACTACATGCACCTTAAATATTTTAACGATTCACATGAATATAACCGTGTCCAGTTATATTTTCACCATTTTTTCCTTCGGCAGAGTATTTTATGAAATAAACTCCGTCATTTACATTGTCTCCATTCCATTCAAAATCTATTGAATCAAAAGCATAAACTTCTACTCCCCAACGGTTCAAAATGAATCCTTCTATCGAAACTACATTCTCAGATGTGATTTTATAAAAATCATTCGTACCATCGCCATTTGGAGTAAAAATATTTGGCAACACCACATAAATATCTCCTGATTCTAGATTAATAATTTTTGTAATTGTGTCTGTACAAACTCCGTTTTCTACAATCAAAGTTACAGGATAAACCCCACCGTTATCATAGGTTTGTGTTTCATCACCATCGAAAGTTGAAGAATTTCCATTCCCAAAATCCCAAAAATAATTTATTCCATTAATGCTATGGTCTTCAAAATAAATGGTCATTGGAGCCACGCCAGAAGTTGTATCTGGAATAAAGTCTGCGATTGGAGAAGGATAAACGATAAGCGAAGTTGACAATGTATCCTTACAACCATTGGCATCTGTTCCGATAACTTGATAATTAAATGTTCCTGCGCTTACTGTAATCCCTTCACCATTTGTTAAAAGTGGTGTCCATTCATAAGTTGCGGCTCCATCTGCGGTAAAAGCAACTACATCTCCAGCACAGGCTTCATTAACTTCATTAATTAATGAAATTGTTGGATTTTCGTTTACATCAATTAAAGTGTCCAAACTGTTTTCACATCCATCACCAGAAATTGCAGTCACCGTGTAAGTTGCCGTTGTATTTATTACAAACGGAGTTCCATTTATTACACCATTATTCCAAGAATAAGTACCCGTTCCATTGGCATTTAACTCTATTGAATCTCCTTCACATGGAGTATTGTCAAATGGATCTAGTGTAATTGTAGGTAAAGGATTAATTATTTGATTATAATCTTGTGGATTATTAGCAGTACAACAATTAATAATACCTGGAAAAGGAGTGAAAGAATAATTGGCATTTGTGCTTGTACTTAAAAATAAAGTATCACCTGTAGATACATTTGTCGCAGTGAACTGATTCGTTCCATCAGAATAGTCGATATCGACTGGGCTTGTTACGTTTAGAACTTCGAAAACAACCCAAGCTTCTTCACCTTCACAAACCGGTCCGCTAGATTCAATAATTTGATAACTTTCATCAATATAACCTATTGTAATATAGCGAGTACTATTCATCGGAATTTGAGTTGTTGAAATTCCAGAAACACTTAATCTTCCGTTATTTTCGCTGAACACAATTCCGCTGGTTTGTGAATAAAGATCAGCGTCAGAAAAGTCTCCATCTAAATCAACCATTAATCTAATTTTTGATAAATCTAAATTGGCAATTGGTGTACAAGGTTCTAACAGTATGTCTACATTAAAATCTTGATTAAATTCTGTATTTGTTATTTTATATTCTCTTGCTAAACGAGAAGAAATAGGACTTGGAGCCTCAGTGTTCGAAGCTACGGAACCACACAAACTAGCAGAATTGTGTCCTACTGTTACATAAGAAATATCGGCATTAAATACACCTAAATTATCTTCATTTGAAATGGCAAGCGCATCAATATAAATTCTAAACTTATCATCGAATGTATGTGATTGTTTTTGTGTTAAATCCTCGATATCATCACGTCCTATTCCGATTACATCATTGTGGTATGTTGGAGTTAAACTAGCGTCCCAAATTACTGTTCCATCAGTTGCAACATAATCTCCATTTGTTCCGCCCCCTTGATTAATCAATGAAACTCCATATTTAATTGCTAAATAAGTATGAACTTTATTCATTTCCAAATCTGTTAAGTCTCTGTTGAAGAAAATAAATTCATGCTGATAACCATTGTATGCTGACGTTCCAATACCTGGATGATACCCAAAGTACAAACCGTCTGAACCTGAAGACTGCGAAGCAACCGATGAACTTAGGAGGTTTCCTTTGCCGTATGCTTTCATACTTGTTGCATTAGAACGGTTTCCTTTATAAGAAATAATACTGGGCAAATTATTTTCAGAATAGTCTCTTGAAGAATTGGTGGAATTTACAAAAGTTTTACCGATTGCCAATCTTCCAACTGCTCCTAAATTTCGACATTGCAAACCAGTGCTTCCTGAGTTGTATAAGGTAATATGACCATTCCCAGAAGGAGGAGTTGGCATATAGTATGAAGAGAAATAAGTTCCCTGGTCATTGGCGTTCAGATTAGTTAATAGCGCTGGTGGATTTGAATTTCCCAAACCTTGAACTGTTGCTAAATTATTTCCTACGTAAGAATTGCCTGAAAAATGAATTGTGCGATTGTAGTTGGAAACATCTCCTGTTGGAGTAGGCTCCAATTGTGGATAAGGCGCTTGACCATCTGTTACAGAAACTGCTGCAGCTCCACTTGGAAATTGCGTTGTCCATGATGTAACATTTCCTGCAGCTAAATCGTCTGCTCGAAACCAAGAAGTTAATCCTGTTGTACCAACCCCACCTGGTGAAATTTGTGCGTGAGAATGAATCGCAGAAACAAGAAATAGAAAACAAATAAATTTATTCATAGATCTCATAATAATTGTGTTTTAGTGTTCACAAAAATATAGAATTGAAATCTGGAGAACAAAAATTCAGCGCCTACAAAAGGTCTACATGAGGCTTTAATACACCTGTTAACAGTGGTTTAAATAGTTTTGAAAATCTTAGGTTTAAAAAAAGTTATATTCTAAAAACTCAGTTGATTATCATTTCAAAAGAACAATATATCATGAGTTTTTATAGTTTTTCCACAAACTCCACCAACAACTTCACGATATTATCATAGGCAGAAAATGATAATTCTTCATAGGTGTCATGAACATCGTGGTAGTTTTTATTGGGTCCCATCGTATAAATGAAAAATGAGGGAACACCGTTCAAATGAAAATGATAATGATCGCTATTTGCGGTTTCACCTCTAGATTTTACTTGACTCAAATAGTTTTTTTCATCATTAATTGCTTTAAATTTCGCGAATTCTTTCTCATGTATTCTTCCATTCACTGCCGTAATACCTTCTTCGCCGCTTCCCATAATATCGAGATTCAGCAAGAATTTTATTTTAGAAAAATCCATCGATTTGTTTTCTACGAAGTATTTTGATCCCACAAGTCCGGCTTCTTCGCCAGCAAATGCAATAAAAACTATGTTATATTTGCTTGGATTCTCAATAAAATAATCAGCCATAGAAACTAACATTGCTGTTCCACTTGCATTGTCATTGGCTCCCGGAAAGTAAGTTTTAGGGCTTGTTCCCATTCCACCCAAATGATCATAATGTGCTGTAAAAACAATGGTTTCTGCTTTTTTTGATTTCTTCTTGGCTGGAAGGTATCCAACTACGTTCTTGCTTTCGAAATTTTTGATGAATTCAGCCTCGATTTTCACCTTGAATTCTGTTTTAGCCTCAATTTTCCCTGATTTTATGTGTAAAACGGGATTTTTCATTTGTGTTCTCCCCACCGACCAAGTGAATTTTTGATCTGTTGAATAAACAACTGCAGCCAGTTCAGTTAAAGAATTAAATTGATGCACGGCATAATAAGATCGCTTTGGAGACATGCCAGTAAGATCAATATAAAAACCGTTTTTCTCACCGCGCCTAACCTGCTCAGCGAATGGAGCTAATAATTGGGTTTGCGATAAAACACTTGTATCCAATTCAACTAAATTCAATTCTCCATCAAAAGAACCGGAAGAAGGATCTACTAAATAATCAATTCCTGGGGTTAAGATTTCATTTCCTGCTTTCACTTCTATTACTCCCGGAAAAGTATTGACATCAAGCGAAAAAGGTTGCAAATAAGAATCGTTTTTCAAAAAAGGCTGCAAACCTGCATTTCTAAATTCGTCTTGAAGAAAATTCGCTGCTTTATTGACGCCATTATTCACGTATCCTCTGCCGTAAAGAGAATCACTGCACAACACCTCTGTAACACGTCTTGCTTTTTCAACTTGTCCAAATGTCAAGAATGAAACTAAAACTCCAAGAAAAAGCAAAAAGGGTTTAGTCAACATATCTTCTGGTAATTAAATGCGCAAATTCATCGACCGAAGCATCTTCTTTATTCCAATTTTCTTTGGCGGCAATTTCACTTAATTTATTTAGCGCCACCTCATTGCTTTCTAATTGATCTAATTCTTCTATGGTCTCATTAAAGTTACTTGCATCGCCAGCAAACAATTCATTGATAAACAACATTCTGTCGTTTAGTCCTATTGCTCCTTTTAAGGAATGAATTTTGGAAGTCCCCAATTTGTCGCCCCTCGCTTCTTTATTGGCTTTTGAAAACCTTGCATAAAAAGAAGCAACTTCAGCGTTGGTTTCCTTTAACACTTCATTTAAGGATGGTTTTGACTCTTCCGATATTGCTACAGTTTCCTCTTCCTTTATTGAAGGTTGAGGAATATGCTCTTCTTTCTGTTCTTCGATAGATTCTCCGTTTTCGACAGTAGACTCAGGATGTTCTGTAGTTGCTTCCACTTTTTTGCTTTCTTCAACTGCTGAGTCAACTTCTGGAGCTGTTTTCTCTTCTACTTTGGCGGTATCAAACCCACCAGAAAAATCAAACTGAACTCTTCCATCATCTTCCGTCACCTGATTTCCAGTTTCGGTTTTCTGATCAGTCTCAGGCTCTTCAATTTGCGCGGATTCTCCTGCCATTTCCTCACTCCAATCTGCTTTCTGCTCTTCAGCTATTTCATGTTGTTTTAGAATTGGCTCATCTTGGCTTTCTGCAACCACTTCTGGTGTTTCATTCCTTGTGAACCCTTCCTTGTCATTTGAAAAAGGCAAAACTGGATTTACCACTTTTTCTGTTGACTTTCCATAAACATTTTCTTCTTTGGCCTTGTACGCCAAAATCACCGCTCTTTCATAGAGTTTTCTCGAAAGTGTTTCAAACTCCTCTAATTCTTCCTTAGATAATTTCGATGTTGAAAGTTGATTGCTTAACTCTGATAATCTTGAGCTAATAGACTGAAGGGTGTCAAATGAATTCATAAAATGATAAAATAATTTGTGATTCAAAAATAATCATAAATGATAACACCTCCTTCCATTAAATGAAAGAAGGTGTTAAATTCTCGTTGCAAGATTTGTTTTTACACGTTTTTACAAAGTACCTCTTAATTCTTGTTCGCGCTCAATAGATTCGAACAATGCCTTAAAGTTACCCGCACCAAATCCTTTTGCTCCCATTCTTTGAATTACTTCAAAGAACAAGGTTGGACGATCTTCAACCGGTTTTGTAAAGATTTGTAATAAATAACCTTCTTCGTCAGCATCAATCATTATTCCCAGTTCTCTCAATTGGTTGATATCCTCTTGAAGTTTATGATCGTGTTTATCTAATCGTAAAGGCACGTCATCATAATATGTTTTCGGAGGTGTACTTAAGAATTCAATTCCTCTTTTGCGCATTTCGGCAACCGTTTTTAAAATATCATCTGTAGCCACGGCAATATGCTGAACTCCTGAACCTTCATAGAAATCTAAATACTCTTCAATTTGAGATTTTTTCTTTCCTTCAGCAGGTTCGTTAATTGGGAATTTGATACGACCATTTCCGTTTGACATTACTTTAGACATCAATGCTGAATATTCCGTTGTAATTTGTTTGTCATCGAAAGAAAGGAAGTTAACAAAGCCCATAACATCTTCGTACCATTTTACCCAAGTATTCATTTCGTTCCAACCCACGTTTCCTACCATGTGGTCGATGAACTTCAATCCAACAGGCTCTGGATTATAATCAGACTCCCACTTTCTAAAGCCTGGTAGAAATTCTCCTTTGTAGTTCTTGCGCTCAACAAACATGTGAACTGTCTCTCCGTAAGTATAAATTCCAGCGCGAACAACTTCTCCGTGCTCGTCTGTTTCTACAGTGGGCTCCATGTAAGATTTCGCTCCTCTTTTCACTGTTTCCTCGTAAGATTTACGCGCATCATCTACCCATAAAGCAACGATTTTTACTCCGTCACCGTGTTTCTTTACGTGCTCTCCAATTTCTGAATCGCTTTTCAAAGCTGTTGTCAATACAATTCTAATTTTGTCTTGTTTTAAAACATAAGAAGCTTTGTCTTTTACACCAGTTTCTAAACCTGCATAAGCATGAGATTGAAATCCGAAAGCTGTTTTATAAAAGTGAGCTGCTTGCTTTGCATTTCCCACGTAAAACTCAACATAATCTGTTCCCAATAAAGGAAGAAAGTCTTGTGCTCCGTCAAATATTTTTTCTAATCCGTATTCTACATTCTTAATATCTTTTGCCATTGCAATATTTTTATGATTGTTTTTATATTCTTTACTTAACTATTTATCCTCCTCTTCTAACCAACTGTAAACGTAATCAGGATCACTAATATCCAATGCCGTTTGTGTTAGTTTTAGTGGCTTAAAGGTATCCACCATTACTGCAGTTTCTCCAGTTTCAGTTTTACCAATACTTCTTTCCATTGCACCTGGGTGTGGTCCATGAGGAATTCCCATTGGGTGTAAGGAAATAAACCCTTTTTCTATGTGGTTTCTTGACATAAAGTCTCCATCCACGTAGTAAAGCAATTCATCTGAATCAATGTTACTGTGATTATAAGGTGCAGGAACAGCTTCTGGGTGGTAATCGTACATTCTTGGTACAAATGAACAGATTACAAAGTTATGGGCTTCAAACTGTTGATGAATTGGTGGTGGTAAATGAACGCGTCCTGTAATGGGTTCAAAATCTTTGATGTTAATCGCATAAGGAAAATTGTAACCATCCCAACCTACAACATCAAAGGGATGTGAAGCGTAGGTTAAATGATGCAGTACATTTTGCTTTTTAATTTTGATTAGGAAATCTCCCTTGGCATTATGTGTTTCTAGTTCACTTGGCGCTCTAAAATCTCTTTCACAAAATGGCGAGTGCTCCATCAATTGTCCAAACTCATTTCTATATCTTTTTGGCGTGTACATTGGAGAAAACGATTCCACGATAAACATGCGGTTTTCTGTTCCATCAAAATGAATTTGATAAATAATACCTCTTGGTACAATTAAGTAATCTCCGGGTCCGAAAGGAATATTCCCCAGCATTGTCTTCAATGTTCCTGTTCCTTCATGAACGAAGAGCATTTCATCTGCATCCGCATTTTTATAGAAGTAATCTTCCATAGAGTTTTGAGGAGCAGCCAACGCAATATTTAAATCATCATTAAACATAACGATTTTACGGCTGTTCAAGAAGTCCTCCTCCGATCTTACATTAAACCCACTAAGCATCTGACTTCTAACAGATTTTTCTAGTGCTGCATGCGGAGTAAGGTCTATTGTATTGCCTATCTCTTTCACCATCGTTGGGCGATGAACATGATAGATTAAAGAGGCTGTACCACTAAAACCTTCTGTTCCAAATAATTGTTCATAGTAATAACCCCCTTCTTCTTTCTTAAAAGTTGTATGTCTTTTATGAGGAATTTTACCAAGTTTTGTATAAAACGGCATAAATTTAAATTTAAAATGAATTGATGTGATTTATTAGCGGACTCAAGATTAACAACGAAATCACTCTGGATCGCGTTTCAACAATGCTTTTCTTTTGGTATTTAAACTCTCGAATAAATTCATAAAAAAGGAAATTCTTAATTCACACAAATATACATAATTCAATTACGAATTACGAATGTTTTAATTAGGAATTCGAATTTGGTCAGGTTTTGGGCGGTAGGCTTTAGGCTGTAAGCTTTAGGCCGTATGCCTAGCGCGTATAGCATAAAGCATAAAGCGCATAGCATGCAGCGTAAAACATCAACCCCATTCTAGTTGTAAAAAAAAGGATGTTGAACCTAAAAGATGAAATATTTGCTTATCTAGAGAGGATATATTAACTATAATCACTTTAAATATGAGGAATTTCAAAAAATATGACATTTGGAAATTGAGTCACGCCTTAACATTAAACATTTATCAAATCACCCAAGAATTCCCATCTAAGGAACGATTTCAAATTATATCTCAAATGCAAAGAGCAGCCTATTCCATACCTTCAAATATTAGCGAAGGAGCGGGACGACAATCTGATAAAGAATTTAATCGTTTTCTACAATATTCCTTAGGTTCGGCTCACGAATTAGAGTATTTCATATTGCTTTCTAAAGACCTTAGCTACATTGATGAAAAAACCTATATACAAATTGATCAACGTATAAATATATTGAAAAGTAAAATGTATAGTTTAAGTCAAAGACTGATTGGTGGATGAATTTAGGGCGGTAGGCTGTGGGCGGTAGGCTTTATGCGGTAAGCTGTAGGCGGCATGCTTTATGCGGTAGGCCGTAGGCTATAACCACAAAGCAAATAGCATATGGCATACAGCGTAAAGCATACAGCCTAAAGCCTAAAACAAAGAAAAGTATCTAACTTTAATTCTATAGTCGTGGCAAGTACTTATATTTGTAACTAGAAAAAAGTAAACTATGAAAAAGATTTTAGTTATCGGTGCAGGAGGTCAAATTGGTTCAGAACTCGTGCTATTATTGGAAGAGAAATTCGGCAAAGAAGCTGTTTTGGCTTCCGATATTAAAGAAGAATGTCCAAAAGCCTTAAAAAACTCCAATTATGTTGCTTTAGATGTACTTGATAACGATAAATTGTCTTCAATTGTTAAAGAAGAAAACATAACCGATGTGTACCTATTGGCTGCATTATTATCTGCAACAGCTGAAAAAGACCCAAAATTCGCTTGGAAACTAAACATGGAGGGGTTATTCAATGTTTTAGACTTAGCAAAAGACGGGCACATTAAGAAAGTATTCTGGCCGAGTTCGATCGCTGTTTTTGGTCCAACCACTCCAAAGCGAAACACACCACAACATACCATAATGGAACCGAGCACAGTTTACGGAATATCCAAACAAGCGGGGGAACAATGGTGCGCATGGTATCATGAGAAATACGGCGTTGATGTACGCAGTATTCGTTACCCTGGGTTAATTTCACACACTTCTCTTCCTGGAGGCGGAACCACAGACTATGCCGTTGATATTTTCTATCATGCAAAGCAAAATGCAGAATATACTTGTTTTGTGAATGAAGAAACTGCACTTCCTATGATGTATATGGACGACGCTGTTCGTGCCACGGTTGAATTAATGGAGGCTCCAGCAAGCAAAATTAAAATCCGCAATTCTTATAATTTAGGTGGAATTAGTTTTACGCCGGAAGATCTAAAAGAAGAAATCAAGAATCAGATTCCAGATTTTAAAGTGAACTACAAACCAGATTTCAGACAACAAATTGCTGATTCATGGCCGGAATCAATTAACGATGAAAGCGCTCAAAAAGACTGGGGCTGGAAGCATGAATATGACTTAAAAAAGATCGTAAATATCATGCTTAACAATGTAGACACCAAACTTTTGTTTGACAAATAACATCAGCTTTCCATAAGAAATATAAATGATTGATATTTCTAAATATTTCATTTCAAATGCTAGGGTTTATAATTGAGCTCTAGCATTTACTTTTACTGTACCAAATTTAGTAATTTAGCAGTTAAAAGATTTCAAAATATTTTCCAATGCTATATAAAGAAAACGAACTCAAAATAAACAACAGTTTAACTGGAGAAAAAGAAGTATTCACATCCATCCTAGATGGATTTGTTGGACTTTACGTTTGTGGACCAACTGTTTACAGTGATGTTCACTTGGGAAACTGTCGTACCTTTATTTCTTTTGATGTTATTTATCGCTATTTAATGCACTTAGGCTATAAAGTACGCTACGTAAGAAATATTACTGACGCTGGACATCTTGAAAATGATGCGGAGGAAGGAGAAGATAAAATTGCAAAAAAAGCAAGATTGGAACAATTGGAACCCATGGAAATCGTTCAGCGTTATACTTTAGATTTTCATAAAGTATTGCAACAATTTAATAATCTACCACCAAGCATAGAACCAACTGCTACGGGGCATATTATAGAACAAATCGAAATGATTTTAGACATCATTGATAATGGATTTGCTTACGAAGCCAATGGTTCAGTTTACTTTGATGTTGAAAAATATAATGAGAGCAATAATTACGGTGAACTTTCAAAACGCAGAATCGAAGATTTAGTCGCTGGAACACGTTCACTCGATGGACAAGAAGAGAAAAAGTCTCCGCTTGATTTCGCTTTATGGAAAAATGCCAAACCAGAACACATCATGAAGTGGCCTTCGCCTTGGGGCTTAGGATTTCCGGGTTGGCACTTGGAATGTTCTGCAATGAGCACCAAATATTTGGGAGAAAAATTTGATATTCATGGAGGAGGAATGGACTTAAAATTCCCACATCATGAATGTGAAATCGCACAAGGAACAGCAGCCACGGGAGAAAAGCCTGTAAATTATTGGATGCATGCTAACATGTTGACCTTGAACGGAAAGAAAATGAGTAAATCAACAGGAAACACTTTGCTTCCAGAAGAATTATTCTCAGGAAACAACGAGGTTTTAGGAAGAGCGTATCACCCAATTGTTGTGCGTTTCTTTATGATGCAAGCACATTATGCGAGTGTTTTAGATTTTAGCGCAGAAGCTTTAAACTCCTCAGAAAAAGGCTTCCTTCGTTTAATGGAAGCAATACAAGTTTTAAAAGAAATTAAAACCAGTGAAAAATCATCCATTGATGTTGAAGCTTTAATTCAGAAGTTCTACACCGCGATGAATGATGATTTTAATACACCAGTTTTAGTAGCTCATTTATTTGATGCAGCGAAATATATTCAAGCTGTAAATTCAGGAAAAGCAACTATTTCTGCAACTGACAAAGAAAGATTAACAAAGGAATTGAATGCATTTGTATTTGACATTTTGGGCTTAGCTGAACTTTCAGAAGAGCAGGAAGGGAACAATGAAAGTCTGGAAACAGTGATGGAATTGGTGCTTCAAATGCGACAACAAGCCAGAGAAAACAAAGATTGGACAACAGCGGATGCCATTCGAGATAAATTGAATGAAGCGAAAATTGTCATAAAAGACGATAAAGAGGGTGCAACATGGAAAATTCAATAGAAATAGGTTGTTCTTAAAGACTTAATGTATAGGTCTTTGTGATTTATTGTCAAATTATTTCACTAAAACATTTTGAAATCAATTAAATGTCCGTATCTTTGCAATCCGTTTGAATACGGAAAGCGTAACGCAAGCGCATCGAATTAGATAAAATTACACAAAGATATATTGCGGGGTGGAGCAGTTGGTAGCTCGTCGGGCTCATAACCCGAAGGTCATAGGTTCGAGTCCTGTCCCCGCTACCATTAAAATGGCAATTGAGAAATCAGTTGCCATTTTTGGTTTTACAATATTTACTCAGCGGGCTCATTGCACTCTGCTTTTTTCTTTTGTACCTCACTCCATAAAACCAGCACCGATTACACAGAGTGAGAAACAGAGCGAAAGCGAAGTTTATCCTCTGGTTTTTTATTTCTGCACCCACTCTCTTTCTCACTCTGAAAAAGCCTTTCACCCCAAAGAAACCCACAATATTGAATCTCTCTTTTAAAAAGAATCCTTATCTTCATAAGAATAAACCACTTAGAATCTAGATATCATGTTTGATTTTCAAAAGCTAATCGTTTATAAAAAGCGAAACAATTTCAATCTTCCTGTAAAGATTTAATTCTCGATATTAACTTTGACCGCTACGCTAATGATCAATTGGGACGAGCTTCATTTAGCGTAACTCTCAACATTGCAGAAGGTTCTGGGAAATTTTCAAAAAAAGATAGAAAAAACTACTTTACAACAGCCAGGGCGTCAATTTTTGAAGATCATATTTCAACAGAAGCTAATGTAGTAACCGACGGGTGGGCTTCTTACCAGCCTTTGAAAGAAACACATAAGAAACTAAAGCAAATCTAGTAATGATGCTAATTTCAAAGAATTACACATTCAAATACGAAATTTCAACAATTGGCTTAGAGGAACGCATTCTTATTGCGATTGGGATAAACTACAAGACTACATAAATGAATATATTTACAGACTAAACAGAAGAAACTTCAGAAAATCACTAGTTGCCAACGTTTTAGACAGATTGCTGAAAACGCGAATGGCAGCAGTCAACTATCGTATGAAGAGTTACGGCAAATTCATTTACCTGATCTGAGACAATGTTATCAGTTTGGATACGAAGAATACCATGAGGAGACGCTAGCGGACATATTGTCTGAACTGAACGGCTTAATTGGTTTAGACAATATCAAGCAAGAAATCGAAGAAATGGCGCGCTACATTGAAATCCTTAAACGACGAAAAGAAAGTGGTTTAAGTACTGACATGGCAGGAATGCACGCTGTTTTCATGGGTTCTCCAGGTACAGGAAAAACTACCGTGGCGCGATTACTAGCTAGGAAATATAAGTCACTGGGGATCATCAAAAAGGAAGTGCTAGTGGAAGCCAGTCGACAAGATCTTGTTGCAGAATTTGTTGGGCAAACGGCAGTAAAAACCAATAAATTGATCGACAAAGCCATGCATGGAGTCCTGTTTATTGATGAGGCGTATGCACTTACTTCAAGAGGTGGGAATGATTTTGGACAAGAAGTAATTGAGGTTCTACTCAAACGAATGGAAGACGATCGCGATAACCTAGTGGTTATTGTTGCTGGTTATCAAGAACCGATGAAACAGTTTTTGGAAAGTAATCCAGGTTTACCGTCTAGATTCAATAAAAATTATATTTTCAAAGACTTTAATCAGAAGGAACTACAGGAGATTTTTATGTTTTATCTTGAAAAGTCGTCTTACACATTAGACCAACAAGCAGATACATTATTGCAAACTCGCATCGGCGAGAAGCTCAATACAAAAACAGAATTTTTCGGAAATGCCAGATGGGTGAGGAAGTTATTTGAAGAGTGTAAAATCTCTCAAGCACAGCGATTAAGTATGATGAGTTTTATAAACGAGCAAGATTTGCAGTTGTTGACAAAGGATGACCTGTTTAATGCGTTTAATAAAATGAATTAAAAATCAACGAAAAAATCTAATAAAAACCCCTTACTTTTATAGAAGAAAGTACTGTTATAAATTGAATAATTTGATTCCTCTTAGAGTTACCAATAATTTCAATTTAAAACCTTTGAGTTTGGTTTAATATGAGTTATTAAAGATTTTTCCGAACAACAAAAGAGACTCCTCAATACTCGGTGTTTTCGGAATGATAATCGATAAGCAACTTTCCTCAATCGATAATATATAACACCTTACATTCCGAAGGAGTTAAACGACCGAGGAGTTCTCGGGCTTCCGACTAAATCTCTTCTTGATTATCGTTATTTGTTAATTTCACTTCCAATAATTGGTTTTTAGATAGTTACTTTCGTCATAAAGAACCGATATGATCGTGGGTAACCACATTGGATTATTAAAGTTTCAGTAAAAACTCTTCCATTACAAGATTAGCTTTCAACTAAGCTTTGCTACAAGAATCCTATTCGTTTTTTTGCCCACAATTATTTATTTTTCAGTTGTTTTCGTGCATTATACAAAGTTCGGCAACGTAGGCTTTTTGCCCTGCGCTTCTTGTTTCCAGTCCTGAAAGCCCATAATGCAGTGAGCGGGTAATAGCATCGATTGTTTAGCGCGAAGCTCTTTCCCTACTCCATCCATAACTGTAGTCTTCGCTACTACTTTCGGGGATTAAAACAAGTGCTTTTTCTAGTAAAGTACCATTGATTATCAGAGCACTTAACCTTCAAGGAAACATAAATCGCCACCCCTCCCCCACAATTCCAAAAAAACACTAAAATCCACCACAAAGTGAAGGCCAGCTCATAAAAGCCATAAAATTTGACTATCTTATATGCTTACCTCTCACATTTGGTAAGTAGAGAGCATTTGAAAAAACACAATATGAAAAATTTAGAAAATCAAGTCATTATCGTAACAGGTGGCGCGTCTGGAATTGGTGGTGCGATAACGAATGTTTTGGCTCAACGTGGGGCGAAAATTATAGCAGTTGATATCAACGATGAAGCAGGAAAGAAAAAGGAAGAGGAAAATCCTGCCAAAGTAGTTTTTATGAAAGGCGACGTTTCAAAAAAATCAACGGCAGAAGAAGCAGTAAAATTAGCTGTTTCAAAATTTGGAAAACTAACGGGTCTCGTAAATAACGCACATGCTTCTCGACAAAAACCATTGATGGACTTAACGGAAGAAGATTGGGCTTTGTCCTTTGGAACTGGGCTGAATGCAACTTTATATTTTATGAAATCTGCCTATTCGGAATTGTCAAAGAATGGTGGAGCAATCGTAAACTTTGGTTCTGGAGCAGGGTTAGAAGGTCAAAAAAATCAAGCGAGTTACGCAGCAGCAAAAGAGGCAATTCGAGGATTAAGTCGAGTGGCTGCCAATGAATGGGCAAATGATAATATTCGTGTGAATGTTGTTTGTCCCATGGCGTTAACAGATGGTGTAAAACATTGGAAAGAAAATTTCCCAGAGCAATACAAAGAATCCAAAGATAAAATCCCTCTGAAGAGATTTGGTGACCCGGAAAAAGATGTAGCACCAATTGTTGCTTTCCTTTTAAGCGATGATAGTCAATATATGACTGGCCAAACGGTAATGGCTGACGGAGGTTCTATAAAATTGAGGTAAAAAACATATCCCGCCAAAACTCTTTATTTAATGTAGTTATGGCGGGATATAAAATAAAAATGAAGGTTAATTCTTAGAAACTGGCGGCTCTAACAATTTAAAGAATTGATCTAATTTTGGTAAAATAATGATTTCTGTTCTTCTGTTAATTGCTTTTCCTTTTGCGGTTTCGTTTGACATTTTTGGAACATACTCAGAACGTCCTCCAGCCGTCATTCTTGCAGGATCAACAGCGAATTTGTTTTGCATTAACCGCACGATTGAAGTCGCTCTTTTTGCGCTCAAATCCCAGTTATCTGTCATGCAATCTGTTGAAATTGGAACATTATCGGTGTGTCCTTCGACCAAAACATCTAGTTCTTTGTGGTCATTAATGATTTTTGCAATTTTCCCCAACACTTCCTCTGCTTGAGTTCCTACTCTGTAACTTCCAGATTTAAATAACATTTTGTCTGAAATTGAAACGTACACGACTCCTTTCTTTACCTCAATAGAAATGTCTTCATCATCAAAATTATCTAAAGAACGTTTAAGATTCATTACCAAAGACAGGTTAATCGAATCCTTTCTTTGCATGGAACTCGTTAAGTCTTTAATGTATTTATTTTGCTCGTTTAAGGCCTCCAAAGACTTTTTAATGCTTTCCGCACCTGACTGGCTTACCACAGAAAGCGCAGATAACTGATCTATTAAATTAGAGTTTGTACTTTTAAAATATTCTAATTGTTGATTCAAATTTTGCGATTTATTTCGCTCATTCGATAAATCCGATTCTAAGATCAATCGTTTGTTTTTGCTCTCATTTAACTCCTCGGTACAATTGGCCAATTGCGTTTCAAGCGTTGAATTTTGATTTAAAGAGGCTGTATATTTCTTCTGACTCACACAAGAGCTTAGGAAGACCACACTCAATAAAAATGGCATAAATATTAGTTTTTTCATTGCTTTTGAATTTTAATACCAAACTAAACATAATAAAGCATTCTATTTGTTAATAATCATTAATCCAACTTGAAAATGAGAAAATTAGAGGAAAACAAAGCTTTGAGATTAAAAAAACTGGAACAAATTAATTTGAATAAAGAGAAATTCTTTTCCCATTAGAATGAACAAAAATGATCGCTTTTGCATTGTATACTATTTGAAGCTTTTCAGAAACATACACTAATTTTAAGACATGTCTGTTTCCGAGTAGAAACAATTTAATTTTAAAGAAAAATATTTTAATGACTTTAGACTTATTCCGCTTGCTTATCGATTTCGGACTATTTGTCCTTATTTGGATAGTGCAACTCGTTATTTATCCAAGTTTCGTCCATTTTTCAGCGGAGAACTTATTTGTGTGGCATCAAAAATATACCCAACGGTTCTCAATTGTTGTTATGCCCTTAATGCTTTCACAAATCTCTATCGCGCTTCTTCAACTTATTCAAGCTCAAAATTGGTACACGATTTCAAGCAGCGTTATCATTGTTGTGCTTTGGCTAACCACATTTAAAATATTTGTCCCTTTGCATTTTAGTATCCACAACAACAAACCCATAGAGAAAGCTTGCGAAAAACTGGGAACTAAAAACTGGATGCGAACTGCCCTTTGGACCATCTTAATCATTCTGTCTGTGATTTTCTTCACTCAAAACCACATCTAGCGACAATAAACCAGCAAATTAGAGAGTACAACAAAATCATATTCCGCCAAAACTCATGAAAAAATAGAGTTTTGGCGAAATATAAAATAGAATACCCTTTGACTGCTCAAGAAATTGAGCCTGACAAGAAAAGTACAGAATTCAGAAAAAACCTTGGATAACAGAATGTTTAGACTATAAAAATATTTAATTACTCTTCAACTCTATCAAAGTAATTTCAGGACGCATTCCAATTCTTGCTGGAAAACCCAACCAACCCAAACCACGATTCACATATAAATATTGTTCCTTGTGTTGGTATAAACCCGCCCAATGTTTGAATTTGTATTTTATCGGACTCCATTTCAAATTTTTATACTGAAAACCAGCTTGCATTCCATGGGTATGCCCCGCGAGCATTAAAGAAACATCTGTTCTATCAATTACTTCTTCTGTCCAGTGTGTGGGATCATGAGAAAGCAATATTTTAAATGGTATATTTTTGACTTTCTCCAAAGATTTCTCTAAATCTCCATATTGTTTGAAGGGTGGTTTACCCCAGTTTTCTACTCCCACTAACGCTATTTCCTCATCATTTTTAGAAAGAACTACCGCTTCATTCATCAGTAATTTAAAATCGATTTTCTTGAAAAAGTACTGAATCAACTCAAAGTTTTTTCGCTTTGCTTTGGGTGATTTCCATTCGCTATAATCCCCATAATCGTGATTTCCCAGAATAGCATATTTTCCTTCTGTTGCTTTTAATTGATTAAAAACATGATCCCAACCCCGCAGTTCTGCTGCAAAATTGTTCACTAAATCTCCTGTGATAACTATATAATCCGGATTTAATGAATTAATCTTCTCAATAGCAGGTTCCAATTTTTTAAAAGCAGAATTAAAACTTCCTAAATGTAAATCTGAAATTTGAACAATCTTTAATCCATCGAAAGATTTGGGTAACTGACTAAATTCCATGGTTTCATGATAAACTTTAAAGCGATAAAGCGCCTTAAATATCCCGTAAAGAATAACGAAAAAAGGCAGAAACCCAGACAATAATCCAACGAGCGTTATAATTAAGAAAGACGCTCTTTCGGAGAATAGAAAATTAGTAAAATAGAGTGATGAAATGACCACTACAAAAATCAATTTTGGTGCAAAAGACAAAATTCCCAAACCATAAAAACGCCCAATCCACCTTTGTTTCCTGATGGGATTTAGTTTATCTAGCGTAACTTTTAGCACTAAAATAGAAGTGATTAACCCAAAGGTAAAGACCCAAAAAAGGAGCTTAATCAGAGTTTGTAAAATTGGAGAATCTATAAATTGAGTAATCGCCTGCAGCCAATAAAAAGCAGCAATATCAATCAATAAAATTGCTATACACAATAAAACAATTTGAAATAAAGATACTTTTTTCATTGTAATTACTATTTACCCTAAAACGCTGAAGACAAAAAACTTCTACAAGAATCCGCGTGAGAAAAACACCTCAACAAACCCTTCTGCCCTAATCTGCGAAATCCGCGGGAGAAAAACATCCCACAAACCCTTCCGCGATAATATGCCAAATCTGTGGGAGAACTAAACGCAAAACACAAAAAATCACCCATTCACCACTAAGAAATACGCCTGCTTTGCAATCTCCAATTCCTCATTCGTTGGAATCACCATGACCTTCACCTTAGCATTCTCCTCACTGATTTCTCTAATTTCTTTAGAATTTTGTTCGTTTTTGTCTTCATCAATTGAAATACCAAAGAAATCCATGTCTTCACACGCTTTTTTACGAATAATTGAAGCATTTTCCCCAATTCCAGCAGTAAAAACAATAGCATCCACTCCATTCATCGCTGAAATATAAGATCCTATGTATTTTTTAATGCGGTAAGCATTCATTTCTAAAGCCAGAACACAATCTCTGTCTCCTTTTTCAGCCTGTGAAATAATATCTCTTAAATCACTGTAGCCCGTGAGACCCAGCATACCACTTTCTTTCGTAAGCAATTTGTTGACCTCATCCAAAGAATAACCCAAGGTATTCACTAAATAGAACAACACCCCATGGTCAATATCACCACTTCTCGTTCCCATAATTAAACCATTTGAAGGCGTAAACCCGAGACTGTGATCTATACTTAATCCATCTTTTATTGCGGTCATGCTGCAACCATTTCCTAAATGAATCGTGATGATTTTAGATTTTTCGAGTCCTAAATATGCATTTGCTTTTTCTGAAACATATTTATGACTAATGCCATGGAAACCATAAACTTGAATTGCCTCATCTTCAAACAATTTCTTAGGAATAGCAAATCTGTTGGCTTTTTCTGGAATCGTTTGATGAAAAGCAGTATCAAAAACAGCCACTTGCTTAGCATTCGGAAAACGTTGTTCTGCTACAACAATTCCCTCTAAATTCGCAGGATTATGCAAAGGTGCCAAAGGAATACATTTTTCAATTTCGGTTTTCACCTCAGGAGTAATCAGTGTGGTAGCTGAAAACAAGTTTCCTCCGTGAACGACACGGTGACCAATCACTTCAATTTCATCCCTTGTTTTTATTACACCATTCTCACTGTCCAATAAAAGCTCTGCTATATTTTGAAGTCCCTCATTATAATTGAAAATCGCTTTTGTTTGTTTAAAATTGACGCCGTCTTTTTTATAATTTACGATAGCGTCTTCGGAGCCCACTTTTTCCAATAATCCACTACACACCAATACTTCCGATGGCATTTCAATCAATTGAAATTTTATGGAAGAACTTCCTGAATTGAGTATTAAAATCTTCATTCTATTATTTTAAATGTCTTGCGCTTGAATAGCTGTAACAACTACCGTATTGAAAATATCTTCGATGGTACACCCTCTACTTAAATCGTTGACCGGTTTATTTAACCCTTGAATAATGGGTCCAATTGCCAAAGCTTTCGTTTCTCTTTGGACTGCTTTATAAGTATTATTTCCTGTATTCAAATCTGGAAAAATAAATACATTGGCTTGTCCGGCAACCTCAGATTCTGGAAGTTTTAATTTCCCAACATTCATATCTACCGCGGCGTCGTATTGAATTGGACCTTCGACTTTCAAATCTGGTCGTTTTGATTTTACGATTTGAGTTGCCTCCCTTACTCTTTCCACGTCTTCTCCCACTCCCGAAGATCCGGAAGAATAAGACAACATGGCAATTTTTGGATCTATGTCAAAAGCTACGCTCGTTGCAGCAGAAGAAATAGCTATTTCCGCCAATTCCTCGGCATTTGGATTTGGATTTATGGCACAATCTCCGTAGACTGAAACCCGGTCTTCTAAACACATAAAAAACACAGAGGAAACTATTGAAGCATCTGGTTTCGTTTTAATAAACTGTAAGGCCGGACGAATGGTATGTTGCGTTGTATGAATTGCCCCAGAGACCATTCCATCGGCATCGCCTTTGTACACCATCATTGATCCAAAGTAAGAAACATCTTCCATTAAATCTTTTGCCATCACAAGATTAACATTTTTGTGTTTACGCAATTCGAAAAGCGTGTTTGCATAGTCCTCAAAATATTCAGATGCTACCGGATTAATGATGTTTATTTTATCTAAATCTAGCTCCAAATCAAGGGCTGTGATTTTTTCGGCAATTTTCTTTTTGTCACCAAGCAAAGTAAGTTCAGCGGCATCCACATCGATTAATTGTTTGGTAGCCCTCAGTACGCGTTCATCCAGTCCTTCTGGCAAAACAATATGCTTCTTTTTAGATTTTGCTTTTTTCAACAAATTGTATTGGAACATTCTCGGTGTTACTGCCTTTGTTTCAAAAGTGATTAAACGCTCAATCAGTTCATCCACCTTCACATATTTCTCAAAATCTTTAATTGAAGTATCAATCTTTTGCGTGTTCTCGGCATAAATCTGAGATTTTATAGCCCCAATTGCGTTTACCACAGCGAAAGTCCCGCCATTTACGGCAATAATAGGCACAACATCCGACAGTCCTTTGATCAATTTATTGATCGACTCTGCCGGCACTAAGCCTCCTGTTAGCACAATTCCAGAAACACTAGGGTAATTATCTGAAACATTGGCTTGTAAAGCGCCAAGAATAAGGTCTGCCCTATCTCCGGGTGTAATCACCAAACTGTCATTCTTATTTAAATGATTCAAATAATTGGGCAACTGCATGGCTCCAACACTAAAGTATCCGGCTTGATTATTTATGAAATCGTGTCCAAACAAAACTTTAGCATCCAGAACTTTAACGATTTCTTTAATGGATGGATTTGCCAAAACAGGATTCACTGGAATGGCATTTACGATTACATTCGCAGGAAAATGTTTTGTTAATTCATCAGTCACCAAAGTGATGTTGTCTTGTTCCACCTTATTGGCAATTACTGATAGTACTTCAACACCTTTGTCACTAAAAGTATCGTAGGCCATGCGCAAGTTTCCCACCAATTCATTTAGTGTTTTTCCCACTCCACTCTCAAGTACAATGGCTGGAACACCAAGATTTTTGGCAATCAAAACGTTGATATCAAATTCTCCGATAGATCCTTCACCTGTAAAACTGGTTCCTTCCACCAATACGAAGTCAAAACGTTCTTCAACCGCCTTATATTTATCGATAATCTTAGCTATAACTTCATCGTCTTTGTTGTCATTTTTCAGTCGAATAAACTGACTTCTGGTATAGGCAAAAGCGTCTTCAAATTTTAAATCTAAATTGAAATAACGAATGACAGTATTGATGTGATTATCGATTTTTCCTTCCTTGAAATCATCTATAATGGGTCTGAAATACCCCACTTTTGAAGCTTTCCCCAACAATAATTGCATCAATCCTAAGGACAGGATAGATTTTCCGCTGTTGGGCTCTGTTGTTGCAATGTAAACTGCTTTATTGGCTGCTTTTCTCATGATTAGCGTAGCTATTTTATTTAAAAACTATTATTTCCTTAATTCCAACAAACTTAAGGATAACACTCCATAAAGCAAGTCAATTTTACCCGATTATATGTCATTTTAATGGCATTTTAAAGTGGTAAAGAATCAGGAATTGAGAAAAGGCTTAGCAGAGAAAATTGGATTTAAACAGGCATTAAGCGTTTATACTCTGATGTTAGTTTAAAAAACGCTTAACACCAAATTAATAATTTGTTTTTAAGCGTTTTTTTAAACCAAAACACGAATTTGATCTAATTAAGAGACTGTATTTATTCTACTTATGAAGGAATTACCAAAAATGGAATTTCTAAATCAAAACCTATTTCATTGATTTTGTTCTTGAAAAATAAATTCTCAAAGAAGGAATGTTTGTTATTGATCATTACCAATAAATTAATGTTGTGTTCCTTTTGGAAGGACTTTACCACTTCAGGAATCTTTTTATCCTCCTTGGTGTGTAATTCAAAATCTGTTCCCTCAAAGTAAGCCTCCAAAAGATTTCTATTTTCAATCTGTTTAACACTCAGTTTTCGCTCAAAATAAACGTGTAAACTATTTACTTTTGATTGGTACTGAGTTGCGATATCAAGAATTGGTTTTAAATGATTTTCTTTAAACTCAATTTTGTAATCGGAAGGAAACAATATATTTTTTGGAGTTTCAAATTCCAAATCGTTAGGAATCGCCAAAGTTGGACATTTCGCATCGTTTAGTACATCAACCGTGTTTGAACCGAAAAGAACTTTCATCGCTCCAGTTGCTCCTTTCGTTCCCATTACAATGAAATCAATTTTATGCTCTCTTTGCAATTCATCAGTTGCACCAGAAATAGAATTGAATGAAGAAACTTGTGTTATGGTGTGTTTTGGATTTTTGAAATAGTCCTGAATTCGCCGACTCATCTTTTCCAACCCATCTTTTGAAGCTGTTTTGATGGTTTCTAATAAGCCAAATTCAGCTGGGTTTTGAACTGTGAATTCAGCTCCGTAAACAGTGAGCTTATAAGTATTCAACAAGAAAAAATTGCATTCTTCATTCTTAAACAATTGCACCGCATAAGCAATGGCGTTCCAAGAATTGTGAGAAAAATCTGTTGGTAATATTATGTTCTTCATAGTGAATTTTTCCTCTAAGTTAGACATTACTAAAGAGTTTAGAGGCTAAAATCAGGCTGATTTTTATCAGTTTTAAAAATGTTAACAATTTGGTAAAAAGAAGTGTACAGTATCCTAAACATGATCTTCAACTCACGGAAACGAAATAATTCAGCAAGTCAACGTGACTATTGTTACACCCTTTTCCACCTGTTGTGCTTAACTTGCGCTGTTGGCTCGATTAAAAAATAAAAAAATGAAACAGGACATCACTATACCTCAAGAAATAAGTTCAAGGGCAGAGTTTAAGCGTAAATTTAGCTTTGCACAAATGTATAACTCCTTTATTTATGCGGCAGGAGCATTTTCCATTTTATCAAAAAATAAGAAAAGTGCTTTATTGCATCCAGATTTCGTTGAGCGATTACAACTAGCGGTAACCGAAGTAAACGGTTGTGCAGCATGCTCCTATCAGCATACAAAAATGGCCTTAAAGCAAGGGATGAGCAATGAAGAAATCAGCAGTTTTTTAAGTGGAAAAGACAATTTTATAAGACCTGAAGAGGCAAAGGCCATAGTTTTTGCTCAACATTTTGCAGATGAAACAGGAAAACCAAAAAAATATGCTTACGATTCTATTGTCGAAGAATATGGAGAGGAAAAAGCTGAAATTATTCTGGCTGCATGTCAAGTGATGATTGCAGGAAACATGTATGGAATCCCTGTAAGTGCTTTTCAAGCGAGATTGAAAGGAAATAAGTTTAAAGACAGCTCCTTATTTTACGAATTAGGAATGATGATTTCTGGAATTTTAGCACTGCCATTTGTGATTATTCACAGTGTTTCGCGCAGCTTGTTAGGCTTGGCAGGTAATAAGTTTGCTAAAGACTAATTGAATATTGAAGAGACGAAAACTGTTTTGGCATGCAAAATTAATAGAAGAATGCTATCATTTTTAATCAAAAAGCCCATCAGGATATTTTACCAGTAGTGAAATAATTTAAGTTCCATTCCCTAGCAAATGGTTTGCGCTATAATGGAACGCGGAACTTGTCCCGCATTTGTTATCGGGATAATCACGGATTTTCAGCTCAGGTGAATTCAAAAAAACACGATAACAATTAAACCTTGACCATTACAAAACCCCTACCACATTAATAGTTAAACATTACAACAAACACCCCTATCGCGTTAATAATTAAACATTAACAATTCAACATTAAAATTGTATCTTTGCAACTTATATATAATACATGACATTTAAACAACTCGGCTTAGCCGACCCTATATTAAAAGCCCTCGAAGAAGAAGGCTACGAAAATCCAACTCCCATTCAAGAACAATCTATTCCTATCTTATTGAAGGGAAAAGACCTTTTAGGTGTGGCACAAACCGGAACAGGTAAAACTGCCGCTTTTGGAATTCCAATTTTACATCATTTATACAATGCTAATGCGCATTCGAAAGGAAAACGTAAAGTTCGCGCTTTGGTCGTTACTCCAACGCGTGAATTAGCCATTCAAATTGATGAAAGCTTTAAGAATTATGGTAGACACACGGGTTTAAGAACCACAGTGATTTACGGAGGTGTAAAACAAACAAAACAAGTGGCTCGCCTTAAACAAGGTGTCGATATTTTAGTGGCTACTCCAGGTCGTTTGCTTGATTTAGAAGACCAGGGTCACCTTTCTTTTCGCGATTTAGACTTTGTTGTTTTGGATGAAGCAGACCAAATGTTGGACATGGGTTTTATTCATGACATCAAGAAAATAATTGCTAAACTTCCTCCAAAAAGACAATCGCTTTTCTTTTCTGCAACCATGCCGAAATCAATTGTTGAATTGTCCAGGAAAATTTTGGGCGAGTTTGAACAAGTTACCATTAAGCCTCAACAAGCAACGGCTGAAAAAGTAGACCAAGGAGTTTATTTTGTGAGTAAAGAGAATAAGGTAGAGCTTTTAACTCACCTGATTAAAGAACGTCCAGGAGAATCTGTTTTGGTTTTTTCGCGCACTAAACATGGAGCGAATAAAATCGTAAAAAAACTGGATAAGGCAGGTATAAAATCTGCCGCGATTCACGGAAATAAGTCACAACCACAACGAGAAGCAGCCTTAGGTGGATTCAAAGAGGGATCTATTCAAGTATTGATTGCTACAGATATTGCAGCAAGAGGAATTGATGTTGATGACTTATCTTTAGTGATTAACTACGAGTTGCCCAATGTGGCAGAAACTTATGTCCATAGAATTGGACGAACAGGTCGTGCTCACGCAAGCGGTATTGCTCTATCTTTCTGTGCCAATGATGAACGCGCCTTTTTGAGAGGAATTGAAAAACTAATAAAACAGAAAGTTCCTGTAATGCAAGCTCATCCTGAGGTAGAGGAAGAAATAGAAGATAAATCTGTTAAGCCTGCAAATCCACAACAACGTGGCCGTGGTGGAGGCGGTGGAAGAGGAAGAAGACCACAGGGAAAAAAAGGGAACAATTCCAGAGGGAAATCCCCAAGAAGAGATTAAGGTTTTAAACATTTAGTGCTTGGTCGGAAACAGACGAATTTTATAATTTAGAATGCTTATCGGGAACTTTACCAGCTATTTAATTTACTACACTAATAAAAAGTACTCTCTATTAACCAGGCCAGATCCTTCCAGGGTTGAAAATCTTAATTTTCAACCCTGATCAGGATGACAGTTGTAGGCGCTGGGAAGCAAGTGAGAGGGGAAAAGCTTAATGTCATCCTGAAGCGGATTTCTTTTTTCAACTGGTTGGAAATAGAAATTTGCGAAGGATCTTGTTAGTTTACCGCTGAATCAAATTATGGTTGGCTTAGACATATTTACTGGTAAAGTATCGGATAGGCATTTAAAATAGTTTATTTTTGATGTGTTTCCGTTCAGGCACTATTTAGATAAAGCAGTGAAGTTTTCACTGCTTTTCTTTTTATCATCATCTTAAAATAGCCTGCGACCGTAGAAATCTTAATCTCGTTTGAATACGCCCCAAGACTAAGATTATCCTACACGAATCTCTTTTTCAATTGGTCATCAATAAAAACTTTCGAAGAAGCTTGTCAGTTCGCCGCGGAATGGAATGCTTGATTCGATAAATTTACGGCGAAGTATCCGATAAGCGATTAAAACAATTAGAGTAATGGAGAGCCTAGTCTCACAGTTCTCTCCAACAGCTTCGCTCTTTTGGAACGATTATACCATTCTTCAGGAATAATTTTTTCTGATTCTTGAAGGTCTTGATAAAAAGCAGCTTTTAGCTCTGCTGTTGTTTCTTCATCGTAGACAATCGCGTTTACCTCAAAATTAAGATCAAAACTTCTATAATCCATATTTGCTGTTCCCACTATTGCAACCCTATCATCAACTACCATTGTTTTTGCATGCACAAAGCCTTTTTGGTAAAGGTAAATTTCAACACCTGCCCTCAATAATTCACTAAAATAAAAGCGGGAGGCTATACTTACTATTTTTGAATCGGACTTTCCTGGAACGAGTAATTTTATTTTAACACCACCTAAAGCAGCCACTGCTATTGCCTCTATCATACTTTCTCCCGGTATAAAATAAGGCGTTGTAATTAGCACCTCTTCTTTGGCCAAATTGATAGCTTGCAATAAAGAATAGAGGATAGTTGGTGTTGGAGAATCTGGTCCACTGGCAACAATCTGTACAATTTTATTATCATTCAAGGTGAAGCTCTCCGGTGGGGGGAAATACTTATCGCTCGGTGTTACCTCGTCATTTGCACAAAAGTTCCAATCACACAAAAAAGTATGTTGCAGGAAATATACAGAATGTCCGTTCAATTGAATATGCGTATCTCGCCAGTACATTTGATGAGCCTCAGGATGATTGATGTATTTATCGCTCACATTAATTCCGCCTACAAAGGCCTCTTTCCCATCCACAATAATTATCTTTCTGTGGTTTCTATAATTCATTCGATTGGCCAAGTAAATGAATACGATCTTAGAAAAAGGAAAAACTTTTACTCCACCGGCTTCCATTTTTTTGTGCAATTTTCCCCTTACCGCTTTACTTCCAAAATCGTCATAGATAAACCTCACCTCTACACCTTCCTGTGCTTTTTCAATCAACAAGTCTACAATTTGATTTCCGATTATGTCATTTTCAAAAATATAAAATTGAATATGAATGTGGTGTTTAGCATTGCTCATCGATTCCAATGCTTCTGGAAACATTTTCTCGCCATTTAGCAGCAATTTCACTCTATTGTTATCGGATATACTGCTCGAAGTATCCGTTGTGATCATGTTTATCAACTTCTTGTAATCCTTTAATAAAGGTTTGGAATTCATGTAAGTTGATTTGGCATACTCTAAAACCTGATTTTTTAACTTTGCAGACAGCTCCGCATCTTTTATGAGCTTTTTGGAGTACATTTTTCGTTTCCTGTAGTTAATTCCTATGGACAAATAGAAGATTATACCAAGAACAGGAACCAAAATCACAAACAATAAATAAGCAAGCGTTTTTGATGAACTTTGTGTATCATAAATAATACGAATGGAAACTGCGATTACAATTACTGCATATATAATTTGTATTGCCCACCAAGCTATCCACATACTATCTCCGCTTTAAAATCGTTTTTAGACTTGTTACACTTCATTTTTCATTCAATAAATTACATTTTTTGAAATTAGTAAAAAAAACTTGAAAAAGTAGTGTGGCAAGTTTTTTGCTTCTTGTGCATTGAATCAAATTTAAAAGCTATGAAAACAATTATTTCAATACTTATAATGTCGGCATTGCTAGTTGGAATGACTAGCTCAACGAAAATTTATTATCCCAAAGTTCAAAGTAAAAGTTTTACGAGTGGAGAAAAATTAACTTATAGAATTAGCTACGGAATTGTGGATGCTGGCGAAGCTATTTTAACAGTAAAAGAAACCTATAAAAAAGGAGCAAATGGAAGGCCTCTATACCACGTAAAAGGTGAAGGTAAAACACTCGGCGCATTCAACTGGTTTTATAAAGTAGAAGATGTTTATGAATCTTATGTCGATAAAGAAGGTGTTTTTCCGTGGTTGTTTGTTCGCGATATTAATGAAGGTGGTTACGAAAAAGAGCAAGAATATGTCTTTAAGCAGGACAAACAAAAAGTAATTACTGAAAAAGGAAAGTCTTTTAAAGTTCCCATGGGAATCCAAGATATGATTTCATCTTTTTATTATGCCCGAACACTGGATTTTTCTAGTATGCGAGTGGGAGAAATTTCTGAATTTAAAGTTTTTATGGATGAGGAAATATTTCCTTTAAAAGTGAGATATGTAGGAAAAGAAGATGTTAGCATTCGTAAAGGAACATTTGAATGTTTAAAGTTTCAACCTGTGGTGCAAGAGGGAAGATACTTTGAAGACCCAGATGATGTAGAGTTTTGGGTAACCAATGATGCCAACAGGATTCCCGTTTTAGTAAAAGCTAAAATTCCAGTGGGGAGCATTAGAATGCACCTAGTAGGATGGGAAGGATTGGTTGGAGATATTGCCAAAAAATAAAAATTGAACCCCTTTTAAAAGGAAACGCTCAGTAGAAATATTGAGCGTTTTTTTGTTTGATCAGTAAAATCAATCGTTTTAAGTCTATGATAGACAAGGTAGATTTTTTCGGGTCATGTGAATTTTAAGGGGATTTGATTAATTTTACCTACTAAAAACATCGATGAACTCATCCTTAATATCTCATGTTTTACCTGAGGAGCTTATAAAGTATTTTGATATAAAAGAAGTTTTAGT
>NZ_QFRJ01000006.1 GCF_003143775.1 Brumimicrobium oceani | reverse complement strand
TGACATAAGTTTTAGCCTCGCTTTGTTGAGTTTAGCACCATTATTTTCAACTTGCTCTTTTAAAAGACTAGATAATTGATTAGTTTTACTCTCAGGACTGGTATTCTTTTTCATAGATAAATGAGTGGAGTTATTCATCTAAGATACTGAATACCAGTCTTTTAAACAAGTGTTTCCATGCTTATTTTACTGATTTTTAATTAGTTATATTTTTGTCATGTAGTGTAGAATTGTATATAATTGAAGATTCACGTATTTTCGAAATTAATGAAAATTGAACATTTGCTGAGCTGGAAATTGTTTAAAAATCATAAAATTTCATGTTGTGATAAGAATGAAAATCAATACAACTAAAAATCTCCCAATTTCTTCTAATCCTTAACGATTCAAGGGCTTAACAATATTTAACATCCTACAGATTGACCTTGCCTTAACAATGAACATCTTTGTATTTCAGAACAAATTATTATGGAAGAAAATACATCATCCTCAATCACACCCGCTGATTCAATTCGTCAATTGACAGAGAAAATTCAGAACGAAACTCCGCTTATCGATATGATTAATAGGGGGTTGTCGAGTGTGATTGTAGGTCAAGATAAAATGTTGGAGCGCCTTTTAATTGCACTTTTAGCAGATGGACATATTTTGCTAGAAGGGGTTCCTGGCTTGGCAAAAACCTTAGCAATTAATACTTTGGCTGATGTAATCGGAGGAGTGTTTAGTCGTGTTCAATTCACGCCTGATTTATTGCCTGCCGATGTCACGGGAACACAAATTTACAATCAAAAGACCCAAGAGTTTTCTGTTACCAAAGGTCCAATATTTGCCAATTTTATTTTGGCTGATGAGATCAATAGAGCGCCAGCAAAAGTGCAATCTGCTTTATTAGAAGCCATGCAAGAAAGACAAGTCACTATTGGCGATGAAACATTTAAATTACCTCGACCATTCTTGGTGATGGCCACACAAAACCCAATTGAGCAAGAAGGAACTTATCCTTTACCAGAAGCGCAAGTGGATAGATTTATGTTGAAAGTGCAATTGGATTATCCAACGCCAGAAGAGGAAATGCAAATCTTACGCAGTAATGTGAGGAAAGAAGGTTTAAACAAAGCAAAAGCTGTGGTGAAACCAGATGATATTCTGCGGTTGAGAGAATTGGTCAGAGGAGTTTATTTGGATGAGAAAATTGAAAAATACATTATAGATATTGTTTTCGCAACTAGAGATCCTGAAAAATATGATCTTACCAATTTAACACCTTTAATTTCTTTTGGAGCCTCTCCTAGAGCGAGTATTAATTTGGCATTAGCAGCGAAAGCAAACGCATTTTTACAAGGGCGTGCTTATGTAATTCCAGAAGACATAAGAAGCATAGCGGTGGATGTGATACAGCACAGATTGGGTCTAACTTACGAAGCAGAAGCGGAAGGCGTAGATGCTAAAGCAATTATTGAAAAGGTCTTAGCAAGGGTAGAGGTTCCTTAATTTACAGGTTAGATGGAAACAAAAGAGCTTCTGAAAAAAGTACGAGAAATTGAACTGAAAACGCGCGGTCTCACCAAGCAGGTGTTCTCGGGTGAATACAATTCTGCTTTTAAAGGTAGGGGAATGACCTTTTCAGAAGTGAAAAACTATCAATTCGGTGATGATGTTAGAAGTATAGATTGGAACGTTACCGCTAGATTTAATGAGCCTTTTGTTAAAGTTTTCGAGGAAGAGAGAGAGCTTTCTGTATTTATGGTTTTGGATATATCAGGTTCAAATAACTTTGGAACTAAAACGAAATCTAAAAGGGAATTAATGCTGGAAGTTGCTGCAGTTCTTGCTTTTTCAGCAATAGCAAACAATGATAAGGTGGGGGCAATTTTCGTTTCCGATCATGTCGAAAAGTTTATTCCTCCTAAAAAAGGCCGATCACATGCTTTGATGATTTTGCGAGAGTTAATTTTGTACACTCCTAAAAGTAAAGCGACACACTTAAACGAAGGTTTAAAATTCTTTAGAAACGTCGTGAAAAAACGCAGTATTTGCTTTTTAATCAGTGATTTTTATGACGAAAATGATTATTTCGAAGGATTAAAAATCGCCAATAGAAAGCACGATATGGTGGCACTAAGATTATTTGATCCGGCGGAAAAAGAATTGCCTAATTTAGGATTAATTAAAATGTTTGATGCAGAAAAAGAAGTCATCAGATGGGTGAACACAAGCTCGAAAAAAGTGAGAGAAAATTACACTAACCGATTTGTAGAGTGTCAAAAGGATTTGAATACTAAGTTCAGAAAGGCAGGTGTTGATTATGCTTCTCTATCCACCGATGGGAAATATTTGGCTGAATTAAGTAAACTCTTTTTAACCCGAAGTAGATGATGAGGTGGAGCTTACATATCATTTTTTTATTTTGGATATCATTTTCCTTTGGTCAAAAATTAAACCTTAATCTAGACAAAGAAGAAGTGCTTATTGGTGAACCTTTTACATTGACCTATTCCGTAATTAGCGAGGTGGAATTGGATAGTATTGTCTATTTTGACTACAACGATTTTTTTCCTGGAAAAAACAGCCAAAACAGTCAAACTGATGAGGTAAACAGTTCTTATGAAATTGAAATAAGCGCTCCTTTCGAGGACACTGTATATCAAGAAGGAGATGAGTTTATTTGGAAAGGGAAATACAAACTCGTGGCTTGGGACAGTGCTTACGTCATTATTCCGCCAGAGGTCATCTCAATTAAGGATAGTATGCATGTTTTTCCGGCAGGATTAATTCATGTTCTGAGTCCTGCCATAGATGGTACAAAACCAATTTATGATATAAATGAAGTCTTTACATCTCTTCCTGAGAAAAACCCTATTTATTTATTTTTAGAAAAGCATTGGTGGTGGCTTGCTATTGCTTCGGTAGTGCTAATAGCGATAGGACTTCTTCTCCTAAGAAACGCGCGAAAAGAGCCTACTCCCTTAAGTTTGAGAGAGAGAACGTTGGCGAAAATAGATGACCTTGAAAAGGCTAAGGGCTACGAGTCTGATTTAAAGGAATACTATTACAATTTGTCGGTGATTTTACGAAGATTTTTTGCATCACATTATCAAATTCAAATAATGGATAAAACGACATCCGAAATTGAAATTGTGTTGGCAAGAAATGGTCTAGATAAAGAAAAAATACTTTTGACACGCCAATTGTTAATGCAATCAGATATGGTGAAATTTGCGAAATCTACTCCAGAATTAAATGAGATTATGAGCGTGACCAATGATGCAAGAAAAGTAGTAAATGAAATAGTTGATTTAGACGAGGTCAATGAAAAATAGTTTGTTCTTCAATATCAATATTTGGGAGTATCAATTCTTCGCTCCACATTGGTTGTGGCTACTTCTGCTGGTTCCTGTACTTCTTTTTTTTAGGTACAATAAACTAGAGAAAAGCGAAGGTGTTTACAAGTTCTCTCAACCATTGAGTCAGTTAAAAAACATCGAGTTCAAACCAATTAAATGGTTGGTTTTAACCATTTACACTTTTCTTGGAATAGGTCTGTCCTTGTTCATTTTAGCGATGGCTTTGCCAGTTTCGCCGTTTTCAAATGACAACAATAATCAATATGATGACGGTATAGATATCATGATTTCAATGGATGTCTCTTTGAGTATGTTGGCTACTGATTTTTTGCCCAACAGATTGGAGGCAGCCAAAGAAGTAGCAAAGGAATTCGTGGATGGAAGAACTTCTGACAGGATTGGATTTGTGGTTTTTGAAGGAGAAGCATACACGGCTTGTCCGCCTACAAGGAATTACGACTACTTGAAGCAAACTATTGATGAAATTCAGTCGGGTAAAATGGAGCCCGGAACTGCGATTGGGACAGGTTTGGGAACAGCCGTTGCACGATTAAGAAGCGATACTATCACTTCTAAAGTAATTATACTCCTAACAGACGGAGATTCAAACCGGGGAGAATTGTCTCCTTTATCTGCTGCTGAGTTGGCGAAAAATAAAGGAATAACAGTTTATACCATCGGTGTTGGAAAGAAAGGAATCGTAAAAATGCCAATTAACACCCCGTTTGGTCAAATTTACCGAGAAACTCAAGTTAATATTGATGAAGACTTGTTAGAGGAAATAGCAAAGTCTACTGGAGGTGCGTATTTTCGGGCAACCGATAAAAACTCTTTAAGGTCTATTTACGATACCATCGACGAAATGGAAACACGAAAAATGGTAAATAATACAACGAAAAGAGAACCACCCTATGAGCCTAAAAACTTCCTTTTATTTGGACTGCTATTTATTTTTGTAGGTTTTGTTACAGAACAGTTATTATTAAAGAAAAATGCCTAAAAGAAAACTAAGATATCGCTATCGTTTGCCATTCTTTACGGGATTAGTACTGGGGTTTGAATTACTTTTTTGGTTCATTACCTGGCAGTTTTTGAGAATATTTGGAGTTTTTTCCCCAGATTCTGCTGCGGAGAGAATATCCTTTATTGCCCCAAATTACGTTTGGTGGTTTCTCTTGCTGCCGCTCATCGTTGCTGTTTTCTATTTTCAATTGTATAGAAGGAATCAATTGGTGGAAAACATTGGAAGTTTAAAAACACTACATACTTTTCTGAAGCCTGTTTATACCAAAAAAGTGTTTTGGAGGTATTTTTTTATAAGGAATGCAGTGGTTTTTGCTGTTTTCGCCTTGATGCAGCCCGCCTTGGGTAAAAAGAACGTAAAAGGACAAAGCAATGGAGTGGAAATGATCTTTGCTGTTGATATCTCTAACTCCATGAATACCCGAGATATTAAAGGCGGAGAAACCAGGTTGGAAGTGGCAAAAAGAGCAATGAATCAGTTGGTTAATCAATCCACATCGTCGCGTGTTGGTTTGTTGATTTTTGCAGGAAACGCCTATCCTCAATTACCTTTAACCGCGGACAAGGAGGCTGTCAAAATGTATGTTGATGAGCTAAATACTAATTTTATTTCTAATCAAGGAACAAATATAGCCGCAGCTCTAGAAGAATCAAGTCGATTTTTCTCTAAACAAGAAGCTAAAAAAGTCTTGGTTTTAATTACAGACGGTGAAGACCATGAAGGAGGTATGAAAGAAGCTTATGCAGCGATTAGAAAGAAAAATATTGACGTTTTAATTTTAGGGATTGGTACTCAGGAGGGAGGAATTGTTCCACGAAGTGATGCGCCCAACTCCGTTTCATTAAAAGACGATTTGGGAAGATCTGTTATTTCAAAAGTTGATTTAGCCATGCTTGAGGAGATTTCTAAAAAGCTAAAAGGTAAGGTAATGTTGTCCAATGATTCTTTTCCGAACGTTTCTAAACTTTTAACTCAAATTAACAGCACATCAGCTTCTAACACCGTAAATTTGGACTTCAAAGTGAAAGAGAATAGATATCAATGGCCTTTATCATTCGCAATTTTATCGATACTGATTTTATTTTTCGTTGAATCTGTTCCACGATCAAACAAAAAAACAAATAATGCGTAATTTTTTACTTATTGCTTTAGTTTTCTTAATGACAGGGTTCTCAATAGGGCAGTCATGGGAAGATTCTTTGCGTTTGGGTAAAAAATACTATCAAGAAAAACAATTTGATAAAGCATATAGTGCCTTATTAGAGGCTCAAAAGTTGGCCCCAAGTCATATTGATTTGTCTCAAGATATAGGAAATGCCGCCTACAGAAACGAAGACTTTGAAATGGCGGAAAAGGCCTTTCGTGCAGCTGCTTCCAAAAAGACAGATCCCACCTTAAAGGCTAAAAATTGGCACAACCTTGGAAATAGTCAAATGAAGGCGAAAAAGTATAAAGAGGCCATTGAAAGTTACAAGCAGTCTTTACGCGGAAACGCTAACGATGATAAAACAAGGTACAATCTCGCCGAGGCACAAAGAAGATTGAAGATTCAAGAAGAACAACAAAAAAAACAGAATCAGGAAAATCAAAAGGCGAACGAAGATCAGCAAAACAAACAGAATTCTCAAGAAAGTGAACAGTCCCAGAAGGGAGAGGAAGGACGTGAAGGAGAAAAAAATGAAAGCCAGAATCAAAATCCTACGCCGAAGGGAGGAAACCCAAATGAACAATCAGAAGCCAAACCAGAATCAAAATTGTCTGACCGTAAAACGGAACGCTTATTAGAAGATTTGTTGAAGCAAGAAATGCAAACGAAAAAGAAGGTGCGAGGGGCAGAATCTGGTCAGAACCAAGAACAAATTAAATCAGGAAAAAGATGGTAAGGGCATTTATCTTACATATCATTTTGTTTTACACTATTGGTTTCAGTTTTGCACAACAACCCATAGTAGAGTTGGAGATAAATCCAAAAACTGTCGAAAGTGGCCAGTCTATTGCTATAACGATAAAAAGAAATATTGACGGCCAGTTAGACATGAAACTACCCGATGAATTTATCCAGTCGGGTGCGGTTCAGTCAGGGATGTCTTCTTCTTTTGTAATTATAGATGGAAAACAACAATCTGTTCGTTTTCATTACCAATCTTTCACCGGATATTTTGAAGGTGTTGGAACCTATGAAATTGGTCCCGCAAAAATAATTACAAGGAACGGTGAGTTTTCGTCCGAATCTCACAAAGTAAAGGTCATTAAGCGTCAGAACATGATCAGCGAGGACCCAAGTAAGAACATGCACCGAATGATTTTCGGAACAATACAACAATCCAAAAAAGAGCTTTGGGAGGGCGAGCCGCTTGTATTAGAAGGGAAAGTTTATTCCCAAGTTGAGGTGTTAGAGGTGCAAGGCTTTAAACCATTTGAGTTTGATGGGCCATCTGATGATCACGTGATTGGTAATCCAAATCAGACCAACAGCTCTTATGACGTAATAAACGGAAAGAATATTCAAACATTCAGAATTGGAAAGCAAGTTATTTTCCCTGAAAAGATTGGGACTTATGCAATAAAACCTTTTCAATCTGTTCTTTTGTATAACGATCCACGCACCAATTATCCCGAAAGAGCCAAAATTGTTTCTAATGAAGCAGCGGTAACCATCAAACCACTACCAACAGGAATACCTAAACATTTTATAGGAGGAGTAGGGAAGTTTGGTATTTCTGCACATCTTTCCAATACCCGATTGGATCAAGGAAAGGTGGTTGAACTTCGAGTAAAGGTGAGCGGAACAGGAAATTTACATAATATTGAAAAACCAAAAATTTACTTACCAAGTGGACTTGTTTTTTATGGCGATGCAGAAGTTGTAGATTCAATTGTTTACTCTTCTAGAGGTTCGGAAGGTAGCAAATCTTTTACTTACTATATTCAAGCCAATCGCGCTGGAAATATTCAGATTAATCCGATAAAGATTGCTTATTTTAACCCCAAGACGGAAAAGTACGAGCTTGCTGAGTGCAGCGTAAAAACCCTAAATATCAAATCTAATGGTGAGGAGGTTATTCCACTTCCAAAACCCAAACGAGAGGAGGTAAGAGAACCAAGTATGCAACCTTATATTACAGATAAAATTGGTGTAGATCGTTCTACCAATCCATTGTTCTGCGGTTGGAAGGGCGCAGTTTTAATTTTCTCACCAATTATGTTAGGTCTCTTTTTAGGTTTAGGTGTGCGCATTAGAAAGGAAAAAGTAGAGAATACCATCACCAAAAAAATGTCAACACAGCACAGATACGAAGCGCTGGCTGGAATTGGGAAATTGAGAGAAGAGAATAATAATTCAGATAAAATTAATGAGCTAACCCGTTTATTAGTTCGGTTTTTAGCCAGTGAATTTAAAGTGAATAACGGTGAGATTTCTAGAGACTTTCTGAAAAATAAGGTGCCTGACGAACTTCCAGAAACAATCTTCGATAAAATAATTTATGTGTTCAATGAGTTAGATGAGATTAAATACGGAGGGAAAATTGAAAATTCTGATGTTACACTTTTGAAAGATGAAGTGGAGTTCATCGTAAAATCATTTGAAGAATGAGAAATACAGTATCATTTATATTGGTTTTTTTAGTTTCGTTTAGTAGTCTAGCCATCGACTCTTTGTTCGAGGAGGGCTTGGATAATATAATGAAGAAAGACTTCAAAAAAGCACAAATGGGATTTTTGAAGGACGCAGAGAAACAACCCTCTTTTTCTGCATTTTATAATCTTGGAGTAGCTTCTGGTAGCTTGGGAGAATGGAGTAAAGCAAAATGGGCTTTTGAATCTTCATTGAAGTACAAACCCCTGAGCGGTGACGCACAGTTTAATGCGAAGTTTGCTTCACAAAAGCTAAGTCAAAATAATCTTTGGGAACATCCCTACCCATGGCATGAACGCCTTATACTTGGTTTTGGTGCTACAACTTGGAGCGTTTTAGCGATAGTTACCTCCTCTTTTCTGGGCTTGCTTATTTTTAATATCCTGACAAAGAAAAAGTCGAAACTTAGAAAATGGTGTTTGCGTTTAATTGCACCCGCAATATTGCTTTTTTTAGTTTCTTTTTATGGTGTAAATTCCATAAACAAGCATTATAACGAAGAACGCTACGGAATTATGAAAGCTGTGGATGTTCCTTTTTATATCTCTCCAAATGGAGTCCAAATTCAAAATGAAGTTGATCCAGGGAGTCGATTGGAAATCAAGAAGTATTTTAAAGATAGCACTTGGGTTCAAATTAAAGCTCAAAGCAGCAACCTGTTGTGGATTGAAAACAAGAATTTGTACACTTACTAAAATGATTGTCTTTAACCTTTAGATAGTGATTGGTCCTAGCGCTTCCTTATTCACGCTTGTACCAAATTTAAAAATAATAATAGCTCCTACTTTTGCGTATGCCTTGAAGCCCTTAAACTGGTACGAACGAATTGTATTCACCTATCTAAATACGAAGGAAATCCCCAATATCTAAGCCCCAATCCACCTGAAAAAGCATTTCCACTTGCAGTCAATCGACATTCAAACTTCCCTTATTTGTAGAGTTCATCTGGTCTTTTAACACTATCCAGAGATTAGTTGAGTGATAATGGAGGCATTAAAATACTCAATATTGAATACTCAAGCCCTCTTAACATCAATTTAATATAGCTTTAATTTACCCTTAAAAGGAAAAGCGTTTTTCATCCGCACCTTTGTTCTAAATAATTAAAGAACGAAAAATGAAAACTAAAAAATTAAGAGTAGGCGGCTTATTGGTCTTGGCAACACTCACACTAGCAACTACATCTTGTAAGAAAGAAGGATGTACAGATGAAACAGCAATTAATTATAGCGAAGAAGCTAAAAAAGACGATGGTTCGTGTAAATACGAAGAAGTAATAAATGATGGTTCTACAATAATTGTTTCAGAAAATATTTCAGAAAATACTACGTGGACAAATGACAAAGTCTATGTTTTAAATACACGAGTTACTGTTCTGTCAGGAGTAACTTTAACAATAGAGCCAGGAACGATAATTAAAGGTGAAGTGGGTACAGGTCCAAATGCCACCGCTTTAATTATCGCAAGAGGAGGAAAGTTAATGGCAGAAGGAAACGCAACTTCACCGATTATTTTTACCACAATAGCCGACGAAATTCAACCAGGACAAATTGATAGTCCAAACATGAGTGCTGACTTAGATGGACTTTGGGGAGGGTTAATCGTTTTAGGAAACGCGCCAATTTCAGCAGATAATCCATCGGTACAAATTGAAGGAATTCCGCCATCTGACCAAAATGGATTGTACGGAGGTTCTGATGCAACAGATAATTCAGGAGTTTTAAAATATATTTCTATTCGTCATGGAGGAGCAAATATTGGAGAAGGAAACGAAATTAATGGATTGACACTTGGTGGAGTAGGTAATGGAACAGTTGTCGAAAACATAGAAGTGGTTTCAAACCAAGATGACGGAATAGAGTGGTTTGGCGGTTCCGTGAATGTGAAAAATGCAATTGTTTGGAATGCTGGTGATGACGCCTTAGACACAGACCAAGCATGGAGCGGAACATTAGATAATTTCATCGTTATTGCGGGAGAAACCACAGACCACGCACTTGAAATTGATGGTCCAGAAGGATCAGCCCTTGCTGCACATACGATTAGAAATGGTTCTGTAAAAGGAGCTTCAAATACTGAATTGGCAGACTTTAGAGACGGTGCAAGAATTAACTTAGCAAACACTTACTTCTTTGGTTTCCCAGACCCTGCAACTGATGGTCGAGGAGATTTTTCATTGAGTGGTCAAGCTTCTATAGATAATTTCACCAACGGAATTATCAACTTTTCAAATCTTGAAATTACACTTGAAAATGGAAGCATGTTAACAGATGTTTTTAAAGACGGAACTGATGCCAATGCTTCAAGTGTGATGCTCAATGCAAATACAGTAGGAGCGGATGTTACCCCTTTCTTAGGGTGGACATTGTCTGACAAACGCGGAGAATTATCAAATTTCTAAAACTTTAAACTCCAAAATGTCCCATTGCACTCAGGCTTTGGGATGTTTTGATTTTTTTAAAAATGATTTTTATGAAATTACATTTACTTTTTATCACTTTTATTTTTGTTGGGACATCTTTTGTAATGAATGCGCAACAAGGATTTATCACAGGTCAAATTACGGATGGAACAACAGGAGAGCTACTTCCTGGAGTTCGCGTAATGGTGAAAAACCATAAAATTGGAGCCTACTCAGATTTAGATGGTGGAATTTCTATTGCGGTGGAGCAGGGAATTTATGATTTGCAAGTGACTTACATGGGCTATGATACACTAATTGTAAATGCCATTGAAGTAAAACCTGAACAAACAACTGCATTAGATTTACTTCAAATTCAATCTGAAGCAAGTGACTTTGAGGAAGTGGTAATTTCTGCAAATCGAAAAACGAATACCGAAAATGCAATTCTTTCGTTAAAGCAAAAATCCAGCAATATGATTGATGGAATGTCTTCTGCGAAGTTTAAGAAAACAGGAGATTCTGATGCCGGTGCAGCTATGAGGAGAATTCCCGGTGTTTCTTTAAGCGATGGGAAATACATTTTCATTCGTGGAATTGGAGACCGATACAGTAAAACATTGCTGAATGGATTAGAAGTTCCAGGTTTAGATCCTGATAGAAATACTGTTCAGATGGATATATTCCCTACAAAAATGATTGATAATATTGTAGTTTATAAGTCAGCTTCTGCCGATTTACCAGCCGACTTTACAGGAGGACTAATTGACATTTCTTTAAATAGTGCAGCCACAGAAAGTACAAGAAGTATTGCGATGAGCACCGCTTTTAATCCGAATTATCATTTTAAGGACAATTATCTTACCTATGAAAAAAGTGGAGCTGATGCCTTGGCTTTCGGAAAAAACTCTCGTGAAATTCCAGCAGAAAATAATATCCCTTTTTTCGCAGAAACAATTGCCAACCCTGATGGAGCGAAAGCAAAACGATATCAGCAAATTTTAGGTTCATTTGACCCAACCCTTGCAGCAATGGAATCTAATTCCTTAATGGATATGGGAATCGATGCAAATGTGGGAGATTTATTTAAGAAAAAAGGGTACACAATTGGCTATAATTTTAATGTCTCTTATAAAAATGAAACCAAGTTTTATGAAGATGCTTTGTTCTCAAGATATGGCTTGTCGAATGATAGAAATGAAACAAGCATGGAGATGAGAGAAATTCAAGAAGGTAACTATGGAGAAAATAATGTTTTGCTGAGCGGAATGTTAGGTTTAACCTTGAATACAGCGAAATCGAAGTACAATTTTAATTTGTTACACTTACAAAACGGAACATCCACTGCAGGAATTTTTGATTATGACAAAACAGATCAAGGTGCAGTTTTCTCTGGATTTCAACACAATTTAGAATACGCAGAACGTGCTTTGTCAACAGTAATTGTTTCTGGAAGTCATAAATTGACCAACAAGAATCTTGAGTTAGATTGGGCTTCATCGACTTCACTTTCTTCAATTGATAATCCAGATATTCGATTTACACGTTACGAAGAAAGAAATGATGGAAGTTTTAATATTGGAACAGAATCTGGATTTCCAGAAAGAATTTGGAGAGAATTGGATGAAATAAATACTTCAGCAAAAGTTGATTTAAAGAAGAATTTAAAGCTTTTTGGAAATGAAGCGCAATTCAAGATTGGCGCAATGCAAAGTTATAAAAAGCGTGAATTTAAGATTCGTTCTTTCTCTATAAATGTCAGGAATGTGGAGTTAACTGGAGATCCTAACGAATTGTTTGCCGAGGAAAACCTATGGCCATACAACGGAGATATTTCGAAGGGAACAACTTTTGAGACTCCATTTATACCAGTAAATCCAAATCAATTTGAGTCTTCTGTTTCATCAACTGGTTTTTATGGTTTAACAGAAATTTCACCAGTTAAACAGTTGAAAATTATTCTAGGATTAAGAACAGAAATTTATTCTCAAAGATACACTGGAAGAGATCAATTGGGAACAAATGTCTTGAATGACGATGTTGTTTTAGAGGAATTGGGATTATTTCCTTCAATGAACTTGGTATATTCCGTTTCAGAAAAGCAAAACATTAGAATTTCTTACGGAAAAACTACGGCAAGACCTTCATTCAAGGAATTGTCTTACTCTGAAATTTTGGATCCAATTACAGGAAGAACTTTTATTGGTGGCTTATTTAGAGATGCCAACGATGTTTCCGGAGTGGAATATTGGGATGGAAACCTACAAAGTACTTCCATTCATAATTTTGATTTGAGATGGGAAATGTTCCATGGAAGAGGACAAACTTTCTCGATCAGCGGATTCTACAAGATGTTTGAAAACCCTATTGAAGTGGTACAGTTTGCTACGCAATCTGGCGCTTTTCAGCCAAGAAATGTAGGGGACGGAACTGTTTTAGGACTAGAGTTTGAAGCCAGACAGTTACTAGGATTTCTCTCGAAAAACTTAGATAACTTCGCTTTTGCAATGAATGTAACCCTAACACAGTCACAAATAGAATTGAGTTCAACAGAATACGAATCGAGGGTAAACAACGCCAGAGCAGGACAAGAAATAGAAGAGTACAGAGACATGGCTGGACAAGCACCTTGGATTGTGAATGGAGGAATCGAATACACGGGTGAAACTGGATTTGGTGAAAACTTAAATATTGGAGTTTACTACAACGTGCAAGGAGAAACGCTTTTGTTTTCAGGAATAACCGACCGACCAGATATTTATACGGTTCCTTTCCATGGAGTAAACATGAATATTTCAAAACGATTCGGAAAGAAAGATCAGTTTAACGCTGGAATTATGTTTAAAAACATCTTAAACAGTAAAAAAGAAGCAGTTTTCAAATCCTTTGAAGCAGAAGATGAACATTTCTTCTCACTTCGCCAAGGAACTACAATGAGTTTAAAAATGAGCTGGAATTTTTAAGCTCTTTTGCGCAAGCGCAAAAGCCTTCGCCCCGTACGGACGATTTGCAAATCGTCCGTCCAGGTGCGAAGGAAAACACCCCATCCCTAAAACCCAAATCCCCAAACCCATGCTACCGCGAGATTTTTATCTCGTGGTTCTAAACTACCGCGAGATTTTTTTTCTCGTGGTTCTAAACTACCTAGATTTTTTTTCTCATAGTCTCTAGCAACCCCTAATCTGCCACCACCCATGCTGCCGCGAGATTTTTTTCTCGTGGTAGCTAGTTTTTAACCATAAATTACCAAAACTAAAAACCAATTTACTTGATAAATACCTTGATTTTCCTTTGTTTTGTTACTTAATCAAATAGAGAATGCGTTTGAATTTTGAACTTCAAAAAATGGTTTTATTTTTAATACACGCAGGAACAAAAATTATCAAACAATGAAAAATATTTTAATATTAGGAGCAGGATTATCATCTTCCTCACTAATACGTTACCTTCTTCAAAATGCTGAAAAGGAACAATGGCACTTGAAAATTGTAGATCAAAACAAGGAAGTCATTGAGAAAAAAATCAACGGATCCAAGTTTGCAACTGCAATGGTTTTTAATGCTCTGGACCCTATCGAAAGAAAACCGGAAATTGAAAAAGCAGACATCGTCATTAGTATGTTGCCCGCTCGTTTTCATGTCGATGTAGCAAAGGATTGTATTCAAATGAAAAAAGATTTGATTACTCCTTCTTACGTTTCCCCAGAAATGAAAGCACTAAATGAAGAAGCGAAAGAGGCCGGAATTATCATTATGAATGAAATTGGTGTTGATCCGGGGATTGACCACATGAGTGCAATGCGTGTGATTGATGAAATTCGTGATGCGGGTGGAGAAATGAAGATTTTTGAATCATTTACTGGGGGGCTTGTAGCTCCAGAAAGTGACGATAATCCATGGAATTATAAATTCACTTGGAATCCAAGAAATGTTGTTTTGGCAGGGCAAGGTGGCGCAGCGCAATTTATTCAAGAAGGACTTTATAAGTACATTCCTTACTATAAATTGTTCCGCAGAACAGAAATTATCGATATCGAAGGATACGGTCGTTTTGAAGGCTATGCCAACAGAAATTCATTAATGTACCGTGAATTATATGATTTAGAAGGAATTCCAACCATTTATCGTGGAACATTGAGAAGAGTTGGTTTCTCTAGAGCTTGGGATGTTTTTGTTCAATTGGGAGCAACAGATGATTCTTACACTTTAGAAGGAAGTGAAAACATGACCAATCGTGATTTCATTAACTCATTTTTGCCATACAATCACAGTGATTCGGTTGAATTAAAATTGCGTCACTACATGAAAATCGATCTTGATGATTCCTTATGGGACAAGTTGGTTTGGTTAGGGATTTTCGATAACGAGAAAAAAATCGGATTAAAAAATGCCACTCCTGCGCAAATGTTACAACACATTTTGGAAGCGAAATGGCAATTGAAACCAGATGATAAAGACATGATTGTGATGTATCACAAATTTGTTTATAAACTGAATGATGAATTAAGAGAAATCACTTCTGAAATGGTGAATATTGGTGAAGACCAAACATTTACTTCGATGAGTAATACGGTAGGTTTGCCTTTGGGAATTTGTGTAAAGAAAATTCTAAACGAAACGATCCAATTAAAAGGAGTGGTTATTCCAACCCACAGAGATGTGTATAATCCAATTTTGAAAGAATTGGAAGACTATGGAATTGTGTTTAAAGAAAAACAAATTGATCCACCAAGATTGTACAACACAGAAGAAACATGGAAGTAAAGGTTAGACAGGAATGATATAATTGCAAAACAGTAGAGACGCGATGCATCGCGTCTCTACTGTTTTGCAATTTCAACCAATGTCTTATAATTTTCATACAAATAACTGTAAAAAAATCCGTGAAAATCTGCGTTGCTTGCATCCGCATCATCCGCGTTCCATTACAGCGTATAACAAACGCTCTCTAATGCGCTTGGCTTTTCAAGTCCACATAAAATTTCACTCCAACAATCACTAAAACATAAACATAACCAGGAAGCAAAATTAAGTTTGCTAATCCAATTGCCAAACCACCTCCAGCCAGTGCGATGAGCAAGGCTTTTCTTCTTGCGAAAATCAAGTTTTTCCATGACGACATCTGGTAGGCGCCTGTCTTCACAAACATGGCTTTGTATTGCTGGAAATTTCCTAAAACAACCAAAGGCAATAAAATATAACCTTGTGGAATAGGGATTCCCGCTTCTTCGTAGCTCAAGAATTCTATGATTTGATTCGGAAAATCTATACCTGGAAGGATAAAATAAACCGCAAGATGTGCAATTACAATGACTAAAAGCATCAACACGGAGTTGAATATTAACCTACCATAGCTTATAGAAAAAGGGAAGTTAATTTTTTGAAACTGAATGATTTTTTTGACTTTGATGTAGACAAAAACTTCGGTTGCAACTAAATCAATAAAATAGAACAGTAAAATGAAGTAAATACCCCAGTCAAAAAACACCAATCCCAAAATAGGAATTACCGCCTCACTAATCGCATGGATTAATTTAAAACGATGCATTGAAAACTAGTATTTACCACGCAGTTTTTGTGCTGCTTGTTTGGCTTCTTCAAAGTTTTCGTCTATCTTGATTGCTTCGGTGTAGGCTCTACCTGCTTCCTGAAATCTATCTTGTGCATAGTACAACTCTCCCAATTGAAACCAAGCCCATGGATATTCTTCTTTGACATCTAAAGTTTTATCATAAAAATAAGCCGCACTGTCTAGTTCCTTTTGGTAGTAATGCTTGATCACCCCTTGATTGTAGTATGTAATGTGAAATTCGGGTTCAATTTTTCCAAGTTTTCTGTACTCCTTCAATGCATTATCATACTCACCTAAATCTTGTAGACTTTTTGCAATTCCATAGATTGCGTTTAAGTTTTCTGGTTTTAATTCAACCGCGTTTTGGTAGTATTCAAGCGCTAGTTTATGATTCCCCATTGAAGTCAGTAACCAAGCTGTGTTTAAATGACCAATAAAAAATTCTGGATCAATTTGAAGTGCCGTTTGATAACTGGAAACGGCCAAATCGTTTTTCTCTAAAGTTTTATAAATTGAACCTTTCAAAACATATCCGTCTCGGTATCGTTCGTCCATTCTTAGTGCGTCATTGATATATTTTATGGCGGTTTTAAAATCTCCTGTTAAAGAATAAGTATTCGCCAATTCTACCAAAGTTTGTGGATCTTTGGGTTGAAGAGAAAGCACATACTGATAATGGCGTTTCGCTCTTTCAATGTCTGATCTTGGTGTTTCAGGTTTATTGATTAATGTCCAAGCATACAATTGGCGTGCTTTTATATTTGTTGAATCAATTCTAAAGGCTTTCGCTCCGGCATTTAAGGCACACGAAAAATTAAGATTTTCTTTACAAAGCTCTCCCTGACGAATCCATAAATCAATATTTTCAGGATTGTTTTCTAAACTGTCGGAGATTTCAGCTAATTCATCTCTTTCCGTGCTTACTTCCTCTTTTACAAAGAATTGTTCCTCTTCTGTGTTTTCTTCGGAGGTACAAGAGAATAGCATACCAAGTCCTAAAAGGGCAAATATATAACTGTTTTTAATCATAATTTTCATACTTAAAGGAGCAAAGATAAGTAAATCTTCACTCTTAGGGTTTACTTTAATTGCAGAAGCTTAACTGAAATCTACGTTTAACTCAATGGTTTGCTTTATCTCTTCCTCGCCCTCAACATCTCTCTTTTTCCTGGAGGTCCGGGGATTTTTTCTACTTCAAATCCTAAAGCAATCAAACTTCTGCGGACATCTCCCTTAGCACAATACGTAACAAAGATTCCATTGGTTGATAAAGCATCATACATTTTCGATAAAACTTCATCTGTCCACATAAAAGGTTGCGCTCTGGGACCAAATGCATCGAAATAAATAAGGTCGAAACTTTCCTTTTTGGGAACAAAATCTTCCATTTTTTGCTGAATTTTCTCCAAAGTAAACAATTCATTAATCTCCTCTGGAACATCCCATTTTGTAGCATGCATCTTGTTGAATTCCGTTTTTACGGGTTCAATATCTTCCAGTTCTGCATAACCCAATAAATCAACCTCTTCTTGTGTTACGGGAAAAGCCTCCAAGCCAGCGTAATAAACCTTTTTATTGTCTTTTAAACTTGCATTTACTGTGATTATTGCATTCAATCCAGAACCAAAACCCACTTCTAAAATATTGACATGATCCTTTTCAATTTCATCCCAACCACTTTTTATGAAAACATGCATTGCTTCTTGAAGCGCCCCGTGATTGGAGTGGTAATGTTCGTATAAGTCTGGAAGATAGAGCGTTTTTGATCCATCTTTTGTTGTAATTATTTGTCTTTTCATGTTTTAGTCTATTTCTAAAAATCAATTTTCCAATCTTTCTCTTTTCGAACTTGTTTATCGTAACTTTGTATGTGCAAAACTAATGATAGTTTTTTGTAATTATACTATTAGTTGAAAGCACAATCAAGGCTCTGGCGAAATAAAAGTTATACACCAAAATAGAGTTTTACACAATCTTAAAAGATGATACCCTTAAAGCCAACTTTCGAATTGGTTTTAAATATATTTGCAATATGGAGAAGCAGGATAAAAAAGAAGGAAAAATGACAATGAGCAGAAGCACACGTGGAGCGAAAAGCCCTATGGATGTTGGACGAATCCCACCACAAGCCACTGATTTAGAACAGGCTGTTTTGGGGGCCATGATGATCGATGGTACTGCCATGAATAACGTTATTGATATTCTTAGAACCAAAGACGCTTTCTATGATCCTAAGCATCAGGCCATTTTTGAAGCCATGACGGAATTGTACAATACAACAACTCCAATTGACCTTTTAACAGTCACTGAACAACTCCGTAAATTAGGAAGTTTAGAAATTGCTGGTGGCGCTTATTACTTGTCTACCTTAACCAATAAAGTTGCTTCAGCTGCGCACGTTGAACATCACGGTAGAATTATCATTGAGAAATATATTCAACGAGAAATTATTGGAATTTCTAGTGAGATTCTAAAAGAAGCTTACGACGAAACCAAAGATGTTTTTAGTGTGCTTTCAAAAGCAGAGGAAGATTTGTTTGCCATAGCTCAAAACAACATGAAAAAGAGCTACGACACCATGCAAACTGCTATGAAAGGTGCCATAGAAGAGATTGAAAGTGCACGTGGAAATCAAGATGGGGTTTCCGGAATTCCAACAGGTTTAAAAGCATTAGATAAGCTAACTTCTGGTTGGCAACGTTCGGATATGATTGTAATTGCCGCACGTCCTGCAATGGGGAAAACGGCTTTCGTACTTTCTATGGCAAGAAACACAGCGGTAGATTACAATATGGGAGTTGCCTTTTTCTCGCTTGAGATGTCAAGTGTGCAATTGGTAAAACGTTTGATTTCTTCAGAAGCGCAAATTGATGCTGAGAAATTAAGAAAAGGTAATATTGAAGACCATGAATTTCAAATGATTCATACCAAAATTGCGCGTTTATCCAAAGCACCAATTTATATCGATGACACGCCAGGAATTTCGATTTTCGAATTGCGTGCTAAGTGCCGTCGAATGAAACAAAAACACAATATTGAATTGGTAATCATTGACTACCTTCAATTAATGACAGCTGGAACAAATAAAGGTGGGGGAAACCGTGAGCAAGAGATTTCACAAATTTCTCGTTCGATTAAAGAAATTGCAAAAGAATTAAATATTCCTGTTATTGCCTTGTCTCAGCTGAGTCGTTCGGTGGAACAGCGTGGAGGAGATAAAAGACCAATTCTTTCTGACCTTCGTGAATCTGGAGCAATTGAGCAAGATGCCGATATCGTTTCATTTATTTACCGTGCCGAATATTATGGTTTGTTGGAAGATGAAAAAGGGCCAACACAAGGAATGGGAGATATTATTATCGCAAAACACAGAAATGGTTCTACGGATACAGTTCGTTTGAAATTTATAGGGAAATACGCCAAGTTTGCTAACGTTGAATCTTTCGGAATGGATGAAGAAGTTCCGCAACTGGGTGCAATGCCTGTTGGAAATGAGTTCGATACATCAGCTGCCGAAAATCGCATGGTAATTTCTAGTAGAATGGACGATATCGATGATGATGATTTTGATATTTCACACAATGATAGCGGTGAAGCTCCGTTTTAATTGTTGAGTCGGTAAATTTTTTATTACTTTGTTCTAAACGAAATAATTATGCGGTACATTTTTACAACAATAATAGCACTTTTAATAGGGTTTCAAGTTTTTGCAGCTTCCATTTTAGTGCCTATGGATAAAGCACAAGCCAATCATTTAAAAGCGTATGGAATCGCTTATTTCGTTTTAGAAAATGGTGTAACAATGGAGTGGTTGCTCAATTATAGAGGTGGTTCTTTTCTTCTGCCACAACTTTCAGCCATAGAAAATGAATTGGTCATTCGTGGGGTGAGCTATGAAATTTTAGCCGATGGACAAGTGAATAACATAAAAAGAAATATTTCTTCTCCTGAAGTAAATCAAGAAGTGGTGCAATTAGAAGTAGCACCAAAAATTGCAGTTTATACGCCAGGAGGAAAACAACCTTGGGATGATGCCGTGACTTTGGTTATGGAATATGCCGAAATTCCTTATGATAAAGTCTATGACAGCACTGTAATTGCAGGTGGATTAAAAGACTACGATTGGTTACATTTGCACCACGAAGATTTCACAGGTCAATACGGTAAATTTTATGCTGCCTACAGAAACGCACCATGGTACAGAGAGCAAGTTGCAACCCTAGAAGCCAGCGCAAAAAGCATGGGGTTTGCCAAAGTCTCTGATATGAAATTAGCAGTCGCAGAAACGATTAAAAGTTACGTTTTTTCAGGCGGATTTCTTTTTACAATGTGCAGCGGAACAGATAGTTTTGACATTGCTTTAGCAGCCCACAAAACGGATATCGTTGAACACATGTTTGATGGAGATGGAATGGATCCCAACTATAAATCAAAAATGGACTTTGAAAATGGACTTGCCTTTGAAAATTATGAAATCAAAGAAAATCCAATGGAATACGAATATTCTACTATAGACGGGACAGATAGGCACAGACGAATTGGAGAAAAAGACGATATTTTCACATTGTTTGAATTTTCTGCAAAATGGGATGTTGTACCTACAATGTTAACCCAAAATCATACAACGATTATCAAAAATTTCTATGGTCAAACCACAGATTTTGTAAAGGAATACATTAAGCCTTCTGTTACAATTATGGGAGAATCAAAAGCCATTGAAACCGTGAAATATGTGCATGGAGAATTAGGTTTAGGAACTTGGACTTTCTATGGTGGGCATGATCCAGAAGATTATCAGCACAGGGTTGGAGATCCGCATACAGATTTGAGTTTGCATCCCAACTCACCAGGTTATCGTTTAATATTAAATAACGTTCTTTTTCCAGCAGCGAAGAAGAAAAAACGTAAAACATAGAAATTTTGGGCTTCCTCTTTAAAAAAGAATACCGTTTAGGACTTTTTCTTGTGCTCGTATTTGGGATTTTCCTTTTTTACGCAGATCAAACCTCTGAGCAAATAGTCACCTATTTCACCAATACGATGTTTCGTTATGAAAAACCAGCCTTTTTGAAATTGGTCTATCTTGTTTTATTAGTGGTAACCATAGCAATGTTAGCGACCCTAAATAAAAGCGAAAAATCAACAATAGAAGAAAAGAAAGATGCTTTTAATTCATTTGTAATTTCCAGTGTTTCGTCCTTCTTTTCAGGCTGGGCTGTGCATTTATATTTTGTAGTAAAAACTGTAGAAAACAGAGCGAGTTTCATGCAACTCGAAGATCAATTCTGGATTTATCATTGCGCCGATTTAACCTTGGTGATTGGTTTTGCATTTGCAGGATTTATGAAATTGAGACCGGCGATACATAGGTAATTATGAACGGCGAAGCCCTCAACGAAGTTAATTACGAATTGGGGAGTAAGGGAGAGGATTTTTAAAGCAGTTGGTGGGTAATATTTTTAACCTTAATGAATTGCTTTTGGTGACACTCCTAAAAACTAAGTGTTTCGTTATCATTGGAACAATTTAACTCCGAAACTTCAGATAAGAATATCTTAAAGTTCAAATATCTGTATTAATGCAGCGGTTGATGATTAAGTGCAATTAAACTGACAAGCTCTTTAAAAGCACATTCGATTAAGCCAAACAATTGTCAATTTTGCACTCCATTACATCAAATAATTTATTAACAATTTTTAACAATTCTAAGTTATCTTTTAATATCTTTGGGTTTTGGAGTGTTATTATTGATTTAATAATTGAGGAATATAACGAATATTTAACTCTTTTTTAGGTTTTACCAAAAATGTGTTTTAGCTTTATAGAGAATTAAATACTACATATTATGAAAAATCTTAGCAATTTTGGTTCAAATTCTTTGAACTCAATACACACTGTTTCGCATTTATCAGAAACAACTCTTAGTACTGTATTTGACTGGACACACACACACACACACACAGCTTTAAGGAGCGAATTAAAAGGGTTTTACCATTAATCTTCTTACTTATGTTTACTCCATTTCTAGTTTTCGGACAAGATCAAGTTTACTTTTCTGAAACTTGGAATCAAGATGGAGGAGAATCTGCTTTGTTTTATAAAAACTCCAGTACAACAGATGATGCAGGGAATGTTTATATGGCTGGTTCTGCAATCAACATAAATAACAATCACGATATAATCATTCAGAAATTTGACCCAGATGGAGGTCTTCTTTGGGAAGAAATATTTGACGGAGCAGCAAATATGGATGATTTTGCAGCGGATATTTTTGTAGATGACAATTATGATGTTTTCATTACTGGGTCTTCTGTAAAACTAGCCGCAAATGATCAAGATTTGGTTGTTTTAAAATACAATAGCTCGGGAGTTTTTCAATGGTATTCTTATTATGATAATGGCGGAAGTCCAACTCCAAAAGATTTTGGAACTTCAATTACAGGTGACAACAATGGAAGTGTTTATGTGACTGGTGGAAGTTTTGAAGCTACAAGTAACTCAGATTTTATAACGATCAGCATTGCTTCAAATAATGGAGCTCAGTTGTGGGAAACAAGATATGATTTTGCAGCATTGCAAGATGTAGCAGCGAAAATTAAGTATGATGGAAATAACTTGTTTGTGTCTGGTGGAAGTCAAATTAATTTCAATAGATGGGAATTAGCCACCTTAACCTACAATCCTTTAAATGGAGATCAACTCTATGAAAGAAGAAGCCAAGGAAATGCAACCCAAGGAATAGATGAAGTATATGATTTAACGGTGGATAATCTCGGAAATGTTTACATTGCTGGAGCGGTTAGAAATTTAAATTCAGGCTACGACATGAGTGTTTACAAATTAGATCCACAACTAAACATAATTTGGGAAAATCACCATGATGGTTATGGAGCCGATGATAGAGGAAAGGGGGTTAAAGTTGACGATTTAGGTAATGTTTATGTTGCTGGATTTGTTTCCAACCCAAATGAAGGAAAAAACTATTCTCTTTTAAAATATAACTCTTCAGGAGTTTTGCAATGGGCTAGAGAATTTAATGGACAAGCTAATCTTGATGACGAAGCTGTTCAATTAGTAATCGCTAGTAATCAAGACATTTTTGTTACTGGAACAGCTAGAAATAACGCTAATGCAGATTTTCAAACTTTAGGTTATAAACCGAATGGTGAGTTGTTTACCCAAGCCATATTTGAAGGAGTAAATGGACTTGATGATATGCCAACTGGAATTGCAATTGATTTGGCAGAGAATATTGTTGTAGTTGGAAAAATGAGGGAAGCAAATGGGAATTATAAGGATGTTACTGTTAAGTATAGTTTGATAGAAAGAAGCGGAATAGCTATTACACCATCTAACGGTATAGGGAAGTATTTAAATAACAATGTTATTGTTAAATTTGATAAATCACAATTAAATATATTAAATATTGATAGGAAAGCTTTTACTGCTGGTCGATTGGATGAATTTGTTGACATTAATTTAATTGGTCAAATGAGTAAATTAACTGGTTTTAATTGGAATAGACTTACAACATATAAGATTCATCGTAACGCTACTTCTGCCGATTCGTTGTCCTATACTCGTTTAGGTGATACCATTAGACTACCAGAATTTTGGACCTCATTAATAGTTGAGATTCCTGAGGGATATGATGAGCTTTATATAGCTGATACATTAAAATCAATTTTTGGTATTCATAATGCTCAATTAGAATATATTTATCATACCAATAGTGTCCCTAATGATGATTTTTATGGCAATTACCAATTAGGACTTTATCCAAATTCAATTTATCCAAATGCTGATATTAATGTTGAAGGAGCGTGGGAAATACTTGATAATAATGCTACAGATATAGGTTCTAGTGATGTTAAAGTTGGAATACACGATCATTTAATTGATTATTCCCATTTTGAGTTTGGACCTACTGGAACTTTGCAAGATTCTAAAATTAGGGGAGGCAAGAATTATAAATTGAATACCAACAATATTGTTAATGCAAATACACTAACAATTAGTCATGGAACTCAAGTCGCTGGTATTATTGGAGCAAACAGAAACAACGACGCTGGCATAGCAGGTATCGCAGGAGGGGATTTTGCTGCCGACCCACTGAATAGAGTTGGAGTGCAATTGTACTCACTTGGGATCTTTTATTTAAATTGGAATACTCCAAGCTCTATGGTTGCTGAAGCAATGATAGAGGCTTCTTTAAACACTAATACAGGTTACGGATTTGGATTGGATATATCTAATCATAGTTACGGAAAATTTGAGACTGGTGATAAAACTGTTAGGGATGCTCTAAAAATAAGTTGGAAGAATAACACTATTAATATTGCCGCAAGGGGTAATAATGGTGCTGATGCTAATCATCAAAATATAATTGAGTTCCCGGCGTGTTATTATGATCCTATGGTAATTAATGTAATGGCTAGTGGCAATGATGGTGAAATAAAAGATTTATCCAATGGTTCGGGAAATTGGGCATCATCTTATGGAGTCAATGGGAGTATTCCATCTCCTAGTTGTAAGGTGGATATAATGGCGCCAGGTACAAATTCACTTGTTTCTACTACTTCCAACAGTTTAGATGCTAGTACACAATCAACTTGTAATGTGCCAAATTCTCAAAATAACAGTAATTACTCATGCTTTGATAGAACCTCCGCCTCTACGGCCATGGTTACGGGGGTAGCGGCGCTAATGTACAGTGCTCATAGACCTGAAACTCATTGGAGGTATAAAAATAAATTAACTGTTGAAGACATCGAAAATATAATGCAAAAAACCGCTTCGAACCAAAATACTTACTCGATTAATAACGGTTATGGATTACTTGATGCGAGAGAAGCTGTCAATCAAATCACAAGTCCTTATACAGTAAGACACCGAAATTTCTATAGTTGGGAGGCAAACTCAACGAATATGGGTGTTTTAAATAACTTTAATGTGTCAAAATTTGGAGAGTATGGAATTCCTGAGGGGACTCAATTTAGTTCTGCAAACAAATTTAAGATGGAATGGGATGTAAGCTACACCCCATCTAACGGAAATGAGATTATAGATTGGTGGGAATCGGAATCACTGCAAAAAGGTGGTGCGAGTAATTATAATATTGCAACCTCTAATGTGTATAATTATGAAATTAATGGTGATTATTTTTGGGAGAACTATACTGTTGATATACCGAATAATACTGTTTCTGGAACAGTAACTACATTCTATTATTTTATGAGTCCAGGCGCTCCGTATGCAGATTTTTGGTTTCCCTGTCCTCCAAATGAGATAAAGTATTCATACTCATTACATTTATTAAACCCAACACTTAGTACTTCAAATCAGGAATTTAATAGTAATATTACAATTTATCCTAACCCTGCAGAGTCTTCTATAACAGTTACAAATATTCAAGATTTTGGTCAAAAACGAACAATTCAAATATTCGACGCCATGGGAAGAGAAATGAGGTTAATCAATTTTGATAATAATACTGATAGCGCTAAACAACTAAATATTGACATTAACAGCATGAGCAAAGGAATTTATTTCCTAAGACTAGATGATGGATCAAAACATATTATTAAAAAATTCATTAAAGAATAAAAGATGAAAATAATGATTTTTTTAATAGTACAAATACCTTTCTTTCTTCACTCACAAGAAAAAGGAACTCTAAAATTTGATCTTGATGTTGGTTTTCGAAATTATCAAATGGATGAACTCAATCAACGAATAAATGACACTTCGTATATTGAATCATTTTTGTATGAAGAACTAATTGACGTGTCTATAAATAAAGGGATTGGATTTGGTCTTTTTGCAACTTATCAGCCTTTTAAATTATTTAACTTAGGATTATACGGAAGTTTTCAGAGTGGTTTAGCTGAGCGAGATTTAAGAGTTATTTTGTATCAATTTGACCCATTCACATCAAATGATACCCTTATCGGAAAACGAACCAATGAAGTCTATTCCATGATTTTTGGAATTACCTCCGAATTTTTAATTCATAACTTAGACTTTTGGAAGCATTCAACTTTTCTTTCAAGAATAGAAAGTACAGTGAAATTGAACGGAGGTTATTCGAAAGCCAAGATGTTTTGGAGCGATCAGTTTTTAGTAAATAATAATACCATTAAAAGAATTTATAAATCCAATGGCTTTCACCTTGCTGCGAGTCTAAAATTAGGTTTTACTATTTTGAAAAATCCTATTTTTTCAAATATCGGTTTTAGCATGGGTTATCAATATCTCCAAACATCGAATTTACAGTCTGTTGAAGGAGCGTTTTTTCCAGAAGAATCGAATAAAACAAACCTTGATTTTTCGGGAATAACTGCAGGGTTATACCTTACTGTGGGGAAATAAACTAAATATAAACTTGAATTCTATGGCTTCAATTTTAAATAAAAATATGTTATTGCTATTCATAAATATTCTTCCCCGTTTTAATATGATGGAGCTGAATGCACTATTTGAGGATGTGATACGAAAAATAGTTTTTCTTATACTTTTAGTCATGCCTTCACTGCTTTTTTCACAACAGAAGGAGACTATAAAAATTGAGATAAACACAGGTTATCAGCAGTTTGAAATGACAGCTTTCAATGAAAGAATAAATAATCCTGATAACTTTGGATTTCTATCGGATAAAGCTCTGAATGATATTTCGATTTCATCTGGATTCAAGCATGGCTTAATAATTTCTTATCAAACGTCACCTTATTTTTCTTTAGGTTTTTATGGAAGCTTTCAAAATGGAAATGTAATTAGAGAAATTAATTATTCTTCAGAACTACCTTTTGAGCCATTTTTTGATACCGTTATTGGAGAGCGCCGATATGAAATAAATTCAATAAATGTTGGGGTTTCATCTAGCTTCTTATTGCACAATTTAAACTTTTGGCAAAAGTATCCTTCTCTTGCGAGAATAGAAAGTGCAATAACTTTTCAAATAGGGTATGGCTTCGCCAATATGGGGTGGTATGATGTCCATAAATATACTGTTGATGAAGTTTTGATGCGCAAGTTCAAATCAAATGGGCTAGATTTGGGGGCTTGTTTAAGATTAGGATATATATTATTGAACGATAACCTTTTTTCAAGTATTGGCTTTTGCTTTGGTTATCAGTATTTCATCACAACTGATTTGAAATCTGAAGGTGGCAAGCTATTCATTGATGAATCTAATAAAACACCACTTAATTTTTCTGGATTTAATGCTGGAGTTTACTTGACAATAGGAAAATGAAAAACTATTTTATAATTATTTTGCTGTTTATACTTGGAGTTTTTCCGACCTCATGCAGAAAAGATAAAATGCAGTTGTTACCCATATTGAATAATGAGGCCGACACCTGTTCATGTGTTGCTGTTCCTCCAATAGAAGGTTATGGTGCTGGTTATAATTATGTGCAAGATTCAAACTATTTGAACTTCCCAATATTTAACCCAAACAATGAGAATGAAATTATTTACGGTAAAAATCTGCCTAACGGCAGTATGTCGCTCATAAAATATAACCTTGTTACAAAAACAAAAACGCTTATTTTTGAAGGACAAATTTTTGGTTATCCTTCATGGGGTAAATCAAATTGGATTGTTTTTGTAAACGGTTATAATGGTTTGTATAGAATTAGACCTGATGGCTCACAACTATCTATGATTGTGTCAGGTGGTTTGCAATTCCATCCTAAATTTAATAAAGATGGAAATCGATTTGTTACGTATCATGGTTTTTTGCAAAACTCAATTTATTCTGGAAAAATATGGAATTTAGACGGTGAATTATTAGACTCTATAAGCTATTATGGTTCTAAAAATCTAGATTGGAACATGCAAAATAATATCTCTACACAAATAGGTGATTCACTTTTTATAATTAACCCTGAAAATAAGGAAAGACTTGTGGGTTATAGTGCTTTGTTTGACGGAACAAATTTCATGAATGAATTTGTTTGGATTAACCAAAATGAAGCATTGATAAGATTGTCTAATGAAAATTACAAATTTAATATATGGACAGGTGCTTTTAAAAAATTATTTTGCAGTTGTAGCTCCAGAACTTATGTGCAAGGAAATATCAACGGAGATGCAACTAAGGTCATCTATAATAAATTATCATACAAAAAAATTGATTATATGACTTTATTGGTAACTTCGAAAGCTGTTGTTTACGATATAGAAAATGATGAGATGGTAGAGTATGTAATTGAGTGATTTAAGCAAAGGTGTTTTTTCCAGTTTGTGATTGGTTTATAAATAATTACGAATGGCGAAGCCCTCAACGTAGTTAATTTTTGGAATTGTGCTTTAATTAATAATCGTATCCTACAAAACAAAAATCCGTGTAAATCCGCGTTCGAAGATCCGCGTCATCCGCGTTCCATTGAGTCAACTAACCATCCCAAGAATTATCACTTAAAAAGCCTTTTTCTTCGAAGGAGTAACCACAAAATCCTTCAAATACTTCGGTTCAAAATATGCCACATCTTCAAATTCTTCATTTTTGAATTTCTCAAAAGCAATTTCTACTTGTCCAGCAGCACTAGAAACAATTGTTTCATCAATAATTAAATCACGATTCATCCAGATTTCTTTTGTTTTGGAAGCTCCATCTCCGACGATAACTAGTGGCAAGAATTCTTCGTATGTTTCCTCTTCTAGAATGTCAGCTGAAAGACTTTTGATCACTTTAAAATCTGCATCAAAAATCGTAGAAAAAACCTCCATTCTTCTGGCATCAATCATCGCACAAATTGTTGAATTAGGATGTTGTTTTTGTGCCAAATATGCAATGCTTTCTAAAGTGTTTACAGCTATCATTGGAATGCTCAAAGCATAACATAAGCCTTTCGCAGTTGAAACACCAATTCGTAAACCTGTATATGAACCAGGGCCGCTAGTAACAACAATAGCAGCTAGTTCACTCAGTTTCCATTCGTTCTTCTTGCAAATCTGATCAATAAAAACAGTGAGTCTCTCGGAGTGGATATACGCATCTGAACTCTCCTCTAAAAGATCGATTAATTGTCCATTTTCAGAAAGCGCAACAGAGCATACTTTTGTGGAAGTTTCAATGTGAAGAAATTTTGCCATATTATTTAATTCGTTTTGCAAGAATAAGGTTTTTATACTTAATTGGATTTAAATCTGTCAAATTTAGGTCGCATTTGGTGAAGTATTGCTATTTTTGGGAGTTCTAATTTAGAAAATATTCAAACATGTCATATTTATTTACATCCGAGTCAGTTTCGGAAGGACACCCAGATAAAGTAGCGGATCAAATTTCCGACGATTTAATAGACCACTTTTTAGCATTTGATAAAGATTCTAAGGTTGCTTGTGAAACTCTTGTAACCACAGGATTAGTAGTTTTAGCAGGAGAGGTAAATTCTAGCATTTATTTAGATGTTCAGAAAATTGCTAGAGATACAATTGAAAGAATTGGATACACAAAAAGTGAGTATCAGTTTGATGCTAAATCTTGTGGTGTAATTTCTGCAATTCATGAGCAATCAGAAGATATTAACCGTGGTGTTGATCGCGGAACTCCAGAAGAACAAGGAGCTGGTGACCAAGGAATGATGTTTGGTTATGCGACTAATGAAACAGAAGATTATATGCCTTTGGCACTTGATTTATCTCACCGCTTGTTGATGGAATTGGCTGAATTGAGAAGAGAAGAAAAAGAAATCACTTATTTACGTCCAGATGCGAAAGCTCAGGTGACAATCGAATACAGTGACGACAATAAGCCACAAAGAATTGACGCAATTGTACTTTCTACGCAGCACGATGAATTTGATGCAGACGAGAAAGTAATGTTGGAAAAAATTAAGAAAGACATCAAAGAAATCTTGATTCCGCGTTTGATTAAAAAAATGAATGATCCAGCAATTGAGAAATTGTTTACAGATGACATCACCTACCATATCAATCCAACAGGGAAATTTGTGATTGGAGGCCCTCACGGAGATTCAGGATTAACAGGAAGAAAAATCATCGTTGATACATACGGAGGAAAAGGTGCACACGGTGGTGGAGCATTCTCAGGAAAAGACCCTTCAAAAGTAGATAGATCTGGAGCTTATGCAACACGTCACATCGCAAAAAACCTTGTAGCTGCCGGATTATGTGATGAGGTATTGGTACAAGTTTCTTATGCAATTGGAGTTGCTGAACCAATGGGACTTTACGTAAACACTTACGGAACTTCAAAAGTAGATATGACAGATGGTGATATCGCTCGTGAGATTTCAAAAATGTTTGACATGCGCCCAGCGGCAATTGAAAAACGTTTAAAATTAAGAAACCCAATTTATGGTCCAGCTGCGGCTTATGGACACATGGGAAGAAAACCAGAAACGAAAACTGTAACTTTCGAAAACGGTGGAAGAAAAGAAACTTTAGAAGTTGAATTCTTTACCTGGGAGAAATTAGATTTCGTTAATCAAATTAAATCTGAATTCGGTTTGTAGGAAACGGTTTTATATGATATTAAAAAAGGTCGACAATGTCGACCTTTTTTTGTTTTTGATAATTATAATATCACGATTTTTGAAAAACATGTAGAGCCACACGACCGTGTGGCTCTGCATGTTTTTCAATACCGTGTGGCTCTACATGTTTTTCAATACCGTGTGGCTCTGCTTATTTTTAAACAATCCCTAATTCTTCAAGGTTTCATCCAACCAACCGAAAAATTCTTTTTGCCAAATCATCGCATTTTGGGGTTGTAAAATCCAGTGGTTTTCTTCTGGGAAATATACCATCTTTGATTTTATTCCTTTTAATTGTGCCGCTTGGAAAGCCTCAAAACTTTGTCCTTCTGGAACACGGAAATCTTTTCCTCCTTGGATGATAAGAATAGGAGTGTCCCAATTATTTACCAATTTGTGTGGGCTAAATTCAGTGTAAGATTTTTCATTCTTTTTATCCCAGTAAGGACCTCCAATATCCCAATTGGCAAAGAATAATTCTTCTGTTGTGCCGTACCAAGAAGTCATGTTGAATAATCCAGCATGGGCAATTAAAGATTTAAATCTTCCTTCATGGACTCCTGCTAAATAGAATACAGAATAACCACCATAAGATGCTCCAACAGCTCCAATTCTATTTTTGTCAACGTATTTTTCTTTGCTCACATCATCTATTGCAGCTAAGTAATCACGGATAGATTGACCACCCCAATCTTTAGAAATAGCATCGTTCCATTTTTGACCAAAACCAGGCAATCCTCTTCTGTTTGGTGCCACAACTACATAACCATCAGAAGCCATGAGTCTGAAGTTCCAACGGAAAGAGAAAAATTGACTCACTGCAGATTGTGGTCCACCTTGACAATAGAGTAGCGTTGGGTATTCTTTGTTTTCATCAAAGTTGGGTGGTAAAATTACCCAAGTCAACATTTTCTTGTCGTCTGTAGTGGTTACCCATCTTTTTTGAATTGTTGGTGCACTGAACTGTTTCAGGGCTTCATCATTGGCATGCGTTAATTGAGTAGCGGCTCCCGTTTTAATGTCCACTTCGAACATTTCATTGGGATGCAACATCGATTGGCGCATAGCAATTATCTTTTTGTTGGCCAATGATAAACTCCCGTAATTGTGGTCGCCAGTAGTGACTTGTCTGTGTTTCTTTGTTTTAACATCCAATTCAAATATTTGGTAAGTGGCCTCGATAACTGCCAGGAAATAAATTTTGTCTCCTTTCTCATTCCAAATAAAGTCACTCACTGTTAAGTCTATGCTTGCCGTTAAATTTCGATCTTCTTGCAATTCAATATTTCTTACAATAATGTCGTTTTTGTCAGACTCAAATCCATCGTTGGCCATGCTTAACCAAGCTAAGTTTTGAGTTTTTTCATGTACTTTTGGGCTGGAGTCGTAACCATTGTATGCTTCGGTCCAATTGCTTGTTTCATTTTTTTCAATGTCGTAAACATATAATTCTGAATCTGTGCTTGTAGCGTAATCCTTTCCTACTTTCTTTTTTGAAGCGTAAACAACATGCTTTTCATTGATGAAAGTCACATTTTCTAATCCGCTAAATGGTTTCATCACTCCATCGTACGGTGTGTTGGCCAATAAATTAATGCCTTCAGGATTTGCTTTTCCATTCTCAATTGTGTACAAAAACAATTGATCGCTGAATTCATCTTGCCATGTATCCCAGTGTTTGTAAAGTAAATCATCATAGACTTGAACATTCGCTTCCGGATATTCTGGATAATTATCCAAAGTAGTTTTTCGTGTTTTTACGCGTTCAAGGGTAATAATGTATTTGCCTTTTGGACTAATTTTAAAATCGATCAAATCCTTTGACGATTTAGTCAGTAGTGTTTTTATTTCAGGTGAATCCAATGAAGAACTTACAATCTTCGTGTTTTCTCCGTCTGTAATTTTTCCTGCAATTCCATCTTCTGTCCAATGTAGACCTTTAATTTTAGCATTCTCACCAGTTATTTTCTCATGTGATTTTTTCTTTAAATTATAGATGTGGTATTCACTCTTACCCGAGTTTTTATCCATTTCATAGACAGAGGATTTGAAGAGAACATTTGATTTATCGGGAGAAACATTTCCTCCACTCAATCTTTTGAGCTCCCATAATTTTTCTGGGGTGAAATTCTGTTGTTGCCCAAATACGAATGGAGCAACCAGCAACAATAGTCCGCTTGTAATTTTCTGTAAATTCATTTGTTGTTCTTTTAAAAAAAGTGAAAATAGAAATAATTTGTCATGATGAGAAGCTATTTTGGAACAAATGACATAAAGCGAAAGGATTTTTTAAATTTATTCTTAAAAATGATTGAATGGGAAAACCAAAAGTTTAAATGGATCCTTATGTATTAATTTTATCGTTTTTCTTTTCGGAGCTGCTTTGTTGTCTCCTGAAGAAAAATGCTTTCTCAAATTTCCTAAAGTAGACTGTCGTCCAGGATCTCCATCAGATAAGCGCATAACAACATGATTGAATAGATAGATTATCTGGTAAGGTAACTTTATTTAAAAGAACTCTCCAAATCCATACTGTTTGTGAAAGTTGTTTTTTTCGACCAAGTATTTGGCAGAGGGGGAACAGCGTAATTTCACAAAAGGGAAAAAATAGTCAAAACAGTCCGCACTATTTGCAAGGAGTCTGGAATTGTGTATTTCTATTTCGAAATTGAATCTTTAATTGGCAATTCGAAATTGATTATAATTCGTATCTTTGCTCACCTAAAAAACATTAAACATATGTCACACTCTATAAAGCCCGGTGTAGCAACTGGAGATGAAGTTCAGAAAATATTTAAGCATGCCAAAGAAAATGGCTATGCATTGCCTGCTGTAAATGTTGTAAGTTCAAGTACGATTAACGCGTGTTTAGAAACTGCAGCGAAAGTAAACGGACCAATTATCATTCAATTTTCCAATGGTGGAGGTTTGTTTAATGCTGGAAAATCACTTTCAAACGAAAATGAACAAGCAGCAATTGCAGGAAGTATTGCTGGTGCTCGTCATATTCATTTGTTAGCAGAAATGTATGGTGCCACTGTGATTTTACATACAGATCACTGTGCTAAAAAGCTTTTGCCTTGGATTGATGGATTGTTGGATGCCAGTGAAGAAGAGTTCGCTAGAACAGGGAAGCCTTTGTTTAGCTCTCACATGATTGATTTATCGGAAGAACCAATCGAAGAAAACATTGAGATTTGTAAAAAATACCTTGAGCGCATGAGCAAAATGGGGATGACTTTAGAGATTGAGCTTGGAATTACGGGTGGTGAAGAAGATGGTGTTGACAATAGTGATGTTGATGTTTCAAAATTATACACACAGCCAGAAGAAGTAGCCTATGCTTATGAAGAGTTATCAAAAATCAGCGATAAATTTACAATTGCAGCTGCTTTTGGTAATGTACATGGAGTTTATCGTCCTGGAAATGTGGTGTTAACGCCAAAAATCTTAAAAAATTCACAGGAATTTATTCAAGAGAAATATAAGACAGGTGAAAATCCAGTAGACTTTGTATTTCACGGAGGGTCTGGTTCTACAGTTGAAGAAATTCGTGAAGGAATTAGCTACGGAGTAATTAAAATGAACTTGGATACGGATATGCAGTATGCCTTCAATGAAGGAGTTCGTGATTACATGGTGAAGTACAACGACTATCTGAATTCTCAAATTGGAAATCCAGAAGGAGATGATTTACCGAATAAAAAGTACTATGACCCACGTAAATGGTTGAGAGAAGGTGAATCTGCTTTCGTTAAAAGACTAACGAAATCGTTTGAGGATTTAAATAATATTGACACCTTATAATAACTTGATTTAAAAATATCACTTAATTTAGTGATGAAAAAATAGAAATTAATGGTTTGGTTTAAGAGAAAATTAGAAGGAATTCAAACGTCTACGAAGGACAAAAAAGAAACTCCAGAAGGATTGTGGTACAAATGTCCAAAGTGTCAGACCGTAGTTACAACAGAAGATCATATTCTTAATTTTTTCGTTTGTGAACGTTGTAGTTTCCACGAACGTGTTGGCTCTGAAGAGTATTTTCAGCTCTTTTTTGACGATGCAAAATACAAAGAAATTGACAAAAAGTTAAAGTCGGGTGACCCGCTAGAATTTGAGGACACCAAGAAATATGTAGATAGAATTAAGCAAACTCAGAAGAAGTCAGGTCTTACTGATGCAATTCGAACAGCTTATGGGAAAATTGATGGTCAAGATTTCGTTATTGCGGCCATGGATTTTAGTTTTATCGGTGGTTCTTTGGGTTCTGTGATGGGAGAGAAAATTGCTAGAGCAATTGACAAAGCCATCAAACTAAACGCCCCATTCATGATCATTTCAAAGTCGGGTGGAGCAAGAATGATGGAAGCAGGACTTTCATTAATGCAAATGGCCAAAGTCAGCGCGAAATTGAACCAATTGTCGGAAGCTAAATTGCCATACATTTCATTCTTAACTGACCCAACAACAGGAGGGGTAACAGCTTCCTTTGCAATGTTGGGTGATATCAACATCGCAGAACCAGATGCATTAATCGCATTTGCTGGGCCGCGTGTTGTAAAAGAAACAATAGGTAGAGAATTACCATCAGGTTTCCAACGATCAGAATTCGTCTTAGAACATGGTTTCTTGGATTATATCGTTGATAGACAAAACCTAAGAGCAGAAGTTTCTAAATCCGTGAGAATGTTTATGAATTAAGGAAAGTAAAATATAATATTTCTAAAAGCCCTCAGGATTGAGGGCTTTTTTTGTGGCGGTATGAATAGGATTTTGATTACTTGTGAATCAATGTATTTATCTTTAGTTTTGAGTAATCATTTTTGACAGATTTAGTTAAGTAAATGAAAATAGCTATGATGATAAAGTTGAACAAAATACGAGTTAATTTTTTTTTAAGATATAAAAAGTGTAATACTATTTTTCTACTACTGAGTTTGCTTTTTATTTCAGTATTTAATAATTCTTTTTCTCAAGAAGTTTCAATAATTCGTACTTCTGGGAATTCATGGACTATTCCCTCAGATGCAGATCCTTCCTCTATAACCGTGGAGTGTTGGGGAGCTGGTGGAGGTGGTGCGTCCAGTTCTAATTCAACAACTCCAGGCGGAGGTGGAGGGGGAGGTGCATACGCTCGAAAAATATTTAACTTTTCTCCTGGCCAAACTTTAAATTACTCTATTGGTGTAGGTGGTTCTTCTACAAATAATGATGGTGGTGATACTTGGTTTTTTGCAAATAATTCTTCAGGAGTGAAAGCGAAAGGGGGAAGAGGTGCGGCAAACAATGATATGAATGGTGCAGCTGGTGGTGCAGAAAGCACTTCTATTGGTAGTGTTAAATATAGTGGCGGAAATGGCGGAAAAGGCTCTTTCAGTTCTGGAGTATTTTGTGGAAATGAGATAGCATCTGGTGGTGGCGGTGCTGGTGCAAGTACTTCTTCGAATGGTGCAAATGGAGGTAACGCAAGTACTGTAACAGGTACTTTCTGGTGTTGGGGTAATTATTCCTCAGCAGGTAATGGAGGGGATAATATTTTATTTTCAGGCCACACTAGCAAAGGTGGCAATGGTACAGCTAATTATGGTAGCGGAAGTGATGGAGTTTTCGGCGGTGGTGGCGGTGGAAGCATAGCCAATAACAATGGAGGAAAAGGTGGCAATGGTTTAATTAGAATTACCTATAGAAAACTATATCACGCTACCTTTGAAGGCATCAGCGCAAGTCCTTCAACAGCATTGTCTTGGTGTCATGGTGAAACACGAACTGTTTCTATAAAAGTACGAAATACAGGAACACGGACTTGGTTTGCAAATGGATCAACCAGTTGTTCAAATTCTAATCTCAAGGTAGCGGCAAGTTTTAAATGGAATGGAGATCAAGACTTTGATGTTTACACTCAGCCTCCGTTTTCCAACAGAAACCCTATTCCCAATAATGTGTCGCCAGGGCAATCTGTAACCATTACTTTTCCTGTTGCTTCCCCAAATGGAGACCCAATAGGACAGAATAATTTATCAATAAATTTAATTGCGCAAGAATGTCAATGGTTTGATCCAGTAGTTTATGTTTCACCACCTATAGATATTAATCCAAAACCTGTTGTTAATGCAGGCTCCGATATAGAAACTTGTAGTGGTAATGTGGAGTTAAATGGTGTCAATAATTCACCATTAATTACCCCAACTTATATTTGGTCAGGCGGACCAATAGTCAGCGGAGCAAATACTTTAACACCAATTGTTAATCCTTCTGTAAATACAGTTTATACTTTAACTGCAACGAGCAATGGGTGTTCTGTAACGGATGATGTTTTGGTAACCATCTTACCTCCCCCTGGCAACCCATCTGCCTTTGGTGACAACATTTGGAATGTTTACGGATATAATGGAAACAATAGAGATTTAAGCGCAAACGATTACAGAGGTTTTTATGAACAGCCTGATTTAGGAGGCGGAAATTACGGAGTTGATACAGAAAAATTTTGGCGACCTGATAAAAGTCCTGAAATTGCGGGAGCACCAGTAAACACGGGTAATTTATGGAAAGGATGTGATGTGAGCGATAACAATCACACCTTTGTTCACAAAAGAAAAGGTTTTCCTTGTGGAAATTACAATTTTAAATTTAAAAATTGGGATGATGAAACTAGATTGTATATTGATGGTAATCCTGTCTGGGGATGTTCCACTTGGGATGCAAATGGTGGTGCAAATGGAGGTACTTCTATAAATGCTATTTATAGTTGTCCTACAAGAGACTTTACTTTTGCATTGAATGCAGACTCTGAAGTTGAATTTCAAACATTTGAAAATAGCGGGAACTCTGATTTAGGCGTTGTAATTACCAAAATTACTCCTCAAACTCTTGCCTCAACAGCAATTTCTGATAGAACATGCCCAACAAGAGGTGCGGATTGGGTAGACTTTTTAGACGATGACAATAAACTAATCGCGTCTATTAACCCAAATAACAGAGATTTAGGAAATGTAACGATTAAAAGTTATTTGAGTTCTCCACAAGTGATGAAAGATTGTGATATACCAAGTAATACGCTTTACCACACGGCTTATATGGGAAGAAGTTGGGTAGTGGTTTCAGACGCTTATCCTAGCGGTGCAGATTTTAACAGCGACGTTAGTATTCGTTTGCCTTTTACCGAGGCAGAGTTAGCTGATTTAAACACGACGGCTCAAAATACCACCACAGGAAATCCATTGGACGGAGGAACGAGTAATCCTGTGACACCAAGTAATCTTATGCTAACTAAAATTACAGGACCTACAGAGAATGGTGTAGCCAATCAAAATGATTGTGTAAGTACGATTCGTGCGGTTCAAAGCACTGGAAATGGATCATATTTATCGATAAACAATGCAAAATATGTAGAGTTTGATATCCAACAATTCTCAGAATTTTTCCTTCATAAAAACAATGATGGTTCCGCCCTCCCAGTCGAACTAACCAACTTCTCTGCTTCTTGTGATAAGCAAAGTATTTCAATCAACTGGACAACAGCCTCTGAGTTAAATTCAGATTATTTCGTAGTTGAAAAAAGCCGTGATGGACAAAACTGGGTTTTCGTAGCAGAACAAAATGCTGCTGGAAATTCTAGTGAAGTAATCAATTACCATCAGTTGGATGAGAATATATCTGGTAGCTTAATTTATTACCGATTGAGACAAGTTGATTTTGACGGAAAAGAAGAAGTTTTTGGTCCAATAAGCGTTTCTTGTGATAATGAAAAATCTACTAATATGATGGTTTTTCCAAATCCAAATAATGGTGCTTTTACCCTTGAAGTTTCGAGTGAAAAGTCTTTTTCCGATGTACAACTTACGCTAAGTGATCTTTCAGGAAAAGTAGTTTTTTCAGAAAAAGTCAATATCGATTCGGGTAAAACGCAATTTTATTTTAATGAAATTGGATTGCAAAAAGGAGTTTATTTAATTTCATTAAATGGGCAGCAACTTTCGACTAAACGTATTAAAGTCATGATAGACTAAATTATTTGATCGACAAGGAGTTGTCGTTGTTCTGATCTGATTGTAAGTTTTCAATAAAAAAACCTTTGCTGAGTAACAGTAAAGTTTTTTTTATGATTTAAATGTAGGTTTTTCCTAGTTTTTATTCTTATTTTAGGTTAAATAATTCCGAAAGCAAGCACTTAGCTTTTGAAGACAAACAAGGTTATCTATGAAAATAACAACTAACACATTTTCGATTTTTCAGGCATTTAAATATTTTACCCTTCCATTCAAGTTAGGAGGATTCTCATTATTAAAAATTTGCTTTTCTATTTTGGGTTTGGCTTTGAGTTTTAATTTTTTCGGTGCTAATATTCTTTATGCACAATCTTGTTCAAATTATAATCCAAGCGCTTACGCTAACAGTCAATGGTTGGGACACGTGTATAAGCATAATGGTAATGGTAATCCTGTAACTAATCCTTTTAATAATTATGTAGGTTCTTACCTTGAAAGCACAATTGTTTTTGATAGGGATTGGGGAGGAGGCAGTCCTGGTTGTGCAAGTAATGATAAGTTTGCAGTCCGTTATAAAATGAGAGCAAATGTTGCTTGCGGGTTATACAAATTTACAATTGGGGGTGATGACGGTATACGCTTAAGTATTGATGGAGGAGCTACTTGGTTGGTTGGGATTTGGAGTGATCACAGTTATTCTACAGTAACCTCACAAGTGGTTCATCTTAATGGAACTGTAAACTTCGTTTTGGAATATTATGAAAAGAATGGACAAGCACGTGTCTCTTTTGATTATGCTGGTCAAACAGGATCCATAACAGCTGGAACAACACAGCTGTCATCTAATTCTGGACCGATTAATTCAATAGTAAACGGTTCGGTAATTAACGGAAGTGTTGGAACAGGTTTTAATTACCAATGGCAGTACTCTGATGATAATGGTTCGAGTTGGACTAATATATCGGGACAAACATCTGCAAATTTAACTACTACAGCGCAAGGTAGTGTAGGGACTCGTCAATATCGAAGAGAAACTAAGTGCTCAGGTTCGGTATCCTATTCTGCAGGAGCTAGTTATACTACTGTAAGTCCATGTGCTTCCGCAGTGAATATGTCTTGTGGTACAAACTATTCAGCAACTATCGGAACATCAGGGGGGTGGAACTCATACAATGGCTGTGGATGGCTCGAATCTGGCGGTGAAAAGGTTTACACTTTCACTCCTTCAAGCTCTGGAAGTTATACTTTCTCAGCAAATGCAACAGCTGGTGACCCTGATTTTTTCTTGATGAGTTCTTGTGGACCAAACGGTACTAATCTCAATCCAGGTTGTTGGAATAGTGGAAATCGAACTGTTAACTTGGTGGGTGGGACAACATATTATCTTATTGTAGATAATTACTCTAACACAAATTCTGCTTCTTTTACTGTTTCAGTTTCGTGTTACGTACCTCCATTGTGGCAGAGTGAATGGGTGTCAATGGATACTGGCTCGCCTGATTGGTGTTCTGGTGAGACAAGATCAATTACAGTAACTGTAAAAAATATAGGAAGTGCAACTTGGTGGAATTCTGGCCCTGACATTAATATTGGTGTTTGGTGGGATAGTCAATCCAATGCATCAGCAATTAAAACGAATGCCAATGGATTAGTTTCTGGAGCAACTCAGACCTATACTTTCAGTGTAACAGCTCCTATTACACTTGGAAATAACAGATTGATTTTTGACGTTATTAATGAAGGTAGTTTCTGGTTCTCAGATAACAACAGTGGTGGTGGCCCAGGGAATGTGCTATATCAAAGTGCTCCAATTAGTATCGCTCAATTTGGTAATCCAGCGCTTTTTGGAGATAATGTTTGGAATGTTTACGGATATAATGGAAACAATAGAGATTTAAGCGCAAACGATTATAGAGGTTTTTATGAACAACCAAACTTAGGAAATGGAGATTTTGGAATTGATACAGAAGAGTTTTGGAAGAGTGCTAGTAGTCCAAGTTATGCTGGTGTTTCATTAAACAATGGGGATTTATGGAAAGGGTGTGATGTAAGGGATAATGTGCATACCTTTGTGTCTAAAAGAAAGGGCTTTCCTTGCGGAAATTATAAGTTTGAATTCGAAAACTGGGATGATGAAACTCGATTGTTTATTGATGGTGCCAAGATTTGGTCTTGCGGAGTTTGGAACGGAGCTCCTGGAAGTTATAGCAATTCTATTAATTCTCAGTACAGTTGTCATGGTTCATTAACTTTTACGGTTAACTTAGATGCGAATTCTGAGGTAGAGTTTCAAACATTTGAAGATTATGGAGATTCTGACTTAAAAGTGGTGATAACTCAAGTCCAGCCCACATCTTTAGCTAATAATATTAGTGCTGAAAAAACATGCTACGTAAAAGGAAATGATATAATTTATTTTCTAGACGAAACAAATAATGAACTAATTGCTGCAATAAACCCAAATGGAAATGATTTAGGTTTAATGAATATGAGAAGTTTTGTCGAACCTCCAGTATTAAGTGTTGAAGCGTGCGGATATCCAGGAAATACGGATTATGCTACGGCAACTTTAGGAAGACATTGGGTAATGAGCACTCAGAATGCACCAATAACACCTGTCACATTGTATTTGCCTTTCAGAGATTCAGAATACAATGATTTAGTGAATGTAGCAAATGGAAACCCAAATCCTGAGGATAATATACTGACAAATTCTGATCTGAAACTAACAAAGTACAGTGGTCCAAATGAGAATAATGTTTTTTCAGACAACTGCGGTAATGGAAATGTTTTACTTCAATCTCATATTGGAGTAGGATCTGTTTCAAGTGTTCTACCCACAATTTCAAACTCAAGTTATGCTGCTTTTTCGGTAAATAGCTTTTCTGAGTTTTGGTTACATGGTCAAAGCAACAATTCCGCCCTCCCAGTCGAACTAACCAACTTATCTGCACGTTGCGAAGAAAACACTGTAATTAACTGGACAACCGCCTCGGAGTTAAACTCAGATTATTTTCTTGTAGAAAAAAGCCGTGATGGACAAAACTGGATTCTGGTTGCTGAACAAAATGCTGCGGGAAATTCAAATGATTTCATCAATTACAGCTTAATCGATTCGAAACCGTGGAGCGGAGTTTCCTATTACCGTTTACGACAAGTTGATCTTGATGGAAGAGAAGAGGTTTTTGGACCGATAAGTGTTTCTTGTGAAGGAAATGAAAACAGCATGAAGATTTATCCGAATCCAAACAATGGAAACTTTACGGTTGAAATATTGAGTAGTGAAAATTATCCCAACACGCAAATGCTGTTGACAGATATGACGGGTAAAATTATTTCCTCTAGACAAGTCGATATTTCAGCGGGAACGAATCAGTTTATGGTGGGGGATTTAGCTTTGTCCAAGGGGGCTTATCTGCTCTCTTTATTAGGAGCTAATGCGGTATTGAAACCTTTGAAAGTTGTGGTGTATTGATACAAACAGTAGATTAACCAAAGAAAACTGAACATTAATTATCAATAATGAAACTAAATAGCTGCCTTAGACATAACTGTTAGGGCAGCTTTTTGTGGTAAGTATTTCCTAAACGGTTTTAAGTTTTTGTATCCGAATTGTCTTTTGGATTTTGAGCATCTTCATCATCAGAACTGTCTTTTTCTTCGCTTTCCTCGTTGTCTAAAACATTTGAGCCTATTTCCTTAGAAACCTTCTCGTCAATTAAATCCTTGGCCTGATTAACGGTTTCCGCAAGTTGTGTTCCTTCTTTAGTAGCACCTTTGCTCTTTTCCTCCTGACTCACTTCCTTGCTCTTATTTGACCCCACATCAGCAATCGCATCATTGGGTCCCATTGCCATTTTCTCCTTAATTTTAGAAAAGAATGTCTCATCTTTTTGCTTGTCGAACATAAGTCCAATCATCATTATGATAACGGAAAGCAGAATGACTTGAATTACAAGTGATTTGTTTACTAAGTCAATGCTGTCTTCAGGCGCGATGTAGAGGAACAGTAAGATGGTAATTAATCCCCGAGGTGCAACGAACATCAAAGGCATCACAGGAAGTTTCGATATTTTGAGTTGAACGAATCGAATAAGAAATACTAACCCAATGATTCCTAAAGCCCAATAAAATGTTTTTTGATTTAATAGTTCTTCAGTTTTGATCAAGAAACCAAAAAGTAAAAAGAACATTACACGTATTAAAAATGTACCCTCTCGTAAGATTTCATGAAACTTTCTAACCTCATTATCCAGTTTCTGAGGTTTAAGCTTTTCAATAAATTTAATTCCTTTTATTTCATCTAAGTTTCCAATAAACATTCCAAATAGCATGATAAATATTAATGCGGGAAGGTGATATATTTTGGAAACGGTGTAAATGAGGATAACCAAGATAATAATTGGAATAAACTTAATTTGATGGTTTATCTTAGCCAATAAATAGGAAAGTCCCATTGTAGCGATAAATGAAACGACTGCAATGATGACTATTTGTAAGAGAAATACCCAAAAGGAATGAAAATCTATCGTGACATTTCTTAGAACAAAATCAAAGAAGAGAACACCTAAAATATCTGAAAGACTACTTTCGTAAGTTACGAATTCTTTGTTCTTTTTCCCTAAGTTCACTGCACTCGGAATGGCAATGGCAGAGCTAATCACAGTTAAAGGTATTGCACCGAGTAGTGCTTTTCTAAAGTCAGGATCGATATCCCCAGTGCCATAATTTATTTGGTAATAATAAAAGGCACCAGCGAGAATAAATCCAAGTACCATCATAGGAATCAGCGCAACAATAATGGATTTTCGGATCAAGGGGAGTTTTGATTTGTTGAGCTCTAACTCCAAGGAGCCCTCTAAAACGATTACAATCAAACCAATGGTTCCTAAAATAGGAAGTAAGCCATCGAGGTTGGGTATATTGATATTAAAAACATCTGTAAATTGTTGTAATCCCCAACCCAGAATCAGTAAAAGAATAACCGAAGGTATTTTTGTTTTTGCTGTGGTAAGATCAAATATGTAGGCCATAATGATCAAAACACAAAAGGCAATAATAAAAGTATTTGTCATGAATCAATTTTATATGTTTTTCGTCCATTTTTTTGCAAAAGCCTTTCCATGAGGCGAAATTCATTTCCTTAAATATAACAAGAATTGAAAAAAAGGACGTGAATTCAGTGTCAATTTTCAAGGTTTCATAAAATTGATTTTGAGAAGGTCTTTTTTTATTGTTGCTTATGGATTGTACCTAAGTGTTTTGGCTTTTTTGTTCTACTAAAAGTTTATGGAGGAAATCAAGAAAAGCTTGCTTTAAATCTTTACTTAGAAATAATATAAATACATAATCATTTGTGATAGGAATTGCTAAAATCGCTTCTATAATTCTTATCTTTGTTTTGGAGTTGATTTTTCACTTCCAGAGATATGAATCGATTATTCACTTAAAAAATAAATATATGTTTAAAAATAAAGGAGGTATCATTTATTTGGTATTGCTTGCCATTACGATTATTGTAGTCATCTTTTTGTATTTTCAATATGGAGGTGATTCTGAGGTAAACGAACAACTAAGTAACAAGGCAGAAATTACGACATTTGATGCCGAAAAAGAAAAGGAATTAAAAGAAAAAGCAGATATTTTTTTCGCCTCTGTTTCTTCATTGCCAAAACAAGACATCTCGAGTGAAAAAGTAGCTCTAGGTAAAAAATTGTTTTTTGACAAAAGACTTTCCAAAAATGAAACGATAAGCTGTAATTCGTGCCACAACATGAATACATACGGAGTTGATAATATCGCGCTTTCTCCGGGAGATACCGAAGAGTTTGGAAATAGAAATTCTCCAACTGTATTTTATGCGCACATGCATGCCATGCAATTTTGGGATGGTAGAGCAAAAGATGTTGAAGAGCAGGCAGGAGGCCCAATTTTAAACCCAGTAGAGCACAACATACCTTCCGAAGCTTTCTTGGAAGAGCGTTTAAGAGGAATAGAAGAATATCAAACGATGTTTGCAGCTGCTTATCCTGATTCCGCTGAAGCTATAACTTTCGCCACTATAACCAACGCGATTGGAGCTTTTGAAAGACAATTGAACCCGGTAAGCCGTTTTGATGAATGGTTGGATGGAGATTCGGAAGCAATGACGGCACAAGAAAAAGAAGGTTTGACAGTTTTTATAAACAATGCTTGTATTACTTGTCATAATGGTGCTGCATTGGGAGGAAATATGCTGCAAAAGTTTGGTTTGAATGGAGATTATTGGGAACACACCATGAGCGAGGTTATTGACAATGGGGTCTATGATTTAACAAAAGAAGAAAGAGATAAATTCAAGTTTAAAACGCCAGGTTTAAGGAATGTGGAAAAAACCTATCCTTACTTTCATGATGGATCGGTTGAAAAGCTAGAAGACGCTGTGAGAATTATGGGTAAACTGCAAGTCGCAAACGAACTCACTGAAGAAGAAGTTCAAAGTGTAACCGCTTTCCTGAAGGCATTGACAGCTGATGTTGATGACGAATTTAAGGAGTAGTTTATAGTTAATTGGAAATTAGGAATTGCGATTGTTTATTTCGTAATTCCTAATTGATTTTATTTTTGTGGAATGGCTTTAGAACCGAGGTATAAGGACGCAACCCATTTCAAATCCTATTGGGAAAAAGGAAATGGTAAAGAGATTGTTGATTGGAGCGGGGCTGAACTCACTTTTGAAAATTTTGACCACAAAGCAAAACTGTATTATCAAGTAGATAAACTCGGAGATCGTGTAATTCAAGACTTTTATGTAGATCAGCCATTTCATAAGGCAAACCAGAAGATTGAATCCTACATTAGAAATGGAATTCCAAAAGATGATGAAGTCGCTCAAAGCGTTCAAGAGTTATTTCAGTTCAGCGAACAGGTTCCGGATTGGTTAGATCAGAAACTTCTTAATTTGGGCGCGGAAGCCTGCATGAAAACAGGAAGGGATGCTTTGCTGTCCTTGCGAGATTATTCTTTAATGGGTGGTTACGACTATGCCTATCTTAACAAACCACTTGTTTTTACTGGAGCATTTAAGAAAGGAGCACTGAAAAGGTTGTCGGAAACTTTGGATTTTTGGATTAATGTTACCAGGAGAGACGCCATGGGAATTCATCAGAAAGGCTATGGATTTGCGATAAAAACAAGATTAATTCATTCCTATGCTCGATTTCATCTCAAAAAGTATGTCAAAGATTGGGATGTTCAAGAAATGGGAGAGCCCATTAATTTGTGGGACATGACTGCAACCGCCAATGGTTTTAGTTTGGTTTTACTTCATGGACTTAAAAAATTGGGAAATGAATTTACTGAAGAGGAGGAATTAGGAATGTTTCATTTGTGGAAATATATTTCTTATCTGATGGGAATACCAGTAGAACATTTGCCAGATCATAAAAAAGAAGCCACAGAGAATTTTTTTCTGTGGACTTCCGTTCAGCCGCCTTCGGATAAAGATTCTGTTTATTTAGCGCAGTCTTTAGTCCAAGAATCATTAGAGAATCCATTATTGAAGCATCAATTTCAAAGAAACTTCTTGAATTATATTCATGTCTCCAGTTCACGGTATTTGCTTGATCAAGAAGTTTTTGAAAGACTAGAGCTGCCTGAACTTTGGAATGCGAATTTTATACCCAAGACACTAAAACTTGGAAATAAATTCATGCAAAAATACTTGTCCAGAGAAACACAAATCAGACGTGGGAATAAACTGCAAATGCATATTTTAAAACAATACTTAGAAATTGCGAGTTAATTCGTAATTGAAAATTGATTATTCTAAATGCCTATCAGAGACTTTACTCGTAGACAAATCTAATCAAGTATGTGATTAAGCGGTAAACTGGCAAGTTCCTTCGCAAATTTCTATTTTCAACAAATTGAAGAAGAAATTTGCTTTAGGATGACATTAGGCTAGGGGCATATTTCGGGTCAGTTTTAAAAGTTGGGGATTAAGTTTTTTCTTGACTAAGAATCCCTGTATAAAAATTAGTCTTATCCTATCTTGAGTTCATCTTTTAGACTCTGTAAAAGATGAAGTGCATAAAAGAACAAGACTAAAACTTTCCCACAAGATATACCACGAAGTAGAACATTAGGTAACTAAAGCGTTACCACAAGATTATATCTTGTGGTAACTTTTTTTTACTTCTCGGTCTAATTCCACATCGACAAGCCACAAGAAAACTTATAGCTAAATGTCGACCTTATTTCGAAATGAAGCATAAATTGAAAAAATATTGACGTGATGTTAATTGTAATTGACGTTTGGATATTAGCTGGCCATTGTTTTATAATAAAACATATCCCCACAAATTTAATGTGACCCCATATTTCAAACGAGAGGAAAAAACAAAAGCGCTTTGGTGCTTTCGTTTTTTCCTCTCGTTTGCCCCTTTACACCAACAACTGTCATCCTTCCATTTTTGAAAATTATGATTTTCAAAAATGGAAGGATTTTGTCAAATTAACGGGGAAACCATTTTCTATTGTAATATGTTAAACTGTTGGTAAAATTCCCTACAAGAAGTTTATTCCAAAAAACCAAACTTCCCTTCATTAAAATCATTGAAAGCCTCAATTAATTCATCTCTCGTATTCATTACGAAAGGACCATGCGCTGCTATAGGTTCCTTAATTGGCTCTCCACTTAATATGAGCACAATTGATTTTTCCATGGCTTCAATTTCAAAATGTTCACCATCTCTCGCCATTAATGCCAAATGATCTGTGGGCAGTACTTCCTTACCATTTATTTTAATTTCGCCTTCAATAGCTAAAATTATTGTCGTGTAATTCGCAGGGAAATTAAATCTTGCTTTTCCATTTTTAACTAGCTTGGCATTCATCAAATGGATAGGTGTAAAGGTAGTTGCCGCTCCTTTTGTTCCTTGATATTCTCCTGCAATTACTTCAATGATTCCTGCATTTTCAGGTAATTCCACGCGATTTATCATGTCGTAGCTAATGCCTTGATATTTTGCTGGCGTGCTTTTATCCTTTTTCGGGAGATTGACCCAAAGTTGCACCATCTGAAATTCTCCTCCGGTTTTGCTCCATTCTTTCTCATGGAATTCTTTATGCAAAACTCCGTTTCCTGCGGTCATCCATTGCACTCCGCCTTCATCAATTACTCCACCGCCACCGCTACTGTCGTGATGTTCGATTTTCCCTTTGTAGGCAATCGTAACTGTTTCAAAACCTTTGTGAGGATGTACGCCAACACCTTTTGGTTTGTCTGTGGGAGGAAATACAAATTTTGAGTTGTAATCTAGTATAATAAACGGATCCATACTCTTCATATCCATTCTAGGAACACTTGGAATAAAATTATGAACCCGGAAACCATCTCCTACAAAGTGTGGAGGATTAGGTTCTGCTATAATATCTATATTTTTCATTTTCATTTCTTTTTGAATGTAAAGTTAAGCATGAAAATTGCCTTGCGCATTGACGTATGTTAAGAAGTTTTTTTAAAGTTTTTTGCGACGAGTTCCTTCCTTACGCGACTCAAACTTTCTGCAGTAATTCCTAGGTAGGACGCCACCATCCATTGGGGAACACGTAAAAGTATATCGGGATACATTTGAATGAAAGTCAAATATCTCTCTTCAGCGGTGGCGCTCAACAATAAGTTGATCCTGTTTTGAAGATGTCGAATGTGATTGTTTAGCAATTCTGTATTGAAAGTGGAAAAACTTGGAATTTCTAATGCTAATTGGTCAATAACCTTTTCGTCTAAAATAAAAACATCCGTGTTCTCTAAGGCTTCAATATAGTATTTCGACGGTTGATTGAAGTACATGCTCTCCCTGTCGTTGAGCAACCAACCCTCTGGTGCAAATTGTAAAATATGCTCTTTTCCTTTCTCGTCAATTGAATACTGTCTAAGCACTCCTTTTTCAACAAAAAAGATATGCGAACAATTGGCTCCAGCTAAAATCAGAAAGTCGCCTTTTTTATAACTTTTCCGTTGACACCTCTGCAGAAGTTGAGTTATTACTTCTGGGTCTGCTGATATGTTAGAGGTTAAGAATTCTCTAAAACTAAAGTTTCTCATATGAATTGATTTTTTCTCCGATGCGATACGGATACAAGCATGAAAAATACAAATTTTCTAGTTAAATTAATTCGCAATTTCCATATGAATGTTAATTCGATGTTTAGGGATTAATCATAAATCTCCTCTCTGATTTCTTTTGAGATGGCTTCAAAACGATCGCGTAATCCTTTTGAAATTTTCTTAGAAATATGTTTAACTTTTCTTAGTCTTAGAGATAAAACAATACTAAAAACGCCCACTGCTATGAATGAAATAGCTGTCCATGTAACGATTGTTGCGCCAGCAAAAACTGGATTAACAAGGAGAATGAAGGAGAAAATAGCACCAATTATACCTATTCCAAGCAAGAATCCCCATTGACCAACACCGTAATTTTTGATTTCAATTGCGAAGCTGATGGCTGCAATTGAACGAAATAGGAGAGTAATCCCTACAAAAACTGCAAGTGTAAACATAGAGAAAGCGGGTTGCATGGTCATAGATAGCCCAAAAAAGAAAGTTACCAATCCAAAAACTAGAGTCCAACCCCAATTGTCCATAGATTTTCTATTGGATATGGCGAAGATGACTTCAAACATTCCTGATACCAAAAAAGATGTGCTAAAAAGTAGGGAAAGTGCCAAATAAGAAGATATTGGCGAGGCAAAGGTGAAAATTCCAGCACCTATAAATAAAACCCCTACGATTAGAGGAATGTACCAGTTTTTGACAGTGTTTGTCAACGATTTAAAAATTGAATTACTCATAGCTAAATAGTTTAAATGAAGCACCTTAGATTGATTACCTAGGTAATTACAAAGATAATCTATTTAGTGTTTACTCTACATTACTCCTTTGAAAAAGAGCTAATTATTGTGAAAACTGAGATAAATCATTTATTCCAGTGGGTTGATTAAAACAAGATGTGGTTACCCGCTATCATACCAGTTCTTTATAATAGAAATAACTAGCTAAAAATTATGACTTTGAAACCAAATTAATATTTAAAGATAATCAAAAAGAGATTCCTCAGTCGTTTAACTCCTTCGGAATGAAATGTGTTATATATTATTGATTGGGGAAAGTTGCTGAAGCAAAGCTTCAGCAACTTTCCCCGCCTAACCAACCTATCGATTGTCATTCCGAAAATACCGAGTATTGAGGAATCTCCTTTGTTGATTAGAAAATCTTCAATAATTCATATTAAACTAATCTTAAGGATTTTAAATTGAAATTAGTGGTAACTTTAAGTGGAATCAATAAACCAAAAGATCACTTATTCTTTTTTGGATTAATCGATATCTGTGTCTTCTCTAATTTTCTTCTTTTTTTTGACTGGTTTTAGTAGCTTAGTTCCATATTCATCTTCTTCTTCCTTTTCATTTCTCTCAGTTTCCAATAAAGCTTCATCTTCAATTTGTCTGGCTTTCGTGAGCGCACTTGCAACGAGACCAGCAGGAATGGTAACAATGCCCACTCCAATCATAAGCATGAAAAAAGTAAAGATTTTTCCACCTACAGTTATCGGGTAAACATCTCCATATCCTACGGTTGTAAGCGTAACAATTGCCCACCATCCGCCATGGAATATAGACTTGAATAGCTCTGGTTGCGCCTTGTTTTCAAAGTGGTAGATTCCTGCGGAAGCTAAGAAAATAAAAATTCCAGTTACAATAAGAAACAGAATAACTTCTTCACGAATAAGTTTAGCTACTAAATGAAAACGATTGAGTGCTTTGTTGTAGCGTATCAATTTAAACGCTCGAAAAACTCTAAATATCCTAAACGCACGCAAGGCTAAAAAGTCATGTGTGGCAATCATGAAGAACGGAAGTATGGCGAGGAAGTCGATAATGCCGTAAAAGCTAAATATGTACTTGAATGGTTTTTTTGCAATGTAAATTCTTAGAATATACTCTGCCGTAAACAATACGATACATACTGTTTCTATCCAAAATAAAACTTTGCGTATTTCGGGAGAAATGTTGGGCAGAGTTTCCACGGCGTACGCAGTAAGCGAAGTGAAAATCAAAAGTTGAACTATATTATCAAAGATTTTCCCATTTTTGGTGGTATTGTCATCAACAACCTGCCTTATTTTCTCTTTTATCGCCATCCAAACGCTGATTTTATGAGTGTAATAGGTAAAAGTATATTTTATTTGCTAAAGTCGAAATATTTGATGCCGTGAAAATGGATATTTTGGGGATATTTATTTCTTCTATTGATAATGATCTCTCTTTGATAATGTGGTGGGGACGATTGCGAATCGTTCTGGAACTATCTCTTCGGATAATGATCTCTCTTTGATAATCTGGTACGGACGTTTGCAAAACGTCCCTACATTATCTCTTCGATCAATGTTTTTTGTTGGGATGATGATCCGATTATCTCAATAAGCTCACACTCCCAATGATCTCTTTGCTTTCTTCGTTTCGCAATTTTTTGAAGCTGATCTTCCAAACATAAGCGCCTTCAGGGGCAAATTTTATCTTGCTCGCTCCATAAGTGCCGTCCCAACCATAATTTGCATCATTGCTTTCAAAAATCAATTCTCCCCAACGGTTATAGATTTGCAATTTGTAATCTAAGGGATCAAATCCTGAGGTGAAAACGGGCTTGAAGGTTTGGTTGTAGTCATTTCCATCTGGCGTAAAACTATTTGGAATAAAATAGACCAATTCCTCGAAAAATGGAAGGTCTAAATTGAAAGTATCTTGACAACCTAAGTTGCTCGTTGCGATGAGTTGGACATCAAAAATAGCTTTTTCTTTGATGGTGTTTACTGAATATTCGTGGGTTGGGTTAATTGCGTTTGAAATGTTTTCATCTCCAAAATTCCACTCATAAGCTGTTGCTCCAGAAGATGTGTTGGTGAACTCTACCGCGTTGTAAATGTTGGTGATTTCTTCTGGATTTACTGTGAAATCTGCAATTGGGTAATCGTCAATGCAAATGTAATCTGAAACGGTGAAATCATCGGTACAGCCGTTTGAAAGTTCAACTTGCAGCGTGACGTCATAACACCCAGCATCTTCAAAAACATAATTTACGTTGCAACCCGAAACTTGGGCGATATCGCTAATGGAGAAAAGACACTGGTTTCCAACTCCAGGTGAAGTGCTAATGAAGTTGATTTCCTGCGGTGCGCAGCCAATTGTTTGGTTCGCTGTAAATGAGATTTCTGGTGAAGTAATGACTTCAACATCGACTTGGTCTGTGTTTTCACATCCAAAAATTGATGTCCCAACAACAGTATAGGTTTGGAGCCCCAAACTCGGCGTAAATGGAACTCCATCAAACACACCATTATCCCAAACATAAGTATCTGCACCAATTCCTGAAAGCGTAGTTTCATCTCCATCACAAACCGTAAAATCATTTCCAGCATCAACAATTGGCAAAGGATTAACAGTAACTTGAACTTGGTCTGTGGTAAAACAATTTACTTTTTCCGCGGTGACAGTGTAGGTCGAAATTCCAACAGGAGAAACAAATCCAACACCATCAGTAACTCCATTATTCCACGAAATATTTGCGTTTTCTGGATTGAATGCTGTTAAAGTAACAATGTCGTTTTCACATGCTACAACATCAGTTCCGGCATTTACAACTGGGGGGATTGGATCAGTCAATGTCATCGTTACGTTTTGGGTTGTGCTACACGTTGAACAAGTCGATTCTGTAAGTGTAAAACCTGTGTAAGTTCCTTCAACTAATCCAGTAATGGTGTATTCTCCAGTTCCATCAGTGGTAATCGAAAACGGCGTTCCGCCATCAAAACTCAATTCATAATTTGAAGATGGAATTAAGCCTGAAAGTGTAATTGTGCCCTCGTTTCCTTGGCATGTTGTAGGATTTGTGCTAGAAAGGGTAAACACAGGGTCAGATACTTCTACAACAATTGTTTGCGTAACATCAATCGTATTTCCACAATCATCAGTAACGCTGTAAATCCTTGTGATTTCTTCAATGTTACATGTATTTCCATCGGAAGTTTCAGAAACAAAAGCCACTGTTGGATTTGCCGTGCAATTATCTGCTTCGTCTGTCACCACGGAAATATCTGGAAGTGGAACATCTGCCAAACAATCTACAAAAATCGTATCAGGATTACTAGCGGTTGGCAGAATAGTATCGTTTATCGTAATCGTTTGAACCACATAAATATTATTCCCGCATTTATCTTCAATGTTGTAAGTTCTTGTAATGATTTCTGGACAAGTATTTCCATCTGAAACATCAGAGATAAAAGTTACTGTTGGAATATCAGCACAATTATCTGCTTCATCCGTGATTAAATTCACATCAGGAAGAGGAACATCACCAATACATTGAACTGTTGTGTCATTTGGAGCGGTTCCATTAGGAAGAATAATTTCGCTAATTACAATATTCTGAGTACATGTTAAAGTAACTCCACAAGTATCAGCAATTTGATAAGTTCTTGTGATGGTTTCCGGACAAGTAATTCCGTCAGAGACTTCGCTTAAAAGCATAAATGAGGAAGAATCAATAACACCACCAACTGGAATTGTTGCAGAACCTCCAGCAGCAGTAAATGCATTGAAATCAGCGTAAGGTGCTTGCTCTGAAATAGCACATGAAGCGGTCAAATCTGATGGACAAGTAATATCTGTAATTGCTGGTGAAACGGTAATCATAATTTGATCTGAAGAAAAGCAGTTTACCCTTTCAGAAGTTACGGTATAATATGAAACACCAACTGGCGGAACAAAGCCAACTCCTTCGGTAATTCCATTATTCCACGATATGTTTGCGTTTTCAGGATTAAAGGCATTTAAGATTACAGTTGTTCCTTCACAATATTGTGCATCAGGACCGGCGCCGATAATTGCGGCTGTTGGATCGTTGATGTTTATGGAAACATTTTCTGTGGTTGCACATGAAGGACAATCGGCATCTGAAATGGTGTAATTGGTGTAAGAGCCAGCAGAAAGTCCAGTGATAACGTAATTTCCTGCTGCGTTGGTAGTAATTGGATTTGTCGTTCCACCATCAAAACTCATCAAATAATTGGTATTTGGAGCTAATCCAGAAAGTGTAATTGTTCCGTCTGTTCCATTACAAGAATTTGTTCCTTGTCCTGAAACTGTGAAAGTTGGAGTATAAGAATCAACAATAATTGTGTGAGTAATATTTATGTTGTTTCCACAATCATCTGTAACGCTGTAAATACGTGTGATTTCTTGACCATTGCAAATATTTGCATTGGTACTTTCAGAAACAAATGCCACTGTTGGATTTACTGTGCAGTTATCCGCTTCATCCGAAACTATTGCAATATCTACCGCTGGAACATCCGATAAACATTGAACAGTTGTGGAGATATTGCTGGCAGTTGGAGGTGTATCGTCGTTGATGGTTATGGTTTGTATTACATCAATATCATTTCCATTATCATCTGCAATGTTGTAAGTTCTTGTTATTATTTCTGGACAATTATTTCCATCTGAAATATCGGAAACAAAAGTAACCGTTGGAATAGCAGTGCAATTATCCGCCTCATCAGTGCTTAAATTTACATCGGCAGGAGGAACGTCTCCAATGCATTGAAGTGTTAAGTCTGCTGGTGCTGTTCCAGTTGGATTTATAATGTCAATTATAGTTATCGTTTCTGAAATACTCGCTGCACAGCCATTGAAAATTGAATTAGCAGCTGGCGTAAATGTATAATTTGTTGTGTTTTGATTGTCAAAAGCAGGCGACCAAGTTCCAATTATTCCGTTGTTTGAAGTATTTGGAAATGTAAAACTTGCGCCCGGACAAAGCGAATCTTGAAAAGAAAAACTAGGCACAGTTTGCGGAATAACCTCAATTAATTGTTGAACGCTTGCAGGACAATTTGCTGAAACCCCCGAAGAATCTGGTGTAAAAGTATAAGTTGTTGTGTTTTGATTGTCAAAAGCGGGCGACCAAGTTCCGTTTATTCCATTATTGGAAACTGTTGGAAAAACAAGCGTATCATTTATGCAAATAGAATCTGGTAAAGTAAAAGTTGGAGCTATTTCTGGAACAATTTGCACGGTAAGTTGAACTGTATCTGCACAGAATAAACTTGATGGCGTAAAAGTGTATATCGTAGTTGCTTGAGTATTGAAAACTGGCGACCAAGTTCCTAAAATACCATTATTAGAAGTAGTTGACAGGACTAAATTTGTTCCTTGACAAACAGGCGGAATAGAATCGAAAATTGGTGTTATAACTGGAATTAAACTCAGTGTTGTATCTGCAGAATTGTTGGTTAAATTACTTTCTGCAATAATGCCCAATTGCGTAGCATCTTGGTTGGCAATAACGCTCAAATCAAAAGGACTGGCTACATTTGCTGGAATAGTAACGCTTGTTGACATTGCTAAACTATCTCCGATTAGAATATCTGAGGGAGTGAGAATAGTTCCTAAAAATATGCTATCGTTTACAAAAACAGAAATGGGTGTTCCTTGTGGTAAAGTGTCGTTGGAATTTATGTTTAGGACTGTGAAATCTATGTTTAAAGTTTGGTTGTCGCAAAGTTCTTGACCGGTGATGGTATCAAAAAAAACTGTGGCGTCTGAGAGTTCGGAGGGGATGGAGGTGATGATGTTGGAGATGAAGCGGAGGTAGGAGGCGTTAACTACAATTGTAGCATTTACATCGCCAACATTAATCGAATTACTTATGTCATAAGTATCCACATCCATGTTCCAACTGCTATTGCTTCCCGTAAAACTATTTGTGCTGTTGAAAGGGTTGTTGGAGGGGTTTTGAGAATTATTTAAAGTATCACCATTGATTAAAATTGATTGTGCTAAAAATAAACTTGAACTCCCATTCCATGATAATAATGTCATATTAGCATTTGTGGTATTTGTTATATTAAGATTATTAATTGGGAAAGTGATTGAACCTAATTGACCAGTTCCAACAAACCTAAATCCATCGTATATATTTAATTGAGTGTTAGTTACGGAAGGGTCGGAATAAACAACTATAATGTTCCAGCCTGAATAGTAAACAGCATTTGAGCAATAATTTGACAGCAAAGGATTTAAGTTGAAATTACTGATGTTGTATAACCCATTACCAGTAGTTTGAACGTATGTTGTAATATCTTTTACGGCAGAAAAATATGGTAATGGTGAGAAAGATGAAGGATTCACATTAATTGAATTAATAAAATCAGGGGTTTGGACAATGCCATTTAGAGTAACGGTTGTTCCTGAACCATCTTCAATACCACTCCAAATTAAAAAAGCACCGACAACATTTTGAGCGGCGGACAGATTTAATGTTGCGGATGAACTCGTTAACATTTGGCAAGGTGGAGGGGGAGTTTGCCAATTATCAAAGGCGTTGTGGGTATTCCCGATAATGGTGTAATCAAATTTGCCATTAAATTGCTGGAATAGATTTAAGGTAACATGAGTCTGAGCAAACAATGTACTTGGTAAAATTATTACAAGCAGTAAAAAGCTGAAAATTTCCAAAAACCAAGACTTCATAAAACAAAAATATATAATTGCCCTGACTTTAAATGTTGCTTTCAAGACAAAACAATTGAAAATATGTTAATAATTGTTTATATAAGCGTGTTTTTATCTAGCTTCGAATGAACAATAAAAAATCACATTATGAAAAAGCAATTTATTTTTTTAGGAACTTTACTTTTATCCTTAACTTCTATGCATGCTCAAAATCGGTCTGATGGAACTGTTTTACCATTCACGGCGCCAGCCACGCCTCCCACTGCAACACAGCAACTTCTTACAAACGAGGTTTTTCGTTTCTTACCAGGAATAGTAACTCAAGGAACAGCCTTTGGCTTTAATGATCAATGGTTTGCATTGGGCGAAATAACTTCAGGTCAAACTTTTTACGGAATGCGTTTTCAGCAAGCTAATAAAGGTTTAACAATGGGTTACACAAGTGCCACTCCAAATAAGCCTCGTATTGAATGGATTCACGATGGTGGATCAACAGCGGATTATTTAGAGTTCCGGGTTGGTAACGGTTTTGGTAGTCCAGGTAGTCCAGGAGCAAATACCTTGGTAGCTTCAATGTCACCTCGACAGGGTAATACATATTTTGGGGAAATAGACCGGTTAGGAAATCCTTTCGATGATAATTTTGATGATTCACCTAAGGTAGGTATTGCTACTCGGGGTCAATTAGGCTTTAAAATATTTAGTGACAACCAGTCATCTAGCATAGGCTCAAATATAGGAGCCGAAATTAGAGTAAGACATGTAAACACAGGTACTGGAATGAAAATAAATGTTGATCAAGGTCAAAGTTCAACGGGCATTTTTGCAAGCGTCATTAGTTCACAAAACTCAATAGGCGTGCATGCTCGAACAAATTCTAATACTACAAACAGCAGAGCAATTTTAGGCGATGCAGGAAGTACAGGTGGTAATCGATTTGCGGGTATGTTCAATGGTGATGTAATGATAACAGCTGGGACGTTCACAGTTTCCGATGGAAAATTGAAACAAAATGTTGTGAATGAGAAAAGCGCTCTTGAGAGAATTTCGTTACTTAGACCTGTGACATATACCTACAACCAAACAGATGGTATTGCGCTTTCGGAATTAGACCAACACGGTTTCATTTCACAAGAAATGGCAGAAGTATTCCCAGAATTAACCAAAGACGTAACTCAACCGGTTTTTGATGAAGACGGTAAAATAGTTTCAGATATATCTTACAAAGCAATCAACTATACAGGATTAATTTCTGTATTAACAGCTGGAATTCAAGAATTAAACACAGAACTTTCAGCAGTGCGCGATGAGTTAGCAGAATACAAAGCCAACGACAAAATAAGACAAAGTCTAGTTCAAGACAGTCGTGAATTAACAGATTACTCAATGGAGCAAAACATTCCAAATCCTTTTAATGATAGAACGGTGATTCGTTATCAATTGGCGCCTGAGGTTAATCAAGCTTCAATTACTATTTTCAACTTAAACGGAGGATTTGTGAAGGATTATCCAATTAACGAAAGCAAAGGAGAAGTTACAGTTTTGGCCTCTGAGATTGGTAAAGGAATGTTTATTTATTCACTTACAAGAAACGGACAAGAGATTATGTCTAAGCGAATGATTGTTAGGTAGTAGTGGGATTTTGACTTTGATAATGTGGTGGGGACGATTACTCCCTTTGGTCATGAGATCGCTTCGCTAAGTTTACGAATCGTCCTTACATTATCTCTTCGATTGATGATCTTTGCTTTGATGATGGAGCAGGGGACGATTTGCGAATCGCCCTTGTATCATCCCTTCGGATAACGATTTTTGTTTGTTGATGGAGTGTGAGGAGGTTTTGGATTCGTAATTTTTTAATGTTTTAAAATCATTCTACTTTTATCTGATATTTATTCAGTAATCCCACTACATTTTGTTGAGAAAACTGCGCTCCTTTCATTCTGTTTTTTTCCGGGTCAATAGAAAGATTGATGGCTGTTCTAAAATCAGCCTTGGCTAAAGTACAATTGGTAAATGTTGCTCCAGAAATATCACTTTCATCAAAAAGGGCTGAAGTTAAATTGCAATCGGTAAAATCTACTTCTTGTAATTTGCAGTATGAAAATGAAGTTTTGACCAATTTATTGGAGAAAAAAGAGGAGTGATTCAACTGACAATTATCAAAAGATACTTGAAAAAGAAAATCGCTGCATTCATCAAATTGAATTCCAAGCATTTTACAATTGTTAAACCGAACATCTTGAAGTCCTGCACCACCTAGCTTAACACCAGTTAAATTACAATCAATAAATTCACAATCAATAAAACGGATATTGGTTAAATCAGAATTCGAAAAGTTACAATTTTTAAAAGTACAGATTTCATAATCTCCTCGCTCTAAGAATTCTAAGGTAAAATCTTCTTTTTCGAATGTTTCTTCTTCAACAAAATGTGCCATTTCTTGCGTTTTGGTTTAAATACAAAGTTAAGCGAAGAGTAAGTGAAAGCAAATAAAACAATGGAAATAAAGCATGGGCGGAATTAATCTTTGTTCTTTCACTTTTCACCTTCACCACTCTGAGGCGATTCCTCGGAATTTAACTATTTTCGTGCAGGAAAATTTAATTTCAACTATGGAGGTGAATACGGTAATTCAGGAAATGAGAGAACTCTTGCGATTGGAAGAGGAAACGCAAGAAAAAAAATGGTTTGAAAAGGATGTTTCTCTTAAAGAATTACGGAAAGAAGGAGCAATTCTTCATCCTGTGAAAATTCAAAATAAAAGCTTCGGATATACAGATCAGCCTGTGATTACTGTGACTTTTCATACGCCGGGGGGAGTCAATAATTCTTTTTATAGTCAAGGAACTCCAGTGGCTGTTTTCCTGCCTTCTTCAAATGCAATTTGTAATGGGCAATTGCTTTCCATTTCAGATAGAAAAGCAGAAGTTTTACTGTACACCGACGATTTTCCAGATTGGATTGACGAAAAGAATATCGGAATTAAAAGATTGCCAGATAATCGCACTTTTCAGATGATGCATGGTGTTTTAAAACGCATTGTTAAAGGTGAAGACAAAGCAATTAAACAGCTTTTTGAATATGTCCATGGAATAAAAAAGCAAAAAGAGCTTGAAAATGCTGAATTGAACATTAATGTTGGAGACCATTTGAATGAATTTCAAGTGAAAGCGGTGGAGAACGGAATGTGTGATTCGCAATTACAAATTATTCACGGACCTCCGGGAACTGGGAAAACCACTACAATTGTAGCGCTAATTCAAGCACTACGAAAGCAAGGGTTAAGCATTGTGGCTTCGGCTCCTAGTAATGCAGCCGTGGATCATTTGGCGCAGCAACTACTGAACAGCGGATTGAAAGTTTTGCGTTTAGGGAACACTGCGAAAGTCAACAAAGTGGTTTGGGAGCATACGCCAGAAGGAATTTTGAGCGATGACAAATACAGCAAGAAAATAAAAAGATTAAAAATTCAAGAAGCAGAATACCGTAAAATGGCGCATCAATATAAGCGCAGTTTTGGGAAATCAGAACGAGAACAACGTAAACTTTTGTTTAATGAAGTTTATGCAATTCGCGATCAGATTAAGAATTTATCTTCAGCTTATTTGGCTCAGTTTTTTGATGCTGCGGATGTGATTTTGGGAACACCAATTGGCTTGATGGACAAAATGTTACTCAATAAGAAATTTGATGTGGCTTTTCTAGATGAAGCTGGGCAATGCATAGAGCCTTTGGCTTGGTTGGTTTTAGAGAAAGGGAATCGTGCGATTTTAAGTGGAGATCATTTGCAACTTCCACCAACCGTGATCAGCGAAGAGGCGGCTAGAAAAGGTTTGTCTACTTCAGTTTTAGAAAGAGCAATTGACGCTGGTGTTCAAAGTGATTTGTTGGGAATTCAGTACCGAATGACTCCAGAAATTGCTGGTTTTTCATCTAATTATTTCTACGAGGGAAAATTGCAAAGTCATGCAGCCTCTGTTCCGGAATCTATGATTTTCTATGATACTGCCGGCGCAGGTTTCGATGAAAAAAGACAAGAAAATAGTCGAAGTACTTCAAATCCCGAAGAATTAAGAATAGTAAGAGAAAATGCGGAAAACTGGATAGAAAAAGGACAATCGGCGGTATTTATTTCACCCTATTCGAGTCAAGTTGAATTAGCAAAAGAAGAGTTGAAGGATATTGTAGTAAGCACAATTGATTCTTTCCAAGGTCAAGAAGCTGATGTGATTATTTTAAGTCTAGTGAGAAGTAATCCCGAAGGAAAAATTGGATTTTTATCAGATTATCGAAGAATGAATGTCGCACTTACCAGAGCCAAAAAGAAACTAATCGTCATAGGAGACTCTGCAACCTTAGCCAATGATAAATTTTATAAGGAGTTTGTTGAATATGTTGAAGAGATAAGAGGATATCGAAGTGTTTTTGAACTTAATTTTTAAACCATATACTAGGGGAGAAGTTTGAAAAATTACGAACAGTTACGGTGAGGAGCAGAGATTCGCAGAGAAAAAGATAGAAAGGGAACGTGAAGTAAAGAGGTAAAAGTTTTAAACAAAAAAAAGTAGAGAATGAATCCTCTACTTTATTTATCATTTTTATCTCCGCGTAACTCTGCCTCTCGGCGCACCTTTGCGTAATTTTTCTTCCTTAATACTCAAATAGCTCCTGCAGTGCCTCTCCAACTTTATCTGCATTAGGCAACAGAGCAAATTCTAAGTCGCTGTGTAAAGGAATTGCTGGTGTGTCAATCGAACCAACAATAGAAACTGGCGCATCCAAATACTCGAAACATTCTCTTTGAATTCTACCCGCTAATCCCAAAGTGAAACTCGCTTCGATAGATTCTTCAGTCACCAACATCACTTTACTGTGTTTTTTCGCTGCTGCATAAATAGTGTCGGTATCCAATGGACTCAATGTTCTTAAATCAATGATTTCAACTGCTCCAGGATGGTTTTTTGCTGCTTTTGTAGCCCAATAAACTCCCATTCCGTAAGTGATAATGACAACACTTTCTCCACTGTCAATTTTCTCTTGATCTGCTTCTTGAACGATTCTTGCTTTTCCGATTGGAACAACGTAATCTTCATCAGGTTCAACAGACATTGCGCCTTCTGTTCCTTTTATTTTCGACCAATACAAACCTTTATGTTCTAAAAGTAAAACTGGGTTTGGATCGTAATAAGCTGCTTTCATTAATCCTTTCAAATCTGCACCAGTAGAAGGATAAACCACTTTAATTCCACGAATGTTTGTAACAACAGATTCTACACTTGAAGAATGGTAAGGTCCTCCAGAACCATAAGCTCCAATTGGAACACGAATTACAGAACTTACAGGCCATTTCCCATTCGAAAGGTAATTGCTTCGGCTCAATTCTGTAAACAATTGATTCAGTCCAGGCCAAATGTAATCGGCAAATTGAACTTCAACAATTGGTTTTAATCCTACAGCCGACATTCCAACGGTGCTTCCAATAATGAAAGCTTCCATAATTGGAGTGTTAAATACGCGGTTATCTCCAAATTTCTTTCCTAAAGTGGCTGCTTCTCTGAAAACTCCACCTAGTCTAGCTCCAACATCTTGTCCGTACAATAGGGCTTCAGGGTGTTTTTCCATTAGTTCACGTACCGCAAACAAAGCACAATCTACCATTACGGTTTTTTGTTTTCCTTTTGGCTCACGCACACCTTTTTCTTCGGTGATTGGCGTTGGTGCAAAATAATGATTTGTTATACTTGCTGGGTCTGGATCTTCAGCGTTTTTAGCTTCTTCGTAAACTTGGTCAACCAACTTTTTAGTCTTCGCTTCAATATTCACCAAATCCGCTTCATCAACTCCAACTGACCTAGCGAGGTCTTTAATTTTTGGGTAAGGATCTCTTGTCGCATGGTCGTCTAAATCATCGCGATAAAACTCTTTTCGAACACCAGAAGTATGGTGACCTAATAATGGAACTTTCGCATGAATTAAAAACGGACGACGTTCAGTTCTAATTAATTTTAATACTTTTTGAATGGTATTGTATGATTCTTCAAAGTCAGACCCATCAATAGAAAATACCTCAACACCTTTAAATCCACGCGCGTAATACGCCATGTCTTGTGCTCGGATTTCCTCTGCACTTGCCGAAATATCCCATTCATTGTCTTGCACCAAATACAAAATTGGTAGCTGTTTTAAGGCTGCCATTTGAAGCGCTTCAGAAAACTCTCCTTCGGTACAAGCAGCATCTCCAATTGAACAAACTGCAACTGGGTTTTCGCCATTTAAATCTTCCGCTAATCCCTCAATTTCTTTGTATTGCATTCCCATCGCAACTCCTGTCATTGGAATAGCTTGCATTCCTGTAGCTGATGATTGATGTGGGATTTTTGGCATGTCTTCTCTTTTCAAAGAAGGATGCGAGTAATATGTTCTTCCTCCCGAAAAAGGATCATCTTTTTTAGCAAATAAGTCGAGCATTAACTCATAAGGAGTAATTCCCATTCCGAGTAAAATACTGTCGTCTCTGTAATAGGGGGCAACAAAATCCTGAGGTTTTAATTGCATTCCTAAAGCCAATTGTATAGCCTCATGTCCACGTGATGTTGCGTGTACATATTTACTGGTTATTTCTTTATTGTCCTCATACTTTTCTGCCAGTGTTTTTGCAGTGCACATTAACTCAAATCCTTTGAGTACTGTTGTTTTATCGATCTTAACTGTGTTTTTTTTGGCTGTATTTGTATTTGGCATATTTCGTATTTTTGGATGGCTAAGATAATGATATTTTTTTGATTTTCTATCATTATCGATACGCTCGTAACAAATGCCCAAAAAACATATCTTTTCCAGTAGATGTCTTTTTCCATAGTTCAGAGGCTTCTACTTTTTTGAAGTTTTTCTTCGCGTAATAATTGATTTCTTTCAACTTTACCTTTGGAGAATACGTGTTGAGAATCAATAATCCTCCTGGGTGCAATAAATGTGAAGCTAAATCAATTAATTCTTCAAGTTTTTGCTCAATTTTCCATTTTTCATTTTTTGCACCAATTCCATAAGCTGGAGGGTCCATCACAATTAAATGGTATCTGTTTTCTCTTTTAAATTCACGAGAAGCATATTTTAGTGCGTCTTCATGCATCCATCTAATATCTTTTAATCCTGAGGATTCCATGTTTGATTTTGCCCAAGAAATAAGTTGCTTTACAGAATCAACATGTGTAACTTCTGCTCCTTTAGCTCTTGCAGCAATTGAGGCAGCACCGGTGTATGCAAAAAGATTGAGCATTTTCATTCCAGGCTTTTTCAAGTGATTTGAAATTAAATCCCAGTTCGTTGCTTGTTCTGGGAAAAGTCCTACATGTTTAAATTTTGTAGTTTCAAGCTTGAATGTCAATTCTTTGTAATTGATTTTCCAATCTTCTAAAGGGACTTTCTTAAGCCTTGTCCAGTTTCCTGAGGTATTACTTTTTGGAACGAATTCTAAATGGGCTTTCGCTTTCCATTCGGCTTCAGGCATCACAGGTTTAAAGTAGGCTTGCCTTTCTGGACGAATAGTCACAATGTTTCCCCAGCGCTCTAGCTTTTTTTCGTTTCCAGCATCGATAAGTTCGTAATCCGACCAATCCGTACTGTATGTTTTTTCAGCCATTATTTTTCCTTCTTGTTTTGGTCTTCCAATTCCTTATGGACGATTTGTAGTGATTTGTAAAATTCTTCTCCGTAAGCTCTAGTGAGTGGAGCTTTTAAAAATTGATAAACAGGTACGTTTAATGATTCTCCTAAAACACAACCAGGTGCGCAAATATCGATTTCCTCATAGTTTAGTGCTGTAAAACTCTCGTATTCTTTAGCACGAATAGGGTATAATTCGCATGAAATTGGTTTTTTCCAATCTACATCGCCTGCACGATAAGCTTGCTCGATGGTACATTTCGTAGTTCCATCGGGATCATAAGAAACGAATGCACAGGCTCCGCCTTCAACCAAACTTGTTACTGGTTCTCCAAAGTCATCCAAATAAGAAACGCCATCTTTCTCAACTTTTTCTATTCCTTCTTTGGTCATGTAGGGTTTAACTTTAGGAAAAATCTCCTCCATGATTTTAATTTCATCGGCTTTCAAAGGAGCTCCCGCGTCACCTTCTACACAACAAGCACCTTTGCATTTCGATAAGTCACACACAAATTTGCGCGAAAACAACTCATCTGTTACAATTTTATCATCAATCTCTATTAACATGCGGCAAATTTACCGAAAGGAAATGATGTTGCATGAATTATAGTGTGAATTGTTTGATGGAAGCTGTTCCGATAGTATCTTAGAATGATAAAAAAAGTCATGAGTCCCTCCATTTATTCCAAATGAAGTTTGGTTTTTAAGCTGTTTAGTGTTTGGATCCTCTTCTTATTGTATTCTGTTTTGCACAAAAAGTAAAAAGCTAAACCTCCTTGTGCACCATCTTTGGAAAGGTAATCTTCTATTTTGCACATTTCTTCGGTATATTTCTGCCAAGCTTCATTCGCATTTAATAGGTGTTGTTTAAAAACTTGCGATTCTTCACTTTCAAGGCTGTCCAATTGTGAAATTATAGAATTAAAAACCCGTTTTACATTTTTGCTTGTGCTAGAAGCATTGTATGCTATTTCTGCACGAACTTCCATGTTGTTTTTTACATGAGTTGTATCGCCTTTTTCTTGCGTATTCCCTAATAACGGTAAGAAGAGTAGAAGTAAAAAAGAAAAGCTTTTAGAAAGTTGTAAGTTCATAATAGACTTTGTTTTTATCTGAAATCAATTATTCTGTTTTATGGATCAATTGAGATTTCGCTTGTATTTTATACGAAATATTGTTTTCCTCATTTTTAAAAACACAAACCACATCAACTTTTGTATTGGTTTCCCACTTTGGACCATTAGTCACCATTCCCGCAAGGATATAGGAAGGACTTTTTTCTGTGGTCTCATATTTTGAAGTATAGATTTCATTGTCTTTTATGATATAAACCCGTTCTAAAGAGAAAGATTTGGGAATGTCCAAACTATCCGTTTCTATGAGTTGAGTCAGCGCAGCCAATTGGCTTCCATTGGGTTCGGAAGGAGGGAAGAAATCACGCCATATGAAAGTAGAAAGCTCATAGTTTTGAGTGTCAATTTGGATTGTCTCTGGATAACTTCGTAATTTTTGGGCCAGCTCTGAATTTTCTGCAATAGCGCCGTTTTCTTCATTTTTAGTACAAGCAAAAGAAAGAAATACGATTAGAAATAAAAAGAAGTAAATTTTCATAATTGTGTTTTAGCGTGTAAATGTAATTCGAAATTCTGATATGACAAAAGTAAGTGCTTTGAGTATAGCGCATTATACTGTTTTGAATTCTATCTGCTTTTCTGAAATTGGTCTTTTATTTTTCAAAGGATGTAATCCCTGCAGTTCAATTTGTAAAATATATTCATTTCTTCCTATATTTATCGAAAATACGAGAGATATGGTAAAAAATACGAAATTTTTATTTGCAGCATTGGCAGGATTGATGATTTCAAGCTGCGCAGGGAATACAGAAGAGGCAGAAACAGCTGAAGTGGTAACTGAGCAAGAAGAAAAGTGTGTTTACAGTTATTCGAATGAAGGTACTGTACTTAATTTTACAGCGTTTAAATTTTTAAGCAAAGCTGGTGTAGGAGGATCTTTTACTGAAATTAATGTGAGTGGTGGACAGGAAAATGAAAGTGCTGTTCAATTGATCGAAAATTTAAGTTTTGAAATTCCAATTTCAAGCATCGCAACAAAGGACAAAGGGAGGGATGCTAAGATTCAGGAATACTTTTTTGGTTCGATAAATACTGAAATGTTGTCGGGAGAGGTGTTAAAATTAAACGCAGAGAACAGCGTAGCAACCTTGTCCATTAAAATGAATGGAGTTACCAAAAATGTGAATGGAGATTACACGCTTGACGAAGGGGGTAAATTTACTTTTAATTCTGAAATTAATGTGAACGATTGGGAGGCACAGAAAGGAATTGAAGCGCTTAATGAAGAATGTAAAGATCTTCACACGGATTATGCAAATGGTGATACAGAATCGAAATTATGGCCAGATGTAGCGCTTTCATTTGAGATGAAGCTAAAAAAGGACTGTAAGTAATTTATCCTTATTTATTGCAGAAAAGCCAGGGCGTGCTCTGGCTTTTTTGTTTTATTGAAATAAATATCAAAATTTAATAATAATTTTGTCGGTTTTGAGTTAATTACTAGGGAGTAGAAGAAATTTATGAAACGTATTAAAAACAAACGTACAAAACTAGAAGCTTTAGTAGCATTTTTTGCTCTATTTCTGATAATTGGCGCATGTTCGACAGAAAAGAACACTTTTGTTACACGTACTTATCACAGTACCACAGCAAAATATAATGGTTATTTTAATGCCAAAGAACTCATAAGGATTGGCTTAGAAGACTACCGTAAAAATTACAGGGAGGATTTTAATGAAGTTTTACCGATTGAACTAATGCCCAACGAGGAAGATGTGGTAGATTTTTATCCGGTTGTTGATACAGCAATTGCCAAGTGTCAAACCGTGATTTCGAAACACAGTATGCCTACTTCTTCAAAGCCATCTAAAAAGAAAACAGAATACGCCAGATGGATAGATCAAAACTGGTTTATTATTGGTTACGCCAATTACATTCGACGAGATTATGAAGAAGCGTTAAAGAATTTTGAATACATCCGTAAATTTTATGTTGACCGCCCAAGTACTTATACTGGCCAATTGTGGGAAGCAAAAACTTACATTAAAATGGGGAACCTTACGGAGGCGACGCGAGCTATACAGAAACTAGAGAACAGAACCGACAAAGTAATTCAAGCCAATGCTGAAAAGCCAGCGAAGAAGAAAAAGAAAAAGCTGAAATATGTAAAAAGTAAAAGTTCAGATGACGAAATACCAGAAATTCCAAAAGATTTTGATTTCGAACTCGCCAAAGCAAAAGCCATGTTGGCGCTCGCTAAAAAAGATGCTGCCCTTGCAATTGAACAGCTAAGAATAGCGTTAGAAAAAGCACCGCGAAAAGAAGATAAAGCCCGATTGAGTTTTATTCTGGGGCAGCTATTAGAAAATGATGGAAACCCAGAGGCAAGAAAGTTTTATTCGCAAAGCATCAAAAAGAATGCTCCTTTTGAAATGAGTTTTAATGCCAAAATCAACAGAGCGGTGGTGAGTGATCTTAATGATCAAGCCATGATTGAAGAATTGGAAGAATTGGCAGAAGAAGAGAGGTATTTAGAATTTAGAGACCAAATCTATTATGCAATGGCCAAGGTGGAATTGGGTCGAAATGACAGAACGATTGCTAAATATGACTTATCAAAATCTGTATTTTATTCATTAAATAACCCCCGCCAGAAGGGAGTGAGTTATGAAAAGTTGGGAGACTTATCTTTTGAAGAGAAGAATTATATTTTTGCTCAACGTTATTACGATAGCTCTGCGAATGTCATTCCAGAATCTTATTTCAACTATGAAGTGATTAAAAATAAAGCCGATAAACTGGCTAACCTTGTAAGAGATATTGATGTTATTGCTTTTGAAGATAGTGTTCAGAAAATCGCGAAAATGAGCGAGAAAGATCGCGAACAATTTGTGAAAGATGTTATCAAGCAAATTGAAAAAGAAGAACAGGAGAGAAAGGAAAGGGAAGCTTTGCGTGCCGAGCAAATGCGTAAACTTCAGCAAACCTATGCAGAGCAAAACCAAAAGACTGGAAGTAAATGGTATTTCTCTAATCCAAAGGCTACAAAAGAAGGTTTAGAAGAGTTTAGAAGAATTTGGGGACAAAGAGAAAACGAAGACTATTGGAGGTTAACCAGAAAACCTGAGAGAATCGCTTTCGACTTTGCAGAAAATGATTCTATTCCGCAAGATTCACTGACCAATAAAGGCGGAGATGATGCTAATTTGGCCGCAAATGAATTAACGGTTGAGGGATTAATGGTTGATATTCCTTTAACGGATTCATTAATGGCTTTAAGTAATGAACGCTTACTGGAAGCATTGTATAGTTCTGGTATGATCTACAAAGAACAATTGGATGAAACTCAAATGGGAGCTGTTCAATTTCAACGTGTGATAGATCACGATATCGAAAACGAGCATAATGTGATGTCTGCATTTCAACTTTATCTGATAAATGAAAACAGTTCAAAAGCGGGACAATACGAGTCTTATATTGTCAATAATTATCCTAATTCAGATTATGCCAATTATTTAAGAGATCCAGATTACTTTATAAAAAAGAAGGAACGTGATGCTTTGGCTTTAAAAGATTATTTGAGGTCTGTTACCCGTTTTGAGCAGGGATTGTTTTACCCCGTGATTTTGAAAGCTGAAAAGGTGATAGAACAAGAGCCCAAGAATGTATTCAGAAAAGAGTACTTTCTATTGAAGGCGATGGCAATGGGACAAATTAATAGCGACAAGACGTCTTTGTTGCCTGTATTGGAGCAAGCAATTACAGAATATCCTGAAACTGATGTGGCCGTTAGGGCTCAGGAATTAATTGATTTAATTAATGATGGAGTTCCCGCTTTTGAGCAGTTTACTGTTGCAGAAGCCGAGTTATTCTCGCTTGATTCAAAGGAATTTTACACCTTAGTCTTTCTAGATAAATCACAAAACAGCAATAGTTCAGCGAATAGTGTTTCAAATTTCAATAGAGACTATTTTAGCCGACTTCGATTGTCGACTTCTTCGCAAATCTATGATAAAAACACTAACTTTGTAATGATAAAAGATTTCAAAACTGTTGGTGAGGCAAAAGATTACATACGTGATTTTAAAAAAACGAAGCAACACATAGGGAATTTGAAGGACAATGAAATTTTGTTTATTTCAAGAGAAAACTTTAAAGTTATGTTGCAGAAGCTCAAGATAACTGAATATAGAGAATTCTTTAAAAATACATACAATTAATATTTTTGAATAATGTTTAAAGGCGATAAAGTTAAATCTAAACCAGAAAGTCCGGACAGGCTCAATAGATTGGTATCCGGTACCAAATTAGTAGGTGATTTAACAGCAAATAGTAGTCTTCGAGTTGATGGTGAAATTGTTGGGAATATTCAATGTAACGGAAAACTGGTCTTAGGACAAGAAGGTGTAATTGTTGGAGACATCAATGCAACAGAGGTCGAAATAGATGGTAAAGTGGAAGGGCAAATCAAGGCCGAAGTACTTCTGGTTTTACACCAAACAGCATCAATTATTGGAGATATTCAAACAGGTAGAATTGTAATTGAAGATGGAGCTCACGTTGAGGGTAACATTCAAACGGGTGAAGCGAGTAAAAGCAACAAGAACTTTTTGGGCAAGAACTCAAAACCAAATGGTAAGAAATTAGTGCCGACGGAGGCTGTTTGATGATGAAAATCAAAGATGAGGACAAAAAGCGAGTTGGAAATTATGTGAAATTTTCAGGAATCGCCATACAAATGGGAGTTCTCATCACTCTTGCAGCACTAGGGGGGAATTGGCTCGATGAAAAACAAAAAAATGAGTTTCCAATCTGGACGCTTGTTTTGACATTAGTAGCCATCTTCGGCTCACTTTATCAAATCATAAGAGAAGTAATAAAAATGGGTAAAGATGAAGATGATTCTAAAGGATAACTTGGTTTTTTTGATGTTTTTTGTTGGATTAGCATTAATCCACTATGGTTTATTTCAGATTTACCCAACGATGTATTTTGGCAATGAAATAATCCTATCATATACTGTTTTGTTTATCCTCAATAGTATAGGAGCAACAATATTTTACTTAGGAAACAACGGGTCTTTTAAAATCGAATTTGCACAGCTCTATTTAATTTTCACAACAATTCAAATGTTAGGGTGTTTTGCGTTTGCTGCATACTTAAAAATCGGATTTGAAGAAACCGCAAAACCAGCCCTAATTCAATTTGTAGTATTGTTTTTTGCTTCTCTTATTTTCCAAACGACTTATTTGGTAAAAACAAAGGTTAAATAACGACTTGTTTTATGTTGTTCGAGCTGCTAAGGTTTTAAATCCTTTTCTATCAGTGCTTGTAAGTGTTTTTAACGGTTAACAATGGTTATCCAGATGGAGCACCAATTTTTATTTTTTGAATTAAAGGTTATTTGTTTGCTCAATTTTCTGAATCCCTTGATATCAGTGCTTGTAAGTGTTTTTAACGGTTAACAATGGTTATCCAGATGGAGTACCAATTTTTATTTTTTGAATTAAAGGTTGTTTGTTTGCTCAAATTTCTGAATCCCTTGATATCAATGCTTGTAAGTGTTTTTAACGGTTAATAATGGTTATCCAGATGGAACACAAATTTTTACTCTTGGAATTAACGGTCTTATTGATTGCTCAAATATCTGAATCCCTTGGTGTCAGGGCTTGTAAGTGTTTTTAACGGTTAATAACCGGTCCTCCGAGGGAATTTCGATTTTGATTTTTGGAATTAACGAGTATATTGATTGCTCAAATTTCTGAATCCCTTGATATCAGTGCTTGTAAATGTTTTTAACGGTTAATAACGGATGTTCAGGGTAAGGGGAGCGCCAATTTTCACTCTTGAAATTAACGGTCTTATTGACTTCTCAAATTTATGAATCCCTTGGTGTCAGGTTTTGTAAGTGTTTTTAACGGTTAATAACGGATATTCAGGGTAAGGGGAGCGCCAATTTTTACTCTTGAAATTAAAGGTTGTTTGTTTGTTTGTTTGTTTGTTTGTTTGCTCAAATTTCTGAATCCCTTGATATCAATGCTTGTAAGTGTTTTTAACGGTTAATAATGGATATCCAGGTGGAGCACCAATTTTTATTTTTTGAATTAAAGGTTATTTGTTTGCTCAAATATCTGAATCCCTTGGTGTCAGGGCTTGTAAGTGTTTTTAACGGTTAATAACCGATATTAGTTAGACTCTTGGATTTAATTTTTTTTGGAATTAGCTGATTTCCAGTGTGCGGAACGCTGAGTAGTCTGTAATGACAGTGGCTATCCCTTTTAATAGTTGATACGAAATTCTATTGTGGCCTGAGTTAAATAGTCAGAAAAAAAACAATAATTCTAATTGCAGAAAATATTTTTGATTCAGCTTAAAGTTAACACCAAACCCAATTTTAAAACCATGCTTTAACCTTTGAGTTTTGTTTTAATTTGAATTACTTTGGATTTTTTAGACCAAAAAAAGGGTGGTTCCCTCATTTATGGGGAATTCCTTCATCAACATTATAAAAGGCCTGTTGTTGCAATCAAGTGACTTAGCTGAAGAGTCCCTTCTTCGGGTTATAACCAGATAACTAAAGTGCTAGTGAAACAATATTCGCTCAATAAACTTGTGTTAAAGCAAGTAACCGAAGTTAACTTGAATAATTCTGTTATTTTAGTTTTGCAATAATACCCGTTGTAGAAAATCCTTCTTCTAAAGAAATAGTAGCTACTTTCCCTCCTAAAGCCTTGATTTCATTTGCGCCTACGATGTATTTTGGGTCACTTTCATCGGTGGAGTCTGCATTATAATCTGCACCTTTCACTAAAACAGAAGGTTGTATAAAGTTAATAAGTTCTTTTGGCGTGTCATTGTCGAAAACTACTACTAAGTCTACTACTTGGAGTGAGGCGATAATTAAAGCACGGGATTCCTCATCATTTACAGGCCTCTCAGGAGCTTTGTTCAACCTTCTTACACTGTCGTCTGAATTAACGGCAACAACAAGGTACTTTCCTAAAGATGCCGCTTTGGCAAGGTAGGTTATGTGACCACGGTGCAAAATGTCAAAGCAACCGTTGGTGAAAACAACTTTTTTATCGTCATTCCTCCATGAGGAAATTATTGTTTTGGCTTCTGCTTGAGAAACTAGTTTATGCTTGATTTGCTCCCACTTTGTCATTGTCTTCTTTTTTATAATTTCTAGGTAATAACACCAAAGATAATAGTCCAAGTACAATCATCATAATGGTTTGCGATAACCAGATAATCATACCTAAGGCTTTTCCAATTCCCTCTGCTTGTTCTTTTGCTTCAAATTGATCGCCGATGAAATAAATCACTACAATTCCCACTAAATAGGGGTAAGCCCCAATTCCACCGCTGGTAAACATGAGTCCAAAAGTTCCTGCGATAAATCCTATTAGTACTCCATTGATGGGGAAATCTTGTGTTTGCTCAAAGGCCTTAAAACAAATTCCGAAAAATAAAAGGTACAATGCCCAAACCATTATGGTATAAAATATAAATTGAAAAGGATTTTTGGATTTTAAAATAGCGAATACACCATTCATTACGTCTTTAACGAATTCCGTGATTTTGTTCCTGAATTTCTCAATTTTCACCCAGAGAAGGGCAAACAATAATATTCCTCCAACGACTACGGATATTATTATATTTAAAATCCATTGTTTGCTTTCAGACTGCCCCCCGTCTTCTGGTGCGCCCTCAACGATAATGTCTTTGACCGCAATTAAATCATCAAAACTTAAAATTATGGTGGCTAAAAAAATAATTCCTAACATGACAAGGTCAAACATTCTTTCTGCAATGATTGTCCCAAAACTTTTGGAAAATGGAATACGGTCGGTTTGATAGAGTAGTGCGGGGCGCGTTGCTTCTCCGGCTCTTGGGATTAGTAGATTTACCAGATAGCCGATCATCATTGCGTGATAGCGATGCCAAAATTTAGTTTTATATCCGATGGGCTCTAGCATGTATCTCCATCGGTAAGCCCTGATGAGGTGACTACAAAAGCCTAGCGCCATGGATAACAAAATCCAGAAATAATTGGCTTCGCGTATAGCTTTGAAAAAAATATCTTTCGTGGCCGCATCCATTGCATTATAAAAATGCCAAGTCAAATAAATACCTATTGCTAAAGGGAAAACAACCTTGATAACCGATATGATTTTTTTATTGCTACTCTTCGCCATTCTAAATTCTATTTAAGTGCAACGAAGTTAAAATATTCTACTGATTTAATTTGAAAAAAAATGCCTATCCCATACTTTACCAGTAAATATATTTAACCCAACCATAATTTGATTCGGCGGTAAACTCACAAGATCCTTGGTAAATTTCTATTGATTTCGAAATAAACATGCGAAATATTTTTCACCTATCTTGCAATCTGAACAAAACCTTTCTTTTCAGACGCGTTTCCTCCTAAATCTGTAAATTGCAATTTATAAAAGTAAGTTCCATCAGAACATTCCGATCCACTGTTTTTGGTTTCCCCATTCCATTTGAAATCAACAGTTTTGCTTTCGAAGACCACATTTCCCCAACGGTTAAGAATTACAATGTCTAGGGAAAGGATATTGTCGTGATTTATCAGTTTGAAAAAATCATTTTCCCCATCCCCATTTGGAGTGAATATATTGGGTATTTCGTAAGTGACTTCAGGTTCCGTTATATTTATTATGGCGCTTATCGTGTCAGAACAGTTTTTATCGTCAAATGCCATTAAAGTTACTAAATAAGAGTTCGCTTCAATGTTGGGGAAAATATGAATTGGGTTTAAATCGAATGAATTGGCTGAATTATCTCCAAAATCCCAAATGTAAGAGTCTGCGTTTTGAGATGTGTTTATAAATTCAATTTCAGCATTTTGAGTAGTGCCCATATTTGGGTTTGAAGTGAAACTCGCAATTGGACCACTAATTTCAATTTCTACATCTGCTTGGTCATCGCAAGGTGCGTTTCCTAACGAATAAGTAAAAGTATAAATTCCCTCGCTTAAGGAAGTTGGGTCAAAAGTTCCCAGATGTCCTCCAGACAAAGTTACTGGCCCACTCCAAACCCCATTATCGTCGGGATTTCCTCCTAAAAACTCAAATAAATTAAAAGGAGTTGCAGCTGGACAAATTTCAATGGAATTGTTACTACCTGCGTCACTGTCTGTAATAGAAACGACAACATTTGCACTGGCTTGGCAAGGTGCGTTTCCAACAGTGTAAGTATAGGTTCCTGGGGTCATAGTATTAGGGTTGAAAGTGCCAAGATCTCCTCCTGTTAAATTAGAAGGTCCAGACCAAATTCCTCCGCTTACCGGATTTCCTCCCAGTTGATCAAATAAATTTGTAGTATTGGAAGAAGCACAAACATCTAATGTTCCGTTAGAACCAGCGTCAGGTGTTCCGCAGTTCACCGTAACATTGTCAATTCTCCAATATTCTGATGAAGCCCAGCACTGTACTGCGATTCTTAGTTGTAAACTATTTCCACTCGAAGGTATGCAGCCCGTTGCGTAATTCATATTTCCCACATCGTCTGAAGCTACAACATTGATACTCGCGCATGTTCCTCCGCAATAGTAGGAGTTATTAGGGTCAACCCATCCAGTTCCGTCAATGTTGTATTGGAAACGTACCCAATCTACGGACATGCAGTCTGTGTCGCAGCCTTCCATTGTGCCCACACTTTCAATATCAAAACTTACTTCAAAATTTCCACAGCTGGAAATATCGATAGGGGTATTGGTCATCCAAATAGCTTCTCCGTTGGTGTCTCTTCCTTCAAACGCGCCAGATTGAACTTCCCAGTGATCACCGCTTAAACATGTAGGACATGAAGAAGACCAATTCACACCGTTTGATGTACCAGAAGTTGTTCCGTCATTACCATTAAAGGATTCTTGAAAGATTGTTTGCGCGCTAATTGTAAAGCTTGTCAAAAGCAAAATAATTGAAAAACATACTTTTGTCACTAAGCTAAATTTATCTTTACCTACCATTTTTATTCTATTCTTATTTGCATCCAAAACCAACATTCATTTGTGAATTTTCAGAATTAGCGACCAGAATCTCCAAAATCTGAGCGTGCAAAGAAATGCAAAATATTTCTTGTGTTCATTAATTCATTGTTAATAATGAGTCAGAAGTAGTAAATAAAGATTTTAGGGTTCAAATAAATCGAGAATTCAGTTTTGCCTGAATGAGCAAAAATAGTTGTGTAAGTTAATTTATGCTTTATTCAGTATTCTCCTCTGTTACTAACATGATGACGCTAACAACTATTCGTTAAATGCTCCCTTTTAAAATAGAATCTTTATAAATTTACTGGTTAAACCCGTATGGGCTAAAATTTATCTTAAGTTATGAAATTACTTGAACCAAAAACACTGAAAGGACTGGCAGAATTCTTAAACTGTGAATTCTCGGGAGATCCAGCGCATTTAATTACTGGATTGAATGAAATTCATCGTGTTGTGCCTGGCGATTTAGTATTTGTGGATCATCCAAAGTACTATGATAAAGCGCTCAGTAGTGATGCTACAACAATTTTAATTGATAAAAAAGTAGAGTGTCCAGAAGGAAAAGGCTTGTTGATCAGTGATCATCCTTTTGATGATTTTAATCGCTTAACCCAACATTTTAGACCAATTCGTTTTTCCTCTCATTCTGTTGGTGAAGGTACTGAAATCGCTGATTCAGCTCAAATATATCCTAACGTTACGATTGGGAATGATGTAAGGATAGGTGAAAATGTTGTGATTTATCCTGGTGTGGTGATCATGGATCGCACAATAATAGAAGAAAATGTAGTGATTGGTGCTAATTCAGTGATTGGACACAACGCTTTTTATTACAAGAAGAAAGAAACGGGTTATGATAGATTACATACTTGTGGAAATGTTCACCTAAAAAAGAATGTTGAGCTCGGTGCCATGTGTACCATCGATGCGGGGGTAACGGATACCACAATTATTGGTGAAGGTTCTAAATTGGACAATCAAGTGCAAGTAGGACACGATACAATTATTGGAAAAAATTGTCTTCTGGCTGCGAATGTTGGTATTGCTGGCTGCACGGAATTGAAAGATAATGTAACCATGTGGGGGCAGGTAGGCTGCGCTAGTAATGTGGTGATTGGTGAAAACGCTGTTGTTTTAGCACAATCTGGAATTTCTAAAAGTCTGGGACCAAATAAAACCTATTTTGGAAGTCCAGCAAAAGATATCCGATTGATGTATAGAGAAATGGCTGCTATTCGTAAGTTGCCAGAAATTTTAGAAAACATGTAATGCGGCGAGATTCCATTATTAAAGAGTTGAATGAGGAACTGAAGTTTAAAGACTTTGAGTTAAATTCCTTACTCGAAATTACTAAAGGAATCAACTCGGATCAATCAATAGACTATTTACTTTCTGTTTATGAATTTATCTTAAAGGAACAACTGGGCCTTTATAAATTTGTCCTCTATAAAAAACACAAGAATTGGACACAACTGATAAAGACAGGGGTGAAAGGGAGGATTAAAAATATAGATATTGAACGTGATTTAATACGATTTCAAGACATTACCCTCATAGAATCTTCAAGTAATACAGATTTAAATCAATTTGACGTTGTAATTCCTGTTTACCATCAGGAAAAAGCGCTGGCATTTCTCTTATTAAAGGAGCAGCAGGGAAATAGAAAAATCTATAATTTTACGAGCTCAATTAATGAATTGTCTTTTATTGAAACCTTGACCAATATTATAGTGGTGGCCATTGAAAATAAGAGAATGCATCAACAAGGTCTAATTCAAGAGCGCATAAAAAAGGAGTTGGAAGTAGCTTCAGAAATGCAAAAACTACTTTTTCCAGATGATTTGCCGTCAGATAAGCGCTTAGATTTAGCAGCAACATACACGGCCAGGCATGAAGTGGGAGGGGATTATTACGATTTTATACGCATTAGCGAAGATGAATTTATTGTTTGTATAGCAGATGTTTCAGGGAAAGGAGTAGGTGCTGCAATGTTAATGGCAAATTTTCAAGCCACTATTAGAACCTTGTTGAGTTTCGAACAGTTTGACTTAGAATATTTGATTAAGGAGCTGAATAAAAAGGTTATGAAAGCCGCAAAAGGGGAGAAGTTCATTACTTTTTTTATTGGTAAGTACAATTCCAAATCCCGAAGATTGAAATACGTAAATGCGGGTCATAATCACCCTATTTTAACGAATGGAAAGAAAGCTCAGTTTTTAGATAAGGGGGCCATTGGATTGGGAATGTTGGAGGAAATACCATTCATTGAACCAGATGAGGTGGAGATCAGTCCCAATTCAACTTTGATTTTATATACTGATGGAATAGTAGAACTTCAAAATAAGGCAGGCGAATACTTTCAAACAGATCGACTTATAAAGTTGATACACAGTTTTTATCCTCTAAAAATGGAGGATTTGAATAACCTGATTTTTTCTAAACTAAATGAATTTCGAGAAACAGAAGATCTTGTGGATGATACAGCGATTTTTAGCTGCAGGATATTTTAAGCGTCTAGTGATTTTTAAATTATGGTCGTTTAATACTGAAACTTTCTTCATAAAACGCGGGAACTACCTTTGTTAGTACCCAGTTGTTAATTGTAGCGCTAGTTTTGCAAGTCGGACATTCAGTAATGGTAACTGTATAGTTAACAGTGGTGTCAGCCTTATTCAATACAACGGTTCTGTCGTAGCCTGAACTGCAAGAAGCCGTAGTTTGCAATGAGAAAACAGAGAAATTGGAAAAGTCTACGGGTTTGTAATTGATGCCTCCATCAAAACTGACTTCAATTGTTTTATCATAATCCGAAGCTTCTGTAATGAAATTTTGTCCTTCTTCATATCCAAATACACGAACAATAGCGTCTTCAATAACTATTCCGCCTGTACTGTTTGAAGGATCACACTTTTTACAAGAAGTAATGAAAATAAGAAGTAATGTTATAAAAAATAGTTTTTTCATGGTATTGGATTGAATAACAAATATACTATGTTTTTTTACGGAGTTCAAAATTTTGACCAAGATAAACTTTTCTAACCTGTTCATCAGCAGCTAATTCTTCGGCTGTTCCTGCTTTTAATATACCACCTTCGAAAAGTAAATAGGCCCGATCTGTAATGGAGAGGGTTTCTTGGACATTGTGATCGGTTATTAAAATTCCAATATTTCTGTTTTTCAAATCGGCAACAATAGATTGAATGTCTTCCACCGCAATGGGATCTACTCCTGCAAAAGGCTCGTCTAGGAGTACAAATTTTGGGTCAGTAGCCAAAGCGCGTGCAATTTCGGTTCTTCTTTTCTCGCCTCCAGACAAAGCAGATCCTTTGTTTTTACGCACATGGTTTAAGCCAAATTCAGAAATCAACTTTTCAAGCTTGGCGTGACGTTCTTCCTTGTTCAGTTTTGTCATCTCCAAAATAGCCATGATGTTGTCTTCCACGCTTAGCTTTCTAAAAACGGAAACCTCTTGTGGTAAATAGCCAACACCCAATTGTGACCGTTTGTACATGGGTAAACGCGTAATGTCATTTCCGTCAAGATGAACACTTCCTTCGTCTGGCGTAACCAACCCTACAATCATATAAAAAGAGGTGGTTTTTCCGGCCCCATTGGGTCCCAAAAGTCCAACAATTTCTCCTTGATTAACCTCAATTGAAATTCCTTTCACCACCTTTCGGCTGCGGTATGATTTGGTTATATTATTTGTATATAGCTTCATTGTCTTTTATCCAACTGACTAAATTAGTGTTATTAGGAATATTTGCCAGTAAAAGCCTTGATTTTTTCTTTTTGATTTTTTCGAAATCAATAGTTCGAAATCTTCATCGTGAGCTTTCACTAGAATCTAATTCTGAATTTCGCGCGTATTGCCACAGGGGAAACCCCAGGTTCTAAGTGTGTTATTCTCCAAATGGCGTCCACTCTAAATACTTTAAAAATATTCTCTATTCCTATCGCACTCTCCAAGTAAGGGGTATTTCCAAATAGTTTTGTGTTGTCTGGCAAAAGCATTTGTTGACTTTGCTTTTCTGAAATGTCTCCCCAAACGGATTTTGCTGAAGCAACCAATCTCCATTTTAAGTTTCTCAACAATGGAACTCTGTCAAAGAATAATCCGTTAAAATGTTGTTCTGCCGAAACTCCGACATAACGGTCAGAAATAAATTCAAAATAGTCCATTCTATTGTGTGCTGAATTTTGAAACCAATAGGTCTGGGAACCTTCATGAATTTTTAAAAAAGGATATGCCGCTTCGCCTAAAACTACACCACCATAAATTTCATAGTAGAGTTTACCAAAAATTCCTAGCTTAGGGCTATGACTCAATTTTAATTCAAATTTTTGATATTCATAGTCAGATCCTAAAACGCCCTTAATTCCCAAAATACTCTCTAGACTAATGGCAGGATATTTTGATCCAACAGAAATACGATCGAAAGTTCCCGAGATAAACTCTTCATTTTTGGCATAGCGGATCTTTATTGAAGTTTCAAAAGTCGAGATGTCCTCTATTGGAGAAAAACTAATAGAAGAAGTAGGAATTCTGAACTGGGTAGCACCTAAGGCTCCTAGTTTTTTCCATTCAACTCCCGCAGTAATAATAAAGTTTTTCCCCATATCTTTCTCGATATTCGTTCCAAAAGTCTCCGTCATGATGAGTTGGTCTAATGGTTGTGTTCTGAAAAGTGATCCTAAAGCGCCATCAATATCTTCTGCATTGCTGGGCATTCCTAGTTGTTTCACATCATAATCATAAAACACTTTAAGCATTCCTCGCTTTTTGGGAGATACGTTATACCTTATTGCCCCACCATATTTAAATTTTTCATCTAAATAGCCATAAGCCAGTCTCCCTGAAAACTCAATTCTTTCACTAAAATCATTCGATGTTCGCAATTGAATCTGATTTCTAAAGCCCTCTACTGTGTTGTAACTAATTAAGCTTTTTAAGTTTCCTAGTTCAAACTTTCCCATGGGATAAAAACCGGTTGTGACTAAGAAAGAAAAGTTCTTAAAAGCCTTAAAGAGCGGGACTTCATTCAAGGAGTCTATCATTACATCGATATCTTCTTCTTGTTTATTGAGTGGGACATGACGGTGTTCCCTCCAGTATTCCTCTGATCTTTTGTTTGCGCCTGCTTCGATGACAACATTTTCAGAACTTTTATAAAAGTCGGGAGGGTGGGGAGTATTGATCAGAAAATTCTTTCGTGTTGTTAATTTTCTACCATAGAAGCCAAGAAGTTTAGAGTTTTCGAGCGCTTTTAAGTCTACAATTAATTTATCCGAGGTCATCATCCAAACCTCTTTTTCAACTTGTTCAAATTCTTGCTCTAAATAAAAACCGTTGACATAGTTAATGTTGGCATCATCAGCAACCGTTGCAGACCATTCTTTTACAGCGTAAGTGGTGTCGTGAATCCACATTTCACCTGTGAAGGTTAAATCACCTTTTCTTTTGGGTTCAAATGACAATAGGTAACACCATTGCTTTCCAATAAAAGCACTGTCTTTTAGGTATAAAGTATAATAGGCACGACCAAAATTAGCAATAGGACTGATAAAAGACTTATCGAAAATTCCAATATAATTTTCATAAACATTGATGTCTTGATACATTTCACCTAGAAATTGATTGACCTCCAGGTTTTCAATTCCTGTTATGCGAGAAGCTTTAACGACTTCTTTTTTCTTTTTAGGATTGGTTCTGTAATAATAATCAGAAAGTGACTCTGTTAAGATCAGTGGTAGGTATTTATCGCCGTCCATGGTGTCCAAATAATCCATCACCAGATTTAGGTTTTGAACAATCTTTCTGTCCTCAAATTGATCGCCGATGTTGTTGAGGTCTAACTGGATTTTGTTGTAGGTCTCATATTGATAAGCGCCTAGTTTTTCCTTATTATTAATTGGTTTGTTATTTACAACTCTCCGGTGTAAAACAGTTGAGGGTTTTTCGTCTGGAGCAGTAATGTAGACTTCTTCGGTGGTTTGAGTAATCGGTTCTAATCTAAAGTTTATTACTTGTGCTTCATCTCTTTTTACATAGACAGTTTGAGATGCAAATCCTGAGGCGCGCACGATTAAAGAATCCGTAGCATAATAGGACTCTATGGCATATTTACCATCAAAATCGGTTTCTGTTCCAATTTTTGAATCTTGGAAAAATACACTAGCGAATGGAACTGGTTCTCCAGTTTCATCTTCTACAACTGTACCTGAAACGCCGGTTTTTTGAGCGCTTAAGAAATTAGTTGTTAATAGGAAAAATATAAATAACCATCTCATTGAATACTAAAGTAAGCAAATTGCGGTAATGTGTCTGAAGTACGATTCTTTTTTATCATTTTTTATAGTAGTGTTAGTATGTTATTTTTTTAGTTCGGCTTTTAATCTTTTTCGTTCAACTCTAGCGCTTATTAATATTCCTACCTCATAGAGAAGAATGATAGGAATAGAAACAATAACCTGACTAATAAAGTCTGGCGGAGTTATTAATGCAGATAAAATTAAGACTCCTACAATAGAATGCTTTCTATATTTCCTTAAAAATGGCGCATTTAAGATTCCTATTTTAGTAAGGATATATACAACTATTGGCAGTAAAAATAATAGTCCTGTAAATATGACGCTTGAAATAATTAAAGACATAAACGAAGCAATCATCCAAATATTTTCAAACTCCGCCGATAAGGAGAAAATCCCGAAAAATTGAATACATAAAGGAGCTACAACTAAATAGCCAAAAATAACCCCGAACAGGAATAGTACAGAGACAAAGAAAGTGATTCCGCTTACTTCTTTCTTTTCATTGACTCTAAGACCAGGTTTTACAAAGCCCCACAATTGAGAGAAAACAAAAGGAAAAGAAACGATAAAACCGCCAACAAATGACATGAGTAAAGCGGTGGAAAATTGTGACCCCACTTTGTTGGACTGGAATTTTATAGGAATTTCTTCCAAACAAATACCTAGATATTCGCACATAAAACGAAAAGAAACAAAACTTGGCTTCGTCATCGAAATGAAGATGTTTTGAATTATCCACTCTTTAAAAAACCATACAACTATCGCAAATACAAGTATTGCAATAACTGATTTTACTATTCTCCATCGCAGTTCCTCAAGATGAGCGAGGAAGGACATTTGATTATCTACTTCATTCATAATTATGTGCGAAAATAGTGTTATTTCTTCTTATTTCCGATTAAATTTAAAACATGTTTTCTTTGTTTTTAACTCCGCCTTCGTTCACCCAAAAGATTGCTGTGTCAAACGATTTTTTTGAAATCAGAGCATCGATGTGATTGCAATACTCAAGCTTTATTGCTTTGGGCTTGGTTCAGTCAATCCTATTTTCAAAATGAATACGTCAAGACACTTTTCCCTTAGTCTGTAGAAGGAGTTGTTTTAAAATTAGGTGTATCCAGAAAGTGGTTTTTCTAGTCAATAAACCTATTTCACTCCACTATAATCCAACAAGGTAACATGTCCATGGCGAATTACTTGAATTCCATTTCCGTTTTTTAAGGATAAGCGGTAAACGTAAACGCCCTCTTCTGCATTTCTTGATTGGTGTTTTAATTTTCCATTCCAGCCTTCTTCAGGATTGGCAGTAGAAAATATAACGCGTCCGTATCTATCATATATTTCAAAAAGATAATCATTCAATTGTCTGTGCCTTGTTTCTGGTTTGAAAACCGGGTTTTTTCCACCAACAGTAAAAGCATTGGGGATAAAAATAAGTGGTTCAATTACCCCGCAGGCCACATTGCTCCTGCTTGTTTCTTGAAGTCCGTAAGCATTGCTGGCTTCCACAGCTTCTACCAAATAACAAACTCTTCCCTCTTTAGATTTTGCGAAAGGTGTAGCTTTGTCTGTGTAAGTTCTTTCGTTATAGGGTAAAACTGCAAGTGGAATCGTATCGAAAACACCTTCAATTGATCGGTAAACTCTATAGCTAGAAATTGTTCCAATGAAATTTTCGTAGGGCGTCCATTGCAGTGTATGTTGCTCCGTGTCGTCTTTTGTGATGACTTTTAAATGAATAGAAGTACCTAAATTCGAAATTTGAGAAATTTGGTCACAGGTATCTATTGTTATAGTGCGATAGGTGTAAGAACTATCCATTACATCTACATTAGCATCTGTAAAAATAATTTCAGCATTGTTTCCCATCACTGATTCGTCAATTTTGACAAAGTCTTGAGACGTGCTATTCAATCGCTCCAACTGAATAGACTTTACGCCATCTCCATTGATAATTCTGTGTTTGATAACTGTGTTTTCTCCTTCCACTGTTGCCACACTCAAATAGGAAATTCCTGGCCCGTTTCCAGCGCTTAAGTTTACTGTGTCTTTATTCGAAAAGGAAGTTATACCTTGTTCTGAAATTGTTTGAACCGCGATGATCATTTCATCCCCAAAATTTATATTCGTACTGTAAGAATTTGTTGTGGATTGCCCAATTTCTTGCCATGAACCGTTGTTGACACTTGCAAAAACCTTTGACTCTACGATGCTGTCAAATCCCAAATATCCTGTCCAAGTTAAATTGACCAAGCTATTACATTTGTCAATAGAGGAGGTCAATTGATTTGTCGTATGTGGTGATGCCTTTGCTGAAGTTTGGTAGGTGGGCGGAACATTGGTGGTGAAACAAGAGTCAAATGCTGCAATTGAATATTCGAAAGGTCCGTCGGCTAAGTTTTCTGAATGGGTGAATGTTGTATTTGGTCTTCCCCAAACGGTATCTATTTCAACAAGATTCCCGGCTAAATCTGTTTGGTATACAACATAACCGTAAGTGTCAGTTTGACTATTTACATCCCATGAAACAGTGATTTCATTCGTTAAGGTGTCAATATTGACATTCGTAATTACAGGAATACTTGGAACAATTTTATCTTCGAAAATGTCACCAATACTATTACTTGTAAAATTGCAATATGAAGTGGGTAAAATAATTTGATAACTTAGAAATTCTTCACAAACGTTAATTGTGTCGGAGTATATTGTCGTGTTGTATAAAACTGAATCGATAAGCATCCAAGTTCCAGCTGGAAATTCTTTATAGATGTGAAAATAGTCATTGAAGGAGCTTAATTGATTTGCGTGCGGCTGATTCCATTGCAGAATCGCTTCTCCATTTCCCGGATTGTTTAAATTTAAATAAATGTTTTTCAGCGTATCAGATGATAGAGGAGGAGCTCCGGGAATATTTGAATTTACTGTCACATAATAGCCATCCACAGTTCCTGCTCCTGGATTGGTGATTGTGGCACTGTTAGTATTAATATTGGGGTAAGTATTAAAAAAACCGCCTCCGTCTCCAAAAAGATCATAACTGTCAAATTCTCCATTCGGATCATTCACCGTATTCCAATGAATGGTGATGTCTCCATTTGGTGCTGTTGTAATACACGTGATTTCTGGCGCAGTTAAAGCACTTGCTATTTGGATATTGAATCCAAGCAATAAAAATAGAGTGAAGAATTGTAATACTTTTTGCATTGATGTTTAAACGTGTTTTATGTACTAATAGTATAACGTAAAGGTAAGGCTTTTCGTTGCAGAATTGAGATTTTATTCTGTTTTGGGTTTATTTACAAGTTCTTACATTTTTAGTGACCCATTTAACAGCCACCAATAATTAACCAACCAATAAATCAGTGATTATCCGCGTTTGAAAATCCGCGTCATCCGCGTTCCATCATCCTACCCAGCACTCACCACCGTAAAGTCTTCCCAATTCAAATACAATACAGCCAATTCTTTCACTTCTTTCGGAGTAATTTCATTTACTTCTTTGATGAATTGGTCATAATAAGAAAAGTTCAATCCATAAGTTTCTACAGAAATAAATCTGTCCATCATGGCTTGTGCTCCATCAGATTGCTCTAGTATTTGACCAATAATGTAATTTTTCACCAATGAAAGTTCATTTTCGCTTACTTCTTCAGTTTGCAGCAGCGTTATTTCTTCTTTTATCGCTTCTAAAGTCAAATCTTTAAATTCTTTTCCAACTTCTGTGCTGATAAAGAAATATCCTGTTTCTTTGAGTTGTGCAACTCCAGAACCTATGCCGTAAGTGTAACCTTTGTCTTCGCGAATGGAGGACATTAATCGACTTCCGAAGTAGCCACCCAAAATTGTATTCACAACACTAAATTTGATGAAATCTTCATGTTGCTTGTTGAATAAAACTCTTCCAACGCGAATTGCAGTTTGAAGCGCTTGTTCTTTTTCTACGTGAATGTTATTTGGCGTATAACTATAATCGTAATCAATTTTCGTTACTTCGTCCTTGCTGAATTGATTTCCTAAAGCTTTGATTGCATCTAAACCTTCCTCATTTATTGCGCCAACAATTGAAATGTATTGCAATCCTTTGAGGTATTTTTCTTTGTGAAATTCTATTAAATCCTTTTGGTCAATTTTATCGTAATCTTCCAAATGCGTTAAATCTCCATAAGGTGAATTGCTGAACAAATCGCTCAAAAAAGCACGTCTGGCTTGTGTAGAAACTTTCTCCAAACTAATCGCCATTTTCTTCTTTTTCGATTGAAGTAATTGGTTGATTTCCTTTGGATTGAAATTTACATTAATCATCGCATCAACCACTGTTTTGGCAATTGAAACAATGTGTTCTCTTAATCCAATGGCCGAAATGGTGGCTTTTTCAGTTGAAATCTCTACTCCAGTAAATCCTCCTAATCTGTCAATTGACTCCTCAATTTCATCGCTTGTTTTATCAGCTGAGCCAGAAAAAAGTAACTCACCAGTCAGTTGCGCAATAATTTTTGAAGTTTTCAAACTTCCCGCATCAAAAACGAAATCTACACGAACAGTTTCATCCGTTGTTTTACGCATGGCGAAAACCTTCACCTTGTTTGCTAAAGTGTCTATTTCTGGTGATTGAAAATCTATGTGTGTAACTGTTGATGTTTCTGGTGCAATGGTTCTATTCATCATTCTTTTTTGCTTTAATAATCAATTGGGTACAATTGGTTTTCTGTAAAATTTCATTGGCGTACTTCTGAATGCCTTCAACTGTAACTTTTTCGTAAAAATCGGTTTCGGTATTGATGAGGTTGGCATCGTCCAATAATTCATTCATTGCTAAAGCGATACTTTTGTTCAAAACACCTTGCTCAGAAAATGCTTTTGTTGTTTTTACCTTGTTAATGATTTTCTCTAATTCTTTTTTTTCTATTAAATTAATTTTTAATTCATCAAGAATTTTCCAAAGTTCTTCTTCTATTTGGGCTAAAGTAGCGCCGTCACTCGGGTGAATGGAAATCATTAACAAACCAGTGTCTGTGGAACCCATTACGTAGGCATTGATGTCTGTCACCAATTCCAATTCTTTTTTCAAACGTTTGTATAAACGAGAAGACTTTCCTCTTCCTAAAACATCAGAAATTAAATCGGCTTCGTAATATCCTTCTTGTCCTTTTCCGGCCATTTTAAATCCGTAAGTGTAAACGTCCGATGGAACATCTCTTTCTATGGTTTTCGTTCTGAACTCGTTTTGTTTTGGTTCTTGAGGTAGCTTTCTTACTTTTTTCTCTCGAGAAGGAATGTCACCATACCATTTTTGAACTAGTCTTTTTACCTCGTCTAACTCTAAATTTCCAGCAATACATAAAATTGCATTTCCAGGGTGATAATGCGTATTGAAAAAGTCTTTCACCTCTTCCATTGTTGCTTCTTGAATGTGCTCAATATTCTTTCCGATAGTTGCCCAGCGGTAAGGATGAACTTTGTAAGCCAATGGTCGAAATTCTAACCACAAATCTCCGTACGGTTGGTTCAAATAACGTTGTTTGAACTCCTCAATCACTACGCTGCGTTGAACTTCTAAGCTTTTCTCAGTGAAAGCCAAAGACAACATTCTATCGCTTTCTAGCCATAAAGCTGTTTCCAAGTTTTGTACTGGAACAACATCGTAATAATTGGTGATGTCATTGCTCGTAAAAGCATTGTTTGATCCACCCGCTTCTTGCAATGGGCCGTCGAAATTTGGAATATTTATAGAACCTCCAAACATTAAATGCTCAAATAAATGGGCGAATCCTGTTCTTTCTGGAGATTCATCTCTTGCTCCAACGTCATATAAAGTGTTCACCACTGCCATTGGAGTGCTAACATCTTTATGGAAAATTACACGCAATCCATTATCAAGTTCAAAACGTTCAAATTCTACCATTAAAACTTAAATTTTTCATTTGTATTTTGCGCTGCTAATGCAGTCTTGAAGTCATTAACAATCTCCTCAACGATTTGTGCGGCTGGAAGAATTTTGTGAATTAATCCTGAAACTTGACCAATTTCTAATTCACCTTCTTCCAAATCTCCTTCAAACATTCCTTTTTTCGCTCTTCCACGACCCAATAAAGTCACTAAATCTTCAACGCTTTTGCATTCATTATAGGCTTCAACCACTTGCGAATAAAAAGCATTTTTAATCAGTCGAACAGGAGTAATTTCTTTTAAAGTCAGGATAGTATCACCTTCTTTGGCCTGAACTACAGTGTTTTTGAAATTAATATGCGCAGAAGATTCTTCAGAAGCCACAAAACGACTTCCAATTTGCACGGCATCAGCTCCAAGGTTCATGGCAGCGAGCATTCCAGCTCCGTTTCCAATTCCACCAGCGGCAATAATTGGAATATCCAACGCTTCAGCAACCATTGGTATTAAGCAAAAAGTAGTGGTTTCGTCTTTTCCATTGTGTCCACCAGCTTCAAAACCTTCGGCAACAATAGCATCAACTCCTGCTTCTTGAGATTTTAGGGCAAATTTCACACTTGAAACTACGTGAACAACAGTGATTCCATGTTCTTTCAAGTGTTTTGTCCAAGTTTTCGGATTTCCAGCAGAAGTAAAAACGATAGGCACTTTGTGCTTAATAATTGTCGCAACGTGCTTGTCGATATCGGGATAAAGCATTGGCAAATTCACTGCGAAAGGCTTATCCGTGGCTTGCTTACATTTTTGAATTTGTTCATCCAAAATTTCAGGATACATACTTCCCGAACCAATAATTCCTAATCCACCAGCGTTGGAAACAGCAGAAGCCAATTCCCAACCCGAACACCAAATCATTCCTGCCTGAATGAGCGGATATTCTATATTAAATAATGATGTAATTCTATTTTTCATAAAACTGTATTTTTTCTGATTGTTTTTTTTAGGCATGTAGGGTCGATTTGCAAATCGTAGGGACGGTTTGCAAACCGTCCGTACTACGATTTGCAAATCGCCCTTGCATCAATCATTTTTTCGTATTCAACCTCTTCCCCCAAGCCAACAACATAATAATTATCCCTGCCAAAACAAAAGGAATACTCAACCATTGACCAGTGTTAATAATCAATCCAGCGTCTCTTTCTGCTTGACCAACTTTCACAAATTCGATAATAAATCTCCATCCGAAAATGAAAACCAAGAAAAGTCCGAACAGGAATCCGGTTTTCTCTTTTAAATTCGTTTTCCAGTAGAGTCTAAGCAAGATGAAAAAACTGAGTAAATAAGCCAATGCTTCGTAGAGCTGTGCTGGATGACGATAAACATGCACCATTTCTCCATTTACTTCAACTAGATTGTCAATGCTTTCATGCATAAACATGAATCCCCAGGGCATATCCGTAGGATTTCCAATAATTTCATGGTTCACCAAGTTTCCTAAACGAATGAAGCATGCAGCAATAGCAATGGGTGCCACAATTCTATCTAAAATCCACCAAACAGATCTTTTTGTAACGACTTTACTGTAGATGATTAGAGCGATTAAAATAGCAATTGCTCCACCGTGGCTGGCTAATCCACCTTCCCAAACTTTAAAAATATCTATGGGGTTTTCGCGGTAAATATGCCAATCGTAAAAGAAAACATGTCCGAGACGCGCTCCTACGATGGTAGCAACAACGATGTAAATCAAAAGTTTATCAAGCCATTCTTCTGGGATTCCCTCAGCCTTGAAAATGCGTTTCATGACGTAGAAACCAATAATTAAACCTGAAACAAAAAGTAAACCGTATAAATTTGGAGTGCTCCAACCATCAATCAGTTGCGAGGTCATATTCCATTCAATTCCTAATATCACAATGTGCGTTTTTAAAATGTTCTCGAAAGATACTTTTTTTGAATTAAAGAGTGGGGAGTTTTTTGAAGAATTACGCGGAGTTTCGCAAAGTTTACGCAGAGCTACGCCGAGATATCTTAGAGGTGCACTGAAGTTTGATTGGGTTATGGAGAGTTACGCTGAGATTTGGTTGAGTTACGTTTTGCTGTGCATATATTAAGTTTTATTAATACTCTTAGATATGATAATGAGGTCATTTGCTATAAATTATTGACCATTCTTCTAATTCCGTGTTTCATTAATTTGGTTTTAAAGTTTAAAAGAAGTCCTAGTTTATATTCTCCAAATTTCAGGTAGGTTAGCAATTGGGCATAATGAACATCAATTATAGAATCAACGGATTTTAGTTCAATAACTACTTTTTTCTCAACGAGTAAATCGATACGATAGCCTTGATGTATTCTGATTTCTTTATAGGTAATTGGCATTTTTACTTCTTTTTCAACTCCTAATCTAATTTTCTCTAGCTCATATATTAAACATTGTTGATATGCTGATTCCAATAGTCCTGGTCCTAATGCACTATGAACCTCGATGGCACATCCAATAATTATTGAGGAAATTTCATTTTCTGTCATTTTGATTTAGGTTTTTAAGTTTCTACCTAAGTTAAATAAAAATGTTGAATAAAAGGTTCAAAAAAATACTATTATTTGATTATTGTAGACTTCCATATATCAGTGTTTTACATTTTGGCGTAAGTTTAACTCAAGCCTCCCCCTCTACGAAACTCAGCGTCCCATTGCGCTCTTTGCGAAACAATAAATCCCATGAAAACCTCTTTGCTAATCTTAGCGAAAACTTAGCGAAACTCCGCGTAACCAAAACCTCACGCTCACGCCTCTACGAAACTCAGCGTCCCATTGCGCTCTTTGCGAAATAATAAACCCCATGACCAACCTCTTTGCTAATCTTAGCGAAAACTTAGCGAAACTCCGCGTAACCAAAACCTCACGCTCACGCCTCTACGAAACTCAGCGTCCCATTGCGCTCTTTGCGAAATAATAAATCCCATGACAACCTCTTTGCTAATCTTAGCGAAAACTTAGCGAAACTCCGCGTAACCAAAACCTCACGCTCACGCCTCTAAGAAACTCAGCGTCCCATTGCGCTCTTTGCGAAACAATAAATCCCATGACCAACCTCTCTGCGAATCTTAGCGAAAACTTGGCGAAACTCCGCGTAACCAAAACCTCAAGCCCCCCTCTGCGAACTCAGCGTCCCATTGCGCTCTTTGCGAAATAATAAACCCCATGACCAACCTCTTTGCTAATCTTAGCGAAAACTTAGCGAAACTCCGCGTAACCAAAACCTCACGCTCACTCCTCTGCGAAACTCAACGTCCCATTGCGCTCTTTGCGAAATAATAAATCCCATGACAACCTCTTTGCTAATCTTAGCGAAATCTTAGCGAAACTCCGCGTAACCAAAACCTCACGCTCACGCCTCTACGAATCTTTGCGAAAACCTTGCGAATCTCAGCGTAATTTTACCGCTTACTTCTCCAACTTAATAGCCTCTGGTATTCTGATCGGCTTCTTATTATTCCCTTTAAACTTCAACTTCTCAGATCTTCCTTTTTTGAAAATCTTATTGCTGTTGTCTTTTCCTTTTCTTAAAGCACGTTGCTCTTCTTCCGGCAAATTGTAAACTTCTTGACATTCTGAACAACAACATCCTTGCATTTTTTCTTTACAACTATCACATTGGATAAAAAGTAAATGACAGGCATCGTTTAAGCAATTTACGTGAGTATCAGCAGCCTCCCCGCATTGGTGACAAACAGAAATAATATCTTCTGTAATTCTTTCACCACGTCTTTCATCAAAAACGAAATTCTTTCCTATAAACTTATTCTCTATTCCTTTATCAGAACAATCGTTGGCGTATTTTATAATTCCACCTTCTAGTTGATGTACGTTTTTAAATCCTCTATGTTTATACCAAGCAGAAGCTTTTTCACAACGTATTCCTCCTGTGCAATACATTACGATGTTTTTGTCCTCGTTTCCTGCAAGAATTTCGTCTTCTATAATAGGTAAAGATTCTCTAAAATTGTCTACATCAGGAGTAATCGCGCCTTTAAAATGGCCAACTTCCGTTTCGTAGTGATTTCGCATATCAATCAATATCGTATTCGGATCATCGATTAAGTCGTTAAATTCAGTGGCTTTTAGGTGTTTTCCTTTGTTGGTTACGTCGAAGGTTTCATCATTTAATCCGTCTGCCAAAATCTTGTGGCGAATTTTAATTTTCAATTTTAAGAAAGGGAATTCTGCCTCTGCTTCGTCGACTGCAATGTTTAATCTTATGTTATTCAAGAATGAAATCTGATACAATTCCTTTTTAAATTGCTCGAATTTATCCGCAGGAACTCCAATTTGAGCATTGATTCCTTCAGAAGCAACATAAGTTCTTCCTACGACTCCCAGATTATTCCACATTTGGAAAAGGTGATCTCTAAATACTTGTGTGTTTGGGATTGAAGCGTATTGATAGAAAGATACCGTAACGAATTTCGTTCCGCGTTCTTTTAACTTTTCTACCAATTCTTCCTTACTTAATTTATTCCACAGTTGCATGCTATGTATATTTTTAAAACCGATTTCATTTTCTAGCTTTCCTATTCAACTTTTTTAGTTCATGCACACAGGCTTTAAAGGTGCGTGCCAAATTGAAATATAGATATTCAGAAAATACGTCGGTATAGGATTAATGATTTTGCAAATATAATGAATTGCCGAAAACTGAAAGACTAAGATTTATGACTTTAGTCAGTTGTATGATTTTTAGTTGCTCTGATTTAGTGATTTAACTCTAAAAATGAAAAACGAGTATTTATTGCTTCTAGAATATTCTAAGATGATAGAAACTTTTGTTTGGCTCAGGGTTTGAAAAGGAGGCTGAAACGGAAGGGTTGAATTGAGTAATAGTAAATGAAAGTGCCTCCTTATCGAATTGAAAAAGTCTTGGATGAATTCTTTTCGGAAAAGAGTGGGTAGTAAAAAAAAAGCATCCAAAAAATATGTTTTGAATGCTTTTTCATTTTAAATATTCATTTACCAGCCTGTTGAAAAGCTAGCTTTATCCCTCAATTATCTCTTCAAGGGCTTTATTATAGCTTTTCTTTGCTTCCTGTATAAAGCCAAAATGTTCATCGTCTACCACTAGTTTTCCTTGTGTTACATGACCCAAGAGTGTGAAGTTTACTCTAGAATTCATCATGAACTCTATGAAAGCATCTTCGCTTTTTTCGTTTACTCCCACCAAAACTCTTCCACCCGATTCGCCAAAAAGAAATGCATCTTCTCTGATTTCAGCATCTGTAACAATGTCAAATCCAAGTTCGTTAGGCATTGCCATTTCCGTAAGCGCAATAAAAGTTCCGCCAATTGAACAATTATGTGCCGCATTGATCAAATCATTTTTAACTAAGGATTGTAATACTTTATGCAACTCATACTCCTTGTTCATGTCGAAATATGGAGCCGGAGAGGATGTTACGCCATGGTATGCTGTCAGATATTCTGAACTTCCAATACACTCTACTGCCTCACCAAGAATAAAAATCAGGTCTCCTTTGTGCTTAAAATCAAAGGTCATTGTTTTATTTTTTTCTTCTAGCAATCCAAGCATGCCTATCGCTGGAGCCGGAGAAATGGCTGTCTTTTTACCCGCAGTTTCTGAAAAGCGATTAAAAGATATCACCTTGTCAACAACGGGCGCGTCAAACTTTTTACTTGCAGTGCTTAAGGCTTCTTCGATATTAATGTGTTGCCATTTTGTTTCAGGGCTGGCGAGGTCTCCAAGGTTTAAACATGCGCTAATGGCCAAAGGTCTTCCACCTGAGCAAATAATGTTACGAGAAGCTTCTGCGATTGCTAAAGCAGTTCCAATGTAGGGGTCTGCTTTTATGTATCTCGAGTTTCCATTTACCGATAGCAGTATAGATTGTTTACTGTCTTTAGTATCTTCTATGGCAGCATCAGAATTTTTGCTAACCTTTTTTGGGGCGGATCTTTTTAAGGTGTTGAACTGATCGTTAATCCATCTTTTAGAAGCAATGTTGGGCTGTTTTAGCAAAAAAGAAGCTAGCTCCTTAAGGTCTTCAGGTTCTTTAATTTGGTTGATGTCAAAGTTTTTGTTCTCCAGAAAATAGTCAGGCTCTTTGCCTTGATTTTCGTTTATAGAAAATTCGTTTTTACTGAAAAAATCCAGTGGAAGAGTAGCAAATATTTCATCATTATCTAAAAGTTGAATATTCATATTTTCCGCTTTGACTTTGATGTTTTTACGGTCCAAGCCTAGAAGTTGAGCAATGGAATTAATGGTTTCTTCCGATTGGATAATTTCTCTCAGATTTAAAGGAGATGTTTCTTTTTTCGAATCAAGTCGCTTTACCGAAAAAGTATTAATCAATGGCAAGTTACCAAGGTTTTGATCAAAAAATACATCGTTTGCTATGATGGGTGCGTTATTAATGTTGTTTTCTTTACTCAATGTTTCCAAGGTTTTCTTGGTCAACGATATATTCTCTTTTTTAGACAGTTCACCCAAACGGATGGAGTTGATTTGTGCAATTAAACTGGATGAATCATGGGTGTTGTTCAAATGTGAGTTCACTCTAAATTCATAGTTTGTGTTATTTCCTAACTCCACTTTTCCTGAATATTCGGATGAGTATAGTTGCGGCCAAATCATTCCACTTATTTTTATTTCCGAGATAGTGGGTACCCGGCCTAAGTCTTTTGTTAATTTCTCAAATGTGTCTGTTGTAAAGCCTTGTTCTAGAGCTTCTGCTGTGCTTGCAGCTTTTAAAATTGTATTTCCCATATTTCTCAGTTCTCATGCGAAAATAATAATTTAGAAACTGCTTTCTTGACTTTTAAGCATTGTTTTTCATAAACCAATTTTGAGAAGTGTATATTTTATTGAAGTGGGCAGCATGCAAAGAAAAATTTGAAATTTATTTAAATATTTATTTGGAAGTGAATTGAATAAAGAGTACTTTTTCTAACATTTTAAAAACAAAGGCCATGCAAGAAATTATAAATGAGAAACCACAAGTGGTTCAAAAAGAGGTTATTCCTCAGTTGAAGTTTCATAAAGAATCAAAAGTAAAGCAATCGGCAGGTCTGATGGAAAGCCTGATGGAAGCCACTAAATTAGGTAACTTACACCATGGTAAAGTGGCGATTGTATTTGAGGATGATGACGGCCTGAAGCAAGTAGAAACGACTATTTGGGCAACTGGGTTAAAATATATTTGTCTGAAAGGAGGGATGTGGTTGCCAATTTCTAGTATTCATAAAATTGTACTCCTTTGATACCTTAATATTATACATAGATTGAGTAATTACCGTTCTAAAATTATCTGTAAGATAGGGAGGAGAATACTTTTAGAGGGTTAAATAGGGACATAAATTTTGCAGATTGAAAAAAAAGTAATCAGCGAAAGTCTATCGATTTGGTAGGAAAATTGTGCTTTGTTTGATTTTTTGTAAGAAATGAGTTAGCCTGTAATTAGAAAATAGGAATACAATAATGTTGTCATAAATCTAGGGTGATTTTCAAAGAGTTTGATTAATTTTGAAGCACGGCGAATGTCGTGCTTTTTTATTTGAAATTTATCGAGTTGTTAAAATGGTTTCGAACCAGTGTTCTTAATTCTCATTTTAAGTGTTTTAGGTTTTTTTTTCAAAGGAAAGCTAATTTAAATTGTTGAGGTCATCCTCGGAATAAATGTTTTTTATATCATGATAAGATCGATAAGCTTACTATTAATGATTGTTTTTGGTTTTTATGGTTTTTCCCAAGTGGAATATCCAGAAGACAAGGTGAAGTGGAGTTTTAAAGTGAAACAGTCTGGCTGTGATGCCGAAATAATTGGAGAATTTACAGTAGATGACCATTGGCACATCAACGCTTTAACGCTACCAGCCGATAATTTTGGAATTCCAACAACATTTAAAGTACAAAAATCTCCTAATTACAAGATTGTTGGTAAAGTGATTGAGCCTAAGCCTGTTGAGGAGTACGATGAGGTTTCTGAGGAAAACTTGCGCTACCACGCGGGAACATTCACGTTGAAACAAAAAATTAAAATCACTACCGATAAGGATTTTGAACTAAAACTCGATTTTGGATTTCAGCCTTGTGATTCCGTTAAGTGTTTATTTCCTTTTGAAGATGTTTTTACTGTTCAAGTAAAAGGATGTGAAATAAAGGTAGAAAAGGCTGATGATGGATTGTTGGACGCCTCTGATTTAGATTCTAAAGACCCTTTGTTAAAAGATGATTTAAGTGCTAATCCTGAAGAAGGGAATGATGTATCTCAGGAAGAGGAATCTGCTGAAATGGAAGAAGAAGGAGAAGATGAAGCAGAAACCTTGGTGGTAACGAAAGATGGCAACAAAAAACAGAGTAAAAGCGATCCAGCGGGGCGTTCCTTGTGGTGGATTTTTGCTGTTTCTTTTGGTAGTGGGTTAATTGCACTTGTTACACCTTGTGTTTTCCCAATGATTCCAATGACTGTGAGCTTCTTTACAAAACAAAGTAAAACCAAAAAACAAGGAATAAATAATGCCATTAAATATGGTATATCAATCATCGTGATTTATATCGTTTTGGGAATTTTAGTGACCGCTATTTTTGGGGCTGACTCGCTAAATAAGATGTCCACTGATCCTGTTTTTAATCTCGTGTTTTTCCTTTTATTGGTGGTTTTTGCTATCTCGTTTATGGGAGCGTTCGAAATTAGTTTACCAAGTGCTTGGGCCAATAAAGCGGATTCAAAAGCAGATAAGGGAGGATTCTTAGGGATATTCTTTATGGCGTTAGCCTTGGCTTTGGTTTCTTTTTCGTGCACGGGGCCAATTGTAGGGATATTGCTGGTACAGGCAGCCTCTGAAGGTGGACTTGCACCATTTGTAGGGATGTTTGGTTTTTCATTGGCATTGGCCTTGCCTTTCGCCTTGTTTGCAGCATTCCCAGGTTGGTTAAACACATTGCCAAAATCAGGTGGATGGTTGAATTCAGTGAAAGTAGTGTTAGGTTTCTTAGAATTAGCCTTAGCTTTCAAGTTCTTATCAAACGCAGATTTAGCCTTGCAATGGCATTTACTTGAAAGAGAAGTTTTCTTAGCAATTTGGATTGGTATCTTCTTAGTGTTGGCGCTCTATTTATTCGGGAAATTAAGACTGCCGCATGATAGTCCTGTGGAGAAATTGTCTGTTGGAAGAACACTTTTCGGAACTACAGTGCTGATATTTGTAATTTATCTAATTCCTGGAATGTGGGGTGCGCCTCTAAAAATTATTAGCGCTTTTCCTCCGCCAATGAGTTACAGTGAAGCTCCACTAGGTTTTGGTGGTGGTGGAACTGCAACAGTGAGTAAAGGCGAATTTATTGAAGGAACGCATTTAGGACCTCAAAATATTATGGTGTTCCATGACTATGATAAAGCTTTGGCTCACGCAAATAAAGTAAATAAACCTTTGATGGTTGATTTTACAGGGCACAATTGTGTAAATTGTAGAAAGATGGAGCAAAGTGTCTGGGGCGAGCCTGGGATCATCGAGATGTTAAGAGATGATGTAGTTATCGTTTCACTTTATGTTGATGAACGCGTTGATTTACCGAAGGATGAACAGAAAACTGTGACCTATCCGAATGGTAGAGAAAAGAACTTGAAAACCGTAGGAGACAAAAACTCATTCAAACAGGTTTCGGAATATCAGGTAACAGCTCAGCCTTATTACATTTTTCAAAATGGAGCAGGTGAAGATTTAGAAGTTGGACCGGCAGATTATGAAAATCACAGTAACCCGGCAGCCTTTAAACAGTGGTTGGAAGAAGGGTTAAACGCCTACAATGCACAGAAATAAAAACCAGTTTATAAAAGAATAGGAACTTTTTGAAAGATTCAATTCCAAATAAGAGGTAAAGTGTTACTTTTGTCAAAACTATTTAGAGATGATTGAACGAGCAAATGCAGTTTTAGTTTTAGAAGACGGAACTACTTTTCACGGTAAAGCGATAGGGAAAATTGGTAAAACAGCTGGAGAGTTGGCTTTCAATACAGGAATGACTGGCTACCAAGAAGTTTTTACAGACCCTTCCTACCTCGGACAATTGGTGATAATGACTTCGCCACATATTGGTAACTACGGAACAACCTCTGCGGAATCTGAGTCTGATAAGATACAATGCGCGGGGATAATCGTTAAAAAGTTCTCAGATGTTGCATCTCGAGATATCTCAGATTTATCCCTTCAAGATTTTTTAATCAAAGACAACAAAGTCGGAATTTCTGATATTGACACACGTGCTTTGGTACGGTATATTAGATCTAAAGGAGCGATGAATGCCATTATCTCTTCAAATGAAGATGATAGCATTGAAGATCTTGTAGAGGAATTAAAAAATGTTCCGTCAATGGAGGGCTTGGAATTAGCAAGTAAAGTTTCAACAAAAGAAGCTTATATTTCTTCTTCTTCAACGGGCAAAAGTCACTACAAAGTAGCTTTATTAGATTTCGGATCAAAAAAATCTATCGCAACTTGTCTGAACGATAGGGACTGTGAAGTGAAAATTTTTCCGATGAATTCATCTTTAGATGAACTTTTAGCCTATGAACCAGATGGTTTTATGTTATCGAACGGTCCTGGAGATCCAGCCGTAATGACTTCTTCTCATCAATTGGTGAAAGAAATTATCGATACAGATATTCCTGTTTTCGGAATTTGCATGGGACATCAAATCATTGCAGCAAGTCAAGGTTTAGAGACTGAAAAAATGCATCAAGGGCACCGCGGATTAAATCACCCAGTTTTGAATCATAAAACCGGTAAAGGAGAAATCACAAGTCAGAATCATGGTTTTGTTGTTTCACGAGTGAGTGCAGAGGATAACGAGAATATTGAAATTACACACTCACATTTGAATGACAATACAGTTGCTGGAATTGCATTGAAAAACAAATTAGTTTTTTCTGTGCAGTATCACCCAGAATCTTCAGCTGGTCCTCATGATTCAAGATATTTATTTGATGATTTTGTAACAAACATGGATACTTTTAAACAATCATAATTTAAACACAATTATTTAAATCCTAATTCAATGAGTTATATTGCTAATATTTTTGCACGTCAAATTTTAGATTCAAGAGGAAATCCAACTGTCGAGGTAGATGTTTATTCTAGCCAAGGTAGATTGGGGAGAGCAGCTGTCCCGTCTGGAGCTTCAACAGGAGTTCACGAAGCAGTTGAGTTAAGAGATGAAGATCCAAAAAGATACATGGGTAAAGGCGTTCAAAATGCCGTAGCAAATGTAAACACGGTAATTAACGAAGCCTTACAGGGAATGTACTTGTTCGACCAAAAAGCAATCGATCAAAAGTTGATTGAGATTGACGGTACATCCAATAAGGGTAGAATAGGAGCTAATGCAATTTTGGGAGTTTCTTTAGCGGTGGCAAAAGCTGCTGCTGCAGACTCTGGAATGTCCTTCTTTAAATATGTCGGTGGTTTAGGGGCAAACACAATGCCTGTTCCTATGATGAATATTTTGAACGGAGGTTCTCATGCGGACAATAAAATAGATATTCAAGAATTTATGGTGATGCCTTTCGGCGCTCAGTCTTTCTCTGAAGGATTGCGTATGGGAACTGAGATTTTTCATCATTTGAAAAAGGTGCTTCAAGATAAGGGGTATTCCACAAATGTTGGAGATGAAGGAGGATTCGCTCCAAACTTAGGTTCAAACGAAGAAGCAATTGAATTTGTTTTGGAAGCTATCGTTAAAGCAGGATACAAGCCAGGCGAAAATGTTTGGATTGCTTTAGATGCAGCTAGTTCAGAATTCTATAACAAGGAGAAAAATAAATATGTTTTCGAATCTACAGGTTCAGAAATGACATCAGAAGAATTTGTTGACTATTGGAAAGAATGGGTAAACAAATATCCAATTATTTCAATTGAAGACGGTTTAGATGAAGACGACTGGAAAGGTTGGAAACTATTGAACGAAGCCATTGGAGATAAAGTTCAACTGGTAGGAGATGATTTATTCGTTACGAATACTAAGCGTCTAGCAAGAGGAATAGAAGAGGCGTCTGCAAATTCAATTCTGATTAAAGTAAACCAAATTGGAACACTCTCTGAAACAATTGAGGCCGTTCAAATGGCGACCCAAAATTCTATGACATCTGTTATGAGTCACCGAAGTGGAGAAACAGAGGATACGACAATAGCTGATTTAGCTGTAGCTTTAGGATGCGGACAAATCAAAACAGGTTCAGCTTCAAGAAGTGATCGAACGGCAAAATACAACCAACTCATTAGAATTGAGGAGGAGTTGGGTGCAAGCGCATATTATCCAGGCTTAGACTTTAAGTACATAAAAAAATAAAAGTTACACTATTGTAGATTTTAGGAATCCAATATTTAAACGTTGAAACAGATGTTTTTTTATTGATTTAAGGCAACTCTAATCGCTTTCTGACCGTTTACTCAATGAAACTAACAGAAAGCGATTAGAGTTATGAAAAACACATATACATTACTGCCCCACAATAAAACCAAGAGGAATCTTCAATCTTTGGTTGTACTTATTTTATTTTTTATTATTCAAGGAACATCAAGCACTATCAGTCAGATATCAGCCGTAAATCCTAATGTTACACCAGCTTATGCAGTAACTGATGTTTTGCTTGGGCAAGGTGTTGTAGCTACAAATATTACTTTTAACGGGAGTCCGTTTTTAGTGAATAATCCACAGGCTTCATTAAATCAATTTACAAATGCATCTGCTGGTTTTCCACTCTCAGGAGGAGTGATTTTGAAGACTGAGAATGCGAGTGTGATAACTGATGCTGATTTAAGCGCAATTACACCAAACAACATAACAAACGGAGTTGTTCTAGAATTTGATTTTGTTCCAGATGGAGACACACTTTCTTTTAGCTATATTTTTACTTCTGCAGAGTACAGCAGTTTTACTTGTTCAAACTTTAATGACGTTTTTGGATTTTTCATTTCAGGTCCAGGTATTTCAGGACCATATTCAAACAATTCAAAGAATATTGCTACAATTCCGGGCTCAAATAATATCCCCGTAGGAATTAATACCCTGAACTCAGGAGTTTCCTCAGGGGGGGCAACAACAAATTGTTCAAACTTAAACCCGAATTGGATAGCCAATTCAGTGCTCTTCACAACAGCTTATAATGCCATCTATAACATGTCTCCAACAATATCTCCTTCTGGGTTTGGACCTGCTTTTAATGGTAGTACAGTTGAATTAACTGCTAATGCATCTGTGATTTGTGGAGAAACATATCATATTAAATTGGCGATAGGTAATGTGGTAGACCAATCTTATGACTCAGGGGTTTTCTTAAAGGCAGGATCATTCGCTTCTGAGCCTAATATCGTTATTGAAAGTAGTAATGTTACATCCATTTACCTGGACACGGTTATTGTTGAAGGTTGTGACGTGGGGAGTTTTTGCTTTACAAGATCTTTGGACCAAAGTGTAGATACGTCGATAGTTTATTACCAAATTTCTGGTTCAGCGGTTGAAGGAATAGATTATTCATTTTCAAATTTACCTAACTTAGGGGATAGCATTATTTTGCCACCAGGAGATACTACTTTTTGCTTAGACTTTTCACCCGTAAACGATTCAATCTACGAGGGACCAGAGGATATATTCCTTACCGCCTATACCATTAATTCTTGTGGAGATACCACCTTCTCTTATGGAGATATTTGGCTTGTCGATAAACCCCTTGATTTGGTAACGGATGCGGGAGCTGACACCACCGTCTGCGCGGGAGGAACCGGAACCTTGAATGGGACTTTTACTATGCCCACCAATGATATTATTTGGACATACACCGGACCTGGAACGGTTACCTTCACACCGGATGATCAGACAATCGACGCTGATGTAGCTTTTGATACACCTGGTCAATATCAGTTTTTCTTGACCGAATCTAATGACTCTTGTGCATTAATTAAAGTCGATTCTATGATTGTGGTTTATGAAGAATTGCTACTAACCACCTCTGCGGATACGACTGTCTGTGAAAATGGAGAGGCAACTTTAATAGGGACAGCTACCGGTGCAAACCCTGTTGAATATCATTGGGGGCATACAAATGATTTAACAAGCACACAAACTGTACAGCCCAATGCATCAACTAACTATACGGTTTATGCGGAAAGTGTGGCAGGCTGCACAACGCCGCCCTTGATTATAGAGGTAGAAGTGCTGCCACCATTGGAATTGTCAAGTACAGCTTCTCAAACAATTTGTCCAGGCGAATCTATTAACGTTTCTGCGACCGTAACAGGTGGGGATAATGGTCCTTACAACTACACTTGGACAGATCCTAATGGTAGTGTTGTAGGTACAAGTAATATTATCAATGTTTCTCCTTCTACGACAACTAACTACACTGTAATGGTGACAGATGGTTGTGAAAGTACACCAAAGACAAGTACTTCAGAAGTGGTTGTGGCGAAGTTGCCTAATGTTAAATTCGATGTAGTTGATGGGGAGATTTGTACACCAGCCGAATTTGTGTTGTATAACGAAACAGACTCTTTATTGGTAGAAGATACATATTGGTATATTTCAGATGATCAAACATTTATGATGAATGATACAATAGATGTAGCTATAGAAAAGCCAGGTGTTTATGGCGTTCAATTAGTGGTTGTAACTCCTGACGGCTGTATTGATTCTTTAACGAATAATGAAATGTTAACTGTATACCCAAAACCAAAGGCAGATTTCACCTATTATCCGAAACCAGCTACGATATTAAACTCTGAGGTGAATTTCCAAAACTATAGTGAGGATGCTGATACTTATAGCTGGACTTTTCTTGGAGGGACGCCGGAGTTCTCAGTTCTAAAAGACCCTAAAACGAAATATCCTGAGGGGCAGGTTGGAACGTTTTCAGTAGAAATGATTGCGGTTTCTATGTTTGATTGTAAAGACACAATTACAAAAACTGTTGAGGTTATACCTGAAGTATTGATTTTTACGCCTAATTCATTTACGCCAGATGGTGATGAGTTAAATCCAACTTGGAAGCCAACCATTGAAGGGATTGATAAAATGAATGTTACGGTTGAGATTTATAATCGCTGGGGAGAAAAAGTTTGGGAGTCTCACGACTTAAATGTGGGATGGGATGGTACTTATGGGCAAGGTGGTGCTCTAGTAAAATCTGGAACGTATATTTATAAAATCCAAGCGACTAACTTAATCAATGATGAAAAGTATGTTTGGGATGGAATTATAACGGTGATTTACTAGAGGAACTACCAACCAAATTGCTTTAGCGTCTATTAAAGTACTGGTAATAAAAAAAGACGAATCTCAATTTTGAGATTCGTCTTTTTTTATTCTTAACTATTTAATTTTGGTCAATCTAATTGTTGATTGACTGAATACCTGGCAGTTCTTTTCCTTCTAGGTATTCCAGCATAGCGCCTCCACCAGTGGATACATAACTTACTTGGTCTGCTAAGTTTAACAAATTGATTGCTGCAACAGAGTCGCCACCACCAATTAAAGTGAATGCACCATTTGAGGTTGCATTTACCAAGGAGTTCGCTACCGCCACTGTTCCTTGCATAAAGTTTTCCATTTCAAAAACACCCATTGGACCATTCCAAAGAATAGTTTTAGAGGACTGAATAACGGTGTTGAAATTGTGAATTGATTCTGTTCCTATATCTAATCCCATCCAGCCTTCTGGAATTTCATTGATATCACATGACTTTGCGTTGGCATCATTCGCAAATTTATCTGCTATAATTGTATCGCTTGGTAAATGGATTTTTACTTTTTTCTGTTCTGCCATTTCCAAAACTTTCTTAGCAGTTTCTAAGTAATCATCTTCAACCAGCGAATCACCAACTTGGCCGCCTTGAGCTTTGATAAATGTGTAAGCCATTCCTCCACCAATAATAATTTGATCTACGGAATCCATTAGTTTTTCAATAATAGTGATTTTTGAGCTCACTTTTGCTCCTCCAATAATTGCCGTTGTTGGTGGTTTGGGTGTGTGAAGTAAAACATCGATATTTTTTATTTCTTTCTCTAATAACAAACCGAAATATTTGTCATTTGGAAAGTTTTCTGCAATGACGGCTGTGCTGGCATGCGCCCTGTGCGCTGTTCCAAAAGCATCATTGATGTAAATGTCACCATGATTTGAGAGCTTTTGAGCAAATTCTGAATCTCCAGATTTTTCTTCTGAGTAAAAGCGTAGATTTTCTAATAATACTACCTCACCACTTTTAAGGTTTTTGGTATAATTAAGAGCATCTTCCCCTATACAATCCCCTAGGAATTTGACATCTCTTCCAATTAACTTCTCTAATTCACTAGTTATGTGCTTTAAGGAGAACTTCTCCTCGTATCCACCTTTTGGTCTACCTAGGTGGGACATTAATACAACACTACCTCCTTTTTCAAGTATAAGTTTTATGGTAGGAACAGCTGCTTTTATACGCGTGTTGTCTGTGATTTTATTATCCTCATTCAAGGGAACATTGAAGTCCACACGTATTAAGGCACGCTTGTTTTTAAAGTCGATATTAGAAATAGTTTTCATGGTATGTAATATTTTTCGACAAAAATAATACAATCTTTAATACCAAAATTTTAATACTTAAAGAAAAATGAAATGGCGTATTAAGAAGTGTTAAAGTGCTTTTAAGCGTTTCTATAATATTTATTTAATTTTCTTTTTCCAACAATTACCCTATCCCTGAAAAGTTTTCTGTTTTGCTAAAGCTTGATTTTAAAAGGGTTTGTTGCATATTTTGACAGATTTATAATTTGTAGTAAAGTATATGTGTTTTGACTTTGATAAGTATTTAATAATTCCTTAAATTCGTATTGCTTATTTTTTGTATATTTATAAGACAAAATTTCAATACATATGTCTGTTACAGAAGTTTCGGAGTTAAACCTTGCCTTGCGCAAGTATTTTGGGTACGATCAGTTCCGTGGTGATCAAGAATCTATAATAAGGAGTATTTTAGATAAAAAGAATACATTCGTTATCATGCCAACCGGTGGTGGTAAGTCGATGTGCTATCAGCTTCCTGCGTTATTGTCGGAAGGTACAGCAATAATCGTCTCCCCATTGATTGCACTGATGAAAAATCAGGTGGATGCCATTCGGAATGTCAGTGAAGATGATTCCGTCGCTCATGTTCTCAATAGTTCATTGTCCAAAACGGATGCCAATAAGGTAAAGGAAGATATTAAAGCAGGTAAAACCAAACTGCTTTATGTTGCTCCTGAATCGCTCACTAAGCAATCGAATATAGATTTCTTCACCTCTGTGAAGATTTCCTTTTTCGCAATTGATGAAGCGCACTGTATTTCTGAATGGGGACACGATTTCCGTCCAGAGTATCGCCGATTACGCGAAATTTTTGAAGCAATTTCAGATGTCCCAATTATTGCATTGACAGCTACTGCAACTCCAAAAGTGCAACAGGATATTCAGAAAAACTTGAATATGGGTGACGCACACCTATATAAAGCGTCTTTTAACAGAGATAATCTTTACTATGAAGTTCGACCAAAAAGAGATGTCGAGAAAGAAATCATTAAGTATATCCGAAAACGGAAAGGTAAATCAGGAATTATTTACTGCCTATCACGTAAAAAAGTTGAGCAGTTGTCCGAAATACTCCGTGTTAATGGTATTAACGCTCTAGGTTATCATGCAGGAATGGATGCGTCTACACGTGCCAGACATCAGGATGCATTTTTGATGGAGGAAGTGGATGTAATTGTTGCGACAATTGCTTTTGGAATGGGAATTGACAAGCCAGATGTTAGGTTTGTGATTCATCATGATATTCCAAAATCGTTGGAAAGTTATTATCAAGAAACTGGGCGTGCAGGAAGAGATGGTGGAGTTGGAGAATGTGTAGCTTTCTACGCGTACAAGGACATCGAAAAATTAGAGAAGTTCTTACAAGGTAAACCTGTAGCAGAGCAAGAGGTTGGAAGGCAGCTATTGTTTGAAATTGTGTCTTACGCCGAAACTTCAATTTGCAGAAGGAAGTATTTACTACATTATTTTGGAGAAGAATACGATGATTCTAAATGCTCTGAAATGTGCGATAATTGTCGCAATCCAAAAGAAAAGACAGAGGGTAAAACAGAAATTGCTAATCTTTTGCATGCAGTGATCGAGCTGAAAGAAATGCAAAGAGCGCCTCATATATGTTCTTTCTTAAACGGTGAGAATACGACAGAGATTAACTCCTATAAACATAATTTACTTCCGCATTTCGCATCGGGAAAAGAGCATGATAAAGTGTTTTGGAATGCAGTAGTGCGTCAAGCACTTGTGGCGGGTTTAATTTCAAAAGATATTGAAACCTATGGAGTAATTAAAATGACGGAAAGAGGTCATGAGTTCCTTAAGAATCCCCATTCGTTTAAACTGGTTAAGGAGCATGATTACTCCGTAGATGAAGATAGCGGAGATGTTGCCGCAATGGGAATTAAGGACACATTTGACGAGGAGCTTTATCAAGCCTTACTAGATCTTAGAAAGCAAATTTCAAGAGATAAAGATATTCCACCTTTTGTTATATTCCAAGAAGCAAGTTTAAAGGATATGACTTTGCAATATCCTATCACGAAAGAGGAATTGACAAATATTCAGGGGGTTGGACTGGGGAAAGCAAAAAGATATGGCGCTCCTTTCTTGACATTAATCAAAGAGTATGTCGAAAACAACGAGATAGAGCGTCCGCAAGATATGGTCGTGAAATCATTGGTGAACAAATCTGGATTAAAGGTTCAGTTAATTCAAAATATTGATAGGAAATTGCCTTTGGAAGACATTAGTAATTCCCAAGGAAAGTCAATGGATGAAATAATTGATGAGATTGAAATGATTGTCAATTCTGGAACCAGGGTGAATATCAATTATTATTTGGACGAAATATTGGACGAGGACAATCAAGAAGAGATTTATGATTATTTTTCAGAGGCAGAAACAGATTCTTTACAAGAGGCTTACGATGAATTTGATGGGGATTACACCGAGGAAGAATTAAGGTTGATGCGTATTAAGTTTATGTCAGAAATGGCAAACTAAATAATTGTTAATGTTTAATTATTAATTATTAACGCGTTAGGGATCCTTGTATATATAGTTAATTGTTAATCCGCTAGAGGTCGGAAAAGTTGTCTAATTGCTAGTGGAGAAGGTGGTTGAAGTAAACAAATCAGCAACTTCACAAATAAACAAACAGAAAAAAAAATGTCTACAATACACGATAGCGTAAAAGAGTATTACGGAAAAGAATTGGAGAGCTCGACAGATTTGAAAACAAATGCCTGCTGCACAGCAGTAGCTCCGCCTTTAGAAATTAAAAATGCCTTAAAGAATGTTCATCCGGAAGTTTCTGATAAATATTATGGTTGTGGTTTAACGATTCCTTCTGAGGTGGAAGGACTTAGGATTCTTGATTTGGGTTCTGGGAGTGGTCGCGATTGTTATATTGCTGCTCAACTTGTGGGTGAAGCAGGTGAAATTGTGGGTGTAGACATGACACAAGAGCAGTTGGACGTTGCCAATAAACATTTGGAATATCACAAAGAAAAATTTGGTTATTCTAAATCTAATGTTGAATTCGTTAATGGTAATATTGAGAAATTAGATGAGTTGGGTTTTGCGCCAGAGTCTTTTGATTTGATTATTTCTAATTGTGTAATTAACTTAGCTTCTAACAAAGATAAAGTGTTGTCAGATGCATTCAAGCTTCTAAAGCCAGGTGGAGAAATGTATTTTTCTGATGTGTATTCCGATAGAAGAATACCACAGGAACTGCAAAAAGATCAAGTGCTTTGGGGTGAATGTCTCAGTGGTGCATTGTATTGGAACGATTTTTTAAACGCTGCAAGAAAAGCAGGGTTCTCTGACCCAAGAGTTGCGGAAGACGAGCCTATCACCATAGAAAACGAGGAGCTTGAGGAAAAAGTAGGTAATATTAAGTTCTTCTCAGTGACTTATCGCTTGTTTAAAATTGATGGCTTAGAACAATACTGTGAAGATTATGGTCAAGCAGTGCGCTATAAAGGAACGCTTTCAACAGAGAAAGAAAATTTATTTTTGGACGATCACCATGAGTTTCCTAAAGGTAAGATAATGAGTGTTTGCGGAAATACATTTCGAATGCTAAACGATACGCGTTACAATAAACATTTCGATTTCTTTGGAGATTGGTCAACACATTACGGCATTTACGAAGGCTGTGGGACGGATATTCCATTTGCGAGTAAGTCAGAGAGTAACGAGAGTGTTGGAGGAGGTTGTTGTTGATTTTTTACCGCGAAGTCGCAGAGGTTAACGCAAAGTTCGCTGAGTTTTTTTTACCAAGGTGAATTGAGTAAACAAGTTTTGCTCAATTTTACTTTGAGACCTTTGCGCCATTGCGGTTAATTTTTAATTTTTTATCCGATAAGAACAAACTCATCTTCACGCCCCATACATTCGTAATTAAATGATTGGTAATTCGTAATTATTTACAAACAAGCCATCACCATCATTTGCATCCCCGTTTTTAAGGCTTCATGGTCGATATTAAATCTGGAATTGTGAACTCCATGCACGATTCCTTTTTCTTCGTTTCTCACGCCAATTCTAAAAAAGCATGTTGGGATTTCTTGTGCGTAGAAAGAGAAGTCTTCAGCTGTTAAACGAATCGGTAAATCATGTACATTTTCCTCGCCTAGCCAGTTGTTGGCTTTTTGTACAAATTTTCTTGTCAGTTCAACGTCATTTTCTAAAAATGGATAGCCCTTACTAATTTCAACAATGGCTTTTGCTCCGTGAGCTTCTGCAATGAGTTCTGCTTGCTTTGTGATTTGTTGTAGCGCTTTTGCTCGCCATTCTTCATTCATGGTCCTGAATGTTCCTTTGATATGTACTTTTTCTGGAACTACATTTGTTGTTCCCAGAGCTTCAAAATGTCCAAAGTTTAAAACACAAGGAATTTTTGGATCACATTTTCTACTCACAATTTGCTGAAGTGAGGTAACTATTTCTGCTCCAACCAGTATGCTGTCGATTGTTTCGTGAGGAGTGGCTCCGTGACCACTTTTTCCAATAATGTCGATATAGACTTCATCGCAAGAAGCCATATATAGTCCTTCTTTAGTACCAACTTGACCAACAGCAAAATCTGGAAAAACATGCAAGGCATACATTTCTTTCACTTTTGGGTTTTCCAAACAACCCGCCTCAATCATTAAGCTTGCTCCTCCGGGATTTTTCTCTTCGCCTGGTTGGAAAATTAACTTTACTGGATCTTTTAGTTCATTTCTCATCCCAAATAGAATCTCAGCAGCTCCCAATAGGACGGATGTATGCACATCATGACCACAAGCGTGCATTATTCCATCGTTTTTCGATTTATAATCAACATCATTTTGCTCCTGAATAGGCAGTGCATCAATATCAGCGCGTAAACCAATGCATTCTTGATTTTCTGAATGACGATTTCCACGAATAACTCCAACAATTCCTGTTTCTGCAACTCCAGTCTCATGAGGAATTCCAATTTTAGTCAGTTGCTCAGAAATGAACTTCATGGTTTCAAATTCTTGATACGATAATTCAGGGTTTTTATGAATGTGTTTTCTGTAGCCAAGCACTTTTTCAAAAAGATCTTCTGATTGCTGTATTACTGATTCACGTATATTTTGATTCATGATTTTTCCTTTTTTTGCAATTGTTTACTGATCTGAGATCAATCTCGTCTTCACAGGTGAATTCACTAATTTAATCTTTAATTCCGCTTTTTCTGCGAATATTGCGTACGATCAATCACAAAGATGCTAATTTTGTAGATGAATAGCAATTGCAAAAATTGAACAATTCAAATTTGTTGTAACAGATAAAAATTCCAATTATGAAAATAGTTAAATTCACTTTTAATCCGATTCAAGAAAATACTTATCTAGCAATAGATGACCAAAAAAATGTCGTAATTATTGATCCTGGTTGTTATTTTGAAGAAGAGCGTCAATTGTTGAGAGACTATATTTCAAAGAACGATTTAACAGTAAAAGCTTTACTGAATACGCATGGTCATTTGGATCACATCATGGGAAATGACTTTGTGAAGCGTGAATATGGCGTTGATTTATATTTGCATAAAGACGATGTGGTTACATTGCAAATGGGCGAAAGAAGTGCTCAAATGTATGGTTTAAACCAATTTCAAGCTTCACCGATGCCAGATAAATTTATTGAAGAAGGCGACGTTTTAAATTTTGGTGATATCTCCTTCGAGGTTATATTTTGTCCAGGGCATGCACCAGGTCATGTGGTTTTTTACAGCGCAAAAGAGGAATTGGTAATTAATGGTGATGTTCTTTTTAAAGGGAGTTATGGGAGAGTTGATTTACCCGGAGGAGATATGCAGACATTGAAAAATTCGATAACGAAAAAAATGTTTACGTTACCCGACAATACCTTGGTGTATACAGGTCACGGCCCAGAAACAACCATTGGAGAGGAAAAAAAGAGCAATCCAATTTTGTGGTAGAGCCAAAATGAATTTTTTTATGGAGGAATAATTTACGGACGGTTGGTAAACTGTACATTTCATTATTAATGTGCTATGCAATTCTTGAATCTAAAAATTTTAATGATTCAACGAATCCAAAAAAATCAATCATTGAATGAATCCCAAAAACAAATCTTTACGCTCTTTTTATCAAATAATCTTCCCGTTTTACTTCTTGAAAGGATTTGTTTTTCACTTTGGAAATAAGCCACAGATGAAAATCGAAATATTCAAAGGCTACAGATTCAAAAGGATCATTTTTTAAATCTTTTATTTCCTCATCTATATTTTGAAGTAAATCTTCTATTTCATATTTGTTTTGAGCATTAGAAATCTTTGTTAAATTTTTGAGGAAGAGCGATTCAAATTTAAATGTCCTTTTACGTTTTGATAAAAATCTTTTGGTGCTTTTTATCGCATATGGGAGTAAATCATCATTTTTTAATTCGAAATGTATAAGTAGGTTCAGTAGGTGAGCAAAGGAAACAATATCCTCTTTTTGATCCAAATCCTTATTGTTTAATATTACGTTAATCCACTTCAGGCTTTGATTAAAATCTTCATTTCCAAAATGAGCAATTGACATGTTAAAAGCGAGATAAGCTTTTCTGAATGGAGTAATTTCTTCCTCGTATTTTTCTAAACCATTTTTAATTTCTTCTGATAAGGCTATGGCCTTATTAAAGTTTCCTTCCTGATTTAATATTTTTAGTTCAATACTGTTTATGCTAGAAAATAATTTTATTGCCAAATCTTCTGTAATGTTACTCTTCAATTGATGCGGGAACGCTTTCAATTCATTTAAATGAATATGGATTGCTTTTGAGTTTCCTAATTTAGATTCTGAATGAATGATGTTGGTTAAAATTGAAAAATATTGATTGGGATGCTCACTCATTTTATTTTGATTCGCCTTAAAATGAGCTAAGTTTTCTTTAAGTAATTCTAAAGATTTTTCATTTTCTAGAATCGCAAAGTAATAAGCGCTTTTAAAATGATTAATTAAATATTGATTTTCAAATGATATTTCTTTTGGCTGCTCAATTTGTTTGAATCCCTCATACAATTCATTGTAGCGTTCTAGTTCTGCCGAAGATCTTGCTTGGCCATACTGGTTTAGTTGAATGAAAAGTTTACTTTTTAGGCTCCATAATGAATTGTACAAACTGTATTGATTTGCTAAATCGAGGGTTTCTTGTTTGTGCTTATCTATACTTTTGGTGTTTGCTTTTTGATAGCCTCGGGTTTCAAGAATCATTTTCTCTTTGTTTGCCAGTTGCAAAAGTATGGCAACCTTGTTGTGCTTATTTGCAAGTCTTTTTGCTTTTTTTAGCTCGTTGACCGCATGATCATATAATCCTTTACTGTAAAGTATATTAATACTATGCAACATTTTGTAAAGCTGTGCCTCTAGGTCTTTTGAAGCATAAAAAGCATCCAGTGCACTAATAATTTGTTCATATAATCTGTTTTTAGTTATTGGAAATTGATTCAAAAAAGCTTCACCTTTAAAATTCTCATAAATCTCCTCTTCATCGAATTTTTCTTGTTGATCAATAAAGTCAAAAATCCGAACACCATTGTTTTCTTCACCTATAGTATGGCGAGATGCATAAATTTTAAAGTATCTTTTTTCACTTTTTGTTAAGCTTTTTATAAGCTCAAATAGCGCGGGAGAAGCTGTTTTAGACATGTTGTTTTTTAATGGTACACTTCTAATATACTTTTATTTATTCATTGGGTGAAAAATAGTTTTTGAAAAGACTATTTCGTTTATTGACCTGTTTATTTTTGAAGGTGTTCTGTTCTTTAAAAGTCAAGTTTTTTACATTCACAAAGAAAGTTCCTAAACAAAAAAAGAGCTGCAATTTTGCAACTCTCTTTATTTATATAATCACTAATTCTATTTCTTTTTCACTCTTCTTTCGTCGTCTTCATCACCATTTGGATCGGTAATATTTATAAGCGTATCTGCTATAATTCCTTTTCCAAGAATGACGTCATTGCCATTGGATTTATTATTGCCACAATCTTCAATTATTACATTTCTTTGATAAGAATCATCGTACTGCTTAGGTTTGATTTCTTCTTTTTGACAGCTACCAATCGTTAGTAGAACTATTCCTGATAATATAAATGACAATTTTTTCATAACGGCTACTTTCAGAGTATTACATCCAAAAATATAAAATTTAAATAGTTATCCCAAATATTGCTTCATAATTTTAAAGGTAACCACCGTTCCATTGATTGAATGGTTATTTTCTTTGATTTGAAAGGGGCCAACCATCTCTATTGATCGGGCAGAAATTTTCTGCAACAATTCTATTCTACCTTTTGCAATCATCATGCCCTGAGATTGATGATTACTGTGGTCATTAACCTTGTTTTTGCGAGAGTTTTCGATCCCAATTCCATTGTCTTTAATTTCAATTCTAATATGGTCGAGGTGTTCAGTAATGTTGACTTCGATTTCTCCCATTCTATCCTTGATTGGAAGAACTCCGTGAATTATACTGTTTTCTACAAATGGTTGCAAGAACATTGCTGGAACTTTCAATAATTCAGTTTCCACTTCTTCTTCAACGTTAATGGAATAGTTGAAACGATCCTTAAACCGCATACTTTCTAAGTCTAAATAGAGTTTCAACCGTTCAATTTCATCGGATAAGGCAACCATACCATCTTCGTGATAGGAGCTGTCTAAGTTTTTTCTAATCAATTTGGCAAATCTCGAGAGGTATTTATTGGCTGATTTATTGTCGGAGGCGTTAATGTAATATTGTATTGAATTTAAAGCGTTGAAGATAAAATGCCTATTCATACTGGCGTTTAGAGATTGCTGTTCAAGCTTCGATAATTTATTTTGGAATTCTAATTTGATTTGGTAATTCTTATTATCTCTTCTCTTTTGACGTGCTCTATCTACGGACAAAACGAAGGCAGAAATGACTATTCCAATGATAAAATAGAACCACCAAGTACGGTAGAACGGGGGAGTAACTTCGATGGGGAGAGAAAAAATCTTTGAAAATCTATTGTTTCCATTGTCAACTTTTAGTTTGAAAACATATTCGCCTGGAGGTAGGTTGGTAAAGCTCGCGGTAGAAATGTTGCTTGGCGGAGTCCAGTCGGTTGAAAAACCTTCTAAAAAGTAGCTGTATCTCAAGCTTCCCGGGTTTGTCATATAGATACCATCAAAGGATAAAGAGATGTTTTTGTCAACGTACTTCATGATTAGTGTACTTTTTTCTCCTTTGGTATTGAAAACATCAACTTCTTTATTCGTGAGAGATTTATTGTTTATCGTAATCCCCGTTAATTGTAGTTTTGGCTTGGCATTTTTCATTAAGGAACTTCTGTTTTCTAAGTCCATTTTCATTAGACCAGAGGCCGTTCCAAACCACAAGAATCTATTTTTTTCTAGGTAATTTGAATTGATGTTGGTTTCCAAGTCAATCAGTCCAGATGTAATTCCGTAGTGGTATTTATGTTTTAATTTCGTGCCCACTTCATACAGGCCATTATTGGTACCTACAAACATTAAAGTATCATATAGCTGGAGGAAGTTTACAAATTCTAGGTTTTGTTCCTTTTCTAGAAATTGACGTTTATATGTTCCTTCTTTTTTAATATAAAGTCCGTTTTCTGTTCCCACCCAAAGGTCTCCTTTGGGATCAATCTCTATGCAGTTAATTCCAGAATCAAAATAATCTGTTTTAACGCTGAAGTCTTCTTTAATAGTATAGATTCCCTTACTGGCTGCAGCATAAATAACGCCGTGTTTTACCTCGAAATCCCGCGCTCCAATAATGTTTTTTAATGATTTATCGCCTTCATACAGTGTCTGCGATTTCTTGTCAAAGAGTATGCTTCCTTCTGTTGTGCTCACCAGAAATGTACTGTCATTTAGCGTATGTATTCCTTTTACACTGTTTGAAGGAAGTCCGTCTTCCTCTTTGTAATAACTTTTAAACTCCTTATAATCATAAACAAAAAGACCAAAGTTGGTGGCGAACAAAACAATGTCATCCGCACACACAATTTGCCACGCAGCGCTCTGAATAAAATCTATTTTTTTTATATTCCCCGTTGAGTCAATTTTAAAAACACCTCTGTCAATTGTAGAAATCCATTTGTTTTTCTGACTATCCAGATCCATAGCAATAATCAAATCACTGGGTAGTCCGCTGCTTTCGTTGTAATAGGTGAAAACTTCATCTGTAAATCTAATAATTCCTTTTCCATTGGTTCCTATCCAAATATTGTCTTCACTGTCTTCAAATATTTCATAAACGTCATCTGTGGGCAATCCTGACTTTTCAGTCATTTTTATGGTATCTCCCTCTTTCACTAATAGAATTCCATTTCTAGAACTCAACCAAAAGTTGTTTTTATGATCTATGGTTACATCTCGGAACATGTGGTCTTCATCGTAAAGTGTTTCTTCGATGTTTAGTGTTTTCGTATTTAACTTGTATAAGGTTCCGTTAAATGAACTTGCAAAGATGAACTCACCTTTTCGTTCCAATCCCGAAAATGAATTTTCACTGGATTGTTCTATGAGTGCAAAAGATTTTCCGTTGTACACATGCAATCCTGTTCTGGTGGCGAGGAAAAGCTTTCCCTTATAATTGATTAATTCCCTTATTCGTTTAGGACTATCTTTAATTGGTTCTAGTCTCTTTTTTTCTTTATTAAGTAAGTATAAACCTCCTCCATTGGTAGCGATGTAAATCGATGAATCCAATTTCGAAAAATCGGAAACCTTATTTAATACCTTATCTTTTGTGTGTGGAATTGATGTAAATGTGTTGTCTGAATTCTTTATTGATATTCCTTGTGGATGGCCAATGTATAGGCTACCATCTATGATTTCGAGCTTAGTGATTCTGTTATTCAGTAGCCCATTGTTACGACCATAATTTGTGAAGTTTTCACCATTAAAACGCGCCAAGCCCCCAAAAGTACCCACCCAAATATATCCATCTTGATCCTGAGCTATGGTGTATACCTGAGATTGAGGTAAGCCCTTGCTGGTATTGTATTGAATGAAAGAAAACTTTTGAGCCCTTAGCGGACTAAAAACGCTAACTAAAAATAAAAGAGAAATAAGCAGTCTCATGCTTTTCCTTTGATTGTCTTTAAAAACGCGCTTACTCTATTTCTGGCCACAGGAAGCTGAACTCCATTTTTCAGAATAACTGTGTAGCCATCTTCGCTTACATATTCTTTAATCATATCTAAATTTATGATGTAGGATTTATGTATTCTGTAAAATTTCATGGTGTTTAGAATTCCTTCATATATTTTTAAAGTTCGTGTATCTAAGTACCTTGTTTCATCTTTAAAATAAATCATGGAACAGTTGCCGCTTGCTTCCAAGTAGGCAATATTATCATCTTCCACGATTTTCACTCCTTTTGTGTGCGAAATAGCAATGCGGTTGTTGGTTTTATTATGTACCAGTCGATCGGCTAAGTTTTGCAAGGCATTAAAATAGTTGTCGTAATTTTCTGGGTGTTTCGAGAAAGTCTCTTTCGTGGCAATTAGTTTATCGACAGCTGTTCTTAAATCTTCATCGTCTATTGGTTTTAATATATAGTGAACTGCATTGGTTTGAAATGCACGAATGGCATAGTCTTTAAATGCAGTAACAAATACAACAAGGAAATTTCGGTCTTCCAATCGCTCCAATAAATCAAATCCTTCAGAGCCAGAAGGCATTCTAATATCCAAGAAAACAACATCTGGTTTTTCGCTTTTAATCATCTCTTCTGCTTCATCAATATCACCAGCTTCGCCTACGACATTTATTTCTGGACAGTAGTTTTCCAGCATTATCATGAGGTTTTTTCTAGCCAATTCTTCATCATCAACTATAATAGCGCGTAAATCCATATATTTTCTTTTGAACTAAATTAAGAATAATATTTTGGGTTTTGAAATTGGAGTGATAAAATGAATGAAATAAAAATATGATTTTGTTAACTAGAAGTTGAATACAGCAACGTTTTACAATGCGTAAATTCTATTCACTGCCTAAAATCACCATTTAACTCAATGGTTCGGTAGATTCGCATTTTTAATTTTTTAAGCGATAAAATTGAGCCTATATTGGTAATGAATTTAAAATTAAACGTCATGAAAAAATTATACACTTCAATTAAATTAACTGATATCTGGGTTTTCAATGATAATGGAAATTAATTCTAATTGGTCTTTGCAAGGAAACTCCAAATGCTGCATTGTGTTGGTTTTAGAGTTTTCTAATCAAAGCCTTGAGATGAGTTGATTTTCTCAGTTTTTTCTGTGAAAGTCAATAAGCTAATCACCTCTTTTTCATTTTCATGATGTCCCATGTGACCAATAGATTTTATGAGATGAAAAATATTTCCGCTTTCTAGCGCTTGCTTTTGTAATGTTTTGGCATCAATTAAAGAATCAAACTCTCCTTGAATAATGTGAATTCTTTCTTTCCATTTTCTTAAAACCTCACTTTTGTCTTCTCTGTTGCGCATCGCAAATAAAGTTTGCACAATGGCTTCTTCCGACATTTCATAAGCTTCCTCTATCAAATGATTGATCTTTGTTTCGAAAAATTCAGGTTTGAAATATAAACTTGGAATGGCTTCTTTTAAAAAGAGCATTTTGTTGTATTCAACAATTCGAGCTACTCTTCCTCTGTCTACTTTTTTACTTTCAGAATCTGCCCAAGGGTGGGAATGTAATAATGTGATTTGATCAATTTTTAAATCTTTATCCTCTGCCAAATGCAAAGCAACATATCCTCCTAGCGAATGTCCAACAATCGAAAATCCGTCTTTCTTTTCTTCTTGTTTTTCTTCTTGTTTTTCTTTTTTGATTTCTAAAATGGTACTTTTTACCGCTTCAGTAATATTCGATAAACTTAATTTTTCGTCCAATAATTCAGATTTTCCATGACCGGGCAGTTCAATGCAAATCGCTTGAATGTTGGGAAGCTGAGTAATTACGTTTTCCCACATTGAATTGGATTCTAAAAATCCATGTAAAAAAACAACAGGATAGCCTTCTCCGACTATCCTGTAATTTAATTTTTGTTTTTCATTCATTTTTAATAGACATTAACTGTTCATGTAGTCCTCTATCTCCTCAAGCTCCAAAGGCAATCCTGGCATCATGTTTTTAGGCGCTTTTCCATCTTGAATGATCAAATCATCTTCTAAACGAATTCCTAAATTTTCTTCTGGAATATAGATTCCCGGTTCACATGTGAAAACCATTCCTGCTTCGATTGGCTTGTGATATAATCCCGAATCGTGCGTGTCTAAACCAATAAAGTGAGATGTTCCGTGCATAAAGTACTTCTTGTATGCTGGCCAATTTGGATCTTGATTTTTAATGTCTGTTTTGTCAAGTAAATTCAATTTTAATAATTGTTCTTCCATTAAATGCCCCACTTCCTTATGGTATTCTGGAATTAATGTTCCTGGAACCAAAAGTTTCTCTGCTTCTTTCTTTACATGAAGAACAGCGTTGTAAACTTCTTTTTGACGAGCACTATAACGACCGCTTACAGGAACAGAACGTGTTTGATCAGAAGCATAATTTGCATATTTGGCTCCAAAATCCATCAAAATTACGTCTCCATCTTTACACTCTTGGTTGTTTTCCACGTAATGTAAAACGCAGGCATTTTTACCAGAGGCAATAATTGGAGTGTATGCGAATCCGTTTGAGCGATTACGAATAAATTCGTGAATAATTTCAGCTTCTATTTCGTGTTCCCAAACTCCTGGCTCAATAAACTTTAAAACTCGTTTATATGCTTTTTCCGTGATGTCACACGCTTTTTGCATTAAGTCCAGCTCGATGTCTTCTTTTACACTTCTGATGCGGTGTAAAATTGGTGCACTTTTGTGAACCTGATGTGCTGGATATATTTTTTTGTACTTTTTAATGAATCGGTCTTCTCTTGTTTGCGTTTCCGTATTCGCTCTTAAATGCTCGTTGGTGTTGAAGTAAACTCCCTCAGCCTCTGCCATCATTTGCTTGAAAATCGTATCAAATTCTTGCAACCAATACACTGTTTTTACACCAGTACTTTCAAAAGCAGCTTCTTTTGTTAGTTTTTCACCTTCCCAAACTGCAATGTGGTCATTTGTTTCTTTCAAGAATAAAACCTCTCTGTGCTTTGGATCCGAAGCATCAGGAAATAAAACCAATATACTCTCTTCTTGGTCAACTCCAGATAAATAAAAAATATCTCTGTGTTGCTCAAATGGCATAGAACTGTCTGCACTAATTGGATAAATATCGTTGGAATTGAAAACCGCAACAGTGTTTTCTTTCATCTGCTGCATGAATTTAGTTCGGTTTCTTTCAAATAATCTTTTGTCTATTCTTTCGTATTTCATCGGTTTGTATTTTTCTGTTTTAAGCTAGAAAAACACCCTTTTTCTAGCGTTTGGGCAAGATAGGAATTCTATAGGTTTTTATAAAGCAATTAACGGGAATTTAATGATACGTTGAATGGAATTCGGAAAATGATTGATCGAAGTTGAATGTAGGGACGATTTGAAAATCGTCTGCTCTGTGGGATTCGAGCATTTGCAAATCGTCCTAAAGATTGGTGCAAATTGATATTTCTATAATTCCATAATCGACTCATTGAATTAAATTTTCACAACGTAAATAGATTACGTTCTTCCGTATTAGATTTGTACCGTAATTAAAAACAAAAGATATGAAAAGCGTATTTAACAAGATGACAATTCAGCATATACAAATCGAAGAGCGTACACAATTGGCTGAGGTAGAGGTTCAGTTTATTCAAGGAAAAATTCTTATTGAAACTGTTTTGATGTTAGGACCAACGGACTTAAATCAATTATTGGCAAAATTGAATGCAAAGGGACTTTCCTTATCATTAACAGAAGATTTTGAGTATTACCCAACGGAGGAAGGAATGTTGTACACTTTGAATTTTGAGAAAAAAGGATGGGATAATGTGGTAATAAATGAATTTACACCACTTCAACGCATTAAACAAATTAGAGCTTAATTTGACTTTATGAGATCACTTTTTAAATTAAAAAACAAACAGTTTTCTTTAAAGTTAATTACTGTTTTTTGATTTAACTAAATCTAAAAGGTCTTTAAAATGCAGTAGTTTTAATACAATCAATAAAGAAAATCCTACTCCTATAGTTGCCAGTAAACTCCACAGTTGATTGAAGTTTTGATGCAATAGGAATGCCGTTGGAACGTAAATCGCAATAAATACTGCGAGTCTTGAAACACTGTTCCAATGAATAGAAAATTTGAAAACCCGCATAACCAGAATTAACTGGAATAAAGCCGTTACGGACTGCGTAATTATCGTTGCAATTGCTGCACCTTGGGCTTCCATTCTAGGAATTAAGACTAGGTTTAACCCAACATTTAAAGCGACTCCAAAAATTGCCATTTGATTCAGCAGTCTTAAATTGTTGTTCGCGGTGAGTAAGGTTCCAAAAACATGCGAAAATGATAATGGAATAAAACTTAAAATTAACCAAAAGAATACCGAAGATGCGATTTCAATGTTGTTTGTGTATATCGTGGAAATCGTTAATTCTGAATTGATGGCTAAACCAAATCCCACTATAATAGAAACTCCAATTAAGAATTTCCCAGCTACTTGTAAAATGGGTTTCACAGGACTTTTTTCTCCTATGAGTCTTGCAAACATTGGTAGAAGCAATCCGGCAACCAAAAAAGCAAACATATTTACGGCGTCCAATAATCTAAATCCTTGGGCATAAATTCCCGCTTGTTCTTTACCGTTGGGTAGCATTCTTTCCAACATTACTGCATCCATTCTGGTGTACAGCATCATCAAAAGTATTAAAATAGCGAATGGTGTACTTTTCTTTAAAATGGCCATAGAAAGCACTTTATTGGCTTTAATTTTAATTTTCCCAATTTTGGATCTTGTTAAAATTACGCCTATAATAAATGTTGTTCCGTAGGCGAAAGTTTGGGCATAAATAAACCATTCGATTTGGAAACCTTGCTGAAACCAATATCCATAAATGAGAAACAGAGAAATGATGATGAGCAGTAATCGATCAAGAACTGAGAGTATGGCATCGAGTTTAAACAGGTGCAAACCCGCGAAATTACTTCGGAGGTAAAGAATAAGTCCTAAAAATATTTGATTGAGAATAAAGAAGCTCAATAAATACATTTCCCGATCAGAATAGCCCAAAATCAAAGCAAATCCGATGGAAATAACAGCGTAAAGAAGGCCTAGCATTATTTTTAAACCAAAAAAAGAACCGATGTACTTGGTTAATGTATTCGGATTCTGAGCGGTGTTTTTGGTGTTGTAATTCGTTACTCCAATGTCCAAAAACATATTGAGTAAAAACGAAAAGTTGAGTAAAGAAAAGTATAAACCGTAATCTTCTGCGCCCACAATATTCTGCACTTGCACATCAATACCAAAAATATAAAATGGCTTGATCAGCAGATTAAGCAGAATGATAAAAAATAGATTACTGAAAAATTTCTTTTGCATGAAAGACACCTTAGTATAAGGTCGTAAATATAATAAAAGGAATGGTTAAGCTAAGATGTTGGACGAGAAGTGAATTGTTCAACTTCTAATGTTGGTTCGTTATATCTATTAAGCGCCTGAGAATTTTCCAAAAGCTTTTAAAATCAAAAATGATTTATTTGCAATAAGTCACTATCCACAACAAATCATAATTCTGACTTGTTATTCAACTATAATTGATATTTTTAAGCATGGAAAAAGATGATTTAAAGGCACTCATAAAGGAACAAAATGTACTTTTTAATACCAATTCAACCAAAGAAATTGGCTATAGAGTTCAGAAATTAAAGAAATTAAAATCAATTTTAAAATCGAAGGAAGATGAATTGTATGAAGCAATTTATAAGGATTTTAAGAAATCAAAATTTGATACTTTTACTACTGAATTAGCACTTTTGTACACTGATATTGACGAAGCGGTTTCTAAAGTTCAAAAATGGTCGAAGCGAAAAAGGGTGGGAACCAATCTTCTAAATTTTCCGGCCAAAAGTTATATCTATCCAGAACCATTGGGAACATGTTTGGTGATTGGTGCTTGGAATTATCCAATTCAACTTTCTTTTGCCCCTGTAATTGCTGCCATTGCTGCAGGAAATACGGTTGTTTTAAAACCCAGTGAAATTCCTTCTGCGACCAGTAATAGTATTGCTGAAATTGTAAATTCTAATTTCGAGAAATCATTTTTCCACGTCGTAGAAGGTGGAGTGGAAGTGACCACAAATCTGCTCGAGTTAAAATGGGATAAAATATTTTTTACTGGAAGTGTAAATGTCGGTCGAATTGTTTACAAAGCGGCAGCTGAACATTTAACTCCCGTTACTCTTGAGTTGGGCGGGAAAAGTCCTGCTTTTGTTACTGCAAGTTGCAGTTTGGATGTCACCGTAAATAGAATTGTTTGGGGGAAATTCTTAAATGCTGGACAAACCTGTATTGCGCCAGATTATGTAATGGTAGAATCTTCAATTAAAGATAAATTCCTTCAAAAACTGAAAGAAAGAATTCTGGAAATGGACTTTTCGTTTAAAAACGATAATTATGTTCAAATCATTGACGATAAAAATTACCAACGTTTAAAGGGAATGATTTCGGAAGAAAAAATCTATTATTCTGGAGACTTTGATGTAACATCTCGCTATTTTCCACCAACGATAATGAGTGATGTAGACTTTTCAGACAAAATAATGGAAGAGGAAATCTTTGGTCCTATCTTACCTGTGCTGACTTTTGATAATTTATCTGAAGCAATAGGAGCAGTCAAAAAGCTAGCTAAACCGTTATCGTGCTATATTTTTACAGGAGAAAGTGCTGTAAAGACGCGCATTTTGGATGAAATTTCTTTTGGAGGTGGAGCAGTAAACGATGCTGTAATGCACATTGCAAATCCTAAGTTGCCATTTGGTGGAGTAGGGAATAGCGGAATGGGAAATTACCACGGAAAAGCCGGTTTCGATGCTTTTACTCATCAGAAAAGTGTCTTAGATAAAGCAACATGGCTGGATCCAAGTGTGAAATATCCGCCATATTCGATGAAGAAGTTGAAGATTGTCCGCTGGATTATGGGAGCATAATTTTGTTGGATATAAAATCCGCTTTCTGCGTTGCACGTGAATAAATAAACATTCCTTTACCAATCTTAGATGCCAAAACTGTAATTTTACCTTTATTCCCACCCCACCATCAAAACAAAAAAACATTGATCGAAGAGATAATGTAGGGACGATTTGTAAATCGTCCGTACTAGATCATCAAAGAGAGATCATTATCCGAAGAGATAATGTAAGGACGATTTACAAATCGCCCTTGTCATTATTAAAACACAATGTAATTCAAAAAATTCATTTTTTCACTCCCATTCCTTCTCGGAAACATGAACAATCCCTTTAAAAAGCGCAATTTTCTTTTCCTGTTGATTCGTAACTACAACTTGGTAAATTCCAATTGTTCTTCCGCGGTTCATTTCGGTGCAAATGGCAGTTAAAACGTCGCCGATTTTGGCTGGTCTTGTGTGAGAAATAGAAGTTTCAATGCTCACACATTGTTTTCCATGGGCATTGGCTGCAAAAGCGAGTGCTGAATCCGAAAGACTGTAAGAAATTCCACCGTGTGCAATGTTGAATCCATTGACCATTTCTGGTGCAACAACGGTTTTTAGTTTACAAAATCCGGGTTTTATCTCAAGCACTTCGATGTTCAGCCATTGAGAAAAGGCATCCTTTTCCATCATTTTTTGAACAATCGCTTTTGCTTCCATTGCTTTTTTATAAAATTCTAATCTCTAACGATAGCACGATTCATTAGCGCAATTAAAGCCACTCCAACGATAAATACGTGCGATGCTAAATCTTCTTCCATTACTTCACCTGTTTCGTCTTCGCCAGTAATTTCATGCAACAAGAAAGAAACCATCATAGGTTGATTACATAAACTTCCGATTAAATCCTCGTCATCGGTTTCCATGTATTCATCCAAAGTTTGAATGTATTCTTCTTGAAATTCGTCAATCATGGCTTCATCAATCTTGTTCATTTTTACACCTTGTAAGGCGAAAGCTTCAGAAAAGATGTTGAAGTAATAAATTAGATAATCTAATAAAGCGTCGTTTTCATATTCAACGGCAGAAGATAATATATAGCCTACAAAAGCTTCTTGTGCAAGTACATGTGCTTCTGATAATTTTTCTAAACTATCTTCGGTTAATCCGTCTATTTTTAGCGTTGCTTCGGTAATGTATTTCTCTGTAATTTGAGTCATTTCTATAATTGTAAATTTATTTTTCGTAAACTGCTTTTAAGCTTAAATCCATTGATTTTACTGAATGTGTAAGTGCTCCAGAGGAAATGAAGTTAATTCCTGTTTCTGCATATCCTACAATGTTTTCTTGGGTAATTCCTCCAGAAGCTTCCGTTTCTATGTGCGAAGGAATTTTCGCTAATACTTCTTTAATCTTTGCTGGAGTAAAATTGTCGAGCATTACTCTGTCTACATTTCCAATGGCCAAAACTTCATCGAGTTCTTGCTCATCGCGAACTTCAATTTCAATTTTTATATCCAGATTTTTTTCTTTGATGTATGCATTGGCTTTTGTAATCGCCGCTTCTATACCACCAGAGTAATCAATGTGATTATCTTTAATCATAATCATATCATACAAACCAAATCTGTGATTGTGACCACCGCCAATTTTCACGGCCCATTTTTCTATCGCTCTTATTCCCGGAGTAGTTTTTCTTGTGTCTAATAATTTTGCATCTGTGTGATCAATGCTGTCAGCAATTTTTCTGGTCTGCGTTGCAATGGCACTCATTCTCTGCATAAAGTTCAACACGATTCGCTCTGTGGCTAAAATAGATTGAGATTTCCCTTCAATTTCGAAAGCAATATCACCTATTTTTATTTTCTCACCATCGTTGATGAATTTCGTGATTTTTAAATCAGCATCGTAATAGTTGAAGATGCGTTCGGCCAATTCTATTCCAGCGAGAATTCCATCTTCTTTTACTAGTAATTTGGCTTTTCCTTTTGCGTTTGCGGGTACACAAGACAATGAGGTGTGGTCTCCATCTTGAATATCTTCTTCGAATGCGAATTTTATTATTTGATCAATCATTTTGTAAAATTAATGAGAATAATGGATTGCTTTCTAACTTCTGTCTACTCTTTCCAAGCAATATTGGTTAAAACGCGATATTCTGGCGTGTTATTTCCTCCTACAACCTCAAATGCGATTTCAACGGGTCTAAATTTATATTTGTCTAAATTTTCAAGTAAATCCTTTATGAATGGGGTCATTTCATCTACACGAACAGCCGTGGTGTAGCGTTCTTCTGTTTGTGGTTTTGCTTCACCCAAAAGCAAGAAGAGCTGATCCGTCTTTATTACGCTTATGAAATGCGGCTGAAATTCTTCCACACCAGAAAGGATTTTATTTACTTTCTTTAATGAATGGTGTTCGGCTCTAATGTTTTTCCATTGTACATCTTCAATTTCGTCATAACTGTCTGCATAACGAACCTGAGAAATCACAGGTTCTGCTGCGTTATAAATTGTTCTTTTTTCAGAGTAATTAGTGTTCAATGAGTCAATCCATTGATTAGATTCTTCTGAAAAAGCAATAAGTTTATTCTCGTCTAAATAGTAATGCCTTCTCCCTTCGGGTTGATAATTACCATCCACGAAGTGTTCCGTGATTTTCATTGGTAATCCATCTTCATTGAGGTAAGCCACTACTTGAGTGAATTCCGAACCGTTTTTGCTTTGTTTTTCCCAATACAAAGATTCAACTCGATTTTCGGGATCAATGCGCATATCTATTTCTTTCATTTTTTTTGCATTCGGGTATTCTTCCAAAAATGAGTGATTTTCTTCCGTTTCTTGAATTGTTTCAAGACTTTCACTTGAAGTATCTTGAACCTCTTTTTGATCGCAAGAGCCTATGATGGTTCCCAATAAAAGCGCGCTAAAAATAGTTATTGTTCTTTTCATTTCGATTTCAGTGTTTTAAGAATTATATTTTACTTTTAAAGCAAATGATGGATTTTGATATGATGGTATATGTATACAACGTTTTATCGTATTTGTTATACGCTGTAAAAGATTGATTTCGTCCTTCCTTTGGATATGCCTCTAATTCTTCGCCAGTTTTGTCGTAGGCATGAATTTTATTTTGAAGATAATCTAAAACGGTAACCAAAGACTTTTCATCTATATAAATAAAGCTTCCCACTTCGTTAAATGGCAACTGTTTACTGTAAATAATGTCATGATTGTGATTCATCACCTTAAAGTAATTGTCACTTGCAATTACAAGGTGCTGGTCATTAACATGGAAAAGTTTTCCTTCATCTAACATTTTTACGTCTTCATTTTTCCCGTCAGATTTTAAAAGCTGACTGTAAATTTTGCCCTCTTTTTCAAAGTAGGAAATCACTTTTCCTCTGTGCTTTATGGAGTGTTGAGCGCTGGTTTTTCCGAGTACAGAAGCTTTGGCAGGAGTTTCTAGGTAGCCCAGAAGTTCTTGTAAACCTGAATTAACTGCCCAAACACGCAGATTTCCTCTTATGTTTAAAGCATAAGGAGTGGAGATGATTGCTTCTTTTCCTAATTGAATAATGTTCAATTCCATCCCTGCGCTGTTCAGCATGATGATTTCCCCCTTTTCATTTCCAATTAAAAATCGTTTTGTTCCGTTCCAAACAAAATCGCTGATGTTTGAAGTTAATAGGTGCTCAGATTGATATGGGAATCCTCCAACGGTATTTCCATTCAAATCCAATAAGTGAATTTGTTTATCTGTCCTGATCAAGAATTGGTGTTTTTTATTGTCGAAAACATCAATTACTTGAACTTCTCCTTTAATGGGCGCTTTTAAATCTCCTTTCCAAATGGTTTTACCGTTTGGACTAATGAGTTCGTATTTTCCTGAACTGCTGTAACTCAAAACAGAAGTTCCTTTTCTTAAATGATCTGTGATAGGCGCTAAGTTGAAAGGCTCATGGTCAACCGAGGTAGACCAAGTAGTTTTATCTTGAACGCTTAATTGTTCGTTTGGTGGTTTCGTATTTACTTCAAATAAAAGCTGGTCTTTCCATGTTAAACTGGCTTTTTTATCTACAGAAATATCTCTCAAATTCACATGGGAAGGTAGGCCTCCAAAAAACTGTTCTTGTCTTTCTGGACTTAATGCCAGTGTTTTTCCGAGTTGATAGTCCACAAGTATTTTTCTTGCAGTACTTTTGGAATCTACGAATAAAACTTTGTCTTCAATCTCTATCACATAAATCCTGGAGTTTTTCTTTTTAGGGAAATCTTGCGTTAATTGAAAGCCGCTAAAAGAATGCATATCCTCCATAACCATTACAGAGTCTTCATTATTTGATTGTTCAATAAGGATTAAACTTGGCTTTTGTTGAGAGCGGTAATCACTAACGATAAGGTGTTGCCCTTCATAATCTATGCTTACAAACCCCTTGTCTACCCATAGATTCATTGGTCCATTTTTGAAAACAGAATCTGTTGAAGCGGCATAAAAACGTTCTTTGAAGAGGTAGGAAGAGCTGGTGTAAGGAATAACAGAAACAAACATGGGGATATCTTGAATAGCGTTTCCATAAATTGATCTTGGATCACTAGATCTGTACTCAAAAAAACCTTTGTTCAGATTATAGACATCTGTTCTTTTCCATTGGGTTTCTTCTTGGGTCCAGAAATTAGCTGATGCTTTTTTATCTCCTTCAATAAGAAAGTCGATTTTGTTTTTATCGCTTTCTTTTTGACAAGGCTGGTAATTTTGAGAAATCATTAAATGTCCAGCTTCGACTTTAAAATCTAAATTATTGAGCTTAAAAAAAGACTTTATGTGATCAATTTCTTCTGTTTTCCATTTGGTGTCTTTCTCAAAAATGACAATCGCACGATTTCCACTGGCATAAATTTTTGCATTGAGGTAAGCTAATTCTTCTAGATTGTTTAGGGACAGCGCCAAAGGATTTTTGTCTATGGCTGAAAAATAGTTTGCGTTTTTTGTTTCGCTGTATTTATGAATAAGCAATATAGATTCATCTTCTTCACAGAAAACTTGTTCTGGATGAATAGAATTATCGGTGTTTAACCACAGCTCATAGCTAGAATAGCCAATCCAGAGAACAGCACTTAAAACAATGCAAATAAGAAGGAAACGTTTCATTCGTCTATTTTTTTCAAAACTAAAGCTTAAAAATAAACATTCATCATGCTTTGACTATAATTATTAAAGATTTATTGTTTTTACTTTGTCTTTGTAAAAAGTGTAAACGATTTTCTGTGGTATTCCGTAACTCCGTGCTCTATCAGTGCTTGCTTATGTTCCTTTGTAGGGTAACCTTTATTTTTTTGCCAATTATAGACGGGTCTTTTCATGTGTAATTCCCTCATGAAATCATCACGAGCTTCTTTTGCTAGAATTGAAGCAGCCGCAATACTTTGGTATAAACTATCTCCTTTAATAATGCATTCATGCGCAATGTTAGGGTAGGGGGTGAATCGGTTGCCGTCTATGAGTAATAATTCTGGACGAACATTCAACGCGTCAATAGCTTGATGCATGGCCAGAAAACTGGCATTGAGAATGTTGATTTCGTCAATTTTTGCTTGGTCAATAAAAGATATCCCGTAAGCAATTGCCTTTTCTTTAATAATAGGAACAAGTTCTTGTCTTTTTTTCTCGCTGATTTGTTTGGAATCGTTGAGGGCTTTAATTCCATGTTTTTTTGGGAGAATTACTGCAGCTGCAACTACGGGGCCTGCTAGACAGCCTCTGCCAGCTTCGTCGCATCCAGCTTCTATTTTATCTGGTGAAAAAAAAGGATTCATTGATTTGAGTTTTTGCAAAAATGACTATTTTATTTGGCATAAGCTTTGTAAAGTAAGTGGAAACAGGATGTTCAGATACAAACATTCTTGTTTTTGAACTGATGAATAATAAAAAAAGACAAGTAATTTGTTGTAAAGGCAACTTTTTATTTGCAATTTTAGTCTTTATATTAAACATGGAACTATGAAAAAATTAATATTACTATTCGCCATAATGATTTTTACGGGAGTTGGATTCGCTCAAACAGCTTATGTTGAAGGGACTGCAGCGACGCTAAAGGAAAATCTGGATAAAAATTTTGTAACCTTTAAAATGCCAAGTGAAGTTACTTCCGAAGTGGTTGATAAATCTGCACAGTATTACACGGACTATTTTACAGTAGATTTTTCACCTGAAAGTAAGCTTGCAAAAATTAATATTTTGCCTCAGGCCGATCAGCCGCGAAGAGTAATTTCAAGATTTTTACTTTCTACTGGTGTGAGAACTGTAAACTTCGAAGGAAAAGATTTCACCATTATGGAGTTCTACGCCAATTACTTGGAATAAAATTCAAAACAATATTTATATCAAAGCTCACTTTAATAGGTGAGCTTTTTTTATGGTTTACTCTTAATATTTTTGACACTAAATTGTGATCACGAGACGTGATAACTGTTGGAGGCCTTAATCTTTACACTACAAATTATTTTCTTCAATCTTTAAATAGCAGTCATCAAATCCTAGCTTTTAGTTTTAAAACGGTCTCTTCTAAAGATTGAGTAGGTGCTTGGCAACTAAAATTCTCACATACGTAGATTGTACTTTCTTGGGTGAAAGATTTATCCTCCAAAAAAGGAATGTTCATTTCCTTTCCTCCTGCAAATAGCGCATTGGGAATGTAATAATTCCCTAATTCAAAACGTTTTTCGGTTGAATTTTCGCCAGTAATGGCTACTTCGTAAAATTTCTCGGTAAAGGACAAGGCCAACATTGCCCAATTGGAGTAGCCAGAACCATAAGCAGGCATTAAGTCATAGATGTTGGAAAGCATCTGTTGTGACATTTCCCTATATTTTGTCAGATGATTGAGCTTACTTAATCGAAATAAATTCCTTGCCATAATACTGTTTGATGCAGGAATTACATTGTCATTTACTTCTAGCTTTCTTGTGAGTAGGTCTGTGTCTTTATCAGTAAAAAAGAACATTTTTGATTGGTCATCAAAGAAATGTGCTATCGTGAAATCCATGATTTGATTCGCTTTTTCTATCCAAATGACTTCAAATGTAGCTTCGTATAATGCAATAAAAGTATCGATAACATTGGCGTAATCCTCTAGAAATCCATTTATTTTTGAAACACCATCTTTCCTTGTGCGAAACAATTGCCCTGTTTCTTCATTCATTTGGTGCTCCAAAATCCAGTTGGCGGTATTTTTTGCTTCTTGAATGTAAGTTTCGTTTTGCAAAGCCAAACCTGCGTCTACCAGTCCTTTTACAGTCATCGCATTCCACGCAGTCAGTTGTTTGTCGTCTAATCCCGGTCGAATTCGTTTATTTCTAGCTTTATTTAGTTTTTCGTGAACTTCTGAAATTTGTTTTTCAAAATCTTCAAGGTTGATCTTTTTCAATTCACACCATTCTTTTTTAGTGAAAGAACGCAAAAGAATATAAACTCCCTCTTCCCAATATCCTTTTGGGTTAATATTATAAAATTCAGCAAACCATTCAAAATCGTCACCTAAAATAGCTTTCAACTCTTCTTTTTTCCAAGTGTAGTACTTTCCTTCAATACCTTCTGAGTCGGCATCTAATGCAGAGTAGAAACCGTTATCAGAATGTCTCATTTCTCTCAATAACCAGGCGATCGTTTGGTCCAGAACATCTTTATAAAGCGCGTTGCCAGAATGTTGGTATGCTTTCGCGTATAAAGACAAGAGTTGACCATTGTCATAAAGCATTTTTTCGAAATGTGGAACTTTCCATAAATCATCAACAGAATAGCGCGAGAACCCTCCTCCTAATTGATCGTAAATTCCACCCAAGGCCATTTTTCTTATGGTTTTGTGCGCGTGATTAAGGATGGTTTTGTCATTTTTTATGACACCGTAATTTAAAAGGAATTCCCAATTATTTGGCATGGGAAATTTCGGTGCTCTGTTGTTTCCTCCTTCATCAAAATCAAAATTCTGCTTCCATTTTTGTACCAATTCTTCAAGGCGGGCAGGCTCAAATTCTTCTTTTGATTCAACCGCCTCAATCAACTCTGAATTGATCACTCCATCGGTTAATTGCTTCGCATACTCTAGAACTCGTTTTCTGTCTTTTTTGTAGGTACTCCAAAGTTGTTCAATAATGGACATCCACTGGTCTTTTTTGAAGTACGTTCCTCCGTATATAGGCCTTCCATCGGGCAGAGCAAAACAATTTAATGGCCAGCCACCCTGTTGGGTCATCAGCTGAACTGCATTCATGTAAATTTGATCAACATCTGGTCGCTCCTCTCTATCCACTTTTATACAAACGAGGTATTCATTCATCAACGCTGCAACCTCTTCGTTTTCGAAACTTTCGCGCTCCATGACATGACACCAATGACAAGCGGAATATCCAACGCTAATTAAGATTAGTTTGTTTTCGTTTTTTGCCTTTTCGAAAGCAACGTCACTCCATTCAACCCAATTTACAGGATTGTGAGCGTGTTGCAGTAAATAAGGACTACTGGAATTGATGAGTTCGTTGGTATGCTTTGCCATTTTAACTGTTTTAAAACTATTTTTTAAAAACCAAGTAATTGTCTAAAGTTGATATTTAAGTCGGATAGATTAACTTCTCTTGTTTGGTCGATTTGTTTTCTCACAGGAATTCCAAGTGCAGAAGCTTTTAATGTTCCTTCCATTCTCAGTTTTACTGTTCCGCCCATGGCTATTTTCATTAGCTTCATGAAAACTCCTTTTTCAAGTAGAATTTCGACGGGTACGTTGTCTAAAGTTGTGGTCTTTCTTTTCATCTTATACTTTTGAAGTAAAAAAGCTTGACCAACATATAAATCATTGAGGTACAAATTGAAGTCAGACTTTCGTACTTTCAAACTGTATCCATTCGGATTAAAAGCAGAAACATCCACATTAAATGAAACCTTTTCTCTATTGACTTCATCAATTTTGAAGTTGGAAACTCCTTTAAATTGTGGATTCTCCATGCAGCCCGTTGCGATAAATAAAATCGCAAACAGGGCTGAAATGAATTGTATACTTCTCATTATTTTTGGCTTAATTTCGTGAATTCTTCAAAAAAGTAAGGAATCGTCTCAATTCCCTTGTAGAAATTAAATAATCCATAATGCTCATTTGGCGAGTGAATAGCATCACTGTTTAATCCGAAGCCCATTAAAACTGTTTTCAATCCAAGTACTTGTTCAAATAGTGCTACAATTGGAATACTTCCTCCACTTCTTAATGGAACTGGTTTTTTACCGAATGTTTTTTCCATCGCATTGCTCGCTGCCATATATCCGTCTGAATCAATTGGCGTTACAGCGGGTAAACCTCCGTGATGTGGATTTACCTTTACGGTAACAGAATCTGGTGCAATGCTTTCAAAATAGTCTTTAAATTGAGCTGTAATTTCCTCTGGTTCTTGATGAGGGACCAAACGCATAGAAATTTTAGCAAACGCTTTTGAAGGAAGAACTGTTTTTGCTCCTTCTCCAATATAACCACCCCAAATTCCATTCACATCTAAAGTTGGTCGAATAGAAGCTCTTTCGCGTGTTGAATATCCTTCTTCACCTTGCACATTTTTAATGTCGATTGAAGATTTATACTCTTCCTCGTCATAAGGTGCTTTGGCCATTTCAGCTCTTTCTTCTTCAGAGATTACTTCCACTTTATCATAGAAACCTGGAATTGTAATTTTATGTTTATCGTCTTGTAGTTGCGAAATCATATCTGATAGCACATTGATTGGGTTAGCCACCGCTCCACCATATAGTCCAGAATGTAAATCGCGGTTTGGACCCGTAACCTCAACTTCAACGTAACTTAATCCTCGTAAACCCGTTGTTATTGATGGATTGTCATTGGAAATAATTCCAGTATCAGAGACCAGAATTATGTCTGCAGCAAGTCTCTCAGTATGTTCTTTAATAAACACACCCAAGTTTTCACTCCCTACTTCTTCTTCACCCTCGATCATGAATTTCACATTACATGGCAATTCTCCGCTTTTACTCATGGCTTCAAAAGCTTTGATATGCATGAAAACTTGTCCTTTATCATCACAAGCTCCACGTGCAAATATTGCTCCGTCTGGGTGAATATCTGTTTTTTTAATAACCGGTTCGAATGCAGGTGAATCCCATAATTCAATTGGGTCTGCTGGTTGCACATCATAATGTCCGTAAACCAAAACTGTGGGTAAGCTAGGGTCTATAATTTTTTCTCCATAGACAATAGGGTGTCCTGCAGTATCACAAACTTCCACTTTATCTGCTCCGGCTTCTGTTAGGTGTTGAGCCACCAATTCAGCTCCTTTTCTTACATCTCCATTGTGCGCAGGATCAGCAGATACTGATGGAATTCTTAAAAGTTCAAATAATTCGTCTAAAAATCGTTGTTGATTATTTTGTATAAAGTCTTGTGTCTTTTTCATGAATTTTCTTTTTTCGTAAAGTTATGAAATTATCACAATTTATGAGAAGCGAACTGCTTTAGATTCTGTCAAAGGCTAACGTTTCCAGTGTTTTTTTTGGCGTGCTTCCTTAAACATTGATGGTGCTATTGGTCTAATAAGTAGTTAAAACTATCCACTTTAGCGTGCTCAGCTTTAGGCTTCAAAAAAATCAGATAACAGACATTGGATAAAAGTGGAAAGTCAAATTCCTGAATGCTTAAGGGATTTTTTCTGGCCTGAGGCTTAGTTGTTTTTAATCTAAAGTGGTTTATTTGGAGGTGTTTTCGATCAACGATAATCCATGAAATAGAATCATTTCTCTTCTGGTAAGAACTGGTGAAGTTCGGGGGATTTCATTTTAAATCAATTTATTAAGTTGTTTTTTCGTTTTTGAGATTCCAATATAAGCAATATATTTTGGTCTCTTTTAAATAAAAGCTCAGCATGCTTAAGCAACTATTTTCTGCATATTTGCGTCTTTGCTATGAATATCCACATAAAGACATGACTATGAAGAAGCACATTCTACTTTTACTTTCGATTTTCCTTTTTCCTATTTCTGGATTAATTGCCCAACAGATGAATTTAATTCAGCCATCAATGACACCTCAACAGGCTGTTCAGGATGTCCTTTTGGGAGCGGGGATTAACGCTTTTAATATTACCTATAACGGTTCTGCAGCAAACGCAAATCAGGTGCAACAGGGTGTTAAGCGCTTTAACAATACTGACCCTAACTTTCCTATTTCAGGCGGGGTTTTGATGCATACTGAGGGAGCACCAGTAGTTACAGGGGATCCGGATTTAACCGTCATTGGAGGTAATATCACGAATGGTTCTATTATTGAATTCGATTTTGTTCCATCGGGAGATACACTTTCATTTAACTATATCTTTTCATCAATGGAGTATTCAGGTTTTACCTGTTCCAATTATAATGATGTATTCGGATTCTTTATTTCAGGTCCAGGAATCAATGGTCCTTTCTCTAATAATGCTGTGAATATTGCGACCATACCTGGATCTACTACTCCAGTGGGAATTAATTCCGTAAATTCAGGAAATAATGCAGATATTGGTGGGAATTGTTTTAACGCAAATCCAAACTGGGTGGCAGATGCTATTTATTTTACAACTTCTTATACTCCAATATATACTGCGGCGGGTCAACCAATGGCGGCTTACAACGGAAGTACAGTATTGTTGCCTGCTAATTCTAACTTGAGTTGTAATGATACATTCCATATTAAATTAGCAATTTCAAATGTATTTGACCAAGGTCTAAACTCAGGTGTTTTTTTAGAAGCGAATTCATTTTCTTCTAACATTGTAGATATTAGTATAGAAACGAATGCAGATTATTCAGATACCTTATTAATCGAAGGATGTATGGAGGCTACTGTTGCTTTTACGCGACCAATTAACCAAATTTCAGATTCTTTAATCATTGACATTCAAGTAGGCGGAACGGCAATTCCAGATGTAGATTACCCTATTTTTGCGCCAGGTGATTCACTCATATTTGTACCAGGACAAGATACCTTGATCGTTACAATTACTCCGTTTGCGGATGGATTAGTTGAGGGTCCAGAAAGTATAATTATTTCTGCGTATTCGGTCACCGTCTGTGGTGATACCGTTTATTCTTACGGAACGATTTGGATTGATGATGAGCCCGTCTCCACAACTATAGCTTCCGACACAACAACACTTTGTGCAAATGATAGTGTGCCGGTTTGGGCAACCACAGATAACGGATTTCCACCTTATACCTATAATTGGAGTAACGGAACAACAGGAGCTAATTCCTTTGCTTCCGCGACAACTAATGGACCAACGACTTATATTGTAACCGCTACGGATGATTGTGGATTTACGAGTTCAGACACCACAACCATTACATTGAATCAGACATTAAAAATAGATTCCTTAATCCAAAATCCTGCAGATTGTGGAGCAGAAAATGGATATGTAGTTGGATATGGTCACGTGCCAGGATATACGGGAACGCCTTTGTTTAAATGGACAGGCCCTGGAACAAACACCAATGATTTTACAAACGCATCGGTTTGGCCAAACAAGCCTTCAGGATGGTATTATTATTCTATTACCGACGATGTTTGTACAGTGATTGATAGTATATTTTTGGAGCAAGATCCGCCACCAAATGCAGATTTCGAAGCAAGTCCAGATTTTGGGTATGCGCCTCTTGATGTTACATTTATTAATAATTCAGATCCAGCAACAACTTATTATTGGGATTTCGGAAATGGACAAACTGCTGTTGTTAACAATACAGATGATCAGTACACAACTTACTTCGAGGAAGGCGTCTACACTGTGACTTTAATCACCGAGAAAGGAGAGTGTAGTGATGAAACTGCGCGTAATGTTGTTGTAACACTACCATTGGGTTATAACTTGCCAAACGTATTTACACCAAACGGTGATGGTCAAAATGACTTCTTCACAATGAATGTGGAAAATGCACAAAGCGTTGAGATTGTTATTGTAAATCGTTGGGGGAATGTTGTATTTGAAAGCACCGACTTAAACTTCCTTTGGAATGGTAAAGTGAATAATTCAGGAACAGAATGTGCTGATGGAACTTACTTTTATACATTTACGATTGTAGATCTATCAGGTCAAGAAAAGAAAGAACACGGTTTTGTTCAATTGGTGAATGACTAGAAATCATAAAATTTATATTACGAAAAAAGAGGAGTTATTGACTCCTCTTTTTTTGTTGAACACTATTAAGCTTGTCGTCCCTCGGAAAATAAAAAAAATTGGGTTACCAAGTTAGGTCGTTTATGGAAGGAGATTTTTCTGTGCTGTAATCCTAGCTAAGCCCACAGAGTGGGTGATATGTCAATAAAAAACGGCTTGCGTTTTTTATCAAGCCACAGGAGTGGTGACACAAACCAGAATTAATACTTTCATTAACCTATACTAGTTCTTTTTTTAGAAAAGAAAGGGTACTAATAACTTGACTTGTAACCATGTGTCGCCACTCCTGGCAATTATAAATTTCAAAACAAATTAATGATAAGTCGAATCCAAATAATTCATTTTTTTTTAAAACTTCTCAATTGGCTGAAAAAAAGCTTGACGGTGACGATAAGATTTTCTTCAAATAAACTTTAGCTAACGATTTATCTTGGTAACCCAATACTATAAAATACAGCTCATGTAGGTTACAGTTAAATACGTAGCAGAACTATTCATTTTTCAAAGGATTAAAATTGATTACCCACAGTATTTCATATACAGCCTATTTGTTTCTTACTGTTTATCTAACTCAATAAACATTTTCCTGTCATTTCAACAGGTTTTTCTATCCCCATTCTATTCAGTATTGTTGGTGCTACATCTGCAAGAATTCCACTTTTCAACGTTAAAGAATCATCTGTAACATACACTACGGGCACTGGATTTAGTGAATGAGCTGTATTGGGTGAACCATCAGGGTTAATTGCCATATCCGCATTCCCATGGTCTGCAATTACGATAAATTCGTATCCTTTAGTTTTCCCCGCATCAATCACATTTCCTAAACAATGGTCTACCGTTTCAACGGCTTTTATAATCGCCTCATAAACTCCAGTGTGTCCAACCATATCTGGATTTGCAAAGTTTAGGCAAAAGAAATCTGGTGATTCTTGAATGATGTCTGCGCTTATTTTTTGTGTTACTTCCAGAGCACTCATTTCTGGTTGTAAATCATAGGTAGCCACTTTAGGAGAGTTGACCAAGATTCTTTTTTCACCTTTAAAAGGCAGTTCTCTCCCGCCAGAAAAGAAAAATGTTACATGGGGGTATTTCTCTGTTTCTGCGATTCGAACTTGTGTTTTTGAATGCGATTCAAGAACTTCACCCAAGGTATTTTCTAAATTGTCCTTGTTAAAAATAACTTCTACATTTTGGAATGTATCATCATAGGAGGTCATTGTTAAAAGGTCTATGCTTAGCGGTTTCATTTCATAGCCTTCAATCGCTTTTTGATTGAGTACCGTAACAATTTCTCTTGGTCTATCTGTTCTGAAATTAAAACTAATCACCAAATCTCCTTCTTCAATTCTTGTGTTTTCATCTCCATGATTGATTACCGAAGGCGTGATGAATTCGTCTGTTATTTCTTCAGTATAACAGTGGTCAAAAACGTTTTCAACGGAATTGAAACGTTTTCCTTTCAATTGTGTCATCAAATTATAGGATTCTTCAACCCTTTCCCAGCGTTGATCTCTGTCCATGGCGTAATAACGACCAATAATGGAAGCTATTTTGATTGGGCTTTCAGCAATATGGTTTTCTAAATTTTCAAAAAATAGCTTTCCACTTTTAGGATCGCAATCTCTTCCATCTGTAAATCCGTGGATATATACTTTTTCTAATGCATGCTGATTGGCCATATCGCATAGTGCATGTAGATGTTGTTGTGAACTGTGCACCCCACCTTCAGAAACTAATCCAATAAAGTGAACTTTCTGATTAGTTTCTTTCGCTTTTTCAAAAGCTTTTGTTAATGTGTCTAATTTAAAAAAATCACCATCACGAATAGATTTATTGATGCGGGTGAGTTCTTGATAAACTATTCTTCCCGCGCCAATATTCAAATGCCCAACCTCAGAGTTTCCCATTTGTCCTTTAGGTAAACCAACTTGTTCGCCAAAAGTAGTGAGATGAGCGTTAGGATATTGTTTCAATAAATTATCCATAATTGGAGTATTAGCATTATAAATCGCGTCTGATTTACTTTTGTCTCCAATTCCCCAACCATCTAAAATTATTAATCCAACTTTCTTATTTTCTTTCATGTCTAGTGATTTTAAAATGCGCTCCTTCTGGTTTGTTAGGGAGGTAAACTATTGTATCTCCATGAAATTGAAGGAGGCTTTTTACGATATAGAGTCCTAATCCCGTCCCCTTTTGCGCTCTGGTTTCTTCGTTTCCGATGCGAACAAATTTGCTAAAAACCTCTCCGATATATTCAGGAGGAACTCCTTTTCCATCATCTTTTACACCCCAAGTGATCACATTCTTTTTTCTGTTTAAATAAACTTCAATTTTGGGTTGATCTCCTGCGTATTTTAAGGCGTTTTCTAGAAGGTTATGCAATACGGTTTCAATGATGAATAAATCAACTTTTGAGATGATGTTTTCCTCGATTGAAAGTTTTACGGGAATTCTGTTTTTGGCCCATTTTTGGACTATTTGGGTGATCTGCTCGCTCAAATTATACTCTTCAATGTTTAATTGTAGTCGGTGGTTTTCGATGCGCGTAGCCGTGAGGATATTTTCTATCATATCTTCTAAACGCTTGTTTTCTACAATGGCTTGATTTAGCATATCTTCCTGTTGTTCTCTTTCCAAGCTTTTTCTTTTTAACAAGGTTTGGAGGTACAGTTTGTTGGAAGTTAGTGGTGTTTTGAGTTCATGTGTTACCGAAAGTAGGAAGTTATTCTGACGCCTAGAAAGTTTCATCTCCTTTTGTATAGAGTTTCTAATTTTCCATAAGCCCAGCATAAGAATGAAGAAGAAAACTAATCCTTCTCCAATGATCATTATCATTCTCTTATTTGCTGAATCCTTCGTATTTATTTCTGAGGAAAGCTCTATGAGGTGGTAGCCCCACCAAACAAACTGCATGACTACATACACTCCTAGAATATAGAAAAATATAGCTGTTTGCTTCTTCATTTTAGTTTTCTAATAAGCGCGACCGCCAATTCCTTCGATGTAATTCATAAATGCTCTGTTGACTACCTTGTTTCCTCCAGGTGTTGGGTAATTTCCTGTAAAGTACCAATCACCTGTGTTGTCTGGGCAAGCCTTATGAAGATTTTCAATGGTTTGATAAACAATGACCACTTCAGACTTCATATCTACAGGTGTTAAAAGTTCTGCAATTTTGGCTGAGATTTCGTTGGCGGTAAACGGTTCGTAAATTTCTTTTACGTAGTTCTTAATTTGTTCTTTTGGATAATTTTGTTGCTCAACACATTTTTTGTAAACCTCGTCAATTATATAAGCTTTTCCTTTGTCTTTTAGGAGTTCAATAGCTGCTTCGAAAGCAATAAACTCACTCATTTTTGCCATGTCAATTCCATAACAATCAGGATAGCGAATTTGCGGTGCAGAGGAAACAACAACAATTCTCTTAGGTTCTAAACGATCTAAAATGCGAAGGATACTTTGTTTTAATGTTGTACCACGTACAATAGAATCATCGATTACCACTAAATTATCGACATTTCTCTTCACTGTTCCGTAGGTAATGTCATAAACGTGCGCAACCATATCGTCTCGCGCCTCCTCTTGGGTAATGAAAGTTCTTAGTTTGGCATCCTTAATCGCAATTTTTTCAAAGCGGGTTTTTCTAGTCAGGATTTTACTCAGATTTTCATCTGTCATATCACTTCCTAAAGCTTTGATGGCTTCCATTTTTTCCACATTCAAGAAATCCTCTAAGCCTTTCATCATTCCGTAAAATGACATTTCTGCCGTGTTTGGAATAAAAGAGAATACAGCATTATCAAGCTCATTGTCGATACTTTCAATTATCTGAGGAATTAAATATTGACCTAATAGTTTTCTCTCTTTATAAATGTCGTAGTCATTCCCTCTAGAGAAGTAAATTCTTTCAAAAGAACAGGCAGCTCTTTGTGTTGGTTCGTTAATTTTCACTTCGCTTAATTCACCAGATTTTTTGATGATTAATGCGTGTCCTGGTGTTAATTCTTTAATGTCGTCCTTCTTTAAATCGAAAGCTGTTTGAATAACAGGTCGCTCCGAGGCAACTACACATATCTCTTCATCTTCATACCAAAAAGCTGGACGAATTCCTGCTGGATCTCTCAAAACAAAAGCGTCTCCATGACCAAAAAGTCCTGACATGGTATATCCACCATCCCAATCTTCTGAGGCACGTTTCAATATGTTTTGAATATCTAAGTGCTCTGCAATTTTAGAAGTGATTTCTTTATTGTTGTATCCTTGTGTTTTGTATTGCTTAAAAAGGCCTTCGTTCTCAACATCCAAGAAATGTCCGATTTTTTCTAAAACCGTAACGGTATCCGACTTTTCTTTAGGATGCTGTCCCAAATTAGAAAGCACTTCAAACAATTCATCAACGTTTGTTAAATTGAAGTTACCTGCAACCACAAGGTTTCTTGTCATCCAATTATTTTGGCGTAAGAAGGGGTGACAACTTTCAATTCCATTTTTTCCTGAAGTTCCATAACGTAAATGCCCTAAGAATAATTCACCAGTAAAACCAACGTTTTTCTTTAAATAATCGATGTCCCTCAATAAATCGGGGTTTTGTTTTGAGATTTCTTCAAATCGACTATTAATGGTCGTAAAGATGTCCTGAATTGGTTTAGGATCAACAGATCTACTTCTTGAAATATAGCGTTCACCCGGTTTCATGTCTAGCTTAATATTGGCTAAACCAGCACCATCCTGACCGCGATTGTGTTGTTTTTCCATTAATAAATACATCTTGTTTAAGCCGTAAAAGGCTGTTCCGTATTTATCTACGTAGTATTCTAAAGGTTTTTTTAAACGAAGAAGTGCTATTCCGCACTCATGCTTGATTGCATCACTCATGGACTTGATATTTTTCTTCTACAAAAATAGTTTTATTATCTCTTTTAACCATATAAAAATGCGTGAGTGTTGTTTATTTACTCCTAAAAGCAACTAAAGTGTTTGGAGAAGAGTTTTATTATAGGTTGTGTTAAAGACATTTAGCCTTTAGAATTATATGGATAAAATTACATTTTGTATATTTGAATGATGGCACGATTTATTTCATTTTTACTGCTGGTTTTATGCTTTGTTCCAAGTATTCTTGGACAGAGTGGAGAAGCATGGTTTGAACCTAATCGAGGTCAGTGGGACAATCAAATACTTTATAAAGTAGCTTTACAAAAAGGAAATTTCTTTATTGAGAGAGATAAGTTTACCTATGCTTTAAGCAATATCGGAGAGCTCCATGATGCAGCTCATGGTGATAAAGATTTTGATTTGGTTAAGCTCCACACCATTCACAGCCATTTTATAAATTCATCTTGGAAAGGTAAGGTTGTAGAATCAGAAAACTCCAAATTTTATAAAAACTATTTCCTAGGAAAAGATACCTCTAAATGGAAGTCGAAAGTAGTTTCTTTTAAAATGCTTCGTTTTGTTGAGTTTTATCCGGGAATTGATATGCTTTTACAAATAGATTCCGACAACATCAAATATTCTTTTGAAGTTGCTCCAGGGATAGACCCTTCTATTATTCAAATTTTTCATGAAGGAATGGGAGCTTTGAACGTAGGGAAAAAAAGAGTTGAAATTCATTCGCGTTTTGGAGCAATAATCGAAGATGGGTTACACGTTTGGAGCGAATCAGAAGAAAATCCTCACCAAGAGGTAGAAGCTGAATTTAAGGTAAATCAAGATACGGTGAGCTACTATTTTCCTGATGCTTACGACACAACTGCCACCTTAATAATTGATCCCAGTTTGACCTTTTCTACATTCACTGGTTCAACAGCAGATAATTGGGGCTTTACAGCAGCTCCCGATTTAGATGCTAATTTATATGCTGGAGGAATTGTGTTTGGAACGGGGTATCCTACTTCAACTGGCGCTTATGATGCTAGTTTTAATGGAGGATTTGGCGCATTTCAAATTGACATGGGGATCAGTAAATTTTCTAGTGATGGAACAGCCTTAATTTACTCCACATATATTGGTGGCTCAGGAAATGAAACGCCTAATTCTATCGTAACCAATGACCAAGGTGAGCTCTATATCTTAGGAGGAACAACTTCTACAGATTTTCCAATTACTGGGAACGCTTACCAGTCAACGCACAATGGTGGAACGATGACTACACAAATTGCAATAACTTTTAACGGAACAGATATAGTCGTAGCCAAATTAAGTTCAGATGGATCAGCTTTGTTGGGAAGTACATTTTTAGGTGGTTCAGGGAATGATGGATTAAATGTAAGTAATTTGAATTATAACTATGGAGATGTATTTAGAGGAGAGATTATTTTGGACAACAATGGCGATGTTTTAATTACAAGTTCAACTCAATCCGCTGATTTTCCTATTTTTAATGGTTCAGACAATTCTTTGGGAGGAGCCCAAGACGCTATCGTAGCGAAGTTTAATCCAGCTTTGTCCAGTTTATATTGGTCTACTTATCTTGGGGGCTCCAATGATGAAGCGGGATATTCGATTCAGGTTTCATCTTCCAATAGTATTTATATCAGCGGAGGAACAAATTCAAGCAATTTTCCTGCAACTGGCGGACACCAATCAAGTTACCAAGGCGGATCTGCAGATGGATTTTTGGTTGAAATGAATGGTTTAAATTCAAACTTAGTAGGAGGAACATATATTGGAACAAACCTTTATGACCAATCCTTTTTTGTTCAACTGGATCAACTGGATCGTGTTTATGTTTTTGGACAAACTTCTGGACCTATGGTGATTAGTCCAGGGGTTTACAATAACGCCAATTCGGGTCAATTTATACGCCAATATAATACTGACTTATCCACTTTAAATTGGTCTACACGAGTAGGAGGAGGAAACAATACTGTAGAGATTTCACCGACTGCTTTTTTGGTCTCCAATTGTAATGAAATTTATTATACGGGGTGGGGAGGACAGGTTAACCAATCGGTGCAAGCTACAGGAAGTACTTCGCAAGGTTTCCCTACTACAGCAAATGCTTATCAAACCGTTACAAATGGCAATAACTTTTATATAGGAGTGCTATCTGAAAATGCCGCTGCACTCAATTACGGAACTTTTATGGGAGGAGTAGCCAGTAGTTCTAATCATGTAGATGGAGGCACGAGTAGATTCGATAAGCAAGGAAGAATTTATCATGCCGTATGTGCAGCTTGTCAAGGAAATCCGAATGGCTTTACAACAACACCAGGAGTATATTCAGAGACCAACAATAGTTCAAATTGTAATCTAGCAGCATGGAAATTTGATTTAGGTGCAATGTACTCTGCGATGTCTGGTCCGACAGGAACACAATGTTTGAATGATACAACTTTCTTCGATAATCAGTCTTTAAACGGAAACGAATTTTACTGGGATTTTGGCGATGGAAGTACAAGCACAGCAGTAAATCCGTTCCATGTTTATACATCACCAGGGATTTACGATGTAATGTTAGTAGTAAGCGACAACCAAGGTTGTTTCGATGCAGATACTAGTTTTTTAACAGTAGAAATAGGTGATTTTAATGGAGCTGTTGTTCAACCTACTGGAGAGATTTGTCCAGGTGATAGCTTTCCGTTGGAGGCCTCTGGAGGAGTAAATTACGAATGGTCGCCAGCCTTGTTTTTAGATGATCCAAATATTCCAAATCCAATTGCGACAATAGATTCGACCACAACCTTTACAGTAATTGTTTCTGATTCTTGTGGTGCAGATACTTTAACTGTAGTCTTAGAAACTTTTGAAACTACTGCTAGTTCTATAAGCAACCAGGAAATTTGTCAGGGAGATTCCGTTTACATTTGGGCTAGTGGAGGTGTTGATTATTTGTGGTCATCCTCCGATCTGACCTCTGTAATTGGTCCCTTAAATGATGATTCTTTATTGATCTCACCGAATATAGATGCATCTTATACTGTGGAAGTGATTACGGTTGACGGCTGCTCGGTTTCGGAAGAAGTTGAAGTTAGTGTTTTCTCAGGACCACCGCAACCTGAACTCAGAGATACAGCTTATGTGTGCGAAGGAGATAAAGCCTACTTATCCGTGAATTTTGCACCTGAGATTATTTGGTCTCCAAATATGGATATCAATACGACCACAGGTCAAAATGTTATTATTTCATCGCCGGTGGATCGGTGGTATTATGTAGACTTTACAAATCCTTGCGGAACGGTTCGGGACAGTGTTTTTATAAAAGTTATTGGGGTTAGTCCAATGGCAGGAAATGATACGATTGTTTGTTCAGGTCAACCTGTGAATCTTTGGGCCAGTGGAGGAGTCGCTTATGAGTGGGTTCCTTCATCGCTTGTGGATTCACCCAGCTCTTCTGTGACAATGGCTACACCAAATAACCCAACGATTTTCACTGTGTATATTACCGATAAATATGGTTGTGGTGCAAGTGCCACTGTTGAAATTGATCATTTTCCAACACCTTTTGTAAGTGCAAGTGCAGACTATTATGGTTTTGTAGGAGATGAGGTTGATTTAAGCGCTAGTAGCAATAATCCTGGAGGAAATTATGTTTGGTCTCCGCCACAGTTCTTGTCTTGCGTAGAGTGTAAAAGCACCACTGCTAAACCGGATCAGTCTATGACTTATACCGTTAACTTTACAGATGAAAACGGTTGTTTGGCAACAGATGAGGTGGAGATTATTTATGAGGGAATAATCTATGTTCCGAATTCTTTTACACCTGACGGAGATGGGATTAATGACAATTTCTTTGTGGAAGGAGGAAATATTAAAGAATTTCATCTTTTAATTTTCGACCGATGGGGAGAAGTTTTATTTGAAAGTTTCGATATGAATGCCGGTTGGAATGGGACCTATGGGAACAAGGTTTGTCAAGATGGTACTTACGTTTGGAAAATCGTTTATGAAGATTTAGAAAACAATAAAAAAGAATTGGTAGGGCATGTTAATTTGTTGAGGTAAAAAACTGTACCTTAAATAAACTTTATCATATCCCTTTTGTGATTTCAATTATCCATTATTTCCCACTCAATTATCCCTAAAATGTTTAGCTTTGTTAGAAACAAAAACAAAGCAGATGTACGGAAATTTAAAAGCTCATTTAGCAAAAGAATTAGAAGAAATAAAGGATGATGGCGTTTATAAAAGAGAGCGTATAATCATCACCCCACAAGGTTCAGCGGTAAAAGTGGATAATGGAGAAGAGGTTGTGATCATGTGTGCCAATAACTATTTAGGTTTGTCATCCCATCCGGATGTCGTTCAAGCATCCAAAGATACGCTAGATTCTCACGGTTTTGGAATGTCATCAGTACGTTTTATTTGTGGAACACAAGATATTCACAAGGATTTGGAACGTAAAATAGCAGATTTCTACGGAAAAGAGGATACCATTTTATACGCTGCAGCCTTTGATGCCAATGGTGGGCTTTTTGAGCCTTTGTTTGGAAAAGAAGATGCAATAATATCTGATGAATTAAATCATGCTTCTATTATTGATGGAGTGCGTTTGTGTAAAGCACAACGTTACCGCTACAAACACAGCGATATGGCCGACCTTGAAGAGCAATTGAAAAAAGCACAAGATCAGCGACACAGAATCATCGTTACAGATGGCGTGTTCTCTATGGATGGTGATTTTGCAAAAATGAATGAAATTTGTGATTTAGCAGATAAATATGATGCGCTTGTAATGAGTGATGAGTGTCACTCTGCTGGATTTATTGGAAAGACAGGACGTGGTGTTCCGGAATTCTACAACTGTATGGACAGAGTAGATATTATTACAGGAACCTTAGGAAAAGCTTTAGGTGGGGCAATGGGAGGTTATACTGTTGCAAACCAAGAAGTAATTGATATGTTACGTCAGCGTTCTCGTCCATATTTATTCTCAAATTCTCTAGCGCCAGCAATTGTTGGAGCGTCATTAAAAGTGTTTGATATTTTAAATTCTTCAACAGAATTAAGAGATACTTTAGAAGAAAATACTGCTTATTTCAAAAAAGCCATTCTGGAGGCTGGGTTTGACATTGTAAAAGGAGATTCTCCAATTGTTCCTATCATGTTGTATGATGCAGCTTTATCTCAAAAGTTTGCAGATCGACTATTAGATGAAGGAGTTTATGCTATTGGATTCTTCTATCCTGTAGTTCCTAAAGAAAAGGCAAGAATTCGTACTCAAATTTCTGCTGGACATACAAAAGCACAGCTAGACAAAGCAATTGCAGCCTTCATTAAAGTGGGGAAAGAATTAAAAGTTATTGATTAATAGTTTTATGCCTTCGCTGCCTTCGGACAGGTTCAGTCACCGAAGGCAACGAAGTCACTGAAGACATCTAAGAGCAATCCGTTGACTGAGCTTGTCGAAGGCAACATTCAGAGGTAGGCGGATTTCTTGATGCGTGAATTTAACTTTTGGAAAGAAAACACCTCTGTTAGTAAAATTCATAATTTTGATAGCAGAGGTTTCTTTTTTGATTTACGATTTAATCGGAGAATAGCACATTTTTAATACAAATCTCAGTATTTTTAGACCATGAATAGAAGGACCATTAATGCTGTTATAATAATCGGAGTTTTATCGATTATCAGTATTTTGATGGTACAAGTTTTTTGGATCAACAGAACCATCAAAGCCCAAAAAGACGCGGTAACAATTCAAGAGCGTCAAGACAGTTTAAATATTCGCCAATTTGAAGAGTCTGTTCGTGTTGCATTGAGGAATACAGTTGAAGAGATTGGTTCTCAGCATGTGGATAGCTCTTTCTTATATGGAGCTGTGAAACAGAAGAGTTCAAACTATTTTTTGGTGGACATCAACGAGGATTTACATCCCTATTACCTCGAGCAACTCCTAAAACGTACGTTTTATGAACACAATATTACACAAGATTTTCAATACGGAATTTATGATTGTTTCAACGACAGTATAGTTTATGGAAATTTAATACGTTTTTCAATTGATTCCTTATACGCACCTGTCTCTGATAGCGCTATTGGAGTAACTTCTCCAGAATTGTTATGGAAGAGAGATGGACATTATTTTACTGTTTTCTTCCCCGAATTATTATCACAACCCAGTAATGACTTAAATGTAGCCAGTTCTCCTTGGTTGTATGTAGCAATTATAGTTGGGGTGCTTCTTATTTTCTTTGCTTTCTCAGTCTCTGTAATCATCCGACAAAAGAGAATTTCTGAGGTGAAAGCTGATTTTGTAAATAACATGACTCACGAATTAAAAACACCTATTTCAACCATAGGTTTATCGAGTGAGATGTTAATGATGAATGATTTTACTCAGGAACCAGAGAAATTAAAAAGATATGCTGAGGTAATTTATAAGGAGAATAAACGTTTAGAAGAGCAGGTTGAGCGTGTATTAAACATGGCTAAATTGGATAGAAATAAGCTCGAATTGCGCTTGGAGCATGTAGATATGCATGAACTGATTGAGGAAACAGCAGACAATTACAGGTTCAACCAAACTTTTTCAGGGGGAGAAATAGAGTTGGATTTGACAGCGCAAGATTTCGTTGTAAACGTAGATTTAGTTCATATTACAAACGTAATTTTAAATCTTTTAGACAACGCGGTGAAATATTCTGAACAAGCTGCAAAAATTAAAGTAAGTTCAAAAAATAGAAGTAAAGGAATTGAAGTGAGCATAGAAGACAAGGGAATTGGAATTGAAAAAGAACAGTTAAAACAAGTGTTTGAAAAGTTTTATCGTGTTCCTACGGGAGATCGTCACGATGTGAAAGGATTCGGTTTAGGCTTGTACTATGTGAAATTAATTATAGATAAACATGGTGGTAAAATGAATGTGAAAAGTAGAGTAGGATACGGAAGTACCTTTTCTTTTTGGATTCCCACAATTACAAATTAAGAGATATGAAACCTAAGATATTATTAGTAGAAGACGACACAAATTTGGGATTTATAATTTCCGATCAGTTGAAAATGCAAGGCTATGAAGTCGCACTTTCGTCCGATGGAATGGAAGGTTTTAAGCGCTTTAATGAAGAGCATTTTGATATGTGTATTTTTGATGTCATGATGCCCAAAAAGGACGGCTTTAGCTTGGCCGAAGATGTTCGAAAAATTAATAAGAATATCCCTATTTTATTTCTTACTGCAAAAGCCATGACAGAAGATAAGGTTAAAGGGTTTAATGTTGGAGGAGATGATTATTTAACTAAACCGTTTAGCACCGAAGAACTAAAAGTTAGGGTGCGTGCCTTGATGAAGCGAGTTGATATACACATTGGGAAAGAAAACGAAAATGAAGTGCAGATTGGACATTTTGTTTTTGATATTTCTAATTTCACGCTAACTGGACCTGATTCTGAAAAAAAGCTCACAAAGAAAGAAGCACAAATTTTGAAAATCCTAGCTAAGTTTCAAAACCAAGTGGTCGCAAGGGAAATGGTGCTCAACGCTGTTTGGGGGAAAGATGATTATTTTGTAGGCCGAAGTTTGGATGTTTTTATAACTAAATTAAGAAAATATATTGCCAGCGATCCCACAGTTGTTATTGAAAATATTCATGGAATTGGATTTAAACTTAACCTTGAACAAAATAACTAAAAACACACGGTATTAAGCGGATTTATTATTGTTATCAGCCATTTCTTCTTTCACGAAATTAATAAAGGCAGAAGGGGTTGTTCCTGTAACTTTCTTGAAGTTTATTGAAAACCTGCTGTGCGAAGAAAACCCGCATTCTGAGGCCAAATAGCTTATCTTGTAATTTAGATATTGAGGATCTGTTTTAATGCAATTAACAATGTAATCGATTCTTAATTTATTGACATAGGATGCGAAGTCTGCGTCCAGTTTCTTTTTTATGACATAGGTCAGGTAACGTTGGTTAACGCCTACTTGAGAAGATAAATTAGTTAAAGAAATATTCTGATCCAAGTAGAATTGTTTTTCTTCCAGCTCCTTTAATGCATCAATAATACTCTTTTCTTTTTCCTTCGAGATGTAACTCTTCTTGCTTTCTGGTTCTAGTGTAATCTCTTTCCTTTCTTGTTGGAGGGGATTATTCATACTGTTGATATAGGCTTCAAACTTCTTTTTGTTTTGCTTTTTGTTGTATATGTACCAAGACAGTACCGCAGCGAGGAAAAAAGAAAGTAATGTTAAATAGAGTATGGTTTTTGACTTGCTTTTTACGTTTTTATCGGCAATTAATTGTTGGGCATAAAGAGAGCTAAGTAGCTTTTCTGCCACCTGCTCGCGGGACTCCTTGTCTTGATTTATCATGTAGAGGTATTCTTCATTGATTGTCATGAACTTTTCATTCGCTCCTAGTTCTTTATAGAATGCAGAAAGCGATTCGTAGACCTCTTGCTTTAGAGAGAAAAAATTGGTTTCATCTGCTATTTCTTTTGCTTGTAGAAAAAAATGTTCTGCTTTGTCATAGTTTTTGATTACCCTATTGGCTTGACCATATCCGTTGAAAATAGAGCCTTGCATCGTTGGATCCGCTCCATTTGATTTGTCATAGCTTTTTTGGGCTTGCTCCAGATAGTAAAAGGAAGAATCGATTTCGTTCAACGCTAAATAGTTTCTGAATATAATTCCGTTACTAATGACAGAATGATAGTTTTTATCAAAAAGTTTATTGGCAGATAATCGAGATAAGTAATCGAGTGATTTTCGGGCATGTTTAATCGATTCAAGATGCTTAGCCTTTTCAAAAAAAACATTGGCTTTCTCTTGTTCTAGATTGGCCTTAAACCTAAAACCTACATCTTTGTCTTCAATCTTTCCGCTTGCGAGGCTGGCTTTTTCCAGGTACTTTAAGGCTGACGTAAACAATTCAGATTCGCGATGTATAGATGAAATGTAGCCATAAATTCTTGTAAGAGAAATATAGTCCTCATTTTTTTGCGCTATTTTTTCAGCCGCTAAGAAAATGGGATAGGCCTCTTCGTTTAATCCATAGTAATTTAGAAATCCTGCCTTTAGAATCAGTGACCTTATCTTTTCTTGATCATTTTTAGAAATACTGTAAAGGAAGTCTACATTTTTAAGAGATTCTTCAGGTTCTGTTTGGGGAAGTTTTCTTGTTATGGATAAATACAAACTGTCATAGTTTGCTTTTTGAGATGTAACAGGAAAGACTATCGTGAAGGATAGTAGAAGGATCATTACGGATTTCATAAAGAATGAAATTCTATTAATGTGCATTGAATCTAAAAGTTATAGTTTTTGTTTGTAGCGAAATATAACATTCACTACTTGAGGTCAATTCAATTGATGCTCAATGCAAAACTACACAAATTATTTAGGAAATTAATTTATTTTTTCGTTTTCGTTCTTGACATAGGCAATGAAAGCCGAAGGAGTAGTACCTGTAACTTTCTTAAAGTTAATTGAAAACCTGCTGTGAGAAGCAAACCCACAAAGCTCTGCGAGGTAACTTATTTTATACATTAGAAATTTGGGGTCACTTTTTATGCAATCTACGATATAGTTTATTCTCAAGGCGTTAATATAGGATGAGAAATCGGATTTTTTGTGTGTTTTAATCACGTGGGTTAAATACCTTTGGTTGACACCTAATTTACCTGACAAAGTGCTTAGAGAGATATTCTCGTCTAAGTAAAAATTGGTTTTCTCAATTTCAAGTAACTTTTTAAGAATTTCAGTCTCTTTTTCTTCCGACATATAGCTTTTGCTCTTCGTTTCAGGAGCAGCAGTTGGCTTTTCTGGGCTCGGATCTTTTGCTTTGTTTTCGTAATTGTTTTTATTTTCAATATAGGCTAAAAACTTCTTTTTACTTTGCCTTTTGCTGTAAATATACCAGCCCAATAGAATGATCAATAGAAACACAGAGCTTGTTAATAGCGTAATTTTTTTTGAACTAGAACGCTGTTTAGTTATTGAGTTTTGTTCTTTTTCATAAAGACTTTCAATAAGTAAATTGGATATGCGTTTCTTTTCTTCTTGATCATCATTAATTAGTTTAAGGTATTGCTCATTGCTTTGAATGAACTTATCATGGTCTCCAGTTTTCTTGTAAAAGTTACTCAGCTTGAAGTAGGTCTCTTTCTTTAACTCAAAATAATTTGATTTTTCAGCAATACTCTTGGATTTGTGAAGGTAATCTTCGGCTAATTCTAAAGAGTCAATTTTTATATAGGCTTCGGCAAGCCCTGTATATATAAACCCTTTTTTGGGGCTGTTTGCCGCTTGTGCCTTTGTTAATTCATTCAGTGCCCTATTGAGGTAAAAGAAGGTGGAATCAATCTCATCAAGCAGTAAGTAAACTGTGCCTATTTGTCCGTAGTTAGAGGATAAATGAAAGGGGATATCAGCTGTTTCTCCTGCCAAGAGAAAATATTCATTCGATTGATTTATGTGCTTAATTGTTTTTAAGTAATTTTCTTTTTTGAGTTCGATTTGAGCTGATTCTTGCTCAATGCTGCCTCTAAATCGATTTTTTAGATTTTCATTTTCTATTTTTTCTATTGCCTCTTTGGTCTTTTTGAAATAAATCGTGGCTGCTGCATTAAGCTGCGACTCGCGATATATGGTCGCTATTAAACCATTTATTCTTGTTATAGAAACATAGTCTTTCTCGAGATGAGCAATACTATCTGTCTTAAATAAAATGTCTAAGGCCTCATTGTTTATACCATAAGTTCTTAGTAAGGCAGCTTTTAAAAGCAAAGACTTTAACTGTTCTGCTCTGTTTGTTGAAATGGAGGAAAGTTGCTCAACATTTTTTAGGGCTTGTTTTGGATCAGATGCAATTAATTCTTGAGCCGTAACTCTATAAATACTGTCATAGTATGGATTTTGAGCAATAGAGCGAAAACTGAAAAGGGTTAATAATAGTACGAAAATAGTTTTTATCATTCAGTTTATCTTGTTTTGTTAGACAGGCATCAAGCACTAAGATAGATATTATTTAAATGGATGCCACTTAAAGTTCAGAATAATCCCAATTTAATCCTTTACTAAAACCAGTGAGGTTAATTTGAATATGAGCTGCCAATCATTTTTCCATCCAAGAAAAGAAGGGCTCAGTTGGATGAGGGAGAACTCTTCGATACTGTATGTTCTCGAAATAATCATCAACTTTCCCAAATTAATACTATAAATTATCTCTTATTCTATGGAATGCAGTAACTGAGGTAACTCTTTTAGATTATTACAAATTATTTAAACCTTAAAAAATTTCAGAATTTCAGTTGATTAGATATAAAGCATAACTGGTAGGATTGCGCTTGTTCAAAATTCTAAAAATCTTCATCCATATAAAACCCTTTATTGTTTTCCTCTCCATCTACCATTCCTTCAAAGTCAACACCTGCTTTTTCTCGTTCTTCTTTGTGAAGTTCTTCATAATCCTTTGTGTAAAGCCCTTCAGGTACAACATTCACATCGAAAACAAGGGTTACTTTATCTTTGTCTTTTAAATTTCCATAAATATCTACATGGTGCTCCACGAAGCCAATGTTTTTATTGCTGTTGTAAATAAGATGTAACTTTCCCTCTTTTCCCGCAGGAATCGACCGAATTGAAGATTTTTTTGGCACAATACACCCACAAGTGATCAGCATGTCGTTGAGTACAAAAGGCTTTGATCCTGTGTTTCTAATTGTGAAAACGACATCTAAATCCTGACCTCTTAAAATCGGGTAATAGTGTCTTCCATTGTCAACAATCTCCAAGGTAGTGTTACTTTCAGAAAGGTCATCACAGCCACTCAAAGATACAATCAACACAATTGCAATAAGGATATTAATAAAACTGTTCATGAAAATTAATTTAATACGCGTACTTCGTCTATGGCGATTTTGCTATTGCTGAGTGATTTTCTAAAGAATAGAACTTTCACTTTATCTGTATTAGTTAAGTCTAAAGTTAAATTAAATTCTACAGACTCCAAAGCAGATGAGCTATCAAAATTGTTAATTGTTTTAAGGAGTATGTCCTTGGACCATATTTCAATCTTCTCTGGTGGATAAAAACCGTGTCTTTCATTATTTAGAAAACGAAATTTCATCTTTTTTGTACCACTTATTTTGTTTGTTGGGAATTCTATTTTTAGGTCTTTACTGCTAATATACCAACCTTGATGATAGTCTTTTGAATAGCCAGGTAAACCATTGTTTAGTTTTTTTGAATTTTCAAATTCTGAATCTGGTGCAGATAAAATTGTGATTTTTTCCTGTATAATTTCGTTTTCAAGCTTCTGATTGATGATTTCGTTTTTCCAAAAATCAATATACTGTTGTATTTCGCCATGGGCTTCCTTATACTTATTCAAATCAGAATAGCGTGATGAATTGTTTAGTATTTCAATTGTTTGGTTTATTGCGGGATTTAATTTTAATTCAAATTCATCAATAGTCATGCACCCATTTTTTCCTGTAACTTGGTGATAGGCGATTTGTAATTTGGTATAGGATAGAGCGGTGTATAACATTAAAAGTCTTTCCTTTTCTGCTCCCGTTGTTTGTCGTAAAACTTTCTCTAGCGCGTTGTAAAACTCTAAAAAAGCCTCTGTATCCAAATAGGTATTTGTTATTTCATCGAAGCCTCCATATAAATTATAGCTTTGGTTTTTTAGGGCAAAACTTTTTTCTAATGACAAATAGTAATTACTTAAAAGTTGGTGGTTCTTTGGGTAATATTTCTGAAAGAAGCTCGTACACAGTTGATCTATATCAGCATTTGTATTTTTTAATAGGGCACCAGAAACAAAGGATTTTAAATCTCCAAATGTGGAGTAGTCATATCCACTAGCGTTAAGAAATACTCCTTTTACTTCTTGACTTTTATAAAACTGAAGTTGTTTTTGCAAACTGTACAATACGGGAATAGGAGTGAGGTAGTCATCGAAGTTTGCCGAGTAATCCCAAACGTAAATATTAGGTGTAATGTCTCGCCAGGCTTTTAGTTCCTCAACAAATTTTGCGGTTTTCGCTTGCTTTAAATTTAATTCTACACCCTTTTTTAAGAGTATTGTACTTAAAAAAGCTCCAGTATTTTCTCTCAGTGTATCCTTCGGAATTGCTTTTGTGGAATTGTAAGAAGAGGTGAAAAACTGGTGTTTTGGGAATCTAGCCGCCATTTTTTGAATGAAATAAGTGACTGCTGGTGTTGCGTTGTTTTTTGTATTGCCTAATTTTTTACATTCTTCGCACAGGCAAACCAGATTATTATCTCTTGGCATAATCATGAAGTGGTATGCTTTTTCATCACCATTCCCGAAATAGTTTAAAATATATTGTGTTAGGTGTTCTAACAACACAGGCGAACTAAAAGAAAATTGTTCTTTCACACGTTTTTCATCTATAAGAGCAAATATTGTAGAATCATTTATTTCACCAATCACCTTCTTGATGTTATGCCCCCAAATTCCCCAATCAAGATCTACATTGTTGTTTCCTAAAATGAGTGCATTACCTGGGATAAGGTTGTTTGAATAATGGGGGTCTCTATAGTCAAAATCAAAATTTTCACATTGAGTGATGAATTTGATTGTTGATGGAGGTAAGTCGATCGTGCTAAATCTGTTGTCAGTTTTGCCTATTTCTTCTATTAGTTGATGAATCATCCATATTCCATCGGCTTTTTTTCTAACCGTAATTATAAGTTTATCGGAGTCATGAACAATGCAATAATCGTCTTTGGCACTCTGTTCAACTAAGAATTGGATGTATTTCTGCTTATTGTTTTTTATTTCGTTATCATTAATTAAGCTAATGATGTCTTTTTGGTTTGTATGCTTCTGTAATTGATCAAGGGCGATTTGCGCTAAATACTTACTGTCTTGATTTGCGCTGGCATAGATAACATATTTTTCAGCTTTTAAACCCAAATTGTTTTTTGCAGAGCAACTAAAAGTCGACGTCATCAAAATTAAAAATAGAATGATATGTTTGTTAAAAAGCAACATTTAAGTTCAAGAATATATTGTGATGATTTCTGTAAATTCCGTCATTGTTTCTATAATTGTACCAAGTTCCTAATACTCCGAAAGAAACATTTTTTGCAAACATGTAGGTGAATCCAGCGCCTACCATTGTGTTTAGTGCCGAGAAGCCATCGTAAACTTGATAATCTAGAAGCTCAACATCTGGTGAGGAACCAACACCTGCCATTGCGGTGACATAGTGCTTAGGAGACCAAAGTGTGTATCTTCCGTTTACTGTCAGATTATAAAGGTAGCGCCCATCTAAAATAAAATTGTTCAACCTGGCGTTAATTCTAAAATCATCAATTACTTTAGTAGCTCCAACAACGAAATTAAACATATTTCTATTGCCTAAATTGGCATTACTGCTCACCGTATCAAGGATTCTGTATCCAATTCCCAATTCAAGATTCACCTCTTTTAGCTTGGTAATATCTCTAAAAATAGATGCATTTATACTTATTGTAGGGAAAAATTGATTTGCCCAAGCAGCATCAATTAATGTTGTGGTTTTGTAGTTCCATTCCCGCATCCAAGCCGCTTGAATTTGGTATCCTTTTCCTGGTGGTCGTCCCGCATAATTTATTCTTCCAGAATACGTGTTATTATTGTCGATGTGACTATAGCTAATGGCTGATATGGGATTGATGACATCAATGTCTCCTGGTCGACTTCGCAAATGATGTAGTCCAATTTCGTTGTCTAAACTTTTGTAATATAAATAGTATAAATAGTGATTAAACTGCTTTTCTTCTTGTGGTGATGGCACATAAAATGATTGATAATAATAGGCCGAATCATAATTTTTAATTTTCTCGTAGGCTATTCCTTTTGTGTACTTGAGTGTATTGTTATTTGGGGCATAACGCAAAGCATTATCCAAATTTTCAATGGCATCAGGACTTCTTTCACCACGAATAAGTTGGTGACTATAATCTTCTGTAATTTGCGCATAAGCATTTATTAAATCTTGATTATAGGGGTCAGCACTTACTTTTTCTAGCAGTAAATTGTATACTTCTTCGTAGTTTTCTGGGTTTTCAGCCGTAATTTCCGCCATTTTTACAATGAAGAAAGTACTATTTGGATGCGCACGGTTTCCACTTTCTGCGTATAAATAAGCTTTTTCAAGGCTATTTGTTTGGTAGGATAAGTTAATAGCATATCGCAAAGCCAATTCATTTTTAGGGTCCTGTTCTAGCCATCTTTCTGCATATTGCAGTGCTTGATCATATCGGAATACTTCAACTAAATCTTTAATGATGAGTGTTGATAAATTTCCATAACCAGATAGAAATCTATTTCGCTGATTCCCTTCAGTTTGATCTAAAATGTTTTCGTAAGCAGAAAGTGCCATATTGAAGTTCTTTTGCCTGTAGTATAAGTCTGCTCTTTTCAAATAGAAGTCCTTGTTGTCCTTGTCGTTTGCAATCAGCTCATTAAGCACGTTAAGTGCATCCAGGTATTCTCCGAGTTCCACGTGCGCATTAAAAATCGAATTTCTTGCAACGTAAACATAGTCTTCATCACCATACTGAATTACTTTATACCAATCGTCAATAGCTTCAGCATACCTCTTTTCAGACATTTTGTATTTTGCTTCTTCAAAGATCACTTTCACATAGGCATTTTGAACATCATAATCGTTAGGGTAACGCTCAAATAGTCTTTTCGTTAATGCAATGCTTTTCGAATCATTTCCCATCATTTCATACACAGCAAGTTCCTTAAGATAGAGCTCTTTTGAGTCTCCATTGACCCTTCTCTGAACCTTAATCAGACGCAGTGCTTCATCATATTGTTGAACCGCTACTGTATAGTTATAGATATTGTCAAAAGCTTCTTCATTACCCGGGTTTTCTTCAAATATCTTACCATATAAAATGTGGGTTTGTTGATTTTTTGAATAGCGGGCAGCCTCCATCAAATAGTAGCTGTACTGTTGAGCATATCCTTTTTTCTGAAGGAAAGGAAGTAATTCATCATACTTTTTTTGCTGTGCTAAAACTCCTGCCTTTTTATTAATTAATTCACTGTTTTCTGGAAAGCTATTTAAACCACGATCAAGATAACTTAAGGCTGTGTTTAGATCACCAGCTTTAAGATAATCATTTGCCATAAGAATGTAGTTTTCTACCTTTTCTGGATTTTCCTTTAGTAGTTTTTTACTGATTTCAATCGCGCCATCAATGTCACCTTCTTTTCTTTTAGCAGCAGCATCGAGTTCCATAGCGTAAATGTAGTCCTCTTTTAGCTTTTTATCGTCAGGATAAATTTGGCTGATACGCTCCTGCAGTCGGTTCGCTTCAACAAAATTCCCTTGTAGTTTGTATAGTTCAATTTTCTTTCGCCACAAACCTCTCCAATAGGGATTAACCTCCAGGAGCTCGTTTACATAGCAAATAGCACTGGAGTAGCGCTCTGTTTCTAGTTCTACGTTGACTAATATTTGTTTTGCATCAACATTGTCAGGGTTGATTTGTAATGCTTTTACAAGGTCATATCTTGCCTTTTCGTTTTGGCCTTTGTGGTGGTGATATTTACCAGATAGCATTTTAAGATCTGAATCAAAAGGATATCTTTTTAGCCCTAGATCAACAGTTTTTTTTCCCTCGTCCCAGTTTCCGCGATCAAATTGTGTCATCGCTTTTTCTATATAGCTATCCCTACCATCCAGATTTATTTCCGTTTGAGCAAATGAAAACTGATGGCAAAACAAAACAATCATGACTAAGGATGTGTTTCGCTTTAGCGATGCTATTATTTCCACTCTAGATGTTAATATTTTAATATTAAATGTCATTCTGGGTTTGCTGGTTGTGTAACAGTTGGGGTTTCAGACTGCTTAAATCCTTGTCTTGTCATAGCTCCCCAGCTAAAGTCTTTTCTTGTTAAAAACTGAAAATATCCATTTATACTGAAGACAACAATAAGTGGATGGTAAAGCACTGCTTCCAAGGAAGAAAAAATGACGAGTCTAATATATTCTGTGTAGCTTTGATAATGTTTTTTGGTAAGTATGTCGAATGAAATAGCCACTAATGAAATAGTTACTCCGAGCAAATAAACAAAGAATAACATTAACCAAAAAGTGTCGAAGTTGATCTGGTTAGTAAATAAAAGGAAAATCATAAAGGCTAAACCAATCACCTCAATTAGTGGCGCTAGGAACTCAAAAATTAATGCATAAGGCATAACCCACAGCCCCATTCTTCCGTACTTTCTGTTGAAAAGCAATTTCCTGTGAACAACGAAAATTTGTAATAAACCTCGTCCCCATCTAGACCTTTGTCTTTGCAGAACCTTCATGTTAGGAGGTCCTTCTGTCCAACATAAAGTATCAGGGATTTGAACAATTTTATACTTTTTCTTATTGTCTTTCATGTTGGCTATTATTCTCAAAGTCATGTCCATGTCTTCGGCGTGTGATAAGGGATCATAACCTCCTGCGTCAATAATTAAAGGCCTGTAGAAGAGACCAAATCCGCCCGAAACGTTTGGAATAAGATTAAACATTGACCATCCCATCTTTGCTAGTAAGTAAGAGCGAAGGTATTCTGTTTCCTGGAAAGTAGGTATAAATGCTTTTGGAGGTTTAACCCTAGTTATTTCACCATCTTTTACTTCGCAATTGTTAACCATTCTTAGCGTTGCACCCACGGCAATAACCCTTATTTTTGAATCCAGTACGGGCAAAATACATTTGGTAAGCGTATCACGGGCAAGCAAGCAATCTACATCTGTATTAATGAAGTAGTCATATTGCGCCACATTAATTCCAGCGTTCATGGCATCTGCCTTTGTACCTCCATTCACTTTATCTACAACAGTAAGTCTGCTAAATCTACTGTTTGAGGATCGATATATCTTTTTTACTGGTTTACATATTACTTTTTGAATATAAGGAAAGGGAATCGGAATTAAATCAAACTCCTCAATTAGTAAGTCTAATGTTTTATCTTTACTACCATCATTAACAATGACTATTTCAAAGTTTGGATAATCTAGATTAAGTAAAGACCTTACATTTTCAATAATAATGACCTCTTCATTATATGCAGGTGCAACCACCGAGATGCCGGGAGCAATTTCTGGAAGTAGAAGTAAATCCTCTTCTTCCTTAGTGGTATATTTTCTTTTGTTTCTAACAATGTTTACATAACCTAGAATAGCTAGACTAATATAAATAACTGTCATTAGAAATGAGTAGAAAAATATCAGGTATTGATATAAGTAAATTGTACCTTCCATTTAATTTTTTTATGTTCCCTATTAAGTAAAATTACCTAACCGAGAATCCTTGGTCAATATAGTCGAATATCGATTTTTCAAACTCTGTTGTACTGGCTTCTTTAAGCTTATTAAATACAACTTTACTGTCATCTACTAAATAAATATTCTGTAATACTTTGATTAATGTTTCTTTGTTATGCGTTTCGTGATATATTTTTTCTAGAAAGTCTAATGTTTCAGGATTTTTTATTTCACCCATTGCATATATTATATTTTCCTGCACCTCTTGAACACTTGTTCCGTAATTTTCAATTAGATAAGGGATAGCTGGAGCATATTTTAATGTGCCCAATGTTTTTGCTACTTGTGCTTTTACTCTGTGTGTTGTGTTTGGATCTTTGAAAATTTCGACCAATTGATCCGCTGAATCAATTTGGTTAAAGTAACCTATTTCCTGTATAAGGAATGATTTGAAAAATTCATTTTCTGCTGTACTTACCCATCTTATGAGAGGAGGCAGAGGTCTTTCCTTAGATTTGTCCTTTAATGCGTCATGAATTCGTACTTCATCCAAGGCGTTGAAATCCTTGTCAAAATCATCATCTAAAAACTTAAAAGCATCATTTGAATCAAATTTCATGAAAATACTTTTAGCATGCTTTCGAAGATTGTTGTTCTGTGATGTTGCTTTATTTGAAATTGCATTACTTGAGGCATCTTCACTCATGTCATCAAGAATTCTTAACGCTGTACCTTCATCTTCAATGTTTTTGTTCTTCAGTTGGTTTTCCCAATATTCATGAAGTTCAAAAGCTTTTAATGTTTCTCTATAGTTGTTAACGTTTAATTTCATTTCTTGATTAGTTAAAGTTAAAATTAACTTAGATAGGTAAGGTTTACTCCATTCTAAAACCGGGTTTTTATCGTTTATTAATTTATTACTAATTTCTTGCTGTGATAAATCTTTTTCGGCGAACAGTATATCTTCCAGCTTGTCTTCATATTGATCTTTAATCTGTTTTTTTCTCGTTTCTGTTTTCTTTCTGTTTTTTGCAATAAAGAAAATCCTTATCATAGAGCCTAAGTAGATTATGACTAGCAGCACTATAAGAAACAGCGTTACTCTTATCACGAAAGGGTAGCCGATAAACTTTGACTCGAAATAATAGAAATAATATTTTATTGAACTCACTTAATATATATTGATCTAAGCATAAAGAAATAGACAAGTAATTTGTTTTTTAGAATTTACTCTTAGCATAGAGCAAACGCTACTTTACCAAAGATACGATTAATTTGAATTCATTTCAACTTTTTCATTCTGTCTTATCAATTTTATCATGAGTTTTGAAACATAGGCTTTCTCCCAATCTTTAAGTGTTTCATTATTCATTCCTAGCTTAGTTCTAATTTCTTCTGGTGTTATGTTCTCATTAGAGAACAGAATGGTTTTTAGCTTTTTCTCGTATTTCTTTTGAATTTCCTTTTCTCGATTATCCATTTTTGTTCTATTACGTGCCAAAAAGAATATTCTTAGAAGGGATACCAAGTATATAATTGCTAAAATGGTAATTAAAAAAACTGTTACTCGAATCACTACTGGATAACCAACAAATTGTGACTCTAAATAGTACAGGTTATATTTTAATGTGTTCATAATAATTGGTATTTTAATTCGCTGCTAAATTACTTATAAAGTTTTGAAAAACAATATGTCATCTGCCTTGAAATAGCCTGTAAGCCCTTTAACTGTGTTGTTTTTACGTAATACGTAAAGCATTTTTATCTTCATTTTTGATATATTTAAAGTTTTTGAACGGAAGCACTTTTTGCTTTTCCTTCCCGGCTTAATGCTTGATATTATTGGCTTCAGGTAGTTCATAAGCTTCTCTAAAGAGATCATTTTTACTTATTCATTACCTAGTTTTTAAAAAAAAATGACAGTTCAATGTTTTCTTTCAAAAAAACTGAATTTTTATCAAATTAATTTCATTAAAAACGATTGGTATGAGTTTTTGGTGCATTCGTCGATAAAAAACATATGTTCGTCGTAAGTTGTATTTATTTTATCGTTTGGGGAACGGGCTGGATTTAAATGATGCCTTTTCATAATTACGCTATTTATAAAGTCAAAGTTGTGTGATTCTAAAATTGAGCTTTTAAATGGTATGGTTGCATAGCTGTTTAGTTGTTTTTTCTTTAAATAGCTTGCCTGAATTTCCGTTTTTAGCTTCGAAATCTAATGCTAACTTGATATTTCGTTCTTGGAAATGTACGTTTGACTTTCTTTTTAAGTAGTAAAGCAAAAAAATAAATCAATATGCCATTAAATTAGGTGGGGTTTTGATAATTCTTCTAATTTTGTACCACCTAAAAAAGGCATGTGGCGCAACTGAATGCTAAAAAAATATTTAGTTGCCCCACGTGTCCAAAAAAAAGGCCCCGTGGCGCAACTGAATAGCGCACTGGATTTCGGCTCCAGCGGTTACAGGTTTGAATCCTGTCGGGGTCACTAAGAATAAAAGCTTTCCCTTCAGGGAAGGCTTTTTTTAGTTTTAAATCATCTGAGAGCTCCATAGAGCTTTCAAGGGGATTAGAACTAAAAAAGGCCTTTCGTTCCTTAAGAACGAAAAGGTTTTATTCGGAATTCGGAGCCATGCAGCGATCTTTACTCCTGTCGGGGTCACTAAGAGTAAAAGCTTTCCCTTTTTGGGAAGGCTGAGTGTTTGAAGGACTTTCAAGCTTTGGCAAAATAGAAAAGGGCTATAGTTTTGGAAGAACGTACGGCTTTCATTCTATAATTCTGAAATGCCCATCAAATTATCATTGATCTTATAACTGAATTCTATGATGTTGTTCCATAAGATTGATTTGAAAAACGCATTAGATGTTCAAATAAATTATTAAATTTATTAATTGGTATTTTTTAAATGGTCTCATTCTTAATAGAGAATGTTTCCAATTGAAAATCCTCAAATGAAAAATAAATAATCAAATATTTGATTATGAGTGTATTTACTTGTGATAAGTGTTGTTTGAATTTTCGAAAAAATGAAAATTATGAAATCAATTTAAATTTTTAGCCACTATGGATTTATTTAAAAATAATGATTTAAGTGTAACAGAGGAGTTATTTAATGATTTATACTTTGCAAAAGATGAAGACGAAGTTCAAACTGTTGTCGATAACAATCAATCCATTTTTGAGGATGCTAATTGGAAACCATTAGGACAAAACCCCAGTAATTATGGTGTTGTGAAAAACCAACAGTCAAACCCTATTGCAGCACTCATAGAAAAAGTAACAAATTCTATTGATGCCATATTAACAAAACAATGTGTTGAATTTGGTGATGATCCGAAATCTAAAGAAGCCCCTAGAACCATGGATGAAGCCATTCTTAAATACTTTCCTGATTCTAAAAACTGGGACATTCCTTCATTTAGAAAGAAACAAGCAGAAGAAATACAAATTATCGCAGATGGAAAAGGTCCACGAAATCAAAAAAGAGCTTTTCCAACATCTGTAATTATTTACGATAACGGAGAAGGTCAACATCCTAAAGATTTTGAAGATTCATTCTTGTCCCTTTTACGTGGTAATAAAAACGACATTCACTTTGTTCAGGGAAAATATAACATGGGAGGAAGTGGTGCAATTGTTTTTTGTGGAAAGAAGCGTTATCAATTAATAGCATCCAAACGTTACGATAAAAAAGGTGAATTTGGTTTCACATTAATTAGAGAGCATCCTAAAAGAGAAACCGATAATGCTAAGGAAACATGGTATGAATATTTACTAATTGATGGTATCATTCCTTCGTTTCCAATTGAAAAGTTAGATTTAGGTTTAGAAAATAGACTTTTTGAAACTGGTACAATTATAAAAATGTATTCCTACCAATTTCCTAAAGGCTACTCTGGTTTTGCTCAAGATTTAAATCAAAGTATCAATGAATTTTTGTTTAGCCCTGCTTTACCAATTTTAACTAAGGACACGAAATTACGTTACCCCAATAACAAGGTGTTAGAAAATGATTTATTTGGTCTTAAAAGGAGATTAGACAAGGAAAAAGAAAACTATATTTCAGACAATTTTACAGAAACCTACACCGATGATGTTTTCGGAAAAATGAAAGTCTCATGTTTTGTATTCAATGTAAAAGTAAAAGATTTTGACTTGAAAAAATCTAAAGATGAAATACAAAGAAGATATTTTAAAAACGGGATGAACGTTATGTTTTCCATGAATGGACAGGTACATGGTTATTATACATCCGAATTTATCACACGTTCACTAAAACTAAACTTATTAAAGAATCATTTATTGATTCATGTAGATTGCACTGAGATGAAATACGGGTTCAGAAAAGAGCTTTTTATGGCCTCCAGAGACCGATTGAAAGAAGGCGAAGAAACACAACAGTTAAGACATTATTTGGCTTCTAAACTGAGCGACAAGGACGGACGTTTGCAAGAAATTCAAAAACTAAGGAAGCAAGCCGTAAATATCGATGTATCTAGCAATACTGATCAGCTAATTCGAAGTTTCACTAAAAACTTACCACTTAATTCAGATTTACTGAAATTACTAGGTGATACTTTTAAGCTTGATTTAAAGAAAGAAAAAAAGGATAAAAAGAAAGAAAAACAAACGAATCAATATAAAGAAGAAATACCTTTTAAACCACAAAGATTTCCGAGCCAATTTAAGTTAGATTCTAAAGTAGAGGGAGATACGGAAGTAGCCAAAATCCCTTTAAATGGAGATAAAACTATCAAGTTTAGTACAGACTGCGAAAATGAATATTTTGATAGAATAGATGAGCCTGGAGAATTAAAAATTGGAGTGTTAAAAATAAAATCTAATGAAACAAAAGGCGGCAACGAGGCTGGATCACCGAAGGAAATAACCGAGGTTTTTAACGTTAATACGAGTAGTCCAAATAAAGGGACAATTAGGATTAATTTAAATCCGAAAGATGAGTTAAAAGTTGGTGATGCCGTTCAAATGAAAGTAACGCTAACTTCGCCCAATGGTGATTTTGATGAAATATTTTGGGTGAAAATTGCTGATCCAGAAAAACCAAAAGAAAAAGCACCAAAACCAGAAAAAGATAATGAACCCCTTGGATTACCTCAAATGAAATTTGCATACAAGGATAAAGATGGAAGAGATGAGGGAACAGTTTCTTGGGACGATGTAGAGCAAGCCACAGGCCTAGAAATGGAATACAAAACTGTTATGGTTCCTGAAGCTGAAGGTGAGAGCTTGAATAGTATTTTCATTAACATGGATTGTACTGTGCTTAAAAACTTTATGTCAAAATACAAAAACCCAAATTCAGAACAAATTACCATAGCAAATCGCAAGTTTTACACGGCAGTATATTTTCATACCTTGTTCCTTTATACCATTACAAAAAACAGAGGTTACGAAATAAGACAAAAACAACTTGATTCCGACAGAGTAGAAGATATTGATGTTGGCCAATACCTAAAAGACTTATTTGATAATTATTATTCTACTTTTATTCTCAATTTTGGAGGTATGGATGAGATGATGCAAGGGGTTGGGGATTAAAAATATTATTATGGAATTATTATACATATGGATTGATAAGTTTAGAAACATAGACGATAAGGGGTATAACTTCTCAAATCAATATGATGTTTCTTATAACAAAACAAATAATGAGTTAATCGTAAACGATATCCAAGGAGAATCTGCAGTTTCAGTAACAGAAAATAGATTAGAGCTTAATTCTACGACAAACTATCTAGCTGGTTTTTTCCCTGGTAACATTTCAAACATAACAGCTATTATTGGTAAAAACTCTACTGGTAAGAGTAATGTTTTGGACTTCCTGCTTACGGCATTACACACTGGTAACAGAATCAAACTAACAAGCGACTATTTTTTACTGTTTAAGGATGATGGAGAGTTAAAATTTTCTGGTAGGATTGGACGAGAAAGTATTCGAAACTCTGAAATAAATTGCTTAGAGATTAAGGTGGGAAAAACTGAACCGAATAGCAATTGGCATACTGTATTTTACTCGAATGTAGCAGATAATCGAAATTATATATTTGAGGATAAAATCACCTTTAATTATTCCTTCAGTGAAATTCAAAGGTCTCAATCCAATAAGCTAGAATATGTATCTTCAAATGATTTTGAACAAACGTGGAATAGAATTACAAATAATACTGAGAATTCTCAAATGATCAGGTTTAAGTTAGAGCCTGTTGTATTTAATAAGGTGCGAAACAACAATAAAGATTCTATTATCAATGGAGTGTATCAGAGATATTACAAGGCTATTTTTCAGGAATCAAAGTCTAACTCTAATCGATACAAATATACTCTGACAATTGCGCTATTTAGTTATTTAGTTGAAAATGAGCATATTTCAAAGGGGGGCTTGACAGATATTAGATTACTCAATAATGGATTTGCTGAAGAAATTGCAGTTTTGCAACCAAAAATAAGGGAAGTCTTATCAAATATTGAAATAGAAGATTTTAATTCGAATGAGGTATGTTTTACTAGTCTAGAGCAATTTAAACTTTTTTTAGATTTTATCGATGCTTTTGATACAACGAATTATAGATTAGGAGAATTTAAAAAAGACAACCAGTTTATTGAAGTAGACTTCGACAACGATTTTAAATCTTTAATCCAACCATTTATTTCCTTATTTAATTTAACAGATATTATTCATCATGATTGGTCAGGACTTAGCTCTGGCATGAAAGCTTATCTAAATCTTTATTCACAGCTTTTTAATACGAAAGAAACAATTAATCAAACAATTTCAAAATCGTTACTAATATGTATAGATGAAGGAGATTTATATATGCATCCTGAATGGCAAAGGAGTTTTTTAAATGATTTAATTAAGTTTATCAATACCAATTTTGACAATAAACATATACAAATATTACTTACCTCACATTCACCTTTCTTAATTTCTGACTTGCCAAAGGAGAATGTATTATTATTGGACAAGAATGGTATTGTGAATAGGCAATTAGGCGAAGAATCCTCATTTGGCGCAAATATTCATCAACTTTTTGCTAATCAATTTTTTCTTGCCAATAAAGGAACCACGGGGGCATTTGCGAAGGAAAAAATCATAGAATTAAGTAATAGAATTTCAAGTATAAAAACATCAGAGTTAAGCGAGATTGAACATTTAATAGAAATGATTGGAGAGCCGATTTTAAGATATAGATTACAAGACAAACTAAAGGAATATATTAGCGAAAACTTTGCGGATGAGGATAAAATTAATTGGCATAAAAGACAAATAGAAAAACTTGAATCAAATGATAAAACTAACTAATATTCCAGATCTAATCCTCAATAAACATTGGAACTATTTTATACAGACTAATGGATATAAGAAAATTACAACTTTTTCGGAAGACCATACACTTCGCCCAAAAGAGATGAACTTATACACAGAGTTGAAATTGAATTCATTATTTTTAAAGAAATTAGTTTGCGGCACTCCAGACGAACTCTCGAGATGTATTGATAAGTTTATGAAATTAGTAAATGGCCTTCCAGAATTGCGATTTGCACAATTACCAAATTATAAAGTAATTTATCAGAGTATTAATACCAAAAATGGTCTAAAACCCGAAGAGAGGCTAAATAACAAAAAATCAATACTACAGAGGTTAGTTGATATTGATAAACTGTGTGTTATTGAAAATGTATATGATAATGCAATATTTAATGAGGACCCCTCATCCATGGATGACAATCAATTTACTATTTCTAAAATAAAAAGTCTTTATAAAGAGCTTAAAAACAAATTGGCCAGTTTATATTCAGAGTCAAGTTCGAGACTATGTGAAGTTTTTAATTACGATGCATTCGCAAGTTCATTTGACAATTGGGGAGCTTACCATCTAACTACTTCCTTAGGCGTGTCAGTTTGTCCCTACTGCAACCTAAATTATGTCCACACTATTGAAACAGAAAATGGAAAAACTAGACCTGAATTAGATCATTTTTATCCAAAATCAAAATTTCCTTTTTTAGCACTATCTATTTACAACCTTATTCCATCCTGTCATATTTGTAATTCAAATTTTAAAGGAAGTATTGATTTTCACACTAAAATACATATCAACCCTTATGGAAACGAATTGCTAAAGAAGTTTGAATTTTTTGTTGATGTGAATGATTCAGATATGGCTGAAGCGGTTCCAGAAATTGAGGACTTTAAAATTATTATGAAAACAATGACTGAAAATGAAAGCGAAATATTAAGAATAAAAAATAGTATACAAACATTCAAATTAATTGAATTATACAATAATCATAAAGAAATTGCAAAAGAGATTTTGGAGAAAGCGCTTTATTATAATGAGACTCGAATTATTGAACTTTCAGAATTCTTTGATGATGAATTAGCTGATAAAAAGTCTAAAGATATTAAACTGGATGAGTCAACTAAAAGGTTTATACTTGGGAACTTCGTTGAAGATTCCAAGATTGGAAAAAGAACTTTATCAAAGTTCATGAGAGATGTTGCGATGGGTACTGACCTAAAGAAGTATTTATAGTTTGTTAATTAGAAACCTTGTTAAATTTATAGGGGAGTTAGAATTACTTAATTAACTACTTTCAACCATTTCCTAATTTATACAAAACAAGCAGTACAACCATCACCTTCAGTATCATCCAATATATCTAAAAGATATGGTGAATCATCTGATTTTTGTTTGTTTGTGCGCTTTAAGTGATCTAATTTAATTTGTCTTATTCTATCTGGATGTATTAACTCTTCCAAAGATTCATGCTGGTTCCATGTAAAAGATTCTTTTAAGTTTTCATAGGCCATAGCTTCTTTAAACTTTTCAGGATGTTGTTCATACAACCAAACCCATTCTATTTTTTGTTGGAAAAAACAGAAGAAACAGCCTGAACGACTTCTGGCGTATTCTCCTTTTTGTCCATCTACTTCGTATTCAATTTTATTATAGTACGCTGGTACTCCAACACCACTTTCTCTTAAAATTCTAAAAACATCATCTCGTACTAGAACGTCTTCATTATCTAATAATGCATAATCCTCTTCAAACGATAATGGATATTCAGTTCCTTTTAGGAATTGGAAAGTAGCATGGTTAAAGTCTACAACACCAAGGTCCATTAAACCGTTTAGCTTATATTTTATTTGACGGTCAGTAGCTAATCGTTGGTGACGCTTAAAAGTAATCTCTGAATGTAATAATTCAGCCACTTTATCTAATTTTTCTCCTTTGAAAACGGAATTGTAATAATCTAATACAACTTCTTGGTTTTCGGGATTAAACAATTTATGTAACACATCTTCACTCCACATATTTTTTCTGAATGGAAAAATGGATTGAATATTGTTTTTTTTAGAAATATAACCTTCTCTATTTTCGTCTCCCCTAATTCCAACATAGGATAATGTGGGAATGGTTTCTCCAACGAATTTTTCAAAGGGCTGTAACTTCATCATGTTTGTGCACCATCTTGCAGTGGCAGAAGGTATATAACCTTTAAAAGATTTATAGAAAAAATCAAATGGATTTTCAGAAGATTCAGCAGCGTCATTCGCTACTAAATGTAGAATCTTCTTACCTAAATAGATTTCAATGTTCTCTAATAACTGATATGTTTCATCTAGTTCTTTACCTGTATCCGTGTAATAGTAGGTGAAGTCTATTTGTGGATATTTCTCATGCAGATAGATTGCCAAGGCGGCACTATCCTTTCCTCCAGAAATTCCTAATACATGTTTTACCTTACTCATTATCTAATTCTTGTTTTAACAATTTTGTTAAAATTGCGATTCGCATTTGTTTGTCAGATCCTAACTCTTTATCAATAATATCGATGTTATTTTGTGCTTTTTTAAGTTTACTTTTAGGTATTCTAACAATATGCGGGATTAATCCTGTTTTTTTAGATGTAAAATCTAATTTAAAAACTTCTTCCTTTTCACTATCAAAGCTAAGCTTTTCTAGCACAGATAAGTTATCAAGTTCTGTTATAATGGATTTTAAATTATCTTTTAGTGTTTTTTCATCTTTATCTTCAATGGAAGTCAGTGGTTTACCAATTAATGCTTGCGAAATTGACGCTAACCAACTATCTCTGTCGTTTAAAGGAGAGTTTACTCGTTGAATGAATGTTTTTTGTTTATTTAATAATTGATGTTCCTTTAGGGCAGTAAACCTTTTCGAAAGTTCAGATTTATAGGTTTCGAAATCACATTTTCTTCCAATTATTTCTGTGATGATAAATTTTTCAAACCTATTCAGTAATTCATTATATGAATTTTTTATCTCATCTAAAGTTATTTGAAATTTATATATATAATCGTCAAATTTTTGGTTAGACTCCAGTAAATCAGAAGAATTAAATCCAAGAGCCTGAGGGAACTCATCAAAGAACACTTTTTCTGGATCTTGTGCAAACTCAATTGCTTTTCTTAATTCAATTGCTTCTTTTGACAATCGATTTGTTTTCTGAGAGTAAGGAATTAATCCTCTAAATGTTAATAATATTGGACGGATACTCTCAATAAATGAATCTAAATTAAGCTTATTACTGTCTTCCTGACTTAGCAACTCTCTATATTTATTGAAAAAAGATAATCGTAAATCATTCAATTCAAACGATTTTACAGAATAAAGCTCAGGAGTTCGTGTAATTAAATATAGTTCTTGCTTATTAATGTAAGGTTTAAACTTCCCTTCTGAGTATAAGGCATAATCGCCTCTTCTTAAGAATAAGAATGTTGGAATCCAAAAATCTATAACACCTTGTTTTAATTTGTAAGGTGCCGCTGTTAAGGTATCTATTAAATCAGTAACTTTTTTAGGTTCTTTCTTTGCAGATGATAAAAACTCTTCAGAAACTTCCCATATTTTATAAATATCTGAATTCTCATTTGGTCTCGTTAAAGTAAAGCCAGTTTCTGTTTTTATATGAATATCATTTTTTCGTAGAAGTGTATGATAAATTGTTTTCTCCGGCGGAAATTTATCTGAATCAAAAGCTAAGTCTTCTTTGACAAAATTATTTGTAAGAGCATCAAAGTAGCTTTTCCTAGCTGAGGCTATCGCACCTGAAGGTTTATGTTTATTAAATAACTCATTTCTGATAATTGGGGTCAGGTGATAAACCTCTTCACAAATTACAGATAGTTGTTTATTTAAGTCTTTTTTATTTTTAAGGTTTAACTTTTCACCTTTATAAATCCATTCAACATCCTTTTTATTATATAATGAATCAAGAACATAATGATTCAATAAAACCTGATTACTTCTAAGGATTTTATGAAGTTCGCGAATTGCTACCTTATCATTATCGTCTTCAATATTTTTTAGTACTTGATTTGTTTTTTCAATTTCGAAAAGAGCAGATGATATCTTCTCTGTGTTCTTAAAGAAACAATAAATAGTTGCATTAGGCTCTCCTTTGGTTTGTGCTTTAATCTTGTCAACACTCAATTTAGTGTTAAAAACTAAGTTGATAAAGCCATCTATTTCACCTTTTGGAACTTCTGAAATGGGTTTATTACTTAATTTATATTCGAATAGTCGTGGTGTACCAGTTTTATATGAATTTGCTTTTGCTGTTACAACTGGAAATTCAAAATAGGTTTCTAGTTTATAAACTAAGTCTACTACCTCCGGAACTTGGTTCTCAACCTTTGCTAATTCATCTTCGATATCTAAATCAGTTCCTTCAAATAATTCATAAGAAAATTTGAACCTATAGTACTTAATGATTTTATGTTTTTCAAGTAACTCTATAGTCTCTCTAATTTCATTTACTTCAAAGGAATCAGATAAATAATTAACGATAAACTCTTCATCTATTTTCGCTCCTTTTGATGAGAACATTCCTAAAAGACCTATAGTTTTCAAAAAGTCCTCTGCTATTGAAAGATTAACACTTTCTATAGCTTCTGCTCTTTGGATAGAGTATCTTATTGAGCTCCATTTTGAAAAATCTGATACCGCTCTTGTTGTTAGAAGTTGATAAAAATTATTTAGTAAATAATCATAAACCGCTGAAATACTAAAATGATTGTTTTTTCTTTTCGGATCATTTAGCCCTAAATCATCAGATGCTTGTAAAAATGAAAACAAAGACCTCTCATTTTGTCCATATCTCTGAAGAGCATGTGTCAATATATAGGCAGAGAATATGTCTAAAGGAAATAATGTGTTTTTTAACGTAGAAAAATAATTTCCTTGAGTTGAAAAAATCTTCTTTTTTTCTTGAAGTTCAATTAACGATTTTGAATATTCAGTTTCTTTTGTTTCTCCAAGTGAATTTACAAAGTGTTTTGATGCAAGTGCTAATAATTGCTCAACAGGTTCATTAAAAGTGATTTCTTGTAATCTTCCCCGAACTTTTCGCCATTCATTCTTTTGACTATCACTTAATTTAAAAGCATAAGTATCTAACCCCTGATGCAATGTAGTTAGAAGTAGTATTCTTCTTAAAGGATCATTAACAAATTCAGCTAATTGCTGAATAAAATACATCTCTTTTTCAGGATTGTTATTTGCAGCAAACTCTAAAAACTTACCAAATTCATCAATTTGAATGATTAACATTCCATTATCACCAATCTTTTTGTAACGTTGGAAAATTGCATCAAACAATTTCTGATTACTTGAAAAATCCTTTTCAACAAAGAACTCAGTATTGAACGATTCAATTATTGAGGTGTAATCACCAACTATATTAATTACTTCAATTTTGTCAACACTTTTTGGTGCTTCTATATTAAATACTTTAGTATTGTTCGTTAATGTTTGTTGGAACGCCCACAAAAAAGAGGATTTTCCCGTTCCATACGATCCAATAATACTAAACGAGTGAAATCCTTTATTGAAATCATTTAATATCCTAATTGCAGACTTTTCAGCATTTTCCGTAACAATATAGTCTAATTCTTTTTCAGAATCACGAATGATATTTACAGAAGGAGAATAATTACTTTTCATTATAGTATTTATTTAATATTGCTAAACCACTAGGTTTATCAGCTTTAAATTGAAACTCTTTAACACCAGCATCATTCTTATAAATGATGTCCTTTTCATTTTCGCTTATCTCAATCAATTTATTTTCAAGCTCTTGTTGGTTGAAGGCGAAAATATTTCCAATTCCATTGACTTCAGAATACAAAGAATTAAAACTTATTGAATTACCGTAGTTATTATTATCTAAAATACAAAATAAAATGATTTGCCATGGAATTGAAGCTTGCTTATTATTATAAATGTGATACAGAGTATTGTCTTGGCTGTCCTTACCAACTTCAGTTAACAACCCTAAATCAGTAAATAGTCCTGAAAAGCTTTCTTCTTTATCTTTGGATGGCTTAGCAAAATATGTTCTTGTAAAAGCGGAGAAATCTTTAGCGACAATATTATCTGATTGTTTGGAATCAATCTCATTTACCAAAGCTAAAAAATGGTTTTTTGTAAATTCAGGTCTTATTTTTCTTAATTCAGAAAATATAAGATGATAGATTGTTGAGTATTGTTTTGCGTTCAGTTGATAATGAAGTAACCACAAAGTTGCTTCATCTTCTAAAAACGGATCCCAACCATTTTTATTATCAAAAATCTTAATTGCCAACTCAGTTAATTCATTATTATCATTTACAATGTCAAATGCTTTAAGCCAAAAACGAATAGAACCTACCATGTTTTTACCTACTCCTAACTCAATTCCTGATTTTTCAGTAAATTGTTGGTCACTTTTAATAAAATCATATCCCTTTTTCAACCAAAAAGGTCTACAATGAAAGGATTCGTGTCCAGAAAATTTTAAGCCAATAGTTTCCATTATTTTTGAATTTCATTAAATCTTTTCAGTATTTGTTTAGATAAAATTTAATAAATTCAAATATAAACAATGACTTTGTGTTTAGGGATAAAACTGTGAACTATATTATTTAGAATTGTTTCAAGTTTAAAGTTAATTTGGCGTTATTGGAATCCACTATGTTTGTTACAGTCCCCTTTTCACTAACAATGAACAGTTTGAAATTGTGAAAACGAAGTTTATTTTTTATTGAAGTCTTTTTTCGATTATAGAACAAAAAGAACTCAAGCTTTGATAGCTTCATCATATTTAGGGTGATGAAGTTTTTTTATTTTATATTGTCTATTATATTAATTTGCGTATATTTATGATTGTCATGTGTTTATGTTGGCTTGAAGAGTTTTATTATTACCTAGATTATTCCAAAAACTATAATTATGAAAAAAGCATCAACTATCCTAACATTTTTATTCATTTCTGTGTTTATTTACAGTCAAACAGATACAACAAGAATTGAAAAACTAGAGCAAAAGCTTGAAAAACTAGAGAATGAATTATCAGTTCAAAAAGGTGATAAAATAAAATCAGATTCAATTCGCTTAGCGGAAATAGACAGTATCAGTAATGAAAAACTAGGAGTGATTTTAAAAGTCTTAAAAGATGATTTAGATACAAGTATTATAATTGGTCAGATCTTTCTAACTAATGAAGCAAAGCAAGATTCAATACGTGTTTCGGGGAGGTATATAGATGCTTTTGAAAAATCGATATCTCGTGAAAGGAAGAGGGAATATGAAGATGATGAAAATTATATTTCTTTTTCTAAAATTCGTAGGAAAAATAGACATCTATATAAAAAAGTAAATGATAGCGTTAAAATTGAAACTGTAAAAATTTCTATATCAAATAACGCTATTAATTCAATTACTATTTATTCAACCGAGGGCCATGAGTTTAAAAATGGATTTTCTCCAATAAACTTAAACAGAATTAATAATGGTGGTGATATTTTGAGGTGTAGAAAAGATAGAGTAACTTACTCAATAGATTTAAGTGATATTATTCAGTTTGATGAAACGGTTAGATATTTTCCAGAAGACATCAGTTTTTTATTGACTTCAATTGATAGTTCTAAACCATTAACTAAAGCTGTAGGTTTAAATAGTCTGGTAAATTTAAGACTATTTACAGATGCTTTAGGTTTGTTGGGTGAGGAGTCAAATGGTCTGGCTCAAACAGAATTGGATTTTACAATACCTTTGCATAGAAGGAATGTGAGTAATCATTATGCTTATTGGTTTAGTGATGTTCGCATGAAATCAACCTTCTCTAGACTTGATTCGAAATATAAATATACAGCAGTTGATACATTAACAAATTCACTGCAAAGAAGTATCCTTAATCAAAGAAAATGGTTTAATGCTGAAATCGGCTTAGTGTTTTTTAAAGGTAATTTTACCAAGAGATCCGAAAATTATTTTAGGTTAGATTTAGTCGCAGGTCTTAATTTGTCAAGAATTGCTAATAATGGAGATTCTTTGAATTATATTCTACCTTATTTTGGACTTAGTCCTAAACTGCATTTAGCTTCAAGTTCTAACTTTGGAATTGACATGTACCTCCCAATTTATTCAGAATTATTTCCTGCAAAGCAAACTGAGTCTTATGGTGAACCACGTTGGCTTTTTAGTCCAAATTTTGAGCTTTACTATAATACATTTGGGAATAAAAGTAGCAGAATCTTCGCTAGGCTTGGCTATACAACTCTTTTGCAAACAAGGGGAGATTATTTTACTTTGCAATTCGGATATAACATATCAATATCCGAAAAAATTAAAGAAAAACTCAAGTAGTAAACTAAATAAAAATGAACTTTCATATTACTAAATTAGAAAGTTTCACTATTCTAAAAACTTGTATTATGTTTTTCTAGATAGTATATTGAACTATACTGCTTTTTGGGCTACTCAAAACTCAACACTCTCTACTGATTTAAAACCTCAGTATTAGTTTCAGATTGAGACGCCTTTGAGTAAGATAATTCGGTACCGCCAGGTAGTTTCCTTGCGTGTCTTGTACCCATTGTTGTGATAATACGTTGTTTATTCCAAGCAAATTAAATATTTCTAGGTTAAGTCTAATGTCGCTAAATGGTCGGAATATTTTCTTTCTGTTTTCTGGCTTATCCTTATTGTAAAGGAAGTCATAGCCAAATCCTATATCTACCCTAAAGTATGATTTTTGCCTCAAAGTATCTTTGCGTCGTTCGGCGTCTGGCGGTCCATAAGGCAATTTAGACCCAAAATGAAATCCTAGTTGTGCTGTAAATTGCTCAATTCCAGGCATTCGATCTTGAATAAGGGTAGCGAATGTAAACCATTGGTCTGTTGGTTTAGGAATAAAACCTGGAGAAACAATCGAACTATCTACAGGGGTGTCATTAAAAGTGTAGCCAGGAATAATTTCATCACCTTCAGAGTTGGTGTAAATCATATAATCATCATTATTTAAGTCTTCTACACTTCTCAGTAAACCAATTTTGAAAAATGTATAAGAGCCTTCAATAAATTCTCCATGCAAATTTAAATCTAGTCCATAGGCATGTCCTATTGCATTATTCTCTGCCAAATATCGTGTTCTTACATTATCAATCCCGTAAGGGTTAACATCCCACATGTATTTATAGAAGACTTCACCAGTAAGTTTGAAGGGTGAATTCCGTTGCCACATCTCAAACGCATAGTCAATTCCTGTTACAAAATGGAAAGACTTTTGACTTTTGACTTCTGTATTAACGGTTCCATCCATTCTGCGCAATTCTCTATAAAACGGCGGCTGATAATACAGGCCTGAACTGGCGTGTAGGCGAACAAAGCGTTTGCGTAAATTTCCTTCACTATTTATGTAATAAACTCTAGGGAAATAACTCATTGTTGCACGTGGAGTTACATAGAATTCTTGATTGAAGGCAGTATACCCTGCTCTTAGTCCTGTGTTGAAGGTAAATTGCGACCGCGATCTTTCAACAGTGTCATAGTGAATACGTTTTACTTTGTTACCTAATGAATCAAATGACTTTACTTTAATTTCGACAGGATATTGTTCTTTGTATTTGTCAAAAGATTGGCTGTATTGGAAGAATCCGCTCGTCCTGAATGTTTGAAGTACATTGTTGGCTTTAATAACTTCTTGTAATCCAATTTCGTCAGAATTGTTTTGTGGCAAACTATAGCCTGCAGAATCCACCAAACTCCACTCACTCATCACATCATAGAAGTCTTCATATTGTGCAGACCAACCCCAGCTTAACTTTCCTTTTTTATCGTAGTCTAAACCATCTGCTGTAAGTTGCATGAATTGATGGTTACCTTGATGTCTTAACGAATAAATTGTGGCTTGGAGTCTATTTCTAGAATGGTCTAAAAATGCTCCGACACCTAAGGTATTCACAGAATCTCCAAACTCTTCTTTTGCGGGATCATTTTCTAATTCATTGATGAAGTATTCTCCTAAAATATCAAATGTTTCTCTTTCATCTGTGTTAAATATTTTAGCGTAAATCGCCAGATCAGTCCTTTTGTTTACGTCCCATTTTAAAGATGTAGCACCAGTAATAGTTTGGAAACGAGTGACCTCTTGACCTTCAAAGTATACTTTAAAGCTTAAAGGTGTATTGATTGTTCCCAATTTTGTTTCCTGGGTTTGAGGTGCGAAGAGATAGTCATTAGATGAAAAATGGCCTAAAACACTCCAAACTAAATTTTCTTTGATGTTGTAATTAGAAACGAATTGAAAATCGAAAAATTTAGGTTGGTAAGCACCTTTTACGGGTAAAGCGTTCAATAGATAACCTTGATCTTGGTAACGCCCCGCAACCATGTAATTGAATCTTGGGCTTACCTTGTCTTCTGCGTGAAGAGAAACACCTAAAAGAGAAGCGTCCAATGAACCTCTGAATTCTGTTGGCGTTCTGTAAGTGATGTCTAAGACAGAGCTTAAGCGATCTCCGTAATTAGATGAAAATCCACCAGCGCTAAATGAAATGTTATCGACAAGATTAGGGTTTATAAAACTCATGCCTTCCTGCTGTCCACTTCTTGTGAGGAAAGGTCGGTAAATCTCGAATCCGTTAACATAAACAAGGTTTTCGTCGTAACTACCCCCCCTCACATTATAATTGTTGGTTAATTCATTATTCGAAGAGGCAGCAGTAGTCAATGTTAGGTATTTTTCAACGCTTCCATTTGGAGAGGGAATACTTCCCATATCAATCACTGGTAAGTCATCAATGGTATTGTCTTTGGCCCTTGCAGTTACGCTTATCCCTGTAAAATATTGAACATTGAGCTTAACCTTGTCTATTTCCGTGGTTTTATCTGTGATGACCTGAACAATTCTTTCTTGTACTTCATCGTCAAATTGAATAATAATTGTTTGTCTCCCTGTCGGAGCTGTTAGCTCGAAATAACCGTCTAAATTGGTTTCGGTTCGTACTTTTTGATCTTCTTTAAGGAAAATTCGAATCTCCGGAAAACCTTTGTTTGTTTTATCAACAACTTTCCCAGTAATGGTACCAGTTTGAGACAATCCATTCAAAGAAATTATTATCAGTAAAAGAAAAATGGAAAAAATCCTCATGAAATCACCGTGTTTAGTGCAATTAACGTTTTGAAATTGCAAATGGTATAATTACTTTAATATTTATAGTAATTCAGTTATAATTTTATCCATTGAATAACCCTCTGCTTCAGCTTTATAGTTGCGTACCAAACGGTGACGAAGTATGGGCTTTGCTACGGCTTGAACATCTTCAATGTCTGGTGCATATTTTCCTTTCAGTACAGCGTGACATTTTGCTCCTATGATTAAGTATTGTGAAGCCCGAGGACCAGCACCCCAAGTAATAAAGTCCTTGGTTAATTGAGGAGCATTAGGATCTGTTATTCTGGTCTTGCCAACTAATTTTACGGCATATTCCAATACATTTTCAGCTACAGGAATCTCACGAATTAATGCTTGTAAACGCATTATTTCTTCGCTGCTCATAATTTGTTGAATGTTGATCTCCGTATCTTGGGTGGTAGCTCTTACAATAGACATTTCTTCTTCAAATGTTGGGTAATCTACCCAGATGTTAAACATGAAACGGTCTAATTGTGCCTCAGGTAGAGGATAGGTTCCTTCTTGTTCAATTGGATTTTGGGTTGCCAAAACAAAAAATGGTTTGGGCAAGGGGTATGTTTTTCCAGCTGCTGTAACGTGGCGCTCCTGCATGGCTTCCAATAATGCAGATTGAGTTTTTGGTGGGGTTCTATTGATCTCATCAGCCAAAACGATATTATTAAAAAGAGGACCTTTTACAAATTGAAAGTTTCGGTTTTCATTCAAAATTTCGGCACCTACGATGTCAGATGGCATTAAATCTGGGGTAAACTGAACCCTATTGAAGCTTAGTCCTAAAGACTGTGCAATGGTGTTTACCAATAATGTTTTAGCCAAGCCAGGCACTCCAACCAAAAGGCAGTGACCACGAGAAAACATAGAAATGAGTACTTGGTCAACAACTTCCTCTTGACCAACAATTACTTTATGAATTTCTTTTTTGAGGACCTTGTATTTTGCAACAAGTTGGTCTAGCTCTTTTACATTTGACATAGTGATAAGTGTTTTATGGGGTTATTTCCAAGAATAGCGGAATTCACAAGGTGCATATTTTTCATCAAAACGCACGTAGGTTTTTCCAACTTTGCTTTCTACCCAATCCTTTATTATTTCTTCTTTTTTATTGTTTTTGGCCGCCTTTTTAATGAAGTTGTAATCCTCTTTTAAATTTGCCGTATGGGGCTCTGTTCTGTCGTTTATTCGTACCACACGAACTCCTTCTTTGCGCGATCGCATATCGGTGTACAAACCTGGACTTGATATTTCACCAGTTTCTAAACCATTGACTAATCCGAAAATCTGAGGGTCAATTTGGTTGATGTTTGCTACGTCCCAATATTGCTCTCCACTATAGGGGTTAGACAAATTTCCCATATTTTGGCGGGTGTCGTCATCTTCAGAATATTCTTTTACTGCTTGTGCCCAAGTAATTTCATTTCTTTTTAATCGGGTATGACATTCATCCATTAATGTTGCTGCATCTCTTAACTCTTTTCGCCCAACTTCTGGCGATAATAATATATGTCTAACTGTATAATCGTCTCCTTTTCGTGAAATTAATTCAATAATATGATAGCCATATTGCGTTTCTACAACATCAGATACCTCACCCACCTCAAGAGAGAACGCGGCTGCCTCAAAAGGTTTAACCATCATTCCTCGAGTAGCTTCAATTCTTCCACCTTCTTTTGCACTTCCTTGGTCTTCAGAGTGAATTGTTGCAACTGCGGAAAATGAGCGGTTGCCTGCTTTGAAGTCTTCTTTCCAAGCGTTGAGTTTTTCAATTACAGCATTTCTACTTTCCTGCGTGATTTTTGGGTAAATAACAATTTGTTGAATAGAAATTTTTTCATTGATGTATGGAAGACTGTCCTCAGGTATAGAATTAAAGAATGATTTTACCTCGTTTGGACTCACCTCAAGATCTGAAACTATTTGACGTTCCATTTCTTGCGAAAGTAATCTGTCTCGAATGATTTCACGAAACTCTTCCTTAATTTGAGTATAGGTTTTACCATAAAATTGCTCCAGCTTTTCACGGCTACCTATCTGCTGCTCTAGCGTTCGCAAACGATTTTCCATTTCTGCATTCACCTGTCCGTCAGACATTTCAATACTATCAATTTTCGCTTGATTCAATAGGAGGTTTTGATATAGCAACTCTTCTAGCAGTAAACAGTTGGTTTGCTCGTTAACTTCACGACCTTCGCTCTTCAGTTGAATGCGTTGTGCTTCAACATCGGAAAGTAAGATTGGATTGTCGCCCACTTGTGCAACTATTTCATCAATTACTTTTTCTGATGAATTACTATTAGAGATGATTTGTGAGTTTCCAATGAAGGTAAAACCAATACTAATAATAAGTGATAGGATACTTTTCTTTAACATTTTCTAATATTGTTTCTTTTGCTTTGTTTCGTAAATTATTCACCCTTCTTTTTAGGATATGCCTGCGGATACCTGCCCTTTCAATCTCCATCGGTGAAGATATAGATTTTGTTCTAAAATCGAGTACATTTATATAATGTGTCTCTCCGTTTTCTTTAAAAATTGCTTTTCCACGGTTGCGCACTAACTCTTCTTTTTTGTTTGCTGAAATACTTATTTCTCGAACTAAATCATCAAAGTATATCCATCTTTCCTCTTCAAAATAGAAATTAGTGGCGTAAAGATTTGCAATTTTTTTAACTTCCTTCAGGTCTTTATCATTCTTTAACAAGAAGTGCTCATCAATGTTGAGGGCAGAAGCTAAGGTGTCCGGGATTTTGATGTAAAGCGCTCTTACAATATACGATTCTGCTTTATAATTTTCTCGATGTGAATCGTAATATGCCTGGATTTCACTGTCGCTAATTGTGGAGTCTAAGTTCTTGGTGATAAAGGTGTTTTCCAATTCAAAAAGGTTCAATTGCATGAGTTCATCTTGAATTCTGATTTCGTTTGCTGTTTTAACTTTTGGGGAAACTTCTTTTATTTCTAATGCAACTTGCTGCTGATTCATCCATTCTTCAATGACTTTTTCCTTGGCTTGCTCGTAGGAAAGTTCATCATTTAAGTAATCAATTCTATTGTTTAGTTCCGTCTCGTATAATATGTGATTGCCGACCTTACAGATCTTTGCATCTCCATTTTCAGAACAGGAAAATAAAAACAGAAGAAGGCTGCTCCAAAGAACAACCTTCTCAAAATGATATGTTTTTGGCTTACTCACCAATAGTGTATAATGCTTCTTTGTTCACTGTAATTGTGTGTTTACCACGCAATTCGTTCAACCATTTGTTTTCTAAATGTTCTTGGTAAGCCTGAATTACGGCACCTCTTGCTTCTCTTAATGATTTTGGGCCAGCAGGTAGTTTTTCTTCTACAACGACTAAATAGTATTTATCTCCTTCTTTGAAAATTTCATTTGCTCCAAGTTTCAATTCCTTGTTGGCAATTAATTCTTTTTCGGAAGCTATGTATTTACCAGTTTCAGCTTCTAGATTTAACTGTGAATCTGAATTTACTTTGTTTAAGATGTCATACATAGTCAAAGTATCCAAATCGTTTAAAAGTTTTGCCTCCATTAGCATTTGTTTTTTACTTGAAGAGTAGATTACCGCGTGCGTTCTGTTTGGCCATTGGTATTTGTCTAGATTGGCTTCAAAGAATTCTTGCAATCCTACGGTGTCTTTTATTGCTTTGTCCCAAACTTGGTCTTTCATAATTTCGTACAACAAAACACCATCATGGTATTCTTGCAACAATGCTTTGTATGCCGGATATTTAATGACCAAACGATTTTTTTCATCCTTCATGATTTCAGCATCTTGCCACTCAGTGTACTTTTCATCGATAAAATTGCGCACTGGCATTTGCTTCCCTTTTTTGCTTTCTGCAATATAGTTCATGAAGCCTATCATGTCATATTTTCTGTTGTTGTATTTGAACATCCATTTATTTTTCTTCAAGCGAGGAGATTCCCAGTTTTTCTTGAATACTGCACTGTCGATGTTTTCATAGAACCAAGGCAGTCTTTTAGCTCCTTTATCTTTAAAATCATTTTCCTCTTTCAACTTAGCGATGAATGCTTTTTCTGATTGATTTGCTCTATCGCCTCTGTTCAGCTTTTGCTGTAATTGAGTTTTTAAATCATCAAAAGACCCTAGGGCTTTGTATTCAATTCTTTTTACGATGTGAAAACCATAGTCCGTTTTGAAAGGTTTAGAGTAGTCGCCATTGTTTTGTAAAGCAAAAGCAGCATCTTCAAATTCTGTTACCATTCTTTGGTTTGTACCAGATCCAAATGGAGGAAGCTGCCCACCTTTTGCTTTTGATCCTTGGTCGTCTGAATAGAGTCTGGCTAACTTTTCAAACGACTCGCCATCTTGCAATTCTTGATAGATTTCACCAATTTTTTTCTCCGCTTTCGTGATTTCAGAGCGATCTGCATCTTTATTCAGCGCAACCATGATGTGTGCCGCTGTAATTGTACCGCGCGCTTTTCTTTTGTCGGCTAATTTAATGATGTGGTATCCAAAGCTAGATCTTATAGGCATTGAAACTTCTCCAACTTCTAATTTATATGCGGCACTTTCGAAAGGATAGACCATTTGGAAAGCCGTGAAATAACCTAAATCTCCTTTATTCATTTTTGCAGAAGGATCTTGCGAACCATCTTTTCCGCTAGCTACAGTTCCGAAGTCCTCACCAGAATCGATGCGTTTTTTTAGTGCTAAAGCTTTGTTATAGGCTAAAAGAGTGTCGGATGGTGAAGCGTCAGGCTTTACGGTAATTAGAATGTGAGAAGCTCTTATTTCATGCTTCATTCGGTCATAAGCCTCCTCTAGTAATTCCTTAGTTTTACTAGAATCTACTAAGTAAGGAAGTGCCAATTGTTCTTTGTATCCTTGCAATTCCTTTTTTAATGAAGGAATTGTGTCGTAACCAAGTGCTTCCGCCTCTGCGACTTTTAGCTTAAACTTTTTGTAAAGTTCCATGTATTCATCCAAGCTTTCCTTGTCATATTTTGGATTGTCATTATTCTTCAAATAAACCTGGAGAAATTCACTTTTAGTAACTTCCTCGTCATTTACCTTCATTATAACTTCATCTCCACCTTTTTGACTCCATCCAGAAATGGTGAATGCAAAAAGAGCAGTAACTAACAATAAAAATTTATTCAAACACATAATACTAAATACTTTTATTTTTTAAACGGTTACGAAAATAATAATCTAATCAGATGTTAAACCCCAAACTTCAGAATTTATTGTGTTTAGGAATTACTTGAAGCTATAATTTGGAGCTTCTCTTGTAATAGCAACGTCATGCGGATGAGACTCTGTCATACCTGCATTGGTTATTCTCACAAATTCTGCACCTTGCAATGCCTCAATTGTTGGGGCGCCACAATAACCCATTCCAGCACGTAAACCACCTACTATTTGATAAACTACCTCTTCTAAGTGTCCTTTATAAGGAACTCTTCCAGCAATTCCTTCCGGAACCAGTTTCTTACTGTCATCTTCTGTGTCTTGGAAATAGCGATCTTTAGAGCCTTTTTCCATCGCTTCAATTGAACCCATTCCGCGGTAAGCTTTGAATTTTCTTCCTTGATAAATGATCGTGTCCCCTGGAGATTCATCTGTTCCAGCAAACATAGATCCTACCATTACAACATCCGCTCCAGCTGCAATTGCTTTTACGATATCTCCCGTGTAACGAATTCCTCCATCTGCAATTACAGGTATTCCAGTTCCTTGCAATGCACCAGCAACTTCATTGATGGCTGTGATTTGCGGAACACCAACTCCTGCAATAATTCGTGTAGTACAAATTGATCCAGGTCCTATACCTACTTTTACAGCATCTGCTCCTGCTTCTACCAAGAATTTAGCCGCCTCAGCTGTAGCTATGTTTCCTACAACAACATCAATTTCCTTGTGTTTTGCTTTTACAGCTTTTAATTTCTCTACAACTCCTTGTGTATGTCCGTGGGCGGTGTCTATAATAATTGCATCCACTCCAGCAGCAACCAAAGCGTCAACTCTGTCCATAGTGTCTTCTGTTACACCAACTGCTGCTGCAACACGTAAACGTCCAAATTCGTCCTTACATGAATTAGGGTGTTGTTTTACTTTTATAATATCTCGGTAAGTAATTAAACCAATTAATTTATTGTTTTTGTCAACTACAGGCAGCTTTTCAATTTTATGTTCTTGTAAAATATCTTCGGCCGTCATCAAGTCTGTTGATTCCGTAGTAACTACCAAATTTTCTTGGGTCATTACTTCTTGAATAGGTCTATCTTTGATTTTTTCAAAACGGAGGTCTCGATTGGTCACAATTCCTTTTAAGATTCTGTTTTTATCCACAACAGGAATACCCCCAATCTTATTCTCTTTCATTAAAGCTAAGGCATCCTTCACCATTGCATCTTCTCCCAATGTGATTGGGTCGATAATCATTCCACTTTCAGAACGTTTAACCTTCCTCACTTCGAGCGCTTGCATTTCAATGCTCATGTTTTTGTGAATCACTCCTATACCACCAGATTGCGCCATCGCAATTGCCATGCTCGACTCTGTAACAGTGTCCATAGCTGCAGAAACAACGGGCGTGTTTACAGTTATGTTTTTTGTGATTTTACTTTTAAGAATTACGTTTCGGGGAAGCACTTCAGAAAATGCTGGGACAAGCAGGATGTCATCGAATGTTAATCCTTCTCTAATTTTGTTTATATCTCGGAATGCCATATGAACCTATTTTTTGTAAATAAATTCGCACAAATGTACTAATAATTAAAAAGTATCAAGATTTTTTGGCATTTTTCTGATGATAAAATCTGTTAAACTGTCATTATTCTTATATTCGGTGACTAAATTCATAAAAACACATGCTTAGAAAGGTTTTAATATTTCTTTTTATCACACTTTTTTGCACCGGACAAACCGGGTTTAGCCAAAACGTAATTTTTCCAGAGGTAGTTTTGAAGAATGTACCCACAGACGTTCAGGTTCAGTCGGATGTAGAGCTGGAATATTTAATTTTGAACAAAGATACACTGGAATTACATCAAGCAGGAGACAGTTATGTGATGAATGTAAAATTGGAAAATGACATTATTAAATTTAGTAATCCAACCATAGAATATGAGAAGCCATTAGTAATTCCTGGATGGCTATCCTTGTTACCTCCTTTGGTTGCCATAGTTCTTGCGTTGATATTCAAAGAAGTTCTTTCGTCACTTTTTATTGGGATTTTTATTGGTGCAGCTACAATTGGGTTTTACGGCGGGGGATTTACTGGGATTTTTGCTGCGTTTTTCACGGTTTTAGATCATTATATTTTAAATGCATTACTCGATTCTGGTCATGCTTCGGTGATTTTGTTTTCTGTAATTATTGGTTCCATCGTCGCTATAATTTCCAAGAATGGCGGAATGCAAGGAGTTGTGAACCGATTAATAAAATACGCCACCAATAGAAAATCGGGAATGTTAACGGCCTACTTCTTAGGTCTAGCCATCTTTTTTGATGATTATGCAAATACTTTGGTAGTGGGAAATACCATGCGACCAATTACAGACAAATTAAAAATTTCAAGAGAAAAGTTAGCCTATATTGTTGATTCTACAGCCGCTCCAATTGCTGCGGTTGCATTTATTACCACTTGGATAGGTGCGGAATTGACTTACATTAGTGATGGAATTTCGAAAATTGAAATACAGCAAGGTGTAGTAATTTCTGAAAGTGCTTACGGAATTTTCATCAACTCTTTGGCTTATTCTTTTTATCCTGTTTTCACTTTGTTTTTTGTGTTTTTCATGCTTTATAAACAAAGAGATTTCGGTCCAATGTATAAAGCTGAAATCAAAACGTTAAAAGATGGAATTACAGCAGATACGGTTACAAATCGTGAATTGGAGGAATTTAATCCTGTGAAAAACGCTAAAATTAAAGCCTACAATGCGATAATCCCTGTATTTATTGTGATTTCTGGGACTTTCTTAGGTCTGTTGGTGACAGGAATTTCTGCTTCAAATACTGAATTATTGGCTCAAGGAATAGATTTAAGCAATGGAACTTGGGCAGCGATTGGAACAGAAGGAGGAGAGGCGGTTGGATTCTTTAGAAAGTTAGGAATCGTGATTGGAAATGCAGATTCTTATGTGGCGCTACTTTGGTCGTCTATGGCTGGATTAGCAGCGGCAATCATCATGACTGTTTCTCAAAGAATTATGACTTTAAAAGAATCGATGGACGCCATGCTGGTTGGAATAAACACCATGATGCCAGCAGTGGTGATTCTAATTTTGGCGTGGTCATTGGCTGGAGTTACAGAAAGTTTGAGTACTGCCGAATACCTCAAAGCATTCTTTGGTTCTGACTTTTCACATGTTTGGGTTATTCCTGCATTAACATTCGTATTGTCTGCATTTATCGCCTTTTCAACCGGTTCTTCTTGGAGCACAATGGCGTTAATGTACCCACTTGTGATTCCATTATCCTTTGCAGTTGCAGCGGGAGATCCAAATTTCTCTGAAATGGCAATTATGTACAATACAATTGCATCGGTGTTGGCTGGTTCTGTGCTTGGCGATCATTGCTCACCGATTTCTGATACTACCATTTTGAGTAGTTTAGCTACTTCATGTGACCATATTCAGCACGTGAGAACTCAGATGCCCTATGCCTTAACCGTAGGTTCTGTGGCTTTATTTATTGGTGTAATCCCTACAGCTTTTGGAGTACCAAGTTTGATTGCCTTCGCCGTTGGGATAGCTATTTTGTTTTTGGTGGTCCATTTTGTGGGAAAGAAAGTTTAGAATGCTGCTTTTAAGGGGGAGAATAGGTTTTATACAACCAAGAGAGAAATCTCGCAGTGGCAGAGAAAGTAAGGAGAAAACTCCGGAGTAGAGATGAAAAACTGAATTTTTCGCTGTATTGGCACGCGGATGACACGGATTTTCAAACGCGGATTTTCACGGATTTTGGTGTTATAAAAAGGGTTAAATGAAAAATCTCAAAATTCCTGCATATTTCACTCTTTATTCATTTTCTTCTCTGCGAATCTTTGCACCTTTGCGAATCTCCGCGTAATTCTCCCAAAATTCTTCTTTTCTTCCCCATGAATCTCCGTGAAAAACCTCCCTTTTATCTCCGTGAAATTAATAAGTGCCGCAGGCGCTCCCTACTCAACTCTTTTTACTCCTCTGTAAATTCTCTGCGTCATTCCACCTCATTCCCCTCTGTTTTTCCTTCTCTTCCTTTTTTCTCCTCTGCAAATCTCTGCACCTCCTGCGCATCTCTGTACCTTTGCGAATCTCCGCGTAATTCTCCCAAAACCCTTCTTTTTTCCCCATGAATCTCCGTGAAAAACCTCCCTTTTATCTCCGCGAAATTAATAATTGCCGTAGGCGCTCCCTACTCAACTCTTTTCACTCCTCTGTAAAATCTCCGTCTCATTCTTTCATGTTCCTCATTTTTTTATCCCTTTCCATCTCCATAACTCCCATATTGTTCTTATGTTTGTTCATCAATTTTTAGAAGTTAAATTCATACCATGGAAACGTTAACGCAACGACACATAGATTACGACCGTTCAAAGTTCTCAGACAGCGAACTTGTTGATATATACAAACGCATACTTAAGCCCCGCCTAATTGAAGAGAAGATGCTGATTCTTCTGCGTCAAGGAAAGATTTCCAAGTGGTTTTCTGGTTGGGGACAAGAGGCCATTAGTGTCGGGACAACCCTCGCAATGGAAAAAGATGAAGTCATTCTTCCTATGCACAGAAATCTTGGAGTTTTCACAACACGTGATATTCCTTTGGAAAGACTTTTTGCTCAATTTCAAGGAAAAATGACAGGTTTTACAAAAGGTCGTGACCGTTCTTTCCACTTTGGAACAATGGATTATAATATCGTGGGAATGATTTCTCACCTAGGTCCACAGTTGGGAATTGCCGATGGAATAGCGCTCTCTTCTTTATTGAAGAACGAGAAAAAAGCGACATTGGTTTTTTCTGGAGATGGTGGAGCAAGTGAAGGAGATTTTCATGAAGCGTTGAACGTTGCCGCAGTTTGGCAATTACCAACAATTTTCACAATCGAAAACAACGAATGGGGGTTGTCAACGCCAAGTAATGAGCAATTCAGATTCAAACAATTTATAGACAAAGGAATTGGATATGGAATGGATGCTTACCAGATTGATGGAAACAACATTTTGGAAGTGATTACTTCTGTTCAACAAATCGCTGAATCTATTCGTGAACGTCCAAGACCATTTTTATTGGAATGTTTGACTTTTAGAATGCGTGGACACGAAGAAGCTTCTGGAACCAAATATTATCCAGAAGGGATTCAAGATGAATGGAATAAGAAAGATCCTGTTGTAAATTACGAGCTTTTCCTTAAAGAAGAAGGCTTGCTGACAGATGAAATGATTGCTAAGTTTTCTAAAGAAATCAAAGCTGAAATTCAAAATGGATTAGATGTAGCAGGAGCAGAGCCTAAAATTGTTCCAGATACGGAAATAGAAATTAAAGATTTATTCAAGGAGCACAATCAAGTGGTTGTGGCACCTGAATCACAAAATAAAAGCGAAAAACGATTGGTTGATGCTGTTTCTGACGGTTTGAGACAATCCATGGAACGCTATCCAGAATTGGTTTTGATGGGACAAGACATTGGCGATTATGGCGGTGTTTTTAAAGTTACAGAAGGATTTGTTGAACAATTCGGAAAAGACAGAGTGCGAAACACACCTTTGTGTGAATCTGCAATTATAGGAGCAGGACTTGGTTTGTCTATCGCTGGAATGAAAGCAATGGTAGAAATGCAATTCTCTGATTTCGTAACGGTTGGGTTTAACCAAATCGTGAATAATTTAGCGAAATTACATTGGCGTTGGGGACAAAATGCTGATGTGGTAGTCAGAATGCCTACGGGTGCTGGAGTAGCTGCAGGGCCTTTCCATTCACAAAGTACAGAAGCTTGGTTTTTCCATACACCAGGATTAAAAATTGTTTATCCGGCATTCCCAGGAGATGCAAAAGGATTATTGGCAGCAGCTATTGAAGATCCAAATCCTGTTTTATTCTTTGAACACAAATTTCTTTACCGCAGCTTGAAAGAGGAAATCTATGATGATTACTACACAACTGAAATCGGGAAAGCGGCTGTTTTAAAAGAAGGGAACGATGTTACGATTGTAACTTACGGCTTGGGAGTTCACTGGGCTTTGGAAACTTTAGAAAACGACACTTCGATTTCTGCAGATTTGATTGATTTAAGAACTCTAGCGCCATTGGATATGGAAACAGTGATTGAATCGGTTAAAAAGACGGGAAAAGTAATTGTTTTACATGAAGATGTTGAAATCGGTGGAATAGGAGCAGAGATTGTAACTCAAATCAACGAAGCTTGTTTTGAGTATTTAGATGCACCAGTTCGCAGAGTAGCCTCTTTAAATACACCCATTCCATTTGATGCAGATTTAGAGAAAAACTTCCTAGCGAATGCTCGTTTTGAAACAGTGTTAAAAGAGCTATTAGCTTACTAAAAATACCCGATGGATAAAGGAACGGCGCAGACCTCGACGAAATCAGATCAACGTGTGATAAAAGGATGGATCTTTTATGACTGGGCAAATTCAGTCTATAATTTAGTGATATCCTCCGCTATATTTCCAGTTTTCTATGCAAATGTTACAGAAAGCCACTATTTAAAAACAGTAGGAAGAAATGAATTGCTGCCAGACGAAAATGTGATGGTAGACTTTTTTGGAATTACATTGTCCAATTCTGTTTTGTTTTCTTATGTCCTGGCGGCGTCATTTTTAGTGGTTAGTATTCTGTCTCCTTTATTATCAGGAATAGCCGATGTAACAGGAAGTAAGAAGCGTTTTCTGCAGTTTTTCTGTTATTTAGGAGCGCTTTCTAGTATTTCTTTGTTTTGGTTTAATCCCGCCAATATCGAATGGGGAATGTTATCTATCTTCCTTGCCAGTATTGGTTTCTGGAATAGTTTGGTGTTCTACAATGCCTACCTTCCAGAAATTGCAGAACCAAAATACCATGATAATATTTCAGCGAGAGGATTCTCAATGGGCTATTTCGGAAGTATGATTTTATTGGTGATTTGTTTGTCCATCATCATGTTTATCGATCCTGCTTACACCAAATATAGTTTCATATTAGTAGGTTTATGGTGGATGGGATTTGCCCAAGTTACTTTTCGAAGATTACCTTATAACATCCATAAACGTGATGTAAAAACAGGATATATTTTTAAAGGAGTTCAAGAATTAAAGTCAGTCTTTAAGGAATTTCGTCAAACCAAAAGACTTCAGCGCTATTTACTTTCGTTTTTCTTTTTCAATACAGGAGTTCAAACCGTAATGTTGATGGCAGTTGTTTTCGCCAAAAAAGAAATTGACTGGGGAGCAGCTGGAGGAGATACAGGATTAATCATTGCCATTTTGTTAATTCAAATTTTAGGGGCGGGAGGAGCTTATTTGATGTCTTTCATTTCAAGTTTAATAGGAAACCTAAAAACCTTAATTTTCGTAGTGATGGGCTGGATGACTTTATGTATTTGGGCCTATTGGTTAGAATCTCCAACTGAATTTTACTTTTTAGCCGCCGGAATAGGAATAGTGATGGGAGGAGTTCAAGCGCTTTCTCGTTCAACTTATTCCAAGTTTTTGCCAACGACAGAAGACACGACTTCTTATTTTTCATTCTATGATGTAGCAGAAAAAATCGGAATTGTTCTTGGTTTATTTTTCTTCGGATTAATGGAATACCTAACTGGAGATTTAAGAGCGTCCGTTCTTTCAATTGTCGCATTTTTCGCTGTAGGATTGGTGTTGTTGATCTTTGTTCCCAGAAAGGAAAGTGAGAAAGGAAGGAAGGTTTTGAGCGCTAGTCGATTGAGGAAGTTGGCGGAGAAGGAAAATGCGGATTAAAATCGGTAGGAGAGGGGAGGAAACTTCGATATCGCTTAGTTTCCAAATGGAGCGTTGGGTTAAATTACAAATTTTGTGATTCTTTTGAGTTTTCACTTTTAGAAGATTAATTGGTGTTTTTCGTTTTAACTTTAGCCAAACCAATTCTCAATTTCTTCAAACGTATATGTTGGATTTTCACCAAAAGAACCCTATCATTTTCCCAAAACACAATTCTTAATTTATGTTATCAAAATTCTTTTGTTTTCGCCGTTTTACCTTTATGTTTTTCTATTCATACTCCTTGTAAACAAGTCTTTTGAGTGATAAAAATATTGAGGTTTTTATGCGTTTTCTTAAAAGTTAACGAATGTTACCAGAGGCCAAAATTTGTTATAGACCACGGCATGAGTGAGATATATGATTTATGTTAGCATAGGTTTTTAGTTGAACCAAGTACTACACAAATTTATATTATTCACTTTTCAACACTTTAAGTTATGGTCGTAAGAAAAATAAACAAATTAAAAACGAAGACAGTTTTCTCGTTTTTAGATTACAGTATTTTAATTAATACTTTATTAATAATTGTGGGATCTGGATTTATTTTATTTCATTTCCAAGATCAGTTCTCAGAAATAAGAAAGCTTCGATTTAATTCGACATTCGTGAGCGTACTTTTTTATTTCACGGTTTCAATTTTGACTTTCAAAATTTTGTTTTTCATTTTCTTATTGGTGAACTTTTTAAAATATAAGCCAGTTCAATCTGTTAGAGATAAAGAACTGCCAAATCTAACAATTATCGTTCCTGCATATAACGAGGGAGCTTTCGTTTTTGATACCTTAAAAAGTATTGCCAAGAGCAACTATCCTAAAGATAAAATTCAGCTGATTGCTATTGATGATGGAAGTAAAGACGATACTTGGGAATGGATGCAAAAAGCAAATTCGGAACTAGGAGAGTTCTTGTCTATCTATCAACAACCAGAAAACAAAGGTAAAAGACATGCGCTTTACAGAGGATTCAAAATCGCAACTGGAGATGTGATGGTAACAATCGATAGTGATTCTTTAATTTATGGGAATACATTAAGGAACTTGGTTTCTCCTTTTGTTGTGAACCCGAAATGTGGAGCAGTAGCAGGAAATGTCAAAATTCAAAATGCGAAAAAAGCAATTATTCCAAAAATGCTGAATGTAAGTTTTGCGTATAGTTTTGGGTTTATTCGTGCGGCTCAAGGAAACATGAAAAGCGTTTTATGCACTCCAGGAGCACTGTCTGCTTATAAAAAAGAGGCTGTAATGAGTTGTCTGGAAGAATGGATAAACCAGACTTTTATGGGAGTCAATACGGATATTGGAGAAGATAGAGCGATGACAAATATGATTTTGAAACAAGGATATGATACTATGTTCCAAAGTAATGCCAGCGTAGCAACCAATATTCCAGAAAATTACAGTGTTTTAAGGAAAATGTTTACAAGGTGGGAAAGAAGTAATGTACGCGAGAATATCATGATGACAAAATTTGCATTTAAAGACTTCAGGAGTGGGAATAAAACAAGCCCAAGAATTTTGTTAACCAATCAGTGGTTGTCGATTTTAACAGCTTATCCTTCTTTAATCATCATGCTCATTAGTCTGGTAATGTACCCTCTCTTATTCATCAGTTCTACGATAATTAGTATTGCATTATTCTCTCTGATTCCAGCGATGTATTATGCGATAAAATATAGTAAAAGGCATTCATTATGGATTTTTACTTACAATATTTTTTACCTGTTTACGCTTTTCTGGATAACTCCTTATGCTATTCTAACAGCCAGTAGAAGAGGATGGTTGACAAGGAGTCCGGCGGAAACTGTGATTACGTAAAACATAAAGTTGCATTCCACGGTCACTATCAATATTGAATAGTGCCGTGGTTTGAAAAATACAATGCTTATATTGTGAATTCAAATTAGAATAACATTAAATGAAAGCATTAGGAATATCAATAGAAGGAAGCACAGCAATTTTTAGCGGACTGGAAAAAACGGAGTCTGGAATTTTCGAGATCTCAGATAAATTGAAGAAAGTTCAATTAAAAGATCATTTGGATTCCAAAGAAGTTCAGAATGTCTTTGAAACTATACACGCTTTTCTGGAGAGAAACTCTTTTGATGAAATAGGAATAATTAAAAGAGGAACTAAAGGTAATTTTGCTGCTTCACCTATTTCTTTTAAAATCGAAGGATTGATTCAAATGTACACCAAGGTGGATATTCAGTTTGTGGCTCCTCCAACATTGCGCGCTTTTTATAAGAAGAATGAGAATTCGTTTAGTCCAAAATATGCGTACCAAAAGGCGTCGAACGATTTAGCTTTTTACCTTTTGGAAAGAGAAAAAAAGTAATTACGAACGGCTTTAGTTCTCAACGCAGTTAATCTTCAATTATAATTTACGATTGGTGCGACTCAAACGGGTTGATTCGGTTGGGATAACGGAACGCGGATGACGCAGGTGCTTCAAGAAGCAACGCTGATACTCGCAGATTTTTTTATTACTATTTTTAGAAAAACAAAATCCGTCAAAATCCGCGTTCCATTACAGCGCAAACCACGTTAATAATTAAACCTTAAACATTAATCATTATTCCGCGTTCCATTACAGCGCAACCCCCGAAAAAAACCACGTTAATAATTAGACCTTAACCATTAATCATTATTCCTCTAATTCGTATCTTTGCACTCAAATTTATTTCACCATGGATATTCATGACCTTGTAATTCGAGACAAAGAAATCGTTGCTTTAGCAGATGTTTTCCTCAATCCAGAGAGTCAAAGCCAGATTCAACAACTGATTAGAGAGTATAAATATGTAGATGAACTCACAAAATACAATTTACCTGTCAACAATAAAGTACTGCTTCAAGGAAGTTCTGGATGTGGAAAGACGACGACGGCAAAAGCCATTGCTCATGCGCTAGGAAAGAAAATCTTGATTCTTAATTTGAGTAATATTGTTTGTTCAAGAATTGGAGAAACTTCTCAAAATATAAAATTGGTTTTCGATAAAGCAGGTAGAGATAAATCTGTTCTATTTTTGGATGAATTTGATCAAATCGGAAAAGCCCGTGAGGACAGTGATAAAGATGTTGGTGAAATGAGAAGATTGGTGAACACCATTATTCAGTTGATGGATTATTACCCCAAGGATGCAGTATTGATTTGTGCAACCAATCATCCAGAAATTATAGATTCTGCTTTGATGAGAAGATTTCAATTACACATAGATTTTGAAATGCCTAATCAAGAAACCTTGGACTCATACTATGATCAATTACTTTCTGCTTTTCCAGAGGAATTGCGAAACATCAAAAGAGTCTACGGAATTTCATTTGCCGAGGCAAAGGACTATGTCAACACAGAGGTAAAGTCGCTTTTGATAAAAAACTTAGAGAAAGAAAAAGTCTAAAATACAAAGAAACAAAAAGACCAACTTTTTTGAGTTGGTCTTTCCATGTTAAATCTAATTGACTCCACCTAAAGTTACCACTAATTTCAATTTAAAATCTTTGAGTTTAGCTTAAGATGACTTATTGAAGATTTTCTAAACAACAAAATAGATTCCCCAATACTAGGTATTTTCGGAATGACAATCGATAGCATAGTTAGGTGGGGAAATTTGCTGAAGCTTCGCTTCGGGAAATTTCCCCAATCTATAATATAAAACACCTGTCATTCAGAAGGAGTTTAACGACTGAGGAAACTCTTTTTGATTATCGTTAAAAATTAATTTGGCTTCAAAGTCATAGTTTATAGCTAGTTATTACTATTATATATAACTGGTGTGATAGCGGGTAACCACAAAATCTAATTATTGGTTGCTCGGAAACAAACGAGTTTTATAAAAAGAACTGTTTTTAATTTTGCTGTGTTTCCGTTCAAACACTAATTACTTATCCATATTCTTCGCTTTCCCTAAACCCGAAATATTAGTGGTTACATCTGAAGGGTTCCCATAAAAATCAACATTCCCAACTCCAGAAATTGAAATATCTATGCTTTCAGAAGCATGAACCTTTAGGTTTCCAATTCCGTCGCATTCTACAACTGCCTTTTTAGATTTAAGGTCTCTGCTGTCAATTTCTCCAACTCCATTTGAACTAACAAAAGCATTCACAGCTGTTCCTTTGGCTTCAATGGTTCCAACCGCCTTCGAAATTAAATTTATGGTCGTTACATGGGCATCATTTATTTTAATTTCGCCCACTCCATTATTTTCAACATTCAGTTCGTCTCCTTTAAAGTTCTTTTCAATGTATAAAGAACCCACACTATTAAAAATAACATTTGAAAGATGAGGTGAGCCCACTATAATTTTTAGTTCGTTTTTCTTTTCGGTGTATTTATCCTTGTTTCGTAATTCTATTTCAAGCTCATCATCACCGCTTGAAACCTTTAAATCTTCAATGAGATTTGCACCGCCTTCAACATGCATGTAAAAACTATCCGATTGTTCGAAATAAATCTCACCAACCACTTCTAACTCCAGCGTTGAAAATTCAGAAACTGGAAAAGATTTTGAGGTTTTTGGGCCGGAATCATAATTTCCACAAGAGCTTAAAAGGAAAATCGTAAGTACACTTAAATATAAAATTGAATTTTTCATGCCATGAAGATAGTAAGAAGATTTAGAATTAGTATATTCACAAGGAATAAGAACAGATCAAAAAGCAAAGTAATCCTACTATGAAAAACTTAATTCGTTTATTATCCTTCTGCGTTTTCGCTACATTTCTAAACTCTTGTGCTTTTCATTCTGGTGTAATGACAGGAAATGCAGCATTAAGCGATGCCAATTTCAAGGTTGTAGATTATGCCGTTGGAACATCGGAAACATTTAAGGTCTTTGGTCTCGGTGGAGTTGCCACAGACGCCTTAGTTCTTGAAGCCAAAAGAAATTTGTACAAAAACTATCCATTGAAAGCGGGACAGGCGTTGGCCAATGTTTCGGTAGATTTTAAGCGTTCTTTTTTTCCAGTGGTTTCAAAAAATAAAGTTGTTGTCTCAGCAGATATTATTGACTTTAATACCAGTGCAATTGCAAAATCAGAATCACAGAGTTTTCCTTTAGGATCTACAATGGTAGCTAAGGAAGGGTATAATGATTACAACGAGGTGGTTTATTTTAAATACCAAGGGGAATATAAGTTGGGGAAAATAGTGGGTTATGGCCGTACTCAGGCAAAAGTATTGGTAACAAGTGTCCGCGATCGAATGCTCATTAGACGTGTGCCCAAAAGAAAGTTATTTTTTAGAACAAAAAGCAAATCCGGAGTAGAAACAAAATTCAATATTGGCTCAGAAGTTTTTTATGAAGACGATATTGTAGATGACAATGGTGTGGATAGAACAGTTAAACGCTTCGGAAAAATTTTCGCCTTTGGGCAAAAAGGGGCTTTGGTAGAATATAATATTGATGATGTTCCCATATTCTTCTTTGTTACCTATGATAGATTAACGCTAAGACCTCATTCTGAAACGAAGTGAAATGTTGGATAATTGATTAAAATAAATGCTTATCGGGGACTTTACCAGCTATTTAATATGCTACCATAAAAAGTACTCTCTTTAACTTGGTCAGACCCTTCCAGATTTGAAAATCTTAATTTTCAGCTCTTGTAAGGATGACAGTTGTGGTGCGCTGCTGATCTTTCTGTGTGTTTATCTCCAGAAGTAAGATTAAAAAATCAAAACACCTAGCTCTTTTTTGCTTATACCTTGGTCTTACATGTCGTTCGCAAATAAAATCAGAAACCAAGGAGGCCATTTATAAGAATGCTTTATTTGAGAATTTTATTAGACTAAAGATTTCAAAGTGTCTAGGTAGTTTCCAACATGAAAGTCATGAGGTGAAATCAATTTATTTGCCGTAGGTTTGAAGTTGATTAATTTTAATTAAAACAATCTGAAAATATATTTATATGAATAAGATATCAATACAGTCTGCTTTTTGGTTTCTGGCTTTATTCGGCTTTAGCTTTCTATCATGTGCTCAGTCCGAAGAAAATAAGCCACAAAAACTGGAAGAGACAAAACAAATTAAAGCAACGAATATGGAAAATAAAATGAAAGTAGAGATTTGGAGTGATGTGATGTGTCCTTTTTGCTATATCGGAAAAAGAAATTTTGAAACTGCTTTAGCACAGTTTGCAGATAAAGAATACATCGATGTGGTTTGGAAAAGTTTTCAATTAGATTCAAGCATTCCCGAAGTAGCTAAAGAGAGTTACGCAGAATATCTTGTGATAAACAAGGGGATGGCCAAGGAACAGGTGAAAGGGATGTTGGACAATGTTACTGCATCGGCAAAACAAGTGGGCTTGGAGTACAATTTTGATAAATCGGTAATGGTAAATTCCTTAAATGCCCATAAATTATTGCAATTTGCCAAAGCCAAAGGCTTGGGAAGTGAGGCAGAGGAGGTTTTGTTTCGTGCGTTTTTTACTGATGGAGAGAATATTGCAGACCAAGCAACTCTTGTCGCTTTAGGAAAAGAAATCGGGTTAGAAAAGTCTGAAGTTCAAACGGCTTTAAGCGATAAAAAATACGAAGATCTTGTAAAAGCAGATATTCAAGAAGCGCGCCAGGTTGGAGTTCAAGGTGTTCCATTTTTTGTGATGGACAGAAAATATGCCGTTTCTGGTGCACAACCTGCTCAAGCCTTCACGCAAAACTTGGAAAAAGCATATACAGAATGGAGAAAGCTTAACCCCGTTTCTAAATTAGAAATAACACAAGGTCAAAGCTGCACACCAGATGGAATTTGTGACTAAATAGCGCTTTGTGCTTAATCCTTAATCAGGATTTGAAAACAATATTAACCTGAAGACGAGAATTTCGTTTTCAGGTTTTTTTGTTTAAGATTTATGTATTACAACTCCTTCAGACATTTAAGCAAAGTTTTAAGTTTGATATGATTTTCTTACTTTAGCAAAGTAGCTTTCTTAGGAGTAGCTGAAAGGAAACAGGCGGTTAAAAATTAAGAGGATGAGCGCAAAAAAGTAATTTAAACCCGATGCTATTCTTGATATATTTTCGTCCTGTAGCGAAATAGCTAAGAAAATTAATAGATTTGAGAAAGGGTATTTTACTTTAAAATTATTCATTTACTAAATACATGGAAGAAGAAAATAAAACTCAAGAGCAACCCAATAATCCGCTTCATGGCGTTAAGTTAGCCACGATTTTAGATACTCTAGTTGACCATTACGGTTGGGAAGCTTTGGGAGATCGAATCAAAATCAATTGCTTTCAGAATAATCCAACGAAAAAGTCAAGTTTAAACTTTCTAAGGAAAACGCCTTGGGCAAGAGATAAGGTAGAACAACTTTATCTGAAAAATTTAAAAAGATTCAATGGTGGAGAAGGAATGGTGAGAGGAGAAAATGTTAAGGCCGTAAAAAAGAAGATTTCAAAGCCTAAGACAAACCCTAAGCCAAAAGAATCAGCTCCAGCGCAGAATAACACTAAGTACGTTTACAAAAAATAAGCTTGCTTGCCTTCTGCTTTCAGGGTATTGATGGAAGTAAGATTGTTTTGAATGAAAGAAATAGGTGCTTTTTGATAATGCAATTGAAATTTCAATGAAATGAGAATCGAACTTGAGGTTAAAGATAGATCCAATACAGCTGAAGGAATTAAACTTGCTCCGTTCAGAAAGCACATTCGTAAAACAACACCGCACAAACACAATAGTTATTTCGAAATTATTTACCTCACAAAAGGTGCGGGATTTCATACGATTGATACTAAGCAATACGCAATAAAACCACCTATTGTGTTTACCATTCGCAAAGAACAAGTTCATTTTTGGGACATCACTAAAGAGCCGGAAGGATTTGTTTTGATCATTAAAAAGTCATTCATCGAGAATTGCTTAGATAAGGACGTAAAAAGATTGATTTCTAATCTCAGTTTCCATAACTGCTTGTTTCCCCAAGACGATTCAGCTATGGAGATTTACACGCTTTTATTAAAAGAGTTTTCCAGAAATAAAGATTCAAATCGACTAATAAGCGATGGATTACTCAAAGCGCTACTGGCCAAACTACTAGAATCGGTAGTGTATAAAGTTCCTAAAAATGGGAATAATTCTATTTTTCAGGCTTATATTGATTTATTAAACCAAGAAAATAAATTAACCAATAAAGTCAGTTATTTTGCTGCTCTTTTGAATACTACACCTCAAAATTTAAATGCGATTTGTAGAAAGGAAAAAGGGCAATCCGCTTCCGAAATTTTGTCAGAACACATAATTAGCGAAGCAAAACGGCTGCTGCTTTACACAGATTTTACAGTGAATGAAATATCTCTCCAACTGGATTTTAAGGATAATTCTCATTTCTCAAAATACTTCAAGCGGCACGTAACTAAAACACCGCTCGCATTCCGTAAAGAAAACAACTGACCGTACCATTGTATTTTCATATAGACCATCTTTTTGGAGTGTTATTGTATAGTTTTGCTGTATCACATTAAAAAATAGCACATCAAAATGAATAGTCGGTTAAAGGAAGTGGCACAATTGTTTTTCAAATTGGGAAGTATAGCCTTTGGTGGGCCTGCTGCTCATATTGCGATGATGGAGGATGAAGTAGTGAAAAAACGGAAATGGATGACGCAACAGCATTTTTTGGATATGGTAGGAGCAACTAACCTAATTCCAGGCCCAAACTCCACAGAGATGACAATGCATTGTGGTCATGAAAGAGCAGGGTGGAAGGGTTTGATCGTTGCCGGAGTTTGTTTCGTATTTCCCGCAGTTGTAATTACAATGGTTCTGGCTTATTTGTATCAGCAATACGGCCAAATGCCGAAAGTTGAACCTTTTATTTATGGAATAAAACCTGCTGTTATTGCCATTATTTTAGGTGCTGTTTACCGATTAGGAAAAAAAGCCTTGAAGAACATTGAACTGGGGATTTTAGGAGGACTTACATTAATAGCTTGTTTGCTCGGACTTAACGAAATTATAGCCTTATTTGCTTGTGGATTTCTGGGGTTGGCATTGTATTTTGTTCGAAAACCAAAGGATAAGCTGTACAGTATTGCACCGCTTATTTTGCTGCAAGTAGCTTTTTCGACTGGCGTTTTTAAAATGCTATGGATATTCCTAAAGGTCGGCGCTTTGCTCTATGGGAGTGGTTATGTATTGTTTGCTTTTTTAGATGCTGAGTTAGTGAACACAGGAATGCTCACCCGTCAACAGTTGATTGACGCCGTTGCGGTGGGCCAATTTACTCCTGGTCCAGTTTTATCGACAGCCACATTTATTGGTTGGCAAATGGGCGGTTTTTGGGGTGCAGTGGCCGCCACTGTTGGAATTTTTCTTCCGTCTTTTGTCTTCGTAAGTATTCTCAATCCGCTTATTCCTCGTATGCGTAAATCTAAAATGATGGCTGCGTTTTTGAATGCCGTAAATATTGCCGCAGTAGCGGTTATTGTTGCTGTTTGCGTGGAAATGGGGAAAGATACGCTTACAGATTGGAAAACGATTTTAATCGCTGTTTCAAGCATAGTTAGTGTTTTCGTTTTTAAGAAAATGAACAGTGCTTTTATCGTAATAGGGGGCGCTTTACTCGGATTTGTCTTGAGTCTTATCTAAAAGCTTAATTCTTCAATTTGAAGTATTGTTGAGATTAAACAAAAGATTTTTAGCTTTGTTATTCTTACCTTATTAAAGCTCAAATAAATTTCAAATGAAAAATTCTCCAGAAACTCCAGTTCAATTTAAAAATGGTTCAATAATGAAAAATAGATTCATGTTGGCACCTATGACCAATACGCAAAGTCATGAAGACGGAACGCTTTCTGATGACGAATTTAATTGGTTGTCTATGCGAGCAAAAGGACAGTTTGGTCTAGTTATGACTTGTGCTTCTCATGTTCAAAAAATTGGACAAGGTTTTCCAGGACAATTGGGAATATTCTCAGATAAGCATATTGAAGGTCATAGAAAATTGGCAGCTGAAATAAAATCGCATGGAAGTTTAGCTGTGGTTCAGCTTCATCATGCAGGAATGCGAACGCCTAAGGAGTTAATCGGTGAAGCTCCTGTTTGTCCTTCTGTCAATGAAAAAACGGGTGCGAGAGCATTAAGTGCCAAAGAAGTTGAGCAATTAAAAATAGATTTCATAGATGCTGCCATTCGTGCAAAGAAAGCAGGTTATGATGGAGTGGAGGTTCATGGCGCACATGGTTATATTCTTACACAGTTTTTAAGTGCTGAAATCAACTACAGAACGGATGAATATGGTGGGAGCCTAGAAAATCGATCTCGCCTTTTATTTGAAATTGTTGAAGGAATAAGGAAGTCATGCGGAGAAGAGTTTTTGTTGGGTGTCAGACTTTCTCCAGAAAGATTTGGAATGGATTTATTAGAAGTGAAAGAAGTTTGTCAACGTTTTATTAAAGAAGATAAAATTGATTTTTTAGATATTTCTTTGTGGGATGTTTTCAAAATGCCCGAAGTGGAAGAGTATCAAGATCAATCTTTAATGGATCATTTTATAGAGCTTGATTATGGGAATATCAAATTAACAGTTGCTGGAAAAATCAAAAATGGTCAAGATGTTCATCAAGCGCTATCTTCAGGAATCGACTTCGTTTCCATTGGTCAATCGGCTATTTTACACCATGATTTTGCGAAGAAAGTTATAGAAAATCCGAATTTTGAACCCGTAAAAACTCCAGTATCGGAGGATTACTTAAAACAAGAAGGACTAGGGGAAGATTTTATACATTACATGAAGCGTTGGGATGGATTTGTGGAAGAGAAATAATTACTAAGAATGTGTAGTTTCAAATTGATTCTTCCAGATTGATTAAATTCGTAATTGTTTAATACATTGATCTTTTGATCCTTGAATTTTTAAATGTGTCTAAAATATGAAAAAAGTACTCCTCGTTTTAGCAGAAGGATTTGAACTTCTAGAAGCCAGCGCCTTTATTGATGTCATTGGATGGAACCTTGAAGAAGGAAACGGAAGGACTCAATTATTTACCTGTGGACTAAAAAAAGAAATTAAAAGTACTTTCAATCAAACTTTCATTGCTGATTTTTTGATCGATGAAATTGATGTCAACGCTTACGATGCGCTTGCTATTCCAGGTGGATTCGAGCAATATGGATTCTACAAAGACGCTTATGGGGAAAAAATTCAAAATTTAATTCGATCTTTTCATTCTAAAGATAAAATCATTGCTTCGATTTGTGTTGGTGCTCTTCCTTTAGGCAAAAGCGGAATTTTAAAAGGTAAAAATGCGACAACATACGGTAATCCAGACAGGAGGAAATCGTTAGAAGATTTTGGGGCGCATGTGGTAAACGAGCAAATTGTTGCTGACAATAGAATCATTACCTCTCACGGACCCTCCACAGCCTTGGAGGTAGCTTTTCTTCTTTTAGAAAATCTGACTACAAAGCAAAATACAAATCAGGTAAAGAAATTAATGGGGTTTTAAGATGATTTGTTTGTGGCCGTTAAAGGTGTTGCTCTATTCTTTTTATTAGAGCACCCTTTACTTTCAAAAAAGTAGAAATTCATAAGTTGGTTCTACCCTGATTTTAATGGCTTATTCTCAATTGCACGTGAAATTCCATTGAAATCAGGGTAGCACCCATAAGTCTATCCAAAAAAAAGGCTGATTCCGAATAATCGAAATCAGCTTTCTGAAATATATAAAACCTTCTATAAAATCAGAATTTGATATTTTGTTTTATATGCAAATTCTACTTTTTAAATTCAGTAATTGTCTTTTCTATTATCGCAACACAATCCATCAATTGCTCTTCGGTAATTACCAATGGTGGAGCAAAACGAATAATATTTCCGTGTGTTGGTTTTGCGATCAAACCGTTTTCTTTCATTGCCATACATAAATCCCAAGCAGTTGTACTTTCTTCTGTATCGTTGATTAAAATTGCGTTTAATAAACCTCTACCACGTACTTTGTTAACTAAGTTAGTTCCTTCTATGATGCGGTTCATTTCCTTGCGGAACAATTTCCCCATTTTATCAGCATTTGCCGCTAAGTTTTCATTTTTGATTACTTCTAAAGCAGCAACCGCAACCGCAGCTGCTAAAGGATTTCCTCCAAAAGTAGAACCGTGTTGACCTGGCTGAATAACGCCCATAATGTGATCATCCGCTAAAACAGCTGATACAGGATAAACTCCACCAGAAATTGCTTTTCCTAAAACAACCATATCTGGACGAACATAAGTTGGTGCTTTTTGCTCACATTTAGAACCACATGAACAATCTCCACAAACAGCTAAAAGACTACCTGTTCTTGCAATACCTGTTTGTACTTCGTCAGCAATAAACAAAACATCAGCTTCTGTACATAGTCTTCTTACTTCAGCCAAATAACCTTCGTCTGGAACAAAAACTCCCGCTTCACCTTGAATTGGTTCAACCAAGAATCCTGCAACATTATCTTGTTTTAATGCTTCTGCTAAAGCCGCTGTATCGTTGTAAGGAATTTTTATAAATCCAGGAGTGTAAGGACCAAAATTATCGCGTGCATTATCGTCATTTGAGAAAGAGATAATTGTTGTTGTTCTTCCATGGAAGTTATTTTCACAAACAATAATTTTCGCATGATCTTCTGGAATACCTTTCTTTTCGTAGGCGTATTTTCTACAAATTTTAATCGCTGTTTCTACCGCCTCAGCACCAGAATTCATTGCTAAAATTTTATCAAAACCGAAAGTCTCAGTTGCATATTTCTCAAAAGGACCCAATACGTCATTATAGAACGCACGAGAAGTTAAAGTTAATGTTTCAGCTTGCTCTTTTAAAGCTCCAATAATGTGCGGATGACAATGACCTTGATTTACAGCAGAATAAGCAGAAAGAAAATCGTAATAATGTTTCCCCTCAATATCCCAAACGTGAACACCTTCACCTTTGGCTAAAACAACTGGTAACGGATGATAATTGTGCGCTCCGTACTTTTCTTCCATTTTGATTATGTCTTCCGAGGATAACTTTTCTGTTGTTGTATTCATATAATTTGTTTTTTATAATTTATAAAATGTGTTATGTCTGTCAAAACACCAAGGCTCCCGCAAATATAGGGATTTGGTAGGGAAATAAAAAATTCGGTAGATTAGTAAAGAGGTTTGAGTAGGGAATAGTGGCGACTTTGTTTCGTAGCTCTACATCGAAAGCTATTCATTGTTTAAAAACATCCATTGATCGTTGCTTTTTTAACAAGAATTAGATTTTTAGCTTAAAATTATTTGCTTTTAACTTAACCTAACTTCAGCGAAATTAAACACTAATTCTTATGGAATATTCATAGGTTGTTAGTCGAAAAAGTTGAGTAACTAACACTTTACATTTTTGAACTGGAGGAACGACTTGCAAAGACGGAGTCAACCGATGAAAAAGAAGCTGTATTGCAAAAGCGAATTACTCGCCTTGAAAAAATAATTCTAGAATTCTCAAAATAATAAGTAAATTGAATTTTATAATCTGAGAGTGATTGAATTCGTAATTAATATTTATCTCACAAACACCCATTCATCCTCACCCGACATCTCCTCACTATAACTATATCCATCCACATTATATCCTTTCAAATCTTCCACATCTTTGTATTGATTTTGAATAATATCTCTCGTCATAGCACCACGTGCGTGTTTTGCGTACATCATTATCACCTTAAATTCATCGCCTTTTAAATCTTTAAAGACTGGAGTGATAATTCTCGGTTTTAGAACTTTTTTGTCTACTGCTTTAAAGTATTCATTGGAAGCTAAGTTGATGATTACTTCATCTTTTTCGGTTTCTTCATTGATGAATTTCGCTAATTTACTTCCCCAATATTCATAAAGGTTCTTTGTTTTTGAAGTTACATTCCATCGTGTTCCCATTTCTAATCTGTATGGAAACATTAAATCCAATGGTTTTAAAATTCCATATAACCCAGATAAAATCATCAAGTCTTTTTGAGCATTTTCAAAATCTTTCTTAGAAAATGTTGAAACATCAAGTCCTTTATAGGCCTCTCCTGTAAAAACTGTTACTGCGGGTTTTGCATTATCATTTAAAGAAGTCGGTTTTTCCCAATCTTGGTAACGTTGGTGATTCAAATCACTTAGGTTTTCTGAAATTTTCATGAGTTCTCCTATCTGCTTTTTTGACATTTTTTGAAGCTTTTTCGCCAAATAATCAGCCTCTTCTAAAAAATGCGCTTTTTCAGTAAAAGGAGTTTCAATATTCTGGTCGTAATCCAAAGACTTTGCTGGAGATAATAATATTTTCATGAGTTTTATTTTGAATTTCAAAAATACGAAATTAAAGACGGATATTACTGTCTCTATCTTAACGAGTTTTGATTTTGAATAAGCTTTCAGTTTTCTCCCTTTTTGTTGGTCTCAGAAATAATTGAAAACGCACTCCCGCTGAACAATCTAGATTAAAACACCTGTTCAGATAGTTATCAGAATTAGCTTCTAAAAAATTATTATTCGGAAAGTAAAGCGTTTTTTGTCTAAGGTCTAATATTCTAAACTCTCTCTAACGACTAATTGGCTAAAATCTATTTTTCTATTCGGCCTTATATATTATCATTTCCTTCTAATATTAAACAGCTTTTTTTGAGATGTCTAGAAAAGGCTATTTGTCATGGTTTTTTGTCTGCAAATGCTGACAGTTTTTCAATATAAATAGACAAGCGCTGACAGATTGTCCCGATAAGCACAATGGCAATGAATTTGAGTGTTGCTTTCCGGTTTAAAAAAGATAAAAATGGGAAAACAAGATAGAGACGAAGCGGCTGAGCAAGAAAAGCAAGCGGCTACTGATACACAAAATAAGGCTGAAGAGACTGAGGGAACTCAGAATGAAAGTACTGAAGAGGCTGCTCAGGAGTTAACAGTTGAACAGCAACTAGAGAATAAAATCGCAGGTTTAAACGATAAGTATTTGCGTTTGTATTCTGATTTTGAAAACTTTAGAAAGAGAACGATCAAAGAAAAAGGAGACCTAATTTCTAATGCTAGTGAAGGTGTTGTCAAAGACATGTTAGCTATTTTGGATGACTTTGAGAGAGCAATCGAAAATAATCAAACTTCGGATGATGCAGATGCAATTAAGCAAGGCTTCCAGTTGATTTATAACAAGTTTAGCAACATTCTAACGGCCAAAGGTTTGAAAGCAATGGATAGCAAAGGGGAAACTTTTGATATCGATCACCATGAAGCCATCACAAATATTCCTGCCGACAAAAAAATGAAAGGAAAAGTGGTGGATGTAGTAGAAAAAGGATATTTCTTAAATGACAAAGTTTTGCGATACGCGAAGGTCGTAGTAGGTCAATAAAATATATTATGAGCGAGAAAAGAGATTATTATGAAGTGTTGGGTGTAAGTCGTTCTGCGACTGCTCCTGAAATTAAGAAAGCATACCGTAAACTCGCCTTAAAGTACCACCCTGATAAAAATCCTGATGATGCTGAGGCGGAGAATAAATTTAAAGAAGCAGCAGAAGCATACGAGGTTTTAGCAGATGCTCAGAAAAAACAACGCTACGATCAATTTGGTCATGCAGGTGTTGATGGATCTGGCGGAGGCGGAGGCTTCGGTGGGATGGATATGGATGACATATTCTCTCAATTCGGTGACATCTTCGGTGGCGGAGGTGGTGGTTTTGGAGGTCGAAGAGGCGGCGGTGGCGCTCGTCAAAGAACTGCCAAAGGAACCAATCTTCGTGTGAAAATTAAGCTAACGCTAGATGAGGTAGCCGATGGCGTGAAAAAGAAAATTCGCGTAAACAAGTTGGTCAATGCCGCTGGTGTTACTTTCAAAGAATGTTCTACTTGTAACGGAGCAGGTAGGGTAAATCGTGTAACGCAAACCTTCCTCGGAGCAATGCAAACGGCTTCAACTTGTCCGAATTGCCAAGGAACAGGGAAAATAATTGACAAAAAGCCATCTGGAGCAGACAGTCAAGGACTAGAGCGAAAAGAAGAGGTGATCGAATTGGATATTCCATCAGGAGTAGAAGATGGAATGCAACTTTCGGTAAGTGGAAAAGGAAACGCTGGACCATTTGACGGAATCGCAGGAGATTTATTGGTGGTGATCGAAGTAAAAGAGCATGAAGAATTACGTCGTGATGGACAAAACGTTCATTATGAAGCCTTCATTAACTTTGCTGATGCCGCTTTAGGAGCTTCTATTGAAGTGCCAACAATTAAAAGTAGAGCGCGTATTAAGATAGAACCAGGAACTCAAAGTGGTAAAATGTTGCGCTTAAAGGGAAAAGGTTTGCCAAGTGTTCAGAATTACGGAACAGGAGATCAGTTTGTTCATATTAATATTTGGACACCGCAATCACTTTCGAAAGAGGAGCAAGATATGATGGAAAAGTTGAGAGAAAGCGAAAACTTTCAACCTAATCCGGATGGTAAAGAGAAAGGTTTCTTTCAACGTGTAAAAGATATGTTTAGTAATTAGTGTCTGGACGGAAACACATCAAAATTAAAAATATTTCTTTTTACGATAGTTCCCTTTATTTTTAATCGCCTGATACTAAGGCATTACCTCATAAAAATAAATTCAACTCTCATCAAAAATAATCTATTTTATAAAATTCGTCTGTTTCCGACCAACGACTAATTAAACTTAAGAACTCATATTTAAGTTGTGGGTAATCATAACATTAAAGCACTCATTCTGATTTCGGAATGGGTGCTTTGTTTTTTACAGTAGGTCACGCCTAATTTTGATTTGGGTCATATTCAAAAGACGATTGCACAAAACTTTTGAATTGTCTTTTGTTTTTCTACATTTATAAAAAATAGAATTAAATGAAGGACTTACAAAAAGAGTATATGAGAAGGGCAATTGAGCTCTCCAAAGAAAGTGTAGCCAATGGAGGCGGCCCTTTTGGTGCTGTCATAGTGAAAGATGGAAAAATAATTGCTGAAAGCTCAAATAGTGTTACCATAGACAATGACCCAACCGCGCATGCAGAAGTAAATACAATCAGGAAGGCTTGTAAAGCATTAAATACTTTCGAATTAGTAGGCTGCGAAATTTATTCTTCTTGTGAACCTTGTCCTATGTGTTTAGGTGCTATTTACTGGTCCAGATTGGATGAGTTGTATTTTGCTAATACAAAAAAGGATGCGGCAGATATTGGCTTTGATGATTCATTTATTTATGATGAGTTAAATGTTTCTGTTGAGAAAAGGCGTGTGAAAACAAGTCAGTTTATGAGAGAAGAAGCTATTGTTGCTTTTCAGAACTGGGAAGAAAAAGTGGATAAAACTGAGTACTAGTTTAACCCTTTTAGTTTTTACCAAAAAGCTTGAACTCTCCTGTTTAAACTGTTTTTTTTGTCCCACAAAATACAGAATAGATTGGCTTTGAGAGTTCTTAAACTAAAAAGTTAAAATAAATGAGCACTTAGAAATATCAAAATATTATATTTGATATTGAAAGAAATAGAAATGGAGCCTAAATGAACTAAGCTCCTTGAATCAAGCAAAAAATCAAAAATGGAAGACGCTAAGAAAAAGAAAAAACCGGAAATGTACGATAACGTTATGCGGCAGTTTAATCATGCTGCAGATATAATGAGGTTAGATAAAGGAATCCGCAAGATTTTAGCTTCTACAAACAGTGAGATAAGTGTTCATTTTCCAGTAAAAATGGATGATGGTAGAATTGAAGTTTTTAACGGATATCGTGTTCAGCACAACAATTCTCTTGGTCCTTATAAGGGTGGTTTAAGATTTCACCCAACTGTAGATATTAACGCAGCGAGAGCGCTCGCGATATGGATGACGTGGAAGTCATCACTAGTTGGTTTGCCTTACGGAGGTGGTAAAGGTGGTGTATCCATTGACCCGAAGCTCTATTCGATAGGAGAGTTGGAAAGAATTACAAGACGGTTCACTTATTCTCTTGGAGAAAATATTGGTCCTGATGTCGATATTCCTGCACCAGATGTAAATACTAATCCACAAATAATGGCTTGGATTGCCGATACATTTGCTTCTACAAAATCACCTTCAACGAGAATGTTGAATTTACACGTGGTAACTGGAAAACCTGTAGGTTCGGGTGGATTAAACGGTAGAGACAGAGCAACGGGTTATGGAGTCGTGGCCTCTATAAAATCTTGGGCAAAACTAAAAGGTATAGAGTTGGCCGGAAAGAAATACATCGTTCAAGGTTTCGGAAATGTGGGCTTTTGGGCTTCTCATTTTATGGAAGAACTGGGTGCGAAATTAGTTGCTGTACAAGACGCCAGTGGAACTATCTTTAATGAAGAGGGGATAGATACTGAAAAGCTACATAATCACGTTGGAAACAATAGTGGTTTGATTAGTGGATATGATGACGCTGACAAAATGGACAATGACAAGTTCTTTTCCTTAGATTGTGATATTATTATCCCTGCAGCTTTAGGAAATCAAATTACTGAGGCCAATGCGCACCTGATCAAAGCAAAATTAATTGCTGAGGGAGCAAATGGACCAACGGATGTGGATGGAGAAAAGATTCTTCTTTCAAGAGGAATTGACGTAATTCCTGATATTCTTTGTAATGCAGGAGGTGTAACAGGAAGTTATTATGAGTGGCTGCAAAACAAAAGAAGTGAAAACTATCACATAGACACTGTTCTGAAAATGATTAGCGAGAAGTTGAATGAAGCATTTGAAAGAACTGTGAATACTGCTAAAAAATACGATACAGATTGGAGAACAGGTGCATATATTGCAGCATTAGAAAGAATACAACAAACCTATATGGAAAGAGGGGTATTCCCTTAGGTTTCTCATCAAAACTATGAATTATGAATAATATTGGAATAGTAAAAGGAGATGTTTGTAGTACCGTGGCAATGCCTTCACCAGAAGACATGCGAGCGTTGACTAAGTTTGTTGATGTTTTTATTCAATCAGACGCAGGAACAGAATGTGGCTATAGCGACAATGAGTATGCTTTAGAAGGATGTTTTATCAGAGATAATAGTGAAGACGTTATTCAATCTTCTGATTTAATTCTTTTTCAAAACCCAATTTCTGCTCCTTTAATTCCTTCCGGAAGAAAAGTGATCATTGCAAACATTGATTTTGTTAATGACAAGGAGCAGTTAAAACTGTTTATGCATAAAAATATAGATTTGTATAGTTTCGATGCCATTACAGATTCTGAGGAGACAGGTGTTTTTAAAGATAAATTCGTCAATTTTGTACGTTTTCATTTAGGAGATCCTATCCAGTCAGAGTACGTATCCCTTTTTTCGAAGTCAAAGATTTTGACCAAAGGACAAATTGTTCATAAAGAATTGCTTTAACAGTAATCAAGTTTTATACATCATACAGCGCAGCATTTTAAATGTTGCGCTTTTTTATTGGTCTAAATTTTTAAGTAAAAATAGAGGGGGCTAAAACGCTAGTCACCGATAAATTCTATAAAATAAAATGCTTAACGGGAGCTTTACCTTCTGATTAATATACTACATTAAAAAGCTCTCGCTTGAAATATTACCCTAGCCTAATCTCATCCTAATGTGAATTTCTTTTTTCAACTGGTTGGAAATAGAAATTTGCGAAGGATATGGTCAGGTAATCGCCAACTCACATTATTGATATGTTAGGTATTTTTACTGTTAAAGAATCGCACAGGCATTTAAAATATTATTGAGCTAAATATTTTAAGGAATACCAAACACAATTCTAGAATTTATAAGTGGAGATGATGAGTTGAAAGAACTTTTACTCTTTCACAATTACGAAAATATCCTCGTTGTCACGTTTAAAGAGTTTTTCCTCTCTTGCAAAACGTTCTAGGGCATCCGTATGATCAAGCTGATCAAGCGTCAATTTTGTTTCCGTGAATTTTTCAAGAAGAATTTCTCTCTCGTTTTCAAGTTTGTTTAACTTAAGCTCTTGTCTAATTATATTGAAAACATCAACGTCATCTAAAAACAACATGTACACTACAAACACTAGGGCCGTAATGATGTATTTATTCTTGAAATGCTTTAATCGTTTCATCACTCACAAAGGTAAAGATAAATAGCAGATGTCCCGAATAAGAGAAAGTATATTTATAAATGATTATTTGTTGATAAGGGGTCTGATGAAAAAAGCCCCGAACTTTCATTCGAGGCTTCATTTAATTTTATACTACTGATTATCCCATAAATGGATATCTGTGATCCGTTGCAGGAACAAAGGTTTCTTTAATGGTACGTGCAGAAACCCAACGTAAAAGGTTAAGTTTAGCTCCAGCCTTATCATTTGTACCAGAACCACGTGCTCCACCAAATGGTTGTTGACCTACAACAGCTCCAGTTGGTTTGTCATTAATATAGAAGTTACCCGCAGAATTTTCTAATTTGCGCAAAGCAGTAGAAATAGCATAACGGTCTTGAGATATAATAGATCCTGTCAATGCGTATTCTGATGTTTCATCCAACAAGGTTAATGTTTCTTCAAATTTATTTTCATCATAAACATAAATCGTGATTACAGGACCAAAGATTTCTTCAACCATTGTCTTGAACTTTGGATCAGTTGTTACGATAATCGTAGGGTCAATAAAGTAACCTTCAGATTTGTCATAATTTCCACCAACGATGATTTCAGCATCTTTGCTTTCTTTTGCGTAATCGATGTATTCTGTAATGCTGTCAAAAGCTTTTTCATTAATTACAGCAGTAATAAAGTTCGTTGTATCTTCTGGCGAACCAATTTTGAAAGAATTAACTTGCTCAATTACGTTTTCCTTAACATCTTCCCATAAATTACTTGGAATGTATGCACGAGATGCAGCAGAACATTTTTGACCTTGGAATTCGAATGCACCACGAGCAATTGCTGTGGCAACCATGTCAGCTTTAGAAGACGGGTGAACCATGATGAAGTCTTTACCACCTGTTTCTCCAACAATTCTAGGATAAGATTTGTAGTTTTCAATGTTTTCTGCAATAGTTTTCCATAATGTACGGAATACTCCTGTAGAACCTGTGAAGTGCAATCCTGCGAATTCTTTGTGCTTAAATACAACATCGCTAATATTTGCTCCTCCCGTGGTAACCATGTTGATTACGCCGTCTGGAACACCTGCTTCTTTAAAAACTTCCATGATCACATTTGCAGAATAAATTTGAGATTCTGCTGGTTTCCATACAACAACGTTACCTAACATTGCTGGTGCAGATGGAAGGTTAGCCGCAATTGCAGTAAAGTTAAATGGAGTAATGGCTAAAACAAACCCTTCTAAAGAACGCCATTCTAGTCTATTCCAAACTCCTGGTGAAGATTCTGGTTGTTCTGAATATATTTCAGACATGTATTGAACATTGAATCTGAAGAAATCTGCTGTTTCACAAGCGGCATCAATCTCTGTTTGGTAAACATTTTTAGACTGACCCAACATTGTTGCTGCGTTAATCTTATCGCGGTAAGGTCCAGAAATTAAATCTGCAGCTTTCAAGAAAATACTTGCTCTTTCTTCCCATGGAAGGTTAGACCATTTTTCTTTTGCAGCCATAGCAGCCTCAATTGCTTGAGAAACGTGCTCTTTATCACCATAGTTATAGTGACCTAACACTTTTTGGTGTTCTTGTGGCGAAGTTAAAGCTCTTTTGTTTGAAGTGGTTACTTCTTTTCCACCTATATACATCGGAACATCAATTGGTTCCTGATCGTACATCTCTTTATATTTACCAAGTAAAGATTTTACCTCCTTAGAATTTGGTTCGTATGAGTTTACTGGTTCATTGACCGCTACCGGTACTTTGAAATGTGCATTTGCCATAATTAGATTCTTTTTTTTATTCTTACAAAAATAGCCATTCATAAACTGAAATCAAAACAAATGCATTCGCATATTTCTTGTTTTCCGAGTGTGTCTCAAATCTTTAAAATATGGGAAGAGTTTCTAAACAACAGTTTTAAAATTATCGAGCCTATATGCTCTAAAGACTCATTTTTTTCTATTTTTGTCTCAATGCTATACTTACTGTTATGAAGCAAATCAAAATTTGGATATCTTTTAGTTTTCTCATCCTTTTCAATCTTTCTTATGCCCAAGAAAGTATCAGCGATAAATTAGAGGAATATGAAACTTCCTCCTTAGATAGGAAAATGGAATTGTTCTATTACTTTTTCTACAAATTCGAATCTGACCAAAAAGACAGTGTCCTTTACTATGTTAACGATTTAATTAGCGAAGGAATCCGAAACAAAAATCAGAATGCTATTGCTTTGGCTAATTTAGGGATTGGCCCTTATTTGCTGAGCAATTCTCTTTTCGAAGAAGCGGAAGCAAAGCTGAAGAAAGCAAAGAAACATTACCACAAAGTGGAAAACGATACCATGCTTGCCGAAGTTTATATTAACCTCGGAAATTCATCTTACCTCCAAGGGAAATTTACGGAAGCAGAAATGCTCTATAATAAATCTGCTGAATTTGCACAGGCTTCTGGTGATAAGCGTTTCCAAATGCTTTCTGTTTTCAATTTGAGTCGTATTTATTTAAATCAAGGCAGGGTTGAAGAGGCTAAACGCATGATTCAAGAATACATTGATTTCAATTTGTCTAATGGAGCCATGCGTAAACTTGCCGCAGCTTATGGATTAATGGGACAGTTGTATTTAAATCAAAGCGATAACGCACAGGCCATAGATTATTTTACTAGAAGTATGGAGAGTGGTCTAACTGCTGGGTACATGCCTGCTGTAGCGAATGGTTATACTAATTTGGCAATCGTAGAGTATGTTTCTGGAAATATGCGAAAAGCAGAACAGTATTTTCAACTCGCTTTGGCCTACCGTCAAAAAGCGGCTGATAAATTTTACATTGCTGAAGGGTATTATAATTTAGGAGACTTCTTTTATGGTGTTGCGAAGTTTGATTCCTCCATTGTAAACTATGCATATTCTTTAAAAGTAGCCGAAGAATCGAACAATTTACAAGGTCAAATAGATGCTTTGTATGCGCTTGATGCAGTCTATGACACCTTAAACGAAAAGGATAACCAAATTGCTATATTGAAGAAACTTTTAGTGACAGAAAAAAAGCAAGCCACTCACCAAAGCTATAAAGAAATTAATGCTTTAAAACTAAGTTACGCACAGTCGGAGAAAGAGGCGATAAATAACGGAGGAATTAGAGAAGATCAACTGCAAAGTAAAGTCGTCGAGTATCAATCTATTTTTAGCAACTGGGTTTGGGTGGTGTTTTGCTGTGTAGCATTATTGTTTGTGTTTGTTTTCTTTTTTAAACGATCTACTTCAAAATAGTTTTTTAATCAAAATGCCTATCGTCTTCTTTACCCCTAAATTATTTAAACCCCTAATTTTAGGTTTGCTTTGCGAATTGTCAGTTTAATTTTATTGGAAAACTAAAGATTTATGACTTCAATATGAAATCCCAAATAGTTATTAGGGTGGAAATTCTTCGTTTTTAGGACGCGCTTTATCTCTTTTTGAAGGTGGAGCGTGCTAGAAGTCGCTAATAATTGTGGAGAAAAAGCACGGCTTTTGAAGACCAAACGTTAGAGCAGGGACCATAGCTTGCGGCGGAGATCACCGACATTATCGATTTTTAGGAGTGGAGACTAGAACCGCAGCGCAGCGAGCTCATGAAAACAAATGAAAAACTTTAAGGAATTGAATAAAAAATATTAGGCGCTAGACCTTTTTTCTCCTTGTAGCTTCGGCACTATCGCTTCTCGCTACTTCGTCTTCAAAAGCGTTGCTTTTTCTCTTTTTGGGGCAACCGACCAAAGGGAGCTCATGAATACCTTTTAAAAATAGACGAGAATGAATAATGCCAAAAAGAAAAATACCAATTAATAATGCTAATTTTATTCATAAAGCAGATTGGGGTAAAGTATCCGATAGGCGTTTTAATCAATTGAAATACTGCATCAAGTCATGGGGCGGAATACAAGCTAAATGAGGAACAAAATGACAGAGAGGCAAGCAACATTTGGCGCTGGATGTTTTTGGTGTATCGAAGCCATCTTTTCTGAAGTGAAAGGAGTAATAGATGTTACTCCAGGTTTTGCGGGTGGTCACATTAAAAATCCACCTTACAGAGAAGTCCGAGAAGGAAGGACTGGCCATGCAGAGGTAATCAGAATTGTTTACGATTCAGAGAAGGTCAGCTTTTCTGAATTACTGGAGGTTTTCTGGTTTTCACACAATCCTACAACTCTAAACAGACAAGGGAATGATGTGGGAGATCAATACAGGTCTGCTGTTTTTTATCATGACGATGAACAAAAGACCTTAGCAGAGGAATACAAAAAGAAATTGGAGACTTCATCTATTTACGAGGAGAAAGTTGTAACGGAGATCACTCCGCTAAGCAATTTTTTTAATGCTGAAAGTGAACATAAGGATTACTTCTCAAGAAATCCTGAACAAGGATATTGTAGGTTGGTGATAAAGCCAAAACTTGAACGCTTTAAGGCTGCATTTCCATCTAAATTAAAATAAACAAACTGAAGTTTTCGTCAATAGTATGTTAATCTTTACCTGCTTTTCAATTCTGTATTTTCGCATTGCATCTTTCCTTCTTAAATTCCAATCTTTCAGCTATAGTCACCAAAGGTAATCTTTAGTTGTTAAGTTAATTTCTTTATGAAACTGAAGCAATGCTAAAGAGGATGTTTTCCCTAATCTTTCTTTAAAACTCCCATAAACATTAATAAATCATAGGAGAAATGAGCAGCTACACAAAACCACAAACCAAATACTTCGTATGCATAAGAAAGGATTAAAATAAAGGGGAAAAGTAAAACGCCCAACATACTTTTTTTCCACGATTTTGGGTTGAAGTAACCATGTATGGCAATAAAAATAAAAGTGGTTAACCAAGGTCCTAGCCATGTTTGCAGACCTGCTCTAAATAATACTTCTTCTCCAAATCCTGCACAAAAGGACATAAAGAGAATATCTCCCCAATTCAATTTTAAGTTTTTGAGCATGCGCATTTGTGGACCATTCATTTCCTCGAAAATGGGGAACTGTGAAACTCCGATCACGATAAAACCATACAGAAATCCAAATTCTAAACCCAATAGTGTTAGCGGACTGAAAAATCGATCTAATTCCAAAACTGAAATAATGGATACATCTTCAAATAACCACAATAAACTCAAACCAATTGCGGGAAAGGCAATTAGGGTCAACCAGCTTAATAAATGGAATTGTACCTTCGGACGCATAGTTTTATTACTTTTGCTTAAAAATAATTAAAAGCATGAAAGAGTTAATTTTTAATTGGATAAAATCCTTTTATTCTGTTGGTAAATCAACCCCAATTGAAGAATTATTAGCCAATCCTTCATATCAAAGTCACAAGTATTTATGGATGCTAGCACTCCTGATTGGGATGGCTGTTATTTCTATTTTGGTGTGGTACTTGACACGACAAGTACTTTTGGCCATTATTAAAACCATTGCTTTAAGGAGTAAAACTAAATTGGATGATATTCTGATGGAGAGCAAGTTTTTTAGTGCAATTGCTCACATTTTGCCCTTGCTTTTTATGGATTATTTCTTTTCGATCGTATTCGTTTCTTTTCCAGATTTTCTTGAAATAGCGATTCGGCTGAATGATTTTCTAATCGTTTTGGTCATTTTAGTAAGTGTTCGCAGGTTCTTGAATGCCGTGAGAGAAGTTTTGGAAGATAAACCCTATTTTTCAGATAAACCTATTGGGGCTTATATTCAAACAGTGAAATTGGTAGTCACTATTGTATTTGTAATTATTTTACTCTCTGTACTTACGGATCAATCTCCTTTGTTTTTCCTGACTTCACTTGGAGCAATGACTGCTATTCTTTTATTAGTATTTAAGGATACAATACTTGGTTTTGTAGGTAGCATCCAAATTTCTGCAAATGATATGCTAAGGATTGGTGATTGGGTAACCATGGAGAAATATGGCGCTGATGGAGATGTAATTGAAATTAATTTGACCACCGTTAAAGTTCAAAATTTCGATAAAACAATTACCACAATTCCTACCTATAGTTTCATTGCCGATAGTTTTAAAAACTGGAGGGGAATGGCTGATTCGGGAGGACGAAGAATAAAGCGCTCCTTAAACATAAAAATTGATTCTATTAAATTTGCTGATGACGAGTTAATTGCTCGCCTTTCCAAAGTAAAGCTACTTTCTGAGTTCATTATTGAGCAACAAAATGAAGTAGAAAGATATAATAAAGAACATGGCTTAGTAGATGAATATCAGATTAATGCGCGCAGACCAACAAACGTAGGCTTGTTTAGAAATTATGTGCAATACTACCTGAAAAACAATGGTGAGTTAAACCAAGAAATGTCACTAATGGTAAGGCAACTGCAACCTAACTCAAAAGGTTTACCTATTGAGCTGTATTGTTTTTCGAATACTAAGGTTTGGGCAGAATACGAGGTGGTCATGGCAGATATTTTTGATCATTTGTTTGCAATTATCGACCGTTTTGAACTAAAAGTTCATCAAGAAGTGGCTGGCTCAGATCTGAGGAATTTAGAAATGTATAAAGGCAATTAGGACATTTAAAAGGAAACGAGATGTTTGTTAAATTCATCTCGTTTCCAAATGGGATTACATTAATTCTTACATCTTTTCAATCACGAAATCTGTTCTACGGTTCATGCGCTTATTGGCTTCGCTTGTATTGGGAACTTTAGGCTGCGATTGCCCATATCCTTTTGCCGATAAACGAGCCTTGTCAATACCATTCTGAATTAAGAAGTTTTTAACTCCCAAGGCTCTTCTTTCAGAAAGTTTAAGGTTTTTGTCAGCTATTCCTTCATTATCCGTGTGTCCTTGAATTAAGATGGTAAATTCTTTATTTTCTTTCAAGAAACGTGCAAACTGTTTTAAGATAAATTGTGCTCTATCCGACAGCTCGTCAGATGCCGTATTGTAAAGAATGTCATTGATGGTATAAGGCTCACCTACCTTAATTTCTCTAACTTCCATGTTTTTTGAACGAATCGTTTCTCCTTTGGCCAATTCTTCTTTAGTGATGATTTGGGAGTCGAAAGCATGCCCTTGTTTTTTAACGTTAATCATAACATCCTCTTGGTCTTCTGCTTTTACAACAGCAGCATATTTCCCATCATTTCCATTTACCTTTATTTTTTCAACTTTATCAGAATTGGAATATGCAATTTCAATCTCTACATCTTCCACCGGCGAGTTATCTTCTGTGTTTAGTTCTCCTTTTACAATAACCACCGCTTTCGGGCGGGCTTCCTCATATAGTTCAAAGGAGTAAATGTCCCAAACCCCTTTTTGACGAGAAGAGAAATAAGCATCTTGTCCATCAATAGACACAAATAATCCAATTTCATCGTCTTCTGTATTGATAGGAAAACCAATATTTTTTGGTTTCGACCATGATCCGTTCTCTTCTTTTCTCATGTAAAAGATATCTGTTCCGCCCAGTCCTTTTCTTTGATCACTTACACTAGAAACAAAATAGAATGTTTCACTGTCTTGGTGAAAAAATGGACTTTTATCTTTACCTGGCGTATTTACTTCTGTAAAGGGTTGTGCTGGACCCCAAGAACCATCAGCTAGTCTTTTAGAAAAATAAATGTCATCATTTTGAGTATTAGGTCGAATTGTTGCAAAATATAAGGTGTTTCCATCAGCCGACATTGTAGGTTGACCTTCCCATCCATCATTGGTGTTGATCCCTGTTCCCAGGTTTTTTAGCTCCGACCAAACATAGTCATTTCCACCTTCTCCTGTTCTTTCGTAGAATGTACTATAAAGGTCACAGTTTCTATAGTTTTGCCCTCTTACATTCTCATCCCTGCAAGCGCAAATAATCATTTCCTTGTTATCTACAGAAAGGGTTGCCGCACCATAACTGTCGAAATAACCGTCATTGAAAGGAACGTTTAGTGGTTTTCCTCCATCAAAGTCAGTATTTTTATTTCTTCTTTTAGACCATGTGAATTCCTCCTTAATTGTTGAAATAATATCTCCTTTTGCTGTTCTATCAACCCTTCGAGTATAAAAGATTAACTCATTATCTGGAGAAATCATCGGGAAATATTCGTCTTGACCAGTACTTACATTTTTTACTTTATTGGGAGCAAAAGGCACTTCCTTTTCATAAAACGATTGTTCTTCTTCAAATTTACCTAGTACTTCGGCAACATCTTTTAATCTTTTTTCGTGATCATTGGAGTACCTATCCATTTCCTTGCTGTCAAAATTCTGAAACTGCTGGAAATAGCTCATCGCCTTTTTCTGATTATCGAAGGTATAATTTATAATTCCTAAATAGTAGTAACAGTTAGAATGGTAGTCTGAACACCTTTCTATAGTTTGAGCAAAGAGTTTTTCTGCAACTTTCATGTAACTGTCCCCTCTTTTTGGATCAGGGTCGGACTCATAAATTTTAAGGGCGTTTTCGTAAGCATAAATAGCAAATTCATAGTAGGCCATTGCATTGTCAGGCTCTTCGCTAATGGCTTCTCGAAAAAGTGAAGAGGCTTCCGGAGGTGCTTCCTTTTTGGCTTTATCAATTAGTTTGGTTACTTTTTTGCCAGGTTCCAAACAAGATTCATCCTCAACTTGAGAAAAAATAACGCTGGGTAATAAAAATAGAAATGTGAAAAGTGGGTAAAGTTTATTCATCTTATAATTGTAAAAAAATGCCATGATATAAATATAGCTTTAATAACGATTTTAAGGACGAAATGTTACAGTTTTAAATGAAAAAAGGATTAACACCAAAATAAAATTTGGAATTGTAAACCACTAATCATTATTGCTTGATTTTATCCGGTGTTTGCTTGCGGACTATTTGAAGCTTAACATTTAGATGATGGGAGAGAATAATGGACTGTAACACTGCTTTTGTCTTCTCACTTTTTGTGCTATGTTCTTCTTTTCGTTATCAAGCTATTGAAAACACTGTGAAAATGCTTTTTGTGTTTCTCAAATATTGTTTTCTACAGAAACTACTAATCTCTGCAGAATGTGACAGCAGAGAGTCTAGAAGTCATTATTGGACAATAATTCTTTGGGAGTTAGATATGCCAGAATTTTTATCATGAATAAAGTAAACCCCCTTAGACAGTTGAACAGTAATTTTGTTCTGTCCATCGGAAATGTTGATTTCTTCTACAATTCGGCCTAAACTGTTGGTAATTATAAGAGAATTAGGGGCCAATCCGTTTGTTGCGATCGTAAAGACTCCGTTACTAGGATTAGGGTAAATATTAAAATTATAATCCTCCGAAGCTAAGCCTAAGCTAGATTGATGGATAACTCCAATTGCACTCAAATCAAATCCCCCAGAAGAAAAGGGAGTAGGGTAGGGATCGTTAATTTTATTGCCGTAGGAATCATTCGTGCCATAAGCGTCTATTGCTCCTACAACGTCAATAATTTTGACATGGGTAATGGCATTAACATTTAAGCCTGCACTATCTTTTAACTCTTCAAGATCAAAAGGAGTTCCCCATCCAGCGCGGTATTTTCCTGCTAAATTGTATAAGTGAGTAGGATCTAAATATCCAAATCCTCCTATTGATGTGTTGGTTTGTGTCTCTGAATGAGAAGGGAATCTTACATAATTGATGCCATCTGAACTCACCTCAACGTGTGCTAATTCCAGATAGTTATCATCAAATCCATTTTCGAAAACAGCAAAGTCAAATCCATTTCCATTTGTGATGGGGAAGGGGAAAGTTACAAGCGCAACACCACTGTCACCTAAAGAAACGGTGTTTGTTGTAATGGTGGTTGCAGGGCCAACAGCATCTACAGGACTTCCAAAGCTAGCCCTGTTAGAGCCAACTTGATATAAAGTAGTGTCGCTAATATCAAGAAAGCCCCTTTGAATTTCTACATTACTTGCCCAGTTCACAATACTTGGATCGTCATAGGGAATGGCTGTAGATCCTGGTTGACCTGCAGCCGGAGCATAGGATTGACCAAATGTAAAAGCGGAAACAGTGCTAATTAAAATAAAAATATACTTATTCATAATGTAAAATTGAATTGGGGTTTAAACCGACTTGAATGCTTTTTGTCTGATTCCCGAACTGATTAAAAAAACGTAAATATCCTGTGTTTGTAAAGCTCATAGCGTCTAAACAAATAATTTGGTTCTCCTTAAAAGCTTCCACACCATATAGAGTGGTGATTTCTTGATTGTCTATAAAGCTGGGATCGATCAAGGATTGGGTTGAACAATCAAAAATAGAAACCTCTGACGAAGCGGTGTTATGGTTGAAATAACTAAGGTACATTAGATTGCCTCTTTTTGAAAGAGTAGAAACAGGAATCCCTAAATTGCTAACGGTTTGGTCCATGGTATTGATACGAATTAATTCTGATGGATCGCTGGAATAGTTACCTCTTTTTACTACATAAACATTGTTGAAATCGTCTGATATCATATCACCTGGGTTTGCTCCAACAACAAAAGTATCAACAACACTCATAGAATTCAGGTCAATTTCAAAAACCGTGGTATCCACATTTTGGAAGTCTAGTCCTCCAGAATTTGCAACGTAAAGTGATTGATTTTGAATACACAGTCCTTCGGGGTTTCTACCAACCTTAATTCTTTGTTGTATTTTTAATGCAGTTGTATCAATTACACTAACATATCCATCAAAGCTTGAAACAAAAACATTGCCTTCATGAAAGCTAATATTGCGCGGTTCCTGTGACTGATTATTGTAATTAAATTGAATTTGTTTTATGCTTTGCAAGGTCTTTCTGTCGAGCACTTCAAGTGTGCTGGAACCAGTTACAGCAATATAGATTTTACCACCGTAGGCAATCATGTCATTTCCTGTATCGCCCAAAGGACGGCTGTTTTTGTTTAAGAAAACCTCGTGTTTTGCCTCGTTAGTGGCCAAGTTAACCCAAGATAAGGAGCTGTTGTTGTGCTGAAACAAGCCTTCATTCAATACCAAAATTCCATTTTCTAGTGAATTGGCCATGGGGATATCTTCTACTGTTTCCTTTTTACAAGAGACCAAAAAGAGTAATGTAATTAGAAAGTATTTAATTGAATTCATAGCTTAGTTTTATAAAGTAATTTCTTTCTGGCATCACATAGTACTTTATGAAATTATAAGAAACATTACCCAAGTTTTTAATCCCTGCCTGTAGTTTTAACTGTTGTTTTGATCTTATTTTTAACGAATAATTTGCTGAAAGGTCAAAGATTAAATAAGGATCCAAACGGTTGCCGGGGATGTTTTCATTTAAACTATAACGTTCACCAATATATAGGCTTGAAAAATTAAGTCCAATCTTTTTATATCGCACTCTAGCGATTGCATTTCCAGTTAATGCTGGCGTGTAAGCAATTTGGTCTCGGTAGGTTGGTCCGTTTTCGTCACTTATGTCAAGCGCTTGTTGATAGCTCGCTCCAGTTTGAAGTTGTAAAGCCCAGTCTTTATTGAGTGCTATGTTTACATTTAAATGAAGGTCTCCTCCAACGATGTCAACTTTACCTATGTTTTGAATTGACCAAACAAACAAGTTTTGGGTGGGAAGTGCGATTATTTTATTACTGACTAGGTTTTTAAAAATATTCCCTTGAATTGAAAGTTCTACTCTCTTGAATGACTTGACGTAGCGTGTACCCCAATTAATTTGAGATGATTCTTCAGGTGTCAACGAAGTGTTACCCAATTGAGAATAATATAATTCGTTAAATGAGGGCGCTCTGGATGATGGTTTGTACCAAATAAAAAACTGAAGTTGTTTAAAAAGTTCGTCAGATGTATACAAAGCCAATTGAGGGTGAACCTTGTTGTAATTTTTCCTGTGCTCCTGTATCTTATTTTGATCGATAAATGTTTGATTAAACGCACTAGCTTCAATACTAAAGTACTTTGCTTGATACCGGGTTTTTAACATTGAAATATTGGTTTCTCTGCTGGGTTCGCCTAAATTTCTTGTACTTTTAAGTGCATCGTAAGTAAAATCATTTCCTGCGTGAAAAGTAAAGTTATTCCATTTATATCTCAAGTGAAAACCTCCTGAGAATGAGTTGGTGGTATATTGATTGTCTAAATAACCAGCAGAATTCAGATAGGTAGGGTCGTTATAGTGTGTAAAGCGATGCGCATATTGTGCGAAAGCTTTCACCGCTAATGTTTGGTTGAACAAAGAATAATTGAAGCCGAGATTAGTGTTTTCTGTTTTTAGTGTTTCTTGTGCCATGTTATTGTATAAAATAACAGCGCCAGGAAGCTCTTGGTCGATCGCAATTCTTTTCCCAGAAAATTTTAATTGGTGACTGGTTTTTCTTTTGCGCCACTTTACCCCAGCTCCTAAAGAAATATTGTATTCGTCTAAAGCATTATTTCTTCGGTGCACTTTCTTTGTTTCATTTCCGAACTTCAACTCGTAGGGGTAATCTCCGTCATAGCTTCTATAGCCACCCGCTAAGCTCACAAAATTACGCTTACCTCCTTTTTTTAATCCAAGAAAACCCTCTTTTTGACCAAAACTCCCCAGAGTTAAGCTGCTTCGAATAGATAGTTTGTGCGGAGAGAATTGCTGGTCAAAGGTTTTAATTTGTACCGCGCTTCCTTTTACCAGACCAGAAATAGGAACTAGTTGTCCAGAATTCTGTTGGTTAAGTGCAACTTCCTCCACGTTGTTGAGTTGGATATTGGCTAAATTGGTTTGACCATTTTGTGGGTCGCTCATTGGTAACCCATCAATCATTAATTGTGAGTGTTCACCTCCTAAACCCCGATGTGAAAGTGTTTTCATTCCACCAATTCCACCATAACTTTTTATCGTTATTCCGTTGATGTACTGCAATAGACTGCCTAAATCGTTTGGGGCTAGCTGCTCAATTTGTTTTTGGTTTAAAGAAGTATGTTCCTCAATTTTTAAGTGATTGCCTCTAATGATTACCTCATTAAAAACAGTAGTATCTTTTTGACCAAACAAGAAATAAGGCATAAATAGAAGGCAACATGTTGAAACAACAGCTGAAAACCCACTATTTATGCCTTGCGTATACATGTTACCTAACAATCAGTTTTCTTGTACCAAATGTTGATGCAGTGGAAACTTTTACTAAATAAATACCAGGGGTTAAGTCAGAAATGTCTATCGTTGAAACATTGAAGTTGTTAAACTCTTTTACGATTGAACCATTTGAATTGAAAATTTTGTAATCACCAGTCACTCCTTCAACGTTTAAAGTTGATTCTGCAGGATTTGGATACATTGCAAAGTCTGCTCTTTCGTAGGTGTCTACACCAACTGTACTTTCATAAACAAAGTTGTCCATTGCGAAGTACTGAGGTGTGTTAACTCCGATTCCTCCAACATCAGAAGAGCTAAAAGAAAAAGTTAGGAAGTTTGTGTTGGTAAATCCTGAAAGGTCAACAGTCTCCCAAGTATCGACGATATAGTCATCGTTATTGTCTGGAAAGCGGTAGTCAGCCAAATAGAAATCTATAGAATCTGTTTTGTTACCTGCAGCATCATGGTTGAAAATTGTAACATAGAAAAAATCCTCACCATTTGTACCATCAGGATCTCCATTTGCGTCATTTGCTGAACCAAATTGTTTACCATAAGCATCACCATCCTTCATTGAAAAATAAGCATAAGCATTATTTGTTAAATTAACACTTACAAGATTGTTATCATTTCCTGGGAGGTAAAGTGTGTCAGCGTTGTAGTATACAGCGTAGTTTTCTGAACCGTTGCTTCCGCTTCCTGGAATAGCGCTGTATTGGTTAATATACCCTGGGGTAGTATTGTCAGTAATATTGGAGTAGGAAAAACCAGTCCAAGAGCCCCAAGCTGTTACGTATTCGTTACCAAAAGTTACACCACCACTAACAAACTCGCCTGCTTCGTCATCTCCGTTGTAAAAAGATTCTGCTGGAAGTGTTAAATCTTCAAAGTCTACTGTAGTTTGCGCATTTAGAGTTGTTGCAGCAAGAAGCGCGCTTGCTAGAAAATAAATTTTCTTCATTTTTAAAGATTAAATAATTAATAAAATGAAGACGTCAATTGAGGCAAAAGCCCGCAAATAAAAGAAATATCAAAACTGTATGTTCATTTTTGCACAGTCTATATGATAAGTCCGACTTTATTCTGAAGTCTCCTTAAACGCATTTTAGACAAGTCTTCTGACTTACTTTTTATTCTTTTCCACCTTCCCAACCGTCGAGAGACAAGTCAGTGGTGTTTTGGAAAAGAACTTATAAAGCTAACAGCTGCAGATACAGTTCTTGATTTTCACAAGATTCCTTAACGTATGATTTTCAACATACAATTCTAAAATGTAATGCAAAGTTAGATTGATTTTCGGATAAAACAAGTTCTGATTTAAGAAGAAATAAAAGTCCGCACAACAAAACTGCTGTGCGGACGCTAATTTTCCATTATCAAGAGCTTGACTTTACTCGAGAAGAATAACTCTACATGAGTCTGTATCTAGTGTGATAATCTCTCTCCAAAGTTCTAACCCTTCTTCGTCTGTAACTGAGTAATAAAAAGGTTCAGAATTAGATTCTTTAAGCTCTGTACTAAATTTTATTGATCCTGCACTCCCACATTCTGGTGCTTCCTCCCAAAAAACATCTGTTTTTGAAGTTCCAAAAGGCTCTCCGTTTAAAAGGTAAGTTAGCTTATTAATTTCGGCAGCCTGCAATGCAATAGAAACACTTTCTTTAAACCAGAAAACGGCATCTACGGTATAAACACAAGATAAATCACTTGTTTTTGCTTCAGCATCATAATTGTCAGCCACAGGGTTTGTGCACCCTTCTTTTTTACAGCTTGTCAGTAACATTGCACCGGCTACGAATAGGCCAAGAGAGAGTAGTTTTATTGTTTTCATAGAGTTTTTATATTTGAAATTATCCGTTTCGTTTAGTTGAATTACTTTTCAATGAAGTACTTCTGTTTTTTTATAACTCCGTAAATATCCATATTTTTTTTGTTTTATGAAATTATTTAGAGATGATATCTGTTTTTATTCCTACTCGTTTGAATTTAATGCAAATGAAATGATTGGAATTTTGTCAGATCTCGACTAAAAGGGCACGGTTGTGCTTTGACAATAATGTTGAGTTTGAAATCGGTTTTATGTGATACAAACCTTAGAACTTTAAACCAAAGTCCTAGCAACAAAAAAACACCCGAATTTTCGAGGTAAATTTTGATATTTTTTTCAAAAGTTACCAGGTCTTCCGGCACATAGAACAAAAAGCTTATTCCTTTTCATTTTGACATAAACAAAGCGTTGTTTTGCTTGTAGCACTTGTTTTTTAACGAATAATAGCAAAGCTAAATCAATTTTCATCCTATTTTTACGCACTTAAAAGCGTCACTTTATCCTTATTTATAACAATGAACATGAATAATTTATTGACTTTCGGTAAGTACTTTACCTTGATTTTCTTTGCTTTTTTTGTTGCAGTAGCTTGCGAGGGAGAGCAGAAGAAAGACTTTGCAATTGTAAAGGGCATTCAAGATATTGATACTCTAGAAAACGAATTTGCTAAAGCTTTTCAAATAATTCAGCACCGAGCATTCATAGAAATCAATATTATTGATCCCGACACAGATGTCGTACTTAATTCTTACAAGGTTTCAAAAACAGAGGAAAGTGAAGCCGATTTCTTCCCAAAGAATATGGATCGTGTTGTCGCGCTATCCGCAACTCAGGTAGGAATGCTCCGAAAGCTTAGCCTTGGAGACAAGATTGCTGGAGTATCAAAATACGATTACTTATGTAATCCAGTAAGTAAAGCTGTAGTCACGGAGGTAGGCGATATAGGAATGTCGGATGCGGAGGCCTTCGTAGCAGTAAATCCAGATATTATTCTTTATTCAGGTTTTAATGATGATGCACCAATTCTAAACAAACTGGCTCAGGCAAACTTAAAGACTTTTAAAATATTTGAGTGGAAAGAAACTCACCCTATGGGAAGGGCAGAGTGGATTTTGGTGTATGGTGCACTTTTCCAAAAGGAGAAAGAAGCAAAAGCAATTTTCGAAGAGATAAAAGCTAAGTATTACGCCATCACAGATAAACTAAAATTAGCCGATAAGGGACCTAGCGTTTTTGCAGGAACTTACTTTGGAGATGCATTTAATGTTCCTGCAGGTGAGAGTTTTATGGCCCAATTTTTCAAAGATGCAAATATCAATTATGTGTATAGCAGAACAAAAGGAACAGCTAGCTTAACTTTAAGTTTGGAAGATGTAATAACCAATAATCAAGAAACAGAATTTTGGTTAAATGCTGGTGCTTCATCAAAAGAAGAACTGCTAAAGCAAAGTCAAAAATTTGGAATGCTTAAAGCGGTAAAGACAGGAAAGCTATTTAGCTATTTCAACAATACCAATTGTTTTTGGGAAAACTCACCTATCGAACCACATAAAGTCTTAGAGGATTTAGGTAAAATATTTCATCCAGATCTTTTCGAAGACAAAGAATTAACCTTTTACGAGCTTTTACCTTAATGTCCTTTAGCGTATACTAAAAATAGTACACGCAAATGGGCCTATTTTAAATTCCGCTTGATACCTTTGCCAAACATGGATGTTGTGAATAAGAAATATTGGAGAACAAGTGGATTGTTGTTTCTGCTGCTCTTGGCTTTGGTGATTTTTGACCTTACTTTGGGTAGTTTTTCCATAGGTTTTAACGATATTTTTAATGGTATCTTTAACTATGACTCATCCTCCACAGCAGAGCTAACCGTTCGGGTATTTCGTTTTCCTAGAGTGCTCACTGCAATAATGTCTGGTGCAGCACTTTCCATTGCTGGTTTGTTGATGCAAACATTGTTTCAAAACCCCTTGGCAGGGCCCTATGTTCTCGGAATTAACTCAGGTTCTTCCCTCCTGGTAGCCATAAGTACAATGTCTACCTTTTCATTTTTTGGAAGTGACCTAGGATTGATTGCTGCTGCAGTGATTGGGGCGTCGGGCGCTGGGGTTTTTATTCTATTTTGCTCCATTTACGTAAAAAATAAAGTATCGCTTTTGTTGGTAGGAATCATGTTTGGAAGTTTCGCTGGAGCTTTGGTGAGTTTAATTCAAGCGTACGCAGATCCAAATAACCTCAAATCTTTTATGCTTTGGAGTTTTGGTTCATTACAAGGAGTTGAATTTAATCAATTGGGTATTTTGTCACTTGTTGTAATCATAGGAGCACTGCTTTCTTTAGCATTAGTGAAGCCATTGAATTTACTTTTACTTGGAGACAAAAGTGCATCCTTATTGGGGGTTAACGTTAAAACAATACGATTTTTAATTATTGTGGCTACGGCTATTCTAACGGGGGTGGTTACAGCTTTTTGTGGACCAATTGCGTTTGTTGGACTCGTTGTTCCTAACATGGTAAAAATGATTTATAAAACGACGAATCATTATCATTTGTTGATTGGGAGTTTGCTGGGAGGCGCACTTCTTATAGTAATTTGTGACATCACCATGCAACTGCTTTTACCTTACGTTAATTTGCCATTAAATGCATTAACAGCCTTAGTAGGAGCACCAGTTGTGATGTGGATAATAATGAAGAAGTTCTAATGTTAGTATTCAAAAATCTACATATCGGGTTCAGTAAGATAAAGCACAAAAAAGAAAGCTTGCTCTTTTCATCAGATGAGCTGCTATTTAATCCTGGAGAATTTGTAGCGGTTATTGGACCTAACGGATCAGGGAAAACCACCTTGTTCAACACTATTTTAGGTGAGCAAGAACCCTTGTCAGGTGCAATATCAATTGATCGTCAAAATTGGAAAGACCTTTCAAGAATGGACAAAGCAAAGCATTTAAGTTTTGTTCCATCAAAGTTCGGAGGAGTGGAGCACTTAACTGTTTACAACCTTGTTGCAATGGGAAGAGCACCCTATACCAACATGTTAAATAAACTAACTGAGAAAGATCAAGCGGTGGTGAAAAAAGTACTGAATCAATTAGGCTTGTCAGATTTTACGAATAAAAACACGGTGACCTTAAGTGACGGAGAACGCCAAATTGCAATGATAGGAAAAGCCTTGGCACAGGAAGCCAAAATTATGATACTCGACGAGCCCACAGCCTTTTTAGATTACAACAACCGAAGAAAGGTGTTACAATTATTAAAGGATATTGCAGTGAAAAATAACCAGCTTATTTTCATATCATCACACGATTTAGAGTTGTGCTTCGAATATTGTAGCAGAGTGATCGCTATAGACGCAGAATCTCAAATGCTTTTAGATTTTAAAACACCTTTTAACAAAGAAGAAATAGTTAAAAAAGTCTTCAAATAAAACCTGTTCTATTTGCTGTTGTTGAACTGTTATTCCTTCGGCGTGTCACGTTTCTCCCGCGAGATTGTCTCGTGGTTTGCATCGGGTTTGTATCTTAACGGAATACTCTTTTTATCTCAGCAGACTCTTCAAATCTCCGCTCATCTTTGCATGCAATAACGCTACCGCGAGATTATCGTGGTTTCAAAAATACTATCCTCTTTATAACGTTTACTCACAATATTCATAATATCTTTGCATTCGAAATTTAAGCTCAATAAGATGAAATACAATTTAAGTGAGATAACAGAGTTAATAAAAGACAGAAGGACCATCTACCCTGAGTTTTTTAGCGATAGAAAAGTACACAGAGAGCAGGTTGAGTTGTTAATGAATAATGCGATTTGGGCACCTTCCCACGGATTAACTCAGCCTTGGAGGTTTAAAGTTTTTATGGAAGAAGGCAAGACGCGTTTGGGCGAATTCATGCGCGACTTATATATCGATAAGGTTCCCTCGAAGGAAGTAAATGAAGTAAAATTGGCCCGTATGACCAACAGACCGGCAAAAGCATCTGCAGTAATCGCTATTTGTATGGAAAGACAAGCATCAGAAAAAATTCCAGAAATAGAAGAAATCGCCGCCGTTGCCTGTGCCGTCCAGAATATACACCTTACTTGTACCGCATACGGACTAGGAGGTTTCTGGGCAACTCCAAAATTGGTATATACCAATGAAATGAAAGAGTTTTTAGATATTGGTCCAAAAGACCTTTGTTTAGGCCTTTTTTATGTTGGGTATCCAGGAGAAGAATGGCCAAAAGGTCAGCGTAAACCAATAGAATATGTAACCGAATGGATTCAAAAGTAGAAAATATTATAGATTTAGGATTGGTGAATTATGTTCGCCATCCTTCAAATCCCAACTATGTCGTTTTTCGTTTTGCTGATAAAAAAAGAGCTGATGATTTTGAGCAAACTTTAAAAGCCAATAAAATTTGGTTTGAAAAGGGTCAAGAGGATACCCGTGGAAAAAATTATTTTCTTTTTGGAATTCATAACCGTGACCATTCAAAAGTGGAGAAGATTAATTTTCAAGTGGAAGGAAGAAACAGAAACTTCATTATAGGCAATAAAATTTTACGTTGGTCGTTAGTCTTATTCGGTTTGGGTGTTATGACTCTGGCTACAGTCGGGTATTGTTCACGACCAGATTTAATAGGAGAAAAGACAGAATTACATCAAATTAAAGAATGAATTTAAAAAGCCTACTTTTTTTACTTTTAGTGCTAATTTTTTTCAGTACAGAATTATTAGCTCAAAAATACAGGAATAAAGCAGAAAATTATTTCGGAATTCAAGTGAAGCCATTAATTCCAATTGGTCTGGTCGGTGATAAAGCATTTGATATAAAAGAAGACGGATTCGAAACAACAATAGCTCCATTGATGGGATATTCTTATGGTGGAGTTGTGAGAATTGGGTTAACAGAACTTCTAGCTATTGAAACAGGAATTAATTACACGCGACGAAATTATAAAGCCAGCTATGCCGTTGCAGATTCTAATGTTTATGCAGAAGATGAATTAGGTTATGTTAGTTTTGATATCCCACTAGATTTTCTTGTCTACGTTAAATTAGGAAAACAGATGTTTATGAACGTTAGTATTGGTGGATCAGGAAATTTTAATGCATCTAATATTCGCTCACTAATTAATCCAGAAGGCAAACACCTATTCATTTTTGAAGGCCGTAGACTAGGGTTTTTCGATTTTAATGCAAATGCAAATGTTGGATTCGAATACCGAACCCAAGACAATGGAACTATCTATCTTGGACTTTCTGGTCGTGTGCCTTTCTCACCAACTTTGTCCATTGCAACAGAATATCGACACGGAACCAATAAAACAATCTCATACGGAACAGTTGAAGGATCCACTTTCTCCTTAAACTTAAAGTATTTCTTCCACAATCAAAAAACTAAAAAAGGAATCCAATTCGAAGGTGGTCCTATTGAACAATAAGTTTTAAAATTATTTTATTCTTTTTGCTATTCGCTACCCCGTTATTTGTTAGTATCTAGAAAGTTACCGCACTGTGCCGCTAACGTGACCTTGTAGCTCGTGGTACCCCAACCATTCTATTAGATTCTGCGTTATTGATTTAAATAACAAATGGACCAAATGAAATTTCTAATCATATTCATGGCCTTGCTGCTTATAAATCCAAGCCTAAAGTCACAAACTTCAAAGAATAAACCTGAGAATTTTTTCGGAATTCAAGTAAGGACTATACTTCCTAACAGATTAGTTGGCGATCAAGCTTTTGTTTTAAATGAAAATGAGTTCGAATCTACAATTACTCCTTTAGTAGGATATTCTTACGGCGGAATTGTTAGAATTGGTCTAACAAAGCTCTTAGCTATCGAAACTGGAATTAATTATACGCGACGAAATTATAAAGTAAATTACAATCTAAAAAGTGTTGGTCTGATTGCTAAAGATGAGGTAGGCTATGTGAGCTGTGACATCCCAATAAACATGTTGGTTTACATAAAGCTAAGCAAACATATTTATATGAATGTTGGAATTGGAATCTCAACAAATTTCAATGCTTCAAACATCAGTTCAGAAATAAATCCGCAAGGAACACATCTTTTTAAAATAGAAGGAGGAAGGTTCGATTACTTTGACTTTAACACAAACGCCGATCTTGGATTCGAGTACAGGAGTTTAAATAGTGGAACTTTTTACCTGGGAATGTCTGGCCGAATTCCTTTTTCTCCCACTTTCGAAGTTGCAGCTGCTTATAGAAATGGAACAAATAAAACAGTAACTAATGGAATAATAGATGGTTCAGCGTTTTCTTTAAATCTCAAGTATTTCTTTTAAACTACCACGAGTTTTAGCTTGTGGTATTGATCTCTAATATCTCAGAAAACATTAACCCATCTCCATCAATAGCCAAATACTTTACCTCCATCATTTTATTCTCCAAACTTTCGTCATACGGGTGTTTAACTTTAATGTAATTCTCCGTAAAACCATTGATATAACCATTATCGTTTTGACTTTCCCATAAAACGATTCCTTTTTTTCCTATCTGAGACTCATAAAATGCACGCTTTTTCTTCTCTGAAAGTATTCTAAGCATTTTACTTCTCTCTTTTCTTGTGTGCATTGGAATAACATCATCCATTTTGTTAGCCGTAGTATTGGCCCTTTCAGAATAAGTAAAAACATGCAAGTAAGAAAAGTTTAACTCGTTTAAGTAATTATAAGTTTCCATAAACGCCTCCTCCGTTTCTCCAGGAAAACCAACAATAACATCAACACCTATGCAGGCGTCAGGAGAAATCCTTTTTATTTGCTCAACTCTATTGGTGTAGGTTTCTCGTAAATACTTCCTGCGCATTTTAATAAGCAATTCATCAGATCCAGATTGTAAAGGAATATGAAAGTGGGGAACAAAATGCTTTGAATCGTTTAAGCAAAAATCAATAATTTCATTGCTCAATAAATTCGGTTCGATAGAGGAAATTCTAAAACGTTCAATTCCAGATATCTGATCCAATTCCTTTATCAGTCCGAAGAAGTCTTCTTCATTACCTTGACCAAAGTCACCAATATTCACTCCAGTGAGCACTATTTCTTTTACTTCGGTATCCGCAATTTTTTCAGCTTCAACTACCGTTTGTGTAATAGTTGCATTTCGGCTTTTTCCTCTAGCCAATGGAATAGTGCAGAAAGTACAGAAGTAATCACAGCCATCTTGTATCTTAAGGAATGACCTCGTTCTATCTCCGTACGAAAAGGAAGGTTCGAAATCTTGGACTTCTTTGATTTTGCCATATTCTATTGTAACACCCTCATTTAATTCATTTTTCTCAATGTGTTTTACGATATCAAACTTTTCATTTGCTCCTAAAACCATATTAACTCCATAAATCTCAGCAATTTTCTCAGGTTTCAACTGTGCATAGCAACCTATTATGACAACAAAACTCTCAGGATTTACTTTTTTAGCCTTCTTCACCAATTGAACACACTTTTTGTCAGCATTCTCAGTTACCGAACATGTATTCACTACAAATATATCTGGTGTGTCATCGAAATCAACTTTTGCATACCCAGCTTCCTCGAAGCTTCTAGCTATAGTACTCGTCTCTGAAAAATTTAATTTACATCCTAATGTGTAAAACGCAACCTTTTTATATTGATTCATATTTAATGTAAAATGATTTATTGTCTTTATGCAGTGATGGAATCGCCAGAGTAGAGAGAAATAACCAGCGATACTCTACAAAACAACAAAATTAAGCAAAAGAATTTAATATCGAAGAAACTTCATTTACTATCATTTCCAATCCGGAAACAATTGTTATCCATACCTTATATATAGTCTATTATTTTATTAGCACTCCTGCAAGTTTGCAAATCCCGATAGCTCCTGCGAGACGGTGTCTCGTGGTTCTAAGTTTTTTTTTAAAAAAAAAACTTTTCAATTTAAATCAAACATTTTAAGAGAGTTAAGCATTAATTTAAAAATACTTCAATAATAGTTTCCGAAAAAGCTTGGATATGGAAAAAAGCTCAGTATCTTTGCACCCCGCAAACGAGCTGGGATTTTATT
>NZ_QFRJ01000005.1 GCF_003143775.1 Brumimicrobium oceani | reverse complement strand
GTGATGGCGCGTTGCGCCATCACTTCCAAACCCTGATTTTTGCCCCCTAAGACTATTAAGCTTGTCATCCTGATGTGAAAATAAAAAAATCTCAGTTTTTTATTTTCCGAAGGATCTATTTTGATCTACTCCAGTTGATAATCAGAAGTCAAGGTTCTGATTATCAATACAAAGGTGTAAATTTGGAAGGATAGCAAATTGTCTGAAACAATCTGCGACTTAAAAGGGTAACCCTAAAAAATAATTCATTTTAGTCTCAAAACTAATTTTGGGAGTATTCAGAATGTAAAGTAGTGAAAACAGCCGTTTTATAGTTTTTTAGACTATTTTTAAATATAAAACGGCAAAAATAGGCATAAATAAAAACAATTTATGGTCTTTTTAAAAAGTTACACCTAAATACAAGCGCTTGATTTCCGATTAGGAACCCAAGAATACCAGCTTAGTTTTAGGGATAATTTCGAAGATTTATATCTTGCTTACATATAAATAACATGGATTAAAACTTCTTTATTTTTGGTTAATTCGAAAGAAGCTTTTTCAAAATTTGGTCGATTCGTCAATCCAATACTTTTGAAATTTGAAAAACCTATGCCTTCAATTGGTAAAACCCAACCTTTATCTATTTCCCCATTTTTGTTTTCATCGTGCAATATATTGACGGCATAAGTTCCTGATTTCAATCCTTTAAAAGTAAATTCAGCTGAATTATTCTGAATCGTTGATTTTCTAATTTTATAATATTTCTCAAAATATTCATCTGGTATACTTCCGCTTTTATTGTACAAGGTGAATTGGACAATTCCTTTAGAATTTCTTAAGTCTTTTACTGTAATTTTTAAGTCATGATATTGCTCATCTTGACTAAAAACAGTCAAAGAAAAAACTAAGAACACCATAAGAATTAATCCACTTTTCATCCTTTTCTTTTTTGTAGTTTCAATTTTATTCCATCCACAAAAGCATAAACCACAGGAACTAAATAGACGGTTAAAATTAATGAAGACAATAATCCACCAATAATTACCCAAGCCAAGCCGTTTTTCCATTCACTTCCCGAACCTGTTGCTAATGCGATGGGCAACATTCCAATCACCATGGATAAAGTGGTCATTAAAATTGGACGTAATCTTCCTTTTCCAGATTCAACTAAAGCTGTTTTGTAATCTTTTCCGTCGGCTTTTAATTGATTCGTGAAATCGACAATCAGAATGGCGTTTTTGGTTACTAGTCCCATCAACATAATTAGTCCTAATAAGGCAAATAAACTCAGGTGACTTAAAGATAAATTTAAGGCCAAGAACGCTCCAATTATTGCCACCGGAATGGAGAATAAAACCACGAATGGATAGACAAAACTGTCATACAATGCCACAAGGATTAAGTAAATCAGCAAGAAAGAAATCATTAAAACGTTTCCTAAAGCTCCAAAACTATCATTCTGTCTTTTTACATCACTTCCCCAAGTCATTTCTATTCCAGCAGGCAGTGGATGTTCTTTCACATAAGCCACCACTTCATCCGCAACGGTTCCAGATGGTTTTCCGAGTGCGTTGGCTGTTATCGTAACAGCAGGTTGTCTATCTTTTCTTTCCAACAAAGAAGGTGAATTGTTCTTTTCTACTTTCGCAAATTGCTTCACCTCTACTGCCATTCCGTTTGGATTAATTATTGGCAATTCGGCAACATCTTTTGCGTTTTCACGATTGAAACTTCCCAATTGAACACGAACGGGATATTCGTTTCCTTCTTGGGTAATTGAAGCATCATCATTTCCGTTGAAAGAAGTTCTTAAATTCATTCCCACATAAGCTGTCGTTAATCCAAAACGCTGCATGAGATTTTTATCGGGAATTACTCTGTATTCTGGACTTCCTTCTTCAACAGAAAGCAGAATATTATCTGTTCCAGGAATGTCTTCCAATACACCTTGTAAATGATTCGCAGTTTTCATTACCTCATCCAAATCTGCGCCACTCAAGGTAATTTCTATTGGTGCAGTTCTAGGAACTAATCCCATTGCGATAATAGAATATTTTATTCCGGTATAGCGCGACTCCAATTCTGTTCTCAGTTGTCGCATGTAGGATTCTGTTGAAATATCTCCTTTTTTATCGTTGAGTTGAATGGTCATTTCTGTTCGGTAAGCAGAGCCCACACCAAGACTTCCTATTCCTGTACTTGGACCCCCCACATTACTGAATAAACTTTCCACGGCATCTTGCTGTAAAATGAAATCTTCTATTTCTTTTGCTGATTCATTATTGAAATGAATTGACGTATTTTTATCGAATTCTAATCCCAATAAGAATTTCCCTTGGTCTCCTGTGGCAATTAATTCTTTCCCGATAATTCCTTGCTTCATCATCACACCTGTCAATGCGGAAAGAGCAAGAACAAAACCTACGAAAATCAATTTATGATTTAAGACCCATTTCAATTGTCGGCCATACATTTCTTGTAAACTATCCAATTGAACTTCGAACCACAACAAAAATTTATTGAAGAAATTCGTTGGTTGCAAATCTTCTTTCTTTCCAACTCTTGAGGCCAGCCAAGGTGTTAATGTAAAACCAACCAGCAAACTCGTTAAGGTGGAGGTAATAATTACAACAGAGAATTGTTTCAGCATATCCGCAACGAAAACTTGAAGGAATAAAATTGGAACAAAAACCACGATATCAACAAGTGTAATAGACAAAGCAGAAAAACCTATTTCCATTCGGCCATCCATTGCGGCTTTGCGTTTTTCTTTCCCCCGATCTAGATGCACTTGAATGTTCTCTAAAACTACAGTTGCATCATCGACTAAAACCCCAATAATTAAGGACATTGCCAGTAAAGTCATGAGGTTTAAGGTATATCCTAAAATCCACATCATAGCAAAAGCGGTAACCAAGGAAGTTGGAATGGCAATTAAAACGATCAATGAGTTTCTGAAACTTCTCAAGAATAAAAGCATTACGAGAGAAACCAAAATAACAGCCATTATCAAGTCAAAAACCACTGAATTTACAGCTTCAATTGTGTTATCTGTGCTGTCATCTGCAATTACGAATTGAACATTCTCTTCGGCATAAGTAGCTGAAATTCTTTCAAAACGTTCACGCACACTTCGGGAAACATCAACAGCGTTTGCGTCTCCCTGTTTCTTTAAAAGAATTCCAATTCCTTCTTTTCCATTGTAACGACTCACCGAAGTGATTTCAACTGTTTTGTCTTCTACTTTGGCAATATCTTTTACATAAATTGGATTTCCTGGCATCGGCATTGCCACTTGAACATTACCAATTTCATCTAGTGTACTGAATTTTCCTTTCAGTCTTAAAGTATTTTCAAATTCATCGGTTTGAATTTTCCCAGCAGGAATATCAACACCAGATTGATTGATGGCTTGTACCACTTGATAAATTGAAACGCCATGTTGTTTTAACAGATGAGGTTGAACGTTTACTTGAATTTCTCGTTCCTTTCCGCCCAGCAAAGTGATCTCAGCAACCCCTTGAATTTGTTGAATCTGAGGAAGAAAATCATTCTTCATTTTTTGATAAAACTCCGTTTGAGGCAAATCGCTCGTTGCACTTATCGACATAATTGGTAAGTCGTTAGGTGAGACTTTACTCATTTCTGGACTCATTATATCGGCTGGTAAATCCTTTCGAATATTGTCTATATACCGCTGTGCATCTTGCATGGTATTGTCCAAATTTGTTCCGTATTTCAGGTTCACAATCACAACGGAAGCGTTGGGCAATGATTTTGTAACTAAATAATCGACACCTTCTAAATTAGAAAGCGCATCTTCAATCTTTTCGCTTACTGAAGTTTCAACTTCTTCTGGATCAGCTCCAGGATACCCTGTTTTAATCACCACAACGGGTTGATTAAAATCGGGCATTAATTCGTAGCTCAAGTTTTTAAAACCTATCCATCCCAAAAGGATAAATACGCTAAATAAAACTATGATAAGCGATGGTCGTTTTATGGAAATTTCTGTAATATTCATTATACTCAATTTAATCAATTAAAAATTATGAATTACGAATTGGCGCAGCACATCGTGAATTCGTAATTCGTAATTGAACTATTCGTAATTCACATTTATTCCGTCAAACAAATTCACAAAACCTCTGCTCACGATTTTATCTCCTGCTTTAAGTCCTTCGCCTACTAAAACAGAAGCGCCTTCAGTGGAGAGGATTTCAACATTCACGAGAACAGCTTTTCCGTCTTTTACGACATAGACTTTTGCATCATCCATTTGACCTTGAATAACAGATAAAGGCAGTACAACTCCTGACTTTATTGATTGTTGATCTAATATTACTTGCCCAAACATTCCCGCTCTAATTGGGGTTTCTTTATTATTTATCACTTCTATTTCGACTGGATATCGTGCTGCGGGATTTGCTTTACTCCCAATAGCAACAACTTTTCCTGAAAAATCTATTTGTGGATATTGATCTGCATTTAAAATCACCTCTTCATTCAAAGAAAATTGATTTATTTCTCCTTCAGCAACGAAAGCTGTGAAACGCAAAACATTCATTTGACTCAATTGAAGTAAGGGAACTCCTGGCGCTGCAAATGCTCCAACCTCTATAAACTTCTGCGTAATGGTTCCATCAAAAGGTGCACGAATTGTGGTTTTATTGATTTGTTCTTCAATTGTTCTGCGTTGAATTTTAGCCGATTCTAATTGCAATTGAATTTTATCTAATTTTGCTTTTTGAATAGCATCCGCCTCGGTTAAAATACGGTAGCGTTCGAAGTCTTTTTCTAGATCTTTCTCTTGAATCTTCACACTTTCAAGTTGTAATTTCAGAAGAGAATTATCCAATTCAATTAGAATCTGACCTTTTTTGACTTCCGAACCCAAGTCTACTCTCACCACTTCAATCTTCCCTTGAATATCAGCATTCAACTTCACTTCACGGTTGGCCATAAAGTTTCCATCGATGGTTTGGCGAGTTTCTAAATTTGAAACTTCGGCGGTAATTACATCAACGGGAATGGTTTTATTTTTATCGTAATGAAAAACTATGGATTCAGTTTCTCCTTTATTCTTAGCCAATTGAAATATGGTTATTCCAACTAAGCCAACAAGTACAACAATCGTTATTATCTTTTTCATGATCTCTATCTTTTGTGGTTAATTTTTGAGTAGGTTTCCTGATTCCTTCTTCAATTTCAAATCTGCTTTGAGGTATTCTATTATTGTAGCCAAATATTCCATTTGAGCTTTATTTACGTCCGTTTCTGCCATAATTACATCGGTTAATGAAACAATTCCTTCACTGTGCTGCAAAATGGTTTGATCATAAATCAATTCGGCCAATTTTAGTTGTTCCTCTACAATCTCCATTGTTCTATTGGCATTGTCTTTTTCTGATAAGGCATTTTCAATATTTACATCTGTTTGATCTTGCATTAATTCAAGTTGAAGTGAACTTGCATCAATTTCTAATTGTTTACTGATCACTTTCCTCTTGGTCACCATTCCATTAAAAAGTGGCATTGAAAGTTGAATTCCTGCTAATCCTTTTGGATAAAAATTCAAGAATCTGTTGGGTTCTTCATCATAACCATACCCTGTTGTTCCATAAGATGCAAAAGCATTTAAAGAAGGAAGGTAACGCGTTTTTTGAAGTGTATTGATTTGTGTTTTTAGCAAGGTATTTCTTGCTTCCGCTAATTGAACAGAAAGAGAAGTTTCCCTTGTATAATTCTCTATCTTTTCAAAATCAATTGTTTTATTTACTTTAATAGGCTCGTTAAGCGCTCTTCCCATCAAGAAATTCAAAACATTGATCACACGATCATATTTTACTGTTGTAGATTCACGTTCTTTTTCCAGTTGAAGTAGTTTTAATCGTGCTCTATTTACATCTGTTCCTGTAACTAATTCTTGCGTTTGAAGCAGCTCAACATTTTTCAATAATTGCCTTGCATTAAGAATATTAGAATCGATAAAATCTAAACTTTGAGCAATGATTTGAGCGTTATAATACACCGTAGAGACTTCAAAAAACACTTCTTCTTTCGATTTTAAATTCTGGATTCTTGTGAGTTCAGAAGCTGCCCTGCTGGTTTTAATATTTCCATATAATTCTGGATTATAAATTGGAATAGCTAAGGTTAAATCTGCATTCAAATGATGTGGAACACCAAATTGAGCCTCTTTAAATTGACCTTCTGGACCACCAAAAACACTCATTGGCATTAGCTGATAAGGTAAATCTGTGAAATACTTATAATCGGCATTCAAATTTAGTTTAGGAATTCTATTACCTTCTACAACTCTCACTTGTTGTAAACTCGATTCCATTTCCAAAGAGTTAATTCTCAATCTTTTGTTGTGTACTTCTGCTGAATCGATGCATTGCTGTAAAGTCCATGTTTGAGCATTTATCATTTGGAGTGAAGAAAGAATAAAAACCATTCCTAAAACCAATTGTTTGTGAGTATTTACTAACTTCATTGTGTAAAATTTTTTATTTTAAATCTGATTCCTTCCCACTGATCATTTCAGAAGAAATCCCTTTTTTGTTGGTGTATTCAGCTATTAATATGCCTGCGATATGTAGCAAAATAAATATCGGAAACCAATAAATCCCGAGTTTATGAACTGTTTCAATTGAGTCTTTCATTTCAGGGAAAAAACCTTGTTTCAAGGAGACTCCAGTAAACATGGATACAAAAACAAAAACGTAAAAGAAAAGATATATGCTTCCCTGTAATCTTTCTTTCATGGGCAGCTTGGAGTTGAATAAACTTGGAAACTTAATCCCTTTAGCAATCATATAAATAATACGCACGAGAAAAGCAAAAACCATTACGTAGGCAAAAGAAACGTGCCATTCCCACATAGGCGCACGAATAGCTTTGGCTATTTCGGTCATTTCTTCTTTGGGAAGTGCTTGTGTTTTACTGGCGATAATGTCCACCATTTTATGTTTGTTCAACCAATACATGCGTAAAAAGCCTGTACCATAAAGAACAGTCATTGCGACAGCAATTGTCCAATGTAAAAACCTGTGAAGTGGGGTGAATTTCGTTTTCATAATCATGTTTTTTCAATCATTTTTAGAATCCCATTGAGTACTTTCATACCATCTTTTACTACACTTGATTTATTTCCAGAAAGTTTCCATTTCATCACCGCCATTCTCATTCCACCAGTAATAATTGTGGTCATGGTTCCAGAATTAATAAGCGTGCTGTATTGTTTTTCAACTTGTCCTTTTTTGATGTTTTCTTTCACAGTACCTTGCATAAAGTCAATGATTTCGCTCACTTTATTACTTAAAGATTTATCAAAGTGAAAAATGCTTTCTGCAAAAATAACGCTTACAATAGCTGGTTTCTCCGCAAAAGTTTCTAATTGAGATAGGAATAAGATTCTTAACTGGTCGCCTGCGCTATCTGTTTCTTTAAAAGATATTCGACTGAACCTTTCTTTCATTTCCATTTTAAAATACTCAAGTAAACCCAAGAGTATTTCGTTTTTCCCTGCGAAATGACGGTAAAGAGCAGGTTCTGACAATTTAATATCCGCTGCTAAAGTATTGATGGTCAAGTTTTGAATTCCAAACTCATCAATACGCTTAGTGGCTGCCTCCATTATTTCAATTTGTCTAGCTGTAAATTCCATTTCTTACTCTTTAAAACAATGTTAGTTAGTATTCGCTCACAAAAGTAAACGTATTAATTCAATTTCCTAATAAAATCAATAAATATTCTTCATTTCTAGTGAATTGAATCTTTATAAAGTCTGCAGAAAGCCCTTTAACTTAATATTCAAGCACAAAATGTTCATTGCTTATTCATTTTGAAAAATTGGATCTATATTAGTGGACGGTTGGAAACAGTTGACTTTTATAAATAGTAATAATTATAAATTTAAATGCTTGTCGGGAATTTTACCAGCAGTTTAATAAATTACAATAGAAAATGTTTTTCTCTCAAATTTAACAAGATCCTTCCATTGTTGAAAATCATAATTTTCACCAATGATCAGGATGACAGTTGTGGGAGTTAGGGGGCAAACGAGAGAAAAAAAACTTGCTCAGTCCACTAATAAAAATGTTCCGAACAAGTTTTTTACTTTGGAAATTTAATCCTCAATTATTTGAAGAACTTGTGATACTCTTCATAAGAAGCTAATAAATGTTCAACGATATGATTTGCTTCGTCGATGCTTTTAGCTTGTTTTAATTCCTTTGTTAATTCTAAATGCGGGTGCAACCATTTGTGTAACTCATCATGACTCACACCGTCCATTGTACAACTTGTAATTAATTGCTTATTTTGATCTGCTAAGTTTTCAGCTAAACTTAAGTAATCTTCATCACCTGAATCTAAAAAATCCTTCACAAAAATTTCACCTTGCATTACGAAAGGTTTCATTTCTTCATTCACTTTCCATCTCTCACCATCATTTAGAGAAATTTCTTCTCCATCATCATGCGAATGTTCATGGTCAGCTGCAGCCGGATGTTCTTCTCCCGCTGGATGTTCATCTCCTGATGGGTGTTCCTCTCCTGTTGGGTGCTCATTATTTTCAATTGTATCTGTAGCATCTGTTGCTGACTCAGTAGCATTATCACAACTTGCCAAAAGTCCAATGCTGAAAATTCCTAATGTTAAAATTATGTGTTTCATTTTGTTTTATTTTTTAGTTTTAATTAAAATTAAATTGGTTTCTATCATGTTTTTCCCATAATGAGAAAGATCAAATTCAAAGTTAGCAATTCGCCATTTATACATCAACAAGCGCAATGAACCCATTACCACATGCATCAGATCTTCTGTGGTAATCGCATTTGTAAAAACACCCTCTTGCTGTCCTTGGAAAACCACAGGCGTGAGGTATTTCATTTTAACTTGCATTATTCCACTAATCGCTTGATTGATTTTTTTGCTTTCTTCTAATAGCCCATCAGAAAAAACGGCTACTGCAAAATGCGGATTTCTTTTAAAGAAATTAAATTGACTTTCAAAAAGAGCTTTAAAACGTTCTTCAACTGAGTCGCCATCGGAGAATGAAGATTTGAAACGCTGATCCATATCTCCAGCCAAATAATTCAACATTCCGATTATAATCTCTTCTTTACTTGAGAAATGCCTATAAACCGCACTTTCAGAGAACTTCATTTCTTTTGCAAGGTTCTTAATGGTTAATCCATGTATTCCTGAATCAGTCAAAATTCTTCCTGCTGCGGTAATTATTTCGTGTTGTCTTTCTGTTATCTCCATTTGGTTTGTGAATAGTCACTCACAAATGTAGATTAAATTTAAGGAATAGCAAGTCGTTTTTTAAAAAAAGGTGGTTTTGAAAAGTTTAGACCAAAAAAAGGGAACGAATTTGTTCCCTTTTTTATTTTAATATTGAATTTCAATTCAGCTTTTATAAAGGTAAATCGGTCCAGCGCAAATCACGTTAAACATTAAACCTTAATTGTAATTAAACATTAGCCGTCATTATATCTTCATCCCTTTAACCACCCTGTCTTTACGCTGGTTTTTCTTCCAGTTTTTCAGTTTTACCATAAGGTAGGCAGAAGCACTTTGTCTTACTGCGAAATAAACAGAGCCTCCGTAATCCAATTCTCCTTTACCGTTTACCCATTGTGCAACTAAGTAAAATCTTCCATTTGAAATATTTTGGCGCTCTGCAAAACGTAATACACGCCCATCTCCCATTTCAAATCTAATTTGAACTGTTCCATCATCTTCCATTTGCTCAAAAACACATGGTCTGTTTGCTGGAATAACAATTCTTTCTGATGTTGAACGCTCAGAAGTTACTAACTCACCAGATTGCCCAGTAGTAGCCACTTTTGTTTCTTTATCACTTCTTTCTAGAATAATAATTTCCGAAGTATAAAACTGAACTTTCTTCAGCTTCTCTGGTGTTAACTCAAATTCTGATCTAATTTTTGTAGTGTAAGGAACTTTGGTAGCACAACTTCCTAGGATTACAACTGTTAATAAAGCTATTAATATTTTCATTCTTTTTAAATTTTATTTTTTCAAATATGAGTACGAAAGTAAGAACAAATAATGTTCCAATCTACTAATTCACCAATAAATTACAACCCCGAATATCACTTTGATCGAATCTTCCCAAGATTTTAAATCGATTTCCTTTTCTCACTCCTAAATCATCTGTTGCAATAAATGAGCAGCTAAAGAGATTCGCTAAATCTATTACGTTTACTCCTCCAGTTTTTCCATCAGGCCTTAAAGAAAGAGGGTCGTTGACATCTCTTATAACCACCTTCATCCAGTTGGGAGAAGTAAAATATTCTGTTCCGTCCGTGTAGCCTTGCGACAAAAGCTCTGTCATTCCATATTCTGAATAAATATGCTTAACATTCAATCCATCACATAATATTTGATGCAATTCCTCCTTAATCATTTCCTTTCTTCGGCCCTTCATTCCACCGGTTTCAATAATCACAACCTGAGATAAATCAATCCCTTTTTCTGCTAAATCTAACAAAGCATAAGAAACGCCAAAAAGTATAATTTTCTTTTTCGTTTGCTTTGCCTTTTGAATTTCTTGGATGAGCGCCTCTAAGTCAGACAGATAAAATCCAGACAATGGATGATTGGACACTTTAACTAAATGATCCACCATGTAAACCAACGAAGATTCCCCTTGCTCAATATAATTTGGCAATAAGGCCATCACAATAGCGTCTTTTGGATCAACCATTTGTTTTGAGAAAGTATCCATAAATGAATTAACATACAATTCAGGTAGTGCCAAGAAATGATTACTTCTTATGCTTTGAGTTGTTCCTGAACTTTTAAAATTCAACAGTTGATCTGAAGAAAACTCATCAGATAGGACTGTATGCGTTTTGAAAAAGGATATTGGTAAAAAGGGGATTTCTTTGTAATGTTTTGGCGTACTTCTGCCCAAGGCATTGCAAAATTTACGATAGACTGCTACGTGATTATATTGATAATTAAATACCGATAAGGCTATTCGATTAAAATCCGTTTCTGAATCGATTTTAAATACGCTTTCTAATAAAGGATTTCTGTGAGGCACTGCGCAACTGAATTTAAAGTATTTTACAAAAATACGTAAATCAAAAGGTCTTTAAAAAGAATAGGAGCCTAGAACTGGCGTTCTAAGCTCCTATCACACTAATCAACCTAACCTACTACTACTGATACAAATGTAGTTCAATTTGTTGGAAATGTGTTGGTTTTACTCAAAAAATTAAAAAGCTTAGCTTTACAATAAATCAAAAATATTTTTTTCATCGCCAAAAAACAATGATTCGTCTACTTTTCAAGCTACATAGTGTAGTTCATAGTCCTTTAGAAACAGGTTATCACAATAACAATTCAGGATTAAAGTCTTATTACCAGTATTGGCTTTCCAATAATTGTTAAAATTTATATCTCATATTGCACTAATTTTTAAACAAATAAGGTTTTTTGACTGCAAATAATAACAAAACTACATCCTTTAAAGTGGATTTATCAATTCCCTTTTATCTTCCATCTTAACTACTCACTTTCAATCCTGTAGAACCACAAAGAACAAAATCGCAAAAAATCAGTAACGTTTTAAAACATTTTAAATTCATTTTTCAAGGAATCCAAGCAGAGGTGATTCAAAAGTAGGTTCGATATTTGATAATAGCGAAGTAATTTACAAATAGCATATATTTACAGAAAATAAGGAATTCAAACCGTGGGATTCAGAGGATTAATTTTTTAATGCATAAAATGAGAAGAGGTTTTATTACATTATTATTTACCGGATTGTTATTTGGTTTAACGGGCTGTCTTGAGCTCATTGAAGACACCACTTTAAATAGTGATGGTTCGGGAAGCTATAAATTAACAGTCAATTTAAGCGCAAGTACAACAAAAGTGAACTCTTTAATAGCAATGGATAGCATAAAAGGAACAAAAGTGCCTTCCCGCTCTGAACTTCAGCAAAAACTGCAAATTTATATTAAAAACCTCAACACGAAACCGGGAATAACCAACACAAAAGCGGAATTAAATACTGAAAACTGGATTTTAAATCTTTCTCTTGATTTTGAATCCCTGAAATCATTAAGAAATGGAATGATAGGTTTATCTGAAGACATCAATAATGCACCCGCCAATGATAAAGTCAATTCAATTATTTTAGAATTTTCTAAAAACATTTATCAAAGAAAAATTGGTGGACTCATTCCAAACGATTGGCAAGAAAAAGCACGTAAAAACGAAGATTTTGCATTATTAAAAGAGGGGAAATGCGTATTCATTCAACGATTTGAAAAAGAAATAATTAATGTGAGCTCAGCTGATGTTCGAATTGCAAAAAGCAAAAAAGCAACTATGCTACAGTTATCACCGTTAACAATTGTGAATAATCCAAAAATTATTGATTATTCCGTCACAGTAAAACCCTAGTTAATAACTCCTAAGCACAATTAAAAGCTAAATCTTTTTTACTTAGTTTTGCAATCCAAACTAGAATATAAAATGAAAAAAATTATTACCGCTCTACTTTTGCTCTTGAGCTCACTTTCTTTAAAAAGTCAAGTGAACCAAATGATTTCAGACTCTGCCTATTTCGTAATGGAAGTAGATTTAGGCAAAATTGTAAAGTCAGTTCCCCTAGAGGAAATCAACAAGCTTGAATTTGTACAATTCCTATTAAAAGAGTTTGATGACGGGAAAAACAAAATCAATAATCTGTCGGGACTTGGCGTGGATTTTAGCGCTAAACTGACTGTCTTTAATCTTGAAAGGGAAATGTACAACTCTGTTTCTGTCATTCTACCTATAAAAGACAAACAAAAATTCATTCAACTATTTTCTTCCGAACAACAAGCTCTTTTCATGACAAACGGAGCTATCGCCAGAAATGATTTGTTTATTTCTTTAACAGAATCCGCTTGTGTGATCAGCAAAATCAATTGGAATACGGAATCTTTCCGTGAAAAAACCAGGTTGATTTTCGAAGATAAGGGCTGGGAGCTTCCAGAGAATTATTATTTCTATAATGAATACGATTATATCGAAGATGATTTTTATAACATTGAAGAAACAGAGGAGATTATTGAATATGAAGCCGAGGAAACAATTTCTGAATACGAGGTTCAACAAATGGAATTAGAAAGTAAATTTCAACATATTTTAGATTCTATTACCACCATAGAAAAAACTAAAATTGTAAAGCAACATCAAAATTTTATCAATTCCCCAAAAAACAATCTTTATTCTAATGATGAGTTGTATAGAAAAATTAGCCAACAGACTTCGGATGCTAAAATCTATATGAATCCTTTAATGAACATCAATTTGATGAGTGAATTCATGTATTATCCAATCAGAGGTTACATGGAAGACGAATTGAAGGAAATGAGACAATTTGCTTACCTTAATTTTACGCCAGAAGGCATTGAGTTAGACTGGAAAATTCAAGTATCTGAAGACCTTGCAGAAGTAATGAAAGCAGGATCTTCAAAGAAAATTGACAAAAACCTTTTGAAATATATTCCAGATTATGCGCAAGGAATTGCATTATATAATATTAATGGATTTGGTGCTTACGAAAAGTTCAAGGAAATCTACATGCCCAAATTAGATGAATCAGAAAATGCTGAAATGCTGCTGGCCTCTGCAATTTGGTCTACCCTTGACGAATTTATCGATGTTGAAGCAGTTTCCTCTGTTTATCCTCCAAAAATTCTTGTTTCTTATGCTGGATTTAAAGAAGTAGAACTTTCTCGCGTGACCTATGCCTATGATGAGGAAACTTTTGAATACTCTGAAGTCGATACAACTTACATGGAGAAAATTCCTATGATGACTTTTGCACTTGCTAACGAACACGCCTTTCTAATAGAGAAATATTTAAAAGCCTTGCAAAAACTTGAATCGGATAAAGTGATTAAGAATGGAACATATTACACCATTATTGATGGACCAATGCAGTTAGGAATCTCCTATTACATTGCCATAAAAGACAATATTATTATTGTAACGAATGATGAAAGTGTTGTTACGGAACACTTGAATGGTTACTCCAAAAAAGCATTCGACCGAAAAACCCAAAAGAAAATTAAAAACGCTAAACTGTTTTATGCGCACATGGATTTTTCAAGCATAGCAGAGGATATTGTCGATTTAGGCTTTATTTATAAAACTGACGAATATTTAGAAGCATTCCATGACAAAACTGGAAAAGTAGAAATCGAAATGACTTCAATCTCTAAGAATCAAGCGCATTATAAAGTGAATATCAACACCAATGAAAAATATGAAAATGGAGGTTTTTTCCTTTTCGAATTAATGAATGCCATTTATTTATACAATAAGTAAAGCACTTTTAATTAACGATTTAAAATGACGAAAAAAGCTAAAGTTACCATTATTGCGATATTCCTTTTGGCTGGAATGGTGACTTTGTTCTTTTATCTTTCTAAAAAAAAATCCAAATCTGAATTTCAACTGATTGAATATGTTTCAGAAAAAGACATTGCTTATCACACTAATTTTATTGAACTTATAGAGGAAGCCATTCGCTATAATTCAAAAGTAGAAAAAAGCATCACCAACAACATTGCTTTAAATGAATTGAAAAGTAAACTCGTGAAATCTGGTTTAAAACTGGAAAACACCTATATCACCTATTCACTGGCAGGTGAAAAGTATGGCTCCGTTTACCTAGAAGTCACAGACGCTATGCTCTTTGAAAGTGCCTTTACCCAGCTTTCTGATTTTTTTAATTTCAGGCGAATTACAGAAAACGCTAATCTATATATTTCTGGAAACACAGCTGTAAGCGCAGAAAAACATGCACAGTTCATTAAAATTAATTTTGGAGATGGTGCCTTGAACGCATTATCTGAACCTAAAAATAAATCAAGTGCATTTTTCAGAAAACTACTTGAAAAACCCAATTTAGGAATAATCAACACCACAGGAAGTTCAGCGCTAGACTCAACAGATTATGCCACATTTTCCTACGCTTACACAGATGAACTAAGTTTTACTTTGGATTGGAAAGTGACGAAAAACCATCCTTTAAAAGTAAATCAAAACACAACAATCCCTGTTTATCCTTCGCAGAAAAACAAGATAAATGCGACGATAAATTTAGATTTAGAACATTTGACATCTAATTTAAACCCCTATTTAAAAGAAAAGGGGGGAAATGTAATTGATTTATTACCTCCAGCGCTCATGCAATTATTGACCTTATGGAATGGTGAAGCTTCGTTGCAACTTGGAGGAAAATCTGCGCAGGAGACCATTCAATACGTCACGGAATTTGACGATAATTTTAATCAGGTAGAAACAAAAATCGTTAAAGTGGATAGTGTTCCTGATGTTGGGATGTATTGGGGAACTCAGCAAGCGGAAAAAAGCTTGTCATTTCTTTATCAATTGCCCAACGTTAGGGCAGATAAGGGAAAATTACAAGTCGCATTACTTCCTTCTTTATTTACTAAAACAGAACCAAACAGTTTAAAAGTCAGCACACAATCCATCGCCTTCGAAAATCAAGAAACAAAAGACCTTCTTTATTTAAAAAGTGATATTCCAGGAATTATTGGAGAGTTAAAAGCCAAAAAAACAAGCACCCAGAATCTCCGCATTTCATTAATCCTAAAGGACTGGAGTGCTTTGAGAGATCCTGAAAAGCTCAAATTTTCGACTTTTTGGTAGATTCAGTGATTGAACGATCTAGTTTTCATCAGGCAAAAACAGTCTTTTTAACTCAGTAGCTTCTTGCGGATTCATTTTTCCAGCTAAAATCAAACTCAATTGTTTTCTTCTTAAAGCGCCATCATAACGCTCGATTTCCTCTTTTGTTTCTGGTTCAATTTGAGGAACACTAATTGGTCCTCCGTTCTGATCTACCGCCACAAAAGTATAAATTGCTTCATTGAGTTTTGTGCGTACTCCAGAAACTTGATTTTCAATAAAAACATCAATAAAAACCTCCATTGAACTTGTGAATGCACGAGAAACTTTCGCTTCTAAGGTCACCACATCAGATTCTTTAATTGGCGAACCAAAAGAAACGTTATTCACAGAAGCGGTAACTACAACCCTTCTGCTGTGGCGCTGTGCAGAAATTGCCGCTGTAACATCCATCCAACCCAATAACTGACCTCCAAACAGATTTCCATGCGGATTTGTATCGTTTGGTAATACAATTTTCGTGGTTACAGTCAATGATTCTTTTGGCGTTTTCTTTTTCATCTGATAATTTTTCGACAAAATTAATACAAGCAAAAGACTTATGGGTTAAAGAAAGATAAATTAATTGGATGAAAATTTTAGGGTAAGAGAGCATTCCAATTACAAATCAACAAAACCCAATTAAGTTACTAATAGAAATGTGGCTATATTAAAGAAACCTTTAACTTTGCTCATCATGAGTTATACCGTATTAAAAGCCTTGCACATTATTTTTATGGTCAGCTGGTTTGCTGGACTATTCTACATTGTGCGTTTGTTCATTTACCATACAGAAGCGCAAGAAAAGAGTGAACAAGAAAAGAACATCTTGAGCGCTCAGTTCACCATTATGGAAAAGAAATTGTGGTGGATTATCACTACTCCCGCCATGATTTTAACATTGGTTTTCGGGATTTCGATGTTGATTGTTAATCCTGCATTACTCAAAATGCCTTGGATGCATCTCAAACTCACTTTTGTGGCTTTATTGCTCGTTTATCATTTCAAAAGTCAATTGATTATGGGTAAAATGCACAAAAGTATTTTCAAATGGAGCTCTAATCAATTGCGTTTATGGAATGAAGTAGCCACCCTTGCTCTTGTAGCCATTGTGTTCTTGGTGAGTCTGAAAAATAGTTTGAATTGGATTTATGGAACTGTTGGGTTCTTCGCTGTTGCGGTGGCCCTCATGATTGCAATCAAAATTTATAAACGATACAGAACAAAGAAAAAATGACCTATATAGATACGCATGCCCATTTATATTCAGATAAATTTGACGAAGACCGCGATGAAATGATTCAACGTGCTATTGAAAGTGGTGTTTCTAAATTATTCCTTCCAAATATTGACATTTCTTCTATTACAAAAATGGAAGAATTGGTGGCAGATTATCCTAATGTCTGCTATTCTATGATGGGTATTCATCCTTGTGATGTGAACAAAGATTGGGAAACGCAATTTGAAGAAGTGAAAACACATTACAAGAAAGGACATCACATTGCGATTGGAGAAATTGGAATTGATTTGTATTGGGACAAAACTTTGCAGAAAGAACAAACGGAATCTTTTCGAGCGCATATCAATTGGGCAAAAGAGGAAGAATTGCCTATTGTTATTCACTGTCGAGATTCATTCGATGAGATTTTTGAAGTCTTAGATCAGGAAAACGATGATAGACTTTTTGGCGTTTTTCATTGTTTCACCGGTACAGAAGAGCAAGCCGAGCGCATTCTAAATTATGGAGGTTTTAAACTCGGAATTGGCGGAGTGGTGACCTTCAAAAATAGTGGTGTTGATAAAGCGATTCAGAATATTGATTTGAAAAATATCGTTCTGGAAACAGACGCTCCTTATTTAGCTCCTACTCCATTTAGAGGAAAAAGAAATGAAAGTGCTTACATTCCCATGATTGCCCAAAAACTGTCTGAAATCCATGGTATAAGTGAAGAAGAAATCGGTAGAATAACTACTGAAAATGCGTTGGAAGTTTTTAAAATAAAGTTATAAATATGCAGCAGTCAAAAGTGTTAATGATTTATACTGGAGGAACAATTGGAATGATTGAAGATCCCGAAACGGGTGCATTAATGGCCTTTGACTTTGATCATTTAAGCGACCAAATTCCAGAACTTTCAAGAATAAATGCGGAATTAGAAGTTGTTTCTTTAGGCGAACCGATTGACTCCTCTGACATGTGTCCTGAAATATGGCAAAACATCGCTCAAAAAGTTGTAGATAATTATGAAGATTATGACGGTTTTGTGATTTTACATGGTTCCGACACTATGGCTTTTACTGCTAGTGCCTTGAGTTTTATGCTTCAAGGAATCAAAAAACCCGTTATTTTAACAGGTTCTCAACTGCCCATCGGAACCATTCGAACAGATGGAAAAGAGAATTTAATCACTTCCATAGAAATTGCAGCCTCAAAAATAGAAGAAGAAAGCATTATCCAAGAAGTAGCTATTTACTTTGAATATTCTTTATACCGAGGAAATAGAACAACAAAAGTTTCTGCGCATGCCTTCGAAGCTTTTATTTCTCCCAACTATTTGGATTTAGCAGTGGCAGGGGTAGATATAAAATATCATCCTTCCGCTTTCTTTAAAACAGAACTACAAGAACTCAACTACAAACCTAAAATGGATGACAGGGTGGCGCTGATGAAGATTTTTCCCGGTTTCTCAACAGAAGTATACAAAAGTATGTTCGATTTCCAAAAAGTAAAAGCAGTTGTGATTGAATCTTTTGGGGCTGGAAATGTGCCCAACAATACTGCCTTTTTCGAAATGATTAAATCTTACATTTCTGAAGGAGGAATCGTCATCAACATCACACAATGTTCTTCAGGAAGTGTTTCTCAAGGAAAGTATGCCAATTCAACAATGCTTAACCAAATTGGCGTAATAAGTGGCGGAGATTTAACCACAGAAGCGGCGATAACGAAGATTATGTATTTGCTGGGGAATTATTCAGATGTGGAAGAAATTAAGCGTTTGATGCAGGTTTCATTGGTGGGAGAGTAGGGAAATTTTCAATTACGAATTGAGAATTTCGAATTTTAAAAAGTGTACTTCCCTAAATAGGGTTGACCGTTTTGGTTAATATTCTTAATTTATTCCAATCGGACGATTCTAATCCAGAGCTTTGTCAGTCCCTGATATAGGTTAACAACCAACAATTCGTAATTCACAATTACCCCATTCGTAATTATTTATTTTTCATAAAAAAAACCGTTCAGACTATAAGTCAGAACGGTTTTTTTATGAAAAATAAATTGACTACCGTATCCCGTGTCTTCTTAATTTTCTATTATCAATAACATCTGCTGATTCAATCAATGCAGAACGGAATTGGTTTTCAATCGTTGTTCTATTTTGAGATTTGATTTGCTCAATCTCAGCTGAATAATCTGTTGTTTCCTCTGCTGGTGTTGTTTGATCTACTCTTAAAACAAAAACTCCGTTTGTTCCTTTTACTGGAACTGAAGTTTCACCATCTGCTAATCCAGAAAATGCTGTACCGATGATTTGTGGCTCACGACCAACAGCAACATTACTTGCAGAGAAAGTTAAACCTTCGTTTTCAAGTTTTGCTCCTAATTCGTTAGCTAAAGCTTGAAGGTCTGCTTCTTTACCAATCATTTGATCAATTAAGTAATTCGCTTGTTTTTCTTTACGAATTTCAGCGCGGATTGCATCTTCCACAAGCTCCAATCTTGGTGTTCCTGCTTCAATAACATCAGCGATAAACGCCACTACGATACGGTTATTGTCACGAATTGGAGAAGAACTAAGTGTACCTGCTTTGTTTCCTTCATCGTACGCCAAACGTAAAATACGACCTTCAGCTATTTCATTGAATCCGGCAACAGAAGGTTCTTCATCTTGAATCGTTGCAAACCTTACAGAGTAACCTTTATCCCTTGCATAAGTTTCAAAAATAGAGTCTCTTACTTTTCCAGATTTACCGCTAAACTTATCATCTAAATCGTAAATGTAGTTTGAGGCTTCAGAATTTACTTGATCTGCTGTAGTTTTTGTTGCTTCGATGTTTTTAATTACATCTGCAAGAATAGGACGTTTTGTTTCCTCTCTATCCAAAACTTCAACAATGTGAATACCATAAGTTGTTTTCACAGTTCCCATAGTTCCCACTGGCTTGAAGAAAGAGAAGTCATTGAATTCTGGAACCATTTGTCCTTGAGGGAACTTTTCATACTTACCACCATTGTTTACAGATCCTGGATCTTCACTAAACTCAGTTACCATTTCTTCGAAGTTGTTCTTAGAACGAATAACTCGCATGATACTGTCTGCCTTTGCTTGTGCTGCATCAAACTCTTCTGGAGACCCTGCATTGATTAAGATATGACGAACTGAAGCTGTTTTTTCTTCCCCAAATCCAATTACTTTAGAAATCTTAGCTCCGTTTTGTCCAACATAAGGCCCTACAACATCACCTACGTTAGCCGCTTCCATTTCCGCAGCTACAGAAGCAGGATAAGTTGGTCCTTGCTGACCTGCACCTTCTGGTTTTGCCATTGCAGTTGAGTCGTTAGCATATCTTTTCACATCACTATAACGCATCACAAATGCAGAATCGTTTTTCACCGCAGCGAACTTTGGTTTCAACTTAGTCAAACGTTCAAAAGACTGCGTAGAATCTTCTTTACTTGGGTTTACAGGAATTACAAAATAAGCAATCTTACGACTTGCTTTTTGCTTGTACTTTTTATCATTCTTGTGCTCGTTGAAGTAGCTTTTCACCTCTTCCGCTGTTGGTTCCGCAACTGCATCCGTTGGAACTTTCGTGAAGTTTTGATAAACGTAAGTAACATTTTTTACTGTTTTCTTCGCTTTGTACTCGTGCTTTCCCTCCAAGGTTGTCGCATGAACACCTGTTGTTAGAAGCGCATTGTACTTCTCCTCCATTCTTACTTGTGCAACATAGTCCATCAAATCTTTATACTGTTGTGCACTTCCCGCTTCAGGAGATTCTCTTAGTTGATCTAAAGCTTGACGCAATTGATCTGGCGCAAATTCTCCAGTTACAGAATCTTTAAACTGTGTTGAAATAGAAGAAGGTTTGTAACCATTAGTTCCATACAACACATTTTCTAATTCATACTCATCTACCACCAATCCAACTTCTTTATACTCTTTCTTCATCAATCCATCAATGATTGAAGTTTGCCAAGCTTGTCTGATTGCGTTTTTATCATCTTCCTCAGTAAATCTTACTTGTTGCGTAGGATTTTGCTGTTGTTTATTTTGCATAATGTTATTACGCGCATTATTTAGGAAAAGATTATACTGTTGTTCGTCGATTTTTTCTCCGTCAACAGTTCCAATTCCATAGACGTCTTCTTGTGGACCTCCTCCTACGGAACTCAAGTCACCTATAATAAATGCAAGCATTGCAATACCAATTACTGCAATTAAAAGCCACGATTTCTCGCGTATTTTTCCAATTAAAGCCATTTTTTCTGTTTAATTTAAGGTTGCGAATATAATATTATGAATCAAAATATGAAAGGATAAATGTGCATTAAATATCTTTCTTACTGATTTGTAAGAATCTTCAAGCGAATTACCTCTATTCTTCGGTCAGAAACTGCTTCAATTCTCATACTATAATTCTCTAATTCTAGAATCGTTCCTTCCTCAGGAATCGACTCCAAGTAGTGTAAAACTAAGCCTCCCAAGGTTTCGTACTCACTTGATTCTTCCAATTCAAAATCGTAGGCTTCGTTGAGGTGATCAATATCTTGACGTGCTGAAAATAAATATGTTGTTTCATCAATTTGCTGTTCCAAAAGCTCATCCATATCGTGTTCATCTTCGATATCACCAAAAATCTCCTCCACAACGTCCTCAATTGTGATCAATCCAGATGTTCCACCATACTCATCCACCACAATTGCGATATTTCCATGTTGCTTGGCAAATAGCTCTAAAAGGTCTTTAGCGAGCACTGCTTCTGGAACAAAAGCTATCGGAATTAAAATTTCTTTAATTCGGCTGGGCTTCTTGAACAATTCAAAACTATGCACATATCCAATGATATTGTCTATAGTATCTCTATAAATCAATATTTTAGAAAGACCTGTTTCGATGAATCTATTTTTCAATTCCTCGATAGAAGATTCAATATCTAGTGCTACAATATCTGTTCTTGGAATCATACAATCTCTGGCTTTTATGTCAGAAAAACCTATTGCATTTTGAAGAATCTGCATTTCATTATCCAAATCGTTCTCATCTTCCATGCGTTCATTTAAATCACGCACATAATCATCCAAATCAATTTTAGAAAACACCAATTCTCCAGTCTTCACATCCATTCCCACAAGCTTCAACAAACCGTTACTGATGGTCATTGTGAAAATGGTGAGTGGATACAAGATCCCGTAAATAAGCACCAAAGGAAAAGAAAGGAATTGTAAAACCCTATTGGGATTAATTTGAAAAGTGGCTTTAGGCAGAAACTCAGCCGTAACTAAAATTAATAAAGTAGATAAAATAGTTTGTATTAATAAGGTAGCCGCTTCACTTCCCCCAACCATGGGAGAAATCCAAGGCTCCAATATTTGCGCCATCCAAATTCCATAAACCACCAAAGCGATGTTGTTCCCCAACAGCATTGTAGCAATGAAACGACTGTCATGCTTCACGAAGTTGGCCAAGACCTTCCCTGAAAAAGTCCCTTTCTTGTTGTCCAATTCAATTTTTAGTCGATTGGCCGTTATAAAAGCGATTTCCATTCCAGAGAAAAAAGCGGAAGCTGTAATTGCAATTGCGATGACGATTATACTCGACGGATCCATATAGTTTATTAAGTACTGATCTGCGTTATTTAGAAATAATACAGTATAAATTTAGAAAAAAAATAGGTTAAAGTAAATCTTGACCAATATCTTTTCGGTAATAAGCACCCTCAAACTCAATATTCTTGATTGTTTCGTAAGAAGTTTCTATTGCAGACTCAATATCATTTCCATAAGAGGTAACGGCTAAAACTCTTCCGCCAGCAGTCAAAACCGCGGGACCATCTGATGCCGTTCCGGCATGAAAAACTAAGCTTTTACTAACTGCATTTAATCCATAAATGGTTTTTCCTTTTTTGTAGGCTTCAGGATATCCTCCAGAAACCATCATTACAGAAACGGCACTTCTCGGATCAAACTCCACATCTCTTTCTGATAAGGTTTTGGTTGCCACTCCTTCAAACAAATCTACAAGATCAGATTTTAAACGAGGTAAAATCACTTCGGTTTCAGGATCTCCTAACCTACAATTGTATTCAATAACATAAGGTTCTCCTCCAACATTGATAATTCCGATGAAAATAAAACCGTTGTATTCTATTCCATCGGCTTTCAATCCTTTTACAGTAGGTACAATAATTTGATTGTAAACCTTATCTGAGAATTTCCCTTCTGCGAAAGGCACTGGGGAAACGGACCCCATTCCGCCCGTATTTAATCCCGTATCTCCTTCACCAATTCTCTTGTAATCTTTTGCTTCTGGAAAAACTTTAAATCCATCTCCATCTGTCAAAACAAAAGAAGACATTTCAGTTCCTTTTAGGAATTCTTCTATTACTACTTTTGCGCCAGCACCTCCAAATTTGTTATCCAATAACATCGAAGAGAATTCTTTCTTTGCTTCATGAATATCTTGTAAAATAAGAACTCCTTTTCCAGCCGCTAAACCATCTGCCTTCAAAACATAAGGCGCTTTTAAGCTGTCTAAAAAAGCAAACCCTTCCTTGATAGTGGCTTTTGTAAAAGTTTTATGCTTTGCCGTTGGTATATTGTGACGGTTCATAAAGTCTTTCGCAAAATCTTTACTCCCCTCTAACTGCGATGCTTCTTTATTTGGTCCAATAACAGAAACATGAGCAAGCTCTTTGTCTGCTTTAAAAAAATCTGAAATCCCAGCAACTAGAGGCGCCTCTGGCCCAACTACCACCATATTAATTTTGTTTTTCAATACAGTTGCTTTCACTGCTTCAAAATCACATGGGTCTAGTGAAATATTTTCTCCGTATTCTCTTGTACCCGCATTTCCAGGAGCAATAAACAAAGATTCTAAAGTGCTACTTCTTGACAATTTCCAAGCCAAAGCGTGCTCTCTTCCTCCTGAACCTAAAAGTAATATTTTCATTATTTTCTATTTGGTGCGCAAAGTTAATATTTCATGACGATAGAAGAGAATAAGTTGAAAGTTTTAGCGTTAATTACTTCATTAAACTCTCCAAAGTGATTAATTTTGTCTCCAATTTCCACGTTTTGATGGAGTAGTTAAGCTGCTTAGCAAGCAAGTATTAAATCCCAAAACGTATTATTGAAAAAAGTAATTGTGTTTTTATGAAGTTGTTCCCTTTCCTTTTCGTGTTTATTTCTCTTATTCTCGCGGCAACATCTTGTAGCCCCTCCAAAAAAGTAGAAGCAGAAAATATTCCTGTGACAGACACTGTGGTTGTTGAAAAAGATTTACTCTTCGGTTTTGATTTATCTCAATATGATATTGCATTTGACACCGTTGAGCAAGGTTGGACATGGAATAATTTATTTAAGGATTTCAAAATCGATCAGCATACTATAAATACTACTGCTGAAAGATTAAAAGACAGTTTAATCGGAATGAAATATATTCTTGCAGGTAAACCTTTTATGACATTCACCGAAAAAAAGGATACCAGCAATACTCCAAAATATTTGGTCTACGAACCTGATGTTTTTTCCTTTGTTACTTTTGATTTCAGTCAAGATTCTGTAGGCATTCGAAAAGAAGTTCGCCCAGTTGAAATCACCGAGCGAATGGTGAGCGGTCAAATTGCGAAAAACTCTAGCCTATCGGTAGAATTAGGAAAAAGCTTTGACAATTACCAAATGACAGCAGCTATCTCTGACGCCATTGAAGGTGTTTATGCATGGAGTGTCGACTTTTTTAAATTGCAAGTTGGAGATAAGTTCGTAGTGTATTATGATGAAAAAAGCGTGGATGGGGTTCCTTATTCAGTAGATAAAATTAAATATGTTTGGTTTGAACATGCCAACAAAGGACTTTATGCCTTTAACTTCACAGATTCAACGGGAGAAGTTTCTGGCTTTTACGATGAGTTGGCCAACGAAATGAAAAGACCATTCTTAATGTCTCCTGTAAAATTTTCTCGTATCAGTTCCTCCTTTAACATGAATAGATTACACCCAATTTACAAAACAAGAAGGCCACATTTAGGAACAGATTATGCTGCCCCAACAGGAACTCCAATATTGGCCACTGCAGATGGAACAATTTCTAGGGCTTCTAGAAGTCGTGGAAACGGAATTTACGTAAAAATTAGGCACAACAAAACTTATGACACGCAATATTTGCACATGAGTAAAATAGCAAAAGGAATAAAAAGCGGTGTTCGCGTAAAACAAGGAGACGTCATTGGATATGTGGGGTCTACGGGTGCTGCCACAGGTCCGCACGTATGCTATCGTTTTTGGAAAAATGGAAAACAAATCAATCACCGTTCAGAGAAGTTCCCAAAATCGGAACCTATGAAAGAGGAAGTGAAGCCAGAGTATTTCGAATATATTGCTCCGTTTAAAGAAAAATTAGATGTTGAAATATTGAAATTATCAGTGACACCCGCTTTGGAAAGTGAAGTATAAAACATGAACTTGTGAAAATTATAATTGTTGGAGGTGGCTTATCAGGCATTACTTTAGCTCACCAGTTAGAGGAAAAAAAGATTGATTTTCGAATTATAGACGAAGGAATAAATCACAGCACAAAAGTAGCAGCGGGAATGATTAACCCTATGACTTTTCGCCGAATGATTAAAACCTGGAAAGGTGATGAATTAATTCCAACATTAAAAGAGTTTTATCCCGCAATAGAAAAGAAAATAAAACACAAATTCTTTTTTCAAAGAAAATTGCGACGCGCTTTTAATTCTGAACATGAGCGTGACTTGTGGATGGAAAGACTTGAGGAAAATGAATATGATGACTACCTGAATCCTCCAGAGGACAAAAAAAACACACCAAGTCACTTAAAAGCGCCCTTTGGAAATGGATTTTTAAGTACTCCAGGATATGTTGATGCTAAGAAATTCATGCAGTACAATCATGACTACTTCATTGAAAAAGGCCTTCTTGAGTATGGTAAATTTGATTTTTCCGAATTAGACCCTTCCTCGAAAACATATAAAAACGAGGAATTTTCGCACCTCATCTTTTGTGAAGGCTACAAGGGTGAAGACAATCCCTATTTTGGCTATCTCCCTTTTAGTAATGCCAAAGGAGAAGTGCTCACTGTAAACTCTGATGTTTTTGACAAGAATGAAATCCTCAACAAGAAGTGCTTTATTTTACCCACAGAAAATGGTGACTTTAAATTAGGCGCTACTTACGCTTGGTATACTCAAGACACTTCACCAACGGAAGAAGCAAAAAAGGAACTTTTAGAAAATTACAATTTATTGAGTTCCGCTCCAATTGAAGTGATAGATCATGAAGCAGGTATTCGACCAGCGGTTGCAGACAGAAGACCACTTATCGGCGAACACCCTACACATAAGGGGTTGTACATTTTTAATGGCTTGGGTTCAAAAGGCTACATGATCGCTCCTTATTGCGCTATAGAATTTGTTGATTTCCTCATGGGAAAAGGCGAAATAGATCAAGAAGCAGATATTCAACGTTTCTACAAAAAACACTTTAACAAGCAGTAGTAAAGCCCATTCTTGAAAAGCCAAAAAGTTAATAAATCATGTTAAGTTAAAATAAAGTTTAAAATGTCCTTTAATCAAACTTTGCTTATTACCTTTGTCTACAGAACAATTAAAACTTTATATATATGTATCCACCAGAACTAGTTGCTCCGATGAAGGAAGATTTAACTTCAGTAGGATTCAAAGACCTAACATCTCCTGAAGATGTTGACAATATGATTAAAAACACAAAAGGAACTTTATTAATGGTTGTAAACAGCGTTTGTGGCTGTGCAGCTGGAAATATGCGTCCTGGAGTAAAAGACTCTTTAAAAGGGAATATCAAGCCAGACGCCATGGGAACCGTTTTTGCGGGAGTGGATAGCGCTGCGACACAACAAGCAAGAAATTACTTTTTGCCTTATCCTCCTTCTTCACCGTCGATTGCGGTATTTAAGGATGGTAAATTGGTTCATTTCTTAGAGCGTCATCACATTGAAGGGGTTACTGCGCAAATGATTTCGGATAATTTACAAGAGGCCTACAAAGAATTCGCCTAGTTTTTGTTTAGAAATCCCATTAGTTGCGTTGCAATTATTTTAGAAAATAATCATTGACAAAAGTCAACTCATATTTTTAAAATTTCATGCGCCTTACTAATGAAATTTCTAATTCAAAAAGTGAATCATACAGCTTCAAAAAATATTAAAAAAGCAATAGGAGAAATCTTGTTGCTTTTTTAGGTTTAATTGCTTTTCGTTATTTTTTTGGCCTTGAAAATTAAAGTTATAACACAATGAATTCTTAGACATTTTTTTCATTTGTATAAAAGTTGATTTGCACGGGTAGTTTATAAATCATCCGCACAATCCTGATAGCGAATTCATTAAATCATTCACAAACTCTATACAGCACCTTTTTGATTTAATTTTAGTTAATCGAAACACAAATTATTTTCAATAGCAATTGCACAAAACAATGCCCATATAAACTAGAGCCATGTAAATTTAGATTCGAAATAGTGTGAAAACTATTAACGACAACCCCATATTAAACAGAGATCCCGCTTTTCTCAACCTAAACACCTCAACGCTTGTCATCCTTTAATCATTAAAATCTGTGATTTTTGTGATTGAAGGATCTCACCTTACGGTATACCTTTATTAAATAGGTAGTCAATTACAATATCGGAACTTTTATTTCATTCCACCCAGGGTTATTTCCATTTATTAACTCTTCTTTTCTAGAGCGCGGAAAACGTTTCAATTGTTTCTCTCTTTTTATTGCTTCTTTAATCCAAGAGAAGGATTCAAAATAAACAAGCTTGTTAACATTGTATTTTTCTGTGAACCCTTTATTTCTTTTTGTTTTGTGTTCAAAAGTTCGTCTAGCCAAATCATTGGTTACACCAACATAAAGAACTTTATTGTTTTTATTGGTAAGGATGTACACGTAGTATTTTTTGGTGGCAATCATGATTTTTGATTTTATTTTGTTTACTATTTCTTCTTCTACAAACAGCTCAAAGCATACTTCTTCCCCGGCAAACTCATCACAACACCACGCAGTTCTAATCCTAACAAAATTCCGCTTAAAACATGTCCTGGTTTTTTCAATCTTATAGAAAGAACATCCAGAGAAATCTTTTCAAATTCTTTTATTGCTTTAACAATTAGTGTTTCATCGCCATTGAGTCCTTCAAACAAATTGGCTTGAATTACTTTTGCTTTGTCCTCTTTCTGCCACTCCATCAATCTGATCAAATCTTTACCTGATGTTATTAAATGTGCTTTACTATCTGCAATTAAGCGATTACAACCTTTAGAAAAAGGCCGATCGATATCACCAGGAAAAGCAAAAACATCTCTAGCGTAGTCATTGGCTAATAAAGCCGTAATCAAAGAGCCTCCGCGCTCACCGCTTTCTATTACAATGGTTGCATCCGTCATTCCTGCAACAATCCTGTTGCGTTGTGGAAAGTTCTCTCTGTCTGGCTTCGTGTTGTGCGGAAATTCAGTAATCAATCCACAGCCCTTGGTTTCCACCATTCTTTTGGCCAGCTTCATGTGTTGATTAGGGTAAATTCTATCCAATCCATGTCCCAACACCCCAATTGTAGGAATTCCATTTTCCAAGCATTTCTTGTGTGTGTAACCATCAACACCATAAGCCAATCCTGAAATCACTTGTACGTTATAAGGTGCAATCGCAGAAATTAACTCGTTAATCAATTGTTTACCATAACTGGTCATATTCCTTGTGCCTACAATGGCAATGGTCTTTCTTGGGTTAAAATCGAAGTCTCCTTTTTGAAAGAGCAGCATTGGACCATCAGCACATTCTTTTAATCTTCGCGGATAGTTTTTGTCTGTAAAAAAAGTGGTTTCTATTTCATTTTTTTCTACAAAACTTACAATAGATTCTGCTTCCAAAACTGCTTTGGATTTATTTAAATTTCTAAAACGTTCCTTGGCAAATCCCGGAATTTCGGTTTGTAGCTTAAAGTTTTCGTCAAAGAGCTTTTGTTCACTGCCCAAATAGGCCAATAAAACTTTTGCTCGGCGCGCTCCAACTCCTTCTAATCGGGTTAAAGCCACTTGGTGAATAAGGTGGTTATTTTTCAAATCTTAAGTTTTTAATTTAGGTTTTTTATCTATTTGAGAATGAAGATTTCTCAATCAGACAATAACTAAGATAATGAAATATATTCCATAAAAGAAAGGCATTTGTGATTTTAATTTGAGAAAAATCAGTTTTCATTCAAAATAGTTTCCCCCTTTCTTACTCGTTCATTTTATTATAAATAATATCTTTAAGCACGAATTCAATTCTATTTAAAAGATGAAAAAACTCGCAATTATTCCAGCACGTTATGCTTCCTCAAGATTCCCGGGAAAACCTTTAATCGATTTGGCAGGAAAAACAATGATTCAAAGGGTGTTGGAAGGTGTTACAAATTCAAAGCATTTTGATGAAGTTGTGGTTGCTACAGACAATGAAAAGATTGCGAACCACATAAAAGAAATTGGGGGGAAAGCAATGCTCACAAAAGCATCGCATGAAAGTGGAACAGACCGTTGTGGAGAAGTCATTGAAAGTTATTCTGATTTCGATATTGTAGTCAACATTCAAGGAGATGAACCTTTGGTAGACGCCGAACAATTGCGACTTTTACTGGCTGCTTTTGAGGATGAAACTGTTGAAATTGCAACTTTAGGATCACCAAAAATCACTTCAGAAGATAGAAATGATTCAAATAGAATTAAAGTGGTTGTTAATCATAAATCAGATGCGCTATATTTTTCGAGAAGTCCAATACCCTTCGAAAGAAACCAAGAGAATTATCCTTTTTTAAAACACATCGGCTTGTATGGTTTTCGAACAAATACTTTAAAAAAATTAGTACAACTCTCTCCTAATGTTTTAGAACAAACAGAGAGTTTAGAGCAATTGAGATGGATGTATTATGGATACAAGATTAGGGTTGTAGAAACGGATATTGAAACACCAAATATTGATACGCCTGAGGACGTTGAGGTGGTGTTAAAGAATTTGAAATAGGTGGTTTTGTTTTTTGTAGAGACGCAATGCATTGCGTCTCTACAAAAAACAAAACCACAAAATCCAATTTATCTTCATTTTTACCCACATTTTTGTAACTTTTAAAATCATATTAGGTATACCTAAAATTATTAATTTGTATCTTTGCTTACATGACACATTTGGACGCTCTTCTCGGAACTTTACTTTTACGCAACAATTGCGTTGTAATCCCTAATTTTGGTGGATTTGTTGCTAATAATGTCTCTGCCAAAATTGATGTGAAAAATGGCTTAATTACTCCACCAAGTAAAGCTTTAAGTTTCAACAAAAACTTGAGTAATAATGATGGTTTAATTATCAACCATTTGGCCAACGAAAAAAAGCTTTCTTTTGATGAGGCCCAAAACATTATTTCCCTAGAAGTTCAGCAAATTAAGTCCCAACTAAATGAAGGAAAGCGAATTCATTTTCATAATGTTGGCTTTTTATATACCAACACTGCAGGAAAAATAGCGTTTGAACAGGATCGTTTTTTTAATTTACTGCTTTCCTCCTACGGTTTAGGAAATGTACAATTCATTAGTGAAGAAGAGGAAGTTGAGCCGGTTATAATTGCTCCAAATGCAGTCAACGCAAAAGAAACTGCTCCAGTTGCTCCAACTATAATTTTAGAAAACGAGCCTACTAAAGCAGAAAATAATGAAGATGCCCAAGAAATTGAACACCCTGCTGTTGCTCAAAAATCATCAAGCACTTTATTCGGGAAAATCGCTAAATATGCCGCAGTAGCTGCTTTGGTACCACTTGCGTTCTACAGCTTTTGGATTCCAATGAAAACAGACGTCCTGAAATCAGGAATTGTTTATTTAGACGATTTTAATCCTTTTAAAGGAGCGGAAGATTCCAAATATGAAAGCGCAATGAACAAAGAAGGTCTTACTATAGATTCTGTTCATTCTTCCACAACTTTGTCTTCCATCACTGAAAATTTAAATTCTGGAGCACCCGTTTTTGCATATCCACTATCAGATGACTTATTTATTCCTGTTTGGAGAAAAGTGGAAACAACAGAGAACATTAAGCACTCTGAGAACCTTGAGAAAGACGAGGTTGCAGCTCCTAAAAACAGTTATCATGCAATTGTTGGTTGTTTTAGTGATCCAACAAACGCTAATGATTTAATTGCTGAATTAAAATCAAAAGGATTTAATGCTTACAAAGTGGATGTTAAAGGAGGTTTACACAGAATATCTGCTGGAAACACAACAAAACGTTCAGAAATTTCAACTTTACGTGCAAATTTAGAATCGACAGATTTGAATGTTTGGATTCTTAAAAAATAAAAATCAATAAATTTATATTTCTATGAAAAAAATAATTCTTTCTCTTGCAGCCTTTTCTGTAGGACTAATCGGCTATGCCCAAAACATCACAAATGTTGAAGGTTCAACATATAACTTCACCGAAGTTGCGCATTTAGATGCTACACCTGTCTTATCTCAAGGATATACGGGAACTTGCTGGAGTTTTTCGGCATTGTCGTTTTTCGAATCTGAAATGATCAGAAAAGGTGTTGAGAATCCGCCAATTTTATCGCAAATGTACATCGCACGTAAAGCTTATGAAGGTAAAGCGGAGAACTACATCAGAATGGATGGTAAAAGTAATTTCTCTCAAGGAGGAGCTTTTCACGATATTCCTTACGTATTTGAAAGATATGGAATTGTTCCAAATGACGTTTACGGAGGATTGAATTACGGATCTGACAAACATAATCACCAAGAGCTTTTTGCTGGATTAAATGGTTATATGGGCGGAATTCTGGACTATGTAGACAATAAAAAATCAGCAACACTTTCTAAAACATGGAAAGCTGGACTGAATGGAATTTTAGATGCTTATTTTGGAGAAGACCCAACAAAATTCACTTTCGAAGGAAAAGAATATACGCCAAGATCTTTTGCAGAATCTACAAAATTAGACATGGACGATTATGTTTCTTTGACTTCATTCACACACTTCCCAATGCATGAAGAAGTTCAATTAAGAATTCAAGACAACTGGGCTTGGGGAAAAAGCTACAATGTTTCGATGGACGAATTGCTAGAAGCGACAGTTAACGCTGTAAAAAATGGTTACACTGTTGCTTGGGCTTCTGATGTTTCTGAAAAAGGATTCAACTTTGGGAAAGGTTTAGCCATCGTTCCAGAAGACGAAAGCACAATTCAAGTAAGAGGTAGAGACAATTCAAACTTCTCTGATGCTGGTGCAGAAAAAATCTCTGACGCTTTCATGACGCCAGTAAAAGAAATTACAGTAACTCCAGAAATGCGTCAAGAAGGTTATGACAACAAAACCACGACTGACGATCACGGAATGCACATTACTGGACTGTATACAGAAGCTAACGGAACGCGTTATTTCTTAGTAAAAAACTCTTGGGGAACAGGAAATTATCCAGAAGGATATTTATATGTTTCTGAGAATTACTTTAAGTTGAAAACGATTAATGTTTATATGCATAAGGATGGAGTTCCTAAGAATATCTCGAAAAAGATTATGAAGTAGGCATTAAGAAAGGTTATCACGAGATGAAATCTCGCGATAACCTTCCCTATTGACCCCGACACTTGCCAAAGTGTTACTGCGAGATTACCTTCGGTGCTACTTCGTGGTTTATCTCGTAGTTATACTTTGGACCCACTGGTTGAACACAGAATATTTAAAAAACATGACAGTAACAAAAACATATACGATTTTAGCCTTGATTTCATTGGCACTTTTCTCTTCTTGTGGAAATGGAGAGAAAAGGATGGATAGTAAAAACAAATCAGTTACTGAAAAAGAAGCTCTCTATCCTCACGAACTTTTAAAGTCCTTTGAGGATAGGCCTTTTTTCTTTTATAATGTTGAAAATTTGTTTGACACAATAAATGATCCTGAAACAAAAGATGAAGCTTTTTTGCCTGAGAGTGAGAAACAATGGAATACCAAGAGATATTACGACAAGCTGGAAAAATTAGCGACTGTCTTAACTCATCCTTCAGAGAATAATCCCCTGTTTATTGGTCTTGCTGAAATTGAAAATCGTTTTGTGGTTTTAGATTTAATGAAAACTGGAAGGTTAGCAGAGACAAAGTATAGAGTTGTTCATTATGACGCGCCGGACGTTCGCGGAATTGATGTTGCTTTGGCTTATGACCACGAAAGATTCAAAGTGATGTATGAGGAAGCAATTGATTTGTCAATTATTGGTGAACCAGACTATAAAACACGTGATATTCTTTATGTAAAAGGATTGTTGAAAGACAGTTTAGATTTACATGTTTTTGTGAATCACTGGTCTTCTAGGAGAGGTGGAGCGGAAGAAAGCGAATACAAAAGAATCAATGCTGCCAAAGCTTTACTCTACAAAACGGACTCCATTCGCAATGTGAATGCTGATGCCAAAATCATTATCATGGGAGATTTCAATGATTATCCAGATAATAATTCGATTCTTAATACTTTAGGTGCAGGATTGGCTTCAAATGCTACGAATTTCGTGAATCTCATGCTGCCAATGCACGAAAACGGAGAGGGAAGCTATAACTACCGAGGAGATTGGGGAATGTTGGATCAATTCATTGTTTCGCCAAGTTTAGTAGCACCAAAAAGCGGACTTCACATCAAGGAAAGCAAAGCCTTTATGGTGAATGACGATAGATTTATGCATTTCAATAAAGCTGGAGAAAAATCACCCAACAGAACTTATGGTGGACCAAATTATTATGGAGGTTATTCAGATCATTTGGCCATTTATGGGTTTTTGAAGGTGCTTGAGGAGTAGGTTTTTGAACTATAAATTGGAACGCGGATGACGCTGATCTTCGATCACAGATTTTCACAGATTAAAGAAAAGTTTTAACCGAACTCTTTGATAAAGTTATAGAGATTGTTTCACAAAAGGAAACATTCAATTAAAATCCTGCGATTATCCGCGTTGCTTGCAGTTCTGCTGAGCTTGTCGATGCATCCGTGTCATCCGCGTCCCATTACAGCGCAAACAAACGCATTCCATCCTCAAATAAAATAAATAACCAAAGCATAAACGATTATCCACCCATCAATTATTCCAGAAAAATACATTTCGTGGCGAGTGGTTTGGCTACCAACTATTAGAATTCCCAAAACAAAATAACAGAGATAAAACAGCCACAAATGGATAACAACTGGGAAGAAAAGATATAAACTCAAAGCGCTTAATCCAGCAAAAACCAAAGCGATACCCTTCGACCCTTTCACGCCAAAAATTTGTGGAATGGTAGATTTATGCTTTTTATCATAAACCAAATCTCGGATATCGAAAGGGACAGTTGCAGCGAGAATAAAAAAGAAAATTGAGAGTCCTAGTCCAATGGGGAAATCGGTTGAATCTGCAATTCGCATATAGGGCCAATAAACAGAAACAAGCGCCCATTGTGCTGCAATTAAATAAATCTTAGCGTAAGGAACATCTCGCAATGCCATAGATTTTGGATGGATTTTCATAGCATAAAGCACGCCGATAATCGCACTAAAAGCCAAGAACCAAAAATCAATATTCCAGCCTAAAACTGTAAAATAAATTGCAATTGATCCAATTATTCCGATTCCAGCAAGAGTTTTGATTAAAAAAGTATGATTTTCCAACCAATGGTGTCGATCCGAAGATTTTACTTTTATTTCTCCCGAGCGAAGAATGCGCTGAATGTTGTAGATGAAAAGCGTGGCGAAGAAAACCATAAAGCCAATTCCAATGTAATGAGGATTACCTAGTTTTACGGCACAAGAATAAGCGAGAAGTCCGGCTGAAAAGCTGACAAGGATGTTGCTGTATATTAGATATTGGAGTATGCGCATAATTGGTTTGTAAAATTACGGGAATAAAAACTGTTCTTAAATAGTGTCTGGACGGAAACACATCAAAATTAAAAACAGTTCTTTTTGCGATAGTTCCCTTTATTTTTAATCACCTGATGCTAAGGTATCACCTCATAAAAATAATTTCAAATCTCATCAAAAATAATCTATTTTATAAAATTCATCTGTTTCCGACCAACCACTAAATAGAATAAAAGCTTTTTTCATTGTAAAAATGTTCCTATTTTTCGTTATATTTATAAAAGTCAACCTTTAAATAACCACAAAGAGGATTAACTTAAAAGTGAATCTTCTTGTAATTAACTTAAAAGTGAATATATTTGCAACCATCAAAACTGCCCAATCGTTTAATAAGGTAACTTATTATACAGTAAAATTTGAAAACGAGGAATATTCTGAATTTGAGAAATTTATTATTAGGCATAGGAATGTGAGCGAGATTCACAATGAGTACAATGATCTAATGGCACTAATTAAAATATTAGGAAATGAAATTGGAGCACTTGAGCGTTATTTTTCGAGAAAAGAAAGAAAAGCCGAAGCCCTACCACCAGAATGGAATAAACTAAGAACTCATGAAAGAAAACTTCATATCAAATATCATCACAACCTTCGATTGTATTGTATGCGCATAAGCGATGAATTTGTATTTTTATTTAATGGTGGAATAAAAACACCAGGTAAAATTACAGCACAAGAATGCAAGGTAGTTCGTCAATATTTTCGAATGGCAAACAAGCTTGCTTCATGCATAGAGGAAGCAATGAAAGACGGAGAAATCAGCTTTCATGGTAAAAGAATAGAAATAGAAGAAGATTACGAATTAATACTTTGAGAAATGAGCGATTTAATCACAAATGCATTTAATGAGATTGATCCTAGAAACGAAAAGTTTATAGAGAAAAACACAGATATAGTAGAGGAGATTTATGCCTTGATGGAACAACATGGGGTCAAATCCCAAAAAGAACTGGCTAAACTGCTAGGGAAGAAAGAATCAGAAGTAAGTAAACTTTTAACAGGGGTTCAAAACATGACATTGCGTTCTATAACCAATATGGAAGTAGCGCTTGGAAAAGATATTATTATGACTGCTTCGAAAGCAAAAGAGAAGTTTGAACACACAAATTACATGATTTGCTATAAACAAATTCAAACGAATCCGGATTCAGAAAAAGCATCGACAAACGAGCATTTTCAAATAGGGAAAGTGAGGAGTTTTAAATTAAGAATAGCCTAATGAAATCAAAAGTTGATGCTGATAAAATAAATTTACTTTTTGTTAAGACACTAAAGTCTAACATTGAGGTAGGTTCTAATTTTATAAAAGAAGAAGGTCAAGAATATCATTTATCTCTTGGTCAAGAATCTGGGTTAAATCTCGATGAAAAGAAAATTGCCTTTACACTAAAAGTTTTAATTGAGTTCCCCAATACAAATGAAGACGCAAAAGCGCAAGCTGAATTTGTGTTGCAATTTTTATTTGAGATAGAAAACCTAGACAAATTAGTAACATTGGATGACGAGGGTGCCATAACCGTTTCAGGAGAACTCTCCATGACTTTAGCTGGGATTTCTTATTCAACCGCAAGAGGAATAATATTAAACACGACAGAACAAAGTACAATTCGCGGTATTTTACTTCCGGTTATTAGCCCTGCAAAACTATTTACTAAAGGGAAAATCCAATTGTAGTAACTCCTTTTTTGATTGTTTTAGTATTTAGAATTTCTATAGTACGTAAAGACAAGTTCTTCATTCGACACCTTTAAAATTCACATTTGAACCTACAAAATAAATTAAATAAAAAGCCTTCCATAGCAATCGAAGCGTCAACTATCAGATTTCTAGGAATCCTGAAAAAAATCTACAAAACTCCGCGTTGCTTGCAGCTCTGATGAGCTCCCCGAAGTATCCGTGTCATCCGCGTTCCGTCATTCTACCACTACGAACCCTCACACATTTGTCAGAAAATCACCAACTCACATCTTATTAACACCAAATATTCTCTTCTCAGAACTATATATCTTATATTTGCAGTCTCAATAAAACTGTAATAAATGAGCGCATTTTCTAAACGTCACATAGGTCCTTCTGAGGACGAGAAATCGGCAATGTTAGCTGAGATCGGAGTAGGTTCAATCGATGAATTGATGGAGCTAACAGTTCCTAAAGATATTCGACTACAAAATGAATTAAGAATTGATACTGCCCTAACGGAAAAGCAGTATTTAGATCATATTGGTGAGCTGGCTGTGAAAAACAGAGTATTCAAATCTTATATTGGTTTGGGTTACAGCGAAACTAATGTTCCACCGGTTATCCAAAGAAATATTTTGGAGAATCCAGGATGGTACACCGCTTACACGCCTTACCAAGCAGAAATTGCACAAGGAAGATTGGAAGCTTTATTGAATTTCCAAACGATGATTATCGATTTAACAGGTTTGGAATTGGCGAATGCTTCTTTGTTAGACGAATCAACTGCAGCAGCAGAAGCAATGATTATGTTCTTCAATGCGAGATCTCGTTCTGATGCTAAAGCAGGAAAAAATAAATTCTTTGTTTCTGAATTTACTTATCCTCAAACAATAGACGTAATTAAAGGAAGAGCGAAGCATTTAGGAATCGAATTAATTTTTGGAGATCCAACAAATTACGATTTAACAGATGATAAGATTTTCGGAGCTTTAGTTCAATATCCAGATGTTTATGGTCGAGTGAAAGACCTTAGAGGATTCGTTGAAAAAGCGACCAAACAAGAAGTAAAAGTTGCCGTTGCAGCAGATATTATGTCACTGGTTTTATTAGAAGCTCCAGGGAAAATGGGTGTTGATGTGGTTTGTGGTTCTACACAAAGATTCGGTGTTCCAATGGGATATGGTGGACCACACGCTGCCTATTTTGCAACACGTGAAGAATACAAAAGACACATTCCAGGTAGAATTATCGGAGTATCGAAAGATGCTGACGGAAATACTGCTTTAAGAATGGCGCTTCAAACACGTGAGCAACACATTAAAAGAGATAGAGCAACTTCAAATATTTGTACCGCACAAGCTTTATTGGCTGTTATGGCGGGAATGTATGCTGTTTATCACGGTCCTGAAGGCATAAAATATATCGCACAAAACATTCACAATCAAACGGCAACAATTCACAAAGCTATTGAAAAAGTAGGCTACAAGGTATTGCATGACGACTATTTCGATACTTTATGGGTTGAAACACCAGAAGGTTTAACTTGTGAAGAATTGAAAGATGTTGCAGAAGATCACCGCATCAATTTACGTTACATCAATGAAAATCAATTTTCAATTAGCGTTGGAGAAAGAACAAATGATGCTGAAGTAAAAGACTTGGTGGCTATGCTTGAAAGAGCAATCAATGCAAAAGCTATCGAAGTGAAATTTATTTCTTCTTTAGTAAATCAAGATTTGGCGCGTAAAACTGAAATTTTAACGCACGAGGTGTTCAACACTTATCATTCTGAAACAAAAATGATGCGTTACATGAAATGGTTGGAAAACAAAGACCTTTCATTGGTTCACTCTATGATTGCCTTGGGTTCATGTACAATGAAATTGAACGCAGCAGCACAATTAATGCCGATTACTTGGCCAGAATTCTCAAATCTTCACCCTTTCGCTCCGGTAAATCAAGCCATTGGTTACCACGAAATGATCAAAGAATTAGAGAAGGATTTATGTGAAATTACAGGATTCTACGCAATGTCTATGCAGCCTAACTCGGGTGCGCAAGGAGAATACGCAGGATTGATGGTAATCAAAGCTTACCACGAATCGAATGGAGACGATCAGAGAAACATCTGTTTAATTCCTTCATCAGCACACGGAACAAACCCAGCTTCAGCGGTAATGGCTGGATTTAAAGTGGTGGTAACGAAATGTGATGACCAAGGGAATATCGACATTGAGGATTTAAGAAAGAACGCTGAAAAATACACTGATAGATTAGGTGCTGTAATGGTAACTTATCCTTCTACTCACGGAGTTTTCGAAGCTGGAATTAGAGAAATTACCCAAATCATTCATGATCACGGTGGACAAGTTTATATGGATGGTGCAAACATGAATGCACAAGTTGGATTGACAAATCCAGGGAATATTGGAGCAGACGTTTGTCACTTAAACTTACACAAAACATTTGCTATTCCTCATGGAGGTGGTGGGCCAGGAATGGGACCAATTGGTGTTGCAGAACACTTAGCTCCTTTCATTCCAGGAAGTCCATTTGTTGATGGCGTTGGTGGAAAAAAAGCAATTCACGCAGTTTCTGGAGCACCTTATGGAAGCGCTTTGATTCTATTGGTTTCTTACGCTTACATCAAGATGTTAGGAACAAAAGGATTAAAACACGCTACTGAAATGGCGATTGTAAATGCAAATTACATTAAAGCAAGATTAAGTAAGCACTTCCCTATCCTATATTCTGGAGAAAACAACACAGTTGGACACGAAATGATTCTGGACTGTAGAGCGTTTAAACGTACCGCAGGAATTGAAGTAGCAGATATCGCAAAACGTTTAATCGATTATGGATTCCATTCGCCTACTGTTTCTTTCCCTGTTGCTGGAACATTAATGATTGAGCCAACAGAGTCAGAAGACAAAGCTGAATTGGATCGTTTCTGTGATGCGATGATCAATATTCGTAAAGAAATCAAATTTATCGAAGACGGACATGCAGATCAAGAATCAAACTTATTGAAAAATGCACCTCACACAGCGGAGTGTATTATCAATCAAGATTGGAAATACGATTACACACCAAAAGAAGCAGCTTACCCACTAGAATATTTAGTGCGTAACAAATTCTGGGTTTCTGTACGTCGTGTAGATGATGCTTATGGAGATAGAAACTTAATTTGTTCTTGTCCTTCAATTGAATCATACAATACTGAAGAGGAAGAAGCATTTGCATAAATATTCTTGGTAATAAAACTCTAAAGCCTGCGTTATGCTCGTTTTAAATTACAGTCATTTATAAAAATAAACTCCTGTCAATTTAAAACTTCACAAGCCTTGTCTTTAAAGCTTTCTTATCAAAGAATAAAATAACGATTGGTTTTTTTATCAAAAAAATGAAATAAATATTTTAACGCGAAGAGGGGTGAAAAATTCCTTCTTCGCTTTTTTTAAAACTCAAAATGGATTACGCAATAGAAATTAAATTTAAGAAATTACTAGCCGAACTTGATGAAAGGTTTGGTGGTGGATTAGATGTTCAATCTATTCTATTTCTTATTGGTGTTCAAGAATTGGGTAAAGGATACCAAAATTTCAGTAAGAGACAAAAAACAGAACTGATGCATGTTGCAGTTTGTACTGTTCTAGAACCTTATGGTTATTATAAAACCATTGGTAGAGATACTGATAATTGGCCTCATTTTGAATTCTTAAAGGAATTACCACCTTTAGATCAACCACAACAACAGCACTTGATGAAGGAAGCAATACTCACTTATTTTCAAGCAGAAAATAATGAAAGTATTGATAACATTGAAATACCTGAGGTATTGAGGTATTATGAAAAGGAAGGTGAATAGAGAGTGTACCTAATATACCGTCCCTTCAGGACTTAATTCAAATTTTGAATTACAAGCAAGCCTAGGACTTTCGTCCTAGGCTTTTTAATGTCGTACCTTCGGCACTCGTTTTAATTACACTTGATTATCCATGTTTTACGGTATTTAATACCTTCGCACCTACATTTATTGGTTTAGGGGTTTTGCTCAGAGCTAACATTTTGAAGCTTTGGTCTTGTTTTTATTGTGGATGTCTTCCTTTTGGAATCGATGATTTCAAAAGAGTGACATTTCGTTTTGTGAAGCAGGTTATAAGTCCTGAAGGGACGGCATTAGAAAACCTAGGAGGCTACTCCTAGGTTGAGCATAAAAAATCCGCACCTAAGTCCTGAAGGGACGGTATATAGAGAATCAACACGAATGCCAACGCGCTCTTTAAGGGTAGCTCATCCCCTGAAGCAATCTAACCCTGCTTTTTGAACTTACTCTCTTCTTGCCAATTACTTGCAAAACTCAAAAAACCGCTTATCAAAGGATGCGGAGCTTCTTTTGTACTACAAACCTGTGGCAAACTCATCGAAGCAACGCAAAATGGTCTAGATTTTAAACTGATAATTTCAGCTTCTTCAAAATGATTCGTGGCTTCTACATCAATCGCTTCTTGCTTCAGCACCTCTAAAATTTGAGGGTAAATGGAGAAACGTGCATTCGTAAGCTCTATCCTTTTTGCCTCATTGTACAAGGAAATCAATGACTTTGTTACTGGCTGAACTTCGACTTTCTCAAAATTATTTTCTGAGGCTAAGTTTCCAGAAATAACTTTCTCTTGATTTAGATTGAGATTATACATCTTAACAATTAGCTCTAGAAATGTTTTAAATGACTCTCCTGTAATCAATAAAGCAACTTGAGAAGCCAAAATAGATTTTATAATTTCATCTAGAAAAAAAGCATTGTCATAAGGTCCAGGAGCAATAATAACACCATGAAAGTTGTTGAACTTTGAAGGCTTTAGTGCAGCGGCCTCATGTGTACGCATCCAATAATAATTTACATTGATGTTTAATAGACTCGCAGAATGCTCAATTGCTAGATTTGTAGCATGATGTGCATTGTTTGTGAAGTTAAAATCACCTATTATTATAATTTTTATGGCTTTGGACATAAGGTAAACAAGGATTACTGGGAAAAGATATAAAAAAAAATGGTCATTCCTCGACGAAATGACCATTATATAATTTTTTAGAATATTTTATCTTTTAAAATAACCTTCGAAAATCGCATTTTCTATCTCAATTGTATCTCTAAATAAGGGATCAACCGGATTGGTGTAGAGCGATAAACCAAATTTCGCTACAAACTTCATGTATTGACCATTGTCATCAGAATCTGCTTCTAAATTCGTCAATTCGAAATATTGTGGTTGCCCATCCACTTCAGAGCTTGTCCAAACAGTTCCTTGACTATCTCTGTAAACGATTTCTACACCATCCTCAGCATCTGTTTTGTATTCAATTGGCATGGTGATTCCAGATTTAAAAAACTCATTAAAGTCTTCTACTGGAGGCATGGTGCTATTGTTTGGACTATAAATTAAATTGCCCAATCGGATCTGAATCATGTCTTGCTTTTGATCACTTTCTAAAGTAGAGTAGTAAGTAATTTTTGAAGGCTGAGGAGAAGGCAAAATTTCTTGTGCTTGCGAAGGATTACAATAAAAACCTTTGATGTCTTCGATGATTACAAATTTAGCTCCTTGAATATTCCCCGTAAATGAAACTGGCAATTTAGCTTCATAAGTTGGCTTTGGTATCACCTCGTGCTTCACACATGAAGTCAAAAAAGCTACCCCTAATATAATCGATAATGTATTAATGTATTTCATAATAGTTCCTAGTTACGTGGCTAATATACGTAAAGAATAGATAAAAGGTTGCCTTGTTTGGGTATTTTCTTTGTTAAGAAGTAGCTGACAAGCTAAACACAAGGTTTCAAAGCCTAAGTCTAAAAATGCTGTTGGCTTATTCGTAAAGAAAATCATAAAATATTCTACGGCCTTTCCAACCATCTCACTCCACAATCAATTTCGATGTATAGCTCTTTTCCCCATCAAACATCTGTAAAGTGTACATTCCGGGATTCAATGAATTTACATCAACTGAGTTTTTAGTTGCATTAATTGAAGTAGCCAAAACTGTTTTTCCCATCATATCATAAATGATAATTTCGTGACTTTCACCCAAAGGTAAATTTGAGATTTGAAAAGAATTTGATGTGGGATTTGGGAAAATTTTAAGTGTTTCGTTTTTGTTAAGGATTGAAGTACTGAGGTCTGATGAAATATCTAACAACCAATAATCATCGTCTCCTCTACTTGCGATAGTTTTATCTCCTCCAATGTCAGAATTTGATTGAATAAGAATATTGAATGAATTATTATATTCTAGAATATTAGGGTAACTTTCAGAATCATCACCTCCAAACATAAACTGATATTTCAAAGACAAATCACTGGTATCTAAAACGAGTGTCCATACATCTTTAGAATTATTATAGGTTGATAATTCAACCTCCCCTGAAACAGCACTATTTGTAGAACCGGTAACGATGAGGTCGCCAGAAGAGGAAATTAAACCATCATTGATTTCATCATCACTATTTCCACCATAAGTTTTATCAACTATAATATTTCCACTGCCATCCAACTTTGTAATCCAATAATCATTTCCACCTCTTGAAGGCTCTGATTTCGTTCCTGAATCACTAGAATATGAACTTGATAAAACAAAAATCCTATTGTCTGAAACAATCAGCTTTTTAGGTAAGTCCGCATTATCTCCCCCTAAAGTTCGATCCCATAAAACATTTCCATTATTATCTAATTTAATCAACCAATTGTCAAATACTCCAAAGTTCGCTTCAGTTTTATCATTTGATATTGGCGAACTTGAATAACCGAGAATAACAACATCCCCAGAATTATCAAAGGCAGCATCTTGCACATTATCCCCTCCCGTGCCTCCAATAGTTTTATCCCACAATACATTCCCATCGGAATCAATGTTTAGTATCCAATAATCCACACTACCTATTGATGGTTCAGTTTTATCACCCGAAATAGATGAGCTTGAAGAGCCAATGATTAAAAAAGATCCGTCAGATTTTTCCAAAATGTGTACAGCAAATTCATTCCCCGACCCTCCATAGCTTCTTTGCCAAATTTCGTTGCCCTGCAAGTCTAATTTTATCAGCCATATATCATTTCCACCTTTGTTTATTGTGGTTTTGTTTCCGTCAATTCCAGAACCTGAAGTAGCTAGTACCATAAGATAATCATCTGAAGTATGAATTATTTTATTCAAGTTATCACCCATACTACCTCCATAGCCAACTTGCCACTCAATATCTTTATTATCATCTAATGAAATCAACCATAAATCAACAACGCCATTATTTGAAGTTAGTTTATCTCCAGAAATACCGGAAAAAGAATGGCCACCTAAAACTACCTGATTATGGACTCTCAAAATATCTTTTGGAATATCTGCTCCACTCCCCCCAAAAACATATTGATCAGTAATTTGTAGTGTTTGGGTACTGGAAAAGAAAACAAGTGCTAAGGCAGAAAGTAGTAATGTTATTTTCATGGTGTTTGGTTTAAAAGTAGAGAATATGATACGAATCTAAGCAATCTAAGCAATCTAAGCAATCTAAGCAAGTTATAATTAATAAATGACACTAATTATAATTTTTTTAAATTAAAACATGCTCTATATAATGATAAATTTCACTAGTAAGATTAAAATTAGTTTAGGCATGTGGACCAACTACTCGAGTAGTCTAACGAGTTAAATATCAAAACAATGAGGTACTTTTTGTAAGAAAAGTTTTAAGCCTATTGAAAGATTTTAAATAATTTAAGGAAGAAAGGAAGTGAAGTTTCTCTTAAAATCAAATTTCGGAGTTGAAACCGCTTTTGTAATTGTTGATTAAATATAAGCAAAAAGAATCCTCCCCCCTTGACCTCCGTCAGCTGACGGATGAAGCACTCATTAACAAATACTTTCAAGCTATGAGCAGAGCTTTTTTGAATTTCAGCAGGCCACCAAATAGTTTCAGAATTAATCAAAAACAACCTTTCCTCTCACCCCACCATAAACTCAGGCAATGCCAACCCCAATTTCTTGGCGGCATTCCGAAGAATTGATTTTTGATAAGGAAGCAAAACTTGTTCGCCAGAGACAAATTCAACCATTTTACGGTTAGAAAGAAAATAATTGCTGTAGTTTTCTCCAAAGTCTGACTTTACTAATTCTTTAATGGGTAGGAAAAAATTGTCTTTCGCTGCTTGGACTCTTCTTCTGTGGTTGTTGTTTCTTATTCTTTGTTCGCTTGTCATTGGAGGAATGCTGGATTTGACTAATAGATTTCTGCATCTCCTTAAGCAAGCATATAGTAATCAAAAAAATAAACACAAGTGTAAATCCATGGGCCTACATTTTTTTTATCTTTTAAAAATATTGTATCTTTGATTAAAACATCGGAATAATGACATCTATAACATTGAGTGGGAAATCTAAAAGTAAACTAAAGCTAATCGAACAATTAGCTAGGGAATTAGGATCAACTATTGAAAAAACTCCTAATAATGAAACTATTAAAGCAATGGAAGATGCTCGATCAGGAAAAGGCTTAACCAGAGTAAAGACTTTCGAAGAATACAAAGAAGCTACTGAATAACATGTATGAATTAGATTTACAAACAAAATTCAAGAAAGATTTAAAGCTTGCGAAAAAAAGAGGTTTAAAAATAGATGAATCAGATACTGTTGTTAAATTTCTTATGAGGGATGGTAAACTTCCAAAAAGATAAAAACCTCATAAACTTAGTGGGAATTATTCAAAATATTGGGAGTGTCACATTCAACCAGACTGGCTATTAATTTGGAATAAAGATGAAAGTATTAAACTCATTTCACTTATAAGAACAGGCACTCACTCAGACTTATTTAAATAAACTCAGAAATACATTTTCACACCCAAATCAAACATTTCCTAATCCAGTTCTCACCCCACCATAAACTCAGGCAATGCCAACCCCAATTTCTTGGCGGCATTCCGAAGAATTGATTTTTGATAAGGAAGCAAAACTTGTTCGCCAGAGACAAATTCAACCATTTTACGGTTAGAAAGAAAGTAATTGCTGTAGTTTTCTCCAAACTCTGACTTTACTTGTTCTTTAATGGGTAGGAAAAAATTGTCTTTTGCGTCTTGGACCCTTCTTCTGTGGTTGTTGTTTCTTATTCTTTGTTCGCTTGTCATTGGAGGAATGCTCGACTGCCCCATCGTGATTCTGTTCTCCTGAATTTCCTTTTCTGCTTCTTCTAAAAGTGATTCAATTTTCTTTTGAACTTTGGCCACTTTCAGTTTCGGGTGAACGCCTTTCATTGTTGTCCATTCTGAAACTTTTTTAGGAGATTGTGCCAATAACAAAGCAATTTTTTTGTCTAGCACTTTGTATGTTGGTCTGCTTAAAGATTCACCCAGTTTTTCGCGGTAATCCATTATTTTTTCAAAGCGAATCCATTCTCTCAATGAAAGCATCTTTTGATCTTTCTTGGTCAAATACGCTACTTTATCTCCTCCCGACCAATCGTAATTTTCAAAAGCTTGCATTTCCTCAGCAAACCAATCTTGGCGGTTGGTCTCTTCCAACATTTTTATAAGCTCATCTTTTAGCTTTGGCAAATGGAAAACATCTTCTGCTGCATAGATGTGCTGCTGCTCTGTTAATGGTCGTTGAAACCAATTACTTTTCTGCTGACTCGCTTTCGTATCTATTGGATAATCTTCACCCAAAACCGCTAAAATCGAATTATTCAATGAAAGCGTTTCGTAATTCAAGAGTCGCATTGCCACACCTAAATCGACGATATTGTTTGGTTTTGCGCCTAAATGATGCAATAATCGCATATCTTCATTAAAAGCAAAACAAATCAATTGAATTTCAGGATTTTCTAGAATAGGGAAAATGAGTTCAATATCTAACCCTGTTAACGGATCGATTAAGTAACAATTTTCCCCATCAAAAATCTGCATTAAACAGAGGTTAAATCCGTATCGAAAATGATTTTTATCAAATTCTAAATCTATACAAATTTCGTTTTTGGTTGATAATATTTCAACTACTTTTTCGAAAGAAGCTGTGTTATCAATATATTTTATGTTTGAATTCATTAATTAGTGATCGCGTGACATCAGGTATTTTGCTAAGTCTAAAAGTTCTTTTTTATTGGCATCAGGAACATTTATTTCTTGCATGTTTAAAAGCGCTTTTTGATAGAACAAATCTTTTTGTTCTTCTGCTTTTTGACGAACGCCAAGCTGCTCAAAAATATCTTTTACATTGTCAATTTTTTCTTGACCTGATTGATTATTTAGGAAAGTATCTAGTTTCGATTTTGTAGTATTATCTGCCATTTCATAGGCTTTCAGCAAAAGGAAAGTCTTTTTATTTGACAGAATATCTCCACCTACTTGCTTACCAAATTTATCTGGATCAGCATACAAATCGAGCAAATCATCATGCATTTGAAAAGCTAATCCAACATTCACACCAAAATCATAAATATGCTTGATGTCTTCTTTGTTTTCTGCTCCTCCAATTATCGCTCCCATTTCTAAGGCTGCACCTAATAAAACAGAAGTTTTCAAACGAATCATTTCGATATATTCATCGATAGTAACAGCGTTTGAGGATTCAAAATCCATGTCCATTTGTTGTCCTTCGCAGACTTCTCTAGCTGTGCGCGTAAAAATACTTAACAGTTGAGGTAAAACTTTTGCGTCGTGTTTTGCCAGTAATGAATAAGCTTCAACAAACAATACATCGCCAGAAAGAATAGCAATGTCTCTGTCCCATTTTTCATGCACAGTTGCTTTTCCTCTACGTAAAGGTGCATCGTCCATAATATCATCATGAATTAATGTAAAATTATGGAACAATTCAACCGCTAAAGCAGCATTAATGGCTTTTATACCTGGCGAACCAAATAAATGACAAGCCAACATTGTTAGAGAAGGACGCGTACGTTTACCGCCTAATGTTAGGAAATAACGCAATGGATCATAAAGATTTTTCGGCTCTTTTGGCAATTCCAAAGATTGAATTTGCTTTTCTAGCAATTGCTGGTACTCTTGAATATGGTGCATTTAAAATTCTGTTTGCTTTTTATAAATAGATACGAAATACTGTGAAAGATAAAACAAGAGTTAGCTTCTTTTGTTTTCTGGATTGTCATTTTCATCCTTTTCACCGTCCTCGTTATTTTCCTCATCTGGATCATAATCGATTCTCGTTCTAGGATCTACTTCAAGTTCAGACAATTCAATATCAATTTCTTCATTGTAAATATTGATAAATGGTTCACGGAAAGCTTTGGTAGCAATTCTGTTTTCTAAACTTAAAAGCAATGAAGGAAGAACTGTAAGATTGGTTAACATGGCTACCAACATTGTCAGTGAAACCAATAAACCTAGTGCTTTTGTTCCTCCAAATTGAGAGAAGGCAAACATAGAGAATCCGAAGAACAAGACGATAGAGGTATAGAACATGCTCAAACCTGTTTCGTAAAGTGCGTTAATTACACAAGCCCTTTGATCATAGCTGCGCACTTTGAGTTCTTGGCGGTATTTGGCCAAGAAGTGAATTGTATCATCGACAGAAATACCAAATGCAATACTAAACACAAGCAATGTTGAAGGCTTAATTGGAATGGCGAAAAGCCCCATAATTCCTGCTGTTACTAGCAATGGAATAAAGTTAGGAACGAGCGAAATAACCACCATTCTCCAAGAACGGAATAAGAAAGCCATTAAAATCGCAATAATGAAAATTGCAATGATTAAACTCGTTAAAAGATTTTTGATTAAATATTGCGTTCCTTCGGCGGCTACAACTGAAGTTCCTGTAATGAGGTAAGTCAAGTTTTCATCTTCAATTGCTTTTTCTAGAGCGGCTTTAAATTCAGGTTTATCGTAATAAGAAGCCAATAAATTAGGGTCTAAGTCAAACTGAAAAAGTAGAGAATCATTTCCATCTGCTATGTTGTAGGCAGTGTTGTTTCTGTAAGCATTAGAAAGGCTAAAAATTGAATCTGCATAAGCTGTTTCTCCTGCTTTAAACTGTTCATGATAGGCTGCAACTTGTTCTGCATTCGGATTTAAAACGCTATCCAACATCGCAGTAACTTTCTTGATTTTTTGGTCAATTTCATAGGAACCTAAATCAATGATCTGCATTCTTAAACGGTAAGTTGTGTTCGTGGTATCAATCAATTCTTTTAATGAAAGTCCGATCGCAGATGCAGGGAATATTTTCGTTGAAACTTCTAGCACCTCCTCAGCATTATCGTTTTGGGCGATGTAATTATTGACCTCATCTTGCGAAGGAAATTCTGATGGCTTTATGGAGTCTGTCGCAGAAGTGTCAGGCCTAAAATTCATTACACGTTGGGCGATCTTTGGGTAATTCAACATTAAAGAATCGCTGTAATTTGACTTTCCTACACGAATTGAATCTTGATATTGGTACACCAATTGTGTTTTCACCATGTCATCTTGGAAATTGTCGACATAGCCTTTCAAACGCAACATATCCTTGCGCTCAATCAATTTGTACATGTCTGGATTGTTTCCATAATAAGACATGTTGATCAACTTCATGAAATTCACAATAGAAATGGACTTACTAAAAGTGGTATCCTTTTGAATATTCGCTTGGACAGTCTCAATTTTCTCCAGCGTTTTCTTGTCAAATTTTCTACCATCCTTTTTATAATTAATCAGAATTTCGAAAGGAATGGCACCGTTAAAATTTTCTTGAATAAAAAGAATATCCTGCAATATAGGGTCGGAATCGGGTAAATCACTGGTTAAATTCCCCGTTGCTTCCATTTTTGTGGCTCCAAAAATAGCTACACCCACAACAATAACCGTGGTGAGGTAAATACGCTTTCTGTGCGTAGTGGTTAAATACACTAGCTTATTTACAATGGTAATTGCGAATTTCTTTTCTAAATGCTTTAAATGTCTAGATTTCGGCATTTTGGTTAATGAAAATAGAATCGGGATAATAGTAATCGAAATTACGAATACGAATAAAATATTCATCGATGCCGTTGTACCAAACTCAATTAGCTTTTCAGAATTGGTAAACATAAAGGTAGAAAAACCTAGGGCAGTGGTAAGATTGGTTAAGAAGGTCGCATTTCCAACTTTAGAAATTACTCGCGATAAGGCTTTGGTTTTATTCCCATGGTTTTTGACTTCTCGGTGAAACTTGGTGAGTAAGAAAATACAATTTGGAATTCCAATTACAATCATCAATGGAGGAATCAAAGCCATTAAGATGGAAAGCTTGAATCCCATAAGTCCAATACTTCCCAGCGACCAGATCACCGCAATAAACACAACTAAAATACTAAAAGCCACCACTCTAAAAGAGCGGAAGAAAAGATATAAAAGTAAGGAGGTCACAGCGATAGCAAGTCCAATAAAAATATACATTTCACTGACTACTCTTTTCCCCATCACCACTCGAATATGTGGCAAGCCAGCAAAGTGCATTTTACCAAAAACGTGTTCATAGCCTAAAGCTATTTCTTCGGCATCTAATACAACCCCAGATTTATTTTGATCACTTAAATAAGCCTCATCGATGGTAATCATCATTAAGGAAACATTTGTAGAATCGTTGTAAAGCAATCCATCATACAAAGGTATTTCTCTTATTTCTCGGCGAATATCTTCTATTGATTTCTCTTTAAAAGTTGCATCAAGAAAAATAGGCTCCGCTTCAAACTTCCCTTCTGTGGTATTGTTTTTAATGGTGAACAAATCAGCTTCGGAAAGCACTGCATTTACTCCGTCTAGTTTGGCAATAGAATCTCCAAGCTCTTTCCACATCAGGAAATTCTCTTCGGTGTAAAGCTTGTCTGATTGTATGGCTAAAACTAAAGCCCCTCCATCTTCACCAAACATTTCTTTCAATTGCAGATAATCGTCCTGTGCTGGAGATTTCTTGGGCAACATGTTACCATATTTGTTGTCCATTTCTAGACTCGTAAGCGCGAAATAGCCGAAAAATATAGTCAAGGCTGTCATTATTGAAATAATAACAATCCTATTCCTCAATATAATCTGAGAGAGTTTAAACCACATAAACTAAGTTATAATTAAACGCACAAAGGTAAACAAAATGATAGAAATGGATGAAGTTAGGCTATATTTAAAGAAAGAGCTGAAAATTAACGCACATTATGAACATTTTGCGCAAATTCCCTTGGCTTGAATTTCCTGTTCTTCTATTGTAAAACCAGGTACTTCTATCTTGGGTAATTCATCCACTTCAACGCAATATACTTCGCTACAAAGTCTACATTGAAAATGAATATGGTTATGCTCGTGCAATCCACTATCATGATCACAAACCCCATCGCAGAGCGCCAATTTCTTTACATCTCCGGGCATTACAATTTCATGAATAACACCTTTGTTTGTAAAGGATTTTATGGTTCTGTAAAGCGTAATCCTATCGAACTCAACAAGCGCATCCTCAATATCTTGTATAGATATTGCATGCTCATTTTTCAAAAAAACGTCTAGCACTTCTTTTCTAAAAGGAGTAACACGTAATTTCTTTTTTTTTAAAATTTCAACTTCCATAGATGCAATATTGTTGCATTTGTATTACATTTGCAACTCAGATTAAAAACAATGAAAGCAAAAATAGGCATTTTTCTTTATATACTATTTTCTTTTCATCTTCAGGCGCAAGATATAAAAGGGAAAATAATTCATGCAGAAACCAAAGAGGCTATTCCTTTTGCTAAGGTAGGTTTTCCTGGCATTAATATGTTTACCAGCGCAAATGAAAATGGAGAATTCTTCTTTGATCATTTGCCAGAATCCCGCTTAACAATAAAAGTCTCTGCGTTTGATTTTAAAGTGCTACTTGAAGAAGTTGACTTATCAAAAAAGGAAACACTAGTTTTGTCCCTTACTCCTTTACATACCGTTTTTGAAGAAGTAAAAATCACAGCCTCTGAAGGAAGAGTTCAACGGGAGAACATTACTTCTATCGCCATAGCATCCAAAGAAGAATTATTTCAAACTGGAGCAACAACATTGGGTGAATCTTTAATACAAATCCCTGGAGTTCAATCAAGTTCTGTGGGAATGGGAATCAGCAAACCCATTATTCGTGGACTCTCGGGAATGCGCGTTGTGACCTATAATAATGGCTTGCGCATAGAAAACCAACAATGGGGAAGCGATCACGGAATGGCAGCTTCTGAACTGGGCTTAGGAAAAGTGGAAGTCGTAAAAGGGCCTTCTTCTCTACTTTATGGAGCTGATGCACTGGGAGGAGTAATTCATTTTATTGATGAACCTTATCTTCAAAAAGGAAAAAGTGATGGATATGTTTCTACGAAACTTGAATCTAATTCATTGGGAACAACAAATGAAGTAGGATTTAGAATTCACAAAGGAAAATGGCGTGCAAATGTTCATGCGAATTATATAAATCATGCCGATTTTCAATTACCCGATGCACAATTCATTAAAAACTCAAGATTTTGGGGATCGAATTTTAAAACAAGCTTGGGTTATCGTCACAAGAATTATCAATTGAATATCCGCTATCAACTTTCTTACTTAAGATTAGGAATCCCTGGACATTCACACAATGCCAATCCAGAAGCGATTGATTTTATTTCAAATGTGAGAAAACGAGAAGGAACACTTCCTGCACAATACAATTTCAATAATTTCTTGTTGATTGAAAACACCATTTTCTTTAATCGCTCAAATCTATTAATTGAATTGGGAAACACAAACAGCGATTTGCAAGAGTATGATGAGAAAGTGACCCTGCCTTTTACGCATTTGAATGTCAATAATTCAACTTACAATATTAGGTACACTTACAGACTAACAGACGAAATTGGATTAAAAACTGGCGTTCAGGGAATGGCTAAAATCAATAAAAATCGCTTTCCTAGTTCTTCCTTACTCATTCCAGATGCCAATAGTTTCGACAATGGAATTTATGCATTGATGGATTATGAAAGAGGAAAATGGCGTTTCCAAGGTGGATTAAGGTATGATGTCCGTTATCTCTCGGTGAAAAGTTCGGCAGGTTTAGATTCTTCGCTGATTACCAATATTAACCCAGAAGCAATGAACAGAACTTTCCAAGGCCTGAACTATTCCGCTGGATTCGTAAGAAATGCGGAGAAAACTTCCTTACGTTTCAATGCTTCAAGCGGATATAGAGCTCCTCATTTGTCAGAATTAAAATCAGATGGGTTTCATCATGGTTCTTTAAGGTATGAAAGGGGAGACGAAAACTTAAAATCAGAACATGCTATTCAGTTGGATTTGGCATTGGAATTACATTATGACCATTTAGAAATCGTGATTAATCCTTATTACAATCGCATTTCAAACTTCATTTATTTAAATCAGTCAGAAGATTTCGCTGGAAGCTTTCCTATTTTTGAATACGGCCAAGCGGATGTTGCACATCTTTACGGAGGAGAAATTGGGTTTCATTACCATCCGCACAAGATTCACCGTTTGCACATCAACAGTAATTTTTCCGCTACCATTGCTGAAACTCAAGACGGAGAAGCAATTAGCTTAATTCCACAGCCAAACTTTAATACTTCGATTCGATTTGATATTAAAAACAAGCATAAAGTTAGCTTTAAGAATATCATTTTAGAACACATTTATTATTTGCCTCAAAATCGTGTAGGAGCCAATGAAACTTTTTCGGTAGATTATCACTTGGTGAATTTAGCCACGCATTTAAGCATTGGAAAAGCTGAGAATTTGGACATCTCAACAGGAATTAGAAATGTATTGAACACGAACTATCGCGGACACCTTTCGGCATTAAAGAATTTAGGGCTTTCTCAACCTGGGATTAACATGTTTGTATCGCTGAAATATAAAATTAGGTGAGGTAATTACGGGGAGGTGTGGTTGGAAAATGACGCAAAGTTACGCAGAGATGCGGAGATTCGCAGAGGTGCGGAGTTTCGCAGAGGTGTGGTTGCAAGGTTACGCGGAGTTTCGTAGAGAGGTAGAATTGAAAGGTGACGCAGAGTTGCGCAGAGGTGCGGAGATTCGCAGAGGTGTGGTTGGAAGGTTACGCGGAGTTTCGGTGAGGTTTCGCAAAGTTTCGCAGAGAGGTGGAATTGAAAGGTGACGCAGAGTTGCGCAGAGGTGCGGAGTTTCGCAGAGGTGTGGAGTTTCGCAGAGGTGTGGCTGGAAGGTTACGCGGAGTTTCGCGGAGGTTGCGTAGAGTTTCGCAGAGTTTCGTAGAGAGGTAGAATTGAAAGGTGACGCAGAGTTGCGCAGAGGTGCGGAGATTCGCAGAGGTGCGGTTGCAAGGTTACGCGGAGTTTCGGTGAGGTTTCGCAAAGTTTCGCAGAGGTGTGGCTGGAAGGTTACGCGGAGTTTCGCGGAGGTTGCGTAGAGTTTCGCAGAGTTTCGTAGAGAGGTAGGATTGAAAGGTGACGCAGAGTTGCGCAGAGGTGCGGATATTCGCGGGGATATGGTGGTGTGTTGGAGGAACGCGAAGGTGGGAATTTTTACTCAGGGAGTACTTGGGTTAAAAAGAAAATGGGTAACAGGATAAAATATTGAATAAAGTAAAAATCAAGTAAATATATAAATATGAAAAAGAGAGTAATTTTTAGCGCGTTATTAGTAGCAGGATTCACATTTACATCTTGCGAAAAGTGTTCTGAGTGTCATTATGATGGTCCAAACGGAGAAATTGAAATTGGTGAATACTGCGGTGATGAACTTGAAGATATTGAGGCTTCTGGTTTTACGGTTAATGATGTAAATTATGAAGTACACTGCCATGAACATTAAATAAGGGTAGATGATAATTGATAATTCGCTAAATGTGAATTATCAATTATCGTTTGCTATCCTTATCTTTGCATCAAAATCAAATTGATTATGCAAATTAGTTCGAAAAATTTTCTGCGTTTCCCCCTTTTTACTCTTGTTTTTTTCTTCACTATTTTTGGAATAAAAGCTCAAGCAGTAAGTGCACAGGGAAATATATTTTCTCATTTCTCGGACGTTCAAATGCGAATAGACACCAATATTTACAAGTATTCTTTGGACAGAATATATGTAGAAAATGAATGGAAAATACCCTTCGAATATCAAGAAACCAATGCCATCGTTGAATTTCGCATATTTCCAAACAAGCATTCCGAACTGAAAGAAAACTGGAAATTAAACCCCTCGAATGAATACAAAATTATTGATTCACTCTCTCTAAGAATGGATGGATATTATCATTTCAAAGTACAGTTTTCAGACCTTGCACAAGCTGTTTTTCTTAATGTAGAATTAGCGGTAGACAATAAATCTTTGGCAATTCCTATCTTCCCCTACACCTTAACCTATGCGACCATTTATCCAGGCGAAAGTGATTTATATATCGGAGATGAGAAAACATTTGAGTTGGTAACCAATCAACCAGATAATATAGTTATAGATCCTTTGTGGAAGCAAAGTGAAGGTTATGAATACAGGATTCATAGAAGCAATGACAAAATATGGCTTTCTATAATTCCTACCGAAACCGGAAACCTAGAAGTTGAATTCACCATCAAATTATATCGTCCAAACATTCAGCACAGGAGGCCAAAGTACCTTTTAGATAAACAGAGTTTTACATTCAATGTTAAAGGATCACGTTTGAAATTCTTGACTTTTGATAGCAAGGAGATCATTTGGGAAACAAAGAGTCCAAAAGGAGTTGAGCTACAAATCGACAATCATAGGTTGTTGGCCATCAACAAAACCTACCGATTAGAAGCTACAGATGAAACTGGCGGACCTTTAATTGCAGAAATGTATACAGTTAGACGGCTAAGCAACGACAAGATCCTCTGTATGTTTAGACCTTATAATTATCATAGAATATCCTCGGGTTATTTATACATCAAAGACGGTGATGTTCCGAAATTCATTACCAACATTAATATTCTTCCAGAACCCAAAATTAATAACGTGAGTATTCTTCGACAAGGAGGAAGTTGGGTAAATACAAAGCAAGTCTACCCTGGAGAAACGGTTGAAATCAGATTGCAAGGAGAAGGCTTAAACAGAACAGACTTTAAATTTGAAGATTTAGTAGATCTTTCAAGCGACAGTTTAATCAGAAATGAGTCTGTTGCTCATTATTTACTGAAGGTACCCATAGATATTCGTAAAAAAAGTGTCAATATTTATACTGGAGACGTGAAAACTAGCGTTATGCTAGACATTATAGAATATCAGCGTCCAAAAGAACTGGATTTTGTAATTATAGAATATGGCGGAACCCCCGCGGTAGCCAAGGATGCAACCCAACCTATTTTGCATGAAACCACAATAGGTGATGTAAATATTCAGTTCGACAATCAGTATATCGATGATGCTTTTCAACTGTACGGCAAGCAGTTTTTAGAAGTAGAAGTACGCATTACGGATGCCAACAATAAGCTGGTAGAAAAGCAAATTATAGATGACATTGTAGTGTGTCCGGGTTCAAATTCACCGAGGAGTTTTGCTTACACCAGCTCAACCGGCTGCATGAATGAAATTATTTCAATCAACGACTATTTATCCAACAAAACGCACAGTTTAGAAAATTGGGCGAAAGTAGAATTAATAATTCGACACCGAAAAAATGTGTATGGAGGACAAGGTTACACGAGTCGTGTAGAAATCATCAAAGCTAAATATGTTGCTTTCGATGTGGATTTATCAATCCCTGCCGGACTAATCATCAAAAAAGTTGGCGAACCCGGCTTCCCTGGATTAAGTGGTATTTCACTTTCCATGTTAGCACAATTCTCATTTTACCAAAGAAATGAGATTCAAAAACTACGTCCTTTTAAAATAGGAGCTGGTTTCTTGGCAAAGAACGCCTTTAATTTCAATGAAAATGCTGAAAGAGATTTAGGAATCGTTTTATTGGGCTCTGTTTACCCTACGAAGAAAAACCGCAGATTCTCCTTTCCGCTCTACGCAGGAATGGGTTATTTCTTAAACGAATCAAAATTTTTCTTCCTCATCGGACCAGGAGTAAGTATTAATTTTTAATGCCTATACGGAACTTTACCAGTAAATATATCTAATCAAGTATGTGATTAAGCGGTGAACAGACAAGATCCTTCGCAAATTTCTATTTTCAACCAATTGAAAAAGAAATTTACTTCAGGATGACATTAGGCTAGGGGCATATTTCAAACGAGAGGAAAAAGAGAGCGCCAGCGAACCAAAAAGCATCTGCGAAATCTGCGGGAAAACTGTGCGCCATCGCCCCCAAAAAGATCTGCGCAATCCGCGAAAATCTGCGGGAAACAAATAAAGAGTGGGAAAGAGAATGAGAGCGCAGCGACCGCCTCCCCCCTTTCTTCTACTTAGAAAATCTATATTTGAAAATACAATAAATAGCCCTAAAACCATCCTTCCATCCAATCTTCTTCCCTTCATCGTAAGTTCTTCCGTAGTATGAAATTCCAACCTCGTAGATTTTAACTTTAGGAATCCTAGCTAATTTGGCAGTAATTTCTGGTTCTATACCAAAACGATTCTCCTTGATCACTATATTCTTGGCAATTGAAACACGGATCAATTTATAACAAGTCTCCATATCCGACAAATTCAAATTCGTCATTACATTAGACAAGCTGGTTAAAAACTTATTTCCTATAGAATGCCAATAGAACAAAATTCTGTGCGGATGATGTCCCATAAAACGCGAGCCATAAACAGCATCAGCATTATCCTTAAAAACAGGCTTTAAAAGCAAATTATACTCTTCCGGATCATACTCCAAATCTGCATCTTGAATAATCATATAATCTCCCGTGCACTCTTGAATTGCACGATTTATAGCCGCACCTTTTCCTTTATTAAAGTCTTGGGAAAATAATTGAATCTTGAAATCCGGATTACTGCGCATATATTCCTCAATCTTTAGCACAGTATCATCGCTAGAACAATCATTCACAATGATCACCTCCTTCTCGATACCATTAATCAATTCCACCTCTTTTACCTTATCCAAAATAAGATGAATTGTCCTTCCTTCGTTGTAAGCAGGAATCAGAATAGATAATTTTTTAATATTCATTGCTGTAAATATGGTTTAAAAGTAGAGTAAATTTGATGAAACGAAATAAATTTTCAGAAAATTATAATTGAAAGCAACAGTCTTCTGCTTTAATGCTAAACCTCCTCTGTGATTGGAAATTAGTCAAAACCAATATAAAAGGAAAAAACAAAAGGCAGCATTCTCAATTAAAACACTGCCTTTATGCATAGTTGACAAAGCTTTAAGCCTTTTTCCTTACCGTTAATTGTTCAATTCTCTTTTCAAATTTTTCTCCTTTAAAAATACGTTGAACGAAAATTCCAGGCGTATGAATTTCGTTAGGATCTAACTCTCCAGCTTCCACTAAAATCTCTACTTCGGCGATGGTCGTTTTTCCCGCCATGGCCATTACTGGATTAAAGTTTCTTGCAGTTCCTTTATAAATTAAGTTTCCTTCCGTATCTCCCTTCCAAGCTTTTACAATTGCATAATCAGCAGTTAAAGCCGTTTCTAAAATATGTGGCTTTCCATCAAAATCGCGCACCTCCTTTCCTTCTGCAACCTCAGTTCCATATCCAGCTGGAGTATAAAAAGCAGGAATTCCATTTCCACCAGCACGACAACGTTCAGCCAAAGAACCTTGAGGAATTAAATCTACTTCGAGCTCACCAGAAAGCATTTGACGTTCGAACTCATCATTTTCTCCAACGTAAGAAGAAATCATTTTTTTAATTTGTTTCTTTTGCAGCAATAATCCTAAACCAAAGTCATCCACCCCTGCATTATTAGAAATACAAGTTAAATCCTTTACCCCCATTTCCACAAGATGTGCAATTGAGTTTTCTGGAATACCGCACAAACCAAAACCACCTAACATTAAGGTCATGCCAGATTCAATTCCCTCGCATGCTTTTTCTACATTATCTACAGTCTTTCTCATACTATTATTCTTTAAAATATTCCAAAGTCAGGCGTTTTATCTTCATTTGTTTCCCCTGACTTATTATTACAATTATACATTGAGTTTTCATAACCAAAAGGCTCTTCAAACGGCTCGGTTGAAATATGAATGTTCGGATCTTTGTATACCCCTTGCATCATATATCCATAAATAGGCAAAGCCATACGCGCTCCTTGTCCCCATTCCATTGAACGGAAACGAACAGCCATATCCTCTGCTCCTACCCATACTCCTGTTACTAAATCAGGTGTTAAGCCCATAAACCAACCATCCGAGTTATTTTGAGTTGTTCCTGTTTTACCTGCAGTGGGTTGTGTTATTCCACCCCAATCCCCTCTCCAAGTTCCTCTCAAACTTGCACCAGTTCCTTGCGTTACCACTTTCTGCATCATCATCAGTGTTGCATAAGCCAACTCTTCCGACATTGCCTCTCTGGCAATTGGTTGATGTTCGTAAATTACATTTCCATTCCTGTCTTCAATTCTAATTATCGAAGTGGGTTCTGTATAAATTCCTCCATTTACAAAAGCAGATTGAGCACCTACCATTTCCAATAAAGACAAGTCCATTACCCCAAGACACATTGCTGGAACAATATCTTCTTTTCTCAAATTAATGTTCAGGTTACTCATCAATTTCGCTACCGCTCTTGGGCCTGCAACACCACCCATTTTAGACATTACCGCCACCGTGATATTGTTCATAGAGTTGGCTAATCCTTTTTCAAAAGAAACCGGTTCTCCTTTCATTTTCGAACCTGAGTTTTTTGGACACCATTGCGTCATGTCTTCTGGACGTGAGCCTGTTTGCACATCTACGCAATAAGAAATATTTGGCGTTGTTTCACATGGTGTAAGCACGCCAAACTGCATTCCAGCCGAATAAATAAAGGGTTTAATTGTAGAACCTACCTGACGTTTTCCTTGAGCTACATGATCATAAGCAAAATGGTTAATATCTGGACCACCAACCCATGCCTTTATAAATCCTGTTTGTGGTTCAATAGAAACCAGACCGGCACGCATGATGTTTTTATAGTAACGAATAGAATCATTTGGAGTTAAAACAGTGTCTATATCGCCATCCCAAGAGAACACTTTCATGGGTACTTTTTTATCGAAACTCGCAATAGCTTCTTCCACAGAAATGTCTCTTCGTCGCATACTTCTGTACCTTGTTGATCTCTTTCGGGCACTATTCATCAAAGATTCTATGGTATTGTCCTTAATGTCATAAGCAAAAGGATACTTATCCGTTCTTTGGTTATTCTTCGTAAAAGGCTCCTGAATATTTTTCTTCAAGTGCTTTTTTAATGCTAATTCGGCATGCTTTTGAATATCCGCATTTATGGTCGTATAAATTTTTAGTCCGTCATCATAAATATTGTAGCGATCACCGTTTGGTTTTTGATATTTATACTCGTCCTCCTCATTTTTTTCATTAAGAATATCGGTGATTTTCCCCCTTAAGGATTCTCTAAAGTAAGGCGCCAATCCTTCCTTGTGATCTACAGTTTGATAATCTGTAACGATGGGCAATTGTTTTAAACTATCGTACTCTTCTTTTGAAATAGTAGTCGTTAATGCTGGATTTTCTTTCTTAGAATTTAGGTACCACTGGTGAAGCACCACATTTCTACGGCTAATGGCACGCAAAGAATCACTTTCTCTCTCTGCTTTCTTGTCGGCTTGTGTTACTTGGTCTTTAGAAATATTCAATCGCGCAGAAAGTCTTCCGGAATAGTCTTTCACAGTAAAACCATAAGGATTATAAAGTCCAGGGTTTTTACACATTCCCACAAGAATTGCAGCTTCGTCTTTACTCAACTCTGATGCTTTTTTATTAAAATAAACCCTAGATGCGCTTGAAATTCCCACCGCGTTTTCAAGAAAATCAAACTGATTAAGATACATTGTTATAATTTCCTTCTTTGTATATCTTCGTTCTAAACGCAACGCAATAACGTTTTCTTTGACCTTCTCATATAGCCTCCTTTCGATGCCGCTCATTTTCTCAACTCGCTGCTCTTCGTCAGTTTTCCCTAAACCCTCTTGTTGGGCAGCTCTTCTTTCATCTCTTTCCTTTAGAGTAAAAATCAACTTCGCCAATTGTTGAGAAATAGTTGATGCCCCACCAGCTTCACCCATATTTGCAATGGCGCGTCCAACGGCTTTGGCATCAATTCCTGAATGGTCTTCAAATCTTTCGTCCTCTGTTGCGATTAGTGCTGAAATTACATAAGGTGAAATTTCATTGTAAGGCACACTCGTTCGATTAATGGTCCAATATTTCCCTAACTCCGTCATTCCATCATCGGCAAAAACAGTAGTTGCCAAAAGTTCTTCCTGATTCTCTAACATAGAAACAGAAGGCAAGGTGTCGCTATCTGTCTGAACATAACGCAAATAAAGGATAAAAAAGAAAGGTGTTAATCCAACAATCCAGAACAGGAAAATTAAGGACTTAGCTATTGGTTTTTTAAAGTGGGCACTGCCTTTTTTTGCTTTTGATTCTTTTTTTGACATCAGGAATTTTTATGAAAAGATAAATTTAATCATAATTGCGACATTGAAATAATGAAGAGGATAGAATTATAGTTTTTTGGTGATTTGGTGAGTCGTGAATTCGTTTTTGAGTATCCAAAAATTCAAATCGGAGATACAGCGCAGGGACGATTTGTAAACTTAGTGAACCGATCTCATGACCAAAGGGAGTAATCGTTCGATCCATTAAAAATGCAATTCGGAGATTCAAAAAAAAATCACACCAAAAAAAATCGCCTCATTTTCACGAGGCGATTTTCTTCAATTCTATAGAAAATTATTTTTTCTTCTTTTTAGCTTCTTTAATGAAGTTCTCAATAGCCATAGACATAGACGGCATTTGCGGTTGAGGCGCATGAATGTCCAGTCTCAGGTTGTTGTCTATTACAGCTTTTGCCGTTGTTGGTCCAAAGGCTGCAATCAATGTGTCATTCTGTTTGAAATCAGGGAAGTTCTTTAATAGAGACTCTATTCCTGATGGTGAAAAGAACACCAAAACATCATACTGCACACTTTCTAAATCAGACAAATCAGAGGCCACTGTTCTGTATAAAACAACTTTAGAATAATTGATTTTCTCTCTATCTAAAGCCATTGGAATACTGTCCCTTAAAATATCAGAGCACGGCAATAAAAACTTCTCTTTTTTATGCTTTTTTATTGAATCCATTAAGTCTTCAATATTTGTTTTCCCATGAAAAATCTTTCTTTTTCTGTAGGTAACATACTTTTGTAAATAATAAGCCACAGCTTCGGAAATACAAAAATATTTCATCGCCGTTGGAACCTCAAATCTACAGTCCTCAGCCATGCGGAAGTAATGATCAACAGCTGTTTTTGAAGTTAAAACTACAGCGGAATGATCTGAAAAATTCACCTTTTGATTTCTAAACTCAGTTTTGTCCACCCCTTCTACGTGAATAAAAGGTCTGAAGTCGACTTGAAGTTTATAATTCTCGGCAAGTGCGAGATACGGATTCTTATTTGTTTCCGGTTCTGGCTGTGATACTAAAATCGTTCGAATACTCAAAATTTAGCAGTACTTTAGTTCATAAATATTATACGAATTACCCAATGAAAACAGGCGATACAAGCAGATATCCCACTACTATCGGCCAGATTTCCAAGCCGCAAAGGTACAAAATTATGTAATACCACAATGCTTTATTGCGAATAGCGAGCAAGAATCCTCTTACTAAACGTATGAAATAAAACAAAGTAAGCACGGAAGCCAAGGACACCAACATGTACTCAGACAATTGTGGATTCAAAATCCAAATAAATAATATTGGAATAAGTGCAATTCCCGAAATATGGGCGGTAAAATTTAACAAAAGAATATTATCCTTCACATATTTAAATTCGCCAGACAAAGAACCAACAAAGAACAAGGAAGAAAGCTGAAACAAATAAATCAACGACGGCAAAGCGATTAACCAATATTCGTTGATTTCGAGGTAGCTAAGCAACATAAAAGCAGCAATTCCTGAAACCACAAAATAGTTTAATAACAACACCCAATTTCCCAGGCCTAAAAAACTCAAATTTTCTCGTGCATTGGGAAGTGAGGAAGGTGCTTTAAAAAATGTACTGCTCATTTGGGAGAAGACCATTTCCTTTTGAAATTTCAATACAGAAAGCATAGTAATTGTGAACAGTAAAGCGTAAACCACCCAATGCGGAAACAATTCTTCACGTAAGGACAACTCCATTTCTTCCATTTAACAACTTTTAAAGACTACTATTTGACAGCTTGGAAAAGCATTAGAATCAAAACCAATTCTGTTCACGACTGAGCTCTGCTCAATAAAACCGCAATGATATAAATGCGCCAATATGTTCACAAAATTACAAAAATATAAGATGCACTGTTTCTCTTCCGTTTATTATATAGAAAATGAGATTAAATGGTTAAATTTGTCTTCGAATTAAAAAGTAAAAAATGAAGTCAGATTTATATACACACCCGGATTACTATGCAATGGATGATTTATTGTCAGATGAGCATAAATTAATTCGTGATACAGCAAGGGATTGGGTAAAGAAAGAAGTTTCTCCAATTATTGATGAACATTATGAAAACGCTACTTTCCCAATGCACATTTTGAGTGGATTAGGAGAAATTGGAGCGTTTGGACCATATATTCCAGAAGAATACGGTGGACCAGGATTAGACCAAATTTCTTATGGTTTAATTATGCAAGAATTAGAGCGTTGTGATAGTGGATTAAGATCTACAGCATCTGTTCAGAGTTCTTTGGTAATGTATCCAATTTGGAAGTACGGATCAGAGGAACAAAAGCAAAAATTTCTACCAAAACTAGCTTCTGGAGAAATGATGGGTTGTTTTGGTCTAACAGAGCCAGATTATGGTTCTGATCCAGGAGGAATGGTTTCCAACTTTAAAGACATGGGAGACCATTATCTATTAAACGGAGCCAAAATGTGGATTTCTAACGCACCTTTTGCTGATGTTGCCGTAGTTTGGGCAAAAAATGAAGAAGGAAGAATCCATGGTCTGCTTGTAGAAAGAGGAATGGAAGGTTTTTCAACGCCAGAAATGCATGGAAAATTATCTTTACGCGCTTCTGCAACTGGAGAATTAATTTTTGAAAATGTAAAAGTCCCTAAAGAGAACTTACTTCCTGGAAGAAGTGGATTGGGAGCACCTTTATCTTGTTTAGATTCTGCTCGTTTTGGAATTGCTTGGGGTGCTTTGGGTGCTGCAATGGATTGTTATGATCAAGCATTGCGTTACTCAAAAGAAAGAACTCAATTCAATGTTCCAATCGGAGCTTTCCAATTAATGCAAAAGAAATTGGCTGAAATGATTACTGAAATCACAAAAGCTCAATTGCTAACTTTCCGTTTGGGTCAATTAAGAAACGAAGGAAAGGCAACTTCTGCACAAATTTCTATGGCCAAACGTAACAACGTTGAAATCGCATTGAACATTGCAAGAGAAGCAAGACAAATGCACGGTGGAATGGGAATCACTTCTGAATATTCAATGATGCGTCATATGGCGAACCTTGAATCTGTGGTAACTTACGAAGGAACACACGACATTCACTTGTTGATTACAGGAATGGATGTTACAGGAATCCCTGCTTTTACGCGCGAGATGCCAGAAAAAAAATAATATTTTAAAAAGAAAAATTTAAATCTTGCGTTATGCTCGACTTTAAAAGTTTCTAATCAAAATTATAGGTATTACTTTCAAAGGAGTGGAACAATTGTTTCACTCCTTTTTTGTTTGGTTCTACCCTGATTTTATTGGTTTATTGTAAATAGTACGCCGTATCTAAAATGGAGTTCCAAGAGCCTTGATTGATCTTTTTGTTTGCGCCGTAATGGAACGCGGATGACACGGCTGCAAGCAACGCAGATGATCGCAGATTTAAAAAAAATATGACTAAAAAAGTTTTTAAGGTTTAGTCTCAAAGGCACGTGATATTTCACTGAATTCGTGATAGAACCTTTCGTTTTTGATTTGGTAAGGATTTAGTTAATTCAATATTAAAAACAAAAAATTCATTTCTTATTGCATTTTATGAAGTATAATACTATTTTTGCCAACGCTTTGAAGGAAATCTCAAGGCATTTAGGTAAAAATAACCGGTCCTATAACTCAGCTGGTTAGAGTATCTGACTCATAATCAGAAAGTCCCTGGTTCGAGCCCAGGTGGGACCACGTTAATAAAAGAAGACTTTACTTATCAGTAAGGTCTTTTTTTTTGATAAAACTTTATGGGCAAGAAGTTTATATTGAGCTTGTCGAAATAAGCCCAGGTGGGACCACGTATCAGAGAAGAGTGAAGAGAGTGAGTGCTGAGGCGTTCACTCTTTTTTTATGCGGTAAAGTCAATCTCTTTGTTTATTGCCCTTGCTCAATACTGTTTTTGTTCACTTTTTTTTTGTGGTGAAATTTTGGGCGAGAAGGTTATATTGAGCTAGCTTTGAAGCCGGGAACGAGCTAAAATCTTGCACCAGCGGCGGATGTGCTTACTCCTTTTTTTTGGAAATTTAATTTAGCCTAAAGAAAAAGGGACTCTTGGAGATGGGAAGGAGTTGCAGCCTCCTATCCTAGTCAACAAAACTCAAATCACTCACCTAAAGCCTTCAAACCTACTAAATCACCATATTGTATTATTAGAAGCAGGCAATTTTTATTTATACGGGCATAAAACCGTATATTACGCGTTTTGATATTTCTAAAAATTAAATTCTATCATTTTGCCTATGCTTCTCAAAAAAACATTCATACTGTTCTCACTTGCATTCTTCGTGATATTTAGTGGCAGCAGCAAGCCTATTTTTGCTCAGGAACAGCTAACAGCGTTTGACAGCGTATATATGGAAATTGTTACAAATGTTAGGAACATAGATATCGATAGAGCAATTGAAATGACAGATTCCTTATATAAAAACGCTAAGAATGATCAACAAAAAATTAAGAGTGCGCTCTTACTGGCCTTGTGTTACGAAGAAAAGGGGGAAATAACAGATGCAATTTATTGGGCAACACAATCAGAAAAGAAAGCTATTCAAAAGAAAGATTATGAATTTCAGGTGCGTGCTTCTGGGTATTTAGCTACTTTATATAGAAGGGTTGACTTAACTAGACAAGCAGAGGAGCATATTAAAAATGCGGAAATAGCAAATGCACAGCGGAAATCTAAAGCTAACTATTACGCCATTCAAAGTATTATTCATCATGAAAAAGCATTCCATGAAAGTGATGAAGGAAACTTCGAAGAAGCTTTTAATGAATTAGAAAAATCTGAAGCTTATTTAAAGAAAATGGGGGATAATCCTCAAAACAATTTTGCTTTAGCTAGTGTATATGAGTCTTTTGCGGCGTACTATATGGAGCTTAAAGATTATGAGAAAGCAAAAGAAAAAGCTAATAGAGCAATAGAATTAGCCCAAAACCAAAGCCCTGAACTCATTGGTTTAATTGAAAATCATCTTGGTGCTATTGAATTGCATTATAAAAACTATGACCAAGCAATTGAACACCTTGAAAAAGCGGAGAAGTTTGCTGATCAATCTCAAAAACTATCAGTTCAATTTGTAGTCTATAAAAACTTAGCAAAATACTTCAAGGCCATCGAAGACTTTGAGAAAACGGTTCACTACAATGAAAAAGTCAGTCAAGTTCATGCAAAGCGCACAGCAAACAACAAACAAATATCGAATGAATTGATGTCTAAACTACATCACAAGGCGGACCAAGAAAAAAGAAGTAATCAAATCTTAATTTTGCTATCCATATTTTTAATCTTGAGCTTAATAGATATTGTAGTCATTGCCAGGGTCTCTATCAAACGAAAAAACAGAAAATATAAGCAATTAATAGAGCGATTTGAAGACGCTATGAACAAGAAGTCGACTCAAGAAGATGCTATAAAATCACAGGAAACAAAGGAGGGGAAATCAAAATCAATAATGACTCCTGAAACAGAAGAACGTTTATTGGAGGAATTGGAAAAACTGGAGAAAGAGAAATTCTTCATTAATAAAGAAGTTACCCTATCCACATTAACCTCGGATTTAAACAGCAATAACCGATATGTGTCTTACATTATAAAAACGCATAAAAAGAATGATTTCAAGAACTACATCAACGAATTGAGGGTGTATTTTGTTATTCAGTTATTGCGAGATCAACCTGAATATTTAGATTACAAACTCGCATATATTGCTGAGAAATCAGGCTTTTCATCACATAGCCAATTCACACAAGTTTTTAAAAAGGTTTCTTCATTAACACCATCTGAGTTTATTTCAGAAGTAAGAAAAGAGAATAAAAAGTCAAATTTGAAATAGTTTGCATTTCAGTGTTGTGATTATTCTTGATGTCATATTTGAATAATCAATATGAATTTAGGGCTTGATTTTAACCAAAAAAAGCAAAACTTTCATCTTGCTTTTTAATTACTCCCCATCAAAATCGGGCAAAGTTTATTACGTTTTTTTACTCCAAAATAAAATTAATCTTCACGATTTTAGTTGAGCGTACAAACTCTCCATTTTTTGAACCTGGCTTCCATTTTGGCGATGCTTTTATCACGCGGATTGCCTCTTTTTGGAGGGCGCTTGAAAGTGATTTGTTTTTCACTTCAACATCTGTAATCGTTCCGTCTATTTCTACTACAAAACTCACATAGGCCGTTCCCGATTCATTAAACCTTATACTTTCTTCAGGGTATTTTACCGTATTTCTGAGGTAGCTCAACCAATTGCCTTGAAACTCTGCATCAAAATCTGGATAATCTACTATCGCTGCTTCGGGCGCCTCTCCCATATCAACACTAAAATTACCTGAGCTTACTGACTGTAAATGTTGCGTGGTAACTGCTAGCTTCTGTTTCTTATTTGTATTCTTCACCTTTTTCAGCTTATTCAATAAATCAGTCGAAAATATAGGAGTAGACGGTTCTGTTTTCGGTTTACTGTTGTTTTCCTTTAGAATCTCAACCTTTGGTAAAGGCTCTTTTTCAACGATCAGTATAGGAATATCAGCTGTTCTTTCCACAACTTCTTTCTTCTCTTTTAGATAGACAGGAGTTTTGTAGGAGAAAGCCATTAATGTTGCTGACCCAACAATAAATAAACCCAATTGGAAAAATATTTTTCTGCTAGATTCTAGTTCGAGTTTAGGATTCTTTTTCTTCATCATAATCTTTTGTTTAATAGTGAACTGAAGAATAACCAAGTTCTGTACCATTTCTCAAACCGATGCTTTCAAAGGCTTTTAGAAACTTTTATAAATTAAAACATCAAAGAAAAATCTTGACAAATGCATCATAATTCAGCAACAGATTTCCCATCCTTTGATTATGTCAGTAATCCTATTCATAATTTTTGCTTATGGTATTCATGAAATATATAAATGAAAATATATGAATTAGTATACTTTACTTTGCAGAGCATTAAAAACAATTGAAATATGAATTTGAGTTTACTTTCACTATTTGCGCTTCTCGCACCATTGTCCTTCGTCCTGATTTCCATCTGGTCGAAATTTCAGCAAAATTCTTCTGTCGCACCCATAAAAAAAGGAATTATGGCGGCGGCTTTCTTCAATATTCTCCTCTCGCTATTTTTTGCCATCTTGGTCATGCAATATGGATTATTGGAAAGTAGCAAATTTGAAATATTGGGCTTAGGAATTTCCCTCCGATTGGATGCTCTAAGCATCATTATGTTTGTTATGATCGCTTTACTGGCTTTTATTGTTGTTAAGTTTAGCTGCAACTATCTGGACGGTGACGAAAGACAAGGTATTTTCATGGGCAGACTAGCGGCTGCAATTGCCTCAGTTCAGCTATTGGTTATCTCTGGAAATTTAGCCATTTTATTCATTGCTTGGGTGGGCACAAGTCTGGCACTTCATCGCTTATTGGTTTTTTATCCCAATCGGCCAAGGGCTATTATTGCTGCACGTAAAAAGTTCATCGTGGCAAGGGCTGGAGATATTTCATTGTTGGCAGGATTCATCGTGCTTTACTCTGCTTTTGGAACAGGAAATTTAGAAATCATATTCCAACGCATCATTGAAGAGGGGCTTTCTAATTATCACATAGAAGCAGCCGCCATGTTCATTGTTTTGGCCGCCATTTTAAAATCTGCTCAATTCCCTACTCATGGATGGTTAATTGAAGTTATGGAAACACCAACTCCAGTTTCTGCCTTATTGCATGCTGGTCTGTTAAACGCCGGACCTTTCCTCATTGCAAGAATGGCATTTGTAATGGACGGAGCAAGTTACGCACCTGTTATTCTGGTCGCTGTTGGAGGTTTTACTGCATTGTTTGCCTCATTGGTTTTCATCACTCAAGCTTCCATCAAAACTTCGCTTGGTTACTCTAGTGTGGCACACATGGGATTCAGTTTAATGATGTGTGGCTTGGGTGTATACGCAGCGGCAATGCTTCATTTGGTAGCTCACTCCTTCTACAAGGCGCATTCATTCCTCTCTTCTGGTAGTGTTATTGATCTTGTGCGCACTTCAAAAATTGCGCTCCCAAAGCGACTTGGTAGCCCATTCAGAATCATAGTTAGTTTTCTTTTGGCCTTAACCATTTTCATTGCTATTGCTTTCCTTTGGGGAATAGATCCCCTCGCAAAGTTTGGAATGTTTGCTATCGGCAGCATCATCGTTATGGGACTAACAACCATAATTGCTCCCGCTTTAGACTCTGACGGACCATTCAAAGGAATAGTAAAAACCCTTATTTTGGCGGCATCTGTTGCATTTTCTTTTTTCTTTTTGGAAGCAGGAGCACACTTTTTACTGCATTCACAAATTCCAGCCCTAAAACCACCTACATTCATCCTACTTGTACTCATGGGCTTAATTCTCTTGAGTTACTCGGCTGTGATCATCATTCAAATTATAAGCCCTACGGCAGCTTCCAATACTTTTTGGTGGAAAATGGGCGTGCATTTAAGAAATGGCTGCTATGTTAATTCTCTTTTTGATCGCCTAGTAAGGTCACTTTATCACATACCCGCTAAAGACACCATCAGCGGCTTTAAAGATACACCGCAAACAAGTTCAAAATAAACGGAAACCTAAAAACTAAAAAAGATGACTACAATAAACATTTCACCATTATTAAAAACGGATACAAAATCGGTGCTAAGCGAAAAGCTAAAGCTTACCAGCAAAAAAATAGCACCTGTTTGGCCGCTCGAAAATTTCGTAGCCGTAAATCCGTACATGGGACTAGCAGAAATGCGCTTCGAAAGAGCAGCTAATTTACTTTCCAAAATAGCCGGAATTGAAATGACCCTGCCCATTCAATACTACTTAGACGAAATTGAAAAAGGTAAAATAACACAAGAGGACATCAACGCTGTTCGACAAAGAAAGGGCTTGGAGAAAGTTCAAGATTTTCAGCGCTTTTTAGCCGAGTTAAGAAGGGAAATTGACAACAAATTTCAATATCCTGAATTGCAAACTGTGAGCGATGTTAAATCCGCTTTATCACAAAAAGATTGGAACAGATTTGTGCTCGACAGAATTTCTATCTGGGCAGGCGCATATTTCGATAAAGGTCAAGCAATTTGGAACACAAGCCAAAACAAGGAATCACTTTTCGCCGCATGGAAAGCCGATGCCTCTGTTGATAGAACACCAAAAGTGATGGGATTGAGCGGGTTTAATAAATGGGTGAAAGAACTACCTGATCAACCAATCGAAGCGGCACAATATGCATTGGACCAATTAAAAATCCCTGAGGATTGCGTTAACCTTTACCTCCACTGTCTTTTATTAAGAATAGGTGGTTGGTCCGCTTTTTCAGCAAGAATAGATTTTGAAAATGAATTGTATGGCAAAGAAGGGGGGAATGTTGTAGATTTTCTCTGTATCCTTTTGTGTTGGGAAGCAGGAATGTTAAGCTGTTCGAAAAGACCTAAAATGCCAGAAAAATGGGCTAATGCACTCAAAATATTACAAGAATTAAGAAAAACGGAAGAATCTACGGATAAATTAAAACAGAAATTACTGCTTCAAGACGCTTTTGATTATTCGGCACAACGCAGGTTAATTCAGCAGTTTGAAACGAAACAAGAAAATTCAAAAAAGCGGACAACTCCAACAACAGTAAAAGCCATCTTTTGTATCGATGTACGTTCGGAGCTCTACAGAAGAAACTTAGAAATGGTTGCACCCTCAGTTGAAACACTAGGATTTGCAGGCTTCTTTGCTTTTCCAATTAAATACTACCCTGTGGGCCACAACCAAGGAAATGCACAATGTCCTGTTCTTCTGCCCACTGGTCCGGTTATAAAAGAAGAAATGCCCAATGAATCTACCCAAAAGCAGGCTGAAAAAAGCAGAAGCCTAAAACGACAGGTAGACCACGCCTGGAAAAACTTCAAATCTGGAGCAATCTCCTGTTTTAGCTTTGTGAGCCCTGTAGGTTTAGCCTATCTACCAAAGCTTTTTACTGATTCTTACGGAATGACCAGACCTATTCCACATCCCAGTAATAAAGGACTAAGCAAAGCGCAGCAATCCAATAAACGCATCAGCTTATCAGTAGGTCAACACATGGGTCAAGCAACTGGAATTCCTATTGAAGGCCAGATTAAAATGGCAAAAAATGCGCTCAAGGCCATGTCTTTAACTGAAGACTTTTCACGATTAATTTTAATGGTTGGTCACGGTTCTTCTACCGTTAACAATCCCCATGGAACTGGTTTAGATTGTGGTGCTTGTGCTGGTCAGACAGGTGAGGCAAATGCAAAAGTGGCCGCTGCTGTTCTAAATAACGACCAAGTTAGGGAAGCCCTTGCAGAAGAGGGGATAATTATTCCCGAAAGCACAGTTTTCGTCGCTGCACAACACGACACTACAACGGACGAAATGGAGTTATTCAACCAGGATTTAATTCCCCAAAGTCATTCAAAAGACATAAAAGAATTGAAACAATGGTTGAAAGAAGCAGGACATTATTCAAGAATGGAAAGGGCGAAAAGAATGAATGTTGCCCAGAACAAAGATACCGACCAACAAATAATTAAGCGCAGTAAAGACTGGGCACAAGTTCGCCCTGAATGGGGGCTAGCCGGTTGTTCAAGCTTTGTTGTTGCTCCAAGATACAGAACCGAAGGCTTAGATTTTGGCGGTCGCTCATTTCTACATTCTTACGAATGGAAAAAAGATAAAGGCTTCGGCGTATTAGAACTTATTATGACAGCGCCCATGGTTGTAACCAGCTGGATCAACCTACAATACTACGCCTCCACTGTTGACAATAAAAATTATGGATCAGGAAATAAAACATTGCACAACATTGTAGGAGGAGTTGGTGTGCTGGAAGGTTATGCAGGAGATTTAAGAACAGGGCTGCCTTGGCAATCTGTTCATGATGGTGAAAAATTCCAAAACGAACCATTGAAATTAAATGTCATAATTGAAGCACCAATTGAGGAAATGAACAAGGTTTTAGCCAAACACAATTCAGTTAAGCAGCTCTGCGACAACAACTGGATTCATCTACTCGCCATGAACAATAAAGGGAAAATTTCTCATCGCTACACAGGAGATTTGAAATGGGAAAGCATTGCATAAATTATTAATCATAAAACAAGATATGAAAAAGACAAATGAGAACAAATTATTTTTAATCTGTCCAGACTGTTTTTTAGAAAACAGAATTCAACATAATTTTCCGGGACAATCCTACTTTGCCACCGCATTAGGAGCAGTATTCGCTCCCATAAAATTTGGATATGCCGAAAGTATAAACGGAATAATAAACAGAGAGAACATCAAAGAAGTCTATGTTGTAAATGACACTTCTTGCCGATTCATTAATGCCATAATTCAAGGGGAAGAAGGCTTTAATACCAAAGAAGAGAAGATTTTGAATGACGTGTTTTATGAAAATTCTGTAGCTATTTTGAAACATGAAAATATAAAAGACCGAGCAATGGAGCTGCTCCAATTGAATTTAACAAAACAAGTTAAAGAATTGAGAAAAACAGACCTCATTGGATCGAAGTTTCAAGCTGGCGTTCTCACGATTGAAGGATTAATTTATGACAGAAAGACCTTAAGCTTCGAAATGCTACACATAAAAGACAATTCCCATGAACCATCCATGTAGTCCTGCAAACAGATACTTTAAGGGCCGTAAACTTGCCATAGCCACCAAACACGAAAAAGAAAAAGTGATTGGTTCACTTATGAAAGAGAAACTTGGAGTATCTTTTGAAGTCCCCGCGTTAATCGACACCGATATTTTCGGTACTTTTTCAGGAGAAACAACAAGGAATGATGATCCTATCACTACGGCACGAAAGAAGTGTGAATTAGCAATGCAGTTAACAAATACCGATTTGGCCATTGCCAGTGAAGGTTCTTTCGGTACTCACCCTCACTTGTTTTTCGCCAGTGCCGATGACGAAATCATAGTGTTAATGGACAAAAAGAACAAACTTGAAATTACAGCACGAGAACTAAGTACATCTACAAATTTTGATGGACAAACGATTTGTACAGAAAAACAACTCATACAATTTGCAGAAAAAGCCTTGTTTCCATCTCACGGTTTAATCCTAAAGAGATCGGAACAAGACCATAGCCTCGTGCTCAAGGATTTTACAAATTTAGATCATCTTCGAAAAGAATTTAAGCTATTGCTCTCCCACCGTGGTTCTGTATTCATAGAAACCGATATGCGTGCGATGATGAACCCCACACGCATGAAAGTTATTGAGAAAGCTACACAAAAACTAATTGAGAAAATACAATCGTGTTGCCCTGAATGTCACACACCTGGTTTCTCCGTCACTCAGTCAAAAGCGGGTTTACCGTGTGACTTGTGCGGTTTTCCAACACCATCTACACTTTACCATTTACTTAGCTGTGCAAAATGTGATTTCAAAAGAAAAGTGCTCTTCCCTCATAAAAAAGAAAAAGAGGAAGCCATGTTTTGTGAACATTGTAATCCTTAAAAGCTAAGCAGTAATTTTAGAAGTTATCTGCCACAATACTGTCTTTTTCCTTTTCGATATACTCCAAAAAAGCGGTGGCTACTGGTGAGAGTTTCTTGGCGCTTAGCCAAACTAAATTCCAATTAGATATAATCGGAAGTCCTTCGAAGGGAATGATTTCTAGTTCCCCATTCTTCAATTCGTTTTTAATTCCAATTAGCGGCATAATCGAATAACCCAAGCCGGCAATAACAGCTTGTTTCACTGCCTCATTTGATGTTAATTCAAGTTTTTTATGTGTAGGTAAATTCTTAGACTTAATAAATCCTTCCATAGCTGCTCTCGTAGCAGAACCTTCTTCACGATAAATTAATGAAGAATCTTCAAAAATATGTTCACCCGATTTTTCTTTCAAGGCTTTAGAACTTCCTATCAAATAAAGTTCGTTCTGGAGTAATTGAACTCCATCCGTTGCAAGCTGATCTGGCACAACAGACATCAGAGAGAAATCGACCTCGTTCTTTTCCAAACTTTTCACCACCTGCGATTTATTGGTAACATCCATTAATAAATCTACACCTTTATGTTGTCGCATAAATCCAGATAAAAAGTAAGGCATGACGTATTTCCCCGTTGAAGCAATCGAAAGCTTTAAGCGGCCCGCCAATTGGTTTTGATAAATCATGGTTTTGTAATTGATGGCCTCTACTTCACTGAGTATTTTCTCCGCCGCCTTGGCTATTTCCTCTCCAAAATCGGTAACGTAAAGCTGTCTCCCCACAATTTCTGTGAGTGGTACAGAAAATTGGTCTTGAAACTTTTTTAATTGAATGGAAACAGCGGGCTGTGTTAAAAACAATTCCTCCGAAGCTTTTGTAACACTTTTAAGCTGAACTATTTTTAAGAAAATCTTGAGTTGGTGAAGCGTATATTGCATAAACCTATATTTATGGATTTGATTTCAAATATAAATAATTGATAATTAAAAATTGGTAGTTGACAATTATAAGATTGAGGAAGTATTTGAATTTCTGAATTCAAGGAATGAAGGATTGGATCACCCGTTTAAATCAAAAAATACAACTAGCTATTTGCATTGGAAGGAACAATTATTTATGGACTCTAAAAAATTTTGTGTGGGTGATTGTATTTGTTCTTTCTAAAGATATACGTTGACTATATATTTAACGAACTTCAATATATATATCTCATAAACAACTTTTTTACTCACCCGACAAAACTTACTGAAAACGTTCATTTCCAACGGAATGACATAGCAATAGGGCTAAACACTGGTCCACCCAATAAACCTTGCAAACCATTTCAAAACCCCACAAAAGATAGGATTGGAATACAATTAAAAATTGAAAGAAGAATTAAAGATTCAAAAATTAAAAATAGAACAAAAAAGTGGAGAAATCGATAGCAAGATGACCATCATTTTCTCCACTTTGTATTCACTAAAGATTATTTATCAAATTCAGTAAGCAACAGTTTTGGTATTTGGCTCTTTATAGGAAAAACAAGCTCAATTTCTAAAAATCAAAAATTCAACACCAATAAACGAATTGTCATACCATTGGGGAATAAATTATCAACTACAAACCACTGCTCGCGTTAATAATTAATCCTTAAAGGTTAACAATTATAAACTACTGATCTAATAATTTAAAACCTTTACCATGAATATTCATGATTTCGATTTTTTCGTCTGCCTTTAATATCTTTCTCAATTTAGCAATATACACATCCATACTACGGCCATTGAAATAGTTATCATCTCCCCAGATAGCACGCAGCGCAGCCTGTCTATCTAAAATCTGGTTTTTATTTTTGGCCAGCAATTTTAACAATTGACTTTCTTTGGTAGTTAATTTATTTTCTTCTCCATCAATTGTAATGACTCTTGTCATTGGGTCAAAAACAAATCTTCCAATGTTGAAAGTATCATCAATAGTTGTCTCTCCGTCATTTGAGCGTTTCAGGATTGCCTCTATTCTTGCGACTAATTCTTCCATACTAAATGGTTTTGTCATGTAATCATCGCCACCAATAGAAAAAGCTTCCAACTTATCTTCTTTCATTGCTTTCGCAGTTAAAAACAAGATTGGAATTTTTTTATCGATGATTCGAATCTCCTTGGCTACAGAAAATCCGTCCATTTCTGGCATCATCACATCCAAAATAACAAAGTGATAATTTCCATCGTTGAATTTTTCAAGTGCCTGCTTTCCATCTCTGGCTAAGTCTACTTCATATCCTTTTGCTTTAATAAAAGACTCCAACAACATTCCTAAATTATTGTCATCTTCGCTCAATAAAATTTTTACTTTATCACTCATCCTCTTTAGATTTATTAATTGTTAAAACAAAGGTAGAACCTTCGCCAAATTTACTCTTCACACTTACTTTCCAACCTTGAACATCGGCAATGGCTTTCACATAATTCAGCCCTAAACCATAACCTTTTACATTATGAACATTTCCTGTTGGAACACGATAAAGTTTATCAAAAATTTTATCTAAATGTTCATTTTTAATTCCTATTCCTTTGTCTTGAACTGTTAAACGATATTCGTCGTTAGATATTTTCTCAGTTTTAACAAATATATCAACTTCTTTCTTACTGTATTTAATAGCATTATCTACAAGATTAGAAACCAAATTATTGGTATGCACCTCATCCCCAATAAAAGGCATCAATCCTGGTGCTTGCTCTAATCTAATTCCTCCCACAGGAATTCTAATTTTAGACTTGGCCACAACTCTTGAAACGATTTCATTTAACTCAAGTTCATCCCGTTTCATTTTGATATCGCCGCGGTCTAAAACTGCTGTTTTCAAGATTTGTTCCACTAAGCCTCCCAATCTTTTATTTTCTTCATCAATCATTTTAACGAAGGGTGTAAGACTCGACAAGTCATTTTTCGTCATATCTGAGTCAGACATTGCTTCACAGGCCAAAGAAATTGTGCTAATTGGTGTTTTAAACTCATGGGTCATATTAGAAATAAAATCATTTTTAACCTCGGCCAATCTTCTTTGGTGAAGAATGGTTTTAAACATCACATAAAACGACAGAACAACCAATAAAACCAGTAAAATACTCACCGCTAAAGTCAACCACATTTCATTGAATAACACCGTGTTTTTTCTAGGGAATGCTACATGCAGTGTTAAGTCTTCATCAAAGATATTTCCAGGAAACATACGCACAGCTTTTGTATTAGACGTATCAATACTTAAATTGTAGCGATCTGTGTAAGACGGGAATTCCACCAATTGATCATCTTCATTAAAAATAGCATAATTAAAAGAGGTTTCTAATCCTTCTACTTCAAATGTCTTCGAAATCATAGAATCCAGAAAAGCTAAATTAATGCGTTCAACAGCAGATGTTTCATTGTTGTTCCTGAAAGCAGAAATCATCAATTCATTAATGTATTTGGACTTTTTAAATAAGCTATTTACCACTCTTTTATCTAACTGAAAAGCCAAATCATTACCTTCCGATTCAGGGTCCTCTTTACTTGCTTCTTCTTTAACGTAGGTAGCAAGCTCACTAATATCGCGTGCTAAAACACTGTGTTTTGCTGTAACATGGGTTAAAGAATCGTAGGAATCACCGGTGATCTGAAGGTATTTAACATCTCTTCCATTTTCATAAATCAATGTATCTTTAATAGAAACGGACTCTCTTACTGGAACCAAATTTTGAAACTCCTGCTTTAAGGCTTGTTTATATTGACCACTGAAATCCTTTCCAAAAAAAGAGGTGTACCGCTGTAAATCTGAAGCTTTTTCGTGTCTAATGGCCACCTTGGTCAATACGTTAACCATTTGAGTATCCAACTCTTCAGATTTCTTTTCATAGAGCTGAAAAGCCTGATATAATTGTAGAAAAACCAGTGCTATCAAAGCAGTACTGATCAATATGACGATATGTTTTAGTTGTATTTTTCTCACTTCAGGAATCTAAATTAATTCTAAACCTCTTCCAAGCGTGATGCTTAACCTTTTTTAACATCAAAAAAAACCTTATAAATGACGATATTTCAGCGGATTTTGAATCTGAATTCCCTGTTTGATATCTGTTTAGAATGAAGTGCTCAAATCTATTCCATTGAGTTATTTTAAAGTCAATTCTTTGCATTCAGCAAGATTAATCATCGGTGTTAAAATTAGAAAAATAATTTGAGATGCATAAGTACTATTTTACCCAGAAATATAACGAATTCATTTAGGAAAGGATTCATCAGTCACCCCAAGAGAAGCTCCGCAGATTAAGGAGAGTACTTTTCTCCTTATTTAACGCGATTAAATTCGGTGATAAACCTAACCCTAATTATTCATGAATTTCCTATTACAAAGCCAAGCTGCCTGCTAAATTTGGAAATGCTCGAAATTAAGTCCACACTTTTGCGCCTTCAGAACAATTCTTACAAATATCTATCTGTGAGCGATCTGTGAATACCTGATATCTAAAAGATTGATATTGAGCAGAGCTCCAAATATTTATAAAATCAGTTCTGAGCACATCTCCAAGCACGTGTTGCGCATCTTTGTCGAAACAACAAGGAACAACCTTTCCATCCCACGTTAGAACAGTGGAAGACCACATTCGCCAACAATGATTACTGATTGTGTATTTACTGCGATAAGTCCCATCTTTCATTCGCTTGTAACGCGCATATTTTTCATTCTTGGGCATCAGAGGATTTCCATTTTTGTAATCGTACAACTGAGCGGTTTTAAGCCTTACCTCATCCACACCTAAACTTTTCCCGAGTTTAAAAACATCATCAATTTCATGCTCATTGGCTTTTACAACCAAAAACTGAAATATCAAGTGCGGTGTTTTGCTCTTTGCTTTCTTTTTCGCTTCAATCATGTGCTGTGTTCCTTCGATCACTTTCTCCAGTTTCCCACGTTTTCTGTATTGTTCATAAGTCTCTTGCGTGAGTCCATCAATAGAGATAATCATTCGATCCAAACCTGAGTCAACGATTTCTTCTGCTTTTGATTGCGTAATAAAATGGGCATTTGTAGAGGTCGCCGTATAAATTTTTCGATGGTTAGCTTCCTTAATTAATTCCAAAAATTGTGGATGTAAGAAGGGTTCCCCTTGAAAATAATAATTGATGTAAAAGAGTTGATTCCCCAATTGATCTAACATCAAAATATGCTCATTTAAATCAAGTTTTCCTGTTGCGCGAGTAAATTGTTTTAATCCACTAGGACATTCGGGACATCCCAAGTTGCAGGCTGTTGTGGGTTCTATACTAGCAGCAAAAGGTAAGCCTTTCGATTGAATCTTCTTGAAGTTTTTCGCCAAGAAATAGGAATAGTAAAGTAAAATCAGATTCCATATTCTAGAAAAAGTAATTTTCGCAATAATATTTCTCTGATCGCTCCACATTAGAAACAAAGTTAAACAGAATCAGCTAGCTTCTACAAAAACTTCAATCTTACGGATACTTTATAAAAGAAATTGTCTTTTGTTTCAGTAAATTCATAGGGTCCGTAACGGTAAAAAACACCAGCACCAAATCCAAGCGGCCCCATTTTAAGCAGATAGTCAGCGATAAATCCTGATTCGTAATATCCCTTATCTGGAGTTTTAAAATCAAATAATTGATGGTCTCCTCTGTTTTGCATTTCTCCGAAAGCTGCTGCATTGTGAATTACAAAAGTTGGCTCCGACCAAGACGATTTATTTTTGATTGGCAAGAAAGTAAAACGAACAAATAATGAAGAGAATTTATCACTAAAAAACTCCGAAGGTCCCATTGTTTCAAAAGTATTCGCTACGGATAAAGTATAGTTAATTCCTGTTCCTTCCTGAATTTGTTGCAAAGTAAGCGGCACATTACCTATTGTCATTCCGCTTTTGCTCACTAAATTTAGATTTCCTGCTCCTCTAATGGCAAAATCTTGATGAATTTCCATATTGAATCGGTAGTAATCATAATTTGAATCAAAAATTCCGCTCACGCCTTTTACCGCTTTCAGGGTGATTTTAGGCCATTTTGTACCCAATGAAACACGTCGATTTTCGAGCATCATTATTTTTTCACGAATATTCCAATTAATGACAATTCCTGCTTCTGCAATATCGAATTCGTCATTTGTTCCGTTTAAACTAAACAGCGGAGCATATTGATAGTTATCTATAAAAGTAAATCGCTTGTAATTAGCAAATACTTGAATTTTAAGATTTTGACGAATCAATCCACTCAAATTAACTCCAGCGACTCTTTCCCTATCCGCCAAACTCACAAAGAAATCTCTATAAATTCCTTGATTTGTTAAATTGAATGCATCATCATAAAAGTTAGTATTTCCACGTTCATGAATATCATCTTGGTAAATCAATTTCAAATTCAAATTTCTCTTCTGATTCAAAGTGAAATTAATATTTCCTCCCCATTTCCATTCTTTGTCTTTAAACCCGTATGCCGCATAAGCCGCTGCGCCAAACACTTCGCTAAATCTGCTGTTTGTTTCTAAGCCTAAACCCGCTCGTATTCCTTCTTGGCGATTAAAATAGGACAATTGCCAAACGGGAATATTGAACATTCCAATTGGAATTTTACCCGATGTTCCCACTTTCGCCAAATAAACTAATCGGTCCAAATTAGCGTCTTTCGCTAAGCTATCCACAACTTTATAGGTTTCGCCTTCTTTACCAGATGCAGTATTTCCGCGCAAGTCTTCAATCAATATAGAATCTCTCAAGGCTCCTTCATCCACTTCAACAGAAATGGGATTAAAACTTTTAAATTTTGGTTCTTTAAAAACCACATCATTTATGTACAAACTACTTCTACCGATCAAATTTAGATAATCATCAATTTGAATTCCATTAAAAGTCAACTCTGTACTAATCTTCGATGGAAACCATTTTTTATTGGCCGTGAGCTGATATTCTTGAATAATTTTAGCGTTAATAATACCACCTTCTTCATAGGGCGAAGCGATTACACGTTCAATTGCCCAAGCGCTAGTACGAATGTATAAGTAACCCGATAATCCGTCGAAAATCTTACCTTTCCTTGGACGAAATTTGATGGTATAGGTCGTGTCTTGAGTCGATGGATGAATTAGCGTGTCTTCTAAAATAAATAAATACCTGCGTAATCCTCCAGGAGCAATAGGGTTAATGTATTCATCCTGATTTAATTCGAAATTATTGTCATAAAAAGAAAAGGATTGGAACTGATTCACCAAGGTCGCAAAAAGTGGGTCTTTCACTCCTGAAACATTATATGCACTCACCACTTCCTTGTCGTAATTAGGCGGTGAGAAGGTTCTAGTGGCTTTCGTTTCTGTTAAAAAGATATATTGTTTGTCTAAAAACTCCATGGTATTAATCATAGAAGTGTCAGACATGGTATCTCTTTTTACATTCTCCTTTAATTCTCCAGTAATGTATAGTTTTGAATATGAATCATAGGTAAAAGCATCGTTTCTCATGGGATCGTTTTGCTTTTTATTGTCCATCACATTTTGAATAATGCGATGTGCAGGATTTTCTCCGGGTGTAATTACTACCTCGTCGTACACTTGTGCATCGGGAAACAAGTATACCGTAGGATTTTCTAATAAAGCAGAACCTTTAATGATTGTATCCTTGTAATCATAAAAGCGAAAAGAATAAAGATTAGAACTAACAATTAAAATGGACGCTTTTCCATCAATATCTGTAACTACAGCTTTATTTATACCATCAGAAATTTTAGCAAAAGATACTGGATTGTTGGTTTGCGCATCAATCACTTGAATTTTTGTTTCCTGCGCTATTACTAATTGTGATATCCATAATACCGACAAGAACAATAAAAGTTTTCTCATTATTTTTTGTTAAGCTCTAAAACTTCAATTTTGAAAATCAAATCTGCGTAAGGCTCAATCTGAGGTCTACGTCCGTTTTTACCATATGCCAAAAAGTAAGGAATATACAAGTCAATTTTTGTTCCTTTTTTACTTAGTCCAACTCCTTCATTGAAACCAGGAATTAATCCCATTTCTAAATACTTGAAGTTTAAGGGCGCATTTCTATCATAAGAAGAGTCAAATTTACCACCAAAAACGGCTTCACCTAAATAATGTAAACTCACATCGTCTCCTCTTTGCGCTAATTCACCTTCCCCTTCTTCATGTAAAACGTAAACCAAACCAGATTCTGTTTGCACTGCATTTGGCGCCATTTCTTTGACTAAATCATAGAAATATGTTTTGTACTCTTCTTCTGTTTTTGCTTTAGCTTCAATCACGCGAACTTTGTTTTGAGCTTTCAACTTGTCCAATCTCAAACGCTCTGCCTCAATTTCAACTTCTTGCTTTTCATATTCATTTTTGAAAACTTTAGAGGGGTTATAAAACAATTTGTACTTCAATCCTTTCTTCACAATTTTCACACTCTTAATCGTATCGCCTTGTTCAATAGCATCTACAACGTCTTGCCCTTCCATTACCTGACCAAAAACAGTGTGTTTTCCATTCAAATGTGGGGTTGCCAAATGTGTAATAAAAAATTGACTCCCGTTTGTGTTTGGACCGGCATTCGCCATAGATAAGGATCCTTTCGTGTGGTCTATTCCATTATCTGCTTCGTCCCAAAAACGATATCCGGGTCCTCCATTTCCACTTCCAGATGGATCACCTCCCTGAATCATAAAGTTATCTATTACCCTGTGAAATACTACACCGTCGTAAAAAGGATCTTTAATTTTGATTGAATCAAAAACTTTAAGTTTTCCCTCTGCTAATCCAACAAAATTGGCCACTGTCAAAGGGGCTTTTTCATGATGTAATTTCAAAAAAATATCTCCTTTGTTTGTAGAAATGTTGGCGTACAATCCTTTTTCCAGTTTCAAGTCTTTTCTTTGTGCAACTGATAAAAACGTAAAGAAAAAAGCAAAAACTGCAGTAAATAATAATCTCATAATATAAATTTAATTGCCCAAAAATAAGAAAACTCTTTATTTATACCATGGTTTATTACAGAGCTTTAACAATCATTTAATTGACTCTAATTAGTCGAAGAATCTTTCCTCTTTCTAAAGTAATTCTAAAACTCAAAAACAGCTCATTTCCTCAAACAGTCTATCTTCCAATAAAAATCAAAAATGAGCATGAAATAATTACTTTTGTAGCAATGAAAGCCAAAAAAATTATTGTTTCGGTAACGAATGACCTGTATACAGATCAACGTGTACACAAGGTATGCTCTTTTCTTCATGAAAATGGCTACGATGTACTGTTGGTGGGGAGAAAATTGAAAAACAGTCAGCCTATTACTGATCGAAAATACCGTTTTAAACGTTTTAAACTCGTTTTTACCACGGGTGCATTATTCTATGCTAACTACAATTTACGGCTTTTTTGGTTTTTGCTTTTCACCAAGTTTGATGTTTTATTGAGTAACGATTTAGATTCTCTTTTGGCAAATTACTGCGCACACAAAATTAAAAACAAATCAAGATTGGTTTATGACACGCACGAATTGTTTACAGAAGTTCCAGAATTAACCGCCCGACCAAAAGTTCGAAAGGTTTGGCTTAAAATTGAAGAATGGATTTTCCCAAAACTACAAACTGTTTATACCGTTAATGAGTCTATTGCTTCAATTTATTCAAAGAAGTACAATAAAAATGTTCGGATTGTTAGAAATGTTTCAAAACTGTGGAAACCTGAAACTATTTTAAGTAAAAAAGAACTCAATTTACCCGAAAACAAGCACATTATTATTCTTCAAGGTTCAGGAATAAATGTCGACAGAGGCGCTGAAGAAGCAGTTATGGCAATGAAACAAGTGAAAAACGCATTGTTTTTAATTGTAGGAAGTGGTGATGTTCTCCCTGATCTAAAAATCATGGTAAAAGAGCAAAATCTCGAAGAAAAAGTTCGATTTGTGGGCAGAGTTCCCTACGACAAAATGATGAATTATACTTATCACGCAGACTTAGGTTTAAGTTTGGACAAAGACAGTAATTCGAATTACAAATATTCTTTACCTAATAAAATTTTCGATTATATCCACACCACAACTCCAGTAATTAGTTCAGATTTAATAGAATTAAAACGCGTAATTCATAAACACAATGTCGGTAGAATAATTCCAGAACACAGTGCTGATGGTGTAGCGAGAACTATAAATTCCATATTAAGTGACCCAAAACTTTTAGAAGAATTCAAAGAAAATTGTAAAAAAGCCGCTTTAGTAGAAAATTGGGAAGAAGAAAGCAAGGTCTTGGAAGAGGTGTATTTGGATTTACATGAATTCCTAGGATGACGGAACGCGGATGACGCAGATGCAAAAAGCAGCGCGGATATTCACGGTTCTCTAATTAAATCCCATTTCACTAATTTCTATACCTTTCAAGAAAATCAGCAAAAATCAGCGTTCGAAGATTCGAGTCATCTGCGTTCCACTAAAGCGCAATAGGCTACAAAAATCACCTTTATTCTACATCCCCACTCAGTCAACAGTCGACTGTTTAAAATTATCAGCCATTCAATTAAAAAAGCACCTAAACATTATCGAACTTTACATCGAATGTATCAATAAAGAAATTATGCGATTAATATTTGGTGTTTTACTTTTAACAATCACACTTGGAGCTTGTGTTCCGGCAAAGAAATACAATGATTTAGTAGCGAAAGAGCAAAATTGTGCTGATGAATTAAAAAGGTACAAAACCTCTTCCTTAGATTATGAAGCGCAGTTAAAAACGGTGCAAGCGAGAGCAGAATTAATGCAAAAAGATGTAGCTAAATTAAAAGCAGACACCTCAGCTCTTGGAAATTCCTACCGTGCTTTGCAAGCAAAATACCAACAAGCCATTTCTATGGGGGCTTCTTTTGAAGAACAACTAGACAAAATTAAGGACAGTGACGCGAAGCATTTGGCCAGAATGCGCGCAGATTTAGAAGCCAAAATCATAGAGACTCAACGCAAGGAAGATGCTTTAATGGCTGCCGAAAAAGAATTAAAAAACAAACAAATTCTCTTGGCGGAGCGTGAACAGCGTGTTGCAGAGTTAGAAGAGATCATTTCCCGTCAAGAGCTTGCTGTAAAAGCACTAGAATCCAAAATTGCCAATGCACTTCGGGGATTTGAAAACAAAGGGTTAAAAGTGGAAGAGAAAAACGGGAAGATCTATGTGAGTTTAGAGGCCAAATTACTTTTCGCATCAGGCTCTACACTTGTTGAGGCAGAAGGAAAAAAAGCCATTATTGAATTAGCAAAAGCCGTTCAAGGGGATGATGAACTTGAAATCATTGTCGAAGGTCACACGGATACGGATGCTTTGTCGCGCGCCTCTCACCCAAAAAACAACTGGGAACTTTCTGTTTTACGTGCTACTTCTGTTGTTTCCATCATGACTGATAACTCCAGTATAAATCCAGCCATTCTTTCTGCATCAGGTCGTTCAGAATATCACCCTGTGGATCCTAACGATAAGGCAAAAAACCGCAGGATTGAAGTGATTATTGCGCCGAGGTTGGACGCTTTATTTGAATTAATTTCTAAGTAGTTTTTAATTTGAAAACAGTACGTGTTGTAAAACTGATATATAATACGTATTTTTATAAGAAAATAATCGTATGAACACCAAATTAACTTTGACAATAGAAAAAGAGGTCATTGAAATTGCTAAAGAATATGCAAAAGAAAAAGGGCAAAGTCTTTCGGAAATGGTTGAGAACTATTTCAAATTTGTCACAGTAAAAAGAATGAAAATCAAGGAGAATCAACTTTCTCCTAAAGTTAGGAAATTAAGAGGAATCATTAAAACTGATGACAATTTTGACTATAAACAAATTTTAACCGAAGAACTTTCAAAAAAATATGGAGTATAAACTTTTTGTAGATTCGGATGTGGTCATTGATTTTTTTACTGACCGAGAACCTCACGTAAACCCTGCGAGTGAACTTTTTGAACTCAGTGAACAAGGAAATGTAAAACTGTATCTATCCGCTTTAAGTATCAACAACATTTACTATATCGTGCGGAGATTTTTAGGACATAAAAAAACTTTGGAAGTCGTTGAGACATTAACTGAAATGACCGAAATCGTTGGAACGACAAAAAAAGAGATTATTCAAGCATTAAAGAATGATTTCACAGACTATGAAGATTCTGTTCAATACTCTTCTGCCTTGACAATTAAAGATTTGGATTTAATTATTACTCGGAATATAAAAGATTATAGAAATTCTTCAATTGCGGTTATGACACCTTTAAATTTTCTAAAAATGAAAGACAAAAACGAGAACTAACACTTTGTCATTATAGAAAGCCACTAATTATATAATAAAAAGACAATTTCTTAGTCCAAACCAACCTCAAATTTCAAAAAACCCACTTACTTCAACACAAACACAATAGCAATTATCTTTTTACTCACGCAAACCTCGCCTTGAGAAAGCGCGGGTTCCCATTTTGGCATTGATCTAATGGAGCGTTTGACTTCTTTATCAATTTCGGCATTTACTCCTCTGAGAATTCTGATATCAGTTAAACTTCCATCTTTTTGAACCGTAAACCTAACATACACTTTGTGGGGTTTACCGCCTTCCTTAACTCTAGATTCTACGATGTTTTCCGCTATCCATTGCTCCATCGCTTCTTTCCCCCCAGGAAATTTGGCTTCAACGTCTGGAAACTCAACAATCTTATCGACGTGTGCAAGTTCGGGAAATTCTTGTTTTCGTTCAAATTCGGGTACTCTTGGCTCATCCCAAGGATAGCGTTGTCTGCTGTAGTTTATTTTCGTACCGGATTTATTCACGACCGCCAACTTGAGCGCATCAAGACTTGTATAATCGCTCAATCTATACATTAAATTATTACAATTCACTGCTTTCAAATTATCAAAATGTGCCAATTCACTCCAATTAAATTTTTCTATATCTTCATCAGTTAACCTCAACCTTAACGATGTCAAAGCTTTAATTTCTCGCTGTTCAACCCAACCATTAAAGTTTAAATCATTTCGAAGTGCCACTTTAATTAATTGCTCTTCTTTAAGGTTGACACGAGGATTATACTGGATTACACCATTCACTACTTTTTCTGTGAGTGTTAGTTTTTCATTTTGATCATAGTAATAGATAAAGCCGTTATAGAGTTCAAAATGCTTGAAACTTCCTTTTTCTATTGCGGACATATTATCTTGTAAATTTCTTGGCTTTCCATTAGCAAAGCTATTATCCAAAATAACATCAAGTTGAGGTTCTTTGTAGAGACTCCTGATCTCAACAAGTTGTTTATTCTTGAAAATCAACTTACTCCAATTTCCTTTTCTTCCTCCTATAATCTGGTTCTCTATCTCCTCAGAGTAATTGATGCTTGCACTCAACCCATTCCTTAATTCATAACTTTTAGATTTAATGAATCCGTTTTCGTGGTAAAATATCCCAATTTCATCACCTTGCTGAATGCGCTTTTCTTTATCCTTCAAATAAAAGTATCCTCGTATTCCCCCATAATCATGCAGGTAGACCATACTCACGGTATCTCCCTTATTGTAAATATAATTTTTCCAAGCCACATTACGGAAGTCGCTCAATGATTCCTTTAAATTGGAAGGAATACGAATCGCTTCGGTTTCATTGGATTTCTGCGTAGTCCATAATCCTGTTTTTCGGCCTTCACGATCAATGAGGTTAATTTGATTTCCCTTTTTTTCATTTTTAGTAAGAACATTATCTCTTTTTCCATCAATAATCTGACTCGAAAACAGCAGTCTTTTTCTTGAAGAATAATAGTTTACATAACCATCAACAAGTTGATCATCTTGAAATGTTCCTGTGTGCTCTGCGTATTGAGAATATCCAATTTGTGGAAAAAACTTGATTCGTGTGATTTCTCCATTGTCATAGTAAATAATCCTGCTATTGTTGATTGTGCTGTCTTTAATTGTTTTGGATAATAGCTGATTACATTGAAGAGAATCATATTCTTTAATGATGGACGCATTGAGAAAGACTTCTTTTTGGAGACATCCATTTTGAAAGTAATAACTGACATAAGGGACTTCAGCGGAAAAACGTTCTTTTCCAGACTTATATTTTCGGTTTCCATTGGGATAATATTCTGTGTGAATTCCTTCATTATCCCAAGTCCTTTTCAAATAACCCGACTGATCAAATTCCTCTTTAATAATTCCATTTCTTTTGTATTCTTTAAAACGAACTGTTCCATCTTCATAAAATCGGATTTTAACAGGAATTGAGTCTTCTGCTCCGTTCTTATAAATTGCTTGTCTCGATTGTTCCTTTTCGAGCTGAATTTTCAGATGTTCTTCACGCTTCCTTTTTGCTTTTTCTTTTTGAACTCTTTCCAACGCCTCTTCTTGACGACTAAGTTCAAGTGAATCTATAAATTGACCTTTCGTTGAAACCGAAAAATACTGCATATTCAAATTGGAGCTACTTCTATACTGCAAAGTGATAGAACGGTTAAACGGACCATGCCTTCTTGCCCATTTAGCATATAAATGAATCGTATCATTGGGCATAACCAATCTACTCGGCTCCATTCCATCCAAAAACCAATAAAGCGGATGATTTCGACTTCCTACTCTATGTATCAGAATAGAATCTCCACTGTTATTTATTACATGAGCACGACATTTTTCGTAGCCATAGATCTTTCCCCAATTGATGGATTGCTTCGTATCACTTTTAAGGTAGAAATAGTAATCAATCTGATCTGAAGAATAATCATATTGTCGATTTTCAGGCAGGTCAACTTGTGACCATAGGGAATTACTTACCAGCAGTACAAATACGATTTTAGCTATTTTCATGTTCTTTTTGATTAAAGAGAAAGCTCATAAATCGGTATTAATTAACTATACCATAACGAATTAATAAAGTATGCTACCGCGAGGTTTTACCTCGTGGTAATACTTTATTTTACAAGTCTCGTTTCTTTAATATAAAATAAGCTATCAAAAAGAATACCAACATATAAGCTAAGCAAACGGCTATATTTATTGGGGTATCTAGAATTACTGGAACATTTCCGTTTCTCTCTTGTCCAGCGGCTATCATTTCCTTGAGAATTGGAAATGGCGTTAACTTAGAGAAGGCATTCATTGGCATAAAGGCGTAGAAAGTTTGAAAGCCACCCAGTGAAATAGAGATTCCAATGATTGTTTCAGCGATGAATGAAAGAATAAATAGCGTAATTGAAACGGCGGTTCTTTTCACTAAAACGGCAATGAAAAAGGCAAAACTGAAATAACACATGGTTTGTAAAAAGTACAAGCCAATACTCCCTATTCCATCCATAAAAGTGCTCTCAGTTGTGGTATTTACCAACCCAAAAAGCAAAGCTGTTAGAAAAGTGTACAAGGTGATAATAAGTGAAAAAGAAAGCAAAACAAGGAACTTTCCGAGGATGGCTTTTTTTATCGACAAACCATCTATCACATGTTGCCGAAGCGTTTTATAAGTGTATTCATTGCTAATGATAATTACGGCCAAAACTCCCATCAGTATATTAAAATAACTTGCTGAATAGGTAGCAACTGCCCAAACATCTGGAAATGCAAAAGGAGAATAATCCTTTGGCAAAAAGAAGGTCATGAAATTGGTGATGAATTTCGAAATCGTGTAAATCGCTACGGGAGAAATTACCGCATAAATCAAAAAGATAATTTGCAATGACCTCAGTTTTCGAAGCTTTAAAAATTCTATGGTAAGTATTTGTTTCATTTGTTTACAATTTCTAAGAATGTAGATTCTAAGTTCTTTTTGTGCAGCATAAGGGTATTCAAATAAACTCCATTCTCTGCAAACATTTTATTGACTGCAGCATTAGAAATTTCGCCATCAACAGTTACCAGCATATGCGGATCTAAATCTTTAAAGAATTTCAATTGTGGTATTTTTTCGATAGCCAATCTTAATTCTTCTCTATGATCGGATCCTACACACAAAACTTTATCTTGAATCATGATTTCATCTAGCGTTGCCTCCCTAATTAATGCTCCATCCTTTAAAATAGCTACATGCGTACACATTTTCTCTATTTCATCTAGAATATGAGACGCAATAATGATGGTTTTTCCCTCTGCTGCAATATCCAATATTAAAGATCGAATTTCTGCAATTCCTTGTGGGTCCAAACCATTGGTTGGTTCATCTAAAACCAGCACGTCTGGATCCGCTAAAATTGCACCAGCAATAGCTAAGCGCTGTTTCATTCCAAGAGAATAGGTTTTAAAAGTGGCTTTTTTTCTTTTCCACAAATCAACACGCTTCAACACTTTTTCAATGCGTTCTTTGGTGTTATCCAAAGACTTGATGGCCGCTACAATTTTAAGATTATCTATTGCATTTAAATAAGGATAGAAATTCGGGGTTTCCAATAAAGCTCCAATGTTATTGCGATTTTCGTCTAGCTCACCTTTTCCAAACCAACTAAAGCTGCCTCCATCCGCCTTTATTACACCAAGTAAAATTCCTAAAGTTGTTGTTTTTCCGCTTCCATTAGGACCCAATAAGCCATAAATCTGACCTTGTTTTACGGAAATACTCAGAGATTTTAGCGCCGTATGCTTTTTATAGGATTTATGTAAACCATTAGTTACTAGAATTTCTCCCATTATTGATAAAGTTTACTCTAAAATTAAGAGTAAATTGTAAATATCGAAGAAAAACAAGCTGTTTTATCCTTTTAATTACAAACTAAAATTAGAAAACTAAAAACTAAACGACCTCTCATTCCAAAGGCTTGTTCTTATTCCTCCAAAAACCATGAAGTGCGTTGTGTACTCATCGGCGGCCATGTTATTCAATTCTACTCCCGGACGAACAAAAGCATCAATCATCAGCTTTTCTGAGAGTCTGTAACTACCTTCAACAGACAAATTAAAGCGATTTACCTTTCCGTTTCCACCAATTTTGTAGCCGTACTCAAAAGGTCTATTGTTGTAGGGTACATATACATCAGCGCCGTAAGAAGTGGAATAATCCCCATCTTCTCCACCTTGTTGAGAGAAAAAGAAACGGCCCGACAAAGTAAAATTAGAATTGAAATGCATACTCGCTTCAGTGAAGACTTCTACAAAGTTTGAACCTAGCGGGTGCGCTAAAGCATTTCCTTGATTTCCGTAATTCGTTGCTGGTGATATGTGAGAATAGGTAAATGGACGAGCGAAATTCAATTCCGTTAACCACCTCAATTGACCATTTGTTAATTCTTGTTTTCCTTTCACCCCGATTTGACCACTGTATTTATTGGCCCACCAACGCGTTCTGTCTACCAATTCTTTCAATACGAAATCATCGATAGCCAGCTGACCATAAATCATGAATCGATCAAATTGATAGCTTGTGTTTAAACCAATCAGTAATCTGTCTTGGGAACCTAAAGCATATTCTGTTGGTCGATAAAACAAGAATGGATTAAGATAAGCCACTTCATATCCACGATTCAACAAAGTGTCTTTTGGAGCGAAAACTACAGACTCAAAAAATCCAATTTGGAAACGTTCTGTTGCGTTAAAATTAAAGAAATGTGTTGAAGCGAACTTTTTTGTTGTTTGAAACAACTCATCTTCTTTAAAGAATTGATAAAGATTAAGCACCTCTATTTTCCATATTTTTGTCCTCAATTGTGCAAAGGGATAAGGCGCACCATAGTCACCCAGCAGCATTGAGCGCTTACCTTGCCCTATAAAATGCTGGTCTATTCCGGCTTGAATATTTAAGAAATCATAAGGTGAAAAACTCAATCTAAACCTGGGTTGTAGAGTTAGTGTTGCCGAATTATTAAAGCTTTCTAAATAATCACTTCTAAAAATGCTTGAATAGCTCAAATTACTTCCTTCTCTGCGAAAAGCATTTCCCGTCAACAATAAACGGGCGTAGAATTTCTTCGACAATTGTGTTGTAATTCCAAACCCAGCTCCTAGATTCGCTGAATAAGTTGATGCTGCATCAGATTTAAAAGAAGCCAACACATCAACAATGGGAAAAATGTGTAAATAATTGTCTTGGTATTTTTCTTTTTTCGAGACCCATGGAAGTTGGTAACCCGGTAAATACGGCTTTGATAAATTGGGTAAAACTGGATCAACGCTCAATTCGTTACTTTCAAAGAAAGCGTCATAATTTAAGTAATTCACCTCTGAATTGATTCCTGTCTGCGCAATGAAATATGAACATTGAAAAAGCAGTGCTATGATAAGTAGTTTTTTCATTAGAAATCAAAATATTGGTTAGTTAATGCTGTGCGAATCCCTATAGATACCGCTCCATAATCTACATCGCTACCAAAATTGATAACGCTTGTTCGGTAATTCATATTTATAAAGGCGCGCAATTGTGTTGCAGGATTAAATTCATATCCCAATTCAATATTGGCATTTAAAACCTGTGTTTCATTATCAATTGAGAAGTTTTGTTTGGATTCAAACAGTCTAGACTTATCATCAATGGGTTGATCTGCCTCGTAATAAACAATCTTTGTATCAATAAAAACTCCCTTGAACAAATAATTTGCACGAACAAGCAACTCCGTAAAACCATTTCCTAGCGTGTGTGCCAATGGTAAATTAAAGTGGGTGTAATTCATGCGTTCATTATTCGCAGCATACAAATTAGATGTTGCCACATTAGCTTCTAATTGGAAATTTAAATTCTTCACATTAAAAGTGTTTCCTGTTCTGTATCCTAGTTGTATTCCATACTCCTTATTAGAGACATCATCACTCACAACTTGCCCGTACAGCATGTGTTGCGGATGAAATTGCCAAGCAAAATTCAAACCAAAAAGGTTTTTCATATTCACACTTTCTGTTCCATTCACCATGGTATTCACCCCAATAACAGGTTGATAGAAATAAGGATTTACGCGTTGACTACTTGTGGCGTTATCACGCAAGTAGATCGTGGATTCAAAAAGTCCAATCACCAAAGAAGGAACAGGGCTATAACTTAAGTAATGTACCCCAATTCCTTTTCTTTCATAAGGAGCTTCCACCATATCAGTGAATACTTTTCTGGTAAGGTTTAACTGTTTCCCCCTCATAAAAGTATAGGTCAATCCTTTAATAATTTCCCAGTCGATAGTAAGATTGGTATAATTATAAGAATTATCTGAAAGCAACATTGAGCGGTATCCCCAACCATAAAAACGAGGTGCGTTTCCAAATTGAATGGCTAATTTGTCGATGGGTGTAAAGCGAACATAACTTACTGATGAAGCATAATCAAATCCATTCACTTTAAACGGCTTTGTTCTTCCTCCTCCCGGAATTACCGCGTTTTGAACGTTCAACCCTGGAGGATTGTTTGGATAAAACTCACCTCTATCCTTAAAATAATCAGTCTGGTATTTTAAAAACCGTGCTTGATTTTCATAAAAGGCGGTATAGAAGGAAAGTTTATTTTTAAGATGTCCGAAAGCCTGGACTCCACGTGTATTTTGGAACAAATAGTCAGAAGTATTTTGCAATTGCTCTTGTCCAATTGACATATTTAGAAGAGGATCCACAGCAAAAAAGAAATCTTGATTTGACTTCTGCACCAAATGCTCCTTGAATAATTTTCGCATCACCCAATTTTGGGTAGTATCCTTTGTTGGAAGTTTAAGATTGGCCTCGCTGTAGGAAACAGGGAAAAAACCATTTCCAGCAATGTTTTTTGTTCCATGTGCAAATATTGCCTTATCCTTTACGGCACTCGATGTGGGAATAAGTATCTCTTGCGACCAAGCCACTGAAGTTAATATCAGCGTCAAGGCAAGTATTAAGTTAGTTGCTTTCAAATTATAATTTTTGAAAAAAATTCATAGATAGTTTCATGCTTTTCTTAGAAGCCACAAAATACGGATTTTTAAGATCTTTTTTATTATAAACCATTGGTTTTCCAGTTTCAGCTTGGATTACCTCACCACCAATAGCTTCATATATGGCTTGCCCAGCGGCTATATCCCACTCCATCGTTGGAGCAAAACGCGGGTAAACATCAGCATTTCCATTAACTAAATCAAAGAACTTTAGGGCAGAACCCATTGCTGTGGACTTTATTTCGCCATGCTCTTCTTCGATGTATTGCGCCAGATTGAGCAAGTTTCCTGAGTAATGACTTCTAGAAGCAATAATATGCACGGGGGAATTCACGGGCGAAAGTTGAGCTAACTTTGTCCATTTTTCAGGACTTAAAGCGTTTTCATAAGTTGTTTGAAAAGCACCAGACTCCTTATTTCCTAAAATAATTTCTTTTCTAATGGGTGAAGCAATCAATCCGTAAATGGGCTTACCATCTTCGATGAGTGCAATGTTAATTACAAATTCGCCGTTTTTCTTTATAAATTCTTTTGTACCATCTAAAGGATCAACACACCAAACCCTTTTCCATGTGGAACGAATAGAAAATTGTTCTTTCTCTATTTCTTCCCCTGTGATGGGAATGTTGGTTTGACGAAGATAATCGGCTATAATTTTTGATGAGCTAATATCTGCAATAGTTACAGGACTCCCATCTGCTTTTTCGATTCTTTCAAAGTCGCCAGCATAAATTTCCATGATTACTTTAGAGGCGTCCAAAGCAGCACGAAGGGTCAGGTGATATTTTTCAAAAAGATTATTCATTCATTAAGTTTCTAACCAAGGAACTTGCTCCGATTCTCAGAAGGTCAGGAGTCATAAATGGTTTTCCCAAATGTTTTTCAACGACCTCAAAATATTGTAGTGCGTCTTCGTATGTTCTTACGCCACCGCTAATTTTCAAACCCACCTTTTTTCCTGACTTTTGTTCTGCTATCACTTGAGCCATAACTTCAACCGCTTCTAAAGAAGCTCCAGGAAACTCTTTTCCTGTAGATGTTTTAATAAAATCAGCGCCACCTTGTATAGCCAATTCACTAGCCAATCGAATTCTTTCGGCGGTCTTCAGGTAACCGGTTTCTAAAATGACTTTAAGTGTTTTATTGGGCATTAATCCCTTAAAGGCTTTTATTTCATCTACCACATGGTCATGATTTCCAGCATCCAACTCTCCCAAATTTAAGACGATATCAACTTCATCTACTCCGGCTTCTAGGGCCAATTCACATTCATTGAGTTTTGTAGAGAGAAATCCTTGAGAATTCGGGAAATTCCCTGCGACTACCGCTACTTTTAGCACCGAGTTACTTAGTTCATTCACCGCCAAAGCAGAAAAATTAGGAAACAAGCACACTGCAGCAACTGGAAAATTCTTTTTTTCAAAATCTAATGCATCGGATAAAAAGCTTTTAATGCTTTCTACTGAATCATACGAATTGAGCGATGTTAAATCGACAAAGCTACAAATCTGTTTTTTAGTCCATGTCATCTTGAGATATTTTTGGCACAAGTTACAAATTTTAGCGTATAAAAAAATGTAGCGCCGCAGGAATGCTACGACGCTACAATATTTTATAACTAATTCAATTTTCTAAAAGTCTATTGTAAAATAAAGTTAATTGGAATACGACATCTTGCACGAACAGGTTCACCGTTTGATTCGGCTGGTTGCCACTTCGGCATTGAGCGCACAACACGACGTGCTTCTGCATCAATTTCACGAGAAACACCTCTCAAAACTTTAACTTGTTCAATTGTACCGTCTTTATTGACAACGAATTCAATAAAAACACGTCCTTGATCGCCCATTTCCATAGCTATTTCAGGGAACTTTATGTTTTCTGCAAGGAATTTTTTCATTGCCGCTGCTCCTCCAGGGAAACCCGCTTCTTGATCTGGATAATCGACAATAGGAGCTTCTGGTGCTGGCGCTTCAATTGGCTTAATGTCAATAGGAGGCGTTTCTACTTTAATCGGCTCATCCTTATCCACGTTTTGTTTCACTTCAATTTCTTCAGAAGGTGGAGGAGTTACTTCAGGCTCTTGAATTTCTTGAACAACAATATCTTCCTTTTCTTCTTCGATAACTTCTAGTTCTTCGGGAATTTCAGTTCTTTCACGTTTTTCATTTTCCGTAGAGACAATTTCCACCTCTTGTTTAAACGAGAATGATAATGTAACCATAGATCCAACAATGAAAAAACCTAAGAATATGAGTGGTAATCTCAAACGTTCGTTATCAACTTCTGGATTTTTTTTAATTTCCATAACTTTTATTTTTCTTTTAGCTTACAATAATAATACCACTATTACTTGTAAGAATCTTTATAGATAATTTTAAATAAGACTATCCCAAAAATACAACCAATTCCGTTAGCAATCAAGTCTAAAACTTCAAAACTTCTTGAGTACACCACATATTCTTGCATAAATTCGATAACAACGCTCAACAAAAAACCGCCTAAAACACTAATTTGCAGTGCAAACCTGCGTAGTCCGACATAAATATTTTGTCTTTTTAGACCTATGGTCCAAAACAAAGCAAGCAGCGTATACATTATAAAATGTGCTATTTTATCTACGCCTTTAAATTGAAAGTTATCTAGACTTACATTAGAACTGGGAACTAAGCTTAAAATTATAACAAGCGTTGTCCATACTACACTTGGAAGTATAAATCGAAGCACGACTTATTTCCCTATCAGTTCTTTATATGCTTCGCTTGTCAACAAATCTTCTAAATCTGCTACGTCGGCAGCTTTCACTTTAATCATCCAACCTTCACCATAAGGGTCAGAATTTACCAACTCTGGATTTGCTTCCAGTTCTTCATTGAATTCAACAACTTCACCAGAAACAGGCATGAATAAATCCGACACTGTTTTTACTGCTTCAATTGATCCGAAAACCTCGTCACGCTCTAATTCTTCGCCTTCAGTCTCCACCTCAACGAATACAATATCGCCAAGCTCACTTTGTGCAAAATCAGTCACCCCTATAGTAACTGTATCACCTTCTACTAAACACCACTCGTGGTCTTTTGTGTATTTTAAATTTTCAGGAATGTTCATAGTTTCTAAATTTAGAAATCAAAAGTAAAATTTTTAAGTGAACTTAGTTGAGTTTTACCGAAAATATTGTGTTTTTGTTGGCTTTTGGTTTTAGGCTGTTGGCTATATGCAAAAGAATCAAATCGAAGATCCAATGTAAGGACGGTTTGCAAACCGTCCATTCCATTGTTGATGCCAATTCTTTATTAAATTCATTTTTTAATAACTTTCTCCTTCCATTGATTCTCTTCACCAACTATATTCAAAATATAAATTCCTTTTTCTAATCTGTCAATATCTATTTGAACAACTTCTTGCGAATTTATTGTTTGCTTTTTAACGACTTTTCCGTTAACATCACTAATTAAAACCTCTGCTTTTTGAACATGTGCTGGGAGCTGAATATTCAAAATATCTTTTACTGGATTAGGGTAAACACTTATTCGAGGAACTGAAATTGTAAATTCTTCATTTGACAACCATCCTGGCGAGTTACTGTTTTCTAATGTATGTAAATCTTTACCAGAGGAAACCCAAATATTGCCTAAGGTATCAAACTCAAATCCATAAAACTCATCAAAATCAATTGGACTATTGGCAGCTGTGTAAACTTCTGACCAATTATCTCCTTCTAATTTCCCAATTGCAAAAAAATCATCATTAGCATCTCCAAAAGCAACCCATAGGTTATTGTCTTTATCGAATTCTATTTCTAAAACATTGGGTGAAGACATGTTTGTGGTGTTGTTGGGGGTGATGGTGTCGTAGCCTATTCCGTTGTGGAATTTTGAAATGCCGTTTATAAAACCAAGGTAGATTGTGTCTGATTCATTGTCGAATTCCATGACGTCTGTTGGACCCCAAATATAGAATGGGTCACTACTAAGAACAGTATATGCTCCATTTTCGTAATATGCATATGAACCTATATCAACGTATAAACTTCCATTTTTTGAAGAAACTTGAGAACCCGCAATATTTGTGTTTGCTGCACCCATACCTAAGGTATACTTTAGTAAATTGTCGTTACTTCTATCTATAAAAAGCGTGTCACCGTCGTAGTATATTTTTTTAAAATTATTATCTGTGTATAACAACTGTTTTTGATAATTATCAAATAAATATAATCCTGCCAATTGCTTGGTGTAAAAAGTATGCCCAGGTGTAAACCCAAAATTTAACCTATCGCTACCCCACCTTTGGCCTAATTCATTTTCTCCAAAAGTTGTAAACGTGCCATCTGGTTTAAACACTGTTGCATCATAAAAATCAACAATCCATAGATTATTGGTGTAAGGGTCTATGGTAAATTGAAAGAAAGCCTGGTGATTATGGTAATTCTCCCCTTGCACAGTAATCCATTGCGAATGAAGAGGTAGAGAAAATACAACGACCAATGTGTAGACTAAATTTTTCATTGTTTTAAGTATTTTAAGGTAAGCATCAAGTGCAACTTCATTCCTAAATAAAAATATTTCCAGACTAAAGATATCGAATTCGTAATTGATTAATCCATAATCAACCCTATTTCTTAATAATCTTTTCCTGCCATTGATTCTCCTCACCAACTACATTCAAAATATAAATTCCTTTTTCTAATCTGTCAATATCTATTTGAACAACTTCTTGCGAATTTATAGTTTGTTTTTTAACAGCTTTTCCATTAATATCACTAATTAAAACCTCTGCTTTTTGAACATGTGCTGGGAGCTGAATATTCAAAATATCTTTTACTGGATTAGGGTAAACACTTATTCGAGGAACTGAAATTGTAAATTCTTCATTTGACAACCATCCTGGCGAGTTACTGTTTTCTAATGTATGTAAATCTTTACCAGAGGAAACCCAAATATTGCCTAAGGTATCAAACTCAAATCCATAAAACTCATCAAAATCAATTGGACTATTGGCAGCTGTGTAAACTTCCGACCAAGTATCACCTTCCAGTTTTCCAAGTGCAAAAAAATCATCATTAGCATCTCCAAAAGCAACCCATAGGTTATTGTCTTTATCGAATTCTATTTCTAAAACATTGGGAGAAGGCATGTTGGTGGTGTTGTTTGGGGTGATGGTGTCGTAACCAATTCCGTTGTGGAATTTTGAAATGCCAAAAACGAAACCAAGATAAATTGTGTCTGATTCATTGCCGAATTCCATGACGTCGGTTGCGCCAGTGAGATAAAACGTGTCGTTCCCCAACCAACTATCAATACTATTTTCAACATAAAAATATGCGCCTCGATTCGTGTAAAGCTGACCGTTTTTAGCAGCGCATTGTGTAGCATTCAGAGTTGTGTTTTCTGCTCCAATTCCTAATCTATACTTTAATAAATAATCGTTACTGCTTGTTACAAATAGGGTATCAATATCATTTGTTATTTCATTAAAACTATTACTTTGATACAATAATTGCTTTTGATAATTATTAAAAGAATACAAACCAAAAAGCTTTTTCGTAAAAAATATATGTCCTGGAGTGAAGCCAAAATAAATTTCATCTCCAGGCTCTCTATCTCCTAATTCATTTTCATCAAAAGTTGTGAAATTTCCATCTGAATCAAAAACTGTTGTAAAATATAGACTTACACACCACATACTATTGGTGTAAGGATCTATGGTGAATTGGTCGTAAGCTGAATGATTGTGGTAGTTTTCTCCCTTTACTGTGACCCATTGAGAATGGAGAGGAAGAGAAAATACTATGACTAATATGTAGAGTAAATTTTTCATTGTTTTAAGTATTTTAAAGTTTTGGAAAATGAATCTCCATTCAATTTTATGTAGTACACTCCTTTTGCCCAGTTATTTACATTGACGTTTAAAGTATTGCCTTTGGTTGGGAAATGGGTGAAAAACACAAGAGCAATCTCACATTAAAGGAGAGTTAACTCTAGAACAGTACCTTTAACAGTCAGCTACATATTAATCACCAGACAACAAATTTGTTAGTGAGCAAAAGCAGAATTGTGTGTTTCAATAAATATAAGGAATAATTATTTATTCAATATAAAAATTTTACTTTCTCCTTCATCCTGCTAAAATTCTATAAATATCGTGGCGAATAGCGGCAAAATTTTACTTTTGTATTCATGGTAAATAGCGACCAAATAAAATCACTTAAGGAACGAATTCAAAACTTGTTCGCCTACTTGTCAATCGACGAGAAGAAACGCAGTATTCATGAAAATGAATTGGCAGCGCAAGACCCAACTTTTTGGGATGACCCTAAGAAGGCAGAGGTGCTTTTGAAGAAAAATCGACAACTGAAGTTCTGGGTAGATTCCTCTGCTTCTCTGGCTGAAAGAACAGAAGACTTGGAAGTTTTGATTGAATTTTACAATGATGGTTCAGGAAGCGTTGAAGAAATTGAGGAGCTGTACAATAACATCATTGAGGATTTAGAAAATCTGGAACTAAAAAACATGCTTTCTGGCGAAGAGGATGGCTTAAACGCTGTTTTACAAATCACCGCTGGTGCTGGTGGAACAGAAAGCTGTGACTGGGCGAGTATGCTTTTGCGCATGTACCTCATGTGGGGAGAAAAAAATGGATACAAATTAAAAGAGCTCAATTATCAAGAAGGCGAGGTAGCTGGAATAAAAACAGTGACCATAGAATTTGATGGTGATTTTGCCTTTGGATATTTAAAAGGTGAAAATGGTGTTCATCGTTTGGTGCGTATTTCTCCTTTTGATTCTAACGCCAAAAGACATACTTCTTTTGCATCGGTTTATGTTTATCCTTTAGTTGATGATACAATAGAAATTGAGATCAATCCCGCAGATATTTCATTTGAAACATTTAGGTCTGGAGGAGCAGGTGGACAAAACGTAAACAAAGTAGAAACTGCTGTTCGACTAAGACACAAACCTAGCGGAATAGTCATTGAAAACTCAGAAGGAAGATCTCAACTGGGAAATAAAGAGAAAGCCATGCAGCTCTTAAAATCTCAATTGTATGAGTTGGAATTGAGAAAAAGGATGGAGAAAAGGTCAGAAATTGAATCTGAAAAGAAAAATATTGAATGGGGTTCACAAATACGGAATTATGTAATGCATCCTTACAAATTGGTAAAGGATGTAAGAACAGGACATGAAACAGGAAATGTTGATGATGTTATGGATGGAGACCTCAATGCCTTTTTGAAAGCTTACTTAATGGAGTTTGGTTCTTAAAAATTCATAAATACTTGAATACTAAATTATTATTTTATACTTTGTAGCACTTTATACTAAATCAAAATAGAATGTCTGAAGAAAATCACGTCAATAAGGATCAAAAAAAGTCAAACTCTGGGGTTTGGATTTTGCTTTTAATAATCGCCCTTTTGGGAGCAGGATTGTTGGGCTGGATGTACTCAAAAGAATCTAAAGCTTACAAAAGTTGTCAGGCAACAAATGCTCAACTAGAGCAAGAAATGAAATCTATGAAAGAGGCAATGTCTGGCTATATTGATGGGTCTACAATGGATTTACGTAAAGATTTCCAAATGATGCTGGACACTTACGACAGATTGATTGAAAAAGACGCCTCAAAATCAGACAGCCTTCAAGCGCAAAAAGACAGTATTAGCGTTCTTTTAGCCGAATTGAAAGACACAAAAAACAGAAGTTATTATCAAATCAATAAATTAAAGAAGCGTAATGAGCAATTGCGTCAAATTATGAATCGTTATTTGATTACGATAGATTCTTTAAACACGCTAAACATTGATTTAACTTCTCGTTTAGATAAAACAAGTTCAGAATTGAACATGACACAAGCCGAGCGTGATGAATTGAGAAAGCAAAATGATCAGAATGCTGAATTATTAACGAAAGGAGCTAAGTTGAATGCATTTAACTTTGTGAGTGAAGCCTTGAGGTACCAAACTTTTGGAGGAGAAACTAAATCCGTTAATCGCGCCGCAAGAGCTGAGATTCTTTCGAGTACTTTTACTATCGGAGAAAATAAAATAGCCAGAACTGGAAACAAATCTATTTTCATGCAAATTACCGATCCAAATGGACAAGTGGTTTACAAACGACCAAGTGATGTAACCAAAATCGCAGGAAGCGAAATTCTTTACACTGGTAAACGAGAAATTAATTACCAAGGTCAACTAATTGATATGACCATCGTTTACAACCTAGAAGGTAAAACAGTGGAAAGCGGAAATTACGTAGTAAAAATCTTTGCTGATGGTGCGCTGATTGGAAAAGATACTTTTACCTTGAAATAAGAGATTAAAAACTTTGAATAAAATCCAGATTCTGTAAAAAGGGTCTGGATTTTTTGTTTGGATGAAAAGCTAAGGGGAATTATCAATTATGGATTAGAAAAGTTTCACAACCGATCACATTGTTTTTATATTTTTAGGATAAAGTGATTTGTGTCAAGCTCAATTTCAGATTTACCTACTTTTACACTATTGTCTGATAAAAATTATTGGCGCTATATCTTTTTTTGTGGGGTTTAGTTTTGTCGTCAAGTACAACGTCTTTGACTATTAATATGCCCCTCAACTGGAGCTAAATTTAAAAACCTTAACTACTACACTCTAAGAAACCAAACCAAGCATGAAGCTTTCTAAATGGTTGGTATCCCATCAGTAGCTTTAAATTCAGATCAAATGAAATACTTTTATCGGACAACAATGGAACTTTTATTATTATTTTCTTCAAATGAATCTTTGAATTCTTGATTTTATGAATTTTATGATTTATAAAATTAAATGCTTGTCGGGAACTTTACCAGCAGTTTAATAAATTACAATAGAAAATGGTTTTCTCTAAAATTTGACAAGATTCTTCCATTGTTGAAAATCATAATTTTCCACAATGATCAGGATGACAGTTGTGGGAGTTAGGGGGCAAATATGCCTTAGCCTAATGTCATCCTTCGCAAATTTCTTTTTCAATTTGTTGAAAATAGAAATTTGCGAAGGATCTTGTCTGTTCACCGCTTAATCACATACTTGATTAGATATATTTACTGGTAAAGTATTGGATAGGCATTTAAAATTAAATCTACAATGTAATTGATCGTTTTCAAAACGCCCCGACATTGTATCTTCGGGGTTGGATTTTTCTTCACTTGAACTATAATAATTTGTTAATGCTTCAATACGGAGCATTTAATTGGATATTTTTGTAACAAAACAATTTCTATGAGAGTTTTACTAACGTTTATTGTATTGGTTATAGGTGTATTCACTGCTTACTACATGAATAAGACATCATTAGAAAAGAAGCAACTCCCAGTAATTCAACCCCGTGATGTCAATTCTGAAATGGTTGACCCTGAACTGGTGAACATGGGAATTGGTCACCGTATCGGTAAGTTTTCTTTAACCAATCAAAACGGTGGAACCATTACTTTGGATGATGTTGAAGGAAAAATCTTTGTTGCTGAATATTTTTTCACGACTTGTTTAACCATCTGCCCTGTAATGACAGAAGAAATGTCTCGTATTCAGCAAAAATTTAAAGGAAACGAAAACCTCAAAATCTTAAGTTTCACCGTTGACCCCGAAGTTGACGATGTATCAGTAATGAAGGCTTATGCCGAAAAACACAATGCCGAAGACGGACAGTGGCATTTCCTCACAGGAAAGAAAGAAGACTTATATAGTTTAGCAAGAAACTCTTTCTTTGTTTTAAAACCAGCGGAAGCAAGAAACTTAGGTGATGCTGGGTCTGATTTTATTCATACCAATAACTTTGTGTTGGTGGATGAAGAATTAAGAATCCGTGGCTATTATGATGGTACAAGTTCTGAAGAGGTGGATATTCTGATGGAAGATATAGCGCTTTTACTAAATAAAAAATAGGCGCAAAATAAATTGCACCTATTATATATTTTGAATCCGACATGAGCCGGAAGATTTAATCAAGTTATTGTTGAGCTAAATCGCTTTGTTCTGTTTTTGTATCAATATCTCCGTAAGCATCACATTTTGCTTTAGATGATCCACAAGAAGAGGCGATAGACACAAAAAGTAGTCCTACGATAGCCAAAGGCATCATTTTTTTCATAGCTTTTAAATTTAAAATTTGTTTGATGTCCGTAAATATATGGAATTACCGATAACTTATAGAATTATTTCCAATTTGATTTTATAAACTTGTAAAGAATAAAGCGTTGATAAGTACGTTAAAGTCTGTGATATGATAAGAATAATGATGCTTCTTGTGATTCTTTCGTCCTTCTCTATTTGGGGTCAAAATTCTTATCAATTGTCTTTTATTTCACAAGAAAATGAGCCATTTTCTCCTAAAAAAGATCTTTTTCTCGATACTCAGGAGGAAATAATTCAATATTTGGCAAAACTAAGAAGTAAGCACATTAAGCAAGGTTATGTTTTAGCTTCAGTGGATTCCATTTTCTATATGGACCAAGTTGCTCAGATTTACTACTATCGGGGAGAAAAGTTTGAAAAACTAAGTATTTCTTACGACGAAGAGGATGCATTCATTATCAGCAAAGTACCTAGAATGAATGAGCGAATGATCTCAAAATTGCCTTTTAAACCAGCTTTGGTTGAGCAACTTTTGCAAGGAATCAATCTGTATCTGAATGAGAATGCATATCCGTTCTCAAAGGTATTTCTGACCATTGATGAAATTAAACCTGGAGTTTCTAAGGCCCATCTTCATATTGAAAAAGGTCCGCCAGTAAAAATCAAAACTATTTTCATCAAAGGGGAATCTAAAGTACATGATCAATTTGTGAGCAATGCAATTGCGATAAAGGAAGGTGATGATTATAATGGAACGCTTCTCAAAAACATTTCAAACAAGATCAGTCAAATTCAATTTATAAAAGAAATTCGCCCCTATGAAGTTCTATTTACGCCAGACGGAGCAGATTTATACCTTTATCTGGAAAGCGTTCCCGTGAGTTTAATTAATGGAATTGTAGGATTACAGCCAGATCCTGTGACAGAGAAAACTGTAGTTACAGGAGATGTGAGATTGAAGCTTTTGAATATTCTTAAACGAGGGGAGGAATTAGACATCAACTGGAAAAGTTTACAGCCAAAAACACAAGAATTAGACCTCAGTTTTAGCTTTCCATTTCTATTCAATACGCCTTTCGGAATTGACACAAAATTCGACTTGTACAAGCAAGACAGCACATTTTTGAGTACAAACATCAACCTAGGAATTCGCTACTTCCTTACTGGGGGAAGCTATATCAAGGTGTTTTATCAAGCCAATAACTCCAATTTATTGTCAGGAGCTTCTTCAATTGCGAACAGTAATTTGTCGTCTTTATCCAACAATAGTTATGGAATTGGGCTCTACCGAAACAATGTAGATTTCTTACCGAATCCGAGTAAAGGTTTCCGATTGTCCATGGATATTTCGGCAGGAAGAAGAAAAAGTCGTGCAACACCAGAGGATACAACCACCATTTCAACGACCTTTAAAGGGAATTTAAACATGGAAATATTTTTCCCCTTGGCCAGAAGACATGTTTTGAGATTGGCCAATTCAACACGGAGTTATTATGCACCTAAAATTTATCAAAATGAAGTTTTTCGATTTGGTGGATTAACTTCTCAACGTGGATTTAACGAGGAATTACTTTTTGCGACGACCTTAACAACATTCACTGCCGAGTATAGATTCCTTGTTGATAGAACATCCCATGCTTTTGCGTTTTTTGACCAATCTTTTTATGAAAACAATTCCAGAGAATATGTTAGCGATGACCCTTATGGTTTTGGAGTGGGCTTTAGTTTCGGAACAAACATAGGGATTTTCTCTATTTCTTATGCCTTAGGAAAACAGTTCAATAACCCGATTGAATTGAGGGATGGGAAGGTGCATTTTGGGTATGTGACTTATTTCTAATGCTGTAGGCGGTAAGCTGTAGGCGGTATGCTTTAGGCTAAAAGTTGCACTCTGCAAAGCATAAAGCCTACTGCCTAAAGCCCAAAGCCTAAAAGCTTAAAAAGCCTCACCAATTGTAAAATAAAATCCTGTGGTTAAATCGCTAGAAACTCCGAAGTCTATTCTTGCGTTAATTTTTCTTTCTTTGTCGACCTTGAATCGAAATCCTAAGCCTGCGGTGGTACGAATGTATTTTGATTGAAACTGATCAATTTCGTTTGCTACGATTGCATTTCCAGCAAAAGCCACCATTCCAAAGCGCCAAAACAGCGGGGTTCTGAATTCTGCTTGCCAGCCTATTTTTTGCTTGGCGAGCCAATATCCGTCATAATATCCTCTCATTCTTTTGTTTCCTCCAATTCCAGAAAGGTGAAAAAAAGGTGCGTTCCCTTGAATGAATCTCCCGTAAATATTGGCTGCGATTACTTTGTCATTTTTTAAATCGAAATACCTGATGGCGTCTATTGTTGTGAGATTATAAGTGAAATCGCTTCCTACCCACTTTCCAAATCGTTCGAAACTGGCTTGAATAGAATAACCTTTTGTTGGGTAGAAATTATGATTTCGTGTGTCGTATTTCATTCCAATTCCTAGTCCACTGATAATTCCCCCTTGACTTCCAGTGATTTTATCTTGTATCAATTGTCCGCCTTCTTCTCGTTCTACCACATCAAAATTATCGAAGGTATAGTGAACTCCTCCATAAAGTCCTGGTAAAATTTCGTAATATGCTTTGAAACGGATACGCGGATAATTCACAGAATATTGTTCTACTTTTCGTGGTTCATTATTCAAACCGTAAAAATTATAGAAGTAGCGATAATAACCAATTTCTCCATTAAAAACCACTTTGTTTTGTAAGGCCCAGATGTCAAAAGAAGCATAGGTTAACACTTGCTTTTCTAAGGTATAAGCTGCTCCTAAATTGATTTGTGAAGGACGAAGAATTGTATCAAGCGGGTTTGTTTTAAAACTAAAGAATCCCGCGGCTCCAAATCCTAAGCGTGTTTCTGGACCATAAAAAAGAATGGGAATTGCAATTATTTTTGGGGAATACCTTGTTTTTGTAGCATCATTTATTGTGTCTTTCTCTTGTGCGAAAATGCCCGCAGAAAATGCTGCGAGAATGGTGAATAGGGAAAGTAAAATGTACTTCAATTGTTTTTTGCGTAAATGTAATAAAACTCTAACAGTTATGGGGAGGATAATGTTTGATGGTTGGTTGCGCTGTAATGGAACGCTTAATAATGATTAATGTTTAATTATTAATGTTTAACGTGGTTTTGACGGTTGTTTTACTTGTGGTTTGTGTTTTATTGGAAAGCGAGCCTTAGGCTGGCTAGTCACCGAAGAGTTTTCTCGCTGACTAGCCTGTCGAAGGCAGTGAATAAGTAAGGAAAAACAGATACCTTTTAGTCTTTAGCTGGTGTTCTGAATTTCCGCTCTGAATATTGACCAATATAATAGGCTATTAAAATCGGGATTAAAGAGAATGCCATGTAACTTTCTGCATTTCCGAATTGATTGATTAATAATAGAATCACTGTTGTAACGGCGATAAAAATGATGTGAAATATTCCTTTTTTCATAGTGTATGTTTTGTCCTTCGAAAATACGATTTTTTTTAATAATCTTCAAGGGCTTTGTTTGCGAGGTATTGGAACACGGGTGACGCGGATCTTCGAACGCGGATAAACGCAGATATTTTTTGTTGGATAAATTCTAGTTTATTCGTTTCAAAACACCCCATTTCTCAATAATCCTCCAACCTTGTATTCAATTGATAGCCTTCAATCAACAAGGGTAAATTTTCATCGGCTGTTTCGAAGAAAGGCAATTCTCCTGATTTTAGTTTTTCGTCTAGTTCGGCTTTTGGGAGTAAATGTTTTGCATGATCCAAGTAAGTTCCCTTCATTAAATGTCTGTATTCGTGTTGGAAAATGACTGCTGCAAATCCATCCAATCTTCCTCGCTGAATTTCTCCTTTTTGATTTTTGCATTCATATTCTATCCATTTAAAAGTAGCCACGTTTCCTCTATCTTCACCGTTTGCACTCAAGCATCCGTGCCAAAAATTCTTGCGTTCTTTTGAAACATTCGTGATGATGGGATTAATAAAAACTTGATTATTGACTGTTCCCAAAACTTTGTACCTTGAATTATCATCCATGGCTTCAATAATGAAAATTTGCAGTCTTTTCCCCAATTGATTTGCCGCAATCCCCACACCTTCTTCTCGCAGCATTACCGCGTTCATACTGTCTATAAATGTATTCAGTTCAGGCGTATTAAACTCATCTTCTTTAATGCTGCGTGGCGTTAAATAAAGCGCGTTTTTATCTCTGCCTTTCTTATTTTTAGGAATATGTTGAACTACCTTGTACCCTTCTTTTGGGCTTTCGAATGTTAGGGATTTGTTGGTTGAGCAGCTGGTATGAGAAAATGCTGTCATGAGTAGAATGGTGAAAATTATGTAATTTTTAATCATGGGGAGTTTTTGTTGAACTTGCTGTTTTATTATTTCCAATTTAAATTTTCAGGATTCGTTTCTTCAGGTTTTCGAGATGCTTTTTTTTCAATTTCATCAATTAATTTTCCTTTCTCTGAATAGGTTTTATCAATTATTCGAGCACGTTTTCGCTTTTTAAAATTCACGATAATGTGTCGTTTTAATTTTTCGTTTTCATAATACCATTTTCGCTCCCATTTATAGACAGAAGTATCACCAGATTTTGATTCATAAACTGAAGAATAAATAAGGAGACTGTCTTTATATAATCTTTCACCTGTGAAACTCCATTTTCCTTTTTGACCAGAAAAATGCTCTCTGTAATCAAATGAAGTGTCTGATAAAGTATCTGACTGCGAGAATGAACTCGTAGCAAACGAAATAAATAGAAAAAGTATTGCAAGGATTTTCATTTCTCTAGTAATCTGAAGTTGTTACTCCCCTATTGGATATTGGTTAAAGGTAAGAAAAATTAAGAAATCGTGAATTGATCTCAATAGAGCAAGGAGTCACTCTATTACTTTGATCTTGATAGAAATTAGCTTATCCCTTACAAATCAACCTACTCAAATCTGCACTGTTTTTAATAGCATTACAACCATTTTAAAATGGTAAATCATCTTGATTCTTGTCGTGCTTATTTGCCTCTTTTTCGCTTTCCATTAATTCGTAGTCTCCATTCAAATAGAAATCATAATCTGTGGCATTTTTCTTATAAAAATCATCTTCTGGAATGCCATCAATTACAAAAATTCTACGAAATTTCATTTTTCCTCCAAGGAAGTAAGACTCCTTGATATATTCTCGACCTTTCTTATCTGTATATACCTTTTTCATTGGTTTTGTTTATTTGTGGAATTAAAGTGGTGAGCGAAAAATCACTTTTAGATTCACAGGAATGTCAATATTGGAGGGTGTTACGCAGTTGTATCCTAAAGGCTGTCTTGTGGTGCGTTACCTTTTGGTGTAGATATCGGATTCACTTGGATTTGACCTCCGATTGCTTTTAATACTTTCATTATTGTCGAAAATTGAGGTTTAGCACCGTCTGATAATGCTTTGTACAAACTCGTTCTGCTCAAGCCTGTTTCCTCAGCAATTTTTGTCATTCCTATGGCTTTTGCAGTATGCCCGATTGCGTTAATCAAATCAGCATTATCTCCATTTTCTAAAACAGTATTGAGATATTCCACAATCATCTCTTTGCTGTCCAAATAATCCGCTATTTCAAATTTTGAAGTTTCCATTTTCTATTTTTTTAAATTATTCCTAACAGCTCTTATCAGAATTTCATACTTTGACGACACCTATCCTCGCTCAAAAACAACAATTCAATCACTATCCAACACACCCCACTCATCAACAATCTCATTTCCTCTGGTGATCATCAATTTACCAAATTGCAAGAATACAAATTCACTTTGGTGAGGGCGCAAAAAAACAAAATCATCAACTTCTAAATTTGCAGTCATGGGTGCATTAACCATTGTTTGATTAGTGGATGCTCCAAAAAGTGTGTTCAGCTGTAAGTCTTCTGGAAAAACATAATCTGCTTTCCAAAATCCTCCATAAATAAAAAAGGATTGAGCATTTTTTCTATTGATGAAACGCAAAAGTGTTTTAAACTTTTCTAAGCCTGGAATAGTGGTGTCTTTCATTTTTTTTAGCACAGGAGTTGCTATAAAACACGCTGGACTATAATTACTTAATGTTGGAACATCAAAGGTGCTTGGCTTAACAAAACACGAACCTGCTGCAACATCATTTAAAGGTGAGGATGAAGTGTTATGCAAGCGAACGGTTGGACTTCCTGCACCGTTAAAAGTCAGACGATCATTCCAAAGTTCTGAAAATTGTTCTTCAACCATCCTTTTGCTATCATTATAAAAGTTGTTGCTACTGCTCAAAGATTTCTTTTGAGAACGAAGAATTTTTGGCACCTTTACCACATGCGGATCATAGCCCATAAAACCGCTAAATTCTATTTTTCCACCACTGGCTTTTATAATTTCTAAAACATCTTTTACTTCACTTAATGTTTGAAATCCGCCCCGATGCAATCCGACATCAATTTCTAAATTTAAACGAAGCGTTTGCTTTAACTCTTCTGCCAATTTTAAGTATTCCAAAGCGCGCTTTTTTGTATCCACTAGCCATTGAATTTGACTGTATGGATTAAAATCATTTTTACTTTTTGGAAAGTTCTTAAAAAAGAATGCTGCAGTTTTTATAGGCATGGGTTTTCCCAATAGAATGTCAGCTTTGCTATCTAAAATGGTACTCAAATGACTTAAAAAAGGTTGATGAAAAACCATAAAACGATTTGTGTTCATCTTTTCTGCCACATAGTTCAATAAATTGGGGGAGGGCAAAGATTTGACCACTACGCGAAAGTGCGCATTCGATTTTAGGTCAGCTTTAAATAGTTCAATATTTTCATCTACCCTGTCAAGATCGACCACTAAAAACGGTATTGCCCGATGATGGTTTTTTAAAGTAGAATTAAGCTGTTCAAAGTAGTTCTTATCGCTCTTCTTTTTCATCATCCAATCAATTGCTTTATGTACGGGTTTGTGAAAATTTCATCTGGGTCTTGCTCTTTTCTGATCTTATTAAATTCAGGATATTTTGGGTAAAGATCTATCACATCTTGCTGCGTTAATGTATGCATTTTCCCCCAATGCGGACGACCTCCATAAGACCTGAAAATTGCTTCTAAAGCTTTAAAATACTCCGTATTGTCTTTTTTATTGTAGACATGGCAAGCGATGTAAGCAGAATCACGACCATAGGCTGGACTCATATAAATATCATCTGCTTTTACCCACCGACTCTCTATTGGAAAATGAATAGCAAATTTTTCAGAATTGACTAACTCAATAATTTCTTTCATCACGTCTTGATAGGCTTCAGCAGGCACATTATATTCCATTTCTGTAAATTTAACCAAGCGCATGGTTGCATATACTCTGTGACTGTAGTTTAATTTTTTCATGGTCGGTACGGCTTGAGCCACGATTTTAGAGACCATTTTATTCTTAGATGGAAAGATTTTGGCCAATGCACACAAGGCCTTGAAGGTATAATTTTCTAAAACTAATTCTGACGCATAGTTCAAGAAAGTATCTTTATCAGGTTCTCCGCTTTCTGCAATATTCGTAGTTTTGGTCCAAACCGTTTGGGTATAAGGAAACCAATAATGTTCAAAATTTCGATTTTGACGATTTCTTTCCGATATGCTTGACATTACTTCGTTCAATTGTTCCTTTCTATTCGTAACCAATAATTTGTAACTCGGAACACATTGCAATGTGATTTCGGTAATTACTCCCAAAACACCCAGAGAAACTTGAGCTGCTTTAAATAATTCAGGATTTTCCGATGGAGAACATGATTTGATTTCTCCTTTTCCGTTAATCAATCTTAAAGCAATTATTTGGGTACTAATTGTTCCAAAATCCGTTCCCGTTCCATGGGTTCCGGTACAAATTGTTCCTGCGATAGACTGCGCATCAATATCACCAAGGTTTTCCATTGCAAGACCTTCTGCCCACAAAAGTTCGCCGAGTAATTTCAATTTAGTTCCCCCTTTCACCGTAACCTGACAATTGTCCTTATCCACATTCACCAATCCTTGATATTCATCCAAACTCAATAATATTTGGTCTGTTTTACACAACTCCGTAAATGAATGTCCGGTTCCAATTACCCTAATCTTATTCCTTTCATTGGACGCTTTCAAAACCAAATTTTGAATATCAAACTCCGTGGACGGATAGGCAATTTGGGCTGGCTTCCATTCCACATTTTCTGACCAATTTTTTCTGTGATCTCTACCGCCTTCCAATCGAACTTGTGCAATTTTTGCACTAGTTGACATTTCATCAAGTTCACCTTTTTTGTAGGCGTTTTTAATTATTCCTTTAATAGATTCAATCATTGAGTTTTCGTTAATGTAGTAAATCGGTCCATGAGGTATCTCAAATAGACTATGCTTTTTGAGATTCGTTTTTAATATTATTCTATATCGATAATGAATTATTTGTCCTTTCGCCCGATATCTTTTGAGCTTTTTATCAAAAGATATTATTTCAGAAAATGGAATAAACTTTTTACCACCTAAATGCCTTCCAAGCCAATGGTCGTTTTCAATGATTAGATTTTTATTACTACAGTCAAGAGTTATTTTGTTGGTAATACTCCAAAATCTGGCGTGTACAATAAAAATGGATAAAATCACTAATGGTAAAAGGAGATAAATCGGTTCTTCAATATTTATAGTTGCAACTGCAACGAAAAACCCGAGAAATATTATGAACAAGCTTCCGAATAGCCAATTCCACTTTCCGAATTTAAGAATTAAAACGGGTAAATTACCGTCCACAGAGAAGCCAGAAGCAGTTCGCTCTGACAATTCAATTAATTTTTCACAGTAAAACGTTGAATTTTCGTCTGAACTCATCATTTCTCCCAAATGTTCGTCACTGCCTATTACTTCATTCAGTTCCTTTGAAAGTAGATTTCTCATTCTATTTAATGCTGTCTAACGGGAGTCTGCGCACAAACCCCATTTTTACTCAAATATAACTCATATCAAACAAATAAACTTCATTTGAGGAAGTCTTATTTTTATGTTTTAACAAAAATGAAAATGGTTGACTTTTATAAAAACTTCTTAAAATCGACTTAAATGGCTTTAAAAAGTCCAAAAAAGTAAAAACAAGTGCTTTTAGCTTGTTTTTTAGGTCTTTTACGCTAAAAATAGACATAAGTCTCCTGAGATTGTAGCAAATCATCATTAAATTGACTTCGGACAGTACGTTTTCCTTGCCTTTCATTAAGGTGAAAGTAAAACCCCATTGCCGTTTTAAAGTTCCAAATTGATGTTCGGTTACTTGCTGTCTTAAACGATAATAATTTGGGTTTTCATTGACTCTTTTTTCATTGTTTTCTAACGCTTCTTGATATATGGAACGTTCAATTAACCTTCCGTTTTTAGCTGCGGTACATTTTTCACGAATTGGACAAGTTTTACATGCTTTAAAGTTTTTATAATGCTTCACTTTGTGACTGCCTTTGTTGTAAACATTTCCTGTACCAGCAAGAGTTTGGTTGTTTGGACAAGTGTAGGTGTCTTCGGATTTATTGTATTGAAAATCTTGCATATCAAAAAGCCCATTCTTTTGAGAAGAATGTTCTTTGGGAGAGGAATAAGTTATGATGTTGTTTTTAGAACAGATATCAATATGTTTTCCAGTGGTGTAGCCTTTATCCGTAAGGCAATCCATTTGCTGAACTCCTAGCAATTCCTTTGCATCTAGAGCCATTGGAGAAAGTGCATGTGTATCATTAACTGTACCTGTGTCGTTGTTTACAAAAAGGTTATTATTCGCATCACAACCTGCCTGTACGCAATAGCCAACATTAACTATGTTTCGGTGCAAAACCACACTTTTAGCGTCTGGATCTGAAAGACTAATTTGACTCTCCCCCGATTCTTGAAGTTGCTTTTCGATGTTTTTGTAATTATCTTTTTTGTTATTTTGATAAGCTATTTTATCATTAATTTCTTGTTTGACGGTTTCAGAATCTGCTAGTTCAAGTGCCTTTTGGTATTCGTTGATTTTACTGTCTATATAATCAATATGTCTATCAATTTTCTTCTGGTTAAAATTATTTTTCAAAGCATTTTGAGCTCTTATTTTAAAGGAATCAATGGCAATAACTTCGCCTGAAATTAGCTCCCAATCTTTGAGTAAGACCACAAAAAACCGAAAGGCTTTTTTAAAAGCATCGGCATTCTCTTTTCTAAAATAAGCAATTTTTCGAGCCGATGGTCTTAAACCTTTAAGCAACCATATTACTTCAAGATTTACCTTGCAGGCGTGTTCTAATTTTCGAGAAGAGCGCAATTGATTTTTGTATCCATAAAGATACAATTTGAGTAGATCACTTGGGTGAAAAGGTGGGCGACCTTCATCGGCTAATACTTGTTTAAAACCCAATTCCTGAAGTGGAAGCATCTCCACAAACAAATCAACAATACGTGCCCAAGAATCGGGAGAAACCATTGAGTTGAAGTCCATCATCTGGAGCTGATATCGATCGAAACCTTTAATAAAATCCATACCTAAAGATACGAAAAAATGAGCAGATTTTTAAGTGTTTTTGGAAGTGTATTTTGGGTTTTTGCGCAGTCTGACGGTTTGGCTATGTGACGACCTGTTTTTAAATGTTTTATCGAAGATACAAACATTTCATTTACATGAATGTAAAAATCGAAGGTTTTTACAGGCTGACTGCAAAGGCTGTGTTATGTGTGCAAAATTATTATTCAACTCGGAAGACTTTTTTTGTGGTTCCATCTGAATATATGTATATGAGTAAAGTGTTTGGTTTTTCCACGATTTCTCTACCTGTTAAATCAACAACTTTAACAATTTCCTTATCCTCTAATTTATATTCATTTGTGCTAAGGAAAGGATTATATCTTCCGATATGTGAAGTGGGAGCGCTGAACTGACCACCACAATAAAGCATATTGTCATAATCTTCTAGGCACACGATCCATTGATTAAAGTTTGCTCCAATTTGAGACCAGTCTGTACCATTCCATTTCATAACAGTTCTTTTCAAAATTAATGGAGGACTAGCAAAAATATCTGCTGCTATATAAAGCTCGTTACTAAACTCCCAAAACTCATGTATTTTTTTAATAATTGTATCGCCCATCGATGAATAGTTCGTCCCATCCCATCTAGCAATACCTTTCATTTCTATTCCTGAAATATTGTTCCATACATTACCTATAAGTAAATCTCCCTGAAAACTTTTCATTGGTCCAGTAGTTGAGAAGACTATATTAGAGTCAAAACTGATCCAATTTGATCCGTCCCACTTAGCAATGTTTTGCACATTCGTATTTGAGCCAGAAGCCATAAACTCTCCAGTTGCATATAGTGTGTCTTCATGCACCTCTAAATGAAGAACCGTACTATCAAGCCCATCACCCATAGAATCCCATACGTTTCCATCCCATGATGCAATATTTTTAATTGTAACTCCACCGATTGTGTTAAATCTTCCTCCCGAAATTAATAAAGAATCATAGCTGATTAGTTGTTGCGTTGATGAGAAAGGGTTCTTATTAAAATTACCACCTATTTGTTCCCAACCACCATTGATAAGTCGGAAAACACTTGATTGGGAGCTTTGATATGGAGAGCCTCCTCCTGCGTAAAGCGTGTCGTTATGAACACTCAACGTTAGTATTGAACCTATACCTGGAAGGTTTGGGTAATTAGTCCAAGTTGATCCATCCCATGATTTAACCCCAAAATAAAATCTACCGCCAACATACAACTCATTATCGAATTTGATCATGTCATAAACTATATCGTCTATACCTCCTGATACATCTTCCCAGCCTTGAGCTTTAGAATTATATGATAATAAGAAGAGCAATATCGCTGTGAAAATATATTTCATAATATGTTTTTTTACTAAAAATAAGCTATTACAATTGAGCAACCATATTTACATTATAAACAAATATTCAATTATGGATTTACTCTCATTACACCTAACGTTTGAGTATATGGTTTGTGGCAGGCAAAAGTGCGCAATTTTTTCGGTTAAAGTTTTACGATTTTAAAAATACAAAAACTTTGTGATTTTGCACTAATTTCGCCATAAACTATATGCGCTGTTGAAACGTACTTTTTCAGACGTCGATTGAAATACTGACTTTCCCACCAAGTCCTTTTTCAACGATGTCAAATAGTGTTTTTAAAGTCAGATTACTGCCATTATTTTCCACACGAGAAATGTAAGTCCGTTTTTTGTCAACAAGTTCTCCAAGTTGCTCTTGAGTCAGATTTTTTTCCTCACGTGCATTTCGTAAAAGTAAACCGATTTTAAATGATTCAAAATCTCTGTCGAGTTCGTCTCTGCGTTCAGTTCCTTTTTTCCCGTAAACTGTATCCTTTATTTCTTTCCAACTTTTAGTTTCCATTTCCTTTGTTTTTTTCTTCGTAATACTCTTTCATTAATCGAACAGCTTTATCGATTTCTTTTTTCGGAGTTTTCTGTGTCTTTTTAGTAAATCCGTTTAAGAGTATAACTAATTTATCTTTATCAAAGAAGCAAAAAACTCGCCAAATATTCGAACCTAATTTTATTCGAGCCTCATATAATCCTTTATGAGTTTTCATGGGTGCCAAATATGTTTTCGGCACGTGCTGATAAGTTTCGATTATTTCAATGACCTTAAAATTTTGTCTTGAACTTTTATCGGTTGAGCAAGTAGAAACTCCTCGAAATAATTTTTATATTGTATTACTTGCCTAACTTTTTCCATTCCGACAAAGGTAACTTAAAAGTTACTATTTCCAAAATGTTTATAAAGCTATATTTAAAGATCAGTTGTATTTGGGTATGCTTTACAACAATCGACTACACGCATAACGCAAATCTCTTCCGCTATCACTCCCACCAAATATAACACATATCTCAACACAAAACCCAACTACATCATACATTTCCAACAATCTACAGAAAAAGTAAAATATCAAATCAATCTCCTAGTCGAAGAATTATATGTATAATAAACGTTTAATTCTTCCGCTAAAACCCAAACCCGAAGCTTCGATTCCCGCCCCGTCGGAAACCGGTAGCATTATGAACTTGTTTTTGTTTTGCAGTTCATGCTAATTTGAGTAGCGACCTTGTGAAGCTCACTCAAATAGCTTGAATGCCAAAAAGAAGGAGTGAACTTTAGGTTGTAGGCGGAGATGGTGGCCTAGTATTAATTTATATCATTAAAAGTTGCTTATGGGGGTTAAAGATGAACTAAGAAATTGTATTTATAAAGTCCTCCCCCTTGTCCCCCTCCAAAGGGGGAGGTGCTTACCAATAACTGTTTAAGATCGTTGAAAATGTATAAACCAACAAAATGAATCAGAGTCCTAAAAAAACCTTACCCCAACTCCAACAAAACAGGACAATGGTCTGATCCCATCACTTCATTTAAAATGTCGGCATTTTTTACTTTGCTTTTCAGTGATTCGCTCACTAAAAAGTAATCGATTCTCCAGCCCACGTTTCTTGCTCTTGCTCCGCCACGGTAACTCCACCATGAATATTTCACTTCGTCGGGGTGCAATAAACGGAAGGTGTCAATTAAGCCATTTCCGGTGAAGGCATCCATTCCATCGATTTCTTTTTGGGTAAATCCTGCGCCTTTATTGTAGTTGGCTTTTGGCCTGGCAAGGTCGATATCTCTGTGGGCAACATTGAAATCTCCACAAACTATGACTGGTTTTTTGGCTTTAAGATCTTTTAAGAAAGTTAAGAAATCTTGATCCCAAGTTGTACGATAATCTAATCGCGATAAGTCATTTTTAGAATTGGGTACATAAACCACAATGACATAAAAATCTTTGTATTCGGCAGCAATGACACGTCCTTCTTGGTCATGTTCCTCCGTTCCAATTCCATAAATAACATCCAAAGGTTTTTCCTTACTCAAAATAGCAGTTCCAGAATAACCTTTTTTCACTGCTGAATTAGAAACAATATGATAATCCTCAAATGATTTTAACGCTTCTTGAACTTGATCATCTTGCGCTTTCGTTTCCTGCAAACATAAAAAATCTGGATTCAAAGCCCTCATATCCGCCTCAAAATCCTTTTGGATTATCGCACGAATTCCATTTACATTAAAAGAAACCAATTTTGTCATAATTCTATTTTTTTTGTAAAATATTAAACGTACTAATTAAGCATTGAAACTTCTGAAGTAGAAAGTTTTTTCATCAAGTCTTGCATTCCAATATCCTCCCCTTTGTGCCCCTCCGAAGGGGGAGACGCTTCGAACCAATGTTTATCTATTAAAGTCGATATTTTCGACTTTGAACTATTTTTTATCTTAGAATATCAACATTTCTTAATTCGAAAGTTCATTACTTATGATTTTGAGCTAGAAAATCGAATAGCAAGGCGCCAATGATTTTGAATTATAGGGAGTTGACAAGTGTCAATGACCGAATTCAAAATTATTGGCAACGCCGATAGTCGGTTTTATAGCCAAAATCAATTAGAAGCCTGTTACTCCGTTTACGGTGGTATACTTCAGGATATTCTTCTTATCCGGGTGAATCCTCGCAAAAGCAGATTGAACAGCGATTGTTCCTTCATGGAAACCACACAAAATCAATTTCAATTTACCAGTGTAGGTATTCACATCACCGATGGCATAAATTCCTGGGATATTTGTTGAATAATCTGTTGTTTCTACTTTGATTGCGTTTTTCTCGATTTCTAACCCCCAGTTAGCGATGGGACCAAGTGAAGGTTTTAATCCGAATAAGGGAATAAAGTGATCTGTTGGAAGAACTTGTTCTCCTTCTTTCTTGTGCTTAATGGTTACATTTTCCACTTTTCCATCACCTCCAATTCCAACAACTTCTCTGTCGGTAAGCAAGTTGATTTTTCCAGCTTCGGCTAAATCCATTACCTTTTGAACAGAATCTAAGTGACCACGGAAAGAACTTCTTCTGTGAACCAATGAAACTTTAGAAGCAATGTTTTTCTCTGTTAAGAAAATTGCCCAATCCAATGCAGAGTCTCCACCTCCAGCAATTACACATTCTTTTCCTCGGTAAAATTCTGGATCTTTAATGATGTATTCCACTCCTTTGTCTTCGTAGCTTTCTAAGTTTTCGATAGGTGGTTTACGTGGTTCAAAAACACCTAATCCGCCAGCAATCATAACGATTGGCGCTTCGTGTTTTGTTCCTTTATCTGTTGTCACGATAAATTTATCATCGGCTACTTTTTCGATATCCACAGCGGCTTCACCTAGTGTAAAACCAGGTTTAAATGGCGCTGCTTGTTCCATTAAATTATCTACTAAATCCCCCGCCAATACAGATGGAAAACCTGGAATATCATAAATTGGCTTTTTAGGATAAATCTCTGAACATTGTCCTCCTGCTTGGGGCAGTGAATCAATTAAATGACATTTCAATTTTAATAAACCTGCTTCAAAAATGGTAAACAAACCTACTGGTCCTGCACCTATTATAATTATATCTGTTTTAATCATATTTCTTGTTCTTATCGTAAATCTAATTGACTTACAAAATTAACGATTCTTTGTTTAACACTCAATAGCTTCTATTGTTTTCCTTTGAAAAGCTAACTAAACTCTCTTTTTAATGGTTAATGATAAATGTTTAATTATTAACGGTGAGTATAATGATTTTGACCCTTTGAAAATACATTTTATCAGCGTTCCAATAATTCGTAATTATTTAATTACTCAAAAATCGTTTGCATCACACTCAATGATTTTGGGGTTTTAAAACCATTTATATGTAATCGGAAATAATTGATTAAATGTTCTGTAATTTGTTTTCTGTGAGTTTTATGAATGTGCATGGCGAGTAAAGCATTCTTTTCACTTTGTAAAAGTTCGATAAGAATAGCGACTACCTCATCATTTACAAAAAGGTGACTGCTTGGGGTTTCATTGGCAATTACACCATCTTGCAGATCGAAAATTGAACCATTGGGGTCGCTTACATTTATTCCAATTCCTACTTGATCTGCTAATTTAAGCAAAAACCAAATGGGGTAATTGGTGAATTCGTCTGAATTGTCAATCCACTTTACTTCATGTTCTAAAAAAGCAAACATTTCAGCGTCTTTGTCACTGCTTTGTAATACTTGCGCCAAGACTTCAGTAATAAAAAACGCCAATCCACTCTTTAAGGGATGATAAGGAATGCTCTGCGGAATAAATGTAGGATTAATTTCGGTAATCTTACCCAAGTCACTATCTTCTCGGCGGAAAGCAGTAATCTCTACTAAACTTAAAGCTTGTAAAATATTACCCTTCTTTTTCTTTCCTCCTTGAAAAATATAGGCTTGAAAACCGTTTTCTAAAGTAAAGAAATTTAAAATTAAACTCGTTTCGCTGTAATTGAGTTTCCTCAATAAAATACCATGCTGAATTCCTTTCATTTTCCTAATTAATCAGCACTACTTTTCCTACCTGTCGCCCCTTCACTTCTGGATCATCAACGCTTGTCCAAATTAAATAGACTCCAGTTGCTGCACGTTTGCCGTCCATGGTTTTTCCAGACCAAGTAGCTGTTCCTCCATTTGAAATGGTTTGGTAAACGAGCTTACCTGAGATATCCGTGATTTTAACATCAGAATTATACGCTATTCCTTGAATGGTAATGGGTCCAGAAAATTCTGGATGAACGGGATTAGGAAAAACATTTACGCTTTCATATTCCAAATCCCCTTGAGAAGCATCAGAACGATAAGAAATTAAACCGTCTTCTGTAAGAAAAAACACCTCTCCATTCGTTTGATTAATACTGATATCAAGAATAGTATTACTCAATAACGGGCTATTTTCGGAAGTAAAATTGCGTTCTACTCCTAATCCATCAGGAGAAAGCAAGAACACGCCAGAACTCGCGGTTCCAATCCATTTTCTGTTTGCTCCGTCAATTTCAATTGAAGTAATGTGGGTTGTTCCTAAAACAATTTCAACATTTTCTCCAAATTGAATTAATAATTTTTGGAAATCATACTGTCCGGGATCGGCTTCAAAAATATTTGATGCGCTATACAAAACGCGCATTCCTTCAGGAGTTCCAATCCAGATATTTCCTTCAAAATCTTGAGCAATAGCTTCAACAGAATTCGAAGGGAGACCTCCATTGTTTGGAGCGGTTGATAAAAACCTGTATTTATCATCGCTGGCATCGTCAATATTCTCTCCTTCATTGAACGCCAACAATCCAGCTCCAATAACCGCCATCCACTTTGTATTGTTATTGTCTATTAAAAGTCTGCCTGTGATTCTATTATTTACCGCACTTCCAACGTTAAACTCGTACCACACCCCTTCTTCTGACTTCACTTTTAATGGTTTTACTGCGTTGGCGTTGGCCACCCATAAATTGCCTTGATCATCATATTCAATATCTGAAATATATCCCCAACCTACGTTTCCTGTTTCTTCAATTAAGCTATTTGAAAACACAAAAGTATCTACAATTGTAGCTTCGTTGGTAATCACCAGTGGAATTCCAGAATAACTGCCATAGGCAACTTCTTTGGTGTTTTTTGGATTAATCGCCGTAGAAATAAAATCCCAGGTTGGTGTTCCCGCTGTCATTACTTCCTCACTAATCACAGTTGAAATCCATTCGTCATTGGTCATGGTTGCCCCTCCTCTTTTACTGAAAGAAGGCCCTGTTCCATTTAGTCCTCCTCCAGCTACAGCCAAAGTTCCATTGCGCCATTTTGAGCGATAGGCAGAATTATATCTTGGTCCACCAAAAGTAATTAAGCTTGAATTAAAAGCATTGCTAGCTTTAACTAAGCCCCACTTACGATCTGCGATATAGTAATCATTACCAACAATGCAAGCATGAGCAGGCTCTGGGAAACTAGTATTCTGATATTGATAAACGTTATCCACTTGATTCAATGCTAAATCATAATTATAAACAGAACCAGCTACAGAAACCAATAAATTCTTTTGCAGACCATCCAAACCATGAATCTCAACCTCATCCAAAAAGGCAGTGGGCACACCATTTACTATCTGGAAAAGTGTATCCCCGTTGTAAAAATCATGATTGTAAGACAAAAACAACTTATCATCAAACACTTCCAGTTCGTTATAAACTCCGTTTGCTGTATAGTCAGGTACTTTGTTCATTTTTTTCCATTGACTTGGGTCGGCCAAGAAAGAATTGTTTTCTTTCCCTACATAAACCCCCTCTTCCGTTAGCACATAAATACTGTCTTGATAAAAGGCAACATCTATAAATTTTGTACCCGAAGTAGTGGGATTATAGGTATCTTTAATTTCATTTTTATTTAGGTTTACCACTACAATTCCAACACCTGTTGCCATGTAAGCAAACCCTTCTTTTACAGCAATTCTGTTAATCCTCTTTAAACCGTTTACAGACGATTGAACAATAGCGGGTAAATTATAAACACTATTATTGTTTATAATGTCTAGATTACCAGTTTCATAGCCAATAAGTAAGCTAGCAGAGCCCTTATCGAAGGCTACCGCCGAAGGAGAAACATCAGACAAATAATTGGCGACGGTCCATACTGTTTTCTCTCCCTGCTCAAGATCATACTCTAACATTCCGTTATTCATTATGGCATAAATAACATTATTGCCCTCAACTACGTCTATTGCTGAATTCGGTGATATGTGCATTCTCCATTCTCCCATTCCTAATTGGGATAAACCAACCAGTGAAAAGCCAAATGCTATTAATAGTGTTCCAATTTTTCTCATGCTGAAGATTTAACGCCAAAAATCGTTATTTATTTGAAATTTGAGTGAAATATAAGGAATCAAAGACTCAAAAATTCAAAATTCAAAGAATCAAAAAATATTCTAATTGTATTTACTAACTTTAGACCATGAAATTTACAGAGCTCGGATTAGACGAACAACTTATAGAGGCAATTGGATACATGGGGTTTGAAACCGCAACTCCAATTCAAGAACAAGCCATTCCAGAAATTATAAAAGGACGCGACATTATTGGTTGTGCACAAACAGGAACTGGGAAAACGGGTGCTTTTGTTTTGCCTATTCTACACAAAATAGCACAAAATCCAACGGATAAAATAAACACACTAATCATTGTTCCAACACGTGAATTAGCCGTTCAAATTGAACAACAAATTCAAGGTTTATCTTACTTTATTTCTGTGAGTTCGAAAGCCATTTATGGTGGTGGAGATGGAAAAGATTGGAGCGAACAAAAAGAAGCACTGGTGAACGGAACAAATATTATTGTTGCAACGCCAGGAAAACTATTGTCGCATTTAAAAATGGGATATGCTGATTTCTCCTCTTTACAACATTTGATTTTAGATGAAGCAGACCGTATGTTAGACATGGGATTCATTGATGATTTGTCAACAATTTTTAAAAGTTTGCCTGCAAAACGCCAAAACTTAATGTTTAGCGCAACAATGGCCAATGAAATCAGGAAATTTGCCAGAACTTTATTAAAAGATCCTGTTGAAATTAATTTGGCTTTGTCAAAACCTGCTGAAGGGGTAAAACAATCTGTTTATTTAGCTTTTGACGAACAGAAAAATGCTTTATTAAAATCTTTAATTCAAGAAAGAACAGATTACAAACGAATTATCATTTTCTCTTCCACCAAAGAAAAAGTGGGGACGATTGTGAAATATTTAAAGAAAAACAATCTGAAAGCCAGCGGAATTTCTTCAAACCTAGAACAAGAAGAAAGAGAAGAGGTTTTACGCGGATTTAAATCTGGGAGGATTTCATTACTTGTTGCGACAGACGTGATGAGTAGAGGTATTGACATTAAGGAAATCAATATGGTGATCAATTATGATGTGCCGAGAGATGCCGAAGATTATGTTCACCGTGTGGGAAGAACAGCACGTGCCAACACCAAAGGTGAGGCAGTTTCTTTGATTAACCCAAAAGACATGTCGAAACTGTCTAAAATTCAAGATTTAATTGGTTCAACGATTCCTGTTTCTCCATTGCCAGAAGAATTAGGTGAAGCACCAGTTTGGAAAGAAAAATCGAAGTCTAAACCATTCAATAAAAACAAGAAAAAGAAGAAGTGGACGAAGAAAAAACCAAGTGCTAAAACCGTCGATAATTCCAAAAAAGACAATCCAAAAGAGAACCAACAGAAAAAAGAACATTCCAAAAACAATCCACCAAGGAAAAGCCAACCAAAGCCAGAGCAAAAACGTAAGGAGAATCAAGAGAAGAATAAACAGAATAAAGAATAGTCTAAATGAAAAATGTTGCTTTTTTAATTGCGAGTGGGTTGTTAATGTTTTCATGTTCGAATGAGAAAAATCAAACAGAAGAAGATATACAAACTGAAAAGGAAGAAATTCAAGAAACGGTTTCTGATAGCACACCAGATGCCGAATGGAATGGCGAATACATGAAAATAAAAGACGAAGAAGAACCAAAAGTGAAAAGAAAAAGCCAAGGTTCTGACTTTTACAGCATGGGCAGAGTGGACTTGAAAATTGGAGAGAACCAAGTAGATTTCAAACTATTCGAACGCAAGAAAAACGCACTTACTTTTACCAATGAAAGCATCACAGCATTTATCAGAAGTGCGTTCAACGAAGACATAAAGGTCCGCTTTAAGAAAAAAGACATTGTTATCAATCACAAAGGAAAATATAAAGCTGACCCCTCTGAAAAAGCCAACAATTCTTTCTCAATGACCATTTTGGCTGGTGAACAAGGAAAACAAAAAGAATATACTTTAGAAAGTGGAGAAGCAGAAATCATCGCTTTTTCACCACGTTTAGGAACTTTAGAAATGAAAATTAAAAGCATTTTCGTGAAAAAAGATGGCACTAAACAAAATGGCGAAGGAATGATTAAAATGAATTTCGAGAATGCTGTGATGACGGCTATTTAAATTTTAAATTTGACTTTTGCTTCGCTTAGTCAAATTTAGAATTTACAGTATTGAGTTTTGAGTGTGAGTATTGAGGCGAAATCAAATGAGGTTTATTTTCCTCTCTAAATCTCTGTGTGCTTTGTGCCTTCTTGGTGGACTTTGTGGTTAAAACATAATAATAGCTCGGGTTAAGCAATTCTCTAAACTCTGTACCGTTACAAATCTTTTTCTATTAATGCGAACACTAAATCTTAACTATTTTTGAATGTCCAATTGAGTTTTCTGTAACTACTTTAACAACATAGTTTCCTTTTGGAAACGAACTGATGTCTAAAGTTGTAGTTTTTGAATTAACTTTCTGGCTAGAAATTATCTTTCCGTCCATTGAAAATACTACCAACTCACGAATTAATTCATGCGATACTATATTAACTTTATTTTCTGATGGATTGGGGTATAATTCAAATGACAAGTTTTGATTTTCTTCAACTAGATTTGCAGTAAGTGTATTGGTTAAAACTTGCGCTCCGTTTACTCCCCCACCATTGGTTGTTTTCCATAAATGCCAGTCATAGGTTATCAAGTTTTGAGAAACTAAAAAACCAACTGTATCATTCACAAACTCCATGAAACGAACATTCTCATTGATATTTCCATTGAATGCATCGACATCATAAAATGTTTCTCCACCATCGCAACTGCGAGCATACCTCCCATCCAAAACCATGTGAATACATGAGTTAGTAATTGCAATATCTGCAAGATCATACCTCTGAGGAAAATGAATAGCTTTTTGTGCTCCAAGTGGCAAAACATCCATATTCAATGATGCAAAATTACCATTGTAAGGTGGACCAAAGTCCTGCCCATTCCAGGCATACAAAGTAGAATACAATATATCGTTATGAAATTCAACTTGATAAACAAAACCTTCGCATAAGGGATTGAAGGGTTGGGTTTGCCTATCACCTGAAATTGGGTCGTAAGTATATAAATTTAAATTGCCATGATACACAAATTGATCCTCCAATAAACCAAGACTGTTGGGGTAAATGGTATCAACATGTTGCCAGTTTTGACCGTAATCATTGGTAAGATACATGCCTTGTTGGTAGAAAAACATGCCTGTACTGTCGTTAATGAAAGACAGTGACCTCTCTTTATTAAACCCTTGAATTGAATCAATGGTTTTTTCTGTCCAAGTAAGACCATTATCCAAAGACGAATGCAGTACTTTTCTTTGATATGGTGGATTAGCTGTTGAGTACACATTGATTAGTGTTGAAAAATACAAGTTCCCCCCTTCGGTAACACAAGCATTATCTCGCATTATAGTTTGATTGAGAAAAAGTGTGGAATCCCAAGATTGTCCATAATCTGTACTATTATATGCCATTGCGTTAATAGACGACCCTCCGTTGTAGGGTTCAGTAATAATCATCATGTCGCCGTTGTCGTTCATTTCGAAGACCTTTATATCAAACATACTATAATTACTCGGAATTTCAAAAACCTGAGTGAATTGAGCTTCACCCACAGTTGCTAGCAAACAAAAAAGAAATGTTAATCGAATCATAGCTTAACTATTTTAGAATGGCCAATCGAGTTTTCTGTAGCTACTTTAACAACATAGTTTCCTTTTGGAAACGAACTGATGTCTATAGTTGTTGTTTTTGAATTAACTTTCTGACTAGCAACAAGCTTTCCGTCCATTGAATATACAACCAACTCACGAATTAATTCACTGGATACAATATTAACTGTATTTTTTGATGGATTAGGGTATAATTCAAATGACAAGTTTTGATTTTCTTCAACTAGATTTGCCGTAAGTGTATTGGTTAAAACTTGCGCTCCGTTTACCCCTCCACCATTAGTGGTTTCCCATAAATGCCAGTCATAGGTTATCAAGTTTTGAGAAACTAAATAACCAACTGAATCATTTACAAACTCCATGAATCGAACATTCTCATTGATGTTTCCATTGAATGCATCGACATCATAAAATGTTTCTCCACCATCGCAACTGCGCACATACCTCCCATCCAAAACTATATGAATGCATGAGTTTGTTATAGATAAATCAATAAAGGCATACCTCTGAGGAAAATGAATGGCATTTTGCGCTCCAAGTGGCAAAGCATCCATATTCAATGATGCAAAATTACCATTGTAGGGTGGACCAAGGTCGTGACCATTCCAGGCACGCAAAGCAGAATATAATATATCATTATGAAATTCAACTTGGTAAACAAAACCTTCGCAAAGAGGGTCGAAGGGTTGTGCTTGCCTATTACCTGAAATTGGGTCGTAGGTATATAAATTTAAATTGCCATGATACACAAATCGATCCTCCAAAAAACCAAGACTATTGGGGTAAATGGTATCAACGTGTTGCCAGTTTTGACCATAATCATTGGTGAAATACATGCCTTGCTGGTAGAAAAACATGCCTGTACTGTCGTTAATAAATGACAATGAGCGATCTCGAAGCGAACCATCTATAGAATCAATTTCACTTTCCAACCAAGTTACACCATTATCTTGTGATGAATGTAATACCCTCTTTATATAACCTGGTGGATTGGTAGTTGAAGGAACACTTATGAGAGTTGTGAAATATAAATTGCCTCCATCCGTAACACAGGCATTATCTCTCATCATAGATTGATTAAGAAATAAGGTTGAATCCCAAGATTGACCAAAATCAGTGCTAGTATATACCATCTTATTAATAGTTGGTCCTCCGTTGTAGGGTTCAGTAATAAGCATCATGTCACCGTTATCGTTCATTTCAAACGCTTCTATATCAAACCCACTGTAATTACTCGGAATTTCAAAAACCGGGGTGAATTGAGCTTCACCCACAGTTGCGAACAAACAAAAAAGAAATGTTAATCGAATCATAGCTTAACTATTTTTGAATGTCCAATTGAGTTTTCTGTAGCTACTTTAACAACATAGTTTCCTTTTGGAAACGTACTGATGTCTATAGTTGTTGTTTTTGAATTAACTTTCTGGCTAGCAACTATCTTTCCGTCCATTGAAAATATAACCAACTCACGAATTAACTTATCCGATACAATATTAACTTTATTTTTTGATGGATTAGGGTAAAGCGTAAAATTTTGATCGTTTTCCATATTATCCGTTGACAAAGGAGGTGTATCATACAACCCATCAAGCGTAATAAAAGAACCCCAAGCTGCAACAAAATCACCTGACAGGTTTGATGGACCAAGATCTCTAAAATAATCGTTGTACATTGTCCCTGTTAATACTTCATAAGGTTCTGTGAACAACCTTTCATCTGGAGGAGTTGTAGGCAAATTTACTGTACCTGTATTTCCTGCAAAATATAAGCGATTCACTTCGTTTACATTGGTATAGTTTAGTTCAACAGGGCCTTCAGAATATCCACCGTTACCAAAGAATGTTGTATATCGCAATTCATCCGAATTATCAAAAACTGCTATGTAGGCATCCATGGCCAATGATCCAATGTTGTTATTGATTTGTGTGCTGTCATAAAAATTGATAGGATTGCTGGCAGGAAAAGGAATTTTGGGTCCGAAACTTGAAACGGGTTCATTTCCACTATTGCTCATTCCAGTAATAGCGTATGCACCCTTATCTAATATAGCTATTGAGGGTCTTGTCCAAACCACAAAAGGTGAGTAAGAAAAGGTTCCGTATTCTTCAAGGTCGCCACTGAAATAGCCTGACAAAGTGAAATTTAAGGGTGAATTTGCTTGTGGAAGAGTAAACTTAAATAAGAGGTGGTCAGCTGCTCCCCACGGTGCTCTGCTCATTCCTGCACCGATAATTGGGATATCACCACTACCATGGTTGGTGCAACTGTTTCCAGGTACTGCATAAGCTGTACCGATACCGTAAGTAATATTCGTTGAAACATCTGTCTGTAAGTCTGTTACCATATCCCGACATTCTCCGCCATAATAAGCGGTATGGGTGAGTACATCATTTTGGTCAAACACAGCTATAAAACCATCGTAATACCCCCCATTATAAGCGTTAAAATCTGGATCAGTTGAGGGGTTTAAGGACGGCATATCGTTATCAAATCTCAATACTCCACCGATAATCAATTGGTTTGATTCATTTTTAGTCATGGTGTTGATCCTTTCAACATCAAAACTATTAAACCAAAGAGGTTGATTGTTAGCATCAATCTTCATGATGAAACCCGTTCCATCTGTAAAGTTTGAAGCACCCGCTTGCGGAATTAAAGGTGTAGAAGTACTCCGCTCTCCAACGATGTATATCGAACCGCTCTTATTCATAATTTCCATAGGAATTTCGGCATCTTCCCCACCATAATATGTGCTGTAGTTCAAAATTCCGTTGGCGTTAAATCGAGCATAAAATAAGTCAAAACAAGTTCCGCAATTTGGATTGCTTGATACATCATTCGTTGGGTCAATAATACCGTCTCCATTAACATCCGCTAATATCAAGTCTGTCGATGCACTCATTCCTGCCATAATAATGTCGTTATTTGTATATGTAGTGATAGACATTGATTTATCAAGTGCAGGTTGATTCGATGCCGTTGGGTTATCACCTCCTAAAAACGTGTACCATTGAGGTTCAATGTCCTCGTTAAATTTTATCAAAAAAGCATCACCTCCATCGGAATAATTCATATTCGGTGAAAAACCAACGGATTCTGCAAAGTCAATATTGTTAGCTTCTCCAGAATAATACACATTTCCTTGTTCATCCGTTGTTACTGAGTGTAAGGTCGTTTTTCCCGCTTCACCTATATAAGAACTCCACTCCAAATTATCTCCAGCTTCTTTTGTTATTACAGGATCATCACCCTGTTTAATTGAGACAAATACAGGAAGCGAAGTATTATAGTTTGGTACGTTAAAATATACTCTACCATCTGCATCCACCATATATGTTGCAGCTAAAAAAAGTATATTATCTGAATTATCTATTTGATAGGCAACTGGTTTTTGAAACTGATAAGTGGATTGGTATGCATCTATATCGACGTTGCCACCGGTGAAGTTAAGACCAGTTAATCCGTCAAATTCCATTTTTATGGTAGATGGGTTAACTCCTTGTTTAATTCTGAAAAGAGCCTTTAATCCTTTACGATTGTGTGTCAGACTCATATCAATTCCATTGTATAAGTTTTTAAAATGTAATTCTCCAACTTCTCGAATATTTTCAAATCCAGCTGAAGAAAGCCCAGTATAATAATGTCTTTTTGCATGACCAATTAGATGGGCTGAAGGTAAAAGTGTCTTATAACTTTTTACCCTATCATCAAAAAAACGCAAGTCCAAACGATTTACGTCATAATTTAAGCCAGTAGTATCAACACCAATTGCAGAAACAAAAGACAATCTATCACGCAATACAAAATCAAAGAAATCTGGTTGAGCGCTATAAAACATTACTTTTTTTGCACTAACATCAGGCTGTCCAAATACACCAAGTTGTCCCCTATTTTCTATAAAAGAGCCATTTTTATAGGATAGTTCAGCTTCATAGTTTGCGATTTGTAATTCGTTATAAGGAAATGAATCTGTTTGACCATTTGAAAATAAAGATACCGTTCCGATTATACATAAACAGAGGTATTGTCTAGTTTTTAATTGAGCTTTTTTCATAAGAATAATTTTTTAGTGTCCACTATATTAATAAAAAATTATCGAACTTCATAGTTTTTTTTGAAAATCATTTGCTGTAAGCAGCAAGCTTTGAGCATACTGCGTATAACTTATGGCTTATTCCTAAAAACCTTCACACTTGGATACCTCCCACAAAACTCGTCTAACTTTTTTCCCCGATTCACCTCAAAAACCTTCGACGCTTTAGACTCTGGGTGTAAATCCCTATGCTGAAATAACATTCTTATATTTCATACAACTCTTACCAGTTTATTCAGTAAAATAAGCTTCTTTAATACATTTACTTACTTTGTGTCTTCTTAGTGTGCTCTTTACTTCGACAAGCTCTGCACAAGTGTGGTTAAAACCAAGAATTATAAATCAAAACTTTTTGCCCTTTGTGATGTCAGTATTGAGTTTAGAGTATTGAGTATCGAGGCGAAATCAAATGAGGTTTTGCTTTTATAATAAAGTAGCTACAGATTTGACATTAAATCGCTTAAATCAGACTCAAATCGCAATGGTTTAGTTGTTCTCGTGAGCTTGCTTCGCTTCGGTACTTTTCAAGAAATGAAATGCTGCATTAAAACTCATCCTTGGCTGTGGAATTCCAGATGCTTTGATTTTAATATTTCTGAAAAACGAAGCAAAAGTTTCAAAAACTTCGGGGTTCTCCTTTATTAGCAAAGAACTTTAAACAATTAAAAAACTATTATCAGTCGGTTTTGATCAAGATTTTAAAACCAATTGAAATACCAACTGGAGGCAATTCACCGGATAGAGAAACGTAAGGGTTATCTATTAATTCTTGATAATACGCATTAAATCCTTTGCTACGAAACGGCAGGATGGCTCCAATTTGCCAAGCATTTAATTTTTTAGTTTTTATTTCTATTCCTGCTCCGAGAGAAAAACCGTAGTCTGTTCTGTTAAATTGATTTGTGCCTTCTATTTTAACTGTGGCTGTATATCCGTACATGCCCTGAAAATAAGGAGTGACTTGTCTCTTTGCCAAAGGTTTAATTACTAATCCTCCGTTTACTCCTAGCCCAGTTAGGTTGTAGCCTAATCCAAGAAAAATTCCTGCATAGTCAACTAATATATATTCTAATTTACCCCCAAAGCCTCCATAATCCAGCCCCAAACCAAAACCGACGTATGAGGGGTTTTTGTGGTAAAACTCATATTCTTTTTTATCTATTTGTTGGGCTTGAGTTATGATAGAAAAACTTAAAAATATTATTGGGAGTAGTTGTTTCAATTTCTAAAATTTTAAGTTGTTAGCGTTCACGCCTCGAAAATAGCGAATTCAAGCGAAAGATGAACAGTTTTTTTAAAAACTCAGCGAACTTTGCGCCTTCTTTGTGTACTTTTCGGTTCAATTTTAGAACCTCAATTCGTAATTAAATTAAGCCATCTCCAAAGCTTCTGTATTCTCCTCCCAAGCTTCCATCACCTCATCCAATTCCGTTTTCAGCGCATCGTATTTCTTCAAAGTTTCTGCTGCTTTTTCTTCATCCGAATAGTCTAAATCAGCAATAATTTTATCCATTTGCTTAATTTCTACTTCTAATTTTTCGATGCGTTGTTCTGCTTTGCGAACAGCATTTTTTAAACGGCTAATTTCTTTCTTCTGTTCTTTTTCTTCTTCGTAAGAAAGTGCTGGTTTGGCTGCTGCTTTTTCTTCTTCCGCTTTCACTTTCGCCGCGGCTTCTTCTTTGGCTTTTGTTTTATTACTTTTACCTTGTTGCTGTGCTTGTTCGAAAGCTTCTGATTTCTTAGCAAGATATTCTTGAACAGTATAATGGTGAATTTTTAATTGCTTGTTCTCAATATCCCAAATTCTATTTGTTAACCCTTCTAAGAATTCACGGTCGTGAGAAACGATAATAAATGTTCCTTCGTACTGCTTTAAGGCTTGTTTCAATACAGCTTTACTCTGAATGTCCAAGTGATTTGTTGGCTCATCGAGAATTAAAACATTCGATGGACTCAACAACAATTGACACAAAGCCAATCTCGTTCTTTCCCCTCCAGATAAAACTCCAACTTTTTTGTCAACATCTTCTCCTCCAAATAAGAAAGCTCCTAAAATAGAACGCAATTGTTTACGGATTTCTCCTTTGGCCACTAAATCTACCGTTTCATAAACTGTTTTAGTTGGATCCAATTTTTCCGCTTGATCTTGAGCAAAATAAGTTACTTCAACATTGTGTCCGTAAGTTACTGTCCCTTCACCGTCTTCGGTTTTCATTATCCGTTTCAACAATGTAGATTTACCCACACCGTTTGGTCCAAGCAAAGCGATCTTCTCCCCTCTTCCAACAGATAAATTGATTTCCTTGAACAAATTCAAATCTCCGTAAGATTTACCAAGATTTTCCATTTCTAGCACCGCTTTTCCGGGTTGAACACTCAAAGGAAAATTAATCCTCATTGCTGAAACCTCATCCGTTTCCACTTCAATAAGCTCTGTTTTATCTAATTTTTTCATCAATGACTGCGCAAATGAAGCTTTACTTGCTTTTGCACGGAATTTATCGATTAATTCCTCAGTTCTTTTGATTTCTTTCTCTTGTTGTTTTTGTGCGTTAATCAGAATTTCAATCTCTTCAGCTCTTCTCTCTTTGTAAATAGAATAAGGATAAGGGAAATTCAAGATTTTACCTTTGGTAATCTCCAATGTTTTCTTAGTCACGTTATCCAAGAAATATCGGTCGTGGGAAATAGTGATTAATGCTCCTTCAAAACGCTGAAGGTATTTTTCCAACCATCCAATTGAAATAATATCCAAATGGTTTGTAGGCTCATCGAGTAATAAAACCGAAGGATTATTGATCAGAATTCTCGCCAATTCGGCACGCATTTTCCAACCTCCTGAAAATTGATTTAATGGCTTGGTGAAAACACTTTCTTGAAAACCTAATCCTAAAAGTGTAGTATTAATTTTCTCTTCCCATTGATATCCTTCAAACAAATTAAATTGTTCGTTGGCAAAATTCAAATCATCCAATAATTGAAGATATGAATCTGTTTCGTAATCTGTTCTTGTTGTTAATTGGTGATTAATATCGTCGATTTGCGTTCTAATTCTATTCAAATCTTCATTTGAAAAATCTAAGTAATCAAACACACTTTGGTTGGTATCAATTACGATATCCTGCGTTAAATAACCAATAGTGGCATCCTTAATTTTATGTATTCTACCCTCTGTTGGCAACTCTCTTCCTGAAAGCAAACGCAACAAAGTGGATTTACCCGCACCGTTTTTTCCAACAAGTCCAATTTTGTCACCTGCATTAATTTGTAGGCTGACTTCTTTAAATAAATACCCTTGTGGTAAGTGAAAGCTTAAATTCTCAATATTAATCATGCCGCAAAGGTAGTAAAAAGATGTTGGATTGTATTTTGAAAAAAGTGGATTAGGTGAGATAAAAATTATTGGATTATTGAGGAAGTTCTTGAGGCAGTAAACCAATTAAACAGCATTACAGTTTGCTCTTTATTGGAACGCGGATGACGCTGATCTATGAACACGGATTTTCACGGATTTTTTTAATGTAGGGTAAATAGAATCGATTAATCCGATAGTTCGGATTCGTGATTTGAACTTAATTCATTAAATTTTATAGAAACCTAAAATATAGAATCACCACAAATCAAAAGTAATAAGGAAACGCATAAATCAGAATTCGTTTTATTGTTAGGTAAAACAAGAAGGCAATTTAAAGACGAAATCTTAATCGATGAAATAACACAAGAAGTTGAGCAAGCTAGAAAATCACGATATGAAAAAGAAGAAAATAACAATGACCGTTGAAAAAACGAATACTGGATTTTCTGCATTTTCAGAAGATTATCCAATATTCACTACTGGAAATTCAATTCCTGAACTCATCAATATCACTTACGAAGCAACCGAATTACATTTCGAGGATAAAAAAGTTAAAGTTGATTCCAGCAGTATTAAATTCGAAATAGATTTTAATCAATTCTTCAAGTATTACAAGGTGCTAAACGCTTAATTTCTTGCGGAAAGAATCGGAATGAATGCTACTTTGCTCTCTCAATATGTCTTTGGAACAAAAAAAACTTCAGCTAAACAAAGTGAAAAAATCTTAGATGGTATTAATCAAATTGGTCAAGAATTAAGCGGATTGAATCAATTGCGAACTACATAGAAGAAAAACTTAACCAACTGACCCGACTGAACAGCTCGTCTGAATCCAACATGATAGCAGAGGTACTATAACTAATTGAACGCTATAGAATCAAACTATTTTTAATACCCCCCTAGTCATCAGCTCATTATAAAAAAGATCGATTTCTTTTTTAAACAACTCTATTTTTTTTATCTTTGATATTTTCACCTTCAGAAAAAGCGAAACTAAATAAGCTGTGCTCAGCTGATTAATAAATAACATCCAAAACCAAATATGAAAAAAATCATTCTGTTGACTATTATTAATCTAATAGGTTTTGGCACTTTTGCTCAAGACACTGAAAGTTTGAACTACTCAACTATTAATTTAATTAGAAGCGGGAATTTTCTAGGTTCCAGTTGTGCATCGGATATTATATTCCCAAATCAAAGAAAGTTCAATTTAAGCTTAAAATCCCATGTAGAATATAAAATATATTCCACAGGACAAATTGCTATTACCGTTGAAGAATCTTGTCCTGCTACCCCAAATACTACTGCCTCATTTTCAAGTCAGCAACTGATCATAGAAGTTGAAGCAAATAAAGAATATTATGTGTTATATAACGCTTTTCGATTTGAACAGTTTGAAAAAGAAGATATTGAAAAACATTTGAAAAAAGCCAAGGACAACAAAATGACATATAGTGAGAACCTTGATGCTCCTATAAATAGAGCATCAATTGTGGCAAATAAGATAGGACCGAGTCAAGGAACAGGTTTTTTGATCAATAAAGATGGATACATAATTACCAATAATCATGTAATTGAAGGAGCTAAAAAAATTATTGTTAGAGGTATAAAAGGTGATTTTAACACCTCCTTTGAAGCTGAATTAGTGAGTGCAGATGGTCAAAATGACTTGGCCTTACTAAAAGTAAATTCAAACCTAATTGAATTCTCTAATCCTCCATATCAATTTGGAAACGTTGACAGTATCAGAAAAGCACAAGAAGTATTAGCACTGGGTTATCCTTTGAAAAACATTATGGGAGAAGAAATAAAAGCATCTTCTGGAACGATAAATTCTTTATCCGGTTACAAAGGCAGTATAAGTCAGCTTCAATTTTCCGCAGTAGTACAACCGGGAAGTAGTGGAGGTCCTCTTTTTAATAGTCAAGGAGAAATAATCGGTGTGATTTCTTCAAAAATAAGATCAGATCTTGCTGATAATGTAAACTATGCCATTAAGGTTAATTATTTAGCTTTTTTTCTCTCCCAAATAAAAGAGGTTGAACTCAATTTAGAAAAAGGAACTGTAAAGAATTGGAGTCCTTCAAGAATTGTTGAAGAGTCATCTAATTTTATTTACATTATCGAAACGGAGTAAAACTAGCAATAATGGATTCATAGCACCTCTGAAGTTCAACTAGATATTCCCCCGTTAAAGAAGGTAAATAATTAGGTTATCAATAAAAATCGCTAATTATAATACTCAACCAACTTTTACTTCACCAAACAACAAATTCATGAATATTAAACTTTCTATTTTCCCAGTTTTATTGACCAGCTTATTATTTTTCAGTTGCAATTCTGAAGAAAAAAAGCAAGCTGACGCCAAACAAGAAGTTGAGGAACAAATCCAATATGAAGAAAATGTTTCCATTGAGAAAATTGAAGAGGGAATTAAGAAATATATTCTTGAAACCACTGAAAAATCGGGTGGAACATTCAACATTAAAAATGATTCGCTTGATTTAGATTTACGATTGGTACGTGTTCATACAGAATATTTATCGCATTTAGGTCCAGGAAGTTATTTCGCTTGTGTCGATTTAGCCGACGAAAAAGGAGATGTTTATGATGTTGATTTTTTCCTTGAAGGAACAGAGGACAGCATGAATGTAGTGAGAACCGATATTCATAAATTGAATGGAAAACCATTTTATACTTGGAGACAAAATAAAGAGGATAAAACTTGGTCAACTGTTCCTATTGAAAATGCTGATGAAGGTTTACTTGGCGTTGTAGAAGGTCAAGATGAATTTGAGTTTTACTATGACCTCACGCTTCCAGAAATTGATGGAAAAGGAAAAATTTGGATTCCAATCGCCGAAACAAATCCCTTTCAAGAAGTTGAAATGCTTTCTGTAGATATTCCCGTTAAAGAAAACTATTTAACAGATGATCAATTCGGAAACAAGGTGCTTTATTTAGAACTAGATGAAAGTCACAGTCACAAGGACATCTCAATTGCATACAGCGTAAAACGTCTAGAGAAAAGTCCTTACGAAGCGGATAAAGATGAGGATTTAGAGCAATATTTAAAACCCAACACTTTAATTCCAGTTGGAAAACAATTTAAGGACATCGCACTTTTTGCTATTGGAAATAAAACGAAAAACGATCCATTAATTAAAGCCAGAGCATTGTATGATTATGTGATTGACAGCATGAAATACATTAAAAACGAAGAAGGAACTTACGGGACGGGAGACGCAGTTTATGCTTGTGATGCACAAAGTGGAAATTGCAGCGAGTTCCATTCTTACTTTATCGCTTTGGCAAGATCTGTAGACATTCCGGCTCGTTTTGCAATTGGAGCTTCGATTCCATCAGACAGAGACGAAGGTGGAATTAATGGTTACCATTGTTGGGCGGAGTTTTACGCAGAAGGAAAATGGTGGCCAGTTGACATTAGCGAAGCCAACAAATATACAGCTTTGGCAACCTATTATTTCGGACACCATGGTGCTAACCGAATTGAACTTTCTAACGGAAGAGATATACAATTTAATCCTGGACCAGCTTCTGGAGCAATCAACTTTTTGGCGTATCCAATTATGGAAATTGATGAATTTATAGTGAAACCAAAAACGACCTTTACTTTTGAAAGAAAAGGTCGTTTAAATTCATAGATGAATAGGGATTTCAACCATAAAATCGGAAATCGGAAAATTTAAACGTTAATTGACCATCGTTTGGGCCGTATCGGATGATTCACCACGGACAACCCGCAATGTAATTCCCATAACGTAATTCCCATAACGTAGAGCCACACGGCCGTGTGGCTCTACGTTATGGGAATTACGATTTACGTTATGGGTTTTACGATTTACGTTATGGGAATTTTGTTTTATGGATTACGGTTTGTAATTTCAAATTATCCCGATACATTCTCAATCAACAACATCAATTTATCCATATATTTCTGTTCCTGATCCATTTTCCCCTGTATAACCGTGGCCTCACCAGATTTTCCAGCGGATTCTAATTCCTGTGATTGTTTTTCTAAATCTTCTAAAATGGCTTCCTCAGCTCTTGCTAAATTTACCAGCGCCATTGGTAGAACTGCATTCACATAAGCTCCGCCATTGTTAGATAAGCGTTCTAACACATAGAAATATTCCATTCTTGTTTTTACATCTTGGCTTTGGTAAAAAGAGGCATAATTTAATACTCCGCCTATTGCATCATAACCAGAAATATCACCGCTTGTAATTGCGTCAGACATAAATTCTATGTTGGAAACATCACCAAAATTCTTGTAAATCCCTATTAATTGTGCTTTCAATGCAGAAGAACGTTCTTTTTCAAGGTCTTTTGCGAATTTCAAAACTTTCACAACATCATTTTTTGTTCCTTTCGTTAATCCATTTAAAGCAGCAGAAACCACTAAATAAGAACTGTCTTTCTCAATTGCGTCAATTAAAATAGTTCGTGTATTCCCTTCAAATTCAGCTTTGAAAAAATCATTAGCCAGCGTGCTTATCGCCGTAGATCTCACTTGTGAATTTTCATCCGAAGTAGCCATTGTATTCAAATATTCAAACACTTCTTGATTTTTGTCTGCTCCTAGTTTATTCAATTTTGAAATCGCCAACTGACGGATGTACCAAAAATCATCTTCCAAAGCATCCAAAATCAATTGTTTTCCTGCAGGGGCTTGTAAACGCGAACCGTAAGTCAAGGCTTTTTCTCTGTCTTTGTAACGTGGAGCATTGTAATATTGGTGAACATACCATTCACGTGGTTTTTTGTGAGTGAAAACGCCCAGCAATGTCCTGTCTTCGTCAACTACAATATTTTCCAACTCTCCCTCAAAATCGAAAGTAAATGTGTTGATGTTTTTATCTACAACAACATCATAAGAAGCTTTTTCACCATTCGCATAAACACCAATTTTTAACGGCAATTTGTACAAAGGTGCTTTTTCTAAATCTTGTGTTTGATTAATGTTAACTGTTACTTTTCCTTCTGCCACTTCTTGCGAAATATTTAGTTTTGGATGATAAGCAGACAAGAACCACTGTTCAAAGAACCAATTCAAATCCTCTCCAGCCACTTCTTCAAAAGCCAAACGCAAATGATGAATTTCTACAGGCTGAAAAGCATTGTCGTTTAAATATTTCTTTAACCCTTCAAAAAACGCATCGTCTCCCAAATAGTAGCGCAGCATGTGTAAAATTCTACCTCCTTTATTGTAAGAATGTGCATCAAACATATCTTCTTTATCTTCATAATCGAACCAGATCATGTCGTGATAACCCATTTGTTTTGAAGATTGGAAATAACCATCGGCCTCTTTTTCTGCAACATAATCTGCGTGGTCTCTTCCGCTAAATTCCTCGTCCCACAAGTATTGAGAATAGTTTGCAAAAGCTTCATTTAATGGAAGGTTTGCCCAGCTTTCGCAAGTCACTAAATTTCCAAACCAATGGTGAAACAATTCATGGGCGATAATTGCATGGTTATTGTCATCGATTAATTCTCTTTTCGTTTGATAAACAAAATCGCCAAAAACAACCGCCCCAGTGTTTTCCATTGCACCAGAAACATATTCTCTTACCACCACTTGGTGATATTTATCCCATTTATAGTCAACTCCCAACAATTCAGAGAAATATTCAATCATGCGAGGCGTTTCACCAAAAATGGCCTGTGCATGTTCTTCCCATTCTGGCTCAACATAATAATGTAAAGGAATTACTGTTCCGTCAGGCTTTGTGTAGGTATCTTTCACTACTGCAAACTCACCAACGGCCATCATGAATAAATAAGGAACATGAGGTAAATCTTGTTTCCAATAATCTGTTCTTGTTCCGTCTGCATTTTTTGTTGCAGATATAAACTTACCGTTAGATAAAGTCTTGTATTTATCCTCTACGGTGATGAAAATTTCTTGTGTTGTATTTTGATTTGGTCGGTCAATTGTAGGAAACCAAACTGAACTTGCTTCGGTTTCTCCCTGTGTCCAAATATGTGGCATTTGCATTTCATTTTCTCCTTTCGGATTAATAAAATACAATCCTTTATCGCTGCTAATTGCGCTTGAACCGCCTTCCAATTTTTCTTCTGGCTTGGCGATATATTCTATCACAACAGTATATTCTTCATCTCTTGAATATTCTTTATCCAATTTTATTCTCAAGAAATTGGCATCATTATATTTGAAGTTCAAATCTTTCCCCTCCATTTTTACGGAATGAATTTGCATTGCTTTAGCGTCGAGAATCAAACTATCTGTTGAATAGAAATAAGGCGAACAAGTTAGCGTTGCTACTCCATTCATTTGAGATTTTTCCCACATAAAATCTACTTCTAGTTTTGTGTGTTTCAAATCTGTTAGAATTGTCGCCGATGGATTATAATGTGGTCTTTCAATGATTTCTATTTTAGAATTCTCTTCATCTGAAGCATCACTTGCAACATTAGTTTCCGTACTTGATTCGGTTTGTTCCGAAACTTTATCTTGTGTTTTCTTCTCTTTGGTTGTTCCACAAGAAGCCAATAAACCAAGAGAAACAACTACAGTGAATATTCTTTTCATAAAATTGATTTTTATTTAACAGAACAAAAATGAGAATATAAATTGAATTTCTTTTAAAATGATAGAGCTATGGTCTCATTTGAAGTTAAAAAGGTCAATTTTTGATTTAGAAGGAAAGATTTTAAAGAACATTCAAGGAGAAAAATTATATTTGTGAAGATTGACTTTTAAAAAATCAGAAAATGGCAGAAGCGAAATACATTGTTGACGGAAATGAAGTAAAAGGGGAAAAAGGATTCAGTTCAGTAGAATGGATTGATGACACTTATTTCAATATTCATTTTATGGGTAAGAAATTTCATGGCGAAATTGTTGAAGCTGCAACTGAAGACCAAAAAATGACCATTAAAGTCAACCAACGTACTTTCGAAGTCAAAAAAGAACGTCCTATTGATGAGTTGATTCACAAAATGGGATTAGACAAGAAGAAAGTAAGAAAGCTTCACCAATTGAAATCGCCAATGCCAGGACGTATTTTAAAATTCTCTGTCGAAGTTGGAGACGAAATTACAGAAGGAACTCCACTTCTTACTTTGGAAGCCATGAAAATGGAAAACGTAATCAAAGCCGAAGGAGAAGGAAAAGTAAAAGCAATTGTTAAAGAAAAAGAAACCGTTGTTGAGAAAGGCGAGTTGATTATTGAGTTTGAGTAGGATTATTGGTGGGATGACGGAACGCGGATGACACGGATGCATGCAACGCGGATTTTCACCGATTTTTTTGTGTGGTTTATGTTGTAAAAGGAATTATTGCAATCAATTTTGACATTATAATTTTAATAATCAAACACCAATTTTAGTTCGAAGGTAAATCTCACCTCTCCCTTTTGGAGGGAGATACAGAGGGAGGACTTGCTATAAGCTATAAATAAAAAGCAAACTCAAGATTTACAGAAAATATTCAGTTTGAAACACTCCAAAACTCAGCACTCTTGTTCATTACTAAAAATCCTCCCCCTTGTCCCCCTCCGAAGGGGGAAACGCAATCAATCAGCATCTTACATGAGAACTAAGTCTTTCTTTTCTAGTTCGTAATTCTCTACTTCGAGCCAACAACTCATTTTTAGTGCAGTTTTCATTTTGAGACTTACCCAACAAACAACAAGCTTGATTATCAACTAATTTAAAACTAAAAAAACAGCTGTTGTAGTCCTAATGTAGACATACATTAAATTGATTTTCGTATTATTCTCTCTATTTTAGCGAAAAATATTAGTGCATTATGAAAAATCGATTTTTAAAGCTAATCACAGTTTTAGCGTTACTCATCACCAGCCCATTTTCTTTTGGCCAAAACCCTGGTGACACCACAGTGGTTCAAACATTAAATTTCAACAGTGTAGTCAGAGACACGCAGATTGTTTTTCCAACCTTCAACTCAAATGAGGTGGAGCGTATCTGGATGAAATACACCATGCGTTGTAAAGATGGATTGGTTTCTCCGGGAGTACCTGGTCAAACAAACAAAGGTTGTGGAGAGTGGGATTATTCTTGTAATACTTACATCACCGATTCCACTAGGCTAGATTCAGTTAAGGCGACAATTGACGAATATATCGTTTATCCTTATGCTTCAAGTGATGACAATTACAGCACAACTCCAACATACAATGTTTATTCAAACGAACATTATGACGTTCAAATTACGGCAACTGCAAACGAAACAAATGCTGTTGTAACAACTGGAGGAACACAAAACTCTTCCACACTTTCACACACAAACAGAGGTGGTAGAAGTTTCGTAATGCTAACAGCGGCACAATTAACAACAGCGGGTTTAACGATTGGAGATATTGACGCTTTGAGTCTTTTCAGCAATGGAAGCACAAATTCTCTAAATCATTTATCTATCCGATTAAAAGAAATTACGGTTACTGATTTGAATGACGCGCCTTATACCGATTTAATTAACGGAACAGAAGTTTATCACGGAGATTTAACATTGACCAATGGTCAAAACAAAATTCCATTTTTCCAACCATTCAACTGGACGGGTGGCAATTTGTTGGTTGAAATAGTTTCTTCTTCAAATAACAATTCTACACCAATTGCACTTTCAGCTACAGATATTGGAGCGGCTCAATCATTAACAAATAATGAAAATCAATTTGTTCAATTCTTCCCTGGAAACTATATTTCAGTTCCTGGTTATTTAGGAGTTACAGGAAATGCCGACAGAACAATCGAAGCTTGGATTAAAACAGAGGGAACAGAAGTAGATGTAATGTCTTGGGGAGAATCATTGCCAGGAAAAAGATTTACTGTTAAGGTAAACCAAGACGGAAGACCAAAACTAGAAGTTCACAATGGTTCTGTAACAGGAAATTTCGTAGTTAATGATGGAGAATGGCACCATATCGCAATTTCTATGTCGGGAATTAGTCTTTCAGGAACAAAATTCTACGTTGATGGTGCATTAGTAAATAATATCGACGTGAATAATATCGTTGTAAACACAGGTGCTTTTAATGAAGTTGAAATTTCTAGAGGTGACTGGAATAACTACTTTAACGGAGGGATGGACGACATCAGAATTTGGAATGCTGAATTATCAGCGGCAACCATTCAAAATTTCATGCATTCTAGAGTTGATGCAAATCACCCAGATTATGCGAATCTGCAGTTGAACTATGTTTTTGACGGAACAACAAACATGATCGACGATTTATCGCCAAATAATAATGACGGAGAAATCAAAGGAGGCACAGTTTTCGGGAAACGTTCGTCGAGTGAACATAAGTTTGATTTCTCGAAAAGTTCAATTATTCCAGACATTACTTTACACCAAGCAGATTATACTTTAAACATCACCAATACACAAGAAAAGGATTCAATCATGAAAGAAAACTACGTAGTAGCAGAAAACGTTTTGGATCCTACAAATGGAACGTATTCTTCAGATATCGTAACAAGCTATTTGAATTATTATCCAAAAGCACATACGACTTATGACATCAATGGGACGTTAATTGGCGATAATATAGACGCCAACGCATTTTTACTCTCCAATTCGGTGATTGACTATTTCTACCGTTCGCCAAGTTCGCTGGAAATTCTCTCCTTAGTAACGCCTTATGGTGTTAATTTAGATTTAGGAATGGAAGGTGTTGCATGGTATTTTGATGTAACAGATTTTTATCCAATCCTTCAAGGAAATCGTGGACTAAAAATGACAAGAGGAGGTCAATGGCAAGAAGATATTGATATTCAATTCTTGTTTGTTCATGGAACGCCAACAAGAGAAGTTTTGGATATGCGCCAGATTTGGAGAGTAGACATGGTGAATCACACAAATATTAATGCCAACAAACATTACGAGCCGCGCACAGTTGATTTAGATCCTGCAACGCAAGTCGCTAAAATCACGTCAGCCATTACAGGTCATGGTCAAGAAGGTGAGTTTATTCCTCGTCAGCACACATTGCAAGTAAATAATGGTCAGCAAAATTTCCAATGGCAAGTTTGGATGGATTGTGGAGAAAACCCAATTTATCCACAAGGAGGAACTTGGATTTATGACCGTGCAGGATGGTGTCCTGGAATGCCAACTCAAATTGAAGAATGGGACGTAACGAACTTCATCAATAACGATCAAATTGATGTTGATTACAATGTTTTAGGCGCAACTGGAGATTCACGATACATTGTAAGTCATCAAATAACTTCTTACGGAGCAACGAACTTTAGTACAGATGCTAGAATTGTAAATGTTCAAGCACCAAATGATCAAATTTCTTTTGGAAGAACAAATCCAATGTGCAGTGATCCATTAATTACTGTTCAAAACTCTGGAAGCAGCAACATTACTTCACTAACGATTGAATATTCAATTAACGGAGGAACTGTTGAATCTTTTGATTGGACAGGAAATTTAGCATTTTTGGAGGAAGCAGAAATCACCTTACCTTCTACTTCTGCACTTTGGACTGGTGTTGTACAAGGTGCTGGAAATCGCTTTAAAGCAAAAATCACTTCTGTAAATGGAGCGGCAGATGAATATGCTTTAAACAACACTTACACTTCTAAATTTACATCAACAGATATTGTTGCACCAAGATTTATTTTGGAGATTAAAACCAACAATATGGCCAATCAAAACCAATACAGAATTGAAGATGCAGATGGAAACATCATCATGGAAAGAACAAGCTTAGCCAATGCTACAACTTACAATGATACCATGGCTTTGACGATAGGTTGTTACCGTTTCGTGATTGAAGATACAGGAGGAAATGGAATTGATTTTTGGGCAAACAATGAAGGAACAGGAACAATGCGATTTAAATCAATGACAGGTGGTCAAATTAAAAGACTAGAAGGTGATTTTGGAGCAAGCTATATTTATGAATTCAGCGTTACAGAAGACCTTTCTGTGAAAAATCAAACAATGTATGATCCAACTATTAACATCTCACCAATTCCATCAAGCGATTTAATAAACGTAGAGGTCAAAGGAAATCAAGACGGAACTTACGCAATTTTTAATGCACAAGGTCAGTCTATGAAAACTGGAACGATTAAAGACTTAAAAGAAAACTCAACAATTTCTATTTCAAATTGGGACGCTGCAGTTTACTTTATTCATTTCAATACGAATGAAAAAACAACAGTTCAGAAGTTTATTAAGAATTAATACCTCAATGGATTAAGAAATCCATTATTTTAGCCCAATAGAAAAATGAAGAAAATCTCTTTACATATCATTTTTCTGTTGGGCTTTTTATTTGTCCTAACCGAAAGCACTGCTCAAGAAAATTACGATTTTGTTGAACAAAAATGGTATGAACTACAAGAAGAAACTGAAAATGCGCAGTTTAATGAAGTGAAAATCCTTTTTGAAGAATTTGCCAGATTAAGTCGGAAAAACAAACAGGATTCTTTGCTTACCGAAGGCATTATCTTCATCGGCAATTACTACAAAAATCAAGATGAATTTGGTGACCGGATAAAATGGTATCAATATGCCATAGATTCATTATGCAATGAAGAAAGATTTCAATGTGTTCAAATCCGCAGAGCGTTTTCAAAGATTTATACATTTATCGAACAATATGAAAAATCAAATGAACTTTTAAACGCAAACTTAAAGTTCCTTGAAGAAGGAAATTATAATGAGGCAACTTCCTCAGAATATTCTACTATTGCAAAAAACCATTTACGAAACAACAACTTCAACGCTGCTGAAAAATCTTATTTCAAAGGACTTGCAGCCGCAGAAAAAGCAAACTCTTCATTCTATATACTTAGTTCCTACAATAATTTAGGTTTTTTCTATTCCCAAATTGCTGATCTTCCAAAAGCAGAAAGCTATTACCTAACTGGAATCGAAATGCTAGCAAATGACAGCTTATTGAGAAAGAAACATGCAGCTCAAATGGCTTTATTGAAAGGAAATTTAGGTGCAATTTATTTGAATGAAATTGATAAAGTTGAAAAAGGAATACAATTCCTAAACGAAGACATTAACTACAACTTAAAAAGTGGTGATTTTGAACTGGCCATTAACGCAAGTGCTGAATTGGCGGGGTTTTACTTTGAAAGAAAAAATTATAAACTGGCCAATAAAACATTAAAAAATTGTCTAGAAACCATTAATCAGTCAGCAAAGAAGAATCAAAATTTAGTTCCAATATACTACTTGCTTTTTAAAGTAAATTTAGAACAGAAAAGAAACGATGAAGCACTGGAATATTTTAAGGCCTACGATTCCCTAAAAACAATTAATGATGCACTACGAGAAGAACGAAGATTTAGCATTGAGAAAAGTTTATTGGAAAACATTCTAAATGTACAACTGGAAAATCAAAACCAACAAATTAAGCTCAAAAACCAGGAAAACGAAGTCCTTCAAGAGAAAAACAAACACTTTTTCTACAGATTAATCATCGGATTGATTTCATTTGTCACTTTGGCTGTTCTTATTCTTCTCTACAGCAGAAAAAGAATTTCATTGATGAGAGTTAAAAAGGAATTGGCTGAAAATCAATTTGAAATTGAAAAATTAGAGAAAGAAAAAACCAAATTAGAACTGAAATATAAGAACAAAGACCTCACTGATTTCGCCATAGATATTTCTCGAAAACAAGAAGTTTTAACGGATGTGAAATCAAAATTAAATGAAATTCTAAAAAATAAATCTGACTTAGATGAAATCAAAAAAGAAGTTCGAACTTTAATCCATTACACCAATAATAATATGTTGGTAGACGAACAATTAAAGGAATTTCAAGAAAATGTTGAAGAAGTAAATTACAAATTCTTAGATCAATTGGGAAAAATGCATCCTGAACTCACAGAATTGGACAAAAATGTTTGCGGATTAATACGCTTAGGATTATCCAATAAGGAAATCGCCACAATGAGAAACGTGAGCTACAAAGCCATTCGAATGTCGCGCTACCGAATTCGTAAAAAATTAGATTTGCCCGCAGAAGTTAATTTAGTGGAGTTTTTGAAATCGATAGCTTAAAATATTTTGTCTTCCGGATGACACAAAATATATCCTTAAGCCTTTGGTTTTGTTCATGTATTAAGAAATTCAACTCCTACTTCACAACTTTATCCTTCTTTCATTTGTTGCTTATAGAAAGGCATTTTAAGCTAAGTCATGCTTTATTTTTTATATTTGTAACCGATGATAAAAGTCAGTGATATTAAAAGTCCAGTTGCGGAAGAACTCGAGAAGTTTGAAGAGCATTTCAGGAACAGCATGAATTCTAAAGTTCCACTTTTAGATAAAATCACGCATTATATCATCAAACGAAAAGGAAAACAAATGCGCCCAATGTTTGTCTTCCTTTCCGCTAAAATGCTGGGAGAAGTCAGCAAGGACACTTACAATTCTGCTTCATTAATCGAACTTTTACACACCGCAACATTGGTTCATGATGATGTGGTGGATGATGCCAACGAAAGAAGAGGATTTTTCTCGATCAATGCCTTATGGAAAAATAAAATCGCTGTTTTAGTCGGTGATTTTTTACTTTCCAAGGTATTACTGATGAGCATAGAACACAAAAAATACCGTTCATTAGAAATCGTTGCCAGGGCCGTTCGTGAAATGAGTGAAGGAGAATTGCTTCAAATCGAAAAATCACGTCGTTTAGACATCGATGAAGACACCTATTTTGAGGTCATCAGACAAAAAACAGCTTCTTTAATTGCAACCTGTTGCGAAGCGGGAGCAGTTTCAGTTGAACGAGAAGACGAAGCTGAAAGAATGCGTCTTTTCGGGGAGAAAGTTGGACTGGCTTTTCAAATTAAAGACGATATTTTTGATTATGGAACTCCAGGAAAAATTGGAAAACCAACTGGAAACGATATCAGAGAACAAAAAATGACCCTTCCTTTAATATACACTTTAAACAAGGTGGATAAAAAAACCAGAAAGGAGTTAATTAATATTGTAAAACGCCACAACGAAAATCCCAAAAAAGTACGAAGAGCAATTCAACTGGTGATTGACAATGGTGGAATTGATTATGCCTACGATTACATGATTAAAATAAAAGACGAAGCTCTACAATTACTTGATCCCATTCCTGATTCACCAAGCAAACAATCGATGATTATGTTGGTTGAATATACAACGAGTAGGGAGAAATAGTGCTTCAATTCAGAAGAGAGCCTTAACGCAAAAAACAAGCACATTTTTCCTTGTCCCAAAAGCTCTGTGAACTTTTTGATTAATTTCAGTGTTATATTGAAAGCTTAAGAAAGAGGTGACCGCACAAGAATAGAAACTTTATTTGTTAAATAGACTACTGCGGAGTAAGCATTTATTGCTTACCGATAAAAACATATAAACCAGAAATTATGAATTTAAATCCAACAATCGATGCTTTGAAAAGCAGTTTAGAACTCTTAAATCAAGAGTTCGAAAAGGTAACCGAAGAAAAGTTAAAGAAAAAATACCTCGTAGTAATTGAAAAAATTGAGAAATCAATCCATTACATCGATGAAATGGAACACAGAACTTTTTAGAGGTTAAGAATATTTATGTACATTATTTCGTCTTTATGAACCACTGTTATTCCGCACCTTAGACAAACTCAGTCACCGAAGTATAATCACGTTGACTGAGCTTGTCGAAGGCAGTGAATTCGGAGAGTGATTTCTTAAGGAAGCTTGATTGTCGAAGGCAACATAGAATGCTTTGTCAACAAAGTCGTCGCTATGATTACTTCACCCTTTATAATTTGATTTTTTTCTCCAGCAAAGGTTCTGCGTTAATCAAAAAATGGGCTCTCAGGCATCAGAGGGAACTGCAAAAATTCGTAATTGACAATTCGTAATTACCTAATCCGTATCTCCACCCTCCTATTCGCCTGAATCTCCACATCAGATTTTGCATCAGGATGTTTCATTTGAGTATTTCCCAAACCAACAGCGGAGATTCTAGATTTCTTAATTCCCGTATCCACAAGGTATTCCTTCACTTTATTGGCCCTTCTTTTGGAAAGTCTTCTTGCCCTCCAGGTATTCTTACCAAATCTATGCACATGTCCTTGAACCTCAATTTCGACACCAGAATTATTGGCCATGAAATCCTTCAATCTTTTTAGTTTCACGTAGGCAGACGGCAGCAGAACATCAGATTGGGAGACAAATTCCAAACCTTCCAATTCAATCGATTGATTGGTTTGAATGGGCTCCATAAAAATAACTAATTCATCGCCTTTGAGGCTTCTCAAATGTACCTCCCTATCTTCGAAGAAATATCCTGTTGCATCAATTTTCAGGTTCATCCTCAGATTATCAACATTGGGAACAACAAAGTCAGAAGCCATATAAAGCGCATTATTCTTTTTAGTTCCAGAAACAATTACCTTAGCGACCAATGGCAATTTAGATTGTGCATCTCTCAATTTAATTTCGAAGGCTTTGTCAGAAATATCCGTTCTAAAGTCGTAGGTTTTCTTCATCTCCTCAATATCTTTATCTGTAATTTGATTTCCAAAGGAGGAAATAAGCGTGAAGTCTGATAGTGCAGTAGATTGTGAATTGATGCAAAGAATCAAACGCTGATTTGACTGAATCTCAACAGAATCCAAGAGGAAAGTTAGCATATTTTTCTTTGTCACTATACCATTTTGAATTGGAGGAATAGAACCATTCAGAATAGCTCCACATTTTTCACCTTGATCAATCAAAAAAGCGACATAATTGAATGAAAAATCAGCTTTTTCAAGTGTAATGGATAAGAAACCTGGTAATTTTGTTTCACAATTAAACCACAAGCTGTTGATTTCGGCACCTTCTAAAACGTTAGGGAAGAATTTAAAATCATCAACTTCACCTCCAGCACCTGTTAATTGAACATTCGAAGAAACATTTGGCTCAATTGTAATTGCACCAATACAGTCTCCAATATTACTGTTCATTCCTGATTCAGAATCCTGCTTGATTTTCTCTTGACTAAGAAGCAGTGATGGCAATAAAAAAAAGAAAATTATGAATTTATAAACCATTTATTAGCATTGATGACTGTGTTTTCATGCGCTAAAATAACTAAATTTGGGGTCATGACACAAGAATTTGACAATACACTATACGAAAGATTAGGAGAGCATAACATTAAAGATCTTGTCGATGCTTTTTACGAAAGGGTTTATCAACACCCTGTTTTAATTCCATTATTTGACGAGGACAGCATTGATGAAATTAAAGATAAACAATTTCGCTTCTTAACCCAGTTTTTGGGTGGTCCGCTGCGCTATATTGAAAAATATGGTCCACCAAGAATGAGAATGCGTCACTTACCTCACAAAATTGACCAAAACGCAATGATTGCCTGGCTTTCTTGTATGAAGGGAGCGATTTCTACATTGTCACTTTCAGAAGAAAATGCTACAGAATTATATAATAAATTCCCACAGTTAGCACAACACATGGTGAATAGTTGATTTTTTTGGCTTTAGGCAGCAGACTTGATTTGCTTTAATGCTTATCGGGAACTTTACCAGCTATTTAATATACTGCAATAAAAAGTACTCTCTTTAACTAAGCTAGATCCTTCCAGAGTTGAAAATTAAGATTTTCCCCTCTCACTTGAAATATGACCCTAGCTTAATGTCATCCTGAAGCGGATTTCTTTTTTCAACTGGTTGAACAAAGAAATTTGTGAAGGATCTTGTTAGTTTACCGCTGAATCACATTATGGCTGGGTTAGATATATTTACTGGTAAAGTATCGGATAGGCATTATGCTTGATTAGCTTTTTACAGCATACGACCAAAAGCCCAAAAACATTCTGCAAATTGCTTATAAAAAGAGCCTTAATTCAGTTAAACTACTTATTTTTGTCCGCTTAATATCAAATGGGTTATGAGCAATACAAAAATCAAGAGTGCAATCATCTCTGTTTTCAATAAAGAGGGTCTTGGACCAATCGTAAAAGAACTTTCAAATCAAGGCGTTACGATTTACAGCACAGGAGGAACACAGTCATTTATTGAGGATCTTGGAATAGCGGTTAAACGTGTTGAAGATTTAACTTCTTATCCGTCAATTTTGGGTGGTCGAGTAAAAACACTTCACCCTAAAGTTTTTGGTGGAATCTTGAATAGAAAAGACAACGAAAAAGATCAAGAACAATTAAAAGAATTTGATATTCCATCTTTTGATTTAGTAATGGTAGACCTTTACCCATTCGAAGAAACCGTAGCCGCAGGAGGAACTCACGAAGAAATTATAGAGAAAATTGATATCGGAGGAATTTCCTTGATTCGTGCAGCTGCAAAAAATTACAAGGACGTAATGTTGGTTTCTTCAACAGAGCAATACGCAGATTTCCTAAGCATTCTTACAGATCAAAAAGGAGAAATCACTATTGAGCAAAGAAAAGCTTATGCAAAAGACGCATTCAACGTAAGTTCACATTACGACACACACATTTTCAACTATTTCAATACCGATGACGAAGCGGTTTTCAAACAAAGTATTACCACAGCAGAAGTTTTGAGATATGGAGAAAACCCACACCAAAAAGGAATTTTCTATGGTGGTTTAGATAGTATTTTCGACAAACTACACGGAAAAGCACTTTCTTACAATAATTTATTGGATGTTGATGCCGCAGTTAACTTAATGGAAGACTTCAAAAATGAAGATCCAACATTTGCTATTTTAAAACACAATAATGCTTGTGGCTTAGCTACTCGCCCTACGATTGAAGAGGCTTATAAAGCGGCCTTAGCCGGAGATCCAGTTTCTGCTTTTGGAGGAATCCTAATGTCTAACTCAAAAATTGATGTTAAAACAGCAACTTTAATCAACGATTTATTCTGTGAAGTAGTTATTGCACCTGCTTTTGATGAAGAAGCCATTGAAATTTTAAAATCTAAGAAAAATAGAGTTATCTTGGTCATCAAAGCATTTGATCTTCCAAAAAAACAATTCAGAACTATTTTAAACGGAGTTTTAGAGCAAGACAGAGATCTAATCACCGATAAAATTGAAGATTTTGAAACGGTAACAAAAGCAAGCACAACTGAGCAGCAAAATAAGGATTTAGCTTTTGCCAATAAACTGGTGAAACACACAAAATCAAATACAATTGTTCTGGCCAAAGACGGTCAATTATTGGCAAGTGGAACAGGACAAACCTCAAGAGTTGATGCTTTAAATCAAGCCATTCATAAAGCAAAATCATTTAACTTTGATTTAAACGGAGCGGTAATGGCTTCTGATGCATTCTTCCCTTTCCCAGATTGCGTGGAAATTGCGAATAAAGAAGGAATCAACACCGTTATTCAACCAGGAGGTTCAATCAAAGATGAATTGTCAATTAACTATTGTGACGAACATGGAATGGCAATGGTTTTCACAGGAAATCGCCACTTTAAACATTAAAACAAAAAAATTAAAAAATAGTACATTAATTTCCTTAATTTTGGGAGTGAATTTACTACACGAATAAAGACACTTTTAGCTCGGCAACAAGAATATGGGATTATTTAGCTTTTTAACACAAGACATTGCAATAGATTTAGGAACGGCCAACACGCTTATCATTATGGATGATAAAGTTGTTGTGGACGAACCATCAATTGTTGCAAGAGACATTCAAACCGGTAAGATTGTTGCCATTGGTAAAAAAGCGCAACAAATGCATGGGAAAACCCATAAGCTCATTGAAACTATTCGTCCTCTTCAAGATGGTGTTATTGCCGACTTCCAATGTGCTGAGCAAATGATTCGCGGAATGATCAAAATGATTAAGAAGCGTAAAAGTCTCTTTAATGCCTCATTAAGAATGGTTATTTGTATTCCTTCAGGAATTACAGAAGTGGAAAAAAGAGCCGTTCGAGATTCTGCAGAACACGCCGGAGCAAAAGAAGTGTACTTAATTCACGAACCTATGGCCGCAGCAATAGGAATTGGAATTGATGTGGAAGAACCAATGGGAAACATGATTATTGACATAGGAGGAGGTACTTCTGAAATTGCTGTAATCGCCCTTGGAGGAATTGTGAGTGATAAATCTATTCGTGTTGCAGGTAACGATTTCACAAAAGATATTGAAGAATACATGCGTCGTCAACACAATATTTTGGTTGGAGAGCGCACTGCTGAACAAATTAAAATTGAAGTAGGTTCTGCATTACCAGAATTGGATACTCCTCCAGAAGACTTCGCTGTTCGTGGACGAGATTTAATGACGGGTATTCCAAAAGAAATCATTGTGAGTTATGTTGAAATTGCACACGCTTTAGATAAATCAATCTCTAAAATCGAAGAAGCAATTTTGAGTGCTCTAGAAATGACACCTCCAGAATTATCTGCAGATATTTACAAAACTGGAATTTATTTAGCGGGTGGTGGTTCAATGCTGCGTGGATTAGATAAACGTATGTCTTTAAAAACAAAGCTTCCTGTTCACATTGCAGAAGATCCACTAAGAGCTGTAGCAAGAGGTACGAGCATCGCATTAAAAAATATAAACCGTTTCCAATTCTTGATAAGAGATTAAAAGCAATACAATTTCATGCTAAAGTTTATAGCATTCTTCCGAAGATTCAGGGTTTTTCTTGTCTTCCTTATTTTGCAAATTGCCGCGCTAAGTTCCTACTTTTCGGTAATGAGTTTTCCGAGAACGAAGTTCTTTAATTCATCTACCGCAGTTACAGGAACTCTCTTGTCATTGGAAAGAGATTTGGCAAAATACCTGTATCTCGATGAGGCCAATGAAAAGCTACAGGCAGAAAATGTACGTTTGGAAAGAAAAATAGCCGATAATTATTTTTCGATTGACACCAATACTGCAATAATTAACGATACCTTAAGAAGATTAAGTTTTGAACGAATCCCAGCAACGGTAATCAATTCATCACATTCACATGCCAATAATTACTTCACCATTAATGCCGGAAGTGATAAAGGAATTGAAAGAAAAATGGGTGTTGTTTCCTCCAATGGAATCGTAGGAATCGTTTATGATGTTTCTAAAAACTTTGCCATTGTAAAATCTGTTTTAACCAAAGACATCAACATTAGTGCTTACATTAATCAATCAAATGCCCATGGCTTAATTAAATACGAAGGCACAAATCCGCGGAGAGTACAACTCACAGGATTCTCCAACGACATAGAAGTAGAAATTGGCTCGAAAGTTTCGGCACGTGGAAGCGGAGGCTATTTCCCTCCAGGAGAACCCATTGGAGTGGTTGAAAAGGTAGAGCCTGTTGAAGGACAGCCTAGATGGGATATAATCGTAAGGCTTAACCAAGACATGAGAAAATTAAGGTATGTTTATGTCATCAAAAACATCCATAAATTGGAGCTAGAAGCCCTAGAAAAAAACATCCAGCAATTGCAATGAATTATCTCGTAAAAAACATACTTCGTTTATTGATTTTCGTGCTTGCACAAGGATTAATCTTTGGACAATTGTCCTTTGGCTACGGCATTCATCCCATGATTTACCCTCTGTTTATCATCATGCTCCCTTTCGATACGCGTCCAGTAGTACTCATGATTCTGGCATTTATTGCCGGAATAGGAGTAGATTTCTTTATGAACACCTTTGGCCTGCATGCCAGTGCTGCTGTGTTTATCGCCTTTATCAGACCTGCTGTTTTCCGCCAATTTGCACCGCGAGATGGTTACGACATTCTTAAAGAACCTATCGCCAAAGACTGGGGTTACCCATGGTTCTTGAAAGTTTCTGGAATTACCATTCTACTCCACCACCTTTGGTTTTTTGGATTGGAATATTTCAAATGGTCGGCTTGGAAGGAAATTCTTAGCAGCACACTACTCAGTTCCATTATAACTTTAACTATATTTATACTCATCCAGGTGCTTTTCTTTAAAAAGTCTAAAAATGTATGAATTTAGAAAATAGGCGACTCGTTTTTATCCTCCTTTTCGTTTTTGTTGGCGTTGTTTTCACCGCTAGGCTCTTTTACATGCAAGTAATCGATGATAAATGGATTGAACGTGCTGGAGAAGTGTCTAAAAAGAAAATCACGATAAAGCCACCAAGAGGAATTCTTTATGACAGAAATGGCGAGAAAATAGTGGCCAACAAAACCTACTACAACCTCATGTTTGTAGAAGATGATATCGACAGTTTGGATACTTTGGCTTTTGCCAATCTGATTGGTTTTTCAGTGGATTCTGTTCACATGAGATTTGCTGAAATTAGAAAAGAACTAGATAGAAAAACCAGAAGTAAAAAAACAGGAAACGACACCGTTGTTAATGACTACAGAAGCTATTTGCCCCATGCGTTTTTAAAAGAACTTTCGGCGGATGAAATTTCTGAAATCGCCATGGACTTATCTGATTTCCAAGGTTTCTATGAAGAACCCATGAGTATGCGCGATTATCCCTATCCGTATGGCGCAAATATTTACGGTTATCTCAATGAAATCAGTGGACCAGAATTAAATGCAGATAGAAGATTCTACAATGTGGGAGATTTTATTGGTCGCTCTGGACTAGAGAAATACTACGAATATGAATTACGCGGAAAAAAAGGAACAAAAGTGATTCTTACTTCTTCCAGAGGAAAATTAGTAGATAATTTTGCCGGAGGAAAACTAGATACCAACGCGCAACAAGGTCCTCCACTGCATTTGGGAATTGACATTATTCTTCAAGCGTATGGAGAAGAACTCATGAAAAACAAGCTAGGCTCTGTTGTTGCCATTGAACCTTCAACGGGAGAAATTTTAGCAATGGTAAGTGCTCCAAGTTACAACCCTAATTTAATGGTGGGAACGCGAAACATCAGAACCAACTATAGAAAATTATACAAGGATACTTTAAAACCCTTTTACCCAAGACCTCTGGCTGCAGAATATCCTCCAGGTTCAATTTTTAAAGTGGTAAATGCATTAATTGGATTGCAAGAAGGCGTAATAACAGAAGATGCCTCTTTTCCATGTACACAATCCTGGGTGGGTTGTCACAATCACCCTCCTGCAAATAGCGTTGCAAAAGCCATTCAATTCTCTTGCAACCCTTATTTCTACTACGAAGTAAAGAAGATCATTCAGCAAGGAAAACACACAAGCAATTTTAAAGATGCAGCGGAAGGACTGGCGCTTTGGGAAAAGTACATGCACAGCTTTGGCTTTGGAATCAAACCTGAAACGGATATTTATGGCTTGCGAAGTGGAGTAATTCCTAATGTTGCTTTTTATAATCATTGGTATGGTGAATTTCGCTGGGCCTTTTCTACCATTCGCTCGAACAGTATTGGTCAGGGAGAGGTTAAAATGACTCCTTTACAAATGGCAAATTTAGCAGCAATTGTGGCCAACGATGGATTTTATTATGAACCACATTTAGTCAAAAGCATTGGTACAGAAGGTCCACAAGACAAATTTCTGGTTAAAAAGCAAACCATGATAGACGCTAAACATTTTGCCTCTGTGAAAGAAGGAATGCGCGCCGCAGTAAATGAGCCCCACGGTACTGCCAGAAGAGCCAGAATAAAAGACATTGTAGTTTCGGGAAAAACAGGAACAGCACAAAATCCACATGGGGAAGATCACTCTGTTTTTATGGCTTTTGCGCCTTTTGACAATCCGAAAATTGCCATTGCTGTATTTGTTGAAAATGCTGGTTTTGGTGGAACTTGGGCTGCTCCAATTGCAAGTTTAATGATGGAGAAATACCTTACAGGAGAAATTGCTGATACTTTAAAAGAAAAAAGAATTCTAGAAAAGCACTTTACTAACATCAATGAATAATTACAGAGAAAAGACGGTTGGGTGGGATTGGTTTACAATTATTATTGTATCTCTTCTATTGTTGATGGGAATGGTCAATATTTATTCTGCTGCCTTTAATCCGGATAGACCATTTTTGTTTGACCTAAAAACAATGTACGGTAAACAGCTTATGTGGATTGGCATAGGTCTTTTTATGGGAATTGTAATCTCTTTGATTGATGCGGAATATATCCGAAAATTAACGCCCTTGGCCTTTATAGCTGTAATTATTCTTTTAATTCTAGTTTTGTTTACTGAGCCCATCAACGGAGCGCGGTCTTGGCTTGGTGTTGGTCCCTTTGGTGTGCAACCCTCCGAATTTTCCAAGTTGACCACCGCATTGATGTTGGCCTATATCATTTCTCAGAACAGAGGAAAATTGATTTCAAAACAATCTTTAACAATGGCTTTAACCTTAGTTATTGCAACTATGCTCTTGGTTTTAATCCAAAATGATACAGGAACATTCTTAGTCTTTACCGCATTTTTCTTTGTAATGTATCGAGAAGGAATTACTTTTGATCCTATTATTTTATTTTTCTCTAATCGTGTTTTAGGATTAAGATTCAAACATACTTTTGTTGGAATTCACTTTATTCCTGTTTTATTCATCGTGATTTTCCTCAGTATAATTACACTCTATTTTACAGAATCCAAGCATACATTTTCATTTTTACCAGGATATGATTTACCCGGATGGATGCTCTTGCTTTTCATAATAACCCTTCTATTTGGAATTTCCTTCTTCATCAATCAGAGGTTTGCTGCCCAAAGAAGTAAAAAGAAGATGAGATCAGCGATTCTTATCGTTTACATTGTAACTGTGGGACTTGTAGGACTAATTTCTTACACTTACTTGAATGTTTTACAGTCTCACCAGAAAGACAGGATTGATTTATGGTTAGGGAAAATCCAAGATCAAGACGGAAAAGATTACAATAGAAACAGGGCTTTGGCTGCTGTTGGTTCAGGAGGATTTTCTGGTGTTGGTTACCAAGAAGCACTTTTATCGAGTCCTAGAAGTAAACACGTTCCTGAAAGTGAAACCGATTTCATTTTTTCTGTTTATTCAGAAGAATGGGGTTTTCTTGGATCAGCAACACTGGTTGTTCTTTTCACAACATTGCTGATTAGAATTATCGTTATCGCAGAACGACAAAAGAGCAGATTTGCCCGGGTTTACGCTAATTCCGTCGCCATGATTATCTTTTATCACTTTGGCATAAATGTAGGCATGAACATTGGAATTATTCCCGTAATCGGAATTCCTCTGCCATTTTTTAGCTATGGTGGTTCATCAATGATGTCTTTTTTAATCATGATTCTTATTCTCCTGAAATTAGATTCTCAACGTAAAGAAGTCTTAGCCTAATGAAAGAAAAATTTGATTCATTTACTCCTTTTCTTCAAGCCATTCTACTTTTTGTTGTTGGAGCAGTAGCATTTATTCTGATTTCCATCATTACTACTTTAGTCATAACCATCATTTATCCTGAAATGCCTGTTGATGACTTAAATTTACAACTCAAAGCATTTCCTATTCAATATATGTTCGTCAATTTTATGCCGTTTCAACTCGGATTCTTGTTGACACCGGGACTTGTCTATACTTATTTAAGAAAAGATGCAGATAATATCTTAGCCAAACCTAAAGCTGTAACCGTACTTTGGTCTTTCTTGCTTTTTATCTCTGTATTTTTTCTTTTGCCATTTATCAGCGAAATTAATCTAGACATCACCAAGTTTTTAGGTGCTTATGAAGCTTTGGTTGCAGCGAAAGAAATCGCAGATAAACAATTAGCCGGCTTGGTTGGTGAAAGTGGCTCAGCAAGCTTCTATTCTTCATTATTAATCATTGGCGTCATCACTGGAATAGCAGAAGAGTTCGCATTTCGTAAATTCTTGTTTCACCACATGTTGGTCAACACAAAAAAGCTATCCTTAAGCCTCATCTCTAGCGCCGTCATTTTTGCGCTACTTCACTTCAATTACATTCAAATCCTCCCCCTTTTTTCCTTCGGATTGGTCTTAGCAATGATGTATTTCGTTTCAGGAAGCATAATTCCAGGAATAATAATGCATGCCTTAAATAACATCTTGAATGTTTATTGGCTAGCCAACGACAACTTCCCCTCGTGGATGAATGAATTGGATTTGAAAACAACCATTCCAGCTACGCTGTTGCTTTTGGGGTTGATTGTTTTTCATTTGAGAAGGCAGAATAGTAGTCAAATGAAAAGGGAAAAATGATAAATTCGTAAAACTCACTTTTAGAATCCAACTTAAATACTATCAGAAAAATAAACTAAGGCCTAATTATTCAATCTTAGTTAATCTAATAAATCTTCATTTCAACATTGAAACACTTTAAAATACGAAAAAATACATTAAAGTCAAATTTTTAATTTTTCATTCCTTTTTCCTCCACTTCAATTCCATTGAAAAACGGAAAAACAGATTTTAACCCTATTTTTCATTCCTTTCTCTCTACTTCAATTCTATTGAAAAGCGAAAAAACACATTAAAACCATATTTTTCATTCTTCATTCTTCATTCTTCATTTTTCATTCCTTTTTCTCCACTCGAATCACCACTCTCTCCCCATCAAAACCAAGCGTTTTACTACTCTCAAAAATCATAGATTTACGTTTCCTTTCTTTCACTTCATAATCTCCGCTGAACTTATAGGTTTGTTGCTCTACTTCTTCGGTATAAAAATCTTCACAATCTTCTGGAGCTACGATTCTAGAAATTGTGAACAGCTCAGCTTTTTCGTTGAACTGCCAATAAAATTGACTTTGTTTGCCTTCAAGATTCCACGTTGCGGTGCATAAAGTTTCGTAGATATCGCAATCGTTAATTTCCCAAACTGGTAAAGGAGAAATATTTTGACCATCAACTGAAAGTTCTACGACTTCCCAAGTTCCTGCTTTCATGAGGCGTTTGGATGCGCGTTTGTTTTTGTCGCAAGATGCCAAGAAGAATACTGTAGCAAAGAGTAATAATGTTAGTTTTTTCATAGAGTAAAATAATTACGAATGACGAATCTTTTAATTACGAATTCGATCACTATTGGATTATAAAATTCAAGTTACACATTATTTCGATAATTCTAGAATGATTTTTTCCTAAAATTATCTTTAATTTAATTTTCTTCCGAAATAATTGTAAGTATAATCGACAACACTATTGTCTTGTGGATCCAATGTACTAGAGTTTATAATCATTTCGGCTTCTCCATTTATTTTATTGCGAACAATTCCAGACAAACCTGTACAAATAGAAGTGGTTGTATGACTTAAGTTAAAATGAAACTCACGGAAAGATCCAGCTGTGAGATCCCTACTAAAGCTATCACAAACAATTCCTGTACCATCAAAATTGATGAAATCAACCGATTTTGTAGACCATTTATCATTTATGTCCACACCAATATCTATACTGTCATTCAATTCACTTGAAAAAATTCTGTAAACACCCTCTATGCTTCCAAACTCAATATCTTGATTTACACCGTTCTCTATGGGGTATTGTGAAACAAAAAAGGTTTTTGTAATTGAATCATAACCGTCATCATTCGGAAAACAAGTTTTGTTGGGTTCCTTTTTTACCACTAACGTAATTGGAATGTTATTTCCTATCCATTGGTTAGAAAAATAACGGCTTGCAGTTTTTGTTTCAAATTCCTCAATACCAATGTACCACTTATACTCGGCATTCTCTTCAAGCGCCCTGAATTGAAGTTCAGTTTCATTAAAAGCAGTATCCGTTTCCACCCAATCGTAATGCGGAACATTATATAATTGCTCTTCAATAACAAAATCCGCACTCACCTCACTTGCACATTCACAAGGGTCTGCGGTCTTTTTTATTTCTAATTGATCTTTCTTACAAGAAAATAAAACAAGTAAAAAGACAGAAGTAAGCAGTAGTATTTTTATTAAAGTTTTCATAGCGTATTTTTAATTATGAATGAATAATTAGGAATTACTAATCCAATCAAATTTATTCAGAAATAAATCACCATAACTCGGATTTGGAGAGTTAGTTGGCAAACTATTATTAGTTGGATTATTATGATTAGTGCTTACTCCATTTACACAATTTGTCTCTTGAGCATTTGCATAATTTAGTAACAAGGCAATCCCAATTGGTAAGATAATTTTCTTCATAAGGTTATTGTTTTATGGTAATTTCCTACCGAAGTAAGATTTTGAAATTAATGGTTCACTTATATCATCATGATAGCGCAACTTCAATATAAATTTATTATCTAAATTAATTTCAGCAAAGTCAATGGTAACATTTTTGCAACTGTCAAAGGGAGTAGCGTTCAATGTTCTTAACCCTCTGTAATTTCTTTCAACATAGTGATAAGAAGCAGAACATGTTGAGCCATTTCCGTCGTAATTAACTATCTCATAGTAACGACAGCCCATCTCAGGGGGGTAAGCGTTTTCAACATAATACAATCCCATAATTATAGAATCTGTCGAGTTTTCCATGGCTACTTTAAACTCGCCATCTAACAAATGTGTAGTGCATCGGTCATAAATATTAAAGGTTTTAGTAATCGAATCATACCCATCATCATTTGGAAAGCAAATTTTATTCGGTTCCTTATTCACAACAAGTGTTATTGAAATTGTTTGATTTGTCCATTGACTGTCAAAAGTTTTATATACTTCTTTGTCTGACTCCACATCAGCACCGATATACCAAGTGTATTCTGCATCATCTTCTACAGCCCTAAAATCCACTCTTTTTCCAGATAACACATGGTCAGTTTTGGTTTCTAAAGCTAGAGAAGAGTTAAAAGCTCTTTCCCAAATCTCAAAATCCGCACTCACCTCACTCGCACATTCACAAGGGTCTGCGGTCTTTTTAATTTCCAACTGGTCTTTCTTACAAGAAAATAAAATAAGTAAAAAGAAAGAAGTAAGCAGTAGTATTTTTATTAAAGTTTTCATAGCGTTTTTTTAATTATGAATGAATAATTAGGAATTACTAATCCAATCAAAATTATTCAGAAATAACACATCGTATGACACCATTGGATGAATATCATTTGGAAGATTGGAATTTGTTGGTGAGTTTGGGTTCGTGCTCACATTATTAATACAAGGAAAGTTTTGTGCCCACATTGTAAAAGACATTAATGTCAGTAAAATAGTTGCTATTGTTTTCATATATTTCTAATTTATTTTTCTTCCGAAAATATGTTTATTGACTTCTTGATTTGGATCTGAGTCTTTAAAATAATAATAACTCATCTCAATCTTACCGTTTAAATGATGCCAGGCCTTAAAAGCTCCGATACTTAAACAATCACCTGCGGGTCCTCCTCCAACCTGAAAATAACGATAACTTTTTGTGCCACTGAAATAATTACCAGAACAAACACTTCCTTCTCCATCAAAATTGGTGATGTCCGCAGAATAACAATCATATTGCGGTGCATATTCGATAAATTCAATATCGATATCAAAAGAATCTGTACTGTTTTCTGACGCCATTCGAAAAGTTCCTTCCAGCAGATAAGGTTCGTGACAGACATCATAAATATTAAATGTTTTGGTAATTGAATCATAACCATCATCATTTGGAAAACAGATAAGGTTAGGCTCCTTTTCAACAACCAAGGTGATAGGAATCGTACTTCCAACCCATTGGTTTCCGAAATTTGTAAAGGTCTCTCGGTCATTTTCAATATCTGCTCCTATGTACCAAGTGTATTCGGCATCTTCTGCTTTAGCACGAAATCGTACTTCCTTTGATGCACTATTCTGTAATACATGATCGGTTATTATCATTTCTGAACCAGCAAGTTGAATATGTCTTTCTATTATATCAAAATCAGCACTCACCTCATTAGCACAATCACAAGGGTCTTCTGCCTTTCCAATTTCCAATTGATCTTTTTTACAAGAAAATAAAGCAAGTAAAAACACAGAAGTGAGCAGTAGTATTTTTATTAAAGTTTTCATAGCATTTTTTTAATTATGAATGGGTTAATTACGAATTCAATCACTCTCAGGTTAAAAAATTCAATTTACATATTATTTTGATAATTCTAGAATTAATTTTTCAAGGCGAGTGATGCGTTCTTTCATTTCAGATTCTTCTTCATTCGAAGATTCTACCTCCACAACACGCTCTTCTAATTCTAAAATATAAAGCGTCAATTCCTCCACCTTTTCGACCAAAAGTCTATTGATTTCACCTATATCCGCACCATTTTCTTCTACTTCAACAGCCGTTGGCATATTTGGGAGGTGTTTGTTGGTATTGATGAAAGTTCTGAGCTCTGAAAAAGTTCTGAGTTCGTAATCAGGTTGAAAGACGTAATCTGGGAAAGGTGCTAGCGTTGTAATGTATTTTCTGGCGTAAACCTCACCTGAACCAGTTACTTGAAAGTTAGCCTTTGTATTGTCAACACCATATCCTTCAATTAAAGAAGATGAGTTAGTAGTTACTCTCAGCCTAAGCGCCATTCCAGTGCTTCCATTTGTATTCACACTCAATCCATTATCGTTGGTTGAAATAATTGAAAATTTGGCGTAATTTATAGTACCATCTTCTATCCCTCCTACAGAAATTCTACTGGTAGAATTTTTAAATGTCATCCCAACACTAGGAACAGATAAGGTTAAATTCCCACTTTCTAAATTCTGGAAGAATAAATTATTATTAGCCATCATCACCAAACCACCATCATTAGAGGTCATTCCAGTAATAGAATTAGTCAATCCAATACGTGCGGCTTTTCCATAATTTATTGTTGATTTTAAATAATTCTGAGTACTAATTTCTTTATCATTCCCCAAGCTCCCTGACATACTACTAGGAAAGCCTGGGCCCAAACCAGGACCTATATAATCTACCACCCCATGAACTTGAAAATTAAAATTAGGTAAGACTGTATTTGAGTTAGCGGTTGGACTTGTTCCTACTCCAACATAACCTGCTTGGATAGAATTACTTGTTGTAAGAGGCCATGAAGTATTATATTGTGCGTTAACAGCAACTGAAATAGAAGCAATTGCTAAAATTGATATTAGTTTTTTCATAAAATATAGTGTTTATTTATGTTAAAGTTAAGTTAAGTTAAAAGCAAATTTATTTGGTTTTTTTTTCAAGAAAACCAAAATCTATATTAATTCCATCTAAATTTATCACTAATCTAATATCTATGCAGAAATCTTTGAGCATACTTCTAAAATGACTTATTAAATATTTCTCCGACCAACAAAAGAAAGATTCCTCAATACTCTGTATTTTCGGAATGAAAACCGATTAGTATCTTGTCCCAATCAATAATATCAAACCCCTGTCATTCCGAATGGATTGAATCGACTGAGGTATACTCAATTCCTATATACTATTTATATTATGCACCATTCAGCTTCGCTCAGAATGTAACTCTTGTCTCCTAAAATAGAATCGGCTGAAATAAGCTCGTTTAAATGATCAGGAAATTTATTAACTTAATGTTCCAAAATTTCAACCTTACAAATAATAAAAAGACGAAAAAACTAAAGAATACAGATCACAAATCCTATGGATTTCAAATTAAAAGTTCAATACTTCCGATGTAATTCTACAAACAATCTTTTACAACACAACACCCATAAATATACAAGTCAAAAATTCAATAATAAAACCTCAAAATAATATAAAAGCAAAAATCCCATCAACATTTCTGCTGATGGGACAAATATTAAAACAATTTAGTTAGTTCTACCTATTGTTCTTTAATACTATTGTTCTCTAATACTGTAATCATTTTTATTCCCCATTTCGGATGCTGAATAAGCAATTGAATTAAAATCTAAATCTCTTAAGATATCGCGTGCTGTAAAGATTACTCCCATAGGCACTTTCTCATCTGCTTTAAAACAAGTAATGATGTTCTCTTTTGGGTCGGTCATTTCTGCTGGCTTGTCATTGAACTTCGCCAATTTCCATTTTCCGATATAGTTAATTCCATCTGGGTGTAATAAACCGTCGTATTGAACAGCTACACCTTTATCGAACTTGCTTGCATCACCTTTCAATGGTTCACCTAAATACACAAAGTCAACCGTTGAACGCTGCTTAAATGGTGTTAAATCCGTTAAACCAACACCTTGTGCAGGAATAACTTTCACCAATGGGTCAATCTCTTTGGTAGTTGTTGCTACCATGAAGAAGAACAAAAGCATGAAGACAATATCGGGAAGTGAAGACGTATTAATCGCCGGAGCTGGCTTCCCACCATCTTTTTTAAATTTTGACATAATTAACGTTTTGGTTTAACCTCAATTAATCTTAGAGGATACAAAGTTTCTATCAATTCAGTATGCTTCTTGTACTGACGCAATTCAGGAGTGTCTTCCAACTCGTTCTGGATAATGTAACGATTCATCGTTGTCCATGTTGTACCAAAAAGAGATTCGGCCTCTTCATCACGTAATTCAGTTACTGCACGTTGAACCTCTGATTGAACAGCTACATAAGCCGAATAATCTGTGTCAACAAAGGATTCAAGACGAACGTGTGCTTCAAAAGCGATCTCTGGCATTTCTTTCTTCCCACTAAATTCAGTGTACAAATTCATCATGTCCAACTTTTCTTGCCATTTCTCAATAGCTGCCAAAGTTTGTTCGATTAATTTTTCTGTATTACCATCTGTTTGCTCTTGATTTTCTAAAGCATCTAACCTGTTTTGTTGATTTTGCAAATTGGTAGAATATAATTCTTTTGTACCATAAGCATAATAAGGATAGTTTAATTCACGATCAGCCTTTTTTCCTCTATTAATAGTATAAAAATGCTTTATTCTGCTGTTCAACGTAGAGATATCTTCAGGCTTGATAATTGAATCTCTTGCTTGAATAACCTGCTTACTGTTGATTACAATCTTATAGATATTTTTCTCTTCAACAGGAGGCGGAGTAATTTCCGACTCCACTTTTTTAGGGATTTTACGCAAGTAAGCCGTATCCTTGTCCATTGTTGTTGTAACAAGGAAAAAGATAAGTAACAAGAAGGCGATATCCGCCATCGAACCTGCATTAATTTCCGGTACTACTCGCTTTGCCATTCCTATTAGTTCTTAATTAATTTAACAATTAGTCCCATGAACATTGCCAATGCTGAACATACTGCTAAACCAATTATAGCGGTATAAATTCCAGCGTGGGTAAAGTCCAACGTGGCCTCACTTGCTGTAATGTCTCCAACTACACCTAAAGACTCAACAGTATCTGTTGTTCCCATAGAATACAAGATGAAAAACAAAACCGCCGCCACAACAATTCCTAAAATTGATTTAATAGCTTGTACTGGTCGTGTTACTAACAACACTACGAAGAACAAAAGAACTAGAATTACGGCTAGAATAATTGCGTAAAAGCTAATATTCGTAACACCACTAAAAGCAAAGCTTTCCATGAAGTTTTGTTTTACCAACTCATCACTTTCAGCATTTACGCCAGAAGTCATAACGATAAAACCGAATATCAAAGCAGGAACAGCAATCACAACCTTAATGATTAGTCCTAAAATGTTCAATTTCTTTTCATTATCCATAATATATGGTTTTTTTAAAAGTGAATAAATAGATGAAGATAAAATTACTTCTGCGCAACTTTATATTTAATCATCATGTCCACCAATGAAATTGATGAGTTCTCCATCTCGTTTACAATTCCATCCACCTTAGCAACGATGTAATTATAAAAGATTTGTAGAATAATCGCTGAGATCAAACCGAATACTGTTGTCAAAAGTGCTACTTGAATACCACCTGCAACTGTAATTGGAGATACTTGTCCATCTTCAACAATTTTCTCAAAGGCCTGAATCATCCCGATTACCGTCCCCATAAATCCAAGCATTGGTGCAAGAGCAATAAATAGAGAAATCCAAGAGATACCTTTTTCTAAAAGTCCCATTTGAACACCACCATAAGCAACAACAGTTTTCTCCACCGCTTCAACTCCTTCATCTACTCTAGCGAGTCCTTGGTAGAAGATAGATGCAATTGGACCTCTTGTATTTCGACAGATTTCTTTAGCCCCTTCAATATCACCTTTCGCAATAGCTGCTTCCACATCTGCTAAGAATTTCTTAGTGTTAATAGAAGAAAGGTTAAGGTAAACAATACGCTCAATACAAAGTGCTATACCGATAATCAAAGCAATCAATACGATACCCATCCAAAATGGATCTCCTTCGATAAACTTCTTTTTAAGAGTGGAAGTAAAACCTACTTCTTTCTCTACTTCAGCTTCCTGAACTTCTTCTACAGGTGCTTCTTCAACAGGCATTGGCTCTGCAGAAATGGCCTCCACAGCCATGGAGTCGCTACCTTCTTGAAGTTCTACTTCATTTTGATTTGCAGGATCTTGTTGGTCTGCAAATGATACTGTGCTAAATCCGAATGTAAACATTCCGATGATTGCTAAAGAACTAACTATTTTTTTCATGTTCCAAAGATTAAAAATTAATCGTTTCTGTAAAATTATTACTATTCCTAAATTATCCAAAAATTTACAAGTTAAACTGGCGGAGAGGAAGGGATTCGAACCCCCGGTTCCGATGAAGGAACACTCGCTTTCCAGGCGAGCCAATTCAGCCACTCTTGCACCTCTCCAAATGTAACTTATGCCTTTTCGACGGGCTAAAGTACAAAAAATTATTTATTCCAATAGGAAACACCCACTCTTCTTGAAAATTCTTTGCGATTTTCCCAAAAACACTTTGATAATTTAAATAAAACAGCATCACCAAGGTCTTGAGCCCTACCCACTTCAATTAGAATAAGCAAAGTTCAATTAAAGGATAAAAGAAAAACAATTCTTTTTGAGACCCTATACTTTGATTTAAAACATGACTAAGGCAATGCTGGCCAGTAATTTTATAATCTTGTCCTGATCAAAGCCAAACTGGAAGCGCAGTTTTGATGCCCACAAATTATTCTTTGCGTAACGCCCTGACGAAGAACGAACATGTATTCTGAAATCCCCCCCTTTGAGTCGTTACCTTTCAACATTAACGAAATCACCGAATGGTTCTTTAAAATGAAAAAAGGCTCTAATCAATTAAGATTAAAGCCTTTTTCATAAAATTAGCGCTCCTAAATTTAGGGCTGAATAAATACAGTAGCAACGTTTTCTGTTTCCTGTTCAATTTTTATAATACCTTTTCCTTTTAAATCATCTTTTTTAGCATCAATATCTAAAACCGCAACACCTGCTTGCCCTGTTTGGTAAACATCGTTGTAATTAAATATAGCTATTCCTGAAGTATTAGTAAATGCAGTATCTCTTCTAATCACTGGTTCAACTGGCACTTTCGTTGAGGTTCCATAAAGTATTACTCTGGCACCAACGACAATTGCATTCGCGGTATCTAACACTTTAACCTTAGCTATTGTATCTTCTTTCTTATTGCAAGAACCTAAACTTAAACTCATCCCTCCCATTAGAATAAGTATGCCTGCAAAAATGATATAATTTTTCATGTTGTTTTTGATTTTCAATTTAAGTAAACGTAACGTTATCTTCTTTAACGAGTGGTTTTACTTAAAAGTTGCTATTCATTTATAATTATCGTTTCAGTAGAAGTTAAATATTGCTTTGCCCTTGCTGTTCCTAAAGTAAAAAACTCTGCTGTATCCTTCGCATAAACAGTAAAATAAGCGATTTTGTCATCGTTTTTCCCGTACTGGTCAAAAAGTTCATCTAATTCAAAAATAGCCACACCTGATTCGTTCGTCTTTTTTTCCTCTAAATATTCTGGCGTATCTTTATCAACGTCACCAACAATTCTAACTTGAGCATTTGGTGTAAGAATATTAGCTTGCGACCTTACAAAAATCTTCAAAACAGATGGTTCATCTTTAGTACATGAAGACATTAAAACAGCACTCACACCAATGATAAGCGACAAAACTATGTTTTTAAATACCATATTATTAAGTTTTTTAGTGTGGCTAAGTTATGGAATAATTATTATTAAGCGTAAAACTAATTTAATTTTTGTTAATTATTTTGAGTTAAGTCCTTAATCAATATGAATTTTTTGCAGAATCAAAAAAGTTTCCAGTTCCCATTAATATACAACTCCAAATACGAACACCACGAAAAACTCTATTCTTCGACCTTCCTCAATCATGGCTAAAACGCTCCTAAGTTGCTGTTCCTCGGAGATAACGCAAATATTAAACACTTGTTTTTTTAAGCTTTTTCCGGTAAACCATTAGAGTTTAAAGTTTAATAAAACTTCTTACAGGGCTGCTCTTAGAAAAGAAACAGCAGTTTTTACGGCAATTCTCAAAGGGTTAAATACAACTTTTAAACTTGTAGACGCTATTATGGAAAATAACTACTAAATTTGCACGAGATAACTTTGATTCTAAAGTATAATAAAGCGTAAAGATCATTTTCAAGATGTCAGATATTCAACAAAAACTAGAGGAACTTTTAAACGAAGTAAAAACTGCTTCAGTCAGTGATGCAGCACAATTGGAAGAATTTAGAATTCGTTTTCTAGGGACAAAAAACTGTCTAAAGCCTCTTTTTTCGGAGCTAAAAAATGTTCCCAACGAGGACAAAAAATCAGTTGGTCAACAAATCAATGAATTGAAAAATGCAGCACAAACTGTTTTTGATCAATTTAACGAACAGCTTTCAAATGAAGCCAACGAAGAAGAAAAAGTAGATTTCTCTCGACCTGGCGAGCCCAATAATATTGGTGCTAGACATCCAATTAGCGTAATTAGAAAAGAAATCATTGCGATTTTTGAGCGCATTGGTTATGGTGTTTCCGAGGGCCCTGAAGTTGAAGATGATTGGCACAATTTCTCGGCATTAAATTTCCCAGAGGAACATCCTGCCCGAGACATGCAAGATACTTTCTTTGTAGAAAAAGGAGATAAAGAAATGGCTTTACGAACACATACCTCTTCTGTGCAGGTGCGTGTAATGGAAAGTAGCAAGCCACCTATTCGCACCATTTCTCCTGGTCGTGTATTCAGGAACGAGGCTATTTCGGCACGTGCACACTGTTTCTTTCATCAGGTAGAAGGACTATTCATTGATAAAGATGTTTCTTTTGCAGATTTAAAGCAAACCATTTTGTTTTTCGCACAAGAAATGTTCGGAAAGAAGACAGAAATTCGTTTGCGTCCTTCTTATTTCCCATTTACTGAGCCAAGTGCAGAAGTAGATGTGAGCTGCACAATTTGTAGCGGAAAAGGATGTAACGTTTGTAAATACACCGGTTGGTTAGAAATTTTGGGCTGTGGAATGGTGGATCCAAGTGTATTGGAAGCTGTAAACATTGACCCTAAAGAATATAGTGGATTCGCCTTTGGAATGGGAATAGAAAGAATTGCTCAATTAAAATATAGAGTCAATGATTTGCGTTTATATTCCGAAAATGATGTGCGTTTCTTAAAACAATTTAAATCAGCATTTTAATTATGGGACTTTTTTCATTTAGTAAAAAACCGCGTCCAAGTAAACTGAATTGGATCAATATTAACACGGTTGAGGAATTAAAGCAAGCCATTGCAGAAACAGAAAACGTGGAAGGTTTATTCTTTAAACACTCTACACGCTGTAACATTTCTGCGATGGCCTTAAATGGTTTTGAAAATCAGTGGGAACAAGACGATAAATGTGAATTGTACTTTATTGATTTAATTGCACATCGAGATGTTTCCAATGCTTTGAGTGAATTAACGGGAGTGGAGCACCAATCTCCACAAGTTATTGTCGTTAAAAACAATGAAGCCATTTATGCAGCTTCACATAACGGGATCTCAGCACGTGAAATAAAAAAATCGATTTAAAATGACGCAAAAAATAGTTTCTTATCTAGCGGTTTCAACCTTGTTATTTTTTTTGTTCGTTGGCTGTAATGGAGACAAAGATGAAATCAAAACAGGAAGTTTGGTGCCTGCAAGATTTGAATTGCCTTTTAACAATACCACGGTTCAAAAAGGTCAATCCATTCAAGTGGAAATTAGTATTGCTGCTCCATCAGAAGTAAAGTCTATTAAGGTTTTCACAAAAGATTCTGTTCTTTATGAAGGGGCGATCAATAAAAACAAGAAACTATTTAAAGTCAGCACCTCATCCTGGAGTTACGGAACAAACCAGCTCACTTTAGAAACAACACTTAATGACGGGAAAACACGTCGAGATAATCGAATTTTAAAAGTTCTTCCCGATGTTTTTCCCAAAGAATATTCGGCTGAGGTATTAAAGGCATATCCTCACGCCACAACTTCTTACACGCAAGGATTAGAGTTTGATGGAGATCAACTTTATGAAGGAACAGGAGGAACGGGCGCTACAGGTAAAAGCATGATTGGCAAAGTGGACCTGACTACTGGTCGAATTACTGAAAAAAAATTGCTGGACGAAAAATATTTTGGTGAAGGCATCACAATTATGGGAAATCAACTTTTTCAGTTAACCTGGCAAGAGCACACCTGCTTTGTCTATGATAAAAACACTTTAGAAGAAATCAATAAATTCACCTACACTGGAGAAGGCTGGGGCTTATGCAACGACGGAGAACAATTGATTATGTCTGACGGTTCTGAACGTTTATACTTCCGAGATCCTAAAACTTTTGGATTAAAAAAATCCATAGAAGTTTACACGAATGAAGGTCCTGTCAAAGGATTAAACGAATTAGAATATATCAAAGGTAAGATCTATGCGAACGTTTACACCAGAAACCAAATAGTAATTATTGATCCGAAAACAGGTGTTGTTACCGGAAGAATTGACGCCAGCATTTTAGCCTTAGATTACCGAAAAACTGGAGAAGTACTCAATGGTATTGCCTATAAAAAATCTACGAAGCAATTGTTTGTTACAGGAAAAAACTGGCCGAATTTGTTGGAGATTGGATTGGTGGCATTGTAGGGGCGATTTGCAAATCGCCCATACAATCGCCCATACAAATCGCGCCTACAATCGCCCCGCCAATGTTACCACCTTTCTTACCGTTTGCGTCTTACTTGAATTCACATCGAATACGTCAAACATAATAATATAGGGGCCAATCGCAGCTTTTGTACCGTCTTCGCGCGTTCCTTCCCACTTCACCGTTCCAGTTCCGCCTAATAATTCTCTCTTAAGTAATGTTTTAATCACTCTTCCTTTGTCGTCGTAGATGATTAAATCCCCCAATAAATCTGGAGATGAAACTTCGTAAGTTAAAAGTAACACATCTTCGAATCCGTCGCCATCAGGAGAAAAAGACTTCGATGATAAACTTAATGTTCCTTCTTCTTGATTTGGTTTCATATCCTGAGAGTTAATTCTTCCCGGCGTAGCAAAACCTACAGTTTCGCTTGCACTGTGCCAATTTGAGGAGGAATTCGACGGTTCATCGGCTGAAAAACGTTCTATACTCACTCCTTTATCATCATTGAGTAAAGAAAAATGCCATTCGTCGCTGTAAGAAACCTTGTCCATAACTGTATCGTTGAACAATAAATAAACAGTTGATGAATCGGAATTGTAACTGGGTAAACTGGGCATTTCCAAGAATTTTCCAGGAATAGCAAAAGGATAGCTCATTAATTGGAAATTAGAATCGCTTGTTAGCACCACGTAATCATTTGGCCCCAAAACATAGCTTTGTGTAATCTGTTTTTGGTTTGCCACTTCTCCCTCTTTGTGATTTCCTAGTTCCCAATTCAATAAATCGATAAACTTCTCTGAGTTGTTGTAAATTTCAACAAAATCAGCTCCTCCTGTTAAAGGATTAAACAAGATTTCATTAATAATTAAATCTCCTTTTTCTGAATTTTGCGGCAATACAAAACTTCCATCGTAGCTATTGGTGTTTCCTGAGCAATCTGAGAAATCCTGCAATTCGTAAGAATAAAGTTCACCTGGAATAAGCGACTCTACGAATTCGAAAGTAACTTCAGTTGGGTACTTTTCTGTAATTATGCGTGAATTAATGGTTAAATTAGGTAGAGAAGAGAAGACCGCGTTTTCTAGACTTAATGAATCCATACCTTCTGAGAATTTAAGTATTAGTCGATTGGGAAGCTCCGTTTCGAACCCAATTACGATTGGAGCTTGTGTGTCTGGAGCGCTACTGTAAACACTGTTTTGAAATCCTGGAGTTCCGCCAGTAGGATCATTACTCGCTCTCCAATTATCAGCTGAAGAACAAGCTAAATCTGGATTTATGCGCTCAATACTCCATCCACCATCTTCTTTGTTTTCATCATTATACCATTCATCGGTGTAGGAAATTTTATCAACGACAATTCCATTCTCTGAGGCTAATTCAATATCATCTCCGCTATTATTCAAAGATGCCCAACTGGTTACACCAACACCCTGCGGATAGTCTGCCACCCCACCAGTAGGAACTAAAATCAAGTATTCACCAGGCAACAACCAAACATCTTGAATCGTTCCAGCCGAATTATTATCGCTCAGTTTCCAATCCTCTAAATGAAAAAACTTGCTACTTCTATTGTACAATTCTACATATTCAACTTCTGGCATTCCAACTACTGGAGATTCATCTGCCAAAAATTCATTAATAATTATATCGCCAAAAACTGGTGTTTGGGCAACAACATATTGGAAGGTTTCGCTTTGACTCGCCATTGGATTTCCGGCTAGATCTTCTGCATTATTCGCCGTTAATATATAAACATCACCTATATTAAAAGAAGTTGAAAAAGTTAAAGTAAACAACGCAGTATTCGCAGAACTTTGCTGAACAGAAACTGGATTTCCCACTCCATTATCCACAGAATAATTACTTAAAGTTTCTCCTGTAGCTTGATCCATTCCCTCGTCAAATAAAAGCTCTAATTCAGTTGAAGAAATTGGTGAAACACTCGTTATACTAGGTGGAATATTATCTACTTGAATAATTCCAGCGTAGAAATCATCAAACTTAAATTTCGATGTATTACTCGATGTGTATTTCGTCCAAACGCCAATGTGCTGACCTAAAACATTGGCCGAATAATTTGCTGTAGCATCCAATTGATAGCCGATTCCTCCTGATAAATCTGTGTAAAGTTCCCAGTCTCCATTAGCCAGATACTTTATTTTAACCGAAATTTCAAAACTAGCGGAAACGATTGCTGGTGTACTCGTTAATATTACAGTTTCTGTTCCCCCTACTCTTTCAATAAGATAAATGGGGTCAGCACTTCCATTCTCTCCAATTTTCATAAAAATCCCATCAGGAGATGTTGATAAATCGGCATTTGTGGCTGTCAAATAAGTTTCACCTCCGTTATTAATTGAAGGACTAAATCCATAATTGATTTTCACTCGCCATTCTCTGTCTTCCAACTGAGTTAAATTGTGGGGAGTAGATAAATAACTTTCTCCAGCGGCAGCTGCATCTAATTGTAATTCATTATTAGAATTCACAATAAAATCCGCTCCAGTCCCCACCCATGTAGGATTACTGGTGAAATCTCCGTCATCGAAAGAGTCCATCATTTGACTCCATACATTCGAAATGAAGAGGCTACAAAAAAGCAATAATAGATGTTTCATAATTTTGTCTTATTCAGTAGTGCAAACTACAAAATGTCTTACAAATATAAGCGTATTCAATGATTGCCGAAATTATAGGCGGGATTAATGGAAAATTAGAGGAAAGATTTAAGTTCTTTTAATTTGACTTTGAAGCCCACAAGCATTGTTTTAGGTGTCCATTTCCAAAATCCAGCTGTCCAAATAGAAAAATAATTACATTTGTAAAAACAGAAAATCATGAGAATTGCAATTGTTGGAGTAACAGGAATGGTAGGACAAGAAATGCTGAAAGTACTAGCAGAAATGAATCTACCGATTACAGAATTAATTCCTGTGGCTTCCAAAAATTCAGCGGGAAGTAAAATTACTTTTGGAGGACAAGAACACGAAGTTGTGGACTTGGAAGAAGCCTTAAAAATGAAACCCGATGTTGCTTTATTTTCTGCCGGTGGAGATATTTCTTTAGAATGGGCTCCACAATTTGCTGAAATTGGCTGTAGAGTTGTAGATAATTCTTCTGCTTTTAGGATGGATGAAGACAAAAAGTTGATTATTCCAGAAGTTAATGGAGACGAATTAACAGAAGACGATTTTATCATTGCCAATCCCAACTGCTCTACAATTCAAATGTTGATTGCTCTTGCTCCATTGCATAAATTATATACCATTAAAAGAGTTGTTGTTTCAACTTATCAATCCATTTCTGGAACTGGTGCAAAAGCCGTTAAACAAATGGAAAACGAGCGTCAAGGAATAAAAGGAGAAATGGTTTATCCTTATGCAATTGACCAAAATGTCTTGCCACATTGCGATGTTTTTTTAGACAATGGCTATACCAAGGAGGAAATGAAATTGGTGAATGAAACACATAAAATTTTAGACCCAAAGATTAGCGTTACAGCAACTGCAGTAAGGGTTCCAGTTCAAGGTGGACACTCTGAAGCCATCAACGTAAGTTTTGAAAATGGTTTTGATATGGCTTTTATTCGTAAACTATATCACAACAATCCCGCGATACATTTACAAGACAACCCAGAAACAAACACCTACCCCATGCCGCTTTTTGCTCGAGGAAGAAACGAAGTTTTTGTTGGTCGATTAAGGAGAGATGAAAGTCAAGAAAACACATTAAACATGTGGGTTGTTGCAGATAATCTGAGAAAAGGAGCGGCCACGAACACAGTTCAGATTGTACAAAAAATGATTGAGAAGAAAATAATTAAGATTGGGACTTTTTAAAATACGACCACGAGATGCAATCTCGCGGTAGCATATTTTTAAAAAACATTTCAATTAAACCTTTTTAAACCAAAACAAACCATGAGCTATTTCATTGACCGCATTGCAAAACACATTTTCGAAGAGCAAATTCCATTGGAACATTTAACGATTGTTCTTCCTTCACAACGTGCTAAAAAATACTTGCAACGCGCTTTGTTTAAAGCCTATGGAAAACCAATTTTTTCTCCGAATATCATTACGATGAATCGCTGGGTGCAGGAATTATCTCCTTTGCCAATTATTGAGCCCACACGTGCCTTGTTTAAGCTTTATGACACACATTTAAAAGTCGATACCGAAGAACCACAAACTTTGGATGAGTTCTTTAAATGGGGAAAAACTTTGTTGAGCGATTTTGATGAAATGGACCGTTACCTCATCGATAGCAAAGATTTATTTCGGAATTTGGCCAACATAAAAGACATTGAAAACTGGAGTTTTAATAGCGAAGAAGAACTCACGGAAGGTCAACATCGCTTTATGCGTTTCTGGGATTTATTGGCCGATTATCACCAGCATTTCAATGAAAAACTCAAAAAAGATGGCGAATGTTACATGGGAATGGCCTACAGAAACTTGGCAGAAAACATCGATTTAGCATTTGAAAAAGATAAGGAAGTTCAATTTATTTTCGCTGGTTTTAACGCGCTTTCTCCTGCTGAAATTTCAATTATGAAACAATTGAAAAACATGGGCAGAGGAGAAATATTCGTAGATGCAGATGAATACTATCTCAACGATAAAAACCATGAAGCAGGAATCTTTATCCGAGATTTGTTTAGCGAATTAAAGGTGAAGGAATTGCCTTTTGTAGTGAATAAAATTGGAACAGAAAAGAAGGAAATCAACATCATTAATTGTGCCCAACCTACGGGACAAGCAAAAGTGAGCGCAACGATTTTACATGATGAAATTCCACATCAAGAATTGTCTGAAACCTTGCTTTTACTCGCCGATGAAAAGTTGATTGTTCCTGTAATGAAAAACATTCCTAAAAACGTAGAGCAAACAAACATCACGCTAGGATTGCCGCTAAAAAACACGGCAATTAAGTCTTGGGTGGATATGCTTTTTACGGTTCAAGAACATTTTCAGCAGTTCAATTCAAAGCAGATTTATCATAAAGATTTCGTTCGTTTTATTAAACATCCATTCATTACTGGGTTTTGCGATAAAACGGAGTTGCAAGCCATAACGGATATTGAACAAAAGATTTTAAGCAAAAACTGGACATTTATTTATCCTAAACAATTGGCATTAGGAGAACGACTTTCTAAATTAATTGAACTCTTTTTTACGCCTTGGAAAACAACGGAAAAGGAATATTCCTTAACGCAAATCAGAAGCTTAAATCAAAGCATTTATGAAGGATTAAATAATGACGATAATGCAATAGAAAGGTCAATTTTGTATCATTTCGACCGTTCATTGGTCAAATTAGAGTCAGTTTTGGCAGAATTCACACCAGATTTAAGGTTAGGAACTTTTAAATCTTTGTTTAATCAGCATTGGGTGAATGAGAGCATCGCTTATTACGGAAATCCGCTGGATGGACTCCAAGTCATGGGACTTTTAGAAACGCGTTTAATAGATTTCAAAAACATGATTGTTGTGGGATTAAATGACGGAAGTATGCCCCCAACAAATGCCATTCAAACCATTATTCCTATGGATTTAAGAAGGTATCACAATTTGCCCACACCAAGAGAAAAACAAGGACTTTTTGCGCATCACTTTTATCGCTTATTACACCAGGTGGAAAATTGCTGGATTACTTATTCATCTGCGGACAGAGACTTGGGAGGTGTGGATGAACCATCGCGCTATATCATGCAATTGCAGTTGGAACTTTCCCGTGTAAATCCTCTGATTGCATTCAACACTTCAGATTATACCATTTCCAACGAAGAGGAAGAAAGCGAAGGATTAATCATTCCAAAAACGGAGGCTGTTTTGAGTCGTATGGATGATTATTTTGGAAGACGCACTTCAGCTTCAGCAATGAAAACGGCCTTGCGTTGTCCGCTGGATTTTTACTATAAATACCTACTAGGTTTTGGAGAAGAAGACAAAGTAGAAGAAGAAATTGAAGCGAGTACTTTTGGAGATTTTATTCATAAAACGTTGGAAACCTTGTATGAGGATTTTGCACAGTTGGATAGCGAAGGAAACAAAAAGGAACATCATAAATCCTTAGCTGCGATTGATATTGACAACATGATTCAGAAGCAAGGCGCGGTGATGAAACAGCATTTTTATGAATTTTTCAATTTAGAAGCGAATCAAAATTTAGAAGGAAAAAACTATTTGAGTTTAGAAATAGCCCAACATTTAACGGAGCGTTTTTTACAGAAAGAAAAGAAGAGTTTAAAAGAGCACAAAGGTCATTTGTTTATCGTGGGTTTAGAAATGGAATTAAAAACCACACTAAACCTAAACATTCACGGAGAAGAAAAAGAAGTGAATTTCATTGGATTTATTGATAGAATCGATGATTTCGAAGGAAAAAAGCGAATAATCGACTATAAATCTGGAAAATGTACCGAAAACGATGTGAAATTGACAAAAATCTCCTCAAAAGCAAAAACGGAGGAAGATGTTGTGTTTGAATTTATCAAGAAGCTTAAAAGCAGTAAATACGTTTTCCAAATGTTGGTTTACAACATGTTATTCCACGAAAAATTTAAAGAATATCCAGATAAAGTTGGAATTATCTCTATGGTGAATTTGAATGATGGCCCGTTTTATTTGGATAATCAAATGACGGAAACCACAGAAGAATTAATGGATTTATTCGAAAAAGCGTTAACACAGATTGTGAGTGACTTGTATGATGTTGAGGTGGATTTTGAGCATGATGTAAAGAGTTTGTATTGTGATTATTGTGAGGAATAGGTTTGATAGAGGGAGAGTGAGAGCCGATAAATCGGCAGGGAGAGTTTTTAGGGAGAGAAGTGGTTAGAGTGAAAAAAGGAGGGATAACGGTGAAACTTATTTTTTCACAAATCTTCTATTTTACGATTAAAGTTTCTTGCGTTTTTCAATTCATCAATGAGTTCATCGGCTGAATGTTCAGAATCCCAAGATCCATACAGTGAACTAAGTGGAATTTCTCTTTTTGACTTTTTGAACTTTTCATTGACTTTGAAAGTCGTGCTATAAGCTCCAATTTATTATCAGGACTTAGATTTTTCAAAAATGAAAAGTAGTTGTATATCAATGTTGTATTTATATCTGTGGCTTTCATGTTTAAATTTCTGACTTCTATCAGACTTACGAAATAAATCACATATTTTTGATTGTTTTTAGCTTGAATTTTGCTTTTTTCATGCAGAGCCGAACGGCCGTTCGGCTCTGCATGAAAAACCCCATTCACCTTAACCTCTTCAATTCCCCATACTCCGCATCAAGTTCAATCCCAAACTCCTGCTCCAAAACATCCAAATAAGAAGAATCATCTTTCAGTGTGGTAATTTCTTCTTTTCCGTTAATGGTCTTTTTCAATTTGTTGTGATATAAGCTAATCATTCCGTTTTCTATTGGAAGCGCGGCTATTCTGGCGTTGGTGAAAAAAGAATCGGGATGAGTTGAAGTATAATGATTACCTAATTTAATATCGATTTCAAAAACTGGGTTTAAGTCAAAACTATACAGGTTTTTCCAGTGTCCTTTTGAATTGCTCTGAAGTATGTATCCATAGACTTCGTCATTAACCAATCTATAGCTTTGATTTTCGAATGAAATAGGCTCGTTGTAAACAAGAGGTATAGGAATAAGTGGTGCTTCAGCCCCGAATCCTAAATCTACTATCCAGCTTTTGTTATCAATTGTTACTAAGGTGGTTTGATGGGTTCTTCCGGTGATTTCTCTGGATAAGTGAACCCTTCCTAAAAGTGGACGTGCATCAAATCCGAATGCTTTGAGTGCCATGACCAGTAATCCGTTGAGTTCAAAACAATATCCTCCACGTTTTTGCCTAACCAATTTTTGAAATATAGACTTTGAATCAATCTGGATGTTTCTTCCCAAACAAATATCAAAGTTTTCAAAAGGAATGGCTAAGTGCTGGGCGCGGTGAAGTGCCTTCAAGCTTTCGAAGTTTATTGAAATCTCTCCTTCGAAATTTATTCGTTTTAGGTATTCTTCTTTGTTGAAGTTATTCATTTTTTGGTTAATTGGTATAATAATTTGTTCTAAAACCTTGTTGAAATAATCTTTAAACTCTTTTCAATAATCTTTATAGAATTTTCAGAAACCCCAGATAATCCAGCGTATTTTCTCCAGTTTTGAACAATCCCTTTTATTTCTTCAATTACTTCCTCAGCTTTGTTTATTGAAAAAACATCTGCCAATTCCATTAATTCTTTCTTTCCTGGGTCAACATAGTTTTTAGCACAAGCCGTACTGTGATATCCTTGAGATGAAGAAGAAAACGTTAAATCATACGCAGGCGCAAGTGACCATTTTCCGCTAACATCCATTAAAAATGCAAAGTTTTTAGAATGGTCATCACGGTTATGCGCAAGGACATTAAAAACGGCTCTTCGGAACATTTGTTCAACAGCTTGGGCACTACGTGTTAATTTCTGCGTTTGAAAAATTAAGTTTCCATAGTCCAAGGTGCTATATTCATAATCATCATGAAGCAGACCAGCAGCCGATAACATGTGAAGCTTATCATTTCCAATTCGGTCAAACCTTTTGGTTCCAAAATAGCTATTCCTTTCTTCACTGATAAATATTTTACTTTCAGCCATTTCAATACCTGAAGCCAAAGCCATTTTATAATAAGCGAACTCTATATTGGCGACATCTTTAGAGTCCACATTTGCAGCGAATTTAATGATCCAGTGTTCATAACCTTCAGGTAAATTAGCGATACCGCTGATGAGGGAATCTGTCTTCTGATTGAAGCCTGCGTAAATTTTTGGTCGTGCTCCACCAGGACTTCCTCCTCTCCCGAAAATCTCATCAATCACTGCCCCACTTTCACCTATGAGAATATCAGAAATATTGTCATTCAAAACATCTAAATTAATATCAATTGTATCATTTTCTTCATCCGAACTTGGTCGGTATAGAAGTGCTCCTAAACTATTCTTTCCTGCGAATGTCAAATGATCTAATGCACTTAACGATTCAAAAGCAATTTTATCAGCACTTAAGCGTTTTTTGATGAGTAAGTTTCCCCATGCATCTGGCAAAGAATCAGCAAATACACCGAAAAGACCATTGAATGGTTTTTCTTGAGACGATTGTGGAATGTTATTGAGTTTTAATTGATTTGGCGAAAGATTATTTCCTGTTTTTAAATAAGCGTCACTGTATTTGAATACTATTTTTCTATCCACCAAAATAAGCTGGCCAACAAGTTCTTCTTGCTGAGAAAATTGTAAAAACACGTCGAGTTTTGTTGTCATACTAATAATCAAATAATTTCTTCAAGCCCTCCATTTCATCTGGAAGCAAAAGTGATTCAAATTCTGCCAATCGGTCAAGGGTATTAGAAATTTTCAATAATGATTCAAGAGAAATAATTCCTGTTCTCTCGAATTTTCGAATACTCGCATAAGCCACTCCCGATTTTTCGGATAATTCCTTTTGAGTGAAATTTTGTTCTTTTCTTAAAGCTACTACGTTTTTTGACAAAAGAATCATTACTTCTTTCGGTGTATTTTGATCTCCGTATTCTCCCATTTCTAATCTTAGAATTTAAAAGTAAAGATAAGGAATTAAATCAGGTTATCGCTATTATAATAGCAATATGTGTAATTTAAGCACATTATCGATACCCTGATAGCGATTTTTAAATCACTTACAAGGTCTAAATTCCCATAACCATCCAAACATCACAAGCAAAATGCCCGGAATCTCCCAATGGTTTTTCTACTCTTTCAAATCCGATTTTCTCATACAAAACTATCGCTTCCTTTAAGCTAGGGAAAGATTCTAAATACAAATGAGTATAGCCTTGTTCTTTTGCGTAAGCGATGCATTTATTCATCAATTGTTTACCGATTCCTTGGCCTCGGTATTCGCTTTTGAGGTAGATTTTTACTAGCTCAGCATAACCAATTGGTAAATTTTTAGTTGGGTAAATCCCACTTCCTCCAATCACTTCGCCGTTGATTTCCGCTATAAAATATTCACTTTTTGGAACGGAGAAAAAAGTCTCGTAAAGTTCGTCTGTTGTTGGATCGGTATAGACAGTTCCTGGTTTTGCTTCGTCGTATTCTTCTAAAGCAGTACGAATGATTTTAGCTATTGTCGGATTGTCGGAAGGCTGGATTTCGCGGATGATGAGATTTTCTGACATTTGAATAAATAATTATAGAAACGAAGATAATCATTTCGGGAACTAGTCTCTTCATTCTCGGCCTTTTTCTTACACTGTTTTATCCTCCCTCTGTATCTCCCTCCAAAGGGAGAGATGCTTCGAACTAAATTTTTATTATGGATTAAATTCGTAATTCAAATAATCGTAATTAACTTCCTTTAAGGCTTCAAGAATTCGTAATTCGTAATTGATTATTCCTAATTGAATCCGATTTCTTATTTTAGCACAAAAACAAAAGAAATGAGTTACGAAAATATAACAACAGAGCAAAAAGAGCGTGTTCATTACATTACGGTGAATCGTCCAAAACAAATGAATGCATTAAATAAGGCTACAATTCAAGAATTACACGAGGCTTTTAAGGCTGCAGATGAAGATGGCGGAACACGTGCAATAATCTTAACAGGAAGTGGCGAAAAAGCTTTTGTTGCTGGTGCTGACATTAAAGAATTTGCTGATTTTGACACAGAAAATGGAAAAGCTTTAGCTGCTGAAGGTCAAAAGAAATTGTTTGATTTCATTGAGAATTTATCTACGCCAGTTATCGCAGCAGTCAATGGATTTGCTTTGGGTGGCGGACTAGAATTGGCCATGGCTTCTCATATTCGTGTGGCTTCAAATAATGCAAAATTAGGTTTACCTGAGGTTTCTTTAGGTGTAATTCCTGGTTATGGAGGAACACAAAGACTGGCGCAATTAGTTGGTCGAGGAAAAGCAATGGAAATGATTACAACTGCAGGAATGATTTCTGCCGATGATGCTCAAAACTGGGGTCTGGTGAATCATGTTGTTGCTCAAGAAGACTTAATGGCCTTAGCGGAAAAGATTGCAGGTAAAATTTGTAATAATTCTGGAAATGCAATTGCTTCTGCAATGAAAGCGGTGAACGCAAATTATACTGATGGCGTTGATGGATTTGAAGTTGAAATTACTGAATTTGGAAATTGCTTTGGAACAGAAGAATTTGTTGAAGGAACTGCCGCTTTTGTGGAGAAAAGAAAACCTTCCTTCAAGTAGTTTTTGTTTATTTCACCGATAGCTGCGTTGAACCCCTTTTTTCAACAGTTGTCCCGATGATAATATCAGGACTATTGATTTAAAAAATAAAGTTCGCCTTGCTCTTGGCTCTTGGCTTCAAATTCAAAAACCACATATCCAGAAACAATTTAAATTTCAAAAATTGCTTCAGGAATAGATAAACTCAATGCTGATTTCAAATTTTGGAATCAGCATTTTTGTTTAGAATCGATGATAAATTTCTATAGAAAATGTAGCTAAATCTTAAACTGCTTTATTAAAAAAGCAATATAAGCAAAGAGTTGCTTTCTTAATAAAGCAATCCAAACATCCATAACGGAATTATGTTTCCAAAACCAACTTCTATGTTATCTTTTGCAATGAAAGAATTTTTCACTCCAGTGATTTGTTTACTACTTTTGTTTTTTCCTCCAACTTCAAAAGTAAATTTCCGATCAATCAAAAAATCACCTTTAGGAGCGAGGTCTACATGGTACTGACAAGATAGTTGATTCGCAAAAAAGGTTTCTCTTATGTTTCCAATGTTGGCATTTTCATTGGCTAACACATAAATTAAATTCGTATTATTTAGAAGGAGTTTTTCTGGTTTGGTCAACAGGCCAATTCCTGTGGCATCCTTATATAATTCTTGAATAATTCCAACCTTATTTAATGTTTTGATGGATTCTACCAAGGAGTTTCTAGACAAGCCTATTCGCTCGCTCAATTTTGAAATGTTTGGTGTAAACGGAACGCTTGTAGCAATTGCTTTTAGTAGTTTCTTAAACTTTACAATCGTTTCGTAACGCAAGTTTTCAACTGCCATAATATCTACTTCAATCATCAAGTTAATGGTGGTCATCACTTTGTGATAGTAGCTTTGTTCGTTCTCCATAAAGTAAGGGTAGGCACCCACTTTTAGATACTTTTCAAACAAAGGTAAAGGCTGGAAGTGCTGAAGGATTTCCCCTGCAATTTCAACGTGATTTTCCATTAAATCAGAAAGCGAATGAGCAGTTAACTCCAATCCTGTTTCGAGAAATAAAAACTCCCTAAAAGACAATTCATGTAAATCATAGCTTACCATTCTGCGACTTAAATCTGATTCAGATTTATATAATTCTAATACCGAAGAAGAAGTAAGCACAACATTTAAACGGGGCAAATTGTCGTAAATCAATTTAATTTCTCTTGACCAATTGGGGTATTTATGTACTTCATCCAACAATAAATGGGTTCCACCATAATTATCAAATTCCTTGGCCATTTCGTATAGATTGTTTTCATAGAAATAAACATGATCCATACTTACATAAAGCGTACTCGATTTTGGAAAATTGAATTTTGCGAATTGTAACAAAAGCGTAGTCTTCCCCACGCCTCTCACGCCTTTTATAGCGATAAGTCTGTTCGATAAATCTACCTTGTCAAATAAATAACGCTTGTAATTCATTTGAAATAATAACATTCTCGACTGAAATTCTAATAGTAACTCTTCCATTTTGCTTTTCTTATTAAGCAAATATACAAATAATTGCTTTATTAATAAAGCATTATTGACTCTAAACTGCTTTATTAATAAAGCAGTTTTTAAAAAGGAGGTAAGAATTGTCTTTTCTCGATCACAAAAAAATCAAAACCATTCGCATAAAATCCTCATTTAAAAGAATCCATTTATCTTAGCAACTTGATTAAAAGCAAATGAGTAATCCATTAAAGAAATTAGCAGGACAAACAGCGGTTTACGGCTTATCGAGTATCGTAGGGCGTTTGTTAAATTATCTGCTGGTTCCTTTATATGTTACCGTTTTTGTAAATACCTCCGATTATGGAGTGATATCTGAACTTTACGCTTGGATTGCGTTTTTGATGGTTTTGTTGACTTTTGGAATGGAAACCGCATTTTTCAAGTTCCTTTCAGATCATCCAGAGAAAAAAGACAGCATTTTTCGCAATTCGATGTTGAGTTTAGTGGTGATTAATTCTATATTCCTTTTACTGGTTTTAATTTTCAATGGCGCTATTGCGGATGCGCTTTTATTTCCTGACAATCCAGAATACATCATTTTGCTGGGAATAATCGTGGTTATTGACGCTACTTCTGCTCTGCCCCTTGCTAAATTAAGAGCGGAAGAAAAAGCCAAAAAATTCGCGCTTATTCAGCTTGCTGGAATTGGAATTAATATTGGCTTAAATCTGATTTTGATGCTCTTGGTTTTCCAACCAGAAACAGATGATCCTGCCGTTGGAATTAGATTTATTTTGATTGCCAATTTGGTAGCTTCATTAGTAAAACCAGCTATATTGCTTAGAGATTATCTACAACTCAAATGGATTTGGGACACTACTTTGGTGAAATCTATGTTCAAATACAGTTTTCCCTTGGCTTTGGCAGGCTTTGCATTCATCATCAATGAAACTGTCGATAGAATATTATTGAAACACCTGACTTATCAAAAATCGATTGGAGAATTAAGCACTGAAGCCGCCTTAACTTTTGCCGAATCTCAAGTGGGAATATACAGTGCAAGTTATAAACTCGCCATGTTAGTCACGATATTTTTACAAGCCTATCGTTATGCTGCCGAGCCTTTTTTCTTTGCGCAAGCCAAAAACAAAGACAGAAATAAAACTTACGTGAAAGTAATGAATTACTTCGTTGGAGCGGTTTTCTTAAGTTTTTTAGGCGTTTCTCTAAATATAGATGTTTTTAAATATTTTATTCCAAACCCGGCGTATTGGGAAGGCTTGAGAATTGTTCCTATACTACTGTTGGCAAACGTTTTTTCCGGTATTTATATTAATCAAAGTATATGGTATAAACTGAGTGGTCAAACCAAATTTGGAGCCTATATTGCCATGGGAGGAGCGGCACTAACATTGACTTTAAACTTTATTTTCATTCCAATTTACGGCTACATGGCCAGTGCTTGGGCTACTTTCATTGTGTATGGTGGCCAAATGGTGGTTTCGTATTGGTTGGGGCAAAAACACTACCCTATTCCATATAATTTAAGAAAGTTCGGATTGTACAGCATCACTGCGATCACCCTCTATTTTGTATTCACTTGGATCAATTTAGAAGCTGGAATTTTACAACTAGTAATTCACAATCTTTTCATCTTACTTTACGTAGGATTAGTCTATTGGATGGAAAAACCAAAAGCACTTGCTAAATCCAGATAATTCAGTTTATCTTTGCCCAATATTTTTTTGAAAATGTTATTAGCAAAGAGCAAGACCCACAATCGTTTAGTATTTATTGATATCGCAAGATCTATTGCGATTTTGATGATGCTGGAAGGTCATTTTATTGTAATGGCTTTAACGGAAAACCACCGTGGGAACGACTTGTTTCTTTATGATATTTGGCGATTCACACGTGGGTTAACAGCGCCATTATTCTTTACCGTATCGGGATTAGTTTTTACTTATCTTTTGGTGCGGAAGCAGGAGGATTTTTTTAAAAATAAACGCGTAAAAAAAGGTTTCAGTAGAGGTTTAAAATTGATACTTTGGGGTTATGTTTTACAGCTCAACCTTTTCTATTTATTTAAAGGATTAATCAATCACGGTGAATATACTTTCAGTGGTTATTTGTATATTTTTCATGTTTTACAATGCATAGGACTTTCTTTAATTACGGTTATTTTACTTTATGGGTTAAATCGCTTAGTTAAAATCGTACCGCTAACTTGGTGGTTTGGAATCTTTGGAACATTGGCTTTTATACTTCGACCAACTATTTACGCTTTAGATTTTTCATCTCTTCCTCATCTTATAGAAAACATGCTGGTTGTAACCTCGGAAGATCGTCCATTTAAATCCATATTTGCATTGTTTCCTTGGGTTGGTTTTGTACTTTTTGGAGCAATGTTAGGTGCTTATGTGAGCAAGAATCCAGATAAAGTTTACACCAATAAATTCCCTTTAATTTTATTCATAAGCGGTTTAGTCCTCAATGTATTTTCTGATCTTATTCTGGGATTAATACAAGCACCATTTCTCAGTATTTCAGGAATAAAACCATTCTACGGTTTGGGTTATTTATTTGCTCGATTTGGTCAAGTAATTTGGGTTTTGGCAATCATTATTTTCTTAGGAAAGCACAAACGTTATTTAAGAATTGTTTACCACAGAAAATTGAGCTTTCTAAAAAGCTGGATTATTCCTGTTGGCTTTGGAGCAACGGGGCTTTCATTAATTATTTATACACTTTTCACAGGAAATGAGCATGTCGTTTTCCCCACGTTTTCAGTTTATGCTTTAGGACATTTATTGCTCTTTATTGGCGTAATCATAACGAGTGCCAAACTCATCAATTGGAATTATGATCTCTTCATAAAGCTCGGACAAAATACACTTTCTATCTATATTGTTCATGTGATTATTCTCTACAATGGTTTATTCGGATTTGGACTAAGTACCTACATCGATAAAAACCTTTCTCCTTGGTTTTCAATCTTGGGCGCTATCGGTTTTATCATGGCTTTTGTTTATTTCGTAAAGTATATCGAAATTTTCCAAAAGTACTATGGAAAGCTGTTTTTCTGGAAGAAAACATTTTAATGTTTAAGGTTTAATTATTAATTAATGTTTAACGCCCAGGGTATTGAATTTCAACTGCATTAAAATTGTGGTAAAAAGATGTCCAGCGCATCAACACGTTAATCCTTAAACCTTAATAATTAAACATTAAAAAAATACAGCGCAACCACATCCCCATTAATCATTAGAAAAAGCTATGCAATCACAAAATCTTCTTTATGAATAACCTCATTACCGATTTTCAATTGAACGCTATATTTTCCGCTTCTCCAGCCCCTAACAGATAACTTAAAGTTGAAGCTATAATCGCCTGTTCTAGAAACTGGCATTTCGCCCCCTAGCGCTTGAAAAAGCTCGCCGTCTTCTCCTAAAACTTCCATTGTCATATTTCCAGTTTTTGTGACTTTATAAGACAAGAGCCCTTCAATTTTAGTGGTTTCTTGAACTATATTTCGATTTTCATCTACCGTATAAACTGGATCTGTATTGTACCAAACATTCTCCTTTCCTGTCAAGGAGCAAACGTATTCTCTTAAATTCTTTACCTCGTCGTTCCCATCTTCATAAATTCCTGAAACATCATCATCACCAGCAACACACCAAAGTGCGGTCTGTTTTGTACCATCATTAAAATCTTTGTTCCCCAGATATTTGGCAATTTTGTTCAGCTTTAAATCGCCTTCCTTCAAAATTGTAAATTGACTTCCTTCTGTAGGTGAGCTGTTTTGCGGCTCAACACAAAAACCTTTTATTAAATATTGATTCGAAGTTGAATTCAAAACGATTAACTCTTCTTCAAGAGTAAGTAAATCCTGATCTTCTTCAAACTCACTCTTGAATCGTGTTCCCGGCGGAATTAAAATACCGCTTATATTTTTCAGCTTATTTATTTCTAGCAAAATTGCCTCTCCGCTGTGTTCACCATTAGAAGTTGCAGTTACACTTATTTGTTTGCTTTTTATGGCATCAAAAATATTTACACTTTGCGCAAGGGTCTTTTCGAAGGAAGCCAAAAATAGAACGGTAATAAAAAGAAATATTGTTTTCATAATAAAGGTGTTTATACCCACATAACGCCATCACGATTAAATAGTTACAATAATTCAAGAAAAAAAACTCTAGAATCGATTGAAAAAAAAGAAACGATTGAAATAAACTCCGAAAACTCAGTACTAATGTTGGTCTAACTCCATCCCTTTAGTATTGAAAATAATACTACTTTAAACCCAAAAACTCATCCTTTCCAGGAGATAGAAATTCGATTATTGTCCAACTAAAAAATCGATAAACTCCTCTTTGTCCAAAGCGCCAAAATAGTTTTGGATTTCCACATCTTTCAAGGCTAAAGCTATTGAAGAGCGATCATAAGGACTCTTAACAAGTATATTTTCGATTTCTTCAACAGCATCTCGTCCAAAAAAGTCTCCGAAAATATTAACTTCCTTTATTCGGCCTTTTTCAACGAAAATCCTGACATCTAATTCCCCTACTGCAAAGCGTTTATCGTATTGAATATTAAATTTAGGAGCCCTACCATAATTCCAATTCCATGAATCATATTTTTCCTTCTTAAGTTCATGAACGGCCTTCCACTCCTCCTTTGTTAATCGGTAGATTTCAAATGCCGTTGTTTCTGAAAAAAGGCCTTTAAGCAATAACTCACGAAACTCTTCAATGGACAAAGGTTCTTTCATGAATTCACTGATATTGGCCACCCTGCTGCGTACAGATTTATGCCCTTTAGACTCCAACTTACTTGGCTTTACATTCAAAGCATTAACCACTTCTCCTAAGTCTGTGTTGTACAACAAGGTTCCATGACTAATCATTCGTTTTCCGGTAGAAAACTGCGCGGTACCAGAAATCTTCTTGTCCCCCACTAAAATATCATTTCGCCCCTTTAGTTCTGCATCCAAGCCCAAGTCCTTCAACACAGAAATAACGGGCTCTGTGAATTTTTTGAAATTATGCATTTGGGTGATATCATGATTTGTAATAAAGCTAAAGTTTAAATTTCCAAAATCATGATAAACCGCTCCACCACCGCTAACCCTTCTTACCACATGTATGTTATGGTTATCGATGTAATCTTGATTTACCTCCTCAATGGTAATTTGATTCTTGCCGATAATTATTGAAGGCTCATTGATGTAAAACAACAAATAATCGCTTTCTGGATTAAATTTTCTTACAATATATTCCTCTAAAGCAAGATTTAAATGGGGATCTGTAATACCTTCGTTTTCTACAAATATCATATGACTCTTTTTGAGTGTGCGTTTGAATATCAATCTTTTATTAGTCGCTGCTCAGAAAGACAATAAACTTAATGCATGCTATAAGCTTTGTTTGCCTCTGAACGACCACCATTTGGAAAGCTTAAAATTAATGTTTTTTCTGAAAATCTAAACACCGAGCTAACGCATTTGATTCGCGTCTAATTTTCTTTACCCGTAAATATGCTTATTTCTCTACAGTCCTGTTCGGTTTACTTTAATTTCGATAAAATATCCAAAGCTTCAGCTACGTGCTGATCAAATTTTAATTGAGAATTAAACACACCTTGAACAATTCCTTTTTTATCGATTACATAAGTTACACGCCCTGGAATTAAGCCCAAAAGATTGGTTGGAACACCGAATGCTTTACGCACTTTTTTATCTGAATCAGCCAATAAAGTAAAAGGCAGCCTGTGTTTTTTAGCGAATTTATTATGGCTTTTTTCATCATCACTTGAAATACCAATCACCTGGGCTCCTACCGCAATAAAATCCTCATAAGCATCTCGGAATGAACACGCTTGCTTGGTACAGCCTGCAGTTTCATCTTTTGGGTAAAAATAAATGACTAGATTATCTTTACCAATAGCCTCTTCCACTTTAAAAAGCTTTCCGTCTTGGTCTTTTAATGTGAATATTGGACATTTATCGTTTACTTTAATAGAGCTCATTTTTATAATTATTAAGGTTTGGTACAAGCGCGAAACGCCGTTTGTTTTTAAATCTTGATTGATTAACACATTTTATGCTAAATAGTTTTTTCTGAGAACCAACATCTGAGATTTAAAAATTAACGCAATGCAACTAGTTTCCTTCTAATTCCCTCAAGTCGCTCGATCAATTCTTCCTTGTTGAGGTCTGGCTCAGTAATTTCAATTTCTCCGTTTTTTAAGGCTTTTTTTGCGCCTTCCAGAGTATGTCCATCAACTTTTACCAGCTGATAAATATTTTGGATTTCCAATATACTCTTAGGAGAAAATAAACGATTACCCTTTTTGTTTTTTTTGGGTTTAATAGAAGGAAATTCCTTTTCCCAAAAACGAATCAATGAAGTATTCACATCAAACATTTGGGACACTTCACCAATTGAATAGTACAGCTTTGTTAATTCAGACGCTTTAATCATAACTTGAGTTCGTAAAGGCTAAATTAATGAAAATAAAGTAATCTAATGAGAAAGTTTAGTGAGTAATCCTCAACTTTAGAAAAATTAAATGCTTGCCTGGAACTTAACAGCCTGTTTAATAAATTTTGACAGAAAATAGTTTCCTTTTTAATTTGGCAAGCCCCTTCCCTTGTTAAAACAGAAACTTGCGAAGTATCTTTTCAGTTCAAAGCGTAATTCATACCTGATAGGATGTACTTACTACCAAAGTACTAGCTAGGTATTTTAATTTAATCAATGTGTTGTGCGAAAGATTCAGAAATTGATGATCTGTATTTAACTTAATCCATCGATTTAAGTGCATTCTTAGAGATTTCTACAATTTTCTCATATTGCTCTGGTGTTAGATCAGAATGGAAATAATTAATTGGATTAACTTTATGACCATCTTTTTCAACCTCATAATGCAGATGAGCTCCTGTAGACTTACCGGTGTTTCCAACCAATCCAATTAAGTCTCCTCGGTTTACAAGGTCGCCTTCCTTCACCAAAAAGGAGCTTAAATGGGCATATCTGGTTTTATAACCAAAGCCATGATCAATAACAATTTCTTTACCATAACCCCAACTATTCACACGAGTTTCTATAACCTTTCCTTTTCCTGTGGCATAAACATCAGTACCTGTTTCTGCAGAAAAATCTGCTCCCCAGTGCATTTTACGTGTTCCATAAACTGGATCAATTCTCCATCCATAACCAGAAGCCATTCTCTTCAACTCCTTATTATTAACGGGCTGAATAGCAGGCAAAGAAGCCAATCTGTTTTCTCTTTCTTTGGCGAGTGAAACCAGCTCTTTGAAGGATAAACTTTGAGCATGTAGCTTTCTTTCTACTTCATCCAACTTTGAAATCGACTCGATAAGCAACTCGCTATTAGACATTTTTTTGTAGGCACTGTAAGCGTCGCTTCCCCCAACACCCATCAGTCTTAATTCTTCAGGAAATTCATTTGCGCCCAAAGCTGTGCGATACAATTCTTCGTCACGTTTTTTAATGATTTCCGTTACTTGATCAACTAATTCTAATCGACTTTGAATGTTTTTAAACTCCCCTTTCAATTCAAGTAACTCTTTCTGAAGCGCTTTTTCTTTTGGAGAATCGATTCGGTAGGCAATAAAAAATGCAAATACTAAACTCAAAACGATGGTTGGGGCAATAAAAATAAAACCTCTCAATATACGCTCTCCTATGGAACGTTTTACTTTTTCGTAAGAAAGCGTTTTGGGATTGTATCTGAACTTTGTCTTTGACATTATTTAACTTGTAAAACAGCGCAAAATTATGTAAATAATCTAACTTTGCAAAATCGTTAACTTTGATTAACAAGATAAGGACCAAATTATATTAAAGGAACCCAATGAAATTAGAAGAAATCAGACATAAATTCCTCTCTTTTTTTGAAGAGAAAGGACACACAATTGTGCCTTCTGCACCAATGGTAATTAAAGATGATCCCACCTTGATGTTTACAAACGCAGGTATGGTACCATTTAAAGAGTATTTCCTTGGAAATGCTGTGGCCAAGGACAAGCGTGTTACTGATACTCAAAAATGCTTGCGTGTTTCCGGTAAACATAACGATTTGGATGAAGTGGGCGTGGATACTTACCACCACACAATGTTCGAAATGTTAGGAAATTGGTCTTTTGGAGATTACTTTAAAAAAGAATCCATTGCTTGGGCTTGGGAACTACTCACAGAGGTTTATGGAATAGACAAAGACAATTTGTATGTTACCATTTTTGAAGGAGACGAAAAAGACGGAGTACCAAGGGATACAGAATCTTATGATTTCTGGAAACAATGGATTCCAGAAGATAGAATTATTGAAGCCAATAAAGACGATAATTTCTGGGAAATGGGAGAAATGGGACCTTGTGGACCTTGTTCCGAAATTCATGTAGATATTCGTTCAGAAGAGGAAAAGAAAAAAGTTGACGGTAAAACTCTAGTAAACCAAGACCATCCTCAAGTTATTGAAGTATGGAATTTGGTATTTATCCAATTCAACAGAAAAGCGGATGGAAGTTTAGAAAAGCTACCAGAAACACACATAGACACAGGAATGGGATTGGAGCGTTTAGCGATGGCCTTGCAAGGAAAACAATCCAACTATGACATCGATTTATTCCAAACACTGATTGCGCAAATCGTAAAACAGTCTGGATTCAAATATGGCAGCAACGAAACAACGGATATTGCTTTACGCGTAATTGCGGATCATGTTCGTGCTATTGCATTTTCAATTTCCGACGGACAATTGCCTTCAAATACCGGCGCTGGTTACGTAATCAGAAGAATTTTGAGAAGAGCTGTGCGTTATGGTTACCAAACCTTAAAAATGAACGAGCCTTTCTTGGCTCCATTGAGTAAGGTTTTAATCGCAGAAATGGGTAAAGCTTTCCCAGAATTAGTAGACAATAAAACTTTAATCGAAAATGTAATTCGCGAAGAAGAAATGAGCTTCTTCAAAACACTAGAACAAGGAATTAAGCGAATTGAAATCATCATAGAAAACCAAAAAGAACAAGGCGTAAAACAAATCCCCGGAGCACAAGTTTTTGAATTGTACGATACTTTCGGCTTTCCATTCGATTTAACAGAATTGATGGCAAGAGAAGCGGGAATGACACTTGACCAAGCTGGATTTGACCAAGCCTTGCAAGCCCAAAAAGATCGATCGCGATCTGCAACTTCATTAAAAACTGATGATTGGACAGAGATTTTAAAGGACGAAAAAGAAGAATTTATTGGTTATGACCACTTAGAGGCAGACGTAAAGATTACACGTTATAGAAAAGTGGTTCAGAACAAAAAAAGCTTCTATCAATTGGTATTTAATTTGACTCCTTTTTATCCTGAAGGAGGTGGACAAGTGGGCGACAAAGGATATATTGAGTTTGATGGTGAAAAAGTTTCAATTTTTGATACAAAAAAGGAAAACAATCTGATTGTTCATTTAGTGAAAGAATTACCAAAAAATCCAAGTGCTACATTTAAAGCCGTTGTAAACGTTGGAAAGAGATCGCTTTCTGCTGCAAATCACAGTGCAACGCACCTTTTGCATCACGCCTTGCGTACAGTGCTTGGAGATCATGTTGTTCAAAAAGGTTCTTTAGTGAATCCAGAATATTTGCGTTTTGACTTCTCCCATTTTTCTAAAGTTACAGAAGAGGAGTTAGCGCAAATTGAACAAATAGTAAATGATTTAATTCGTCAAAATACACCCTTGAATGAATTGAGAAATACACCCATAAAAGAAGCGCAAGAACTTGGCGCAATGATGCTTTTTGGTGAAAAATATGGCGATACCGTTCGTGTAATTCAATTCGGAGACTCAATAGAATTATGTGGAGGAACACACGTTCCAGGTACAGGAAATATTGGTTGGTTCAAAATTATTTCGGAAGGCTCTGTAGCTTCTGGAATCAGAAGAATTGAAGCCATTTCTAGTCAAACAGCTGAGCAATACATCAACAAGAAACTGGAGCAATTAAACAGTGTGAATGCATTGTTTAAAAACACCAAAAACCTTGTTCAATCCGTTGAAGATATCCTAGAAAGCAATAACCGCATGCAAAAGCAATTAGAACAAATTGAAAAAGAGCGTGCAAAAAACATTAAAGGAGATTTAAAGAAGAACATTGTTGAAAAAGACGGAATGAACTTCTTAGAAGCAATTGTTCCTTTGGATGGCGGTGCAATTAAAGATGTTTTATTCCAATTAAAGGGTGAAGTAGAAAACCTTTTCGCTGTAATTGGAGGAGAAAAAGACGGGAAATGTACCCTAAGCATCATTATAGACGATGAAGTTGTAAAAGCGAAAGATTTACATGCTGGAAACATGATTCGTTCGGCAGCAAAACACATCCAAGGTGGTGGAGGTGGGCAACCATTCTTTGCAACTGCGGGTGGTAAGAAACCAGAAGGATTGAAAGCGGCTATTGAGGAGGTTAAAGCGATGATTTAAGAAAAAACTGAACCACACAAAGAAAGTAAAGAATTACGCAGAGTTACGGTGAGTTTTCGCAAAGAAGGCGCAAATTAAAGAAGAAAAAAGTTGAAGGTGAAATTTTACTTAAAGGTAAAATGAAATTGGAGATGATAATACATCAAGGAGAATAAGAAAGTAAGACTTTCCATTCTCCTTTTCTTTCTTTGCTAAACTCTGTGTTATCGTGCCCTTTCGTGCCTCTGCGAAAACTTTGCGTAACTCCGCGTCACCTTTTCACTTTACCCTAGGAACTCAACTTCATGCAACTGCAAGCCAGAAGCTGGAGCATTGTACGAAAGTTTAATCTTTTTCTCGCCATCTAGGGTTTCCAAAAACTCTTCCCAAGTTTTTAACCCTTGCCCCAATTCGAAGAGCATTCCCATCATTAAACGAATTTGATTGCGTTTAAACCCTATTCCCCGAACTTTTACCAGATAACTTTTTTCTGGAAAGAAAGAAGCCGTGAGTTCTGTATTTTCAATGAGCTCACACGACAAAACTTCTCCTGTGGTAATGGTCTCTGGGTTTGGGCGAAAGGTGTAGGAATAAAAGTCTCTTTTTCCAACAAATAGTTCTGCCGCTTTTTGCATGATTTCAATATCTAAATCTGCTAAGATATTACACATAAAGGCAGCACAATAAGGGTGAAACTTTTCTCCATAAGCAAAGTAATAATGGTATTCTTTTATTTTCTTGGATTGAATAATATTGAATTCTGCTGAAGTAGGAACGACAGAAAGTGCTTTAACATCTGCGGGCAAATTATGATTAAAATCGTTTAGAAAGAAATCCAAATCTTCGATCTTCTTATCGGTAAAAACCTCTACATAAGTGTGATTAACCGAAACTTTTGCATCTGTTCTTCCAGAAGCTAAAACCTTGCTTGCCGTTTCTGGCAGCACCCAGTTCAATGTTTTTACAATCATTTCTTGAACCGTAATAACATTAGGTTGTTTTTGCCAGCCGTGGTAGCGAAATCCCAGATATTGGATTTCTAGTAAATAATAAAACCGTGTTCTCATAACGGGTTTGAAGATATAAAAAAAGCAGTCCCAATAGAGAACTGCCCTTTATTAAAAATATAATTTCTGATTGTTTTACTTTTCCTCTTTACGCGTTGCTGTCTTTTTATTTCTGGTTTCAACAGATTTAATTTCGCTCAACTTTCGTTTGTTCTCCACCTTAGGCTTTCGCACTTGATTCGTTTTCGCTTCTGGTTTAACCATCAATTTTTCATTGGGGTTTTCTACTTTTTTCGAAACTAATTTTTCACTTTTATTGGCTTTTACACTGACTTTGTTGTTTGCTTTTGTTGTGTTTTCCTGTGCAAATGTTGGAGCTGTAATCAATAGCGTAAGGGCTCCTAAAATCATTATTGTTTTTTTCATGGCGTTCAATTTTTAAAAGTAAATATAGAATTTATAAAACAATTATCGTTCCATTAATCATTAACAAACAAGCAGTCTACTAAAAATCATTTTCATTAAGAGTAAATTCATCAATTCCACCGTAAACATCATCATTATTATCGTCTTCGTTAAAATCATCGTCTGATGAAGAGCTTGTATTTTTACTAGACCTTAAAATATTGGTTCGAGCAATATTTAACCGAATCTCAGTTTTCAATGTACCGTCCTCTTGTTGGTAAGCTTTGGCATAAGGCGTTCCCACGACTTCCACCAATGCTCCGCTTTTCAAAAAATCTAAGATCCTCATATTTGAACCTTCTTTTTTCCATATTGTACAGTTGACCCAGGTGGTTTTTGTTCGCGACTCTCCAGTTCTTTTATCTCTCCAGTTCTTGTTGTGCGCTACGGGAAAGTTGACCGCTACAACACCACGGTCCATCTTTCTAACTGTTGCGTCTTTTCCTAAATTACCTATCAATCTTGTTTCAAATACCGTTGCCATGTTTGTGTTTTGCTTTTGAATTCTTATTTGTCTGAATTGTTTCGAAAATATAAATATAATCAAACAGGGAGGAATTGACAAATATTGGTGAGAAGAGTGGAAATGAAAATTAGGGTATTGGGAAGCGAGAATTCTTAATGCAATAAGAATTGGTTCAAAATAAACAGTAAAAGCCAAAGCAAAATAGCTTAGGAATTAAATTGTTGAACGAAAAAAGCGCATACCTCTCGATTTTTTCATTCTTCGTTTTTAATTTCTAATTCTGCCTTCTTCCTCCAACTATTCATCAAGGTTATTAAACCCAGAAAGAAAGCAATATATGTAACGCCTTGTTGGGTTTCTATGGTGTCCTCTGACATAAATGAACCAATTGCCATTAGGGAAAATCCAATTCCAATGAAGTTATTTAGTTTAATATTTTTCCATAAAAACCAAAGCCAGAATCCGGAAAAAATGACAAATGCAACAATTCCAAAGCTAATCCAAAATGTCATAAATTGGTTGTGCGCTCTATTCCAATACATTTCATCCAGCTGGGTATTTGACTCCCTGTAAGCTTGATCGAATTCAATCTGCAAATCACCCGTTCCCACTCCTGTTAAACAATTGTTTTTTATAATTTCTTTTCCCGCCTTCCAGTGCTCAAATCGCTGAAGCAAAGAGTTTCCATCCGGATCTCCACCAATTGCATAGTGAAAAACTTCATTTTTTAATCCCGATATTCTATATTGGAAAACGCCATAAGTTTCTCTGATGTTCACCATTCCATTTTCTACATTTTCAATATCTTCAGCAGACATCAACAACATCCCCTCCTTGTCCTTAGTTAAGCCCTTTGAAGCCATGTATCGAATTAGAATTTGGTTTAGCTCGTAACCTGAGGCCAATTCAGTTGTATAATCTACGTCTGACCTCTCATTCCAAGCTTTTTTGAGCTCATCCCCCGCGATTTGAGATAAAATATGATGCCCATTTTCAAACCATAATGAATTGGTATCATTGTAATACTTCTCGCCATTTTTACTGTGTGTTGGTAGATTTCCGAAGTTCAACAATGGTTTCTCTGGAACTAAGTAATTAATCATTTGAACAGCACCAAAAGTCGCAACAGTAACTAATGCTAGAATAGAAACAATTTTTAGGGAAGTATTTTGAATGGTTTTCACAAAATAAAGGAAGCACGCTATGAGAAGTAAAAGCGCAGCAATGTAACCACTAAAAACTTGGCTTATTAAAGTGTAATACAAAAACCAAATGATCAACAAAACAAAAACCCAACGGGGTTTATTTTGTTGAAAAAGCAAATAAATAGAAAGTAAAACACCCGTTACGACCAATAAAGCGTACCGAATATGCGAACCAAAATGAGAAATTTCTCGATAATCATTGATTTCACTCTTCAGCATAAAAATGTAATTCAGAACAGAAGTGATCAATACGGCAGCTAAAAAGCCATAAAAAACATATTTAAGCGCCCATTTTTTGAGAGGGTAGCCAATCATCACAATCGGAATGGCAAACAAGGGTAGCTTGGTCTTTAAATCCCTGAAAGCGTAAGCATAATCAGTAGTGTATAGCAAACCCAATAAGTGAAAAACCAGAACAAGTATGACAAACCAAAAAACAAGATTCTTTTTAGACTTTTCCCAATAAGATTTAAAGTCTGCATTCAACAAGAAATTTACCGCAAGAATAAGAGTCCCTAAAGACATCACAACTTTACTCACTGGGATACCAATAGCAAGGACAAAAACGGCAAACACATTAATGTTGTCGTGGATTTTAGGACCGAAAAAACGGTTAAGCATGTACTTCGTTTAAGGATTTAAGATAGACTCATACTGTGTCTTATCATTCAAAACTTCAATAGCTTTCTTCAAAGGTTTGTCGTTTCTAAAGGCATTCAAAACACGACCTTCTTGGTAATAGTATCGTGAAACAATTTCATTGGACAATAATTGTTTAATTTGACTTTCAAACAACTCTAAATCATCCGCCTTAGAAGCACTTACTACTTTTTGAAGCGCCTTAAACTCACCATCAATCTTTTTGTCATAGCCTTCTTGTTTAGCCGCTTCTAAAACTTGTTCTAGATATTCCTGCGTTGCTGTTTTGTAATCAAATTCTTTTTCCATTACAAACGCTCTAAATTCCTTGTAAGTCTTATCTGTAATAACAAAATCTTTTGCGGGTGCTATTTCAGGATTGTTTTGCGCAAATTCTGTTGCAAAATCAAATACAATGTTTTCAGCCATTAATACGGCTGTAAACCTGGCTAGATTTTCTTCCTCAATTGAAATATCGGGCTCAATTCCTCTACCATCAATGACTTCTCTCCCGTTTTTTGTGTGAAAAATCTTAATCAATGAATCAGGAACCTCATCTACTTTCCCATCGTGTTTATGGTAATAATCTAATTTCTGAACACATCTTCCAGATGGCGTGTAATACTTGGCGATGGTTAATTTCATTTTCGCACCGTACTTTAAATCGATGGTTCTTTGCACCAATCCTTTTCCAAAGGTTGTACTCCCGATAACCACACCCCTATCCAAATCTTGAAGCGAACCTGAAACAATTTCTGATGCAGATGCAGAAAATCCGTCCACCAAAACAACAATAGGTATTTCGAGATCTATTGGGTTATTCCTGGTTTTATAGCTTCGGTTTTCGTCTGATATTCTTCCTTTGGTCTTCACAATCTCAACCTCTTTTGGAACGAAAAAATTAACTAAATCAATTGATTCTATAAGTAAACCACCGCCATTTCCGCGTAAGTCTAAAATTATTTTTTCCATTCCTTCCTTGCTCAATTCATCGTAAGCGTTTTTCACACTTCTAGATGCTGTCTGAGTAAAAGAGCTTAAATTAATATACCCTATTTTACCTTTTTCATCTATCATTCCAGCATAGGGAACATCAGGAACTTTAATTTCGTCGCGCTCTACCTTGATGGTGCTTATACCTTTGTTTGGGCGCTCATACTCTAACATAAAAGAGGAACCTTTTGCTCCTTTCAAAGCATCTGAAACCACATCTGAAGGCACATCTTTCATACTTCTTCCATCTATAGATAAAATTTTATCCCCCGCTTTTAACCCTGCTTTTTGGGCAGGCATATTTTCATAGGGTTCGGCAATAAAAACATACTCACCCGATTTTCTAATTAAAGCACCAATTCCACCATATTGTCCTGTTGTCATTAGTCGATAATCTTCAATATTAGATTCATGATAATAAACCGTGTATGGATCCAACTCCTGAAGCATAGCATCAATTGCCGCTTTAGAAATTTCTCCAGTTTTTGGTTCATCTACATAATACTTCTCTAAATTCATATAAATCAAATCAATAAGCTCTAGATTTTTGATCACCTGAAAGCCGTTTGACTGTGAAAAACTGTTGTGATTTATTCCAAAAAGAAATAAAAAGACGATTCCATAAATATATCGCATATAAATTCTGATTTTAATCTTCTAATGTAATGAAAAAGGGCAAAATTAAGCTCTATTCTCTACTAAACGCAGAAAAAGTGCTTCTATTTTATCAATGATCTTTTGGTAGCTTTCTTCTTGACTTGAGGTGTAAATTAAAAAAAGTGCCAATTGTGACTCTTCTTCTGTTATTGCCTCTTCAATAATGTACTTCTTTTTACGCACTGCCTCCCTAATTAATCGTTTGATTCTGTTGCGGTCAACGGCTTTTTTAAACTTCCTTTTGGGTACGGAAATTACAATTTGAAAACGGGTATTTGTTCTAAGGTCTACGGCAAGATAACGCAATAAAAAAGGATAAACTTTTTCTGTTTTCCCCTCTTCAAAAACGGTCGCCATCACCTTTTTACTGCACAATTTGTATTCCTTACCGAAACTTTCATTCATGGGGCGAAGTTAACTTATAATTGGTAATTGATTGCGTTGAATTTTCGTAAAATAATCGACACGCCCTGTACACTCATGTTTTGGCAAAGCGCCTTACAAAAGCTTGTTAATTTCTCTTTTTAAATCTGCACGAGAATGAACTCCTGCAGAGCGCCAGTTGATTTCACCGTTTTTGAACAATAAAAATGTTGGAACTCCCCTCACTTTATATTTCTGAGCTGCTGCTTGATTTTTATCTACATTGATTTTTAAAACACGCAGATTTTCGCCATAATGTGATTTAATTTCGTCAATAATCGGATTCATTGTTTGACAGGGTCCACACCAATCTGCATGAAAATCGACTAAAACAGGTTTATCTCCCTTTATAATTTCTTTAAAACTACTCATTCTTCTGTGTGTTTTTGTTTGTGCTTTTCTATGGCTTCAGAATCATAACCAGTAAACAAATTGATCCATACGAGCCTTCCTAATCTAAAACTTAATGGTGCCAATACGATAAGTACGACCAAAATATTTATGATATAAACCCAATAAGGAGTATCTTGATAAATCAAGTAAGTTAAGACAAATGTGGCAACTGAAAACGCCACTGTAACCGCATAGGAAGCATACATTGCACCATAGAAAAACCCTGTTTCTCTTTCATACTTGTGTCCACATTTATTGCATCGTTCATACATTTTGTCGAACTTCTTCAAATTAAATATGGTGTTGTACTTAAAAATCTTCCCTTCATGACATCTAGGGCAAGTATTTGTAAGCACACTTTTAACTCTACTCTCTTTCCAAGCCATGCTGCAAAGATAGAAAGAATACTGATGAATTTAAAGTTACTTTTATTACAAATTACCGATCTCTTGTACTACAAACCCACTAGGCTTTTTCGAGTTAATCAGGATTATATCAAAGCGAGCTTGTCTATTCTAAAAATATCATCGAACTTTGCACCTCAATTTATGGAAAACAAGAAAAACATCCGGGCTTTAACAAAAGCAGACTTAAAAACGGCTTTCACTGCGTTAGGTGAAAAATCCTTTCGTGCAACACAGGTTTATGAATGGCTATGGCAAAAAAACGCTGCTTCATTCGATGAAATGACAAACTTGAGTGTAAAACTTCGTGAACAACTCAAAGAAAGCTTTTTAATTGACCACATCACTTTAGACGAACAGCAAGTCTCATCTGACCGTACCATAAAGTGTGCATTTAATGTTGGTGTTGGAAAAGTTGTAGAAGGAGTTTTGATTCCCAGCAAAACACGAATGACGGCTTGTATTTCCTCTCAAGTAGGATGCAGCTTAGCTTGTGAATTTTGCGCTACCGGAAAATTGAAACTGCTTAAAAACCTCTCTGCAGGAGAAATCGTGGATCAAGTGGTACACCTCAAGAATCTTGCTGAAAACAAATACCAGCAAAATTTAAGCAACATTGTTTACATGGGAATGGGCGAACCGCTTCTGAACTATAAAAACATGATGGACAGCATAGATAAAATCACTTCGGAAGATGGTCTAGGAATGTCTCCAAAACGAATTACGGTTTCAACCGCTGGAATCGCAAAAATGATTAAAAAGCTGGGTGACGATAATGTAAAGTTCAACCTTGCAGTTTCTTTACACGCAGCAAATGATAAAAAGCGGGATAAAATAATGGCCATTAATGAGACCAATAACCTAGAGGCCTTAGCAGAAGCAATCGCTTATTTCTACGGTAAAACAGGAACCCGCGTAACTTATGAATACATCATTTTCAAAGATTTCAACGACGAATTAGAAGACGCTCAGGAGCTAGCCGAATTCTGCAAGAACGTTCCTTGTAAAGTAAATATCATTGAATACAACACTATAGACGATGGTATCTTCCAACAAGCTGATGCACGAAAAGTAGACCGATTTGCTGCCTACTTAGAAGAAAAGAATATCATAGTAAATGTTCGGAGAAGTCGAGGAAAGGATATAGATGCCGCTTGTGGACAATTGGCGAATAAAAACGAGGTGGTAACGGAAAGAATGCTTAAATAGCGTTTTACCCTTCTAAGGTTTAATAACTAAGGTTTATCGGGGATTGCGCTGGTCGGGTTGATCATATTTGACTTGGCTTACTCGTCGCTTTTTCAGAAGAAAAAACGCAATATATCTAGACTTTACACAATAAAACCACGCTTCTGTTAAACATTAATAATTAAACCTTAATCATTAGACATTAACCATTATTTCTTATCTTCGCAACTCGAAAAATTACGATAATCGAGCGTTTGCTCATAAAACAAATAAGGTATGGCACCGATTAAATCAAACATCATTTACACGCTTACGGATGAAGCTCCAATGTTAGCTACACACTCTTTATTGCCGGTAATTCGCGCATTTGGAAGTCAGGCTGGAATTGAATTTGAAACAAGAGATATTTCCTTAGCAGGAAGAATTATTTCCAAATTCCCAGAATTATTAACGAAAGAACAGCAAGTTGCTGATGATTTGGCGGAGCTTGGTGAATTGGTGAAAAAGGCAGAGGCAAACATTATCAAGTTACCCAACATATCAGCCTCTGTTACGCAAATTAAGAAAGCAATTAGCGAATTGCAATCTCATGGATATCCTTTACCAGACTATCCTGAAGAGCCTAAAAACGAAGAGGAGAAAGCAATAAAAGCAAAATATGATACAGCGAAGGGTAGTGCAGTGAACCCTGTTTTACGTGAAGGTAATTCAGACAGACGTGCACCAAGAGCAGTTAAAGAGTTTGCGAAGCAAAACCCACACAGAATGGGAGCTTGGAGTTCTGACTCTAAAACACATGTTGCTACAATGTCTGAAGGAGACTTTAGAGCAAATGAAAAATCTGTAACTTTAGCAGAGGCTACAAATGTGCGTATCGAACTTGAAGCTAACGGAGCTAAAACAAACCTAAAAGAAAACTTGGGATTACTTCAAGGAGAGGTAATTGATGCTACTGTAATGAGTAAAAAAGCATTGATTAAGTTCTTAGACGAACAAGTTAAAGACGCAAAATCAAAAGGAGTTTTGTTTTCTTTACACATGAAAGCAACAATGATGAAGGTTTCTGACCCTATCATTTTTGGACATGCTGTAAGAACATTCTTCAAGCCTGTATTCGATAAACATGCCGCAACTTTTGACAAAATAGGTGTAGATGTTACGAACGGTTTAGGGGACTTACTGAGCCGTATTGACACGTTGCCAGAATATGAAAAAGCAGATATTCAAAAAGATTTGGATGCTGCAATGGAAAATGGTCCAGACATCGCAATGGTAAATTCTGATAAAGGAATTACAAATTTACACGTCCCAAGTGATGTAATCATTGATGCTTCAATGCCAGCAATGATTCGTACTTCTGGACAAATGTGGAATAAAGCTGGAGAGCAACAAGATACAAAAGCCGTTATTCCAGACAGTTCTTATGCAGATGTTTTCCAAGCAACAATAGATTTTTGTAAAAAACATGGAGCTTTCGACCCAACAAAAATGGGAAGTGTTTCAAACATTGGTTTGATGGCACAAAAAGCAGAAGAATATGGTTCTCATGATAAAACATTCGAAATTCCTGCACATGGAACAGTTCGTGTGATTGATGCCAACGATAATATTTTAATCGAGCACACAGTTGAAGAAGGAGATATCTGGAGAATGTGTCAAGCCAAAGATGCTCCAATTAAGGATTGGGTAAAATTGGCAATTAATCGTGCAAAAGCAAGTGGACTTCCAGCAGTATTTTGGTTGGATGAAAACCGAGCGCATGACCGTGAATTAATCAAAAAAGTAAACACTTACCTAAAAGATTACGACACCTCTACTTTAGCCATTCAAATCATGTCGCCTGCAAAAGCAACAGAGTTTTCTTTGAAACGTGTGAAAGAAGGAAAAGATACTATTTCTGTAACAGGAAACGTATTACGTGATTACTTAACAGATTTATTCCCAATTTTAGAGCTAGGTACAAGTGCGAAAATGCTTTCTATTGTTCCTTTGATGAACGGAGGTGGATTGTTCGAAACAGGTGCTGGAGGTTCTGCACCTAAACACGTTGAACAATTGGTGGAAGAGAATCACTTGCGATGGGATTCATTAGGTGAATTCTTAGCGTTGGCCGTTTCTTTAGAACACTATTCTGAAGTTACTGACAATCCTAAAGCAAAAGTTTTAGCTGAAGCGCTAGACAATGCTACAGTTAAATTACTAATGTCAGGAAAATCACCTTCGCGTAAAGTGAATGAACTCGACAACAGAGGAAGTCATTTCTATTTAGGAATGTATTGGGCTCAAGAATTAGCAAATCAAACAGCAGATGCCGATTTGAAAGCGAAGTTTGAACCAATTGCAGCCAAACTAACTGAAAACGAAGATAAAATCGTTAATGAATTGAACGCTGTTCAAGGAAGTCCAGCACCAATTGGTGGTTATTACAATGCACCTGAAGCTAACATCAATAAAGTTATGCGCCCAAGTGCTACTTTAAATGAAATTTTAAAGTTTTAATATAGGGCTTACCATGTTATTTACAGTAGGCTTGTCCTGATGGGCAAGCCTACTAATAACAAATTCAATGACCTGAGATTATTACAGACTTTATAAAGAAAATTCAATCAAACCACTTTTAGAGGGAAAGCGTCATTCATAAAACTCACTAAAAATAAAACGTCCTAGGAATAAAAGAGATAGACCTTATACTTTTGCCAAAGATCTATTCTGGAATGGCTTTTAAAAGCTAAAACTAAATCAATAAAAGACTTACAATCAACAATAAGCACAACTACTAAAAAGACCAATAAAACCATCAAAAATCAATTCCTATGGCAATCAGAAAGTCGATTTAAAACAAGGAAACACTTATCCCCATAGAAATCGGAGTTAAATCTGCACTTCCACTATCTGTAAATAAAGGGGAGAAATAATATGCACCATAGATAGCCCAGTTTCTTATTCCAATTCTTACTGTTGCACCATAACGCAGTGGATTTGAATCGGCAAAGTTGTATTCTTTTGTGGAATACCTCTTTCCATCAATTCGGAATGTTTCTTTCGAAAAAGCATTTAATTGATAACCGATTTTTCCACCTATCATAAATTTGAAGTGCTTGTACCCCTTTGTTCTAAATCTTAGTTCTAATGGAATTTCAATGTAGTTTGCACCAAATTTTGTGCTTTTCGGCTCAAAACCGGGTAAATAATCCGAAATTAAAGTAGTGTTATTGACCAAATCTCTAGAGAATTTTACCTGACTTCTATTACTGAAATGACTGTAAGCAATTCCCCAACCGAAACTCATGGTATTTGCCTTTGTCAGAATCACATCAAACATTAAAGCAGCATTGAAACCTATTGACGATGGCGGGCTATCAAAGTAATCCTTATCACCATACCAATCATTGTATACAAGATCAAAAATTAGTCTATCATACTTGCGCAGTTTTCCTTCTTCAAAAGGCTTGAGTCCACTGTAGAACCACATTACACCAGGTCTTGACCTAGAATACAAGCCTTCCTCTTCCGCCTCGTATTGTGAAAAAAGAGAGCTCGAGTAAATAAAAAGCACTAACAATAAACTAAAATTTCTCATTCACTTTTTCTTTTTTCTCGAATGTATTTCTCAAAAGCCCAAGCAGTTGAGATCGCGTCTTCAATCGTTTTTTGAGACTCCCAATTCAGTTCTGAATTCACTTTATCAGTATTGGCAAAAATTTCTTTGATATCTCCATCTCTTCGTGGACCAATCTTATACGGCAAATCTATTCCTGTTACTTTTTCAAAGGTTTTAATCATCTCAAGAACACTCGAACCTTTTCCAGTTCCTACATTATAAATCATAGGGTTGATATTAGCCTCATCTGTTTTTTCTAAGGCTGCCACATGTGCTTCCGCTAAATCTACCACATGGATATAGTCGCGTATACATGTTCCATCCGGAGTATCATAATCATCTCCAAAAACAGTAAGTTCTTTCCTTACTCCAGCCGCCGTTTGTGTAATGAATGGCAACAAATTATTAGGCTTACCATCTGGTTCTTCACCTATAATTCCGCTTTCGTGCGCTCCTACTGGATTAAAATAACGCAATAAAGTAGATTTCACCTCTGGACAGCTCTGAACAAACTGTTGAATCATTTCTTCACAAACTTTCTTTGTAAATCCGTATGGAGAACTATAAGAAACGGGACTTTGCTCATTTACAGGAATTACCTCTGGTTCTCCATAAACGGTGCAGCTAGAAGAGAATACAAATCTTCCTACTTTAAACTCCTTGGCCACTTCAAGCATACTTGTTAAGCTTCCAAAATTATTATCAAAGTACTTCAACGGGTTTTCCATGGATTCTCCTACCGCCTTATCAGCAGCAAAGTGAATTATTCCATACACCTCAAATTGACTAAAAATTCCTCGAAGCCTTTCTAAGTTTTGACAAGCAGCGTCAAAATAAATGATTTCTTCATTGGTAATTTTCTCCAAACGTGGAATCACATCCCTGTTTGAATTTCTAAAATCATCGACAATTATTGGAGTGAATCCTTTTTCGATTAATGCTACAACAGTATGAGAACCAATATAACCAGCACCACCGGTTACCAAAATATACTTTTTACCCGAATCCATATTAGATTTAATGTTAGATTTATATCGGCTAAATTAACAAATTGTATAACTAATCAAGCTTATTTTTACAGAACATCTTCCATTTCCACAATATGAATTTGATTGTCGAAGGATGTTTTGTATCCCACTTCATACACCATTGTGTAACGATCACCTGAAGGCGCATTAAACAAGTGTGTGTGAAAGCGTGAATTAAAACCGTGCGCTTCAAGAATTGTTAGTGGAATTGCAGAACTTCTATACACTTTGAATAAATCTTTTAGAATCACCCGATTTTTGAGTAGAGTTTTATTCAGATTAATGACAGTGTGGTTAGCGTTACGGTATTCTTCATTATGAAACTGATTTTTGCAGGAAACCGAACAAAATTTCTTGTTTCTTCTTCCTTCGAATTCTTCTTCACAATTAGGACATGTTTTTAGATTCATAATTATAGCTTTGTAGTATTTGATTAAGAATAACGTTATTTTTACAATAAGGTTTCTTAATACGCGTAAATATCATGAAAAATCCACAATTCAACTTCAAAAAGCATCAAAACCTTTCAAAAAGTTGGAAAATGATGCTTCGTTTCATCATTTACTCTGTAGTCATTGCCCTACTTTTATACCTTATTTACAATCCAGAACAAGCTGTTAAAAAGCACACAAATGAGGAAAAAGTTGAACAAATTGAACTGGAAAATGAAGCGCTAATTATCGAATAAGAACATATTCTTGATGATTGAAGAACTCAAAAGACAGCATACACTTTCACAGTTCATTTTTAAACTATAATTTTGATACCTCAAAAGAGGCTTTTTATAAAAAAATGAATGCTGTGCTATTTATTTTGAAATGCTTCCGTTCAGACATGCTTATAAATAAAAGTTAAAACACAACTGATGATTACACCCTATGATGACAAGTATTTTATGCGTAAAGCACTAGACGAAGCAAAACGAGCTTATGCATTAGATGAAGTTCCGGTTGGAGCAGTAATAGTTGCAGATAATCAAATCATTGCCAGAGGTCATAACCTAACAGAACAACTTAACGATGTAACTGCTCATGCTGAAATGCAAAGCATTACTTCTGCCGCAGAGTTTTTAGGTGGCAAATACCTCAAAAAATGTACACTTTACGTCACTCTAGAACCCTGTGTAATGTGTGCTGGAGCACTTAATTGGTCTCAAATAAGCAAGATAGTTTATGGAGCCAGAGACGAAAGACGAGGTGCACTGCGGTATGAAAACATATTGCATCCCACCACAGAGCTTGTTGGGGGAGTTATGGCCGAAGAATGCAGTACGTTAATGAAAGACTTTTTTAAAGGCAAGAGATAAGTTTATATGAATACTTATTTATTTTTCTGCTCTTCCATATGACGTTTGTCAATCACATTTATCTCCACAGGTGGACACCTTTCAGGGTCGCGCTTAAAAAGCCAAACAAATTTCAATTTAAGCATTGCAGGATGGTATTTACTGGAAAACCAATTTATTGCGGCCGAGCCGCCATTCCACTCATGGATACCCAAAAATGGAATTTCAACACTTGGCACAAAGAAGAATCCTTTATCTGCTCTTGGTTTTATTCCTAGCCCTAATGAATAATGCAATTGAGCCAGAAAATCTCCTTGAAATTTCTGCTCCACTGGCGCTCTAAATCCATCATAAGCCATATTTCCATTCATAATAGCGTAATCAAAATTGACACCTAGTGCATTATCCAGAAAGAAATTTGGATTGATTTGAAATACATTGTGCGCACTAAATCTTCCATACAAGTATCCGTTATAAAACTTTCCTTCACCATCTATCCCCCCAATCAAGGTATCTCTATTATCGTAAAACTTAGATGCACTAGCTTCTCTACCTCCGTATAACTTAAATCCGATTCCCCAGTCGTAATAATGAATGATTTTTCGGGGTTTTCTGGTGATGTGAACCATTCCTAACTCTGCAAAAACTCCAATTCTACTTTTCGCTTCTTGCGAATATCTAATAATCGAATCTGCTCCAAGATTTTCTGATTCTATTCTAAACTCTCCCTCTCTGGCTTTATTACTAGTAAAAGTATAGGTAGGTCCAAATGAAAATTGAATTCCGTGTTTTGCATAATCGCCAGTTACCCACCTATAAAGTGGTTTTTGCAACCTCTGATTTCCATAAAATTGCTTTTTGCTCTTTTTAGGTTTGTATTGCGCATGTATTCCAGTGCTAAAGAATAAGCCGATTAAAAACAAAAACACTAAATTCCTCATTCCACTAAAGATAAAATTTTGTCTATTACTTTCTGATCATCCCATTGATCATGAATACTATCCATTTCCATCACCTCATCCATAATTTTTCTTTGTCTATTTCCTGCGGCCAAGGCTTCGGAGTAACGAATATGACTAAAAGTAACTTGAGAATATAAAGGCATCCATTTATCTGGGTAAAGATCACTGAATTTTCTTTCAATTTTCTTTCTTAATAAAAAATCTTTATCTCCCGCTAAATCGCGCATTTCGATGTAATTATACAAGGCCAAATCAGCTATTGCATTTCCATCTGGAACACGCTGTTCGCTAAAAGCTTCAAACAAAGCATGAACATTGCCTTTATGTTTTTCATACATTTCAAAGAAAACAGTACAGTCTTCCAAACCTGAATTCAATCCTTGACCGTAAAAAGGAACAACCGCGTGAGAAGCGTCTCCAAGCAACATAACCTTATCTTCGTAATTCCAAGGACTACATCTAACCGTCACAAGAGTAGATGTGGGGTTGGAAAAGAAGTCCTCCACTAAAGTAGGCATGTAAGGAACGGCATCTGGAAAAGTTTTATTGAAAAAATCTAAAACCTTTTCTTCTGTATCCAAGCTTTCAAAAGAAATCTCTCCTTTCATTGGAAAAAACAGTGTTACAGTAAAGCTTCCATCCAAATTAGGCAGTGCAATCATCATAAATTCGCCTCTTGGCCAAATATGCAGGCAGTTTTTATCGAAGCAATGTGTTCCATCTGCATTTGCGGGAAACGATAACTCTTTGTACCCGTGAGGCAAATATTCCTGTGAATAATTGAACATAGGTGTTTTTTGCAAGACTCCTCTCACAGCTGAAAAAGCTCCATCTGCTCCAAAAATCTGGTCGTAAGAAAAATACTCTTTCCCATGGGTGCTGGAATTATTGAAAGTAATTTCGTTCTTCGATAAATCTATATCTTCGCAGGCCCTATCAAACCTGTATTTTACATTTTCATAGTCATCCGCTAAATTCATCAACTTTTGATTCAACTGTCCACGAGAGACAGAGTATATGGCTTCCTTTTCTTTACCATAAGCCTGATAAGTTAAATTTCCTTCCACATCGTGCATTTGACGCCCGTACATAGGTATGGAAACATCTCTAATCTCCTTATCAAATCCTGCTAAAGAAAGCGCTTTAAACCCACGATTAGAGAGTGCTAAATTAATAGACCTACCACCAATTGCTTTGGCTTTTCTCAAATCTGGACGGCGTTCAAAGACATCTACTTGCATCCCTTTTTTAGCCAGTAGAACAGCCATTAAACTTCCTACTAATCCTGCTCCTACAACTGCAACTTTCTTATTTCCCATCTTTTACTTTCTCTTAAATGCTCTTGCTGGTTCTTTTTACACCTGGATGTGAATGTAACAACAACAAGTTATTTTGGTTTAATACACCTCCTATATTATTTCCTCCAACTCTTCGTGAATGTGGTATCAAAATAAGTACTCGGTTTACGCTTGGCCTTTTTCTTCTTATGGAAAGCAGCCATTAACCTCCAAAGCAACAACCCAAGAATAAGAACCGCAAAAACCTGCACTAAAAGCTCAATGTACTCCGCTTCATTGTTGAGCTCCCCCGAAAATCTTCTTTGAATCAACGCTTGTATGTTCATGCTTCAAAAATACAAATTATTGAAGAATTAAAAGAGCTTTAATCATTTGCTTGCTTCAATGCTTTGACAAAGCGCAGTATTTGACTGAAAACTGAGGGTGCACATAAAAACAACGAACGCTGGCAAACAAAAGATAATGTTATACAAACGTGTTTCCCCTGCATTACTTTAACAGCCAAATACACGGAGTGGTCTTACATCAGCTGAATATTGCTAGATCACCCGATTAAAACATACTTCATATCAGTCCTATAATGTATTGGCCAGTACACTATTTAAACTTTGGCTACAGGTTTCTCTTAAAATTGAGTACTTTTATATCAACAGTTGGTAAGCTATGAAGAAACATATCGATAAATCTTTATCATTTCGAGAAAAAGAATTCAAATTAAGACCTTGGCAATTAAAAATTCAAGAGGTTATTTACGGAACGTATACAAGGCCCGGAAAGATTTTCGATATTCTTTTATTGATTATCATCTTACTTTCAATAGTTGTGGTAATGCTAGAGAGTGTTACTTATTTAAATGTAAAATACCACTTATCTTTCATCACCATAGAATGGATTGTTACCGGACTATTTACGATAGAATATATTTTGCGCATTGTTAGTTTACGTAAACCTTTCTCCTATATCTTTTCATTTATGGGACTGGTGGATTTATTTTCATTACTCCCTTCTTATTTAAGTTTATTCATAGATGGTGCAACATCATTAATGCTCCTTAGATCTATTCGTTTCTTAAGGGTTTTTAGAATTTTAAGATTGAGCCGCTATATGATAGGCGCTGATGTTTTGGGAGATGCCCTAAAAAACAGTCGGCACAAAATAGCTGTATTCCTCATCTCTATGCTAACCATTGTTATTATTTTAGGAGGATTAATGTACGTAATTGAACCTAAAGAAGCTGGTTTCACTAGCATACCGAGAAGTATATATTGGGCAATTATCACAATAACTACTGTGGGATATGGTGACATAGCGCCAGTCACTCCCCTTGGACAAGCTTTAGCATCCTTTATTATGCTTTTTGGTTATGCCATCATCGCAGTACCCACAGGAATAGTTTCATCTGAGTTTACCTCCTTAAAATCTCATGGAATCAAATCATTTGAATGTCCAAATTGTGGGGAAGAAGGTCATGAAAAATCAGCGCAATTTTGTAAAAGTTGTGGCTATGATTTCAATAATTAATAATGGCTGACTCATGATTTTTGTCACTGATAAAAGTAGGTAATACTTTAACTAAAGCTACAGAAGTAAAGTAACTTTTTCGAATTACAACTCTTTGTATTAGAAAAATAGCTAAACAAAAAAAATAATAATCGTATTTAAAAAAATCATTTAGTAAAAGAATTTCACAACGTTCAAAACAATCAAGGCATAGAATAAGGCATTAGGAATCCAAGCGCGCTTAATATTCAAAAAGGCATACGGGAGAATAAATGGAAGAATAACAAGTATAATTGTGAAGTAAAAATAAGTCTCTCGAAAAATTAAAATCAAAGTACTTACGCTGGCCGCAAACAACAGAGAGACGAAGCTTACTGATATAATCCTTTTGTAGCGAATTGAACTCTTTATTCGGCGTTCCAAAATTTTCTTATTGGCCAAAAGCGCCAAAACCACAACGATGAGGTAGCCAACGTAAATTACAAAATCACCTACGTTGGTATGACTCAAATAGGAACTAAAGGAAAACATTTCATTTAGAAAAAAAGGGTTAACCAACACCACCCATAAAAATGGAAACAGAAAGCCAAAAATGGGCAACACATACTCGCGAAAAACAAATGGGCGTATTGTGAACAAGCCAAACCAAATAATTACAAAAAAGACGCTGTATATAGGAAGAAAAGTTGCTGCCGCCCCAAGAAACAAAGCGCTTAAAAAAGCATTATTTCGTGCATCTTCGTTTTGCTGGATGCTTAGCAATTGATAAAAAGAGAGGATAAAAAACAAATGCCCAACTAAGTCTTCGCCAAACCTCAAACTAATCGGAAAGAGAAAAAGCATAAAAACATAGGTCAAACTGGGCAAATAAATGAATTTATCATAGAAGGATAAACTATTGAATACAAAATTCAGCAAAATTGCATTTACGCTAATAAAAATAACGGCCAAGACGCTAGAAAGCAAGTTGTCCATAACTGAAAAATCAAGATTCCATAAATTTTCCTGACCCACTGTTGACATATTAAACGAAGGAAAATAATGGTCCAATAACAAGTGTAGAATTACAAATACCGGAATTAAAATGACTACAAATGAATTATTATTGGCAAAAAACTTAATCATGAATGTTCGAGGTTTTTATAAACTGTCAACAAATGTATCTATTCAAAGAGATAAAAATAGAGTTTTTAAAGAATCAATTGGAAAAATATTATATTTGTACTTTAAATATCAGTTATGACTTATACAGAACTTGTTGAAGAATTTGGAGATTTACTTTTATGGACAACAGAATTGTTGTTTGAGACAGTAGGAAATGTTTTTAATTATGCTGTAATCGTACTTGGATTTGTAGGTTTATTTATTTGGTTACGTCTACAGGCGAAATACAATAGAGAAGCGGCAAACGATCCAACGAAGTTTAAATAATTTCTTTTCTCTTTTTCTTAAGGAATCACTTAGTACCTAAGTGAATTATCTTAGAGTTACTTTATAATTGAAGTAACTTTTTTTATTTACACCTATTCCTCAATCACTTGCATCACTCGTTGGACCGATATACTATAAATATCTTCCAACTTCGGATTATCTGAATTATTCGCCGTAAGCGCTACACTTCGTATACCAATGGGAGACCATCTACCAGGGTGCATTGGACGCAAATCAGTGTATAAACCAATCGCTTTCACTTTTAGAACCGCTGCTAAATGTAAAGGGCCAGTACTACAGGCAACCAAGGCATCACATTCATTTATAAAGGTAATCAATTCACCCAAACTACTTTTGCCAGAAATATCTATAATATTAGCATGATGAGGCAATTGATTTCTAAACTGTACCCCTTCTTTTTCTGTTCCAGAAAAATAAACTGTAAAGCCTTTCTCTACCAATTGATTCGCTAAATTCAAGTATTTCTCCAAAGGCCACTCAACAGCAGAGCCTTGCGATTTGGTATGAAGAACTATTCGTTTTCCTTCCTTGAGCAAACTACTTAGTTGGGCAGACAAGGGAATCTGCGGCTTAAAATCACCAATATATTCCACCAGTTCTTCTTTGCTCGGTAAAGATTGAATACCGAATTTTTTTAACAATTCAAAGTTCAATTGCGCCTCATGAAAATCTGAATTCTTACGTGTGAAATTTGGTCTAATGTTACACGTTAACAAATGGAACAATCGATGCGAAGTCCCAATTCTGAAAGGAACTTTTGCTGCTTTCACTAACTTAGCCAAATGCTTATTAGGAAAAACATGAACAAAGGCATAAATATTTAAATTTTGAACACGCTTGACTTGTTCCTCAAAAGATGCATTTTCCCAATCTTCCAGTTGTATTATCTCGTCGATATAAGGTGAACATTTTAGCACATCCACTGTGTAGGATTTTCCAAGAAAAATAATTCGAACCGTCGGGAATTGTTTCTTTAGCCAACCACACAAGGGCAAAGTTAAAATCACATCCCCAATACTATCGGTACGACTTATCACAACCGTTTTACCTGACAAATCAATTGTTTTCATGCTGCAATCTTCTTAATTCTTTGTATTTATAAATATTGGATAGAGCCGAAATTCGCGCAATGGTAAAACCTGCTTTCCCATCCAAAAAGCCTTTTTTTATAAAAAACATGGCCACGAACCTGCCAAAAGCACTAATGTATGGCTTCATGGGTCCAACCCTTTTTCCCTTTTCATACATTTTAAGAGCTGTCAATTCAGAATATTTATCCGCCCTTTCGCGATGTTCTTTTTGTGAATAATAGGAATAATGCAGCAAGTGCCCATCTAAGTTTTTAGCAATTGGATTTCCTTTCACAACCAATTCTTCATGCACATAGACCCCTTCCCACTGGCTTATTGATTTTGGAAATATTCTTGTTTTCACATCAGGATACCAACCTGAATGTTTGATCCATCTCCCACAATAATTGGTTAAGCGGTTTACTTCATAAACCCCTGTTAATCCCTCCTCCTTAATATTTGAAATTGCATTTTGCAAAATATCGTCTGGCGCTTCATCTGCGTCAACAGAGAAAATATACTCATGGTTTGCCAATTGATTCAAATGATTTTTTGCGTTGGAATACCCTTTCCATTCTCTTTGCTCAATGCGCACATCCTTACTTTTACATATTTCTATTGTGCGATCTGTAGAGAAAGAATCTAATACTATAATTTCATCTGATATCGGAATTAAAGCATCGATACAACGCGCAATATTTCGCTCCTCATTAAAGGTGATTATTGTAGATGTAATTTTATGTTCCATGGTCCTATTTCAAAACAAATATAAGGGTAATTGAATTATAGTAAGGCTTATTTGGGATATAGTAGAATTATCGAAGAAAATTTCATGACTTCGATTTATTCCTTAAAAGTAATCGTTTTAGTGATTATGGGCATAAGCAACTCGCCTTAAGAAACATAATTCAGTTCTTTCTACTTAAAACAAAAAATCGAAAACAAAAAAGCCACATCCCGGTGGACGTGGCCTTAATAAGATTCTCAAATTGCAAGCTGAGAGGTTTTTATTAGTTAATAATTAAATTCTGTTATAAATATAAGTAAAAAAGCCGGAGCTTAAAAAATTAAGTCTGAAAAAAAATGAAAATGTAATGCGTCAGACATTACTTCCACGCTTAAAAAGCGCGGAACTAAAGCTTCTTTCTTATTAGTCATTCTAAGAAAAGAATCAAAAATTGTGGTTAGCCACTAACATACCAGTTCTTCATGATGAAAACAACTAGATAAAATTATGTCTTTAAAACCAAATCAATATTTTACGATAGTCAAAAGAAGCTCAGTCGGAAGCCTGAGAACTCCTCGGTCGTTTGACTACTTTGCTATAACAGGTGATTTATGTCATTGATTGTGCAAAGTTGCTGAAGGTTCTTTTCAGCAACTTTCCCCACCTAATCATCCTATCGATTTTCATCGCAAAACACTGAGTATTGAGGAATCTCTTTTGTTCTTTAAAAAATCTTCTATGAGTCCTATTAAAACTCAACGGTTTTAAATTGAAATTAGTGGTAATTTAAAGTGGCATCGATTAAGCAATTGTTTGCCTTGAAAAATCTGTCTCCTTCGAACCAAACATCAATTATTATGAGTCTGAAGCAGAAGCCATTTACCTTTTATTCTTCCTCTAGCCAAGCCATAATAAAGCATCATTAGGCCTTATCACCTTATCTAAATCGATTCTAAATAAATAAAAAATGAGCATTAAGTCAAACTAACCTTTATTTTTGCTTGTTACAAAAGAAATACAAAAATAATTATGAGCAAATCTGGTTTATTTAAATCATCGATAGGTAGGAAATTTGCAATGGCTTTGTCGGCTTTGTTCCTTATGATTTTCCTGTTACAACACCTAGTAATTAACATTACGGCAATTATCAGTCCCGATACTTTCAACGAATTATCGCACTTTATGGGAACAAATCCCTTAGTGCAATTTTTGGCTCAGCCAATTTTAATATTCGCGGTAGTATTTCACTTTGTGATGGGAATGTACCTTGAAGTAAAAAATAAAGCTGCAAGGCCAGTTTCTTACAACAAGTTTAACGGAGGAGCTAACTCTTCTTGGATGTCAAGAAACATGGCAATTTCAGGATTAGTAATTTTAGCGTTCTTAGTGCTTCACTTCATTGATTTTTGGTTTCCAGAAATCAACACTAAATATATCGTAGGTGATATGTCGGGAATGCACAATGGAGAATTCAGGTACTATGAGGAATTATTGCACAAGTTTGCGAATCCAGCTAGAGTAATTGCATACATTGTTGCTTTCATACTTTTGGCTTTGCACCTAATGCATGGTTTTGGTTCTGCTTTCCAATCCATGGGACAGAACAACAAGTACATTGATGGATTAAAGAAATTCGGAGTTATTTATTCAGTTGCAGTTCCTTTAGGATTTATCATTATTGCAATTGTACTTTATGTAACGACATTAAACTAGGAGATTATGACAAAAATAGATTCGAAAATACCGAGTGGTGCGTTAAAGGATAAATGGACTACCCACAAAAACAACATTAATTTAGTTAACCCAGCAAACAAGCGTTTAATAGATGTTATAGTTGTTGGAACTGGACTTGCAGGAGGTTCTGCCGCTGCAACTTTAGCTGAATTAGGATATAACGTAAAAGCATTTGCTTTTCAGGATTCACCAAGACGTGCGCATTCAATTGCAGCACAAGGAGGAATCAACGCAGCAAAAAATTATCAAGGAGATGGAGATTCAATCTATCGCTTGTTTTATGATACAGTAAAAGGAGGTGATTACCGTTCAAGAGAGGCAAACGTTTATCGTTTGGCTGAAGTTTCAGCAAACATCATTGACCAATGTGTGGCGCAAGGGGTACCTTTTGCACGTGACTATGGTGGACTTTTGGATAACCGTTCTTTTGGAGGGGTTTTGGTTTCGCGTACTTTTTATGCGAAAGGTCAAACTGGTCAGCAATTACTTTTAGGAGCTTATTCTGCTTTAAATCGCCAGATTGGTCGAGGAAAAGTTAAGATGTACAACCGTCATGAAATGATGGACGTTGTAGTTGTAGACGGAAAAGCCAGAGGAATTATTGCCAGAGATTTAGTTACTGGTAAAGTTGAACGCCACAGTGCACACGCTGTTGTAATTGGAACAGGAGGTTACGGAAACGTTTTCTTCTTGTCAACAAATGCAATGGGAAGTAATGGTTCTGCTGCATGGAAAGTTCACAAAAAAGGAGCTTACTTTGCGAACCCTTGTTTCACTCAAATTCACCCAACATGTATTCCAGTTGCTGGTGAATTACAAGCGAAACTTACGTTAATGTCTGAATCATTAAGAAATGATGGACGTATTTGGGTTCCTAAAAACTTAGATGACGTAAAAGCAATTAGAGCTGGTCAGTTAAAACCAACTCAAATTGCAGAAGAGAACAGAGATTATTATTTAGAGCGTCGTTACCCAGCATTTGGTAACCTTGTACCTCGTGATGTTGCCTCTCGTGCAGCAAAAGAGCGTTGTGATGCGGGTTATGGAGTGAATCAAACAGGACAAGCGGTTTATTTAGATTTTGCTTCAGCAATTGAGCGTTATGGTAAGGAAACAGCACACGTTCAAGGTTTAAACGAAAACGATCAGGCGCTAGTTACGAAATTAGGTAAAGAAGTTATCGCTAATAAATATGGTAACCTTTTCCAAATGTATGAGAAAATCGTTGATGAAAATCCATACGAAACTCCAATGATGATTTTCCCTGCCGTTCACTACACAATGGGTGGAATTTGGGTAGATTATAACTTAATGACAACAATACCTGGATTATATGCTATCGGGGAAGCAAACTTCTCAGATCACGGAGCCAACCGTTTAGGAGCTTCTGCATTGATGCAAGGTTTAGCCGATGGATATTTCGTATTGCCTTATACAATAGGTGACTATTTAGCTCATGATATTCGTACAGGACCAATTTCAACTGATCACCCAGCATTCGCTGAAGCAGAAAAAGAAGTTGTAGAACGTTTAGATCATTTGATCAACAATAATGGAACTAAGTCAGTGGATTCTTTCCACAGAAAATTAGGACTAATTATGTGGAACAAATGTGGTATGGCTAGAAATAGAGAAGGTTTACTTGAAGCTATTTCTGAAATTAAAGCGTTACGTGATGAGTTCTGGAAAGAAATTAAAGTACCAGGAGGAAGAAATGAATTTAACGAGGAATTGGCGAAAGCTGGTCGTGTAGCAGATTATTTAGAGTTAGGTGAGTTATTCGCTAAAGATGCTTTGTTGAGAGAAGAGTCTTGTGGAGGTCACTTCCGCGAAGAGTCTCAGTCTGAAGAAGGAGAAGCAAAACGTGATGACGAAAACTTCAAATACGTTTCTATGTGGGAATACACAGGTAATCCTGCTGATGCAATTCTTCACAAAGAAGATCTAGTTTATGAGAACATTGAACTTAAAACTAGAAGCTACAAATAAATGTAAATTGGAAGTGTGTGATGAACACCTTTCATAAATCATAAAAAATTAGAGATATGAATTTGAAATTAAAAATATGGAGACAACAAAACTCCAACGATAAAGGGAAAATCGTTGATTACAACATCACGGGTATCTCTGGTGACATGTCTTTCCTTGAAATGCTTGACGTTTTAAACGAAGACTTAATCGAAAAAAATGATACGCCAGTTTCTTTCGACCACGATTGTCGTGAAGGAATTTGCGGAATGTGTTCTTTACAAATTAACGGTGAACCTCACGGACCAGATAAAGGAGTTACAACTTGTCAACTCCACATGCGTAGCTTTAAAGATGGCGACACAATTTACATTGAGCCATTTAGAGCCAAAGCATTTCCAATTATCAAGGATTTAGTTGTTGATAGAAGCGCGTTTGACCGTATTCAACAGTCTGGGGCTTATGTTTCTGTAAATACATCAGGTAACACACAAGACGCCAATTCTATTCCTATTCCTAAGGAAGACGCTGATATGGCTTTTGATGCTGCTACTTGTATTGGTTGTGGAGCATGTGTTGCAGCGTGTAAAAACAGTTCAGCTATGCTATTTACTTCAGCAAAAGTTTCTCAATTCGCATTGTTACCACAAGGTAAAGTTGAAGCGAAGAAACGTGTTCAAGATATGGTTGCACAGATGGATGCAGAAGGATTCGGAAACTGTTCAAATACTGGAGCATGTGAGGCTGAGTGTCCAAAAGGAATTTCTTTAGAGAATATTGCAAGAATGAACCGCGAATTGATTTCAGCGAAAGTTGCAGTAAAGCATTAAGCGATTGTATTGCAGTAAGGGCGATTTCCAAATCGCCCTTACTGCAAACCATCCATAAAGCAAAACACATAATATTATTAAAAATGGAAGTCTCAAGGCTTCCATTTTTTTGTGGATCTTATTGATATTATTTAGCTCCTAGTGAGGCTGTTTTGCGAAGCTTCACTACAATAGTTATATCATCCGTTCACCCTTAAATTAAACATTAACCTTCGGTAATCTGATATAAAAAGTAGTACCGCTGCCCTTTTCCGACTCAAACCAAATTTCTCCATTGTGATTATTAATGATTTGCTTCACCATAGCTAATCCAAGACCAGACCCTGTTGTTTTAGTTGTAAAATTTGGTGAGAACATCTTCTTCTGAATTTCTATGGGTATTCCAAGCCCTTGATCATGCACAGAAATTAAGTAATTGTTAGCTTCCTCCTGACAAGCAATGGTGATTTTTGTGATACTCTTTTCTGGAGTCGCTTGAATTGCATTCTTCACCAAATTATTAAATACACGAATAATTAAATTTCTATCTGCAAATATTGTCCATTCTTTGTCCTTGTCCACCACCAACTCTATCACCACTTTATTTGATGAATACAAATCTACTATGTTGTAAAGAATCGGAATCAGGTTCAGGCTTTCTTCATTGGCTTTGGGCATTTTTGCGAAATTAGAAAACTCATTGGCAATCTTGGTGAGTGCATCAATTTGTTCTATCAGGGAGTTGGCAATACGTTGCATTTTCTCCTTGGCTTTCGGATCGTTAACGTCAAAAGAACGCTGAAAGTGCTGAACGCTCAACTTCATTGGTGTTAAAGGATTCTTAATTTCATGCGCTACTTGTTTCGCCATTTCACGCCAAGCAGTTTCTCGTTCGCTTTTTGCTAATTGCATGGCTTTTAATTCAAGTTCAACCAATTTATTATTGTAGTCTTTCACCAATGCTCCAATCTCGTCATCCCCTTTGTAGGCAATCGGTTTATTTTCCTTTCCTAATTCTACCTTTCTAAAACTTTGTTGGATCAATCTTAAGGGGGTAGTAATCCATCCTGAAACGAAAATAGCCACCACAACGGTAATTACCAGTAATAAAACAGCAATATTTATCACCGCAACAATAAAATCGTTCATTTGATTCTCGAAAGAATTTTGTTTAGAAAAATGCTGTAAATTAATGTAACCTAAAAGCTCGCCTTCATGATTTTTGTAGGGTAGATAAGCAGAAAGAAAGGATAATTCACCAATTTGCTCTAAGTGAATAAACTCACTCCTTTGATCAAAATTCATGGCATAAAACGCACCATGATTCATTTGTTTTGTACTTACTCCTTTGTCAAAAAGTTTGGGCTGAGAAGTAGCAAACAAACTTCCATCCAGTGCGTAAAAATTAATGTCTGTCACAAAAACATTGGCAAACTTTTTTAATATATAATTCAGATAATCACCTTGAATGGCAGGGTCTAAACTTGTCTTGCTCCCTATCTTTTGATCAATCTCAGTCTCTACAGAATAGATTTTCTCCTTTAAATTGTCATTGGTATACACTCCATATTGACGCGTTACGTTTTGTATAGCCACATACGCAAATATAATAAACGAACCCACGACCATTCCTATCAAAACAAGCTGAACCTTGAGCGAAAGTTGTAATGCTTTTAAGGGAAATATCGTTTTCCAATTGAATATCAATAGTACTATTAATGCAAAAATCCCAAAGAAAAGAACCAGATAAGAAAAAGTACTCAGTTGCTCAATGCCTCGTTTTTCAGGCTTCGATATTACAACGGCCTGACCATCCTCTTGCTGATAAATTAAATGACTTAAACCATCTGTCTCCACAAAGCCGGAACTTTTGTCCAATTTATCTTTAAAATAATTAATTCGGGTTGGAAAATTATAGCTTCCAAACCTCATCACAAGTTTGTCATTGGAATAGCGCGCAATTGAATAATCTTCCAAATCTTGCAGTGCATAAGATTTCTCGTTCATCAATAAACGGGGAAAACCAATTTGTTCTGGAATTTTTTTCGATTTAAACAAGATATAGAAGAAGAGCTTTGTTGAGTCGGAACGCGTTATTTCTCGCCTGCCGATGTAACTTAATTGGTCATAATAATCTTTCACAAAATAGAGATCTTCCGCAATTGAGGAAGCAGAGGAATGAACATCAATTAAATGTTCTATTTCCTCTTGTGTTTTAGATTGATTAGAAATATAGTCCATCAAAGGTGTTCCGTCTGGTTGAAAAAAGAAGAAGCTTAATTCGTACCTTTCCCAAAATTCCCCAAAGCAACAATTTTCTATTTCTATGCCTAAATTTGGAGCAGTAAATAAGTCCTTTTCATCCACGAGATGATAAAAATTAGGATTTTGAACCAGCTCTTCCAAGGTTGATGCATACTCAAGTTCCATATTGGGGTCTTGATCTGTAATCAATTGATTGGCAAACAAGTCCCTTTTCTGATGTTCGTTTGATTCATTGTTTTCAAAAAGAATAACCGCACCATAAAAAGCGATGACAATAACAATGGCTACATGATATTTTAAGGCATTTATCCTAGTGTTTTTAGTCGCTAAATAAAAGAACAAAGCGTTTAACAAAACGGGCCATAAAGCATTGAAAATATTTTTCTGAACGTAAATTATTTCAATAAAAATAAAAAGAACTCCACTAATAAACCAAAGTAGGGCCAATCTGTTGAGCGGTATTCTAGACCTTACTAAGTTTACGCTAATTTGCCTAACCAGTAAATAATAGGCCAAAAATAACGCCGAAATAATAACAAGGGCGATTACAGAGTAAAGTGAAAGTGAAAATACTTCATCAATTTTTAAGGAGATTGAACTATTTATAATCAGAGATTCAAAAATATAACTAATGAAACCTGAAAAAACCAACAATGACAAATAAGCAACGACCAAAACAAAAGCCCCTTTCTTTGTACCTTCCCTTAATACATTAAGGAAGTATAACACCCACCACACAACAATAGAAACAACGACCAATGTTAACACGAGGCTTCCGAGACTAGGAATCAAACTGCTATTGGCATACAAAATGGGATCATAAAGTTCAAACTCACTAAACAATTTTATCCATCCAAAATGAATGGATAAAAAACGCAATAGGAGAAGGAAAAGTGGATAAACTATAATTAGCCATTTGTAGTGATGCGCATATACAATAATGATTTTTGTGACTGCAATAAATAAACTTAAAAAACCAAAGGCATACAAACAGTAAATTAGCAATTGCTTTGTAGTTCCAATAGATTTTTCTTGATGAATCGTTACGTAGAATAAGGTTTTGTCATTTAAGGATAAAATTGGGGTATTATTACTGTTTTGCTCCCATTGAATACTCACTTCATTAGTAGTATTAAAAGCAGTAGACAAATCATTCTTTAAAGCATTGTTTTCATAAAAAAATTCACTTTTTATTTTACTACTCACAAACACTTGCAGGTCATGAATTTTTAGTTGATCAACCAAATAATAACCATTCGAAAATTTACCCACAAAATGGGCATTGGCTTTAGAAAAAGTTTGCTCTAAGTCAATTTGATTTGAATTCCAATATACCAAAGAATCATTACGGAGGATATGAATATCGAAATCACTTTTATGTAGCTCTTCGATAGTCCATAAGTGTGCTATCGTGTTACTATTTACAACATCATATAAGGATTTTTTAAATTGATTTTGCCTTTTTTCCAACGCCCAAAAATCGGCTTGAAAACTTTGCGCTTCACTTTCAACATCTGAATTATAAAATACAGAGTAAGCTGCCCAAGAAAGCAAGATGCTTGTGAGTGCTAGCAGTAACCATTTAGTTTTGTTTGAGATCGAAACCATTACAAACAAAACTAACTATTTTCGAGGAATATGACTTATTTTTCTTTGGGAAGGATGGAAGCCAAAACTCCATTTAATCTTAAAAAATCATTTTCTGAACGGCTATCGTTATGATAAATGAAATCTGCTTTTGTTTCATGAGGTGCTAAAAATGAATTATAGCAAGGAATAACATGATTATCCCATTGGTACATAATTTCAGATCGAGAATAACCCCTAGACTCTTGGTCACGATAAATTCGTCTATCTAATTGAATGGCTGGATCAACATCAACAAAAATACTGAAGTCTAATAATTCAAGCACTTCAGCATATTCAAAAACGAAAAGTCCTTCAACGATTAATAATGGAGATGGTTCAATAGTGATCAGTACATTTCTGTTGTTTCCCGCGTTGAACTGATACTCGAAAACTTCTATGCTTTTTCCGCTTACCAGTCTTTTAAGGTCATTGACCAAGCGCTCTTTATCTAGCGCGGTAGGCAAATCAAAATTTACTTTCCCGTTGGTATCTATCGATTGTTCCTCAATAGGTTTATAGTAATTATCCATGGAAAAAACCGAAGGGCTATATTCACTGTAATACTCAGCTAAACGATTCAACAAAGTTGTTTTCCCTGAACCACTACCTCCACAAATCCCTATTACTTTCATGCCTATTGCTTAAAAATGATTTTCTCCTGTTTTTCCAATTCTTTTGTATCTGTAGAATATGGAACCCCATTAATTACGTGCACAAAATTAGTAGTTTTATCTTTTGTTTTAAAAGAACTGGGGTTTAATTGAACATTTTCTATATCTTTTCTATTCAAATTTAAGGTCTGAACTCCGTCTTGAGTAATCACATAAGATGAGAAATTATCTCCAATCTCACTAACTATAAACTGCTTACCGTCCATTTCAAAATAAGAAATTATACTTTTAGGGTTACGAGAGTTAACTTCGCTAGGGCTACAAGAATTCAATTGAACTAGCTTTCTGTCTTCATTTAAACCCAAAATCTTAACGCAATTTGTGCTTAGGTCATTCATGACGAGGTAATAGTTTCCTCTCGAGTAAATTCCTTTTCCTCGTGATTGATACAATGATTTGTTATCAATATAAGCGCTTCCTTCCATATTTAAGGTTTGAAACAAGGTAAGCTCGCCCTCCGCAACAGGAGTTTTAATAGACTGCTCTGGAATCGCTTCAGCTTTGGAGTTAAAGTTGATAAAATTCATGTTGCTCAAACTCCCTTCATTGGAATAATAAGAAAAACTAATTGTTGATTCATCAGAACCGGCATACAACATTGGGCCTACCATTCCCTTTTTCTGAGATTTCATATCTGTTGCCGGACCTTTAAAATGATAAACCCTGTTGTTGTGGTGAGTAATGGAAATGAAAATATTTTCTATAATTCCATCGCTCTTAACAGGCAATTGAAAGTAAAAAACCAAAGCTTTTGGTGTATTCACGATTTCGTTTAACTCCAGCTCATTGGGGATGGTATATCCATAACTCCTAATGACTTTTAGCACATCAAATTTTGTAGAAACAACTCCACCACTTTGATTCACTTGGTTGTAATTAATGAAATTATTTTCTGGTTTAAAGTTTTCGATGAAATAAATATAGTTTGAATTGCTGGAAATAATCAATTTTGGGTCTTCGACTTTAGGATAGATTGTTTTTCCCCAAGAAAGCTCTCCTTCCGTGTTCAATAAATTGATATAAATATCTTTCGTAGATCCTGTAGGATCCTTCGATAACAAAATACTCCCTTGGTTTGGCCATTCTACTACCTTATAAAAGGGGTATTTATCTTTAGGTATTTCTACTTGAGTATGAGAAATAAGTGATAAAATCAGGAATAGAGAAAGAAATATTAATCGCTTTTGCATAGAACGCTATTTTTTTATGGAGGCATAAAAGTACTGAAATATATGCATGTTTTTAAAAACCAGTTGCTAAAGACTGTTAGCACAAAAGTAAATTTATTGACTGAAATGGTCATTCTAGATCTTCAAAAGGGATGTATTCCATAGTTTTATTTGTAAATTGCAGCCAATTAATTTTTTATTCGATTAAAACGAACCAATGAAAAGAATTTCACTTTCAATTTTGATGCTTCTCTCATTTATTTCTTTTGGACAACAAGGGGATGGAGGAGAACCAAACGGATTTAATTATTTCCTGAAAAACGGGAGAGAGTTACCGACTTACAGTTATGATCAACCCAACATTGCTGAATTAAGAGCAGAAGATAGAATCACCGATTCTTTAAAAAGTGGACCCTGGAGATTTGGGTATAATTACGCTACTTCAATAAACCTTGAAAACTCTGCAGTCTGGTATACAAAATCAAATGGAGACAAGCTTGGATTTTTAAAAATCACCTCAGATCAGGCAAAAACAATCAATTTAACATTTTCGAACACAGAAATTCCAGAAGGAAATGAATTGTTTGTTTACAATGCTGACAAATCATTTGTTTTAGGAAAATTTACACAAAACCATATCTATAAAGGAGAATTAGGAACAGAGTTGGTTCCTGGGAACACCGTTATTGTGGAGTACTTTGTACCAGCAAAAAACAGTGATATCATGGGCAATATTGAAATTTCGAGAATTACGCATGGTTACCGAACAGCTGGAGAATTTCAAACAAAGGCACTTGGGTCTTCTGGAAGTTGTAACATGAACGTTAATTGTCCTGATGGAGCGCCTTTCGTAAACCAAAGAAACAGTGCAGTGATGCTTGTTTCAGGAGGGAACGGATTTTGTTCAGGAGCATTAATAAACAACACACAGTATGACGGAACACCTTATGTTTTAACAGCAAACCACTGTTATTCAAACGTAACAAACTGGGTTTTTAGATTTAACTGGCAAGCTACAAATTGCAACAACCCTTCTACTTCCCCTTCTTTCCAATCTTTATCGGGAAGTATTGAGCGTTCAAAAAGAACTAATTCCGATTTCTTATTGGTAGAAATAACGGGAGGTCTTTCCAACGGAATTGTTCCTCAATCTCATTCACCTTATTACGCAGGATGGAACAGAGGGAATGCTGCTCCTACATCGACTATTAGTATTCATCACCCAAGTGGTGATATAAAGAAAATTTCTTTTGATGACCAACCAGCATCAGCCGTTCAAGCAATGGGTTCTCCTGAGGCAAATAGCTCTTGGAGAGTAGAGTGGGACAGAAATACAACGACTGAAGGTGGTTCTTCTGGTTCTCCTTTATTTAACCAAAACGGTGAAATTATTGGTCAATTATGGGGTGGAAACGCTGGTTGTAACGGTACTTCTTCTTCTGGTCAGGATTATTATGGTAGAATATTCAATTCTTGGAATCCTTCAGGAAGTGCCAATTCAGGACAACTTAAACACTGGTTGGACCCATTAAATCAAGGAAGTATTTCTATTTCAGGTTATGATCCTTATAACTCTCAATTCGATTATGATGCTTCCGTTACTTCCATTACAGGACAAGACGGTAAGAATTGCGAAAGTGGTTTTACACCTGAATTAAAATTCTTAAACAAGGGAGCTCTTCCTTTAACTTCCTTAGTAATACAATATAAATATAATGGAGGTTCAACTCAAACGATGAACTGGAGTGGAAATCTAGGTTACTTTGCATCAGAAACTATTCAATTGCCTACTTTTAATCAAGTGGATGGTGCCAATACAATTAGCGTAACTTTAGTGAATCCAAATGGACAAACGGACCAAGACATGACAGACAATCAAATGTCACTTAACTTTTCTGCTTCACCTAATGGAACTATTGTAGACATGGATTTGTATTTGGGATGCTATGGAGATGAAGCTTCATGGGTTTTGGAGAATGCTAATGGGAATGTTTTATATTCTGGAAGTGGTTATTCAACAACGAATGCACCGAATCTGATCCAAGAACAATTTTGTCTTTCTGATGGATGTTATAAATTGAATTTGATGGATGCTTATGGTGATGGTTACGAAGGTGCCTATTACAATCAGTGCGATTTTACAGGAAGCATGACCCTTCGCAACAATGCTACAAATGCTCTTATTGCAGAATTGCTAGAGGAAGATGCTAATTTCGGTGATGAAAAAGCATTTACTTTCTGCTTTAACGCAGTTTCTTTAAACAGTGAAGAATTAGAAAACAATATCACAATTTATCCAAATCCATCTAATGGTGATTTTACTATTCAAATGGATTTTGAAGGAGAGAAAAATATTGTTTTGAGAAACATTACTGGCCAATCTGTAGCTTCTTATCAATCTACCGATAATCAATTCAAAGTTGCAGGGAACAATCTTTCAGCGGGGATGTACATGGTTACAATTTCAAATAATGAAAGAAGTGTGACAAGAAAAATTATTGTAGAATAATAAAAGGTGTTTAATATTTATAAGGCTGTTCTTTCAAAAGGACAGCCTTTTTTGTTTACAGTTATTTCGAAGAATTATATTTAACTTTGAAAAATGGCAGGCATTTATATTCATATTCCATTTTGCAAACAGAAATGTACCTATTGCGATTTTCATTTCAGCACCACTTTTTCTGCGTACAGAGAAAAGATGATTAATGCTATTGTTGTTGAGCTGAAAACACGAGTGAATTATCTTGGCAAACAAACCATTTCTACCCTTTATTTTGGTGGAGGAACACCTTCTCTACTGACCCGTGAAGAACTTAAATTAATTACAGAAACGGTGCATGAAAATTACCGAGTTGAACCTGAAATTGAATTTACGCTAGAAGCAAATCCTGATGATATTAACGCAGAGCAGCTTATGGAATGGAAAGCCTTGGGAGTAAACAGATTAAGCATAGGATTACAATCATTTCTACAGGAAGACTTAGATTGGATGAATAGAGCACATTCTGCTGAAGAATCTGTAAGTGCAGTTAAATTAGCAAAAGAACATGGTTTTTCTATTACAGTAGATTTAATTTATGGTTTACCCAACAGAACAAGACTTGATTGGGAATACAATATTGAAAAATTAGTTGCACTTTCTCCAGATCATATTTCGGCTTATTGTTTAACAGTTGAAAAACGAACTGCATTGCACAAACTCATCGAAAAAGGGGAACTGCCTGAAGTTAGTGAGGACGAGCAATCTGATCAATTTGAAATTTTGGTAAGTACAATGAAGTCACACGGATACCACCAATACGAAATTTCCAACTTCGCCAAAGAGGAAGCGTATTCTCAACACAATTCTAATTACTGGAAAGGTATAAGCTACTTAGGAATAGGACCTTCCGCACATTCCTTTGATGGTGAAAGTAGAAGGTGGAATGTAGCCAACAATCCCCAATACATCAAAGGAATTACCGAAAACACGAACTACTTTGAGGAGGAGATTCTCACTCCCAAAGACAGGTTTAATGAACTACTTTTAACTGGTTTGAGAACAAAATGGGGTGTTCACCTTGAATCACTCTCTTTTAAACATTGTCCTACAAAACAGTTCCGTAAACAATTAGACGCCTTTATAGAATTTGAACTGATCATTGAAAAAGAGGGAACAATATATCTTACTGAAAAGGGGAAATTACAAGCAGACTACATCGCAGCGATGTTGTTTCTGGATTAAGCGTTAACGTAATAAACTAAAATAACCTTGGTGCTCATGATAGATATCGCGGTGATTCCTGTATTTAATTCTCCAAACATAAACTCCATCTGGCGCTACATTACCGTTAATTCTTCCGTTCCATCCCTCCTTCGTATTGTCGGTTTCAAATATTTTATTTCCCCAACGATTATAGATTTCAAAAGTATAGTTTGAAACATCTAAGATGATAGGTAAAAACAACTCGTTATAATCATCATTATCTGGAGTGAATGCGGTAGGAACATAAAATGTAGTTTGTGGTTCCACAAAAATAGTTCTCACAGCAGTGTCTTTACATCCAAATTCATTCGTAACCACTTGGTATGGATAATGGTAGCCTCCTTCAATATAGTGAAAGCTTAAATTTCTATCGGTGGTACTGGTCAATGAATCCAACTGATAAAAATGTTGTTCACTATCAATACTTAAATCAGAGAAAAAGATTTCTGTTTCAAAGACATTGGTCACTTCAGGAGAAACGGAAAAATCGGCTACAGGAGGAGTGTATACTTGCACCAAGTCTTCTTTCGTCATATCTAAAGTATCAATACAACCTTCATCTGTCCTGATTACCAAGCTTACGTCATAGATTCCTGGTTGACTATAATTGTGAATTGGATTGACTTCGTTTGACGTTTCACCATCACCAAAACTCCATGTATAAAACAATTCGGAAGAAGCTTCGCTACTGTCGTAAAACTGGACTTGATCTGGTGCGCAGAACAAACTAGAATCAAAATCAAAATCTATCATTGGCGGTTTATGCACCTCAATTGTATCAAGATATGTATCTACACAAGAATTAAAAGTCACCGTAAAAGAAATGGGGTAATTACCTGGGCTATCATAGGAAACACCAAAAACATCTTCTGTCGTGTCTAAGGATGGTGAAGCATTAGGCCCAAAATTCCAAACAAATGTTGCTTCAGCATCATAGCTACCTTCTCCTTCAAAATCAAACGCATTATCAACAATACACTGAGGATCTGAAGGAGGAAAACTGATGTCCATTCCTTCATAAACAGTAAATGTTTGTACAGACGAATCCGAACATGGCCATCCTGGATTGAGGTATAATGTTACCTCAAAAATTCCTTCTGAGGGAAAAGTGTATGTTGGTGCGAATTGGGTGCTTGTAGAATTTGGATCGCTAGGAACGCCAAAATCCCATAAGTAATGGGTTCCACCAAAACTGTTGTTTTCAAATTGTATAGTTAAACCATCACATTCACTGTTGAAAGTCAATAATTCGTCTTGAGGAACAATCTCTGCGGCTGCAGAAACATCACAATTAAAAACAGTAAAAAGAAAGTCTCTTGAGGTGGTGCTAATCAAAACACCATTCCTGTATTCTGAAACACAAACGCCCACAACAAACTTCCCGATAAGATCTGGTGCTGCAGTGAGGAGACCTGTATTGGGATCAATATTTATAGGTCCGTTGGGTCCAAAAGGAATTGTTTCACTAAAGCCTATTTCCCATAAAATTTGATTATATGGTGGGTAGTTTGGAGGGTTAGGCATAGGATTTACGCTAGATCCGCCATGATTGGGTGTACACAATTCATAAACTAAAACATCGCCATCTGGATCTGTTGCGGAATGATCAAAAACTAAATCATCATTATTACAAAGCAAAAGCGGTGGATAATTTGAGTAGCGTGGACTGCTGTTGCAAATAATGCCATTCGCATTTCCCGGAATTTCTGCTGTTAGTGTTAAACCTTCATCTGCAGGGTTCATCAAGTTCATAATTCCTGGCCCTCTACAACATCTTTCATAAACCAATGTGTAACCGTTTGCACTAGCTGGAAGCGTAATTGTTTTGGTGTAAACAGCTTCTTGAACACATATATTAGTGGGCGGTGTAACACATGGATTACTAAATGTCACTGGTAAATTTTGACTTCCCGGAAAACCTACAGGATAGGTGTCGATCCTATTGTTTGTCACCTTATCAAAAACACCGAGGAAAAGTGGAATATCAAAATCGGCCCCAGAACTATTACAATCTCTATAAACCTTAATCGTAACTTTATATTCATTATTTCCTAAACAGTCATAATACATCTCTCCTCCAACAATATGCGACGCATAAAGCTGAAAGCCTAAAAACAGAGATATGAACACAAGTAGGTTTTTCATTTCCCCTAAATTACATAAAAAGTTATAAATCACCCACTTCGATTTTCCGAAAAATATATAGGTCTAAATTTCACTCTAAAAATAGCGCGTTTTAAAGCGAATTTAATCAATCCAACAGATTTCTGTTGAAAACTAAAAATTTGATTGTTTTTATCAGGAATTTCCTTGCTACATTTGTTGAGATGCAAAAAACGTATAAACCTTTTCATATTGTCTTGTTTATAGTGCTTTGCCTAATCTTATTGGGTGCAATCACCTATGCTGTTCCCGAAGGAAGAAAAGAAATTTTTGGATATGAATTCCGGTTTTTATCGGAAGCCAAACTTCTAAAAAACGAAAAACGAAAGGAAGTCAACTTAGACTCTCTTTTTATAGATATCGATACAACAATAGTGGATGAAGTTGAAGAGCCCGAAGGAAAAGTAAAAAATTATAAGCTTACCAAGGAAGATTTACTGTCTTATTCTGAATCGGGAAAAAAGAAGTTTACAGCTTTTTTAAATCAACTCAAAGGGGGGATTTCCCAGAAAACAAGGATTCTGCACTATGGAGATTCACAAATTGAAGGAGATCGAGTAACGGCATTTTTGAGACAAAGGCTACAAACTCAATTTGGTGGTTCTGGTCCTGGATTTATTCCTGCAGTAAACGTGTATGAAACAATTTCTTATACGCAAACGGTTTCAGAAAACTTTCAGCGATACACCAATTTTGGAGGACAAAAATTATCGAATAAAAGGTATGGAATAATGAATTCTGTGGGGAGATTTACTCCAGAATATCCTGATTCTATAAGTTTAGACAGTTTGAAATTAGCCACTGCATGGATGGAAATTGAACCAGGAAGACTTGCTTATGGAACAGCCAAAAGATACAAAAGTATCACCTTGCATTATGCAGATGCCTTTTCGCCTTGTGAACTAAAAATTTGGAATAATGGAGAGTTGGTTAAATCAGACTCTTTAATTCCAGATGGAAAATATCATAAATTTAAATATACATTTCCAGGAGAAGTAGGAAAGGTGAAGTTTGAATATACAGCTAAAATTAGTCCTCATATTTTGGGGTATTCTTTGGAGGGAGACGGTGGATTGCAAGTAGACAATATTGCGATGAGAGGCTCTAGCGGAACTTTTTTTGGGAAAATTGACCAAACTTTGGCAAAACAAATTTATGATGAGCAAAATGTAGAATTGTTCATCATGCAATTTGGAGGAAATGCTGTTCCTTATATCAAAGATTCTGCGGATGTTGCTCAAACTGTTCGTTATTTTAAAGGGCAATTAAATGTCATTCAACGCCTAAGACCAAATGCGATGATTATTGTTATTGGACCAAGTGATATGTCAACCCTTATCGAAGAAGAATTTAGAACCTATCCTTTACTGCCTTTTTATGTGGACGAATTGCGAAAAATGACAAAGGAAATTGGTGGAGCATATTTTGATATGTACGCCGCAATGGGAGGAGAAGACGCAATGGCCGCTTGGGTTGAAAAAGGTTTAGCCAGCCAAGATCATGTCCATTTTACCTTAAAAGGAGCCAGTATTGCAACACAAAAATTCTATGATGCTTTTATGACATCGTATAATAAATTAACCAAAGTAGATGATTCAACAAAAAATTAAAATAGCCATTGTTTTTTTACTATTCACGTTCAATTTTTTCGGACAGGAGCTTCCTGTGGTTGAAGAAGATTCGCTTTTGACGGAAGAAAAACTAGATTCAATAGCAAAGTCAAAATTGAGTAAACACAGCGACTCTCTAAATGGATACCTTAACGATGATTTATTTGGAATAATTGATACTTCTATTCAAAATCAATATCCTTTTATCAATTTCGATCAAAATCATTATCAGTTTTATACGAAAGAGAGTCCAACATTTGAAAAGTTATTTTTTGATGTTCAGCAAATGGTGAAAAATAAATCTGGGAAATTGAACTTTTATCACATTGGCGGATCTCACATTCAGGCAGATATTTACACCAATGACATGAGAGAATATCTGTTCAATTATTGGGATGATTTACCAGGGGAGAGGGCTTGGGTTTTTCCTTTTAAAATGGCGGGTACAAACAATCCATGGAATTATGGGTTTACTTCTCACAATGACTGGAAAGGCTATCGCTCTGTAATTCATCGAAACGATTCTGTCCATTATGGCTTAATAGGGGCGGCAATTGCCTGTGCGGATAAGAAAATCAACCTTGCATTTAGATACAAGGGCAACAATGAAAATCCGCCAATTGATCACATAAGAGTTTATCATAACAAGGGAGAAATGCCTTATGAAATCAACTATGATCCGGTAAACAACCCTGTTCTTCATCAATTTACAAACGAGGAACTAGGATTCACGGATACTTATTTCAAGAAAGAGCTAGTTTCTTTTGAAGTCGATTTCATTAAGAAAAACGACAGTTTAATTTCGGATTCCATTCAAAGTAAGACGCTATTTATCTATGGATTTCAACTGATGAATAAACACCCTGGAATATCTTACACAGCGATAGGAATCAATGGAGCAGGATTGTATACTTATTTGGACAATGAAAACTTCACTGAACAATTGTCACAATCTCCACCCGATTTTTTCGCTTTTTCTGTGGGAACAAATGATGCGAACGTTCCGTATGCTGACTTTGACCCACAGGTTTATAAAGAGAACTTAGAAAAAATGATGAAAAAAGTACTCTTGGCCAATCCTGATTGCGCAATTTTATTAACTGTTCCTAACGATTCTTATTATAAAAGAAGATATCTCAACAGAAATGTGGATAGAGAAAGAACAGTAATTATTGAATTGGCGAAGAAATATCAAGTTCCCGTTTGGGATTTATATGGAATTATGGGAGAGTTGGGTTCTTCAAAAACTTGGGCGACCAACAAATTAATGAAAGGTGATTTGGTCCATTTTTCAATCGATGGCTATCATTTAAAAGGCGATTTATTTTTTGAAGCTTTCTTAAAATGGATAGAACAAATGGAGAATAAACCTCCTGTAACAATATTAAAAAAGGAATAAATGCAACGATTGCTCGATGTTTTTTCTTTGGCTTCTGTTGATTTGACCTTTTCGAGGTTAGATTTCTGGTTGTTCTTTTTAGTAGTAATGATTTTCTTTTCATTCCTGCACAAAAACAAGTTGGTTCGAAGTATTTACCTTACGGCAGTTAGTTTATTCTTCTACTATAAAACATCCGGACTTTCTGTTTTTATTCTTGTTTTTGCTTTGGCTTCCAACTATAGTTTTGGACATTTAATCGCGGCCCAAACCAAGGAAACATCTCGAAAAGTAGTTTTGGCGATTGCTGTTATTCTGAATATTTTTGTTTTGGCTTATTTCAAATATGCCTATTTCTTTACGAGCTCCTTCAACGATTTTTTTCATACCGATTACGAAGTCTTTAACATGATTTCCTATTTCAAAAATGGATTTAGTGCTTATGGAGCAAATGATATTTTTGGTCGATTACTTTTGCCTGCTGGAGTTTCGTTTTTCACTTTTAGTTCTATTGGATATATCGTAGATGTTTATAGAAAAGAAGTTCCACCAATCAAAAATGTATTTCATTACTCCTTCTTTATTTCCTTTTTCCCTCATTTAATTTTAGGTCCAATTGTTCGTGCAAAAGAGTTTGTTCCTCAAATTTCTAAACCATATTCTTTAAATAAAGACGAATTTGGATGGGCAATTTTTCAAATTTTAAAAGGAATTTTCAAGAAGCTAGTTTTAGCAGATTATATCGCCGTTCATTTCATTGATAAAATTGTAGACTCCCCTGAATCTTATCCAGGATTTGTGAGTTTGGTAGCTATTTTCGCTTATTCACTTCAAATTTACGGAGATTTCTCAGGATATACCGATATGGCCACAGGTGTAGCGCGATTAATGGGATTCAAATTAATGAAGAACTTCAATTCGCCTTACAAATCATTAAACACCGCTGAATTTTGGAGAAGGTGGCATATTTCACTCGGTAAATGGTGGAAAAGTTATTTATATATTCCTTTAGGTGGGAATAGAACTGGAGGTTTAGCGTCAATTACCACAATATCCATCATTTTTTTATTCTTGTTTTTCTTTACGAAATGGTTCTGGCTTTTATATGCGCTAGTGGCATTTATCGCTATATATTTCACTGTTCTATGGTTATTTCCGCATGCAAAAAAGATCATTTATCGAGATATGAACCTCATGATTACCATGGTGGTTGGAGGTTTGTGGCACAATCCCAATCAGAATTATTTGGTTTGGGGAGCGCTGAATGGTTTAGGACTGGTCTTTTACAACCATTGGAAGAAAATCTCACCTTATGAACAATTGAATCATTGGTTGGTGAGGGCTTGGAAGATTTTTTCAACCTTTACCTTCATGACCATCGCCAGAATTTGGTTTAGGGTAGAAGGGAAATCCGAACCTTTTGATTATTTCAACCACATGGTCTCAAAATTCCATTTTAACATCGATGCTTTTCTTTTAATGTGCAGCACTTTTTCAATTCCTTTAATCATTTTAGTTTTAGGAATGATTCTTCATTGGCTTCCAGAAAGAAATGAAACGTGGTTAGAAAATCGATTCTCAAAATCTTCTTTCGCAATGCAAATCGTAACGAGTTGTGTTTTTGTGATTGGAATTTATCAGCTGGTGGCCGATACGTCGAAGCATTTTGTGTATTTCTATTTTTAGTTGCTTACTAGAGAATCGCAAATTGATTCAAATCTTTTATTGATGGAAGTCAATCATTTTAATTTGGTTTTAACACAAAAAAGATCCTACGAAAATTTCTTCCCAACTTATTGGGAAGGAATTTTCGGAGGATGACATCCAATGTGTGGGGGTGTTTTGAAAAAAGGGGAATAAAAAAGATGATGCTGCGCATCATCTTTTTTATTCCCCTTTTTTCACTCCAAACAACTGTTACAATGTCATCCTTTAATCAATAAAAATCTCTGATTTTTGATGATTAAAGGATCTTACTGGAGAACGAAGTCCTTATTCACGGATATAGAATCCTTCAATTTTTAATTTTTTATTACTTAATCAGGAAAATCAAAAGGATTGGCGTACTTATATTCATACCCAAACTTCTCAGCTATTTTATTCCCATCAATGATTTTATAATCTTTATTTTCGCCATCAAAAGTTGGTGGTTCAATATTCAATTGCTTCGCTGCGAAAGTGTAGTATTCCTTTTTTGTGGGATGAACCGTTGCTGAACCATTAAAAACCTCTCCCCAAATTGAATTATTAATGATGTGGTCGATTATTCCTATGCAATCATCTTGGTAAATTAAATTAACTGGATCATTGCCTCCACTAATAGTTCTTCCTGTCATGTATTTAGCAGGGTTTCGATCTCCACCAACCAGTCCTGCAAAGCGAATAATTGTGAGTCTTTCTTTAGCAAATTCTTCTAGCATTTTTTCGGCATCAATCAAATAGGCAGAGTTTCTTCGTGTTCCTTCTAATTCTGATGCTTCTGTTACCTCTTGATTATTATTCGCATAAACAGAAGTAGAACTGATGAAGATTATTTTAGCCGGTGGTTTTAATTGTTTTACAATTTTCAGCATGAAGTTGCCATATTCTTCCTTCAAACTTGATGGTGGAATATTGAGTAAAATATAATCCAACTCAGAAAGCCACTTTGTTTCTTCATTGCTCTTTTCACTGTCTAAAATGTGAGCATTAATTCCAACTTTTTCTAAGCTTTCAATTTTGTCTTTAGAAGTTGTAGTTCCATGAACCGTTTTTTCTTCTTGAATCCATTTTTTCGCTGTTGGAAGTCCAAGCCATCCGCATCCTACTACACCGTATATGTTTTTGCTCATTTTTTTATGTTTTTAATCTTAATCCTCTGCTAAACTAAGGATAATCGTCTTGATTTTGAGTTGATTTTACAAACTATAACAAACCAAAAAAAAGGTGTGGATCTCTCCACACCTTTCACATAAACGATATGCAATTACGCTTGCTCCTTTGCGGCAGCAAGAGCTTCTTTAATTTTATCTTCGAGTTCAACCATCATTTCATCGTTGTCTGCAATGATTTGTTTTACTGCATCTCGTCCTTGACCTAACCTAGTCTCTCCGTAAGAGAACCAAGAACCACTTTTCTTGATGATGTTTAGATCAACTCCTAGGTCTAATATTTCACCAACTTTAGAAATACCTTCTCCATACATAATGTCGAATTCTGCTTTTCTAAATGGTGGCGCTACTTTGTTTTTTACAATCTTAATTTTGGTTCTGTTTCCAATTACTTCGTCACCATCTTTAATTTGACTAGAGCGACGAATGTCAACACGTACAGAAGAGTAGAATTTCAATGCATTTCCTCCTGTTGTTGTTTCAGGGTTTCCGAACATTACACCAATCTTGTCTCTCAACTGATTAATGAAAATACAACATGTTCCTGTTTTGTTTATAGAACCCGTCAATTTACGCAATGCTTTGGACATCAATCGTGCTTGCAGTCCCATTTGACTATCTCCCATTTCTCCTTCAATCTCTGCTTTTGGAGTAAGTGCTGCTACTGAATCGACAACCAACAAGTCAATTGCTCCTGAGCGAATAAGATTATCCGCAATTTCTAATGCTTGTTCACCGTTGTCTGGCTGAGAAATAATCAGATTGTCTGTATCAACGCCTAATTTTCTTGCGTAAAACTGGTCAAATGCGTGCTCTGCATCAATAAATGCTGCAATTCCGCCTTTCTTTTGTGCCTCAGCAATTGCGTGAATCGCTAGAGTTGTTTTACCTGATGATTCAGGACCATATATTTCTATAACTCGACCTTTTGGAAATCCACCTACGCCAAGCGCGATGTCTAAAGTAACAGATCCTGAAGAAATAACATCTATATCTTCAACGGCTCCATCACCGAGTTTCATTACTGAACCTTTCCCATAGGTCTTGTCCATTTTGTCCATTGTAAGTTGAAGCGCTTTTAGCTTATCTTCATTTACTTTAGCTTTTTCTTTTGTTTTCTTAACTTCTGCCATATCGTTTATTTTTAGCAAATTTAGGTGTGCAGAACGTAATCTTTTTACGTTCTGGTAAAATTATTGTGATTTGGTTGATTTATTCTTTTCTATTTTAGTCTCAAGTTGCTGATTTTAAATTTTTAAGGGGCTTGTTATTCTGCTTCAAAACTTTTTGTAATTTCCTCCGCATGTGCCTTGGTTTTAGGCTTTTTAATTACGTCATGAATCTTTCCATCTTCGTTAATTAAAAATGTTGTTCTGTGTAATCCATCATATTCTTTTCCCATAAATTTCTTTGGTCCCCAAATACCATAAGCATTAATTAGTTCATGCTCTGTGTCTGCAATCAAAGGAAAAGGTAAATCATATTTTTCAATGAACTTTTGGTGACGAGCTTCAGCATCTGGGCTTACACCTAAAATAACAACGCCTTCTTTTTCCAGTTCAGCATAATTATCTCTCAAGTTACAAGCCTGATTTGTACAACCTGGTGTCATGTCTTTAGGGTAAAAGTATAACGCCACCTTTTTTCCTTTATAGTCAGAAAGTGAAATTTCTTTTCCGTTTTGATCTTTTCCTGTAAAACTTGGAGCAACATCTCCTTTTTGTAAATTCGTCATTTTGATATTATTTTAAACATTCTGTTGACAATATTATAATCAAATGTAATAACTTTATTTTGATTATCGTCAATTTTCTAAATTATTTTCAAATTAAAAACACAGTAAGCGGTTTTATGTTTGATTTGGTACTTTTTCTAAGCGCTCTATTATTAAGATAGTGAAATAAATGAGATGAGGAGGAATAATTGGAAATAAATTTTGGTATAAGTAGAAAATTATGAAAAGATAAATTTAAATTTCGGAGTCCTCTCCCTCGGTCCCTTCAGTCAACTGACTGAGGATGTAGAAATGTTCTCCCTTTCAAGAATGACTGCAACACTAGTATAAATTAGCATTAGTTGAGTTAAGTTTAGGTTTTCGAATCGGTTAATTCTTTGAATAACTTGTTCCAAATAAATCGTGAGGGATTAAGCCAGGGGATTAGTTCTTTTTCCATCGAATGGTAGGAAAAAAGGGAGATTGGGATTATTGATTGTGAGAAAGAATGAGTATTCAATCGGAATATGGCATTTAAAAATTCGAAAAACTATTCCCCATTCCCATCAAACCATTCCAAAACATCATCAAAAACCTCCTCCCAATAGTCGATTTCGTAATTCACTTTTCCCGTAGATTCAACTTTGTAAAAACTATGTTCTGCATTTTCATAAAGCTTAGATTGAACATTGTTTTTTCCATTAAGAATAGCATCAATCACAACTTGATCAGCATACAGCCCAGCAATATCTTCCGTTCCTGAAATATAAAGGATATTCGCTTTTGTTGCCATCATATCCTTAAAACTATGTTCTTCAAAACTTAAAATGGACTCTTTAAAATTCTTGTCTGAATTGTCTTTTTGAACTTTTCCTTCACGTATATATTGGTGCATTTCTCCCTTATATTTCTGGTAGGTTTTAAAATCAATTTCTCCCTGTAAATATTTTAAATAGAAATCATTTGCAACATGTTGAGTTCTTCCGTAAGGTGCCGATGCTAACATTACGACATCTGTCACATATTTGTTCAAACTCGCAACTCTAATCGCCTCCAATCCGCCTTGCGAGTGACCAATGGTTAAAATCCGATTCGAATTAATCACTTTATTTTTCACCAACGAATTAACAAGAAAATCTCCTCTTTTTCCGAGATAATACAAATTATTAGATTTCACAAAGTTTGAATCCACCAATTCTGGTTGACTTATATCAGGAACGTATTCTGAATTAACTAAATCCGATTCTTTAGCATAAACAGGAACAAAGGGTTTAGATACTAAAATAAGATTAAAACGTTCAAGAAATTTACTGAAATTAAAATACGAAAATGGAATCATTCCTAAACTTCCATTTTTCCATTCTATAATCAATGGAACTGGCAAGGAACCATTAAAATAAATAGCCGTTGGTTTATTTATATCAAAATTTGTGGAGTTAATAAGATAGGATATTTCATCATTTTCATTGAAAGTTATGCTCTGTTCAGTGAAAACCTCATCATGAATTAAATAGTTTTCTTGCGCATGAATTTTGGTTTGAAAAATCAGGATGAACGAGACCGCAGCAGCTTTTGAAATATTAGTGAAAGTCATTTTCATGGATTTATTTTTTATGTAAAATCAGAATTCTGTTCTCAAACCAAAGATATACTTTTTAAAGATTACGGTGATAATGTATTGGAATAGTGATGAGAACAAATCTCCAACCACTGGTTGGGTAAATCAAATAACAAGTAATTTGAGTATAATTTACATGGTTGACTATTAAAATATTTTCTTGTGAATTAGGTATAATGCATTTATTACAAAACTTAATTTTACATTCAATCTTAACACTCGGACCATTAGTGTGATATTTAGAGTTTTGCATGAAAATCCGCCTAAAACTGCGTTCGGAGATCTGCGTCATCCGCGTACCAATACAGCTCAATTTTCAAAATAACACTCACCTTCATTAGCCCACCACAAAATAAATTCTAATTTTAACCCAATTAAAACTGAGTGCTTTTTTAAATCAATTTCAATCAAGCAGCAGACAACAACACTATGACATTAACAGCTTTAGATTACGGAATAATCATTTTCATTTTTCTTGCAGTAATTGCGATTGGAGTTGTGGTGTCCAAAAAATCAGGAAAAAACAGTACCGAGTTCTTTTTGTCTGGCAGAAATATGCCTTGGTGGTTGCTCGGTTTTTCTATGGTGGCCACAACCTTTTCTACAGATACGCCAAATTTGGTAACAGATATTGTGAGAAATGATGGAGTTTCTGGAAACTGGGTTTGGTGGGCTTTCTTAATTACGGGGTTACTTACCGTTTTCGTTTATGCGAAATTATGGAGAAGATCTAATGTAGAAACAGACATGGAATTTTATGAATTGCGCTACGGCGGTGCTCCAGCAAAATTCTTACGTGGTTTTAGATCAATTTATTTGGGATTAGCTTTCAACGTATTAGCAATGGCAGCAGTAACGCTTGCAGCCATTAAAATTGGGCAAGTTATGCTCGGACTTTCTTCTTATGAGGTGGTCGGAATCGCAGGAACAATTACCGTTTTATTTAGCGCAATAGGAGGATTTAGAGGAGTAATTTATTCCGATTTCCTTTTGTTTTTTGTGGCAATGGCAGGTTCTATTGGAGCGGCTTATTACTTGGTGAATCTGCCAGAGGTTGGAGGTTTAACAGAATTAATTACTCACGAAAATGTTAAAAATAAAATCGATTTAGTGCCGAATTGGAGCGATAAAGAAAAATTCATAAGTATTCTTATTATTCCATTAGCAGTTCAATGGTGGAGCTCTTGGTTTCCCGGTGCTGAGCCTGGTGGAGGTGGATATATCGCACAAAGAATGTTGGCGGCTAAAGATGAAAATCATGCCGTTGGAGCTACCTTCTTTTTTAACGTAATGCATTATGCGTTGCGTCCGTGGCCATGGATTATCGTTGCATTGGCTTCACTCGTTATTTTCCCAGACATTGCAAGTATTCAAGCGGCCTTTCCAAATGTAGAAGAAAGTAAATTGGGTCAAGATTTAGCGTATTCTGCAATGCTAACAATGCTTCCTGCTGGACTTCTAGGATTGGTTTTGGCTTCGTTGGGCGCTGCTTATATGTCAACAATTTCTACACATTTGAATTGGGGTTCTTCATACATTGTAAATGATTTCTATAGTCAACACATCAATAAAAATGCTTCTGAAAAAGAATTGGTTAGGGTAGGTCGTGGTTCTACTATTTTGTTGTTTATAATTAGTGCAATTCTTGCTTTATTATTGAACAATGCCTTGCAGCTTTTCGACATCATTATCATGTTTGGAGCAGGAACAGGATTGGTATTTATTTTGCGTTGGTTTTGGTCGAGAATAAATGCTTGGAGCGAAATTACAGCGATGTTTGTTTCTGGAATCATCTCGATTTTACTCAATTTTACCTCTCTAGGAGTTTACTTATTTGGTGGAAATTTAACAGATGGAACTTTCCAAGAAGGTGTTTTTGAATCTTGGCTTCAATATCCATTTGTGGTTCTTTTTACAACAATTTGTTGGCTCATCGCCACTTTCATCACTCCAAAAGAAGACAAGAAAGTATTGTACAATTTCTATCAGAAAACACAACCCGGAGGACCAGGCTGGAAAAAAATTATTGACCAAGCTAAAAGTGAAAATATTGAACTTATCACAAGCAAAGAAGAGTGGTCTGTTCCAACAGGAATTCTTGCAGTAATGGCAGGAACTATATTGGTTTATGGAAGTCTATTCACCACAGGAAAAGTAATTTACGGTGAATACGGAAACGCAGCGATATTTTTATCAATTACGGTAGTTGCAGGAATTATTTTACTGTATTTATGGCGAAAAATGAAGGGGAAAGCTTTTTAATAGTCATTAGCGAAAGATCAGCAAAAATTCAACTTATTTGCCAGTAGCATTTAATAAGTATTAATTCCGCAATCAAAGCACTGTAATAAAAAGCACTGTAAATCAACAAAGGAAATATTCCTTGGTATACCAACATTATGTCCTTCAATCAAGCAATTCGGTTGCGGAATTAAGTATTACTAAATCAATATCCTAACTCTCTTCTTACTCTGTACAAAGTTTGTCGCGCTACTTTTCTTGCTTTATCTGCTCCAGCACTCAAAATACTATCTACTTCATCTTTGTTTTCCATGAAATAATTGAATTTCTCACGTTCAACTTTAAATTTCTCGATGATTAGTTCAAAAAGTGCTTGTTTTGCATGACCATATCCAAAGTTTCCAGCACGATATTTATCTCCCAAAGCTTGAATTTGCTCTTGACTACCTAAGAGCTTGTAGATTGCATAAACATTACACGTTTCAGGGTCTTTTGGATCTTCCATTGGCGTGCTGTCTGTTTCAATTTTCATCACTTGCTTTCTCAATGCTTTTTCTGGCAAAAAGATATTAATGAAATTATTTCTCGACTTACTCATTTTTCCACCATCAGTTCCAGGAATCAATTTCGATTCTTCATCAATAACGCCTTCAGGAATAACTAGAACGTCTTTTCCAACGCTCGTATTTAGTTTTTGAGCAACATCTCTTGTCATCTCTATGTGCTGCAATTGATCTTTTCCTACAGGAACTTCATTTGCATCGTACAATAAAATATCTGCCGCCATCAACATTGGATAATTAAATAATCCAGCATTAATATCGCTTGTTCTTCCTGCTTTGTCTTTGAAAGAATGTGCAAGTGTTAATCTTTGATATTGAAAATGACACATTAAATACCACGTCAGTTCAGTTGTTTCTGGCACATCACTTTGACGGTAAAAAACTGTTTTCTCTGGGTTCAGTCCCAGTGCAAGCCAAGCTGCAGCAACTCCGTAAGTATTGTTGCTTAATGTTTCTCCATCTTTAATTGATGTCAATGAATGTAAATCCGCAATAAACAAGAATGATTCATTATCGCTATTGTTTGCCATATTGATTGCTGGCAAAATTGCTCCTAATAAATTTCCTAAATGAGGAACCCCGGTACTTTGTACCCCTGTTAAAACACGTGTCATAATAAAACTGATTTTTGTGTGTAAAAAATAGTTACCCACAAAAATAATCTTTTGTTGAAGACCTAAGCAAATTATTTATATTTGGTGGGTATTAAAAACAAGATGAAGTACATTCAAGGAATATTTTACTATGCATGGAAGCTATATATCGGGGTGGTGTTTGGGTTAACCCTACTCCTATTCTACCCTCCTTTGTTACTTGTACTTTCATTTAAAAACCTACATCACCTTAGCTTTAAAATTAACGTTGCTTGGTCGAGATGCGTTAGAATAATGTGTTTCTATGCGGTCGAACACAACAGAAGACCACCAAAAAGTGATAATCCATACATTATTGTTGCTAATCACACTTCGTATTTAGACATATTCATTTTGTACAGTGTTTTACCACAGCAAAAATTCATATTTATGGGAAAGAGTGAAATTTTAAAATATCCTTTGGTTAAAACATTCTTCAAGAAATTAAATATTCCTGTTGACAGAAGCAGCAGCATTCGCTCAGCGAAAGCATTTATTCAAGCCAAAAAAGCTTTAAAAAATGGCTGGAGCATCGTAATATTTCCTGAAGGAGGAATTCCAAATTGTGCTCCCCAATTGGCACCTTTTAAAGACGGCGCTTTTCAATTGGCAAAATCAAGCTCATGCGCCATACTTCCCATAACCTTCATTAATCACTTCAAACTCTTTTCTGACCCCGATAATTTTTGTAATCCAGCAATGCCAGGTTTGGCAAAAATTCAATTCCATGAAATGATTGAAGCCGAGGAAATACAATCAGAAGAAGTCAATACAATCAAAGAAAGAACATATCAAGTGATTGATTCTTATTTACCGCAAAAAAATGACTAATTTTGCATTTATAATTTTGAATCAAAATGGAAATTAAAGACGAATTAATCGATCACATTGCTCATTTGGCGAGACTTTCTTTCACAGGGGAAGATAAAGTTGCCATAAAAAATGATATGGATAACATCATTGATTTCATGGGTAAACTCAATGAAATTGACACTGATAATGTGGAGCCGCTTGTTTTTATGTCTGAAGGTGTGAATGTTTTGCGTGAAGATGTGCCACAACAAACTATTACGCATGAAGAAGCTTTGAGAAATGCTCCTAAAAAAGATTCTGATTACTTTAGAATTCCAAAAGTTTTGGACAAAACCTTAGATGAATGAAAATATTAAGTCTCTTACTACTTCTTACTTTATTTGTTTCTTGCAGCAATAATCAACCGCTTTGTGATTGCGTTGAAGCAGGAGAAGATGTGAATAAAATTTCAGCTTCATTCTTTAATCGTGCGCCTACACAAGCTGGGGAAGATAGTTTGAATAGCGCTAAAGCAAAATACGATAGCCTTTGCGCACCTTTTCAAGAGATGTCTCCCGCAGAATTGCACAAAAGAGCAGCAGAGTGTCAATCCTTAGAGATTAATCCAGATTTGTAAAACTCCCCTTTTCACATTTTATCGAATATTCCAATGAAAATCTTTAAAAAAACAGGTTTAGCGTTCTTATTATTGCTGCTTTTTTGGATTTTAGTTTTCGATTTTCAAAGAATACTCTTCTCTATTCACAACCTCCCAAAACTTTCAGATTCCTCCTTTTGGGAGTGGATTCAAGTGTTTTTCCATTCGATAAGATTAGATATTTCTATGGGAGCTTATTTAAGCGCCATTCCGCTTATTTTTATCCTGAGTTATATTGTATTTCAAAAGAAGTTTCTTTTTATCATTTTCAAAGTTGTTGTAATCACTGAGCTGATTCTAGTTTCTATGATTCATGCAGGCGAAATTAATGCATACGGAGAATGGAATCATAAACTTACTTCACGGGTTTTTATGCATTTAGGAAATCCGGACGAAGTTTTTAGAACTGCAGATTACAGCATGACTTTCTGGTTTGTCTTCTACCTGATTTTAGAAGTTGTCTTTGGTTGGAAAATCATGAAATGGCTTCTGAAAAAAGAGAAGTTTACTGTAAAACAAAGTCCATTATGGGCGAAAATCGTGCTTTTCCTTCCAACATTACCCATTTTATTGGGTGTTTATTTCGTTTTTGCACGTGGAGGAGTTCAGCAGATTCCCATTAATATTGATGCAGCCTATTTCTCAAAAAAATACATTGTTAACGACATTTCGGTGAATTCACCTTACTTTTTTGGAAAAAGCTTTTTGCTCTTCAAACGTTCTAATATTGGCGAATACTTGAGTGATTACGATGATGAAAAAATTGAAGTTCTTCTTAATGATTTCTTGACTTATGAAAAAGAGCATGACATTTATATTTTAGAAAACACTTCGCCTAATCTAGTTTTTGTTATTCTAGAAAGCTGGACATCAACAATCAGCAATCCTTTTACGGGAAAACCCGGAGCGACTCCAGAATTTGACAAACTTTCGAAAGAAGGAGTTTTGTTTACCAATTTATACTCTACGGGAAGCACTTCAGAAATTGGAAATTCTAGTATTTTTTCAGGTTATCCAGCCTTACCAGAAATTTCAATTTCTATGCAGCCTTTTAAGCACAGAAAGTTAAAATCGCTCAACCAAAGTCTTAAACCAAGAGGATATACTGCCGGATACTTATTTAGTGGAGATTTAAAATACGGAAATATCGACAGTTATTTCACAGATCATGGTTTTGAAAGAATTCAAGATGAATCTGATTTTCCTTCAGGATTAAAAAAGGGAAAACTGAATTATTATGATGAGGATTTATTCAAAATGTTCTTAGAAAAAGTAAATCAGCAAGAAGAACCGTTTATTGAATGTGCATTCACCGGAAGCACGCATTCGCCTTATGACTTTCCTGGTCACAACAAGCCTAAATGGGAAGGTGCAGAAAAGAATTTTATGAATTCTGTGATATATGCAGATCAATGTCTCGCTGACTTTATCGAAGATGCTAAAAAACAAGATTGGCACGAAAACACCTTATTTGTGATTGTTGCAGATCATGGTCATGCTTCTCCTTATGTTACCAACCCAAACGATTCAGAATTTTACAGAATTCCTTTGCTTTTATATGGCCCGGCCTTAAAAGATTCAGCCCGAGGAATGGTAATTGACAAAGTAGGTTCGCAAGCAGATATTGCAGCAACTTTAATGTATCAAATGAAAGTAGACACCGGAAATGATTATCCTTGGAGTAAAGATTTATTGAATCCGAATGTTCCCGAATTTGCTTTACATACGACAACGAGAGGTTTTGGTTGGGTAACTCCAAAAGGTCAGTTTACTTTTCACTTGGATTATCAAAAATATATCGTGAATACCTTTGATGCTGATGTTTTGAGTAAGGAGAGGGAAAGGTGTAATGCTTTGATGCAATTGTTGTATGAGGAGTATGAAGCGCTTTGATTCAATTACGAATTAGGAATCTTACAATTACGAATTTTTAGATTTGGACTTCGTTTTAGTGATTTTTTGATAGAAGGAAGGGAACAGAATCTCCGTTAGATGCGTTGCCTTCGACAGGCTTAGTCAAGGGGTTAAGCTTCTTTGAATGAGTTTGTCTAAGGCAATGAAATTAGAAAAGTCAATGAAATCGAAGACAAAGATTCAAAAGATGAAAATCTAATTTATTAACAGTTAAAGTAATTTGAAATCTACAATTCGTAATTATTTTGGTGGATTCGCTTGAAATGCAATTTTAGGATCAACCAATCTTTGTTCTCCTTTAATATCCCGCAAAGCCTCAGAAACACTTGGGAAGAAATTGTCCTCTCCTAAGGTCTTAAACATGTCAGTTTTCTTAAATTGATCTCTCACCGGCCCTTTCAAACAGGTAATTATCATTCGAATATCGCTTTGCTTATACTTTTCTGCCAATTCCTTTAGAGTATCTAAGGATGTTGTGTCGATAGAATCTATGGAATTCGCATCAATAATTACATATTTTAGATTCTCCTTTTTGGATTCGTAGGCATTGAGTTTTTTTACAAAATGCGGTACATTGGCAAATGTTAATGCAGCATCAAATCTGAATATTAAAATTTCATCTTCTACATCAGTTTCAGAATAGCGGGCTACGTTTCTAAAAGTATCTAAAGAGCCTCTTACTAGGCCAACTTCGGCAGTGTGTGGAAATGAAATAGCATAAACTAGAGACATAATTGAGAATATTACACCCGTTATGATTCCCTCCTGAACACCAATCAAGAAAGTAACTAATGTGGTTACCGCAAACATTAAAAAGTCTCTTTTATCTATTTTCCAAAGGTTTTTATAATATTTAAAATCCATTAACCCTATGATAGCAACTATAATAATTGCTGCCAAGGCCGCATTAGGAAGAAAGTAGAAAAATGGTGTTAAAAATAAAAGCGTTAGAATAATTAAAGCAACGGTAAACACAGTTGAAACATTCGTTTTTGTTCCTCCTTGTTTATTTACTGCGGAACGAGAAAAACTTGATGAAGTTGGATACGCTAAAAAGAATGAACCTATAAATTTAGATAAACCCAATGCAATTAATTCCTGATTTGGTCTCAAATTACCTTGGTCTTTCTTATCCTCTAATGACACACCGATGGCATATACTTCCACAAAAGAAATAAATGCAATTGTTATACTTGCTGGCAAGAGCAATTTCACTAACTCCCAATCGAAATACGGCATAGAAAAACTTGGTAATCCTTCAGGAATTGTTCCAAGAATTGACACTCCAGAATCGTCTGTATTAAAGAAGTAAATAATGAACAATGTGATTAGCATTACAATCAATTGATTTGGAATTTTCTTACTAAATCGCTTCATGTAAAACAAATAGGCAATGGACAAACCAGAAATTAGAACCGTGTAAAAACTAAGGGACGAAACGTTAGAAACCAGCGCTGTCAGAGTGTCAATCGAACCATGTGCGTCTATTTTAATTCCTGTTGCACTTTTCAGCTGACTCAAGAAAATGGTTAATGCCGCACCAAAAATAAAGCCCTTCAACACCGGCTTAGAGATAAAATTCACAATTTTCCCCAGTTGAAAAACTCCCATTAAAAATTGAATGAGGCCAGAAAGTAAAGCGATGACTAAAACCGCATTCAAAAACTCATCAGGGTCAGTAATTCCGGCATGATTTAATCCAGAATAGGCCAGCAAAGAGGTTAAAGCTGCCGGTCCGATGGCAGCATAAATAGAAGTTCCAAGTAGCATATAAACAATCAAAGGCACAATAGAAGCATAAAGACCATAAACCGGTGGAATTTCCGCCAGATAGGCATAAGCCATCCCTTGAGGAATCAGCATTACACCAACAGTTAAACCCCCAATTAGATCTTGAGTAAATGTTTTACCGTTGTAAGTCTTAAGTTGCTGAAAGAATGGAAATTTAAATTGCATTTATGCCTTGTGTTGTTGGATTATAATGATAAATCTACAATTTACAAAGATAGAAAGTATTCCACATAATTTATGTAATAAATATTACTTAAATAAAATAGGAGTTCGTCGGGAGCTATTTCCCTTTTTGCGAGCAAAAAAAAGGGTGAAAGGTATAACCATAAATAAAATAGCCCACTGAAAGGTTTAAAGTTCAAAAATGAGGGAGAAAAATAATGGCCCTCTGCGCCATTATTTTTCTCCCTCATTTTTGAAACTATATTAAAAGTAACTTTGTAAGCTTGCCCTAGTAGGGCAAGCTTGCAAAGTACCAACCTTTTTAAACACAAGCCACATGAGGAACATGATAGGCGTTTACACTATGCATGCATGCCCTGGTAGGGCAAGACACAGTACCAACCTTTTTAAACACAAGCCACATGAGGAACATGGTAGGCGTTTACACTATGCATGCATGCCCTGGTAGGGCAAGACACAGTACCAACCTTTTTAAACAAACACCACAAGAAAGACAGGTTAGGCATGCAAAGAATGCAAGCTTTTTTCCACGCACCCACACTGGGTAAAAACCAAAAAGAGGCTTTTCTTGCGAAAAACCTCTTTTTTAATATTGTATTTTAACGAAATGTGAATTCAAAATTAACTCCATTCAGGGCTAAAGCCGTTCCTCATTCATACTTATTCCTAACCATTCAACGCTTCAGCACCACCAACGATTTCTAGGATTTCGTTTGTGATGGCGGCTTGACGCGCTTTATTGTATTGTAACTTGAGATCGCGTTGTAACTCGCTAGCATTATCTGTTGCTTTGTGCATTGCCGTCATTCTCGCTCCATGCTCTGATGCATTTGAATCTAAAACAGCTTTAAACAATTGCAGCTTTAATGACTTAGGAATCAAATCTCCAATGATTTCCAATTTCGATGGTTCAAAAATGTAGTCTCCAATTTCACTCCCATTGTCCTCTACAGAAGAAGGAATGATTGGCAACAATTGTTGGTCACGAACGATTTGTACAGCAGCATTCTTAAATTCATTGTACACCACAATAACTTGATCATACTTTCCTTCGATAAAGGAATCCATCGCATATTGTGCATAATCAGAAACGTGATCAAACGTAAGATCATCAAAAATTGCAGTAGCATCACTTAACTTTTCTGGACGATTAATGATCCCAGCATTTCTGAAAGAATCATTTACCTTTTTACCAATAGCAAGTAATTCAACATTCTTTCCTTTCAAGTCATTCGCCAAAAGCTCATTTACTTTTTTGGTAATGTTATTGTTGAAACCACCACAAAGCCCCCTGTTAGATGAAACCCCAATGATGAGCACATTCTTAACTTCTCTTTGTTCTGCGTATCTATTTTCAGAAAGATCAAGCGTAGCACTTACGTTTCCAAGAATTTCTTGGATTTTATCTGCATAAGGGCGCAACTGTGTAATTGCATCCAATGCTCTCTTCAATTTCGCAGCAGAAACCAACTTCATGGCTTGTGTGATCTGCATCGTTGAAGAGATAGAAGTAATACGATTTTTTATTTCCTTTAAATTCGCCATTCCTTTAAATTCAATTCACTTTCTGTAAAGAAAGATTAATATTTTGAAGCAATTTCTTTAGCTACTTTAGTTAAAGTATTTGTAATTTCTTCAGTTAATTTACCTGCTTTAAGTTGGTTCATTAGATCCTTATGCTTAGCATCTAAGAAATCCAAATATTCAATTTCGAAAGCTTTAACTTTTTCAACTGGAACATTCTGGATTAAACCTTTAGATCCAACGTAGATAATCGCAACTTGTCTTTCAACAGTGAAGGGATCTCCCTCGTTTTGTTTAAGAATCTCAACGTTACGAACTCCTTTATCAAGTACATTTTTAGTTGCCGCATCAAGGTCAGAACCAAATTTAGAGAAAGCCTCTAACTCACGGTATTGTGCTTGGTCTAGCTTCAATGTTCCAGAAACTTTCTTCATTGATTTAATTTGCGCTGAACCTCCAACACGTGATACAGAGATACCTACGTTAATTGCTGGACGAATACCTGCGTTGAACAAATCTGACTCTAAGAAAATTTGACCATCTGTAATCGAAATTACGTTTGTTGGGATGTATGCAGAAACGTCACCTGCCTGCGTTTCGATAATTGGAAGCGCAGTTAAAGAACCACCACCTTTTACTTTCCCTTTCAATGATTCTGGTAAATCATTCATTTGAGAAGCAATACTATCATCGTTAATCACCTTTGCAGCACGCTCTAACAATCTTGAGTGAAGGTAAAATACATCACCAGGGTAGGCCTCACGTCCTGGAGGACGACGTAACAATAATGAAACCTCACGGTATGCTACGGCTTGTTTAGATAAATCATCAAAAACGATTAATCCTGGACGACCCGTATCACGGAAATACTCTCCAATGGCTGCTCCCGTAAATGGTGCAAAATATTGCATTGGTGCAGGGTCCGAAGCGTTAGATGCCACAACAGTTGTATACGCCATTGCACCAGCCTCTTCTAATTTCTTAACAATACCTGCAACAGTTGATCCTTTTTGACCAATAGCTACATATATACAGTACACAGGTTTTCCTGCGTCATAAAATTCTTTTTGATTGATAATTGCGTCAATTGCAACAGTAGTTTTCCCTGTTTGACGATCACCAATAATCAACTCACGTTGTCCACGACCAATTGGAATCATTGAGTCAATAGACTTAATTCCAGTTTGCATTGGTTCTGTAACCGGCTCACGGAAAATTACTCCAGGCGCTTTACGTTCAATTGGCATTTCGAACAATTCACCTTCAATTTTACCTTTACCGTCGATAGGTTGACCAAGTGTATTAACAACACGACCAACGATACCTTCACCTACTTGTACAGAGGCAATTTTACCTAAACGTTTAACCGTATCTCCCTCTTTAACTTGAGTTGAAGCACCTAAAAGTACAGCTCCTACGTTATCTTCCTCTAAGTTTAGGGCAATTCCTTGAAGTCCACCGTCGAACTCAATAAGCTCTCCGTATTGAACACCACCTAATCCGTAAATACGTGCGATACCATCTCCTACTGTAAGAACGGTACCAACTTCTTGAAGTTCAGCTTCAGTTTTAAATCCTGATAACTCTTCTCTTAATATTGCAGAAACCTCTGCTGGTTTTATATTTGCCATATTTTTAAACTTTATATTAACGACAGGCGTTAAATTATCGTATTAAACGTTGTTTCATTTCATTCAATTGATGTGCAATACTCGCATCAACACGCGTATCTCCCATCCTTACTACAAATCCTCCAATAAGTGATTCGTCAACTTTCTCTGTTAGTTCAATTGAACCCTTAATGCTTTTGTTCAACCTTTCAAGTATTGTATCTTTAACCTTGGCGTCTAACTTTACAGCAGACGTGATCGTCATTGGTACAATTCCGCGAATAACATTCAACTTAGCAATAAACTCTTCTGCTATTATAGGCAAAATCATTTCTCGCTTATTCTTTGTTAACAAATGAATAAACTTTTTGCTAATTTCCTGAAAACCTCCGAATAACTTGTTGAAAACATCATTCTTTTTGTCCGCATTAATTAACGGACTATTCAAAAACACGTGGAAGTCTCTGTTGTCATTTGTAGTCGCTAACAAAAACTCCATATCTTTCAACACAGCATCTGTTACCTGCTTTTCATCTGCCAACTCGATAAGAGACTGTGCATAACGACTTGCTACCTTCAATCCTTCCATTGTTCTTAGTTTAAGTTGATGTCTTTAGCAAAACTCTCTGCCAATTGCTTTTGCTTCTCATCAGTAGAAAGTTCTTGACGAAGAATTTTTTCAGCAATTTCTAAACCGATTGTTGCCACTTGATTTTTCAATTCAGCAACTGCGGCATTTTTCTCAGCTTCAAGAGATATTCTTGCGTTTTCTACAATTCTATCCGCTTCAATTTGTGCCTTCTTTTTTGCTGCATCAATCATACCATCACTAGTCACCTTAGCCTCTTTGATCATCTCATCACGTTCGATTCTTGCTTCTTTCAACAAGTTGGCATTTTGTGTTTGCAACTTCTCCATCTCAGCTTTGGTCTTTTTCGCCATGTCCAAGGCCTCCTGTATGTTTTCCTCACGATTGTTTACAGCTGCCATAATTGGCTTCCAAATAAACTTCGTTAAAATGAACATGAGGATGATGAAGGTCAAACCTGTCCAAAATACTAATCCTAAATCTGGTGTAATTAAATCCATTTCTTAATAATTTCTCTTTAAAATAATCTTTTTAAATAATCTCCGCACAACCAACCGTTGCGCGGAGATTAAGCTTCTTAATTCTATCCTTGAAGCAAACCAACAACAACACCAAACAATGCAACACCTTCAATAAGGGCAGCAGAGATGATCATTCCAGTTTGAATCTTAGATGCAGCTTCGGGTTGGCGAGCCATTGCGTCCATTGCTGAACTTCCAATTTTACCAATTCCCATCCCTGCACCTAGTACAGCGATTCCAGCTCCTATAGCAGCTAATCCAGTCATAACTATTTGTTTTTATAAAGATTACTAATTAATTAATGTTCTTCAGCTACCGCTCCTCCAATGAAGAGTGCCGACAACATTGTAAAAATGAAGGCTTGTAAAAAAGCAACCAACAATTTCAACACCAATAAGAATAATGACATTGGAATTGAAAGACCTGCCCACGCCGCACTTCCGAACGTGAAAATAATTCCTGTTAAAGATAATATAATAATGTGTCCTGCAGTAATGTTAGCAAACAAACGTACCATCAATGCGAATGGCTTAGCGAATATCCCAACAATCTCTACCGGAATCATAATTGGTAATAACCAAAAAGGAACTCCTGGTGTTGCAAAAATGTGACCCCAGTAATGTTTGTTTCCTGAAAACACTGTTACCAACATTGTAATTGCAGCCAAGGTTAAAGTAAAACTAATATCTCCAGTTAAGTTAGCTCCACCTGGAAAAATTGGAATTAAACCTAACATGTTGTTGATCCAAATAAAAAAGAATGCTGTCAAAAGGTAAGGCATGTATTTTTTATACTTCGCCTCTCCGATATTTTCTTTGGCGATGTCATCTCGAACAAAAACTACAATCGGCTCAACGAATCTTGCTATTCCTCTTGGCGGGTGTAAACCATCATTCTTATATGACTTTACAGCAGCTTTTAACAGGATGAACAACAAAATTGAAGAGAAAATTAATGTAAAAACATGCTTAGTAATTGAAAAATCATAAGGCTTAGCGTTAGTTGGATATCCTTCTGCGTTGAAGTCTAATTGTCCGCTATCGTTAAGCTTGTAAATCGTCTCATGAAAAATACCATATCCTAACTCAGGATTTGCGTAATAATGATCCTTATTGCCTTCCGGCGTTACAATTTCGATTGGTGCATCTTCATGATAAAATCTTTTCGAAGAAAAAACCTTAACCCCACCATCTATTAAGATTATTGGTAAAGGAACAGAAACGTGCTGCTTAACACCGTTCTCATTAGGGTAGGATAAAATGTGCCACTCATGCGCATCTTTAATGTGATGCATTATCATTCCTGTAACATCTACTGGCTCACCCTCTGCAGATGAACTTGAAAAAACTGGCGTTGACAGTAGCAGTACTACCATCCAAACAAATGCTTTAAGCGTCGTATTCAACATTATAATCACTTTGAAAATGAATCGTTCTGTTCAAATTTGGGTGCAAAGGTATATATTCTTTTCCAAAAGTCAATACTTTTTTTATTGTTTCAGTTTTTTTTTGGGTGATGATTGTTGAAATGGGCGGTTTTTATGGGCGATTTGCAAAACGCCCCTACAAAACGCCCAAATATAT
>NZ_QFRJ01000004.1 GCF_003143775.1 Brumimicrobium oceani | reverse complement strand
TGTTTTTATCAAGGGCTGACAATAACGCAAAACCATCTCTGTAAACTCTACTTGAATTCTTTAATTTGATGTGTAAAACCTTTCTGATCTCATCCGTTTCATCTATTGGACTTGGTTTAGATTGATAGTACTCAATTTGCCCTTTTACATAGTTTAAATTGTCGAGTCCATTCAATATTTTATCTTTCACAAAAAACTGACTGCCAACAAGAGCTGATAAAGTAAATATGAAAATAATGTATCCTATTTTAAACTTATTACTCATCAATTAATGTTTGTCAACCTTAATGATAAAGTTAGAATAATTACTGAAGTCATTCTTTCTCAGGGAACGAATGTTTATATCTCTCCTGAATTATGGAGAAAAACACCTGAGAGAGTTAAGGAGTTAATGCTCAAAGATAAAAGTAGAGTGATTTCTGAGGGATTTAGTTTTTTCGATTCAGTTTCCAATGGTTAACTAACATAGAAAGATTGATTCTTGAAATTTAATTGTTTTAGCAGATATATCTGTTTTAATAAGGCAATTTAGACTAACATGACACAAATATCATTATTCCTTTGCCACTTAATTTAAAACTTATATATTGGTCTCGATTTAGGTGTTTAGGTTAGGTTAAAAAGGGAATGAACGCTCGTTTGTTCCCTTTTTTGTTTTTAATCAGTTTTTACTTTTCTTAGTATGTAGTGTCACCATAAATTATATCAAGCACTTCTATTGATGCATTGCCTATATCCGTATGAATAACAGAATTGGTTGAATCTATATAAGCTCTGAGGTATTCTTTTGTTACCAGAGTGGAATGTTATAGAATCTGTTTTTCAGATAAATAGGGTAAGCACTCATGTAATATGTTTAGTGACTGGAACGTTGAAGTCTTGGTAAGAATCAAAAAATCAAGAAAAGGCATGAATAAATTAAGCTTGTTTACTCTAGTTATCGGAATGTTTATTTCGTTGGGTGGTGAGGCTCAAAATTTGAATGAAATAGGAATTGGTTTAACAACCGATTCAGATCATCGATTGTTTTTGAATTATAAATTAGCCCTAAAGGAAAAGCGCTCGATAAATTTTAGACTTTCCCAAGGTTGGGATATTAGAGAAAGTCTTTGGGACCGTAGGTTTTACCAATCAACCTCAACCTCAGAGATTTACTTTGAGGAATCTAACTTAACTCAACGAGATTTGCAAACTAGACTAACCATTGGACCAGAGTTCCAAATTGGAGCGTCAAATTTCAGTTGGGCTGTTGAAGGAATACTGGGCTACCTAGCACAAAGCGAGAAGGTTAGAGGAAACACATATGAGGCCTTCTATAATAATGCCTCTCCACATAATATGTCGTATCTTCATCCTCCGGTTAAAAGTGAGATAACAATTGATAATAAAAGAGAATATTTGGTCACAGGAGTTCAAGGTAGAATATCTCTAAAAGCTATGGCAACAGAAAGGCTTGGAATAAAGCTTTTTGGTGAAATAGGGATGGATTATATTATTGAACTTACAGACATTCAAAAGTACCCTAAAGAAGCCGAACCTGTCCCAGAGCCTAATGAAAATGTTGTTCATTTTGAGATGCCTAGAGATTATTTGATTCCTCAATTTAGAATAGGTGCTACTATTTATTTTGCCCACTAGAAATTTGAAAAGTTTAATTGAAAGATGTTTTATCTTTCAATAAGAGAGCAATAAGCGTAAGTTTGTTTCCCTTTATTTATTATTATTCCAATGACACAAGAATATTTAAAATTGTTAGTTGCTTTCGTTTCGCTCTCAATGACTTTAGCATAAATTTGAGTAGTGCGAATAGAACTATGGCCAAGCATTGAACTTACTGTTTCAATGGGTACGCCATTGGATAATGTGATTTTAGTGGCAAAGGTATGACGAGCAATATGCGAAGTGATTTTTTTATTGATACTGCATATATCCGCAATTTCTTTCAAATAGCCGTTGTATCGTTGATTACTGTTTACTGGAAGCAATCTATTTTTGTTCAAGCAGTATGGATGTTCTCTATATTTCTGTATAATTTCAAGAGCCACTGGAAGTAAAGGAACACTTTCTTTTACGCCTGTTTTTTTACGATTTGTTTTAAGCCAGGATCCACCATCTATTCCTTTAATGATTGCATCATATTCAAATTCGTATATGTCTGCATACGCGAAACCAGTGTAACAACAGAATTTGAAAACATCACGAACCTCAGCTAATCGTTTTATAGAAATATTCTTAAATCTAATTCTGTCTACTTCTTCTTGAGTAAGCACTTCTCTTTTAGGAGCGATGTAGCTACAACGAAAGTTGTTAAATGGGTTTGAAGAAATCCAGTCTAAGCCAACTGACATATTCATTACCGTTTTTAGGTTTTTAATGTACTTGTGTGCTGTGTTTGTATGCAGATTATCTTGCGTAAGCAGATAATGCTCAAACTCGGTGACGAAGCGCAAGCGAAGCTCTGACAATGGCTTGTCTTTTATTTTATACTGATGCTTCATAAAGGCTACGACTTTCTTCTTAGTAATTACGTAGCGCGTGTATGTTTTTTTTGCCGTTTGACCTATCGTGACCTTTTCTTCCATTTTTTTGTTGTGGTAGTCTAAGGCATCCAGGATGGTTTTTTGGGTTGTTTTTGATTGTATTGGTTTGCCTGCTACTATAGACTTGATTTTTTTAGCAGTAATTTCATCATTTGCTGCTAAAAGCTTGTTGTAAGCTTCAAGAACCTTTCCTCTCAACATGTCGAGATAACCATTTATTTGAATAGCGCCTTTGGCTTTATCTTTTACTCTTTGAGCACTAGGTAACCAGGCGTTTTTGTCAACAAAACGATTTGTTGAGATTTCGGCTCTTTTGCCGTTTACAGTGATTCTTAAATAAATCGGGATTTCTCCTGATTTATTAATTCGATTTTTGTTTCCCCACAATAAAGTAGAGAATGAATTAACCTTTGAGTTTTTCATCTTAGAAATTGTTAACCGTTATACATTTGTTTCTTTAGTGAATCTCAAAAACATAAATGTCTATACAGATAATAACAATGGGCATCTAGATGTCATTCGGTTAACAAAACTACAACAAACTCTTGTTAACCGAATTGTTGTAATTTTCTTTGTTATTTGATGTTGTTCTAAGAAATGGTTAAATCACGCAAACCATTATATTTGATGGTATTTAATGAAAAAAGCCTCTCGAATGAGAGGCTTTTAGTTGTCCCACTAGGTCTCGAACCTAGACTCTTCTGTACCAAAAACAGACGTGTTGCCAATTACACCATGGGACAATTTTTAAACAATTTGAAAACCCGTTTGGCTTTCTGCGAGTGCAAATTTATAAACTTTTTATGTAATGACAAGGACTTTTGAGATAAATTTTTTGATATTTTTTTCAGAATTGATTTTCAATAGTATAGATGCTCTATTTTTTTACTGATTTTAGAGGAGATAGCCTATTGAGATACTTTTAACGGGTTTTATTTGTGTTAAAATGAAATAATGTTGCCTATTTATAATTTTAAGATGCATATTTTCGTTCGCAAACTGAATATTATTAACTTCGTGCGATTCAAATTTACACTATGAACTATAAAAAGTTAGACATTTCTATTGGATGGTTGTCATTCTTAATTGCGACAATCGTTTACTTTATTACCGTTGAAGATACTGCCTCTTTGTGGGATTGTGGGGAATATATCACCGCAGCCTATAAGTTGGAAGTTGGTCACCCACCGGGTGCGCCCTTCTTTATGCTTATCGGGAGAGTATTTTCTCTTTTTGCAGGATCTGAAGCTGATGTAGCTTTATGGATCAACCGAATGTCAGCGCTGAGTAGTTCTTTAACTATTCTTTTCTTGTTTTGGTCAATTACTAAGTTGGGTAAAAAAATCGCTGAAAAGGATGGTGATGAAATGTCTAACGGACAAAAAATCGCAATTTTAGGTTCTGGTTTTGTTGGAGCAATGGCTTACACTTTTACCGAATCATTTTGGTTTTCAGCGGTTGAAGGTGAAGTGTATGCAATGTCATCTTTGTTTACTGCGGTTATTTTTTGGGCAGTGTTGAAGTGGGATGAGGAAATGACAATGATTAAACGTGGGCAGTTAAGTCCTGAAATTCGTCCTTTAAGGTGGATGGTATTAATCATGTTCCTATTCGGATTAGCAATCGGAGTTCACTTGTTAGGTTTACTTGTTTTACCTGCCATTGCCTACGTTATATCGCATCAGTTGTACCCTAAAAGTAACCTTAAGACTTTCTTAATTACGGGTATAGCAGGAGTTTTAGCCCTTGGTTTTATACAAAATGGTGTAATTCCAGGAACTATTGCATTGGCGTCTAAAATGGAGATTTTCTTTGTGAATTCTCTCGGACTTCCTTTTGGAGTGGGCGCGGCATTCTTTTTTATTCTTTTAGTCGGAATCTTAGTGGGTGGATTGTATTTCACCAGAAACAAAGGATACAAGTTAGGGAATACAGTCATCCTTGGTTTAATTATGCTCTTTATTGGATATGGATCTTTTGCAACGATTGTCATTCGATCCAATGCAAACCCACCCTTGGATGAAAACAATCCAGAAAATTTAGTAACTCTTCATGCATTCCTAAAGCGTGAGCAATACGGTTCTTGGCCTATTCTTTATGGTGAGTATTTTAATTCTAAACCAGCCAAACAAAGCGAGTTTAAGGATAGATCACCAAACTATGACAGAAGATGGGTTGTTTCAACTAGTTCTGGAACAGATATTATTTCATTTAAAGACAAAGAGCTGGCGGAAAACTACATCAAAAATAGTGGACAGAACTACACTATGGATGAAAAGTATTTCATGATTAACGCGGGCGCAATTGAAAACCAAGTCCCTGTCTACACTCAGAATACCTTGTTCCCTAGGATGTTTGATCGCATGAGTGAACAGAAAATTCGAGGGTATAAAAATTGGTCGGGTTACGATCCTAGTCGAAAGGTGCCACCGAGTCAACTAGGGGAAGACGGAAGACCATTGCCAACCTTTGGAAATAACATTACCTATTTTGTAAATTACCAAGTAGATTGGATGTATTGGAGGTATTTTATGTGGAATTTCTCTGGACGTCAAAACGATATTCAAGGACATGGAGATGAATTTAGAGGAAACTGGCTCTCCGGATTTAATGTAGTGGATGAAGCCCGGCTGGGAGCGCAAGGTGAAAACGCACCTTATTACACACAACACAATCCAAGTAATGCCAAATTTTATTACATCCCGCTTATTTTAGGTTTGATTGGAATGTTCTTCCACTTCCTAAAAGCACCAAAAGATGGTATCGTAGTTGGAATTTTATTCTTGTTAACAGGTTTAGCAATTGTAATCTATCTGAATCAAAAAACATTTGAACCGCGTGAACGAGATTATGCTTACGCTGCTTCGTTTTACACCTTTGCCATTTGGATAGGACTTGGTGTGTACGGGCTGTATGAAGCATTTAGGTCTTTTGGTAAATCCGATTACAAAAAGTTAGGAATCAGTTATGCCGGGTTAGTTTTCTTATGTCTTATCGTGGACATGAGTGCGAACAGAGGAATGCCTGCGACTGCTTCAATATTAATTATTGGTGGAATTGGAGGTGGAGCAATGCTCGCCATGACTATGCTCCGAAAAATTAATGCGCCAAAAGTAGGTGCAGCAGGATTTGCTATTTTATTAGGAATTTCGGCACCTATGCTCCTTGGTGTGCAAGGTTGGGAAGGCCACGATAGGAGTAATCGCTCTCCAGCGCGTTCTTTAGCCTATAATTATTTAATTGGGTTGTCGCCAAATTCTATTGTTTATACGAATGGGGATAACGATACTTTCCCATTATGGTATTTACAAGAGGTTGAAGGGCTCCGTACCGATGTGCGTGTGGCTAACCTCTCTTTAATGCAAACAGATTGGTACTCTAACCAAATGAAGATGCGCGCTTATGAATCTGACCCTTTACCTATTAAGTTCAGAGAAGATCAAATTTTGATGGGTGCAGGAAATACAGATTATGTGCTATTCTTAGATTACGAAATTTATAAAAGAAACCTGTCTACAGAAAAGGCGAATGAGGTGATTAAAAAGAAAATTGAAGGAAATCCGCAGTTGTTTAAAAGTGCACTTTCTCAAATTAGAAGAGGATTGGCGGCGTCTACGCAGGCCATGACTCCAAATAATGAAAAGGCAGCTGATATTCTTCAAAAGGTAAAGGCAGAATTAGAAGCGCCAATCGCTAATCCGGGTTATGAGGACTATGTAAGAATTGATTTGATTATTCGTAAAATTTTTAGTGACGTAGGGAATAATTTGATTTCTGCTGATGAAAATTTATTGAAGCAATTGGAAAACGCTGCAATTACATGGACGCAATCTTGGGATTTCTTGCCTCTCGATTATGCAATGGAGTTTGTGAGAGATGACGCAAACATGATGTCTCAACCAGGAGGCAGAACATTTAGATATTTCCCTGCATCAGGTTTTGTTCTTCCAGTTAATGTTGAAAATGCAGTTGAGGCAGGAATTATTTCAGAGGAGTACGTTGATCAAGCAGAGAGCGAATTGCGTTTCAACTTTAGAAAAGGAGGAATGTTCAATTCTGATGTGCGAGGATTAAGCCGTGAAGAAGTGATGATGATGGATATTTTGGCTAACTTCGATTGGAAACGAGGAATTTATTTCTCTAGTCCAGGAGGTTCCGATGTGGCGAAAGCGCTATACGGACAAGGAATTGTTCATAATTATGGACAAGTACATGGTTTGACGCCTATTAAGAGAGAAGCAGCAAATGATTATGTGCGTGACCTAATGTATGAAAACATTATTAATAAGTACGATTACGCTAATCTCGCTGAGGACGGTGTACTGGTAGATTACTATACAAGGCGTCACACAAGTCAGTATAGAAATAGTTTCATTGATTTGGTTTCTAAGTACATTAGTGACTATGAATTGTCTAAAAATGCTGGTGCTTCGAGCTCTTCTAATCTTAAAGACACAGAGTTCTATGCGGATAGAATTGAAAGCATAATTAATCATTCTCTAGAGAAGTTGCCAATTGACAAGGTGTTTGACTTCGGAGAGCCGCGAGCAACTGGACGTAGATTGCCTAATGGAGAACAAGTGTACTCTGATGGTGCGGTTCCAGATTATGTTAAAGCTTTATTCCAAGTTGGAAAGAACGAATCTGCTGAAAAATTAGCAATTGAATACATGGCTCAATTGGAAACAATGATGAATTATTTCCAACACAGTGATGCTTTAATAGCTTACCAAAGCAAACAAGATTTCATTTCTTTTGCAATGAACTTCCTGCAAGTTTATGCTCAAGTAGTGGTTAATTCACCAGATAGTGAAGCAGCTAATTTCGGAAATGAACTTGACCAGAAATTGACGAGAGATGTTGTAGGTAAAATTGTTGAAGACCTTAGCAATAAAGAAGTGAAGGAAGCTATTCGAGGAGGTAGAACCCGCGTAAGGACGATGGAAAAAGAGGCTTTAGAGTTTGCTAAACTTTATAACGCCTTGCTTACTGAAAACGGATTCCAAAGTGACGATTCTGGAAATCAGTAAAAACATATATAAAATACCAAAAATTGTGGCGTGGATTTTTCCGCGCCGCATTTGGTTTGGGACGAAGGGTAGTGTGTGTCTAACATTCGACGACGGGCCACATCCCGAAATTACGCCTTGGTTGTTAGACGTCTTAAAATCAAATCACATTAAAGCCACATTCTTTTGGCAAGGAAGGCAAATCGAAAAGCATCCTGAGTTATTGAAAAGAGCATTGGAAGAAGGGCATTTAATTGGACACCATGGCTACAATCATGTTTCAGGAAAGAAAATCAATTGGCAAGAATTTAAGCGTAATTTCGAAAAGTCAAACGCTTTGGTAGACTCCGATCTGTTTCGGCCTCCTTATGGCGATCTAACTCAAAAACAGGCGAAATATATCTTGAAAAAAGGAGAGCTTGTGATGTGGAGTTGGATGAGTTATGATTTTGACTCTTCAATTTCAGCTAATGAACTTATTCAAAAGCTTAAAAATCAAGTGGGAGATAGAGATATTTTAGTATTTCACGAAAACGAGAAAACAATTCACAAAATAAAAGAAATTATCCCCGCAATTATTCAAGAAATTCGCGATAAAGGACTTAATTTTGCGCTGGTAGAAAAGAAACGATAGTATTATGAGCGAAGAGAAAAAAACATCATTAGAATCCATTGGAGAATTTGGCTTAATTGAAGAGTTAACAAAGGACTTTAAAAATAAAAGAGGGTCTACAATTTATGGTGTAGGTGACGACGCAGCAGTTATCGAAAAAGATGGCGAAAACGTAATGCTCGTTTCTACGGATGCATTGGTTGAAGGTATTCACTTCAATTTAATGTATACACCATTGATGCATTTAGGCTATAAAGCCGTTGTTGTCAATCTATCAGATATTTATGCAATGAACGGAACAGCTGAGCAAATCACTGTTACAATTGCTGCCTCTAGCCGTTTTCCAAAAGAGGCGCTAGAAGAATTATATAAAGGAATAAAAAAAGCCTGTGACATATACGAAGTTGATTTGGTAGGCGGTGACACCACTTCCTCTGTCTCCGGTTTAATGATTTCAATTACCGCTATTGGAACTGCCAAAAAAGAAGATGTTGTGTACAGAAATGGTGGGAAAGAAAATGAATTGATCGTTGTAACTGGAGATTTAGGCGCTGCGTACATGGGACTTCAAATTTTAGAACGCGAAAAATCAGTTTACAAAGCAAATCCTGATATTCAACCAGATTTAGATGGTTTCGACTATATTTTAGAAAGACAATTGAAACCCGAAGCAAGAAAAGACATTGTTAAATTCTTGGCTGAATTAGGTGTTAAACCTACTTCAATGATTGATGTTTCGGATGGTTTAGCCTCTGAATTATTCCATTTATGTACTCAATCTGATTTGGGAGCAGTTATATATGACGAAAAATTACCCATAGACACTTCAGTTTCTACAACGGCCATAGATTTTGATATTTCTCCAACAACTTGCGTTTTAAACGGAGGAGAAGATTATGAATTGCTATTCTCAATCAAACAAGAAGATTTTGATAAAATCAAAGGAAATCCGCACATGACAGTAATTGGCCATTACGCTGCTAAAGATTCAGGATTGTATTTGGTGGATAAGCAAGGTGCGGCAATTCAGCTGAAAGCTCAGGGGTGGAATCACTTTCATGGACAGAAGGGGAATTAGTAATTGATAATTTGTTTGACTTGGTGTGCGCAGTATTGGCACACGGATGACGTGGATCTACGATCACTATTTTTTTTAAAAAAACATATTTATAGTAATTCTAAAAGCGCAGTTTAGAGAGCGTTAACGCTAGTTAATATTTTGACGCTGTCGCGAGTTTGCAACTCGTGATGTGCGGCAAAATATTCTACCAAGACAATTATCAAAAACCCTTTGCTGATAACTTCCATGAATTCTTTTTATATCAAGCTAAAATTTTCCCGTACTTCGTAAAAACTAAAGCATGATAAACGTAGGAATCTTTTGTGGTGGATATTCATCTGAGTTTGAAATATCTATAAAAAGTGCAAGTATGATTTTGGAGAATCTTCCCAAAGATGAATACAACGCATTTTTAGTGCGTGTAAACGAGGAGGGGTGGTTTGCAGATTATCAAGGTGAATCAGCAGAAGTTTCACCTATTGATTTTACTTTTACTTTAAAAAATGGAGAGCAACTTAAAATTGATTTAGCGCATGTTTATATCCATGGAGATCCTGGAGAAAATGGTAAGCTTCAAGCTTATTTTGAGATGAAAAAACTGCCATTTTTAAACAGTAGCGCGCTTTCCTCCGAACTTTCCTTCGATAAATGGTTTTGTAATCAGTTTTTAAGAGGCTTTGATATCAAAGTAGCAGAATCTCAATTGTTATTGAAAAACTCAAGTTATTCAACCCAGGAGATTGGTGAACGATTGGGCTATCCCTTATTCGTGAAACCAGCAGATTCAGGATCGAGTTATGGAATATCGAAAGTGTATGCTCACGAAGATTTACAAAAAGCAATAGATGACGCGTTCGCAGAGGGAAATACCGTTGTTTGCGAAGCCTTTTTGAAAGGAACAGAAGTTACATGTGGTGTTTATCGTAATGATTCTGGAGTTGTTCCTTTGCCTTGTACAGAAATTGTTTCAGAGTCTGATTTCTTTGATTATGATGCAAAATATCTTGGCAAGTCTCAAGAAATTACGCCCGCGAGAATTAGCGACAAACTAACAAAAGAAATTCAAGACCTCACAGTAGAGATTTATCAATTGCTGCAAATGCGCTCGTTAGCTAGGGTAGATTTTATGATTGTAGAGGACAAACCTTATGTTATTGAAGTGAACACAACACCAGGCTTTTCGTCGGAATCTCTTGTTCCAAAAATGCTTAAATGTGCCGAAATTTCAATTGGCGATTTTTGGAAAGAGATTTATGCTTTCGAAAGAAAACAGTTTGGGGTGTAATGGGTTTTTTAATTGCAATGGTAGGGACGATTTGCAAATCGTCCATACACCCAATTAAAAGTTTCCATTATAAAAACCCCAATTCCAATTTCGCTTCTTCGCTCATCATGGTTTGGTCCCAAGCAGGATCAAAAACGATATTCACCTTTGCAGATTTTACTCCGTCTACAGCGGCAATTTTGTCTTCTACTTCTTTCGGAAGAGATTCTGCCACAGGGCAGTTGGGTGAAGTTAAAGTCATTTCAACATCCACGGACTGGTCTCCATTGATTTTTACTTCATAAATTAGTCCTAATTCATAAACGTCTACAGGGATTTCTGGGTCGTAAATCGTCTTGATTACATCAATAATCGAGTTTTCTAATGCAACGTTGCTCATTTCTTTATTTTTTTACAAAGATATTGTTTGTTTTACAGATAAAAGTCAAAACAGTCTTCTTTTTTAGAAAGATTATAAATAAGGAGATAATTGTTATTTATTGATTATTGATGGTTAATGTGTTTTGGAGTGGTCTTGTTTCTTCTAACCCTACTAGTTCAACTTCACCCTCTCCTTCTCATTTTCCTCTTTACGGGGTGCTTAGCGAAACCTTCTTTTCATTTGCAGTTAAACCCCTTTTTTTCTCCTTTTCTCGGTGTACTTTGTGAAGCCTCCGTTCTCTTTGTGGTTAAAATCTTTCTTTTCTCTTTTTCCCTCACTTCTGTCGCATTTCCAAAATCCATTAAAATAATCTAGTTTTTAATTTGGCAAATACCATTAATTAGGTATTTTTGCACATTAAAGAGGGTTATTTAGATTTAATATAAATAACATGTAAACGAAGTTTTAACTATGATAAAAGTAACAGAATCTGCTAGAAAACAGGCCATTCGATTGATGGAGGATTCGGGAGAACCGAATAGCTTCATCCGTGTTGGAGTGCAAGGTGGTGGTTGCTCTGGATTAATGTATGAGCTTAATTTTGATACCGTTGAACATGAGGATGATAAATCATTTGAGGACAATGGTGTGAAGATAGTCGTTAATAAGAAGAGCTTTTTATACCTCGTAGGTACAACATTAGATTTTTCCGGAGGATTAAACGGGAAGGGTTTTGTATTCGTTAATCCAAACGCAGATAGGACCTGTGGTTGTGGAGAGAGTTTCTCTATTTAGAGGCTGGCTGGAAACAGAAAAACGATTAATTTTGAGATGTTTCCGTCTAGACACTATTTAAAAATAAAATAATTCAAAGATGAGTAATACTTACACAGAAGAAGATTTAGCAAGGAATTTAGAAGTTCAAGAATATAAGTATGGATTTACATCTGATTTTAAGTCAGATACAATTCCTGTGGGATTAGATGAAGATGTTATTCGTTTAATATCATCTAAAAAAGAAGAACCAGAGTGGTTACTTGAAAAAAGGTTGCAGGCATATCGTGCATGGACAACTATGAAGGAGCCAGATTGGGCACATGTAAATTACGAGAAGCCAGATTTTCAGGCGATTTCTTATTATTCAGCTCCTGGTCAAACTAAAAAATATGAAAGCTGGGATGATGTAGATCCAGAAATGAAAGAAACCATGAAAAAATTGGGGATTTCAATGGAGGAACAACAACGTTTAACTGGAACTGCAGTTGATTTTGTTGTAGACTCTGTATCTGTAGCTACTTCATTCAAGAAGAAGTTGGGGGAATTAGGAATCATTTTCTGTTCATTCTCCGAAGCAGTAGAAAATCATCCAGAATTAGTAAAGAAATATATGGGAACTGTTGTTCCACATACAGATAATTTTTATGCAGCCTTGAATAGTGCGGTGTTTACCGACGGTTCATTCTGCTACATTCCGAAAGGAGTTCGTTGCCCTATGGAGCTTTCGACCTATTTTAGAATTAATGAAGGAGGAACAGGTCAGTTTGAAAGAACATTAGTTGTTGCAGATGAAGGTTCTTATGTTTCTTACTTAGAAGGTTGTACTGCTCCTATGCGTGATGAAAACCAGTTGCATGCCGCAGTGGTTGAGTTAATTGCTTTAGATGATGCTGAAATTAAATATTCAACAGTGCAAAACTGGTACCCAGGAAATAAAGACGGGGTAGGAGGAGTTTTTAATTTCGTAACAAAACGAGGACTTTGTGAAAGAAATGCTAAAATTTCATGGACACAAGTAGAGACAGGTTCGGCAGTTACTTGGAAATATCCATCATGTGTTTTAAAAGGAGATAATTCTATTGGTGAATTTTATTCTGTTGCAGTTACCAATAATTTCCAGCAAGCAGATACAGGATCTAAGATGGTTCACCTTGGGAAAAATACAAGCAGTACCATTATTTCAAAAGGAATTTCTGCGGGTGAGTCTCAAAACACCTACAGAGGTTTAGTGCAAATACATGCAGGTGCAGAAAATGCAAGAAACAGATCAGAGTGTGATTCCTTGTTGCTGTCTGACCGTTCAGGAGCGCATACCTTCCCTTATATCGAATGCAAAAACAGTTCAGCAAGGGTAGAGCATGAAGCAACAACTTCAAAAATTGGCGAAGATCAAATTTTCTATTGTCAACAAAGGGGTATCGATTCTGAAAAAGCCATTGGACTTATTGTGAACGGATACTGTAAAGAGGTATTGAATCACATGCCAATGGAATTTGCAGTGGAAGCACAAAAACTATTGGAAATTTCACTAGAAAATTCCGTAGGATAATTCAATTCATAAAAACGTTTAATAAAGAAAATTACAGCATATGTTAACAATAAAAAATCTTCACGCTTCAGTTGAAGAAGGACATGAAATACTTAAAGGGCTAAACTTGGGGGTTAAAGCGGGTGAAGTTCACGCAATTATGGGACCTAACGGTTCTGGGAAATCAACTTTGGCTTCTGTTTTGGCAGGGAAAGATGGTTATGAAGTAACGGGTGGTTCTGTAGACTTTGACGGAGTGGATCTACTAGATCTTGAGGCGGAAGACAGAGCAAAAGAAGGATTGTTTTTGGCATTTCAATATCCTGTAGAAATTCCAGGTGTTTCGAATATTAACTTCTTGCGTACTGCGATTAATGAAATTCGCGAATACCGAAAAGAAGATAAAATGTCTGCTAAAGATTTCTTAGCGAAAGTAAAAACAGCTTCGAATCTCGTGGAGTTGGATAGCAAATTAGCAAGTAGAGCAGTGAATGTTGGTTTCTCTGGTGGGGAAAAAAAGAGAAATGAAATTTTCCAAATGGCAATGTTAGAACCGAAATTGGCAATTCTAGATGAAACAGATTCTGGTTTAGATATCGATGCTTTACGTATTGTTTCGGAAGGTGTTAATAAATTGCGTTCAGAAGGGCGCTCTATCATCTTGATTACACACTACCAACGTTTACTAGAATATATCCAACCAGACTTTGTTCATGTTTTAAATGATGGAAAAATCATCAAAACAGGAACTAAAGAGTTAGCCTTAGAATTGGAAGAAAAAGGTTATGATTGGATTAATGAAGAAATTGCGCAATAAATATGGAATTAGTTTTGGATAATAAAGTACTCGAGTTTGTCTCGGATTTTAAGAAACCGGAAACGATTTCTAAAGTCAGAAAGCAGGCTTTGGACGCTTTAACTGGGATGGATTTCCCAACGACAAGGGTAGAAGAGTGGAAATATACACGTGTGGCTAAGTACGTGAAAAGAAAATATAAACAAACACAAGCTTCAACCAATATAGAGGAGTACGCGATTGCAGATTTGAATGCACACCAATTGGTTTTTGTTAATGGATATTATGACGAATCCTTATCAACTATTTTGGATGATGACGCTGTTTCAGTTCAAAAGATTGATGAATTAGATGAAGAGTATTATTCTGATTTAGTGGATGGAACTGAAGAAAATGTTTTTTCTTTAATCAACAAAGCCTACCAAACAGGTGGTGTTTTTATTCAGATTAAAAAGAATAAAAAGGCAAATCACCCGATTCACATGATACATGTTTTGGAAGGAGAAGAAGTAATTGCAAATGCGCGCCACTTTGTCCTTGCAGAAAACGGGTCGAAGTCTGAAGTTATAGCGACTTTTCATTCAAAAAACTCAGCAAATAGTTTTACAAATGTTGTGTTGGAAGGTCACGTTGAATCAAATGCAAGTCTAACAATTAATAAATTGCAAACTGAAGCAAAAGATGTTCTTCATATTTCAAATGAGCTGTTTGTTCAGGATGAATCCAGTAATTTCTTAATCAATACGATTACAACAGGTGCACAATTAACGAGAAATGGACTGGATGTAATTGTGGAAGGTGAGAATTGTCATACTGAAATGAATGGTGCTTATCTGGGTACAGAAAACCAACATATGGATAACCATACGCTTATTGATCAGTTGTATTCGAACTGTACATCAAGTGAATCATATAAAGGTGTTATGGATGGTAAATCTGTTGGTGTATTCAACGGAAAAGTTATTGTTCGACAAGATGCTCAGAAAATCGCAGCTTACCAATCGAATAAAAACATTTTGCTTTCTAAAACAGCAAGTGTAAATTCTAAACCAGAATTAGAAATATATGCAGATGATGTTCGTTGTTCGCATGGTTCAACAATTGGAGAGTTAGATCAAGAAGCCATTTACTATTTAAGATCTCGAGGAATTTCGGCAGCAAGTGCGAAACAATTGCTGGTAGCTGGTTTTATTGGGGATATATTAGATAAGGTTGAAAATGAAGCTTTAAGAGCAGATATTGACGAACTTTTCTTAAATGATTTTGGTTGGAAGTTTTAATTTCACGCATCACTAGTAACTACTGGTTTTGTTAGAATTTTAAGCTTTTTTGGATGTAAAGATTGGTCATATCACCTTTAATTCTTTATATTTGGATAAACAGATTTATTAACTTAAAAAACATACAAAATGGCATTTGAATTACCAAATTTACCGTATGCACACGATGCATTAGAACCACATATTGACAAGAAAACAATGGAAATCCACCATGGTAAGCACCATCAAGGATATACAAATAATTTAAACGCGGCGATTGAAGGAACTGATCTTGAAGGAAAGTCAATCGAAGAGATTTTAGCAAATTGCACAGATAAACCAGCGGTTAGAAATAACGGTGGTGGATTCTATAACCACGATTTATTCTGGAAGGTAATGTCTCCAAACGGAGGTGGTGAGCCAACAGGTGATATCAAAGGAGCAATTGAATCGGCATTTGGTTCATTTGATTCATTTAAAGATGAGTTTGCTAAAGCTGCAGCAACAAGATTTGGTTCTGGTTGGGCATGGCTTTGTGTAAAAGACGGAAAGTTAGAAGTGTGTTCTACTCCAAACCAAGATAATCCTTTAATGGGATTAGGTTGTGAAGGAACTCCTGTTTTAGGACTTGATGTTTGGGAGCATGCATACTACCTGAATTACCAAAACAGAAGACCAGACTATATTAATGCATTCTTCAATGTTATTAACTGGGACGAAGTAAATAAGAGGTTTGCAGCAGCAAAATAATTTTGATTTTTTGGATTTTTGGTTTTTGAATTTGTAGGCATGCCCTAATAGGGCAAGCCTACAAAACCAAACCAAAAAAAATTAAAAAACCCAGCAGATTTATCTGCTGGGTTTTTTGTTTGTATAACTTTCAACCTAAAAAGCGTTTATATATTTAAAGTCAATTCAACCAATTCTACTGAAACAACTGCGTCACGTTCGAAGCGAAAAGCTTCACTGCAATTGCCAATAATATAATACCAAATACTTTCTTCAAAATAGCCACCCCTCCAGGACCTAGTAAACGTTCAATTCTTCTGGTTAATTTCAACGTTGCGTAAACGATAATCATATTAATAAGTATCGCAATTAAAATGTTTACCATTTCATATTCTGCACGAAGAGATATTAATGTAGTCATAGATCCAGCACCGGCAATAATAGGAAACGCCAATGGCACAATACCAACGCTCTTTCCTTTTATAGGTGTTTCTTTAAATAATTCAATGCCCATAATCATTTCTAAAGCCATGGCGAAAAGAACAAATGCCCCGGCAACGGCAAAAGATTCAACGTTAACGCCAAAAAGCATCAATATACTCTCACCAGTAATCAAAAACGCAATCATGATTACCAAAGAAACCAAAGTGATGCGATTGGCATGGATGTCACCAGAGGTTTCTTTAATTTTTATAATGATAGGAATTGATCCGATAATATCAATAACAGCAAATAAAACCATTGTAGCTTTGAAGATCTCATTCAAACTGAAAGAAGCAAAAAACTCATTCATAATCAACTGTTTTTGTTGTTTGTTTTCTTAAAAAGTGTGCAAAGATAATGGCTTTTTATGTCATACAATAGGAATTGTATTTAATTATGAAATAAAAAAACAGCTATTTTCTCTAGCCTAGATCAGTGTTGATGTAAGTGGTGTTTTGGGTGTTTTTTTAAGTCATTCAATTTCTTTTGGAATTCTCACTTTAAATATAAAAGCAAAAAAATCCCTTCAGCAAAAGCCAAGGGGATATTTAAAGTGAATTGATATTTTCTGGTATTAATCCATGAAATCAACTTTCCCGGTGTCTAAGTCATAAATAGCACCCACTATTTTGATTTCTCCGTTGTCTTCCATTTCCTTCAAAATTGGACTTTTTTCTCTTATTTCTTTAATTGTGTGTCTAACATTACTGGCGCAAGCCATTTCAACAAATTCTGGATTTTTAGATGTGCGGTCTCCTTTGTATTCAACCATGTCAACCGCTGGTCTAATTTTTTCTAACATTGGGGTGATGTTGCCCAATTGAACATCGTCAACAGCTGCTTTTACTGCGCCACAGTGCTCATGCCCCATAACGAGTACTAATTTTGAACCCGCCACTTCACATGCGTATTCCATACTCCCAAGCATGTCTACATTCACGAAGTTTCCTGCAACTCTAGCAACGAAAATATCCCCAATTCCTCTGTCTAAAACATCTTCTACCGGTACTCGACTATCTACACAAGACAATACAATCGCTTTTGGGAATTGTGCCAAAGTACTATTTCTTACTTGCTGAGATGTGTTTCTCTTTGTAAGGTCATTGTTCATAAATCTTTCGTTTCCTTCTTTGAAGCTCTGAATTACGTCATCAGGCGAAAGTGCGGCTTGTTGTTCTTGTGTTAAAATTTCTTCCACCAAGGCTTCTTGTACTTGTGGTTGTTCTAGTTCTGTCGATTGCTCATCAGATTTAGTTTCGGCCTTTGCTGGTTCACCCTGATTGCAAGCCGTAAATCCTGCCACAATTAATGTGAGCATAGTTAATTTGAATACTTTTTTCATTTTGAGAATAGTTTAATTTATAGATTTAAAAATATATTGATATTCAGCTGATCTCTTTGTCTTTTGTCTAAGAATTGATTCATATAGGCGACTTCAAAACGCAGATTATTATTTAATTTATAACCAAGCCCTCCATAAAGTCTATTTCTATCAAAAATGGTCTTTGTAGTGTTAAGGAATATTTCGTTGTATGCCGATAGATAAAAGGTATTGTCAACAATTGTAGGATTTGTTAAAGCTATGTTTGTAGAGAGAAAGTAGCGAAATCTCATTCTGAATTTGTCTTCAACGAAACGCTGTTCAAATCTATACCTGTGTTGAAATGAAACCCTGCCGAAAGATTGCTTTGTAATGAATTGTTGGTAAATTCTGTGTTCATTAATTATCGCTTTTTCATCTGTGGTTCCAATGTAGTTTTCGCTTCTTATAAACCCGTAACCAAGCAAAATATTATTGTTGTTTTCAGTTAAATTATAACCCAATCCAGTTCGCAATAATAATTGCTCCAAATCACCAATCTCATTGTAATTTCTATATTGTGCTTCATGGTGCCAATTAAAGTTGTCTTTTATTGTTTTGCTACCAAAATAATTAAGCCAATTTCCAAAGTCACTTTTTTGTGTCAATCCATGTAAGGGTAATAAAACCAGGAGAAGAATAAATATGTTTCTCATTTCAATTTTTTTTGCAAAACTATTACTTATTAATTCAATCGGTGTAATTAATGTTTCTTTTGGCTTGTTTAAAGAGTTTATTCTAAGGTTAATCCTATTAGAGTTCATCCTCATAAAATCGCAGTCTGTTTTGCAATTCTTTTACTTGTTCTTTGAGTTGAACTTCTTTTTGAAGCAGATTGAATACAACATCAATTCCTTCAATATTTAAGTCTAACTCATGATAAAGGCGAATCATTTTTTCTAAATCACCAATCTTTTCTTCATGAATTACTTCTTCATTTTCAAACCGTTTAATTTCAATAAGTCCAACATTATTCAATTCTTTAATGAAAGAGATCTCAATTTTATAATGAACACAAAGTGTTTTTATCAATATATATTCTTGCTTTTCCATCTTATCTTAATTTTTGAAGTTCTTTGAATAGCTCTTTTTCCTTGGCAGATAGATTTGTAGGAATATCAATTTGGTAAGTAATGATTAAATCACCAAAATCCCTTTCTTTCTTGTAAACAGGAAAGCCTTTTCCTTTCAGTTTTACTTTTGTGTCGTTCGCGGTTTCTGCTGCAATTTTAAGCTTTACTTTGCCGTCAAATGTATCAACCGTAATCTCGCCACCCAAAAGTGCTGTGTATAAATCTAGGTGAACTGTAGAATATAGGTTTTCTTTATCTCTTTTGAATTTGGTGTTGTTTATAATACTGAATTTAATGAGTAAATCCCCATTCGGACCACCGTTCATTCCCTCGTCACCTTTTCCTTTGATTCTAATGATTTGACCGTTTTCTATACCTGCAGGAATTGTCAATCTGATTTTTTGGCCATTTAATGTGAGTACCTTCTTATGTGTTTCATAAATCTCCGTTAAGTTGAGTTCTAAACTTGCACTAAGATCTTGACCCTTGAACTGGGCTGCACCACGACCCGAAGAGCCACCTGCACCGCCAAACATAGATTCAAAAAAGTCAGAGAAATCACTGCCCGAAAAGCCTTGTCCTCCAGCTCCTCCAGAATATTGTTGTCTTTGATAAGATTGCTGCTGCCTAGCTTTCTCAAATTCTTCACCGTGCATCCAATCCTTACCGTATTTATCGTATTTTTCCCTGTTTTCTGGATTGCTCAGTACTTCATGCGCTTCATTGATCTCTTTGAATTTCTTCTCTGCCTCCTTGTTATCAGGGTTTAAGTCAGGATGATATTTTCGGGCCAACTTTCTGTAAGCTTTCTTGATTTCTTTGTCACTCGCTCCCTTGCTTACCCCTAAAATTTTATAGTAATCTACAAAGTCCATTGTTTGTATTTTTATTTGAACGTTAAATTAAAGTCAGTATAATTATTCGAAATAATTCATTGCTGACCATTTTCCTAAGTTAAGCTTTTAAAGTAAAATTTACAATATTAAAAGGCACTATTTAAAAGGCACTTTATTGGGTTTTCTTTGTAATCTGTTGCCTTGAATTGAGTAAAGTTGAATGCATTAGTTTTCTCGAATACGTCAATGTTAACAGGTGTTAAGAGCATAGGATTTAAATTTCTTTAACAGCGTATATTTTCAAAAAGCCTACATATTTCGTACCTTGCAATCAACAAACAATTATTAATTTAAAATAAACAAACATGGGATCAACAGAAGACAAGATTAAAGGAAATTGGAATGAATTAAAAGGTAAGGTAAAGCAGAAATATGGCGACCTTACAGATGACGATTTGAAATATGAAGAAGGAAAAGAGGATGAACTTCTTGGAAGACTTCAAAAGAAAACAGGAGAAGCGAAAGAAACAATTAAAAAATACATTGACGAACTATAGTCAGTGGTTTAAATAATTGAATACATGAAAGGTGAGCATTATGTTCACCTTTTTTTTGTGGGATAAAATGTAGCAATATACTTCGAATCTTATGGTTAGGAATACAAGAATGATTATTAGAAATGCATGTTAAATCCTATTGCGATTATTCTTTAATACAACTTTAAGGTAATTTTGTCGAAATAGAAATATTATAATCTTTAACGAAATTCTTATGAAGAAAACTTTACTTTTTTTAAGCATTTTATTAGGAATGACAAGCGCCATGTTCGCTCAAACAACACTTTGGAGCGATAATGCCGATACGCAATGGTATAACGCTCAAAGTACAAACTTCACCTTAACTACTTCTGCTGAGTTAGCCGGATTGTCTGTTTTAGTAGCAGGAGGAAATGATTTTGCTGGATCTACAATTAATATTGATGGAGATTTAGATTTGGGTGCTCACTTGTGGTCACCAATTGGAGTAGATGATGTAAACACATTTTCTGGAACTTTTGATGGAAATAGCCACGTGATAAGTAATTTAAATGTTGATATGCCAAATGATCACATGGTTGGACTTTTTGGTCGCGTTATTAATGCAACAATAGTTAACGTTAAGTTAGAAAACCCTACAGTGAAAGGTATAGACAGTGCAGGGTCTCTAGTTGGAAATGCTTGGCAGAATGTTGTAATTACTAACTGTCATGCATCAGGAGTTACGATTGAATCTACGGGTGTTAATGTTGGTGGATTAATTGGGGATATGGTTGAAAACGGATCTATTTCAGCGTGTTCTGCTGAGGGTGCTGTGAATGGAGATGCGCAAGTAGGAGGACTTTTAGGTTCCCCACACAACGGAGTTTCAATTTCTGAATCATATTCTAGAGGAACTGTTAGTGCGAATCATCTAGCTGGTGGGTTGATCGGAGCATCTGTGATTGGTTTTCCAGGAACTTTGGAAAATACAGTTGATAACTGTTACTCGCGCTCAAACGTTGTTGTGGTAAATGGTCATGCAGGTGGATTGGTTGGTCACGCGACAGCTTTAATTTCAATTTCTAATTCTTATTCAACTGGAACAGCAGTTGGGCCTGAATTTGATGGTGGATTTATTGGTGCTGGAGGAAGTGTTGGAACCTTGAATAACTTTTGGGATACGGAGACTTCTCAACATGTTGATGCAGTTGGAGGATGGCAAGGTGCTCCTGGCACTCCAGATATCACAGCAAAAACTACTGCTGAAATGAAAACAACTGCAATGGTTGATTTATTAAATGCAGGTGATGCTAATGGCCCATGGAAATTGAATTCTTTTGAAAATGATGGTTATCCAGGCTTTGTTGGCGGAACAGCTTCAGTAGAGGCTTTTGACAATGTAAAGGTTGAAATGAATGTTTATCCAAACATGTTTAATGCTGAATTAAACATTTCTTCAGATGTTAATTTGAATAGCTACGTGATTTACGAAATTTCTGGAAAAGTTATCCAAGAAGGTTCTTTAAGCGGAAATCAAGCAAAAATAGATACTCAAAAAATCAATTCAGGAGTTTACATGTTGATGGTGAATACTGAAAATGGAGCTATTACAAAGAAAATTGTAAAATAGTTTGATTGTAAATTATTGAAGTTTTAAACTTCCTATTTATCACAAAAAGGGTTCTTCAACTGAGGAGCCCTTTTTTGATTTCTGTATATTTAGATGTGTTTTTACTTTAGAGACAAGCTCGTTGTTTAAGTTCAAGTGAGTTGTTTAGGCTTTTTGAAAGCGTTTTAAAACAAAAAACCCAAAATATTGAATTCAATATTTTGGGTTTAATCTGTGGTGATGGACGGAATCGAACCGCCGACACAAGGATTTTCAGTCCTTTGCTCTACCAACTGAGCTACATCACCGTTGTTTTTAAACTGCTTATTTGATTAGGTGGGTGCAAAGATATAAACTAATTCTATTCTGGAAGCATCATTTTGAATTATTTTTTAAAAATCTTCTATTAACTTTGCAATGTGAAGCAGGAAAAGACCAAGTTTTGTGTAGTGGATGCTGGGAATACCCGTGTCAAAGTTATTGATTTTGAGAATGGTGAAGTGCTTAGCCAGGTGTTCATATCAATAGAGGAAAAAGAAAAGATAAAATCAATTATTTCTTCCAAAAAAGAGGTGACAAGTATTTTGTCATCCGTTTTGAATGAGGAAATGCGTAATTGGATAGCAGATTTGCTGCAGCCAAATGTTGTTTTAAGTAATCAAACACCTTTACCTATTAGAATCGATACTTATCGAACTCCTCAAACCTTGGGTGCTGATAGAATCGCTAATGCAGTTGCCGCTAATCATTATTCTAAAACTACTAATAGTTTAGTCATAGATATTGGGACTTGTATAAAGTTTGATTTTGTTCAAGAAGGAAAATTTATTGGCGGTTCAATTTCACCAGGGTATGGAATGCGCTTAAAAGCCATGCACGAATTTACAGGAGGTCTGCCATTGTTGGAGTTGGAAGAACAGTCGCAATTAATTGGTGATTCCACGAAAAATGCGATGATGTCTGGTGTTTTAAATGGAATACAGGCAGAGATAGAAGGTTTTATCAATCAATATAATCAACAATATCAGCCGTTAACAATTTTTTTGACTGGTGGAGACCTTAAAAGATTTGATAAAGAATTAAAAAATAGCATCTTTGCGGATGATTATTTGACCGTTAAAGGTTTGTATTTAATACTAAAACACAATGTTTAGAAGTTTATTAGTTGCACTATTTATCGTTATAAGTGGAAATGCACTAGTACAGATTAACACAAACAGTCCTTATTCAGCACGAGGACTTGGAGATGTTGGTTTTTACGGTAATGCCTATATTTCAGCGTTAGGAGGTGCAGCAACTGCATTGACAGATTCTAGTCAAACGAATTTGTTTAATCCATCTACGTATTCACTAACAGCAAAACAGTTGCCTTTATTTTCAATGGGGCTAACACATTTCGAAAAACGATTTTCTAATAATGGAATGGAGTCTGAAGGTAGGTTTTCAGGAATTACGCACATGGCTTTGGTTATTCCTTTTGGAAATCGATTTGGTGTAGCAGCAGGTTTAAAGCCTTTGAGTAGAAGAGGATACGAAATAAATGATCATGAAGTTATTGCGGGAGACAGTATTTTCTATGATTACACTGGGGACGGCGATTTACAAGAAGTTATGATTGGATTTTCAGGAAATATTTTAGACCGTAAGAAACAAAGTCTTTCTGTAGGGGTAAATGGTAAGTATTATTTTGGGAAACTGAATAATCAAAGAAGAACTTATACCGTTAGTAATTCCGTGGAATCGGGCGGTATGGATATTCAATCCATTCGCGCTAAAGACTTTGGTGTAGAGTTTGGTTTGAATTATGATTTTCGCCCAAACCTAACCCATAGCTTTAGGGTGGCGGGAGTTTTTCGTCCAGGCAAGGAGTTAAGCTTTGAAAAATCTCAAACACGCATTCATTACTCGAATTTCTTTGAGCAAGGTCTTTACGATACAATAATAAAAACAGGAGATATCAGTGGTAATGTTTTTCTTCCAACTAAAACCAGCCTAGGTTTAACTTATACTTTTACACCACAAAATGACTCGACTTCAAAAAGCTCCAAACTTCCATCTTTAATGGTTACCATGGAGTATTCAATGGAGGAGTGGTCATCATATAACGAGGATTTTAATAATAGTGTTCAATCAGGACAATACGTAAATTCAAATTCTTTCCGCGTAGGAGTAGAGTTTATGCGCCACCGTCAAGCTTTCGATCGTTCCGCATATATCAGCATATTCGATAGGTTAAAATATCGAATTGGTGCCTATAGTGTGAACACGCCTTATGAAGTAAACGGAGAGCAATTAATGGATCAAGGATTTACAGCGGGTATTGGATTTCCAATCGTTATGAATAGAGCTGTTTCAACTGTGAATATATCAGGGACTTATGGTGAGATGGGGCGAAATAGCGGGCCAGCAGTGCTAAAGGAAAGTTATTTTGGATTTAACTTCGGCATAAATATTGCTCCTGGGTATGACAGGTGGTTTAGAAAATATAAACTTGATTAATAATAGATAAAAATGAAAATAGGAAAATTAATATTAGGAGCTCTGTTTACTTTGAGTTTTGGACTTGCAAGCTATGCACAAGAAGGTACTAATGAAGCCGATGAATGTACAAGATATAAGGCTATTGCTGGTAATGCCTACAAAGCAAAGGAATATGAGAAAGTTACAAGATCATATATAAAAGCACAGAAAGAATGTGGTACTTTAGAAATGGTTTTCTACAACCCTTTTATTTATTCTGTTCAAAGATCTATGAGTAATGCAACCGATGATTCTACTAAGGCTGCATACTTAGATACGCTGATTATGGTTTATGAAGCAGCACAAGAAACTCATGGAGTTCAAAAGGAATGGCAAGCATACTTGGGGTATTCTTATTTAATGCAAGGTGCAGCTGGAAATATGAAGAAAGCTGACGAAGCATATAGAATCGGAATTCACCATGAAGCTGAAAAAGTAAATAAAGGGTTTCTGCAACAATATTATGTAAACCTTTATAATCTTTGGGTTCAAGAACAAGACGAAAAAGCGAAGGAGAAATACAAGAAGAGAATTATCACTGAATATTTCAAATTATCAGATTACGCAAGTAAAGGGGATATGGGGGCAGAGATTATCGATTTTGTTTCTGTTTATATGAATAGAGCCGTGACAGATTGTGAGTCAATTGTTCCTGAGATCGAAAGTTTTATGACGGAATTGCCACAAGAACTTGAAGCAAAAAAATCTACTGTGAAAAATTTCATGGCCTTACTCGAAAAGCAAGAGTGTACAAAAAATGAAGTTTATGCCCACTTAGTAGACACAATTATTGCAATTGACCCTTCAGTGGATGCAGTTTTGGCTAAAGCGAAATTACAAATTAGCAGAGGTAGTACTTCAGCAGCAATTTCGACTTTTAAAGAAGCTTTAGGAATGGCAGAAAGTGCTGACCAAAAAAGTGATATCGAATTTGAGATTGCCAATACTTATTTCCGTATCGGAAGTTACAAAGCAGCACACTCTGCTGGTCTAGCAATCACAGGTAAAAACGCTGGAAAAGGTTACGAAATTGCTGCCAAAAGTGTAAGCGCAACTTCTAACGATTGTGGGGTTTCTACTTTCGATCGTAAAGCAAACTACTATTACGCAGTGGAATTGGCCGAGAAATCTGGTAACGCAGGATTAGTTAGCTCAATGAAAAGTCAGTGTCCAACTTCAAGCGATATCTTTAATGAAGATAAAGCTGTAGGTGAGACCGTAGAGTTGAGCTGTTGGGGAAATAGAACTTTCACAATAAAAACATACTAAACCATTGAGCAACATAACGCACAATATTTTATTGATTCCTGTCATGATGCTCATGACGGGAATCTTTTTTTCATGTGTAAACGATTTGGATAAGGTAAAGAAAATTACAACTCACCCCGAAAATCCAGATGACACAAGCGAAGAGCTTCATATTATTTATACTGATTCAGGATATGCTCAGTTTGAAATCTTTGCCAATATTGCCGAGACTTACGGTCCGCCTCAAAATGTGAGAAAGTTCAAAGACGGACTAAGAGTGAATTTTTACAACGATGATGGTTCAATTGGTTCCGTGCTTACTTCTTTATTTGGAGAAATAAACGATGAAACTGGGCTAATTACGGTAAGAGATAGTGTGAAGTTACTGAATGTAGTTCAAGAGAAAACACTAGAATCAGAAGTGCTGTATTACAACAAAACAGGGGATTCAATTTACACAAACAAAGCAGTGGTCATCACCTCTCCTGACCTCATTCTTACAGGAATCGGGGCGTGGACAACTCCTGCTTTTGATACTGCTCAGTTTTATAAACCTACTGCTAAAATATTTATAAAAGATTAAAATATGGAAACGTACAATAAGATAATGCAATTGTTTTGGTTGGTTGTGGGTGTAATTACCATTATCGCCGTAACTGTATTGGGGTTTAAAGATGGATTCGAAAGATGGTCATCTTACTATGTGTTTGGTTTTTTTGCTATTCTGTTGTACTTCGTTCGTCGTTATAACGCAAAACCATCTCTGTAAACTCTACTTGAATTCTTTAATTTGATGTGTAAAACCTTTCTGATCTCATCCGTTTCATCTATTGGACTTGGTTTAGATTGATAGTACTCAATTTGCCCTTTTACATAGTTTAAATTGTCGAGTCCATTCAATATTTTATCTTTCACAAAAAACTGACTGCCAACAAGAGCTGATAAAGTAAATATGAAAATAATGTATCCTATTTTAAACTTATTACTCATCAATTAATGTTTGTCAACCTTAATGATAAAGTTAGAATAATTACTGAAGTCATTCTTTCTCAGGGAACGAATGTTTATATCTCTCCTGAATTATGGAGAAAAACACCTGAGAGAGTTAAGGAGTTAATGCTCAAAGATAAAAGTAGAGTGATTTCTGAGGGATTTAGTTTTTTCGATTCAGTTTCCAATGGTTAACTAACATAGAAAGATTGATTCTTGAAATTTAATTGTTTTAGCAGATATATCTGTTTTAATAAGGCAATTTAGACTAACATGACACAAATATCATTATTCCTTTGCCACTTAATTTAAAACTTATATATTGGTCTCGATTTAGGTGTTTAGGTTAGGTTAAAAAGGGAATGAACGCTCGTTTGTTCCCTTTTTTGTTTTTAATCAGTTTTTACTTTTCTTAGTATGTAGTGTCACCATAAATTATATCAAGCACTTCTATTGATGCATTGCCTATATCCGTATGAATAACAGAATTGGTTGAATCTATATAAGCTCTGAGGTATTCTTTTGTTACCAGAGTGGAATGTTATAGAATCTGTTTTTCAGATAAATAGGGTAAGCACTCATGTAATATGTTTAGTGACTGGAACGTTGAAGTCTTGGTAAGAATCAAAAAATCAAGAAAAGGCATGAATAAATTAAGCTTGTTTACTCTAGTTATCGGAATGTTTATTTCGTTGGGTGGTGAGGCTCAAAATTTGAATGAAATAGGAATTGGTTTAACAACCGATTCAGATCATCGATTGTTTTTGAATTATAAATTAGCCCTAAAGGAAAAGCGCTCGATAAATTTTAGACTTTCCCAAGGTTGGGATATTAGAGAAAGTCTTTGGGACCGTAGGTTTTACCAATCAACCTCAACCTCAGAGATTTACTTTGAGGAATCTAACTTAACTCAACGAGATTTGCAAACTAGACTAACCATTGGACCAGAGTTCCAAATTGGAGCGTCAAATTTCAGTTGGGCTGTTGAAGGAATACTGGGCTACCTAGCACAAAGCGAGAAGGTTAGAGGAAACACATATGAGGCCTTCTATAATAATGCCTCTCCACATAATATGTCGTATCTTCATCCTCCGGTTAAAAGTGAGATAACAATTGATAATAAAAGAGAATATTTGGTCACAGGAGTTCAAGGTAGAATATCTCTAAAAGCTATGGCAACAGAAAGGCTTGGAATAAAGCTTTTTGGTGAAATAGGGATGGATTATATTATTGAACTTACAGACATTCAAAAGTACCCTAAAGAAGCCGAACCTGTCCCAGAGCCTAATGAAAATGTTGTTCATTTTGAGATGCCTAGAGATTATTTGATTCCTCAATTTAGAATAGGTGCTACTATTTATTTTGCCCACTAGAAATTTGAAAAGTTTAATTGAAAGATGTTTTATCTTTCAATAAGAGAGCAATAAGCGTAAGTTTGTTTCCCTTTATTTATTATTATTCCAATGACACAAGAATATTTAAAATTGTTAGTTGCTTTCGTTTCGCTCTCAATGACTTTAGCATAAATTTGAGTAGTGCGAATAGAACTATGGCCAAGCATTGAACTTACTGTTTCAATGGGTACGCCATTGGATAATGTGATTTTAGTGGCAAAGGTATGACGAGCAATATGCGAAGTGATTTTTTTATTGATACTGCATATATCCGCAATTTCTTTCAAATAGCCGTTGTATCGTTGATTACTGTTTACTGGAAGCAATCTATTTTTGTTCAAGCAGTATGGATGTTCTCTATATTTCTGTATAATTTCAAGAGCCACTGGAAGTAAAGGAACACTTTCTTTTACGCCTGTTTTTTTACGATTTGTTTTAAGCCAGGATCCACCATCTATTCCTTTAATGATTGCATCATATTCAAATTCGTATATGTCTGCATACGCGAAACCAGTGTAACAACAGAATTTGAAAACATCACGAACCTCAGCTAATCGTTTTATAGAAATATTCTTAAATCTAATTCTGTCTACTTCTTCTTGAGTAAGCACTTCTCTTTTAGGAGCGATGTAGCTACAACGAAAGTTGTTAAATGGGTTTGAAGAAATCCAGTCTAAGCCAACTGACATATTCATTACCGTTTTTAGGTTTTTAATGTACTTGTGTGCTGTGTTTGTATGCAGATTATCTTGCGTAAGCAGATAATGCTCAAACTCGGTGACGAAGCGCAAGCGAAGCTCTGACAATGGCTTGTCTTTTATTTTATACTGATGCTTCATAAAGGCTACGACTTTCTTCTTAGTAATTACGTAGCGCGTGTATGTTTTTTTTGCCGTTTGACCTATCGTGACCTTTTCTTCCATTTTTTTGTTGTGGTAGTCTAAGGCATCCAGGATGGTTTTTTGGGTTGTTTTTGATTGTATTGGTTTGCCTGCTACTATAGACTTGATTTTTTTAGCAGTAATTTCATCATTTGCTGCTAAAAGCTTGTTGTAAGCTTCAAGAACCTTTCCTCTCAACATGTCGAGATAACCATTTATTTGAATAGCGCCTTTGGCTTTATCTTTTACTCTTTGAGCACTAGGTAACCAGGCGTTTTTGTCAACAAAACGATTTGTTGAGATTTCGGCTCTTTTGCCGTTTACAGTGATTCTTAAATAAATCGGGATTTCTCCTGATTTATTAATTCGATTTTTGTTTCCCCACAATAAAGTAGAGAATGAATTAACCTTTGAGTTTTTCATCTTAGAAATTGTTAACCGTTATACATTTGTTTCTTTAGTGAATCTCAAAAACATAAATGTCTATACAGATAATAACAATGGGCATCTAGATGTCATTCGGTTAACAAAACTACAACAAACTCTTGTTAACCGAATTGTTGTAATTTTCTTTGTTATTTGATGTTGTTCTAAGAAATGGTTAAATCACGCAAACCATTATATTTGATGGTATTTAATGAAAAAAGCCTCTCGAATGAGAGGCTTTTAGTTGTCCCACTAGGTCTCGAACCTAGACTCTTCTGTACCAAAAACAGACGTGTTGCCAATTACACCATGGGACAATTTTTAAACAATTTGAAAACCCGTTTGGCTTTCTGCGAGTGCAAATTTATAAACTTTTTATGTAATGACAAGGACTTTTGAGATAAATTTTTTGATATTTTTTTCAGAATTGATTTTCAATAGTATAGATGCTCTATTTTTTTACTGATTTTAGAGGAGATAGCCTATTGAGATACTTTTAACGGGTTTTATTTGTGTTAAAATGAAATAATGTTGCCTATTTATAATTTTAAGATGCATATTTTCGTTCGCAAACTGAATATTATTAACTTCGTGCGATTCAAATTTACACTATGAACTATAAAAAGTTAGACATTTCTATTGGATGGTTGTCATTCTTAATTGCGACAATCGTTTACTTTATTACCGTTGAAGATACTGCCTCTTTGTGGGATTGTGGGGAATATATCACCGCAGCCTATAAGTTGGAAGTTGGTCACCCACCGGGTGCGCCCTTCTTTATGCTTATCGGGAGAGTATTTTCTCTTTTTGCAGGATCTGAAGCTGATGTAGCTTTATGGATCAACCGAATGTCAGCGCTGAGTAGTTCTTTAACTATTCTTTTCTTGTTTTGGTCAATTACTAAGTTGGGTAAAAAAATCGCTGAAAAGGATGGTGATGAAATGTCTAACGGACAAAAAATCGCAATTTTAGGTTCTGGTTTTGTTGGAGCAATGGCTTACACTTTTACCGAATCATTTTGGTTTTCAGCGGTTGAAGGTGAAGTGTATGCAATGTCATCTTTGTTTACTGCGGTTATTTTTTGGGCAGTGTTGAAGTGGGATGAGGAAATGACAATGATTAAACGTGGGCAGTTAAGTCCTGAAATTCGTCCTTTAAGGTGGATGGTATTAATCATGTTCCTATTCGGATTAGCAATCGGAGTTCACTTGTTAGGTTTACTTGTTTTACCTGCCATTGCCTACGTTATATCGCATCAGTTGTACCCTAAAAGTAACCTTAAGACTTTCTTAATTACGGGTATAGCAGGAGTTTTAGCCCTTGGTTTTATACAAAATGGTGTAATTCCAGGAACTATTGCATTGGCGTCTAAAATGGAGATTTTCTTTGTGAATTCTCTCGGACTTCCTTTTGGAGTGGGCGCGGCATTCTTTTTTATTCTTTTAGTCGGAATCTTAGTGGGTGGATTGTATTTCACCAGAAACAAAGGATACAAGTTAGGGAATACAGTCATCCTTGGTTTAATTATGCTCTTTATTGGATATGGATCTTTTGCAACGATTGTCATTCGATCCAATGCAAACCCACCCTTGGATGAAAACAATCCAGAAAATTTAGTAACTCTTCATGCATTCCTAAAGCGTGAGCAATACGGTTCTTGGCCTATTCTTTATGGTGAGTATTTTAATTCTAAACCAGCCAAACAAAGCGAGTTTAAGGATAGATCACCAAACTATGACAGAAGATGGGTTGTTTCAACTAGTTCTGGAACAGATATTATTTCATTTAAAGACAAAGAGCTGGCGGAAAACTACATCAAAAATAGTGGACAGAACTACACTATGGATGAAAAGTATTTCATGATTAACGCGGGCGCAATTGAAAACCAAGTCCCTGTCTACACTCAGAATACCTTGTTCCCTAGGATGTTTGATCGCATGAGTGAACAGAAAATTCGAGGGTATAAAAATTGGTCGGGTTACGATCCTAGTCGAAAGGTGCCACCGAGTCAACTAGGGGAAGACGGAAGACCATTGCCAACCTTTGGAAATAACATTACCTATTTTGTAAATTACCAAGTAGATTGGATGTATTGGAGGTATTTTATGTGGAATTTCTCTGGACGTCAAAACGATATTCAAGGACATGGAGATGAATTTAGAGGAAACTGGCTCTCCGGATTTAATGTAGTGGATGAAGCCCGGCTGGGAGCGCAAGGTGAAAACGCACCTTATTACACACAACACAATCCAAGTAATGCCAAATTTTATTACATCCCGCTTATTTTAGGTTTGATTGGAATGTTCTTCCACTTCCTAAAAGCACCAAAAGATGGTATCGTAGTTGGAATTTTATTCTTGTTAACAGGTTTAGCAATTGTAATCTATCTGAATCAAAAAACATTTGAACCGCGTGAACGAGATTATGCTTACGCTGCTTCGTTTTACACCTTTGCCATTTGGATAGGACTTGGTGTGTACGGGCTGTATGAAGCATTTAGGTCTTTTGGTAAATCCGATTACAAAAAGTTAGGAATCAGTTATGCCGGGTTAGTTTTCTTATGTCTTATCGTGGACATGAGTGCGAACAGAGGAATGCCTGCGACTGCTTCAATATTAATTATTGGTGGAATTGGAGGTGGAGCAATGCTCGCCATGACTATGCTCCGAAAAATTAATGCGCCAAAAGTAGGTGCAGCAGGATTTGCTATTTTATTAGGAATTTCGGCACCTATGCTCCTTGGTGTGCAAGGTTGGGAAGGCCACGATAGGAGTAATCGCTCTCCAGCGCGTTCTTTAGCCTATAATTATTTAATTGGGTTGTCGCCAAATTCTATTGTTTATACGAATGGGGATAACGATACTTTCCCATTATGGTATTTACAAGAGGTTGAAGGGCTCCGTACCGATGTGCGTGTGGCTAACCTCTCTTTAATGCAAACAGATTGGTACTCTAACCAAATGAAGATGCGCGCTTATGAATCTGACCCTTTACCTATTAAGTTCAGAGAAGATCAAATTTTGATGGGTGCAGGAAATACAGATTATGTGCTATTCTTAGATTACGAAATTTATAAAAGAAACCTGTCTACAGAAAAGGCGAATGAGGTGATTAAAAAGAAAATTGAAGGAAATCCGCAGTTGTTTAAAAGTGCACTTTCTCAAATTAGAAGAGGATTGGCGGCGTCTACGCAGGCCATGACTCCAAATAATGAAAAGGCAGCTGATATTCTTCAAAAGGTAAAGGCAGAATTAGAAGCGCCAATCGCTAATCCGGGTTATGAGGACTATGTAAGAATTGATTTGATTATTCGTAAAATTTTTAGTGACGTAGGGAATAATTTGATTTCTGCTGATGAAAATTTATTGAAGCAATTGGAAAACGCTGCAATTACATGGACGCAATCTTGGGATTTCTTGCCTCTCGATTATGCAATGGAGTTTGTGAGAGATGACGCAAACATGATGTCTCAACCAGGAGGCAGAACATTTAGATATTTCCCTGCATCAGGTTTTGTTCTTCCAGTTAATGTTGAAAATGCAGTTGAGGCAGGAATTATTTCAGAGGAGTACGTTGATCAAGCAGAGAGCGAATTGCGTTTCAACTTTAGAAAAGGAGGAATGTTCAATTCTGATGTGCGAGGATTAAGCCGTGAAGAAGTGATGATGATGGATATTTTGGCTAACTTCGATTGGAAACGAGGAATTTATTTCTCTAGTCCAGGAGGTTCCGATGTGGCGAAAGCGCTATACGGACAAGGAATTGTTCATAATTATGGACAAGTACATGGTTTGACGCCTATTAAGAGAGAAGCAGCAAATGATTATGTGCGTGACCTAATGTATGAAAACATTATTAATAAGTACGATTACGCTAATCTCGCTGAGGACGGTGTACTGGTAGATTACTATACAAGGCGTCACACAAGTCAGTATAGAAATAGTTTCATTGATTTGGTTTCTAAGTACATTAGTGACTATGAATTGTCTAAAAATGCTGGTGCTTCGAGCTCTTCTAATCTTAAAGACACAGAGTTCTATGCGGATAGAATTGAAAGCATAATTAATCATTCTCTAGAGAAGTTGCCAATTGACAAGGTGTTTGACTTCGGAGAGCCGCGAGCAACTGGACGTAGATTGCCTAATGGAGAACAAGTGTACTCTGATGGTGCGGTTCCAGATTATGTTAAAGCTTTATTCCAAGTTGGAAAGAACGAATCTGCTGAAAAATTAGCAATTGAATACATGGCTCAATTGGAAACAATGATGAATTATTTCCAACACAGTGATGCTTTAATAGCTTACCAAAGCAAACAAGATTTCATTTCTTTTGCAATGAACTTCCTGCAAGTTTATGCTCAAGTAGTGGTTAATTCACCAGATAGTGAAGCAGCTAATTTCGGAAATGAACTTGACCAGAAATTGACGAGAGATGTTGTAGGTAAAATTGTTGAAGACCTTAGCAATAAAGAAGTGAAGGAAGCTATTCGAGGAGGTAGAACCCGCGTAAGGACGATGGAAAAAGAGGCTTTAGAGTTTGCTAAACTTTATAACGCCTTGCTTACTGAAAACGGATTCCAAAGTGACGATTCTGGAAATCAGTAAAAACATATATAAAATACCAAAAATTGTGGCGTGGATTTTTCCGCGCCGCATTTGGTTTGGGACGAAGGGTAGTGTGTGTCTAACATTCGACGACGGGCCACATCCCGAAATTACGCCTTGGTTGTTAGACGTCTTAAAATCAAATCACATTAAAGCCACATTCTTTTGGCAAGGAAGGCAAATCGAAAAGCATCCTGAGTTATTGAAAAGAGCATTGGAAGAAGGGCATTTAATTGGACACCATGGCTACAATCATGTTTCAGGAAAGAAAATCAATTGGCAAGAATTTAAGCGTAATTTCGAAAAGTCAAACGCTTTGGTAGACTCCGATCTGTTTCGGCCTCCTTATGGCGATCTAACTCAAAAACAGGCGAAATATATCTTGAAAAAAGGAGAGCTTGTGATGTGGAGTTGGATGAGTTATGATTTTGACTCTTCAATTTCAGCTAATGAACTTATTCAAAAGCTTAAAAATCAAGTGGGAGATAGAGATATTTTAGTATTTCACGAAAACGAGAAAACAATTCACAAAATAAAAGAAATTATCCCCGCAATTATTCAAGAAATTCGCGATAAAGGACTTAATTTTGCGCTGGTAGAAAAGAAACGATAGTATTATGAGCGAAGAGAAAAAAACATCATTAGAATCCATTGGAGAATTTGGCTTAATTGAAGAGTTAACAAAGGACTTTAAAAATAAAAGAGGGTCTACAATTTATGGTGTAGGTGACGACGCAGCAGTTATCGAAAAAGATGGCGAAAACGTAATGCTCGTTTCTACGGATGCATTGGTTGAAGGTATTCACTTCAATTTAATGTATACACCATTGATGCATTTAGGCTATAAAGCCGTTGTTGTCAATCTATCAGATATTTATGCAATGAACGGAACAGCTGAGCAAATCACTGTTACAATTGCTGCCTCTAGCCGTTTTCCAAAAGAGGCGCTAGAAGAATTATATAAAGGAATAAAAAAAGCCTGTGACATATACGAAGTTGATTTGGTAGGCGGTGACACCACTTCCTCTGTCTCCGGTTTAATGATTTCAATTACCGCTATTGGAACTGCCAAAAAAGAAGATGTTGTGTACAGAAATGGTGGGAAAGAAAATGAATTGATCGTTGTAACTGGAGATTTAGGCGCTGCGTACATGGGACTTCAAATTTTAGAACGCGAAAAATCAGTTTACAAAGCAAATCCTGATATTCAACCAGATTTAGATGGTTTCGACTATATTTTAGAAAGACAATTGAAACCCGAAGCAAGAAAAGACATTGTTAAATTCTTGGCTGAATTAGGTGTTAAACCTACTTCAATGATTGATGTTTCGGATGGTTTAGCCTCTGAATTATTCCATTTATGTACTCAATCTGATTTGGGAGCAGTTATATATGACGAAAAATTACCCATAGACACTTCAGTTTCTACAACGGCCATAGATTTTGATATTTCTCCAACAACTTGCGTTTTAAACGGAGGAGAAGATTATGAATTGCTATTCTCAATCAAACAAGAAGATTTTGATAAAATCAAAGGAAATCCGCACATGACAGTAATTGGCCATTACGCTGCTAAAGATTCAGGATTGTATTTGGTGGATAAGCAAGGTGCGGCAATTCAGCTGAAAGCTCAGGGGTGGAATCACTTTCATGGACAGAAGGGGAATTAGTAATTGATAATTTGTTTGACTTGGTGTGCGCAGTATTGGCACACGGATGACGTGGATCTACGATCACTATTTTTTTTAAAAAAACATATTTATAGTAATTCTAAAAGCGCAGTTTAGAGAGCGTTAACGCTAGTTAATATTTTGACGCTGTCGCGAGTTTGCAACTCGTGATGTGCGGCAAAATATTCTACCAAGACAATTATCAAAAACCCTTTGCTGATAACTTCCATGAATTCTTTTTATATCAAGCTAAAATTTTCCCGTACTTCGTAAAAACTAAAGCATGATAAACGTAGGAATCTTTTGTGGTGGATATTCATCTGAGTTTGAAATATCTATAAAAAGTGCAAGTATGATTTTGGAGAATCTTCCCAAAGATGAATACAACGCATTTTTAGTGCGTGTAAACGAGGAGGGGTGGTTTGCAGATTATCAAGGTGAATCAGCAGAAGTTTCACCTATTGATTTTACTTTTACTTTAAAAAATGGAGAGCAACTTAAAATTGATTTAGCGCATGTTTATATCCATGGAGATCCTGGAGAAAATGGTAAGCTTCAAGCTTATTTTGAGATGAAAAAACTGCCATTTTTAAACAGTAGCGCGCTTTCCTCCGAACTTTCCTTCGATAAATGGTTTTGTAATCAGTTTTTAAGAGGCTTTGATATCAAAGTAGCAGAATCTCAATTGTTATTGAAAAACTCAAGTTATTCAACCCAGGAGATTGGTGAACGATTGGGCTATCCCTTATTCGTGAAACCAGCAGATTCAGGATCGAGTTATGGAATATCGAAAGTGTATGCTCACGAAGATTTACAAAAAGCAATAGATGACGCGTTCGCAGAGGGAAATACCGTTGTTTGCGAAGCCTTTTTGAAAGGAACAGAAGTTACATGTGGTGTTTATCGTAATGATTCTGGAGTTGTTCCTTTGCCTTGTACAGAAATTGTTTCAGAGTCTGATTTCTTTGATTATGATGCAAAATATCTTGGCAAGTCTCAAGAAATTACGCCCGCGAGAATTAGCGACAAACTAACAAAAGAAATTCAAGACCTCACAGTAGAGATTTATCAATTGCTGCAAATGCGCTCGTTAGCTAGGGTAGATTTTATGATTGTAGAGGACAAACCTTATGTTATTGAAGTGAACACAACACCAGGCTTTTCGTCGGAATCTCTTGTTCCAAAAATGCTTAAATGTGCCGAAATTTCAATTGGCGATTTTTGGAAAGAGATTTATGCTTTCGAAAGAAAACAGTTTGGGGTGTAATGGGTTTTTTAATTGCAATGGTAGGGACGATTTGCAAATCGTCCATACACCCAATTAAAAGTTTCCATTATAAAAACCCCAATTCCAATTTCGCTTCTTCGCTCATCATGGTTTGGTCCCAAGCAGGATCAAAAACGATATTCACCTTTGCAGATTTTACTCCGTCTACAGCGGCAATTTTGTCTTCTACTTCTTTCGGAAGAGATTCTGCCACAGGGCAGTTGGGTGAAGTTAAAGTCATTTCAACATCCACGGACTGGTCTCCATTGATTTTTACTTCATAAATTAGTCCTAATTCATAAACGTCTACAGGGATTTCTGGGTCGTAAATCGTCTTGATTACATCAATAATCGAGTTTTCTAATGCAACGTTGCTCATTTCTTTATTTTTTTACAAAGATATTGTTTGTTTTACAGATAAAAGTCAAAACAGTCTTCTTTTTTAGAAAGATTATAAATAAGGAGATAATTGTTATTTATTGATTATTGATGGTTAATGTGTTTTGGAGTGGTCTTGTTTCTTCTAACCCTACTAGTTCAACTTCACCCTCTCCTTCTCATTTTCCTCTTTACGGGGTGCTTAGCGAAACCTTCTTTTCATTTGCAGTTAAACCCCTTTTTTTCTCCTTTTCTCGGTGTACTTTGTGAAGCCTCCGTTCTCTTTGTGGTTAAAATCTTTCTTTTCTCTTTTTCCCTCACTTCTGTCGCATTTCCAAAATCCATTAAAATAATCTAGTTTTTAATTTGGCAAATACCATTAATTAGGTATTTTTGCACATTAAAGAGGGTTATTTAGATTTAATATAAATAACATGTAAACGAAGTTTTAACTATGATAAAAGTAACAGAATCTGCTAGAAAACAGGCCATTCGATTGATGGAGGATTCGGGAGAACCGAATAGCTTCATCCGTGTTGGAGTGCAAGGTGGTGGTTGCTCTGGATTAATGTATGAGCTTAATTTTGATACCGTTGAACATGAGGATGATAAATCATTTGAGGACAATGGTGTGAAGATAGTCGTTAATAAGAAGAGCTTTTTATACCTCGTAGGTACAACATTAGATTTTTCCGGAGGATTAAACGGGAAGGGTTTTGTATTCGTTAATCCAAACGCAGATAGGACCTGTGGTTGTGGAGAGAGTTTCTCTATTTAGAGGCTGGCTGGAAACAGAAAAACGATTAATTTTGAGATGTTTCCGTCTAGACACTATTTAAAAATAAAATAATTCAAAGATGAGTAATACTTACACAGAAGAAGATTTAGCAAGGAATTTAGAAGTTCAAGAATATAAGTATGGATTTACATCTGATTTTAAGTCAGATACAATTCCTGTGGGATTAGATGAAGATGTTATTCGTTTAATATCATCTAAAAAAGAAGAACCAGAGTGGTTACTTGAAAAAAGGTTGCAGGCATATCGTGCATGGACAACTATGAAGGAGCCAGATTGGGCACATGTAAATTACGAGAAGCCAGATTTTCAGGCGATTTCTTATTATTCAGCTCCTGGTCAAACTAAAAAATATGAAAGCTGGGATGATGTAGATCCAGAAATGAAAGAAACCATGAAAAAATTGGGGATTTCAATGGAGGAACAACAACGTTTAACTGGAACTGCAGTTGATTTTGTTGTAGACTCTGTATCTGTAGCTACTTCATTCAAGAAGAAGTTGGGGGAATTAGGAATCATTTTCTGTTCATTCTCCGAAGCAGTAGAAAATCATCCAGAATTAGTAAAGAAATATATGGGAACTGTTGTTCCACATACAGATAATTTTTATGCAGCCTTGAATAGTGCGGTGTTTACCGACGGTTCATTCTGCTACATTCCGAAAGGAGTTCGTTGCCCTATGGAGCTTTCGACCTATTTTAGAATTAATGAAGGAGGAACAGGTCAGTTTGAAAGAACATTAGTTGTTGCAGATGAAGGTTCTTATGTTTCTTACTTAGAAGGTTGTACTGCTCCTATGCGTGATGAAAACCAGTTGCATGCCGCAGTGGTTGAGTTAATTGCTTTAGATGATGCTGAAATTAAATATTCAACAGTGCAAAACTGGTACCCAGGAAATAAAGACGGGGTAGGAGGAGTTTTTAATTTCGTAACAAAACGAGGACTTTGTGAAAGAAATGCTAAAATTTCATGGACACAAGTAGAGACAGGTTCGGCAGTTACTTGGAAATATCCATCATGTGTTTTAAAAGGAGATAATTCTATTGGTGAATTTTATTCTGTTGCAGTTACCAATAATTTCCAGCAAGCAGATACAGGATCTAAGATGGTTCACCTTGGGAAAAATACAAGCAGTACCATTATTTCAAAAGGAATTTCTGCGGGTGAGTCTCAAAACACCTACAGAGGTTTAGTGCAAATACATGCAGGTGCAGAAAATGCAAGAAACAGATCAGAGTGTGATTCCTTGTTGCTGTCTGACCGTTCAGGAGCGCATACCTTCCCTTATATCGAATGCAAAAACAGTTCAGCAAGGGTAGAGCATGAAGCAACAACTTCAAAAATTGGCGAAGATCAAATTTTCTATTGTCAACAAAGGGGTATCGATTCTGAAAAAGCCATTGGACTTATTGTGAACGGATACTGTAAAGAGGTATTGAATCACATGCCAATGGAATTTGCAGTGGAAGCACAAAAACTATTGGAAATTTCACTAGAAAATTCCGTAGGATAATTCAATTCATAAAAACGTTTAATAAAGAAAATTACAGCATATGTTAACAATAAAAAATCTTCACGCTTCAGTTGAAGAAGGACATGAAATACTTAAAGGGCTAAACTTGGGGGTTAAAGCGGGTGAAGTTCACGCAATTATGGGACCTAACGGTTCTGGGAAATCAACTTTGGCTTCTGTTTTGGCAGGGAAAGATGGTTATGAAGTAACGGGTGGTTCTGTAGACTTTGACGGAGTGGATCTACTAGATCTTGAGGCGGAAGACAGAGCAAAAGAAGGATTGTTTTTGGCATTTCAATATCCTGTAGAAATTCCAGGTGTTTCGAATATTAACTTCTTGCGTACTGCGATTAATGAAATTCGCGAATACCGAAAAGAAGATAAAATGTCTGCTAAAGATTTCTTAGCGAAAGTAAAAACAGCTTCGAATCTCGTGGAGTTGGATAGCAAATTAGCAAGTAGAGCAGTGAATGTTGGTTTCTCTGGTGGGGAAAAAAAGAGAAATGAAATTTTCCAAATGGCAATGTTAGAACCGAAATTGGCAATTCTAGATGAAACAGATTCTGGTTTAGATATCGATGCTTTACGTATTGTTTCGGAAGGTGTTAATAAATTGCGTTCAGAAGGGCGCTCTATCATCTTGATTACACACTACCAACGTTTACTAGAATATATCCAACCAGACTTTGTTCATGTTTTAAATGATGGAAAAATCATCAAAACAGGAACTAAAGAGTTAGCCTTAGAATTGGAAGAAAAAGGTTATGATTGGATTAATGAAGAAATTGCGCAATAAATATGGAATTAGTTTTGGATAATAAAGTACTCGAGTTTGTCTCGGATTTTAAGAAACCGGAAACGATTTCTAAAGTCAGAAAGCAGGCTTTGGACGCTTTAACTGGGATGGATTTCCCAACGACAAGGGTAGAAGAGTGGAAATATACACGTGTGGCTAAGTACGTGAAAAGAAAATATAAACAAACACAAGCTTCAACCAATATAGAGGAGTACGCGATTGCAGATTTGAATGCACACCAATTGGTTTTTGTTAATGGATATTATGACGAATCCTTATCAACTATTTTGGATGATGACGCTGTTTCAGTTCAAAAGATTGATGAATTAGATGAAGAGTATTATTCTGATTTAGTGGATGGAACTGAAGAAAATGTTTTTTCTTTAATCAACAAAGCCTACCAAACAGGTGGTGTTTTTATTCAGATTAAAAAGAATAAAAAGGCAAATCACCCGATTCACATGATACATGTTTTGGAAGGAGAAGAAGTAATTGCAAATGCGCGCCACTTTGTCCTTGCAGAAAACGGGTCGAAGTCTGAAGTTATAGCGACTTTTCATTCAAAAAACTCAGCAAATAGTTTTACAAATGTTGTGTTGGAAGGTCACGTTGAATCAAATGCAAGTCTAACAATTAATAAATTGCAAACTGAAGCAAAAGATGTTCTTCATATTTCAAATGAGCTGTTTGTTCAGGATGAATCCAGTAATTTCTTAATCAATACGATTACAACAGGTGCACAATTAACGAGAAATGGACTGGATGTAATTGTGGAAGGTGAGAATTGTCATACTGAAATGAATGGTGCTTATCTGGGTACAGAAAACCAACATATGGATAACCATACGCTTATTGATCAGTTGTATTCGAACTGTACATCAAGTGAATCATATAAAGGTGTTATGGATGGTAAATCTGTTGGTGTATTCAACGGAAAAGTTATTGTTCGACAAGATGCTCAGAAAATCGCAGCTTACCAATCGAATAAAAACATTTTGCTTTCTAAAACAGCAAGTGTAAATTCTAAACCAGAATTAGAAATATATGCAGATGATGTTCGTTGTTCGCATGGTTCAACAATTGGAGAGTTAGATCAAGAAGCCATTTACTATTTAAGATCTCGAGGAATTTCGGCAGCAAGTGCGAAACAATTGCTGGTAGCTGGTTTTATTGGGGATATATTAGATAAGGTTGAAAATGAAGCTTTAAGAGCAGATATTGACGAACTTTTCTTAAATGATTTTGGTTGGAAGTTTTAATTTCACGCATCACTAGTAACTACTGGTTTTGTTAGAATTTTAAGCTTTTTTGGATGTAAAGATTGGTCATATCACCTTTAATTCTTTATATTTGGATAAACAGATTTATTAACTTAAAAAACATACAAAATGGCATTTGAATTACCAAATTTACCGTATGCACACGATGCATTAGAACCACATATTGACAAGAAAACAATGGAAATCCACCATGGTAAGCACCATCAAGGATATACAAATAATTTAAACGCGGCGATTGAAGGAACTGATCTTGAAGGAAAGTCAATCGAAGAGATTTTAGCAAATTGCACAGATAAACCAGCGGTTAGAAATAACGGTGGTGGATTCTATAACCACGATTTATTCTGGAAGGTAATGTCTCCAAACGGAGGTGGTGAGCCAACAGGTGATATCAAAGGAGCAATTGAATCGGCATTTGGTTCATTTGATTCATTTAAAGATGAGTTTGCTAAAGCTGCAGCAACAAGATTTGGTTCTGGTTGGGCATGGCTTTGTGTAAAAGACGGAAAGTTAGAAGTGTGTTCTACTCCAAACCAAGATAATCCTTTAATGGGATTAGGTTGTGAAGGAACTCCTGTTTTAGGACTTGATGTTTGGGAGCATGCATACTACCTGAATTACCAAAACAGAAGACCAGACTATATTAATGCATTCTTCAATGTTATTAACTGGGACGAAGTAAATAAGAGGTTTGCAGCAGCAAAATAATTTTGATTTTTTGGATTTTTGGTTTTTGAATTTGTAGGCATGCCCTAATAGGGCAAGCCTACAAAACCAAACCAAAAAAAATTAAAAAACCCAGCAGATTTATCTGCTGGGTTTTTTGTTTGTATAACTTTCAACCTAAAAAGCGTTTATATATTTAAAGTCAATTCAACCAATTCTACTGAAACAACTGCGTCACGTTCGAAGCGAAAAGCTTCACTGCAATTGCCAATAATATAATACCAAATACTTTCTTCAAAATAGCCACCCCTCCAGGACCTAGTAAACGTTCAATTCTTCTGGTTAATTTCAACGTTGCGTAAACGATAATCATATTAATAAGTATCGCAATTAAAATGTTTACCATTTCATATTCTGCACGAAGAGATATTAATGTAGTCATAGATCCAGCACCGGCAATAATAGGAAACGCCAATGGCACAATACCAACGCTCTTTCCTTTTATAGGTGTTTCTTTAAATAATTCAATGCCCATAATCATTTCTAAAGCCATGGCGAAAAGAACAAATGCCCCGGCAACGGCAAAAGATTCAACGTTAACGCCAAAAAGCATCAATATACTCTCACCAGTAATCAAAAACGCAATCATGATTACCAAAGAAACCAAAGTGATGCGATTGGCATGGATGTCACCAGAGGTTTCTTTAATTTTTATAATGATAGGAATTGATCCGATAATATCAATAACAGCAAATAAAACCATTGTAGCTTTGAAGATCTCATTCAAACTGAAAGAAGCAAAAAACTCATTCATAATCAACTGTTTTTGTTGTTTGTTTTCTTAAAAAGTGTGCAAAGATAATGGCTTTTTATGTCATACAATAGGAATTGTATTTAATTATGAAATAAAAAAACAGCTATTTTCTCTAGCCTAGATCAGTGTTGATGTAAGTGGTGTTTTGGGTGTTTTTTTAAGTCATTCAATTTCTTTTGGAATTCTCACTTTAAATATAAAAGCAAAAAAATCCCTTCAGCAAAAGCCAAGGGGATATTTAAAGTGAATTGATATTTTCTGGTATTAATCCATGAAATCAACTTTCCCGGTGTCTAAGTCATAAATAGCACCCACTATTTTGATTTCTCCGTTGTCTTCCATTTCCTTCAAAATTGGACTTTTTTCTCTTATTTCTTTAATTGTGTGTCTAACATTACTGGCGCAAGCCATTTCAACAAATTCTGGATTTTTAGATGTGCGGTCTCCTTTGTATTCAACCATGTCAACCGCTGGTCTAATTTTTTCTAACATTGGGGTGATGTTGCCCAATTGAACATCGTCAACAGCTGCTTTTACTGCGCCACAGTGCTCATGCCCCATAACGAGTACTAATTTTGAACCCGCCACTTCACATGCGTATTCCATACTCCCAAGCATGTCTACATTCACGAAGTTTCCTGCAACTCTAGCAACGAAAATATCCCCAATTCCTCTGTCTAAAACATCTTCTACCGGTACTCGACTATCTACACAAGACAATACAATCGCTTTTGGGAATTGTGCCAAAGTACTATTTCTTACTTGCTGAGATGTGTTTCTCTTTGTAAGGTCATTGTTCATAAATCTTTCGTTTCCTTCTTTGAAGCTCTGAATTACGTCATCAGGCGAAAGTGCGGCTTGTTGTTCTTGTGTTAAAATTTCTTCCACCAAGGCTTCTTGTACTTGTGGTTGTTCTAGTTCTGTCGATTGCTCATCAGATTTAGTTTCGGCCTTTGCTGGTTCACCCTGATTGCAAGCCGTAAATCCTGCCACAATTAATGTGAGCATAGTTAATTTGAATACTTTTTTCATTTTGAGAATAGTTTAATTTATAGATTTAAAAATATATTGATATTCAGCTGATCTCTTTGTCTTTTGTCTAAGAATTGATTCATATAGGCGACTTCAAAACGCAGATTATTATTTAATTTATAACCAAGCCCTCCATAAAGTCTATTTCTATCAAAAATGGTCTTTGTAGTGTTAAGGAATATTTCGTTGTATGCCGATAGATAAAAGGTATTGTCAACAATTGTAGGATTTGTTAAAGCTATGTTTGTAGAGAGAAAGTAGCGAAATCTCATTCTGAATTTGTCTTCAACGAAACGCTGTTCAAATCTATACCTGTGTTGAAATGAAACCCTGCCGAAAGATTGCTTTGTAATGAATTGTTGGTAAATTCTGTGTTCATTAATTATCGCTTTTTCATCTGTGGTTCCAATGTAGTTTTCGCTTCTTATAAACCCGTAACCAAGCAAAATATTATTGTTGTTTTCAGTTAAATTATAACCCAATCCAGTTCGCAATAATAATTGCTCCAAATCACCAATCTCATTGTAATTTCTATATTGTGCTTCATGGTGCCAATTAAAGTTGTCTTTTATTGTTTTGCTACCAAAATAATTAAGCCAATTTCCAAAGTCACTTTTTTGTGTCAATCCATGTAAGGGTAATAAAACCAGGAGAAGAATAAATATGTTTCTCATTTCAATTTTTTTTGCAAAACTATTACTTATTAATTCAATCGGTGTAATTAATGTTTCTTTTGGCTTGTTTAAAGAGTTTATTCTAAGGTTAATCCTATTAGAGTTCATCCTCATAAAATCGCAGTCTGTTTTGCAATTCTTTTACTTGTTCTTTGAGTTGAACTTCTTTTTGAAGCAGATTGAATACAACATCAATTCCTTCAATATTTAAGTCTAACTCATGATAAAGGCGAATCATTTTTTCTAAATCACCAATCTTTTCTTCATGAATTACTTCTTCATTTTCAAACCGTTTAATTTCAATAAGTCCAACATTATTCAATTCTTTAATGAAAGAGATCTCAATTTTATAATGAACACAAAGTGTTTTTATCAATATATATTCTTGCTTTTCCATCTTATCTTAATTTTTGAAGTTCTTTGAATAGCTCTTTTTCCTTGGCAGATAGATTTGTAGGAATATCAATTTGGTAAGTAATGATTAAATCACCAAAATCCCTTTCTTTCTTGTAAACAGGAAAGCCTTTTCCTTTCAGTTTTACTTTTGTGTCGTTCGCGGTTTCTGCTGCAATTTTAAGCTTTACTTTGCCGTCAAATGTATCAACCGTAATCTCGCCACCCAAAAGTGCTGTGTATAAATCTAGGTGAACTGTAGAATATAGGTTTTCTTTATCTCTTTTGAATTTGGTGTTGTTTATAATACTGAATTTAATGAGTAAATCCCCATTCGGACCACCGTTCATTCCCTCGTCACCTTTTCCTTTGATTCTAATGATTTGACCGTTTTCTATACCTGCAGGAATTGTCAATCTGATTTTTTGGCCATTTAATGTGAGTACCTTCTTATGTGTTTCATAAATCTCCGTTAAGTTGAGTTCTAAACTTGCACTAAGATCTTGACCCTTGAACTGGGCTGCACCACGACCCGAAGAGCCACCTGCACCGCCAAACATAGATTCAAAAAAGTCAGAGAAATCACTGCCCGAAAAGCCTTGTCCTCCAGCTCCTCCAGAATATTGTTGTCTTTGATAAGATTGCTGCTGCCTAGCTTTCTCAAATTCTTCACCGTGCATCCAATCCTTACCGTATTTATCGTATTTTTCCCTGTTTTCTGGATTGCTCAGTACTTCATGCGCTTCATTGATCTCTTTGAATTTCTTCTCTGCCTCCTTGTTATCAGGGTTTAAGTCAGGATGATATTTTCGGGCCAACTTTCTGTAAGCTTTCTTGATTTCTTTGTCACTCGCTCCCTTGCTTACCCCTAAAATTTTATAGTAATCTACAAAGTCCATTGTTTGTATTTTTATTTGAACGTTAAATTAAAGTCAGTATAATTATTCGAAATAATTCATTGCTGACCATTTTCCTAAGTTAAGCTTTTAAAGTAAAATTTACAATATTAAAAGGCACTATTTAAAAGGCACTTTATTGGGTTTTCTTTGTAATCTGTTGCCTTGAATTGAGTAAAGTTGAATGCATTAGTTTTCTCGAATACGTCAATGTTAACAGGTGTTAAGAGCATAGGATTTAAATTTCTTTAACAGCGTATATTTTCAAAAAGCCTACATATTTCGTACCTTGCAATCAACAAACAATTATTAATTTAAAATAAACAAACATGGGATCAACAGAAGACAAGATTAAAGGAAATTGGAATGAATTAAAAGGTAAGGTAAAGCAGAAATATGGCGACCTTACAGATGACGATTTGAAATATGAAGAAGGAAAAGAGGATGAACTTCTTGGAAGACTTCAAAAGAAAACAGGAGAAGCGAAAGAAACAATTAAAAAATACATTGACGAACTATAGTCAGTGGTTTAAATAATTGAATACATGAAAGGTGAGCATTATGTTCACCTTTTTTTTGTGGGATAAAATGTAGCAATATACTTCGAATCTTATGGTTAGGAATACAAGAATGATTATTAGAAATGCATGTTAAATCCTATTGCGATTATTCTTTAATACAACTTTAAGGTAATTTTGTCGAAATAGAAATATTATAATCTTTAACGAAATTCTTATGAAGAAAACTTTACTTTTTTTAAGCATTTTATTAGGAATGACAAGCGCCATGTTCGCTCAAACAACACTTTGGAGCGATAATGCCGATACGCAATGGTATAACGCTCAAAGTACAAACTTCACCTTAACTACTTCTGCTGAGTTAGCCGGATTGTCTGTTTTAGTAGCAGGAGGAAATGATTTTGCTGGATCTACAATTAATATTGATGGAGATTTAGATTTGGGTGCTCACTTGTGGTCACCAATTGGAGTAGATGATGTAAACACATTTTCTGGAACTTTTGATGGAAATAGCCACGTGATAAGTAATTTAAATGTTGATATGCCAAATGATCACATGGTTGGACTTTTTGGTCGCGTTATTAATGCAACAATAGTTAACGTTAAGTTAGAAAACCCTACAGTGAAAGGTATAGACAGTGCAGGGTCTCTAGTTGGAAATGCTTGGCAGAATGTTGTAATTACTAACTGTCATGCATCAGGAGTTACGATTGAATCTACGGGTGTTAATGTTGGTGGATTAATTGGGGATATGGTTGAAAACGGATCTATTTCAGCGTGTTCTGCTGAGGGTGCTGTGAATGGAGATGCGCAAGTAGGAGGACTTTTAGGTTCCCCACACAACGGAGTTTCAATTTCTGAATCATATTCTAGAGGAACTGTTAGTGCGAATCATCTAGCTGGTGGGTTGATCGGAGCATCTGTGATTGGTTTTCCAGGAACTTTGGAAAATACAGTTGATAACTGTTACTCGCGCTCAAACGTTGTTGTGGTAAATGGTCATGCAGGTGGATTGGTTGGTCACGCGACAGCTTTAATTTCAATTTCTAATTCTTATTCAACTGGAACAGCAGTTGGGCCTGAATTTGATGGTGGATTTATTGGTGCTGGAGGAAGTGTTGGAACCTTGAATAACTTTTGGGATACGGAGACTTCTCAACATGTTGATGCAGTTGGAGGATGGCAAGGTGCTCCTGGCACTCCAGATATCACAGCAAAAACTACTGCTGAAATGAAAACAACTGCAATGGTTGATTTATTAAATGCAGGTGATGCTAATGGCCCATGGAAATTGAATTCTTTTGAAAATGATGGTTATCCAGGCTTTGTTGGCGGAACAGCTTCAGTAGAGGCTTTTGACAATGTAAAGGTTGAAATGAATGTTTATCCAAACATGTTTAATGCTGAATTAAACATTTCTTCAGATGTTAATTTGAATAGCTACGTGATTTACGAAATTTCTGGAAAAGTTATCCAAGAAGGTTCTTTAAGCGGAAATCAAGCAAAAATAGATACTCAAAAAATCAATTCAGGAGTTTACATGTTGATGGTGAATACTGAAAATGGAGCTATTACAAAGAAAATTGTAAAATAGTTTGATTGTAAATTATTGAAGTTTTAAACTTCCTATTTATCACAAAAAGGGTTCTTCAACTGAGGAGCCCTTTTTTGATTTCTGTATATTTAGATGTGTTTTTACTTTAGAGACAAGCTCGTTGTTTAAGTTCAAGTGAGTTGTTTAGGCTTTTTGAAAGCGTTTTAAAACAAAAAACCCAAAATATTGAATTCAATATTTTGGGTTTAATCTGTGGTGATGGACGGAATCGAACCGCCGACACAAGGATTTTCAGTCCTTTGCTCTACCAACTGAGCTACATCACCGTTGTTTTTAAACTGCTTATTTGATTAGGTGGGTGCAAAGATATAAACTAATTCTATTCTGGAAGCATCATTTTGAATTATTTTTTAAAAATCTTCTATTAACTTTGCAATGTGAAGCAGGAAAAGACCAAGTTTTGTGTAGTGGATGCTGGGAATACCCGTGTCAAAGTTATTGATTTTGAGAATGGTGAAGTGCTTAGCCAGGTGTTCATATCAATAGAGGAAAAAGAAAAGATAAAATCAATTATTTCTTCCAAAAAAGAGGTGACAAGTATTTTGTCATCCGTTTTGAATGAGGAAATGCGTAATTGGATAGCAGATTTGCTGCAGCCAAATGTTGTTTTAAGTAATCAAACACCTTTACCTATTAGAATCGATACTTATCGAACTCCTCAAACCTTGGGTGCTGATAGAATCGCTAATGCAGTTGCCGCTAATCATTATTCTAAAACTACTAATAGTTTAGTCATAGATATTGGGACTTGTATAAAGTTTGATTTTGTTCAAGAAGGAAAATTTATTGGCGGTTCAATTTCACCAGGGTATGGAATGCGCTTAAAAGCCATGCACGAATTTACAGGAGGTCTGCCATTGTTGGAGTTGGAAGAACAGTCGCAATTAATTGGTGATTCCACGAAAAATGCGATGATGTCTGGTGTTTTAAATGGAATACAGGCAGAGATAGAAGGTTTTATCAATCAATATAATCAACAATATCAGCCGTTAACAATTTTTTTGACTGGTGGAGACCTTAAAAGATTTGATAAAGAATTAAAAAATAGCATCTTTGCGGATGATTATTTGACCGTTAAAGGTTTGTATTTAATACTAAAACACAATGTTTAGAAGTTTATTAGTTGCACTATTTATCGTTATAAGTGGAAATGCACTAGTACAGATTAACACAAACAGTCCTTATTCAGCACGAGGACTTGGAGATGTTGGTTTTTACGGTAATGCCTATATTTCAGCGTTAGGAGGTGCAGCAACTGCATTGACAGATTCTAGTCAAACGAATTTGTTTAATCCATCTACGTATTCACTAACAGCAAAACAGTTGCCTTTATTTTCAATGGGGCTAACACATTTCGAAAAACGATTTTCTAATAATGGAATGGAGTCTGAAGGTAGGTTTTCAGGAATTACGCACATGGCTTTGGTTATTCCTTTTGGAAATCGATTTGGTGTAGCAGCAGGTTTAAAGCCTTTGAGTAGAAGAGGATACGAAATAAATGATCATGAAGTTATTGCGGGAGACAGTATTTTCTATGATTACACTGGGGACGGCGATTTACAAGAAGTTATGATTGGATTTTCAGGAAATATTTTAGACCGTAAGAAACAAAGTCTTTCTGTAGGGGTAAATGGTAAGTATTATTTTGGGAAACTGAATAATCAAAGAAGAACTTATACCGTTAGTAATTCCGTGGAATCGGGCGGTATGGATATTCAATCCATTCGCGCTAAAGACTTTGGTGTAGAGTTTGGTTTGAATTATGATTTTCGCCCAAACCTAACCCATAGCTTTAGGGTGGCGGGAGTTTTTCGTCCAGGCAAGGAGTTAAGCTTTGAAAAATCTCAAACACGCATTCATTACTCGAATTTCTTTGAGCAAGGTCTTTACGATACAATAATAAAAACAGGAGATATCAGTGGTAATGTTTTTCTTCCAACTAAAACCAGCCTAGGTTTAACTTATACTTTTACACCACAAAATGACTCGACTTCAAAAAGCTCCAAACTTCCATCTTTAATGGTTACCATGGAGTATTCAATGGAGGAGTGGTCATCATATAACGAGGATTTTAATAATAGTGTTCAATCAGGACAATACGTAAATTCAAATTCTTTCCGCGTAGGAGTAGAGTTTATGCGCCACCGTCAAGCTTTCGATCGTTCCGCATATATCAGCATATTCGATAGGTTAAAATATCGAATTGGTGCCTATAGTGTGAACACGCCTTATGAAGTAAACGGAGAGCAATTAATGGATCAAGGATTTACAGCGGGTATTGGATTTCCAATCGTTATGAATAGAGCTGTTTCAACTGTGAATATATCAGGGACTTATGGTGAGATGGGGCGAAATAGCGGGCCAGCAGTGCTAAAGGAAAGTTATTTTGGATTTAACTTCGGCATAAATATTGCTCCTGGGTATGACAGGTGGTTTAGAAAATATAAACTTGATTAATAATAGATAAAAATGAAAATAGGAAAATTAATATTAGGAGCTCTGTTTACTTTGAGTTTTGGACTTGCAAGCTATGCACAAGAAGGTACTAATGAAGCCGATGAATGTACAAGATATAAGGCTATTGCTGGTAATGCCTACAAAGCAAAGGAATATGAGAAAGTTACAAGATCATATATAAAAGCACAGAAAGAATGTGGTACTTTAGAAATGGTTTTCTACAACCCTTTTATTTATTCTGTTCAAAGATCTATGAGTAATGCAACCGATGATTCTACTAAGGCTGCATACTTAGATACGCTGATTATGGTTTATGAAGCAGCACAAGAAACTCATGGAGTTCAAAAGGAATGGCAAGCATACTTGGGGTATTCTTATTTAATGCAAGGTGCAGCTGGAAATATGAAGAAAGCTGACGAAGCATATAGAATCGGAATTCACCATGAAGCTGAAAAAGTAAATAAAGGGTTTCTGCAACAATATTATGTAAACCTTTATAATCTTTGGGTTCAAGAACAAGACGAAAAAGCGAAGGAGAAATACAAGAAGAGAATTATCACTGAATATTTCAAATTATCAGATTACGCAAGTAAAGGGGATATGGGGGCAGAGATTATCGATTTTGTTTCTGTTTATATGAATAGAGCCGTGACAGATTGTGAGTCAATTGTTCCTGAGATCGAAAGTTTTATGACGGAATTGCCACAAGAACTTGAAGCAAAAAAATCTACTGTGAAAAATTTCATGGCCTTACTCGAAAAGCAAGAGTGTACAAAAAATGAAGTTTATGCCCACTTAGTAGACACAATTATTGCAATTGACCCTTCAGTGGATGCAGTTTTGGCTAAAGCGAAATTACAAATTAGCAGAGGTAGTACTTCAGCAGCAATTTCGACTTTTAAAGAAGCTTTAGGAATGGCAGAAAGTGCTGACCAAAAAAGTGATATCGAATTTGAGATTGCCAATACTTATTTCCGTATCGGAAGTTACAAAGCAGCACACTCTGCTGGTCTAGCAATCACAGGTAAAAACGCTGGAAAAGGTTACGAAATTGCTGCCAAAAGTGTAAGCGCAACTTCTAACGATTGTGGGGTTTCTACTTTCGATCGTAAAGCAAACTACTATTACGCAGTGGAATTGGCCGAGAAATCTGGTAACGCAGGATTAGTTAGCTCAATGAAAAGTCAGTGTCCAACTTCAAGCGATATCTTTAATGAAGATAAAGCTGTAGGTGAGACCGTAGAGTTGAGCTGTTGGGGAAATAGAACTTTCACAATAAAAACATACTAAACCATTGAGCAACATAACGCACAATATTTTATTGATTCCTGTCATGATGCTCATGACGGGAATCTTTTTTTCATGTGTAAACGATTTGGATAAGGTAAAGAAAATTACAACTCACCCCGAAAATCCAGATGACACAAGCGAAGAGCTTCATATTATTTATACTGATTCAGGATATGCTCAGTTTGAAATCTTTGCCAATATTGCCGAGACTTACGGTCCGCCTCAAAATGTGAGAAAGTTCAAAGACGGACTAAGAGTGAATTTTTACAACGATGATGGTTCAATTGGTTCCGTGCTTACTTCTTTATTTGGAGAAATAAACGATGAAACTGGGCTAATTACGGTAAGAGATAGTGTGAAGTTACTGAATGTAGTTCAAGAGAAAACACTAGAATCAGAAGTGCTGTATTACAACAAAACAGGGGATTCAATTTACACAAACAAAGCAGTGGTCATCACCTCTCCTGACCTCATTCTTACAGGAATCGGGGCGTGGACAACTCCTGCTTTTGATACTGCTCAGTTTTATAAACCTACTGCTAAAATATTTATAAAAGATTAAAATATGGAAACGTACAATAAGATAATGCAATTGTTTTGGTTGGTTGTGGGTGTAATTACCATTATCGCCGTAACTGTATTGGGGTTTAAAGATGGATTCGAAAGATGGTCATCTTACTATGTGTTTGGTTTTTTTGCTATTCTGTTGTACTTCGTTCGTCGTTATATGATGAAAAGAATGGAGAAACACCAACAGTTTCTAAATGAACAGATTAAAAAGAAATAGTGGTTTTATAATCACTCTCAGAAATTAGCTGTACAAAACAGTTGATGGTTAACTTCCTTGAAGGCTTATTGTTGATTATCTTTACTCTGATCAAGAACTAAAAATCAGTTTTCTAAACAGTAAACTTTAGGCTTTTCTGAAAAGAAGATATAAAGAGAAAGTTATGGCTGAAAAGCTTCGTTTAAAATTAGACAAATAGTAATTCTGCTTTACTTATTATTTTGTTGAATTGTTCATTTCCACTTATATTTGACCAGCTTTAAAATTCAGTATGAACTCTAATTCGAAAGTCATAAATTACCAGTAAAGAATTCCATGTCTAAATTTCTAAATATCTTTCTGATGATAAGTTGTTTTCTGCTGGGGAATTCGGCTTTAGGGCAGTATGTGTTGAAGGGGAAAGTTTTAGATGAGAGTAATCTGGGGATTCCTTATGCAGATGTTTACGTAAAGAACAATGCTGATTTGCGAACTAGAGCAGATCTCGAAGGAAACTATTTGATGCGATTGGAAGTGGGAGAATACTATATGGTATTTTCAGCTTTGGGCTACGAAACCCGAGAGCACTATATGATTGTTCGAGAAACAGAAAACGTTCAAGATATTCAGCTTTTTCCAGTGAAAATTAAAGACCTTGAAGGATACGACTTCGCTGTAAAAAGGAGGAATGTTGGCCGAGACATCGTAATGAGAACTGTTGAACGGAAAAATCAATTCGACTACAATCAATATCCCTATAAAAGTGATGTATATATTCGCGCTAAAGACGAAAGATCACTTACTTCTAAAGGAGAAGAAAATATTGAGAAGGATTTAGAAGACCAAGAAGACGATGCCCGATTCGATGATGTTGAAGCCTTGAAAAGAAAAAAGCTGCAACAGCTCAATAATCTCAATATGGTAGAGGTAGAGATGGAGAGAAGTTATGCACCGCCCAACAAGATAAAGGAAATTAGAACAGGGTATGATAAGCGAGGTGATGATAGAAACCTCTATTTTACGACCACAGCCAAGTCCAATTTCAATTTTTTTCAGAATACTTTGTATCTCGATGACTTAAGTAAATCGCCGATTCAATCTCCGATTTCTACTGCCGGAATATTATCGTACAAATACCAATTGGTAGAGAAAATTGAGAGGGATACACTTCCCACATTAAACAAGATAAAAATCTCTTCTCGAAGTATTTCTTCATCAACACTTGAGGGTTATATTTATATTCAGGACAGTACTTGGTTGGTTGAAAAAATTGACTTTAAAATTGTGAAAGGGAACCTTTACATCTACGATAATTTCTCGGTAGTTCAAGACTTTGATATTTACGGGGACAGCATGTGTGTTTTGAAAAATCAATACATGAACTACGATGTAGAATACCGGAAGGAGAAGTTTGAAGGAAGTACAGTTGTCAATTATAAAAATTACGATTTTAATCCACAATTCGATAAAAAGTATTTTGGAAATGAATTGGCCGTAACTTCTCAAGAAGCTTACGAGAGAGACTCTAGCTATTGGTCAAGTACTCGGTTAACGCCTTTAACGCCAGACGAGCAAAAATTTATTCGTCAACGGGACAGTATCGAAAATTTATTCTCCAAGTCCTCCTATTTAGATTCTGTAGATTCAGTTTTTAATAAAGTGACCTTTTGGAAAGTAGCTTGGTTTGGAATTGACCATAGAAATAGAGCGAAAAAAACACAATGGACTATCAGTTCTATTGCTGCTATGATTCGTCCCATTTACATTGCAGGGCCAAGAATAGGTCCAGATTTCGATTATTTCAAGAAATGGAAAAACGAAAAAACTTTTGATGGTTACGTGCGTGCAGATATGGGCTTACTCAACTCCGATATAAAAGGTTCCGCCAACGCACGCTATCTTTACAATCCATTTCGGCAGTCAAGAATTGGGGTCAATTTCACTCACAATTACGACTTGATTCGCTCCTACGATGCAATCACTCAAGTTTTTCTTAGGGATAATTTTATTGAACGCACCTCAGGCAGTCTATATCATGACTTTGAAATTGTGAATGGATTGTATTTAGAGTCGAACTTTACTTATATAAATCGCCGTCCTTTACCGGAAGACACTAAATTTATTCGTTGGTTCGATAATGCTTTGGAAAATACCGAACCGCCAAAGTTTACGTCTTACAATGCATTAATAGCAGATTTTACTCTTCGGTACACTCCTTTTCAGAAATATATGAGAGAGCCCAATAGAAAGGTGATTCTTGGGTCTAAATGGCCAACCTTATATGTTTTTTACGAGAAAGGAGTACCTGATTTTATAGGGAGTGAGGTAAACCATGATTATATACGTTTTGGAATGCTGCAAACGTTTAAAATATCAACCTTAGGAACATCAAAGTATCACATAACTACAGGGAAATTCTTAAATCAGAAAATTTTAAGAGCAGAGGACATGAAATATCACCGAAGAGCAGATCCTATTTGGTTTTCTAACCCGATGTATTCCTATCAAGATTTAGACTCAACATTACCTACGATGGATTGGTATTTTGAATCGCATTATATTCATCATTTCAATGGAGCGCTAATCAACAAAATTCCATTTATGAAGAGAACCCGTATTTCTACAGTGGCTGGAGGTGGTTACCTTTGGGTTCCAGAGCACAAATGGACGCATTACGAAATGTTTGCAGGATTAGAACGTGTGTTCAAATTTGCCCGAAGAAGATTGAGAATTGGAGCTTATGTAGCCTTCTCTGATGGAAATCAAATTAAACCCCGGAGCACCTTTAAAGTCAGTTTCGCTATTCTCGATGAAAGAAGTATGAAGTTTAATTTTTAGAGCTTGGTTTACCCGTCGTTCGCAATTACCTTATAAAAGAATGTGGTTATCCGCTATCATACCAGTTCTTTATGATGAGAGTAAGTAGTTGAAAATCATGTCTTTGTAGTCAGATTGATGTTTAAGGAAGCCCAATTATCAAATAATTAATTTCGCGGTGAACGCTCAAGATCCTTTGCATGTTAATGAGAGAACCCTGTTCCATGGTAATTTATTAAGCTGCTGCTAAAGTTTCTTACAAAGTTTTAATAATAAATTGATCAAATTTACCTAATTTAGTGAAGCACCATTTAGAAACTTATGATAATCCGAAGATTACTTTTACTCTTTTTTATATCAAATCTATCTTTCCTAGGTTATGGACAAATGAGTGATACTTTAGGCTTGCAAAGCTTGTTTTTTAATGTAATTCCAGCGGTTATCTATGAATCCAATGGGAGTAAACTTTTTTCTAAGGGAGGTTCCCATAATAATGGAATGTCAGGTGTTGAGGTTGTAGGTATCCAATTGGAAATGGGAAGTCATCGGGCATTTTCAAAGAATCAACGCAGAACTGGTTTTTTTAGATTTACTTGGGCGAGAGTAGGAATTCATAACTATGGATTACTTTTGGCTCCAGCTCAAGTTGGTTTAGGGTCTCATGTGATTTATAGTTCCAAGAAGTCTCTTGAACTTTCATTGAATGCGGGTTTGATTATAACCACAGATGACGTGCTTTATCCTGAGATTGAATTCGACTACGCTGTATATCCACAATTAAGATTTAATTTTGAAAATTTTAGTTTGGGAATCGAGTATACGTTCAAAAGAGAATTTAAAGAAGGCTTTAATTTATTGAATGGCTACCATTATGTTGGTATAGTGATTGGGAGCGCCCATGGTAAAAGGATCAATTGATGGGGGTTGGGCTTCTGCATTATGGCCATTATCCTACCAATTCAGGATTTGGCCTTTTTAGTCTCCATGATGAGGTGATTTCTACCTTATGACCTGATGGTACTTCATCTACTGCTCAATTCCAAATTTTAAAATGCGGTTCAATATGTTATTTTCTAAATCATCTATTTTTAAATGCTCTGGGTAATAGTGGTAGCTTCTCTTGAAAGGACTTATTTCAATCGTTTTAAATTTGAATCCTTTCTTAATTTTGATTTTAAGAACCTCGTTAGATTTTGGGGAGAAAAGCTTCCAAGAATCAGCGTATTTAACCGTTTTGCCATTTATTTTATGAATTTTCAACTTTTTGATTCCCAAGGAGTCATTTAATTCTTGATTTTTAATGACGATGTACTTAGGCAAACGATAGTCAATTCGTCGTAAGCCATAAGTAAAATAGGTCTTGCTTCGCTGAATGGTGTCTTTCTTAAAAGACACTCCTAATTGATTTAGATAGTCATGGAAAGGACTTTTGTTTGAGGAAATAATCATGTTTTCAAAGAAATCTTTTACTATTGGGAATTCATCTTCTAAGTCTTGAAAGAAGGTTTCTTCGTTAAAAACGCCATCTGTACTTGCGCTTTTCATAGCATAAGCCAATAGGTCAGATATTCCCAATTCCCCTCCTGATTCTTTTGCAAAGAGATAGTCTAAATAGAAGGCTGTGATGGCCCCTTGTGTGTAAATAGCTCCATAGTTTTCTTGGTGCCTTTTGTCCAAAATGTTTTCACTAAATTGAGTTAATGATTTAATATTTGATTCTTTGCCATAGTTATAATTCATTCTAAGTTGTTTGAAAAACTGAAGCGTGTCTATGAGCTTGGCATTCATATTGGCTTTCATAGCAAGGTATTCTGTCACTCCCTCGTATAACCATAAATGCTTAGAAAACAAGGGCGAATTAAAATCGAAAGCATCAATTCTTTCGCTCCTTAGATTTAAAGGAGTTAAAATGTGCAGAATTTCATGGGCAACAAACTCCTTGAGCTTATTGTCGAAATCATTGGTATCGTTGAAGATGTATACAGATGACTTGTTGTGTTCAAGCGCCCCTGTGTTGTGAGAATATTCATCCGTAAAACCAAAGAGTAAACAGTATTTATCTTCGAATAATGTGCTAAAAAGCGAATCCTTTTCTAATACATTTAGAACTGGAGCTATTGTTTTTTTAATGTATTCAGCATCTAAATTGTAAATATTGGGTGCAATAGCAATTTGTATTATTCCATGTTTCAAACGAATGGAGGTAGTGTCTTTTGCCTTGAATTTTGAATACAGGAATGGAGAGTCTATTAATTCGTGATAATCCGCGGCAGTAATAATATCTTTATCTTCCTCTTCAATGCTTTTTATTGGAAGCGCACCTACAGCCGTTATTTCATTATTTCTTTTAATTGTTATTTTGTAGGAGTTGTTCATGGTGCTTTTGGAGTAGGGGACAAGCGAATGGAAGTTTAATAAAAATGCACCATGTTGTTCAAAGAATGAACCTGCGGGAAGGAACAAACTTTTGTTGTTTATTGTGCTTTTTGCCCAATAACTAACTTTAGTTACCTCGGCCGCATCCTTTAGTATAAAGAGATTTTGCTTAGTACTTTTTATTGTCTTGATGTCTCCGTTGACGTAACTAACTTTTATTTCATCAATGTATTGACCAAAATTATTTTCTTCATACATCCCTAAAACAACGGCGGGGAAAAAAAGGGTGTCTCTGTTTTTTTTAAAGTTCAAATCATGAATTTCCACTTGAATTTTATCGTTAGTAATTTCTTTTGATAAATCAATAACAACATTGTTTGTAGCTTGACCAAAGATTGAACTAGCAAGAATTATTTGGAATAAAAAGACGATAAAAAGTCCAGTAATTGGCTTCATGAGTAATGATTGTTTCATTTTAAAGTAGCAATATAATAGTTAAATGGATGCAGTAATTATTTTCTACGACTAATTCTTAATTTTATCAATGACTTCCCTTTTAGTGCAGCTAAAATCATCTTGACTAAAACCAATAGGACAAAAAACGAGGAGGATGGCAAGCAAGAACCTTGTAAGTAAATGTTTTAATCTAAAACAAGATAATATGTTTAGTCATTAATTATTACCTCAACCAAATCAAATTCTATTTGAACTCCACTTTTGAATGCGTAATGCTTTTTCGTAAAAACCAGACTCAAATGCTATCCAAATTTTATATTTCCCATAATATAGGAACCTCATAATGCTTGAATTGCCCATCCTTTGAAACTACTGTCATATTTTCTATAATGGATTGAGCAATTATAATTCTATCGAAGGGGTCTTGATGATAAAATTTTAGTTCAGCATTCGCAAGTATATGATTTGGTGATATGGGAAGTGTGTTAAAACCTGAATCTGCGATAATTTTAAAAATTGTTTTTAAATCTGTACCCAATTCAAGTCTACCAATTGAGTATTTAATACCGATTTCCCAATAACTAGCTATACTCACAAAACAGTTGTTATTGCCATTTTCAATGATGGTTTTGGTTTTATTAGGTAGCTTGCTACTGTCTGTAATAAACCAGATAACTGCATGGGTATCTAGGAGTAGATTCATTTCATATATTCTTTAAATCCATCTATTGGCTCATCAAAATTACTTTTCATTTTAATAAGACCTTTAGCCTTACCAGAAACTCTTTTGTTGTTTTTTTGATTTTGTTTTTTTGATTTGTACTGAAGATAATCAATAAACTTTTCTACCTCCGCATGCAGGCTGGAAGGTAGTTCAGATAGTTTTGTATATAATTGAATGTCAGTCATTTTTTTACTGTTTACTCAAATTTACAAAAAAATAATCAGAATACCCTTTTACTAATTGTTGTTGGGATTTTTTTTCTGAATAAGTTTTTACTATTTTGTCGTGCACGCGAACTGTCCGAAAATACCGGACGTTTGAGAAGTGAATTTTAAAATTTACAAAAAGTATAATTTTCACCTCCAATAAAAGAATCTATCTCCTAAGCTTCTTCCTAAAATCACAATACTCCTCAGCTGAAACTTTCAAATATCGAGGGCTTCCATACAACATACTCACATCACTATAAAAAAGGTGATTTCTGAGCTTATTAATACTTTCTTCTGTGAAAGAAGGATGAATCGGTGGCAAAATTAACGCTTGTCTTTCTACATCTCGCATTCCACCATAGCCAACGAAAATATTGGAATAATAAATATAATTGCAAAGCATTGTTTCTAAATCTCGTCGTTCTTCTATTTTTTGATTTTCAGAATCAATAGTGAAAACGCATCCATTGTAAAGTGCACTTCTTTCTATTATACTTCCAAAAACATCTCTGTGAATTAAACCTTTTTTTGTTAAGCTGTAAATTGAATCTTGAACTGATTCTAAGTTGTTCCAGCCAGAATGAATCACTAAAGTACCAATCATTTCAGAGCCTAGAAAACTTGTTTGAAATCGATCAAAGAGATGAGGTTTCTCTACTATCCATTTTTTAAGTTTTACACCTGTGATACTATCCGCTTTTACGATATCTCCATTTTTTTTAGATCGTGATCTTTGATCTCTAATCAATGTATAATATACAGGAAGTGAACCTTTTTTCTTCTTTAGCTTATTTTTACGGTAGATTTTCTTTATTTTCCTTTTAGAATAAGGAGGATTGTAGTTATCTAATGAATATTTTAATCCGTTGTAGAATCCTGTTTTTATCAAATCGAAATCTAGCTTATTATGGACGATGTAATTGTTTAAAATTGCTTTATCATAATCATTTGGAACCACCCTGTATGAATTAAGTCCTTTGTGATAAAAAGAATCACCCTTTGCGAAATCTTCATTAGCGATGAAGTGTTGGGCGGAGTCGATTAATTTGTAGTAACACGTATCGTCTTGGGCCAAAGAGCTTTAATAAATTATAAATAGACTTAAAAATAGTATGGGGTTTCTCATATGTATAAGTTGTTGTAAATTATGTTCAACATTATAAATCTAAATTGTTACCATTCTCTGAAAAATTAAAACTTCTATAATTTTAATGCGTATCCGATACTTTACCAGTAAATTTAGAGTTAAACTTCAATCCTCCATTAAAACAGAGTTTTATGAAATATGATATATTATTAATTTCAAGGTATGACAATATTTAGGATTCATGTCGCAAGAAATCCGTGATTATCCACGTTGCTTGCAGTTCTGCTGAACTTGCCGATGCATCCGTGTCATCTGCGTTCCAATACAGCGCAAACCATTTGCCAAGGAATAGAGCTTAGGTGGTTTTATTACTGGCAAAGATCCCGATAGGCATTAAAATTCCAAAGTGGTTAACCGCTATCATACCAGTTTTATATAATTGAAATAACTAGCTATAAATTATGACTTTCAAGCCAAATTAATATTTAACGATAATCAAAAAGAGACTCCTCAGTCGTTTAACTCCTTTGGATGACAGGTGTTATATATTATTGATTGGGGAAAGTTGCTGAAGCTTCGCTTCGGCAACTTTCCCCACCTAACCAACCTATCGATTATCATTTCGAAAATACCCAGTATTGAGGAATCTCTTTTGTTGATTAGAAAATCTTCAATAAGTCATTAAGTCATATTAAACTAATCTCAAAGGTTTTAAATTGAAATTATTGGTAACTTTAAGTGGAATCAAATTCGGATTTGAAAAAAGTGTCAAGAATTGAATGGTAAAGTTCAAATTCGTCTAGGACAACAAATCATTTCGATTCATCCTCATAATTCAAAAGTCTTTGAATGGTAACATTTGTTTCAAATCATTTTCTTAACTTAGTCTAACTACTTTTCTAGTTTATTATGAAATACTTAAAACTCAGTCTGCTTTTAATTTTCTTCAGTCAGCCTCTTGTTAATTATGGACAAAATCAAGATACTTTGGGATTAAAACGTCTTTTTTGCAATGTCATTCCTGCTGTGGGAATGGAATATTACAAAAAGAAAGTGGTAACAGACCTTGGTGATGGATATACTCATTCAACTGGTGGAGCTGGAATTGCAGTGGTGGGCGTTCAGTGCGAAATGGGAAATTATTGGGTCTTGGATCAAAAGAAGAAAACAACAATTCTTTTTCGGTTGACATGGGCTAGAGTAGGAATTCATAACTATGGATTACTTTTGGCTCCAGCTCAAGTTGGTTTAGGATTTCATGTTGATTTCAACCCGAAGTTATCCTTGGATGGAGTACTAAATGCTGGAGTTTTTACAGCAACAGATGACGCACTATATCCTGAGTTTGAATTTGATTATGCCGTTTATCCACAAATAAAACTAAACATCAATCACTTCAGTATTGGTTTTGAGTATACTTTTAAAAATGATTATAAAGATAAATTTAGCTTTCCTAAAGGCGGACATTATTTTGGATTGGTACTTGGTGGTACCGCTGGGAAGAGGGTAAATTAAAGTAAGGTCGATTTATGATTTTTTTTCTATAGTAAAAACAACCATTCCACCGAAATATTATCAAGGTTTGAACGGTTTGAAAAATCAAAGCCCACAAAAAAAGGAACGCCTTTCGACATTCCTTAATATTGTTTGATATTGTAGATTTGTAAGGGCATTTTACAATTCGCCCGAACAAATCCAAAATTATAGGCCTAATAAAACTTGGATTGGATCTTTCCCTCCAAATATCATTCTCTCCGGATTCTCCAACATTTCTTTAACTTTCACCAAGAAACTTACAGATTCTTTACCATCGATAATTCTGTGGTCGTAAGAAAGTGCTAAATACATCATCGGACGAATTTCAACTTTTCCATCAATAGCTACTGGACGCTCAACGATGTTGTGCATTCCAAGAATAGCGGATTGTGGTGGGTTGATAATTGGTGTTGACATCATAGAACCAAAAACACCTCCGTTTGTGATTGTAAATGTTCCACCCGTCATTTCGTCTGGAGTAATTTTACCATCACGTGCTTTAATCGCTAATCTTTTGATTTCTGCTTCAATTTCAGCTAAAGTCATTTGCTCTGCGTTGCGCACAACAGGAACCATTAAACCTTTTGGAGAAGAAACCGCAATTCCGATGTCAGCATAATCGTGCATGATCATTTCTTTACCATCGATTTGCGCATTCACAGAAGGGAATAAATTCAACGCTTCAGTAACCGCTTTGGTGAAGAAAGACATAAATCCTAAATTCACTTCGTGGTGATCAGCAAACGCTTTTTTGTACTTCGTTCTCAAGTCCATGATTGGCTTCATGTCTACTTCATTGAAAGTAGTTAGCATCGCTGTTTCGCTTTTTACCGCTACTAAACGCTCTGCTACTTTACGACGCAACATAGACATTTTCTTTGGTGTCTTGTCGCGTGTTCCACCCCAACCTGATGTAGATTCAGTATCAAAACCAGCAGCCATTGCATCAACAACATCTTGTTTTGTAATGCGGCCATCTTTTCCAGTTCCAGAAACTTGCTTAGAAGAAACATTGTTCTCCTTCATTATTTTAGATGCAGCAGGCGAAGCAGTTCCTTTAGCATAAGAATCTTTCGACTCTGCAGCAGGAGCTTCTTCCTTCTTCGTTTCTTTCTTTTCTTCTTTTACTTCCTTTGCAGGTGCTTCCTTTTTCTCTTCTTTTGGTGCTTCAGATTTCTCTGGTGCTTCAGCAGAAGTGTCAATTAAGCAAACTACTTGACCAACAGCAACTGTGTCTCCTTCTTCAGCTTTTAGAGTAATTATTCCCGCAGCTTCAGCAGGCAATTCTAAAGTTGCTTTGTCAGAATCTACTTCTGCAATTGTTTGATCTTTTTCAACGTAATCTCCGTCTGCAACAAGCCATTCAGCGATCTCAACTTCTGAAATCGATTCTCCTGGGCTTGGTACTTTCATTTCTAGCATTGCCATCTGTTCTCTATAATTTTATTTAGCAGCTACTGCTGCGTATTCAAATAACTTGTTGTATAATTCTTTTAACCTTCTCAAGTGAATCTCTTTTGCTCCAGCTGCTGGTGCTGCAGAAGCTTTTCGTGAAACGCACTTCAAGTCAATGTGTCTCATGTTCATTGCCATAAATGTCCAAGCACCCATGTTTTCTGGTTCTTCCTGTCCCCAAATGATGTTTTCAGCGTTTTTGTATTTCGCCAAAATAGCATCAATTTGTTTTTGAGGTAAAGGATAGAGTTGCTCAACACGAACGAATGCCATGTCTGTAACTCCGCGTTCTTCTGCCTCGGCAATAAAGTCGTAATAAGCTTTCCCAGAACATAAAACTACATTTGTTGCTGTTTCATGAATGTTTCTTGGATCATCTATCACTTCTTGGAAACTTCCCGTTGCCAAATCTTCCATTGTGGAAACTGCTTTAGGATAACGCAGTAGCATTTTTGGAGAAAACACAACTAATGGTTTTCTAAAATTACGCTTTAATTGTCTACGTAAAGCATGGAAATTGTTTGCAGGTGTTGTAGGATTGATCAATTGCATGTTCAAGTCTCCACAGCTTTGTAAGTAGCGCTCCATTCTTGCTGAAGAGTGTTCCGCTCCTTGACCTTCGTATCCGTGAGGCAATAACATTACCAATCCAGACTGTACATTCCACTTGTCTTCTCCAGCTGTAATAAATTGGTCAATAATAATTTGAGCTCCATTCATGAAGTCACCAAATTGTGCTTCCCAAATTGTTAATCCGTTAGGCTGTGCCAAAGAATAACCATACTCATATCCTAAAACTCCATACTCTGAAAGTAGTGAGTTGTAGATCGACATTTCAGCTTGGTCTTTTTCAAGTAAGTTTAAAGTGATTATTTCTTCTTCTTCGTCCTCAGTTTTTACCACTGCATGACGGTGAGAGAAAGTTCCACGTTCAACATCCTGACCTGAAACACGAACTGGATGACCTTCAACCAATAAAGTAGCATAGGCAAGCATTTCTGCCATTCCCCAATCCAACTTATCGTTTTCAATCATTTTTAAACGGTCTTTAAATAGCTTTAAAACCTTTCTGAAAATTTTCTTTCCATCGGGTAATGTCGCAATTTTCTTTCCGAGTTCGATTAATTTATCTTTTGGGAATTTTGTGTCGATGACTTTGTCAAAATCTTCTTCTGTTGCATAGTCGAAGTCTTTCCAAATTTCATCTAAGAAATTAGTTACAATTACCTTGTCTTCTTTTTTAGCAGCCTCAAATTTTGAATCTAATTTTTCCTCAAGCTCCACTTTCATGGCTTTGTCAAAATCTTCATCAATTACACCTTCTTCCAATAATTGAGATTTGTAGATTTCTCTTGGATTAGGATGTTTTGAAATCTTCTCATACAATTGTGGTTGCGTAAACTTAGGCTCATCACCCTCGTTATGACCATATTTTCTGTACGAAAGTAAGTCGATAAATATATCCTTATTAAATTTCTGTCTGTATTCTAGTGCAATCAAGAAAGTCTGTGCTACTGCTTCAACATCGTCTCCATTCACATGGAATACTGGACTTAAAGTTGTTTTGGCAATATCTGTACAGTATGTACTTGAACGACCATCTTTGTAATTCGTTGTAAATCCAACTTGGTTATTGACCACTATATGAATTGTCCCTCCAGTGTCGTAACCTTCTAATTCAGACATTTGGATAACTTCATACACTACTCCTTGAGCAGAAATTGCAGCATCTCCATGAATGATAATTGGGACTATTTCGTTTTCAGATTTTAAATAATCGTCTATTTTTGCTCTGGTAATTCCCTCTACGACTGGTCCAACCGCTTCTAGGTGAGAAGGGTTTGGAGCTAGTGTGAGTTGTAGTTTTTTGTCACCTACTTCAATGTTTCGTGTTAAACCGAGGTGGTATTTAACATCACCATCGAAGGTATCGTCATCATCAAATTCTTTCCCTTCGATTTCACCGAAAAGCTCGGTTAAATCTTTATCGAAAATATTTACTAGCGTGTTTAAACGACCTCTGTGTGCCATTCCTACAACAAATTCTTTTACGTTTAGATCTGCTCCTCTGCGAACCATTTGATCTAAACCAGAAATTAAAGCTTCACCACCTTCTACAGAGAAACGTTTTTGTCCAACGTATTTTTTCTGTAAAAACTGTTCGAAAAGTGTTGCTTCGCTTAATTTTCTAAAGATGGCTTTTTTGTCATCTCCTGTAAATTTTGGTCGTTTATCTAGTTCTAATTCATCAAGAAACCATTGCCTGCGCTTTGGATTTCTGATATAGTGAAACTCTAAACCTATGCTTTCGCAGTAGGCGCTTTTCATGTGTGCAACAATGTCTTTCAACGTTGCTGGACCTAGTCCAATGCGCGTTCCTGCTTGGAAAACAGTATTTAAATCACTTTCTGATAAATCAAAATTTTCAATTGAAAGATCTGGCGCATATTGTCTTCTTTCACGCACAGGATTTGTGTGAGTAAAAAGATGTCCGCGCTTGCGATACCCTTCTATTAGATTGATTACTTTAAATTCTTTTTGGAAATTTTCTGGAACTTCACCACCATCTTCATAGTTAGTTTGTCCAAATTCGAATCCTTCGAAAAATTTTCTCCACCCTTCGTCTACACTACTTGGGTCATTTTTGTACGTGTTGTACAAGTCGTCAATTGCATTAACGTCGGCGTTACCTATATATGATACTTTGTCCATGTCATTTTTTAACATTATCCGGAAGGGCAAATTTACAATTTTATTACACTTTAAACGTTAAAATCCTCGAAATTGTTCAATTAAACGCTCCTCAGAAATTAAAGTAAACCCAATTTATGACGCCTTCGAAAATTCACTTTTTGCGCTATTCTCATCAAAAGCATTTTTGCTAATTCTGTTACGGGGTTTTCATTATCTCTGAAAGCCGCTTTCACTTTGTCTTCTGGCAGGTCGGCAACGTATAAAAGTTGGTCGATTCGGCTAGCAGATGTCCTCATAATGAGTTCAATTTCATCTGATAATCTCTTTTGAAATGATTCAAAGGAAGATAGTTCTTCATCTGAAAATTCGATTAGGATTCCAACTTTAGCGAATTCTTTGCTGAGTTGGGAAAAAACCTCCGCTGCAAAATCGTTTTCGATGAAGGCTTTTGTTAAATCTGAATTCTCTCCTTTCTTTAAGTCTTTCATCTTTATTTCGTTACTCTTCCGTTTAAATTTGTCTCTTTGCTTGAGTTGTCTAATATAATAATAAGAAATGCTTATTGGAAAGTATATGTAGGAAATGTATTTGGTGATTTTGGATTATGTTTTAATAATCTAGAAGGGACGATTTGGATTTTCAATGAGGATTTTGCTTTGATAATGGGCGTGGACGATTTACAAATCGTCCCTACATTATTCCTTCGTATAATGTTTATCTTTTAAATCATTTGTTTCTTTGATGATAACAAGGAGATTTTACCTTCGATATTTAATAATTGAATGGTAGGCACAGTGCATTTCAAAATCCGCAATTATCCAACCAAACCCAACAAAAAATCCGTGATTATCCGCGCTGCTTGCATCCGCGTCATCCGCGTTCCATTACAGCGCAAACCAAATCTCTCTCTAATTGCATAATCCTTAATTTAAAAACATTAAATTCGCAATGAAAATCTGTAAGAATGAAAGTGTTTAAATTTGGTGGTGCTTCAGTAAAAACAGCAAGCGCAGTGAAGAATGTAAAATCGATTTTAGATCAATATAAAAACGACGAATTATTTGTTGTGGTATCCGCAATGGGGAAAACCACAAATGCAATGGAAGGAATTGTGAATGCGCTCTATGCTAAAGATTATGATGCATTTTGTGCTCTCGGAGAAGATAGAAAGGAATTTCATTTAGAAATTATGAATGGACTTTTTGATGATAATTCTCACCCGATTTTCGATGAAGTCAATGAAATATTTATGGATTTAATTGCTCAAAAAGACGAGCGATTGGTTGAAAATTACAATTACCAATACGATCAAATTGTTTCCTTAGGAGAAGTGCTTTCAACTAAAATTATCGCAGCTTATCTTTCGCTTTATGAAAATGATGTATGTTGGAAAGATGCCAGAACTTTCATCAGAACAAACAATGCCTACAGAAAAGCTGAAGTGGATTGGGAAAGAACCCAAAAACTGATAAGTTCCGAATTAAAATCGAAAAAATGTAGGATTTCTGTTACTCAGGGATTTATTGGACACACCAAAGAAGGATTCAGCACAACTTTAGGTAGAGAAGGGTCAGATTTTACCGCTGGAATTATCGCTTATTGTACCAATGCAGAAAGTGTAACCATCTGGAAAGACGTTCCTGGAATGTTGAATGCCGACCCAAAATGGTTTGAAAACACGGTGAAATTGGATAAAATTTCATTCAGAGAAGCAATTGAATTGGCTTATTATGGAGCATCGGTAATTCACCCGAAAACAATTAAACCACTTCAAAATAAGAGCATTCCTTTATATATAAAGTCATTCTTAGATCCCGAAGCGCCTGGAACAATTATTCAAGCTTCAACAGAAAACGATGATTTGGTGCCCTCGTTTATTTTTAAAGTAGACCAAGTTTTACTTTCCATAACCCCCAAAGATTTTTCATTCGTTGTAGAAGAAAATTTAAGTGATATTTTTAAGAAACTAGCCTTATCAGGCGGACACATTAACGTAATGCAAAATTCTGCCGTAAGTTTTTCTGTGTGTTTAGACATCAACAAAGATGAATTGAAAAATCTAGTTGAAATGCTGAGCGATGAATACGAAGTGCGCTATAATGATAATTTGGAATTGGTAACGATTCGCCATTATGACCAAAAAACGATTGATAGAGTTACGAAAGGGCGAGAGATTTTAATGGAGCAGAAGACGAGGCAGACGGTTAGGATTGTGATGCGGAATTTGGAATTGGAAGTTGACGCAGAGATACGCTGAGCTTTCGCAAAGTTTCGCAGAGAAAGAAAAACGATGAATGTTGAACGATGAATGCAATAGGATTTGGATAATCAATTTTACGAAGAGAAATGTAGGGGTGATTTGTAAACTTAGCGAAGCGATCTCATGACCAAAGGGAGTAATCGTCCGTAATATTTCGACAAAAGTATAAGTGTATTGAATATTGAGAGACAATTTAATGCGAACTAGGTTTAATACCCAACCAACAAAATCTTTTACTATCCCATAAATCCCAAAATCAAATAAATCACAGTGCTGACAATTTAGTGCTATTTGAAATATTCTATAACCTTATCAGCCAACACATCACTCAACTTAAAATAACTTTCAATCGTCCAACCACCAACATGAGGTGAAAATAAAACTTTGTCAGATTCCAAAAGCGCATTGAACTCAGGGTTCTCATCACCCGACAAGGTTTTTTCAAACGATGCACTTTCGTATTCTAGCACATCTAAACAAGCTCCTAATATTTTTCCAGAATTTAATCCTTTGAGTAGGGCAGAAGTGCGAACGATTTTTCCTCTTGCCAGATTGATGACAAAAATCGGCTTTTCAAATGCGTCAAAAAACTCTTTATCGGCTAAAAACATTGTTTCTTCATTTTGAGGAATATGAAATGAAATTATATCTGCTTCTTTATAGATTTCCTCCATCGTTGCAGCTTGCGCATATTGATTTCCGTAATTCCCCTTGTATTTATCGTAAGCCAAAACTTTCACATCAAAACCAGCTAGTTTCTTGGCGAATGCTCCACCGTTGTTTCCGTAACCGATAATTCCAACAGTTTTTCCGTCCAATTCAATTCCACGGTTTCCTTTTCTATCCCATATTCCCTGACGTACTTCAGTGTCGCCTTTTTTTAGCTTGTTGAATAAAGAAAGTAACATTCCTAATGCATGTTCGCCCACAGCATTTCTGTTTCCTTCGGGCGCATTAAAACATTGGATATTGTGTTTTTCGGTGTATTCTAAATCGATATTTTCCATTCCCGCTCCACTTCTTGCAATGAATTTTAATTGCGTTCCGTGTTTTAAAAAATCTTCATTCATAGGAAAACGAGAACGAATGACAAGACCTTCCATTTTTGGGATTTCTGCGATACATTTTTCACGCGACCAATATGTTCCATCAATACAGGTGAATCCTTTTTCTGTTAAACGTTCTTCTAAAATTGGGTGAACTGTGTCTATGAATAGTACTTGCATTGTTTTTGTTTTTTTAATTTTATTTTCTTCATTGATGTAACCCTCTCCCTCGGTCTCTTCCTTCAGCTGACGGAGGATGAAAAAACGCTACATTTATAAATCAAGTCAATCCTTTAATTATTGAATTAAATAGCTGTTTATTAAATTTTTAAAGCCGATTTCGGAGAGTTTCCTCCCGATTTTTATCGGGAAGGGGGCTAAAGGGGGAGGACTAATTCTCCTCATTCCCTTCAAAACTCTTTCTCAAAACCTTCGCTTTCGCCAATCCAACTACCTCAACCAACTCTTCCTCACTGGCTGCCTTAATCTTCGAAACAGTTTTAAAGTGCTTCATTAAATCTTCTTGTGTTTTGTCTCCGATTCCTTTGATTTGAATTAATTCTGAGACCAAAGCACCTTTACTTCGGCGATTGCGGTGGTGTTCAATTCCAAATCTGTGTGCCTCGTTTCGCATGTGTTGAATGACTTTTAAACTTTCACTTTTCTTGTCGATATACAAAGGAATACTGTCGCCAGGAAAAAAGATTTCCTCTAGTCGCTTTGCGATACCTACGATGGGGACTTTCCCGCGAAGCCCCAGTTTTTCTAGTGCATCTAGTCCTGCACTTAACTGTCCCTTTCCACCATCGACAATTACCAATTGTGGTAAATCCTGACCTTCTTCGACCATTCTTTTGTAACGGCGGTAAAGTGCTTCGCGCATCGATTCAAAATCATCTGGTCCTTCGACTGTTTTGATGTTGAAATGACGATAATCCTTCTTGCTTGGTTTACCATTTCTAAAAACTACACATGCCGAAACTGGATTCGTTCCTTGAATATTAGAATTGTCAAAACATTCCATGTGATATGGAAGTTCTTTCAATCGGAAATCTTTTTGAATGGTTTTCAGAATGCGTTCTACCTTTATTTCTGGATTTTTTAGTGATTCTTGTTTCTGTTGTTGAAGCTTAAAATATTTAGCGTTTCGTTGTGAAAGGTCTAATAAATGTTTCTTATCGCCGCGCTGAGGAGTGAAAAAAGTCAATCCTTCCATTTCAAAATTTTCGGCATTTTCAATCAATATTTCCTTTGATTGACTGTTGAATTTTTCACGCATTTCCAATAAAGCAAAACTCAAAATCTCTTCATCAGATTCATCCAGTTTCATTTTTACTTCCACTGTGAAACCATGAATTATTGTTCCATTATTGATGACCAGATAATTTACAAATGCTTTCTTGTCTGCTTTTTCTAGAGTAATGACATCCACCTGGTGAATGGTTGGAGAAACAACTGTAGATTTGGCCCTATATTTTTCTAAGGCTTGAATTTTCTGTTTCATTTCTTCCGCTTCCTCAAAAGCAAAACGTTCTGCGGCTTCTTGCATTTTGTCTTTCAACATGCGAATTACAGAGGCGATATTTCCTTTAACTATATGTTCAATTTGCTCGATATATTCATTGTAAGTTGCCTCCTTTTCCTTTCCAACACAGGGCGCTTTGCAATTTCCAATATGATACTCTAAACAAACTTTATATTTTCCTGCATCAATTTTATCTTGACTTAAATCGTAATTGCAATTGCGCAGCGGATATAATTCTCGCATTAAGTCGAGTAAAGTATTAACGACATAAACAGAGGGGTAGGGCCCAAAGTATTTAGAGCCATCTTTGATTACCCTACGTGTAGAAAAGATTCTTGGAAAACGTTCATTTTTAATGCAAATCCAAGGGTAGGTTTTGTCATCTTTTAGTGCAATATTATACTTTGGACGATATTTTTTGATAAGGTTATTCTCCAACAATAAAGCATCTTGTTCTGTATCCACAACCATGTAATGCATGTCGTGTATCTTTCGAACTAAAATTCTTGTTTTCGCAGTGTCATGATTCTTAGTGAAATAGGAATTCACCCTTTTTTTAAGATTTTTGGCTTTTCCCACATAAATGATGGTTCCTGCTTCATCAAAATACTGATATATGCCAGGTTTCTCCGGCAATGTTTTGATTTTCTCGTTGAGTTTGTTTAACCTTTCTGACACTTGACAAAGATATGGATTATTAAGAGAATGGGGTGGGGGATTGGTTAACACATTGTAGAGGCGCACTGCAGTGCGCCTCTACAATGTGTTATTTTTTTTCTTTTTAAATACTGGCACTGTAGAACAAGGCTCTCCATACATTATACTTTTTGCCACAGGCTGTAAATGCTTTACCAATTCTGTCATGGCAAAAGCTGGATGTGCAACATCAGAACATCCTTTGATGATTATTCTTCCATCGCTATATTCTTCTAAATCCAAGGCTTGAATGTTGGATAAAATCATTTGTTTTTCAGCTTCCATTTCATCCCCAACAAAGCCTTTTGCTCCGTGTTCTTGAAGCTTTGAGATTACCAACATGAAAGCCCAGGTTGGAATAATTGCATCTGCAGAGCAAAAAACACCAACAATTTGGCCTTTGTATTTTGACCAATCGTTTTCTTTCACAAATGCACGAAAGTCTTTTTCTTTTAAGGCCAATTCTTGCCATAGGTTCTCTTTCAAGTCGATGGTTACTATCGTTTCTTTTGGTTTGAAACTCGCTAAGTCAAGCTGAATTAATCCGCTTTGCTGAATTTTATTTACAATTTCTGCCATTATACCCTGTTTTTCTATTGAATAGACAAATGTAGAAGAAGTTTGTTGATATTTAATTACGAATCACCTAGAGAATTCCAACAGCGTTGTAATTTGGGTTGTTTTTACACGGAGGTTTATTTGAGGAGTCATGGAGTTGCACGGAGGTTTTTATTGATGGTTTTTGAATGGATGTGTTTTTGGAGAATTCCAACTGCGTTGTAATTTGGGTTGTTTTTACACGGAGGTTTAATGGAGGAGTCACGGAGTTGCGCGGAGGTTTTTATTGATGGTTTTGGGATGGATGTGTTTTTGGAGAATTCCAACTTCGTTGTAATTGGGGTTATTTTTACACGGAGGTTTAATGGAGGAGTCACGGAGTTGCACGGAGGTTTTTATTGATGGTTTTGGGATGGAGGTGTTTTTTAAGAATTTCAACCGCGTTGTAATTTGGGTTGTTTTTACACGGAGGTTTATTTGAGGAGTCACGGAGTTGCGCGGAGGTTTTTATTGATGGTTTTGGGATGGAGGTGTTTTTTAAGAATTTCAACTGCGTTGTAATTGGGGTTATTTTTACACGGAGGTTTAATGGAGGAGTCACGGAGTTGCACGGAGGTAATTTAGAAGGGGAGGGGAGTTTCTCTCTAAGCACTAAAACACAAATCTCTTAATTCCGTTTTTCAATAGTTTTTCATGAAAATTGATCAATAATCCTAAATCATATTTGCCTAATTTCATATATGTTAAGATTTGAGCGGTATGTACATCTGTAAATTTTTCAACAGCTTTTAATTCGACAACATTCCTTTCTTCAACTAACAAATCAATTCTATAACCGTGATCGATTATAACTTCTTTGTAAATTATGGGCAAAGCGATTTCTCGTTGTATATGTAAACCTCTTAATTCCAATTCGTAAGCTAAACACTCATTATATGCGGATTCAAGAAGTCCCGGACCAAGCGCTTTATGTACCTCTATTGCACCTCCAATTATCTCTGCTGTTATATTTTTACCTATCATCTTTTAGTTTTTATATAAATATATTATTTTTTAATTATTCCTGAAAATCAATTGATTACATTTTATTTCTCTTTTCCCTCTTAAGACCTAAGACGTTTCTTCCTTTTCTACTTCTTTTCGCTCTGTGTAACTCCGTGACTCCTCCACTTTTCCTCTGCGTAAAATCCAAGCCCCACAGGTGCTTTTACCAAAACTTCACCTCCTTTTCTTCCTTTTCTACTTCTTTTTCCTCTGTGTACCTCTGTGAAACCCCTCCTTTTCCCCTCTGTGTAAAACCCAAGCACCGCAGGTGCTCTTACCTAAACTTTACCTCATTTTCTTCCTTTTCTACTTCTTTTTCGCTCTGTGTAACTCTGTGACTTCTCCACTTTTCCTCTATGTAAAAACCAAGCACCACAGGTGTTCTTTTCGTAACTTTGAAGTAAAAAATTCAACACCACTGGCACCTTCTAAAACTTTCTCTCCCTTAATTCCTCTTTCTTTAATTTAAATTATGATTTTTGTACCATGGAAATTAAAAGTTGGATTCATGCAGCGCGATTAAGAACTTTACCGCTCTCTCTTTCGGGGATTATAGTAGGAAGCTTCGTGGCTTACAAGCAAGGTTTTTGGGATAATAGAATTTTTGCGCTTGCTATCCTCACCACTTTATTTCTTCAAATTCTATCCAATTTTGCTAACGATTTAGGCGATAGCTATAAAGGTGCAGATAATGAAGGTCGGGTAGGCCCAATGCGTGCTATTCAATCTGGGAAAATTACTCAAAAAGGAATGATTTTCGGTTCTGTTGTGATGTCGGTGCTTTCTTTAGTGACTGCAATTCCATTGATCATTATCGGAACAACTGGAATGCCTTCTTCCGTACTTTGGGCTTACGTCGTTTTGGCTTTATTGAGTGTTTTGGCAGCAATAACCTATACCGTTGGAAAAAAAGCCTACGGATATAATGGGATGGGAGACGTTATGGTGTTTATATTTTTTGGATTGGTTAGTGTTTTAGGAGTTTATAGTTTGTACTCAAAACAATTCGATTGGGGTTTGTTGGGTATGGCTATCGGAATTGGAATGTTGAGTATCGCAGTTCTTAATCTCAATAATATGCGTGATCATGAAAACGATAAATTAGTGAATAAAAGAACAATTGTGGTCTCCATGGGATTCGAAAAAGCAAAAATCTACCATACTTTTTTGATTGTAGGTTCATTTATTGGAATTCTAACTTTCATCTTGTTAAATGAGTGGTGGTTGAGTTTAATCGCTTTATTCCCCTATATTATTCTTACAAAACACCTTTCTAAAGTTTGGAAAACGAAAATTCCTCAAACCCTAGACCCAGAATTAAAGAAAGTCGCACTTTCAACATTCGCAATTTCTATTCTCTTTTTAATTTCTACAGTATTATGAGTTTAAAAGCCAGTTTTGAAAAAAAAGTATTTGAATTTAAACGCCCAAGCGGGACCAGTCGGGGTGTTTTAACTGAGAAAAAAGCTTGGTTCATTACGGTTTGGAATCAAGAGAACCCAGAAATTAAAGGAGTAGGCGAGTGTAGTGTTATTCCCGGACTTTCGCCAGATTATTTGGATGATGCTTCCTATGAAAATGTGCTCAACTCGGTGGTTGTAGATGTAGATAGCTTTTCTGTAAATATTGAAGAGTTAAAGGATTATCCTTCAATTTATTTCGGGTTAGAAATGGCACTTTTAGATCTTAAAAATGGAGGAAAAGGAGTTTTTTATGAAACTGATTTTACCAAAGGAAAACAAGTTATTCCTATTAATGGATTGATTTGGATGGGTGATGAAGATTTCATGCAGTCTCAAATTTCTCAAAAAATCAAAGAAGGGTTTTCCTGTATTAAAATGAAAATTGGAGCCATTGATTTCGAAAAAGAATTAGAAATTTTAGCGGGAATAAGAAAACAAGTATCGGCCAAAGAAATTACTTTAAGAGTAGATGCTAACGGAGCTTTCACACCCGAAGATGCACCAGAGAAATTAAAAAGATTATCAGAATTTGAATTGCATTCAATAGAGCAACCTATAAAACAAGGTCAAATTACAGAAATGCATGAACTCTGCTCGAAAAATATTCTTCCGATAGCCTTAGACGAAGAATTAATTGGAGTTCATGACTTGGAAGACAAAAAGCAATTGTTGGATAAAATTCAACCTCAATACATCATTCTGAAACCAAGTCTAATTGGCGGATTCAAAGGAACGAAAGAATGGATTGAACTTGCTGAAAAAAGAAATATTCCGTGGTGGATCACCAGCGCTTTGGAATCAAATGTGGGACTGGATGCCATTGCACAATTTACAAGCACTTATGAAATTACCCTTCCACAGGGGTTGGGAACCGGAGCCTTGTACACGAATAATACAGCAAGCTTGTTGAAGGTAGAGAGTGGTGAATTGCGCAGGGGATGATATGCGCAGGGATGATTTGTGTAGGGGCGATTTGCAAATCGCCCTTACACAAATCATCCCTACATCCAATACCTATCCAACAAATACAACAGCGCACTTAAACTCCCAGCGCCTAACTCCAATTCTCTCTTATTCACATTTTCGAAAACATCGTTGGCATTGTGGTGAAAGTCAAAATAACGCTGGCTATCTGGAACAAAGCCAAACAAGCCAATGTCTTCAAATTGGTCTTTCAAAGGTCCAATATCAACACCCCCGTATCCAAATTCAAAATGGTGAATTAAATAAGGTTTAAATAGCCTTTGAAACGAACGAATTAAATCTAAATGTTCTTGTTTGCCATCCACGGAAAAGCCCCTTGGAGAAAATCCACCTCTATCACTTTCAATGGCTAAAATATGGTTCTCACCGCTTGCTTTTACTTTCTTTGCATAAGTTTTCCCACCCATATTTCCGTTTTCCTCATTCATAAAGAAAACGACACGTAAAGTATTTTTAGGTTGATAATTCAACTCTTTTAAAATTCGAAGTGCTTCCATAGAGTGCACAATTCCGGCACCATCATCATGAGCGCCTTCACCAATATCCCAAGAATCCAAATGCCCACCAATTGTAATAATGTTGTTTGGATTTTCGCTTCCTTTTATTTCAGCAATTACGTTATGCGACAATTTATCAGGTAAAACTTTACAATCCATTCCAAAGTGAAAAGTTAGTTTACCCTGACTTTCTTTTATCAAGTTTTCTAATGCTGTAGCATCATTTGTAGATAAAGCCGCTGCGGGAATTTTCTTTAAGCCCTCTTCGTAACGCATGGTCCCCGTGTGAGGGTGTTCGTGTTCACTCAAACTCAAAGAGCGAATAATTACGGCTTTTGCTCCCAGCCTAGCTGCATCAATGGCGCCAAATCCTCTGATTGGATAGCAGGCCCCATAAGCGTTGAAAGTTGTAATCATTTTCTGATCCATGGGCTGGGCAATAAAAACGATCTTTCCTTCAATTGCTTTTTTCTCAGCTTTCAGAAGAGCGTCTCTGTTTTCGAACATAATTATTTCACCAGACATTATGCCATTAGTAGGCACAGAACCTCCTAACGCAAGTAGATTTACCTTTGTAATCTTACCATTTTCCGATTGATAATAGCCGTTTTCTTTAGTTCCTCTCTCCCAGTGTGGGACCATTACTTCTTGTAAATAAACGCTATCAAAATCATACTTTTTGAGGCGGTGATATCCCCACTGAACGGCCATTTCTGCACTCACAGAACCTGAAAGTCTTGCACCAATATCTTTGCATAAACTACGTAAATCTTCGTAAGCTTTTCCATTTTCAAGGGCTTCAGTATAAATATTTCTCAGCATCATACTGTCTTCCTTGGTTTTTATTTCTTGCGCATTTCCAGGAAAGAATAAAAGAAGAACAGCAACAAAACACGTAATTTTAGAATAATGCATATATAAGTATTTCTATAATGGTCGAAAGTAGTAAAAAACAAAATAATCTGGCGTTATTCTTCCAAAAAACTGGATTGCGTTAGACTGTAAAGAGAACATTCATTGAAGATTATAAAATACGAATGCCTTAACGACATTGATTGTAATTTCCTTGTTTATTGAAGGATTCATTTAACTTTGTGTTGAAATAAACTAAATAAAATGAAGAACTCATTGAATAAAGGGGTGCATTACTTATTATTGGTGGTTTTGATGGCCTCCGCATTATATGTTTTTGTTTACTATATGCTCGCTAGTGAAATTCTAGAACTACGTACTTTACCAACCAACTTCTTAATCGCTGTGGTGGTCTATATATTTGCACAGATAATTAAAAGATATTTACAAAAGAAAATGCCTTGGTACAACTGGTTGTATTATTTGGGCCTTTTGGCTGTTGTAATTCCATTACCACTTTTTTCAGTACAAGGAAGTTGGGTCTTTTCTCTCACAAGATGGGGGTCTTTGTTCTTACTTATTCCACCATTAATTGAGTTTTTGATTTTGATAAAATCAAAGCCCGTAAAGAATCAATGAATTATTAAAACCTTTGTAATAACCAATTCAGTATGCTTTAAAGAAACCACAGAACATTTTCAATTAAAATAATTGATTTTATTGGACGGTAGGAAAGAGCTTTTTGTCGAATTTTAAGATTTTTACAACTTGTAATATGAATTATTGTTAACGGTTTGCTATATTGTGATGCTAATCATTTACCACCGAAGCAACTGAACTGTTGAATTATGAAAAATGACAACTTAATAGATGATATAAAATTTTCTTTACTTATTGATGTGATTCATAAGTTTAGTCAAGAAATTATTTCTGCAAATACAGAAAAGGAAATCTTTAGAATTCTTACCAACGAGGTATCAAAGCAAATGAAGTTTTTAGATTGTGTCATTTATAAGGTCGACAACAATTCAAAATCTCTTATCCAGGTGGCTGCTTTTGGACCCGCAAAAATTGCTAATGATGAAATTAGAAATCCCCTCCAATTGAAGTTTGGAGAAGGACATGCGGGAAAGGTGGCTGAAACAGGAAAGACACTTTTGGTTGACGACGTTTCTAAAAGTGAAGATTATATTTTTGATATAGTTCAAGCAGGCTCAGAGTTGATTGTTCCAGTAAAAATTGACAATGTTGTTTACGCGGTAATTACTAGTGAACACCCTGATAAACATTTTTATAATGAGGGTCATCAAAAGCTTCTAGAGGTTATTACTTCAATAGCCGTGGGTGCTTTGGTTAAAATACATGAAGCTTTAGAATTGGGTAAGATTAAAGAAAAATTAGAGCTGGTCTTAGAACGGAAAAGTGCAGATTTAGATATGGCGGTAGAAACCTTGTCTAGCCAATTCTCTGCACTTAAACACCAACATGCTAAACAAGAATCATTAATTCAAGAAGTTCATCATAGGGTAACCAACAACTTGCAGGTTATATCAAGTATTTTGCGCCTTTATATTCATCAGGATGAAAATAAATTAAATACACCTTTAAAGGAGGTTCATAATCGTGTACAAGCTATGGCACTTATCCATCAGAATATTTATAAATCGATGGAGGTGAGTTTGGTGAATATTAATACTTACCTATATGATTTAATCAATTATCTAAAAAGTACAGCGGAGGACCATAAAGTGAGTATCGATGTGAGAGTAGACTTCGATTATTTTGGAGTGGATGTATTGGTACCCTTAGGTTTATACATCACTGAAATTTATTACTATTGGTTAAGTGAGAAGGCTGCCAATCAAGACGTTAATCTCAGTTTACATTTGTTTGAGGATAATGCTAAATTTTCTTATAAATTAATCATTAAGGATGATGACGAAAACCCATTCAACAATGAAATCGATTTGGTTGAGGCAGAAGACGTTAGTTCAACATTGATTTCAGCGCTAATTGATCAATTAGACGGGGACTTAACGCAAGGATTTCGTGAAGGTAACTTTAAAGAGTTAAGCTTTAACCCTACATCGTAAGCAAATACATTCTTTTTGCAATAATAAGCCAGGTCACTCATTGATCTGAAGTCACATTTTTTCTTTTTTATATCATCCTGATTTAAAAAGTTTATTTTTGCAGCTCAATTTATTTTAAATTCTGAGTTATGAGGGTATTGTATATACTTATGAGATTTATCTTAAAATTAACCTTGTGGGTTTATTATCCGCGGTTTAAAAACGTTAATCAACCAAAAAAACGTTTTACTAGAACAATCTATATGAGTAATCATGCCTCATCATTCATGGACCCTTTAACTGTTGTAGGAAGTCAAGCTCCTATTGTATTCTTCATGACAAGGTCTGATATTTTTAAACCATTTCTTAAGCCTATTCTTTGGGCTGCTCACATGCTGCCAATTTATAGAAAGCATGATGGTGTAGATACGAAGAAGAAAAATGAAGCTGTTTTTGATAAATGTGCCAAGATTTTGAATGGTGGACGAAGCTTGATTGTTTTTGCGGAGGGCTTTACAGACAATGTTTTTATACGTCGTTTGAAACCAGTAAAAAAGGGTGCAATTAGAATAGGTTTCAATTCTTTAGAAAAGTACAATTGGAAAAAGAAGATTTACATCCAAGCAATTGGTGCTAATTACTCCGACCCTAATAAGCTGGGGAGTGATTGTATCATTTCTAACGGTCAGTCTATTTGTTTAAATGATTATAAAAACGAATATGAAAAAGATGCCAATAGAATAATTTTTGAGCTTACGCAGAGAATGGAGCAAGAAATGCGTGATCAGATCACCGATGTTAGGAATGAAAAAATGGCTCCTTTCCATGAAAATATTATGCGCATCACCAGAAAAGGGATGAACGCTGAGGATTCAGACTTTAGAATACCTTTGCTGAAAAGATGGGAATATTCTAAGAACTTAGCGAAGTGGTTTAATGAACAAGAATTGGAGAAAAATGATGATTTAATGGCGTTGAAAAGTCGTCTTGAGAATTATTTCTTACTTCAAGAAAAAGAAAATGTTAAAGAAACCCCTTTATATAATGTGATCACAAATAATCGAAAAACAGCTAGGAATTACTTACAATTGATTTTCACCTTTCCTTTTATGATTCTGGGAATGATACACAGCTATTTGCCTTATAAATTCATTAAATCCTTTGTAGAGAAGTCCTTTAAACGAAAAGTGTTTTGGGGAAGTGTGAAGATGTTGTTGGGATTTGTTGCAATTGCTCTTTTCAATGTGCCACTCATGATACTAATGGTAAAACTATTTGATTTACCTTCTTTTGTTGGTGTCATTTATTTCTTAACTGTAATTCCTATTGTTAGTTTGTTTGCTTATAAATGGTTCGAGGTGTTTAAAATAAACAAAATGATGAAAGATATCTCAAGAAGAGATGTTTCCAAAATTAGTTATGAAAGAATGCTGATTAAAGAACAAATAGAGGCATTAATTCCTGTTGCATAAATAAAGTCTCGAGAGTTTATTGCTGAAGTATGCAGGAGGTTTTTTTATATAGTGCAATGCTTGTTGGAAAGTGAGTTTAGCAATACATATATCAAGTAATTTCATTCAGAAGACTTAGCCTTTAGCCGACAAGAAAAACAGGTGGGATAAGCTCAATTGGATGGATTTATTGCATTCTCGACCAAGCACTACATAAAACAAAACTAATGTTGATCAAATAAAGTGCAAAACCAAGCCCTTCTATGTTTTTAAGACTGTCTTCCTGTAAATGAAATGGAATAGGAAAGCTACACCAGACCCCCAAAGTGCTCCACCAATAATATCTGATGGATAATGAACTCCAAGATACATTCGGCTGTATGAAACAAGTAAAGCCCAAAACAAAAGTATAGGAACTATAAATTTAATTTTTGATTTCAACTGCTGAATAAACATAACTGCAATCACAAATGAGTTTGTCGCATGGCCGGAAATAAAACCATACTGACCTCCTTTGTATAATTCACCCGGTTTGAATTCGTAATATCGCAGTTGTTCACCTAATGTTAGGTGATGCGATGGACGGTAACGCATAAAGGTATGCTTGAATCCATAATTGGCTGTGAAGTCTGCAAAACCAACTGCTGCGAAGCCAAAAACAGTAAACCAAACTGCATGTTTAAGAGAGTATTTATAGTAAACCAAAACAAAGAGGAAAATATAAAAAGGAAACCAAATTGGGGTATTACTAATCCACCACATCAACCAGTCCAAGAAAGGAGAGTGCGCGCTGTTTATGGCGATTAAAACAGTCTGTTCTATTTCTTTAAGCCACTCAATCATGGTCTAATGTATTCCAAATTAAATCTTTCAATTCTGCCAAGTTTTGCTGGGCAACAGAAGAGATGAAAATGGTTTTTAAATCAGGGAGTTGTTTTCTGATTTCATCCTTCAATTCATCATCTAACATGTCTGATTTGGAAACCGCTAAAATTCTCTCCTTGTCCAATAATTGAGGATTATATTGTCTCAATTCGTTAATCAAGATTTGATATTCTTTGGCAATGTCATCACTGTCCGCAGGAACAAGAAAAAGTAATAATGAATTCCGTTCGATATGTCTCAGGAATCTTAGACCTAACCCTTTTCCTTCGTGAGCACCTTCAATAATACCTGGAATATCGGCCATTACGAAAGATCGATTTCCTCGGTAACTAACTATCCCTAAATTAGGACGAAGTGTGGTAAATGCATAATCTGCTATTTCAGGTTTAGCTGCTGAAAGCACAGAGAGTAAGGTGCTTTTTCCAGCATTAGGAAACCCTACCAATCCAACATCCGCTAAAACTTTTAACTCTAAAATTGTCCATCCTTCCTCTTCATCTTCCCCTGGTTGGGCGTAATCTGGAGAACGATTGGTAGAACTTTTAAAATGCGTATTTCCGCGACCACCTTTTCCACCTTTTCTTACAATTTCTTCTTGACCATCTTCATCAATTTCAAAAAGAATTTCGTTGGTTTCAGAATCTCTAACGATAGTTCCTACGGGCACATCGATATAAGCATCGTTTCCTTCAGCTCCTGTTCTTTGTTGCGCACCTCCCGATTTTCCATGGTCGGCTTTAGTGTGTTTTTGAAATTTAAGGTGCAAAAGTGTCCACATTTGCTTATTTCCTCGAATGATAACATGTCCACCACGACCACCATCACCACCATCAGGACCTCCTTTGGGAATGTGGCGTTCTCTTCTCATGTGGCGAGAACCTGCACCTCCTTTTCCTGAACGGCAGTATATTTTTACGTAATCTACAAAGTTATCTGAGGCCATTCAATTAATCTTTAAGGGATTCTATTGTTTCGATAATTGCATCCGTAATTTCTTCTATTCCGCCTAAACCGTTTATTTTGTGTAGTTTATCTTGAGCATTGTAGAAAACTTTTACAGGAGCAGTTTCGTTGTTATAAACTGAAATTCTATTTGCGATAATTTCTGGGTTAGCGTCATCTGTTCGACCAGAATCGATTGCTCTTTTGCGTAATCTTTCTTTCAATTCATCCTCTGGAACTTCCAAAGCAATCATTCCTGCAACTTTGGCATCTTTCTCAGCTAAAAACTCATCTAGAGCTTCTGCCTGGACTTTAGTTCTTGGAAAACCATCAAAAATAAAACCTTTTGGGTTAACGTGCTTGTTAACCTCAGATTTTAACATGTTGATTGTTACTTCATCGGGTACCAATTGTCCTTTGTCAATATATGATTTAGCCAATTGTCCTAATTCTGTTTTGTTTCCAATATTAAACCTGAAAATATCACCCGTTGAAAGGTGTATTAGTCCATATTTCCGAATGATATTAGCTGATTGCGTTCCTTTTCCAGCGCCTGGAGGTCCAAATAATACTAAATTTAACATAGTTTCTTTATTCAATTATCTTATAAATTTCTCTGGTATTTCTACCTACCTCCATGTAGTCCAAGCCATACCCCACAATAAATTTGTTAGGTATTTCAATTCCAACATACTTTGGCGGATATTTACCTTTAAAAGCATCAGGCTTATATAAAAGTGTTGCTACCTGCACTGATTTTGGTGCGTTATGGTCTATCATAGAGTATAATTTACTCAAGGTAAGCCCCGAGTCAACTATGTCTTCCAAAATAACTACATGTTTATCTTTGATGTCTGTGGTTAATCCAATTAACTCATGCACTTTTCCCGTGCTAGATGTTCCTTTGTATGAAGTTACCTTAACAAATGATATTTCACATTCTAAATCAATATCCTTTATAAGGTCAGCAGCAAACATAAACGCACCGTTTAGTACTCCAACAAAGATGATTTCCTCGCCTTTATAATCAGTGTTTATTCGTTTTGCTACCGTTTGTATAGATTTTTGAATTTCATCTTCAGAAATGTATAGTTCGAACTTCTTATCTTTTATTTGCACCTTTTCTTGATTTGTACTTTCCACAAAGATAATATTTTTAAAACATTTTAATTGTTCCTAAAGTTTTTTATGAAACATCTGTCATTCTACAAAAGGCTTCTGTATCTTCGCATTGATTTTGAAAACTTGAGAATAATGAAAAAACAGTGGTACGGAGAAGCATTTAAATTAGGAGTTTTAGGTGGTGGACAATTGGGGCGAATGATGATTCAGTCTGCGATGAATTATGATGTTCATGTTTATGTTATGGATGCATCTAAGACTGCTCCTTGCGGTACTTTAGCATATGAATTCACAGAAGGAGATATTCAATCTTACGATGATGTAATCAATTTCGGAAAGGATAAGGATGTTTTAACGGTGGAAATTGAGCACATTAATGTTGAAGCATTAGAAGAATTAGAAAAGCAAGGCGTTAAAGTATTTCCGCAACCAAGGGTTTTAAAATTAATTCAAGATAAAGGTTTGCAAAAACAGTTCTATCAAGAAAACAATATACCTACTGCACCTTTTCACCTAATTGAAAATGAAGCAGGATTAGAAAAATACACATCGGAATTACCTTTCATTCATAAAATGAGAAAAGGGGGCTATGACGGAAAAGGAGTTGCAGTAATAAAAACACCCGAGGATTTCGATGGTGCTTTTGATGTTCCTGCATTAATTGAAGATAAAATTAATTTTACAAAGGAACTTTCTGTAATCGTAGCAAGAAATGAACAGGGAGAGGTGAAATCCTTTCCTGTTGTGGAATGTGAGTTCAGCGAAGAATTGAACTTAGTTGAATTTTTGTTTAGTCCAGCAGATATTTCTCCAGCTCTTGAGCAAAAAGCAAGCAATTTAGCAAAAGAGCTTATTGAAAAGTTAGATATGGTTGGACTCTTAGCTGTAGAATTGTTTTTAACAGAAGAAGAGGATTTATTGGTTAACGAGGTGGCACCAAGAACGCATAATAGTGGGCACCACACCATAGAGTGTAATTATGTTTCTCAGTTTGAACAGCATTTACGCGCTATTTTGGGGCTTCCTTTGGGAGATACTGCTATAAAAACGGCTGGTGTGATGGTGAATTTGATAGGGGAAAAGAATTTTGAAGGTCCGGCCAAGTATGAAGGGATGGAGGAGTTGATGAAGATGTCAGGAGTGTATGTTCATTTATATGGAAAGTCAACCACGAAACCAAACCGAAAAATGGGACACATTACTATAACGGATCAAGATATTGAACAGGCAAAAATCAAAGCCAGAAAAGTTCAAGAAGTGATTAAAGTTGTTACGTTTTGATGAATTACAACCTACATTAACGTTTTTTTATTAGTTTTATCAGATAGTTCCTGTATTTGTATGAAACTTTTAAAGTGGTTGCTTCTTTTTCTCCTTGCCTTCTCTAGCTCTTTTGCGGTTGATGCGCAGGTTTATACGTTTAAGAATTATAATTATGAAGAAGGGGTAAACCTTGTGTCTATTCTTTCTGTTGAAGAATCTGATGATGGTTATATTTGGTTTGGCACAGATGGCGCCGGTCTTTTACGCTTCGATGGAGAAGAGTTCGATTACTTAACTGAGATCCAAGGGCGAAATAATCGTCATGTCAATAGTATTAGTTTCCATCATAATCAATTATTTTATACCTCCTTATTCAGAGGGGTCTACACAATTCGTGAAGGTCAAATTGAAAGATTTAAATTCTTAAAACTACTTGGCCGTTCGCATGGCGTTTTTCATCTTGAAAATTCATTCATTGTCTTTGAAGATAGTGGGTTAAGACTTTTTAAAGACACTGTCTTAGTGCAAGAGGAAACCATTTTTCCTATTAATACTAAAATGGAATTCTATGGGGAATATAAAACCCAAGATGAGCTTTTCATTTTTAGTTCTGAAAGAAACTACCATGTTCAAAAGAAAAAAATTGCAAGCCTCAATGCATGGCTTGGCGTTGATGAGGTTGAGGTTAAAGATTACGTAGCGGCATTTAAAAAGCAGGATAGCCTTATTTTTGTAGATAAATGGCTGAAAAGTAAGCTTACGGTCGCTTTAAATGATGTGAAAAATTCGAGGAAAGCAAAGAAAGCAATTAAAGGAGATTTACTTGGTCCAGATGAATATGTTATCAAATGGGATAATAATGCATTCTCTATTTTCTATCTCACTAATAAAGGGAGGGTTATTGTTTATGACATTCATGAGGAGGAATTCAAAATAATAAAGAATAATTCTAAAGTACAAATCAATGACGCAACGGATATATTGGTTGACCGGAATAATGACATTTGGGTGACCACAAAAATGAATGGAGCGTTCCGAATTTCATTGGAACCTTTTACGCAGTTAAATAATCACGATTTATTGAGAGATGCTCACATTTACTTCGTAGGAAAAACAAATGAAGATCATTTAATTTTGAGCATCGGAGGTCAAGGAACTTTTATTGGTGAGGAAACGGATAAAGACTCCTTTGTGCAAAGAAAAGAAGTTTATGTAATATCAATGACCCATGTTGATGAAAAACTTTTGGTTTCAACCAATCTTGGAGTTTTTCAAGTAAAAGGAAAGGAGTTAGTCGATTATGAACCGTTGCGCCATTTGAAAGGAGAACGTGTATCTTTAATTTTTAACGATTTAGATTATATTTGGTATGCGATAGAAAGTAATGGACTTTTTAGAAAAAACTTAAAAACCAACGAGGTGGAGTCTTTTCCCTCGGTTCCAGCGTATATTTACAATGCAGTAGCGGCAAAGGATTCATCTGCTATTTATTTCGGAACAAATTTAGGGATCCTAAAATATGATCGATTCAAAAATCAGTTCGAAAAAAGAATAAAAAGTGTAGATGGCGAGTCTATGGGGTTTTACGTGGGGAACTCTTCAATAGACATTTATGGCACTGTTTGGTTTACCATTGATAAAGGTTTAATTGGTATTACAAAAGACAACAAAAGAGTCGCTATTAGCTCCGAAAAAGTACTTCCTTCCTTATTGTTTTATACTTTAAATACAGACAATTTTGGAAATATCATTGTAGGAACTAATAAAGGAATAACCAGAATATCGGTAAATAAAAATGGTGAAGTTTTAAATAGTAAAACCTATAATAAGCAAAACGGTTTCTATGGATATGAAACGCATATGCGATCTGCATTTAAATCGGAAGATGGTAATATTTTATTGGGAACTTTAGGCGGTTTAATTCTTTTGAGGCCAGAGTTGTTTGTGAAAGAAACTATGCTTAACCAGCCCGTCATATTTTCGTTTAAAAATAAGAATACAGAAAACTTAATTAATAGCAAAAACCCAATTGTTTTTAACTCTGAAAACAATAATCTCCTTATCGAATTTAAGAGTATAAACTCAAAATCGAATCACGTTTCTTACAGCTACAAATTAGTGGGGCCAGATAAGAAATGGAAAGATTGGTCGGAGTGGTCTACAAGTAAAGAAGCTATTTTAAATAATGTGCAATCAGGCAGCTATGAATTCTTGGTGAAGTCCTCTGATGATGGAATAAAAGAGAGTAAACCAGAAACCATAAGTTTTGCTGTTAAAGTTCCTTTTTACAGTAGTAAATGGTTCATTATACTAATTATAGGTCTCGCACTTCTTCTAAATGTGCTGTTTTTAAATAAGGTGAGTAGCTTTAATCGCAAGAATATAATCTTAGATAAAAATATAAATGCTGATCGTAAAATGGCTAAGGGCGTTCTAATTTTTGGTGCAATTGCCAATACCTCAGGACACCTTTTTGGGCCGCGATTAGATGAGACGTTAACTAATTATGATTTCATTGCGATTGTTACCGGTATGATCTTAATACTGATGTACTTCATTATGAAATACATCGATAGGTCAAATAAGCAACCGAGAATTTATTTGCTTATTGGGTATTTCACTTTGTTGATCTATAATTATGTCTTCGCTTACTTTTCGGACATACATCCATTTTATTTTGTAGGAATACTGCTGGTGACTTTTGTCGCGCCCTATATTCTGAGAAGTCTAAGGGAAGCAATATATCTAAGCTTTTTTATGGGTTTTATGAGTATTTCTATCATATATTTGGTCGAAAACTCAGGCTATAATCAATATTTATTCCTCATGGGTACGGCTATTGCAAGCTTCCTAATGATTTTTAAAACTTACCTTCGTAATAGCTCTTTAGAGCAATTAATTTTTACATCTGGAGTAGTAAACAATGGAAATGCTTTAGTTGTCGCTTTCGATAAAAAGGGAACGATTTCATTTGCTAGTTCCAATATCGGAATTTTATTAGGTCTGGATGACCCGCTCAAAGGGGAGAGCATCATGGGGTTAAAGAATTATCAACCGCTAAACAGTAGTGCTACAGATTTCTCCTATCAGGATATGGTGACCAACTTTAAGGAGGGGGCTATATTTGTAGCTCCATTCTATACAGCAGACGAAGATGTTGTTTATTATCAGTGGTCATGCGAAATGTTTTCAGATGATTTACGTGTTATTCTAGGGCAAGATGTAACAGAGAAAATAAACTTAGAAAACTATTACGAACTCATTGTTAAAAATGCCGACGGTCTAATTTTTCAGATGGATACAACAGGGAACTTTACCTTTGTAAATGAGAAATCTTGTGATGTTTTTGAACGACCAAAGGAGGAGTTGCTAGAAGCCTCACTTTTAGATTTTGTAGAGCCCTCATATCGAAAAGAAGTAAAAAAATACCTTGCATCTTCTTTAAGAGAAAGCAGTAAAGGAAAGTATAAAGAATTTCCGATCAGAACACATGAGGGAGAAGTGAAATGGCTTGCACAGAATCTCACAACCATGCGAAAGACAGGTGTAGGTGATGGAATTACTGGTTTTTTAGGATTGGCTAGGGATATTACCAGCACTCGAAAAGCAAATGCAATTATAAAAGAACAGAATAAGTCGATTACTGATTCTATTAATTACGCCAGAAGAATCCAATTTAATATGTTGCCGCGTTCGGCTGAATTTAAGCACGCTTTTAAAGATCACTTCATTCTGTATAGGCCTAAAGATATTGTTTCAGGAGATTTCTTCTGGTTAAAGGAAGTTGAAGACAAAACCATTTTGATTTTGTCCGACTGCACTGGCCATGGCGTTCCTGGATCATTTATGACGCTGCTAGGGATTAATATCTTGAACCAAATTATTGAAGAAGCTAGAATTGTTGATCCCGGTGAAATACTGAATCAGCTTGATGAAAGGTTATCTGAACTATTGCCACGCGATGGGCAAAATAGAATTCAAGATGGTATGGAAATCGTTGTTTGTGCCTTTGATAAGAATACCGACCGCGTGGAATATGCATTGGCAGGTGGTCGATTCCTTATTAAAGATAACAAAACCGAGAGTGTTCAAGTGATTAAAGGACAAATTAAACATATAGGAGGCGAGGCGGTATCTGATGATTTTAGGTACAAAACAGAAGAGATAGTGGTGACAAGGGATCAAATAGTTTATCTTTTCTCTGATGGATATCCAGATCAATTTGGTGGATCAAGAAATAAAAAAATTACAATAAAAAAATTCCTAGCCTTGGTTGACGCAATTTCTAATCAGCCTATGAGCGAGCAGAATACAATTCTTCAAGAATACCACAGGGAATGGGTGGGGAATACAGAGCAAACAGATGATATTACAGTAATTGCAGTTCGAGGTAAGAAGTGATTTTTTTCTTTTTTATTTGGTGGGTTCTTCTATTATTTACTATCTTTAATAGAGAACACCTAAAATCACTAAATCATGCAAGAAGAATATTTGCATTACCTCTGGCGCATGAAGCGCCTAAACTTTAATCTTTTGAAATTAACCAATGGAGTACCCATTAATATTCATGAAATTGGTTGGTATAACCTAGACTCCGGACCAGATTTTTTTAATGGAACTGTTTCCATCGATGGCTTGAAATGGTCAGGAAATATTGAACTACATATAAAATCTTCGGATTGGTATGCGCATAATCATCATTTAGACGAGGCCTATAATAATGTCGTTCTGCACGTTGTGTATGAACACGATAAAGAAGTTTTTGTAAATGGAGTCCTGTTGCCTACTATTGAGCTCAAGAGCCAAATTGATATGATTCATTTTAGTAATTATCAGAAAATCCTCTCTAATCCACAAAGAGTGCCCTGTGCGCATGTGGTAAAGAATTATAAATTGGCGTTGCTTCAACAGATAGATGTTTCTTTTCTTCACCGAATCGAAAGAAAAGGAATTGAACTGATAGAGATGCTGAATTTAGAAAAAAGAGATAAGTACTCTTTATTGCTCGCTGCTATTCTGCAAGCCACTGGTGGTAGGGTAAATAAACTGCCTATGCAAGAGCTGGCTAAAATTCTGCCCTATCAGTTAATTACTAAAGAGCAATGGGATAAAACCCGCCTAGAAGCCTTAGTTTTTGGGTCAGCAGGTTTCCTAAAGGAAGATTTTGCAGACGAATACTATAAAAGTCTTCAGCATACTTGGACTTTTCTTAAACACAAACATTCATTGTTAGAAATGAACAAGAGCGCATGGAAGTTTAGCGGAATCAGGCCCTACAGTTTTCCTAGTTTTATCTTGGCGCAAATAAATGCATTTCTCCTTCAATTTGATTTGAGGAGTTTAACCGATTTAACAGCTAAACAAATCATCGATCAAATAAATAAGTTATCTACGTCGTATATAGATGTGTATTGGGAAAATCATTTTGTCTTTGGAAAGCAATCAAAACAAAGAACCTTAAGCTTTTCAAAACAGTTTAAACAGAACTTAATTATAAATGGAGTGGTGCCTTACTTTGTTTCATTGAAACATTTGTACAATGATTTTTCCTATAGCGATATAGCTGTCGAATTGATGGAGAAACTGCCTTCGGAGAAAAATAATGTGGTAAATTATTGGCAGAATATCGGTTTTTCACCCCAAAATGCATTAGAAAGCCAGGGATTATTAGAATTAAACAATGAATTTTGTAAATTTAAAAAATGTTTGTCCTGTAAAGTGGGAACAGAAAATTTAGAGAAATAATTATGCAGAAGTTTATTCAGAAAATAGTGTTTTTTTTCGAAATGCGCTCCTTTGGGGTTAGTGAATGGTGGGCAAAAAAGCTAGGTGTAAGAACCACTAAGGTGCGTTTGTTTTTTATTTATAGCTCTTTTATTGCCTTGGGTTCGCCACTTATCTTATATCTTGCTATGGGCTGGATATTGGAGAATAAACATTTTTTTGGTTTACGTAAAAAAAGAAAGTCAATTTGGGAATTATGAATGATAAACAATTAAAAGTTTTGATAACGGGTAGTAATGGTCTACTCGGGCAGAAGTTGGTTCAACATTTTCAAAGGCATGAAGTGGAGTTTTTGGCGACTGCAAATTCAAAAAACAAACTGTCCTTTTGTCCAGCAGAAAACTTTGAAATCTTAGATGTTTCTAACGCCGTGAGTGTGGGCGAAGTGATAACCGCCTACAAACCAACTCACATTATAAACGCCGCGGCCATGACAAATGTGGATGCTTGCGAAGATTATGAAACAGAGTGTTTTGCTGTTAATACAATTGGTGTAGCCAATATTTTAGAGGAGATTCAAGGGACAGATATACATTTCATTCAAATTTCTACTGATTTTATATTTGATGGTAAAAAGAAACTTTATTCGGAAGAGGATACAGCAAATCCACTCAGTAATTATGGTAAGTCTAAATGGGAAGCCGAAGAGTTGATTTTTGAAAGCGGCTACAATAAGGTTTCTATTCTCAGAACTTCTATTGTTTATGGAGTTGGAGAAGCACTGAATAAAAATAATATTTTCAACTGGGCCCTTGCTGAGTTACGAGCAGAAAAGCAACTGAATATCGTGAATGACCAGTTCAGGACTCCAACTTTTGTGGAGGATCTTGTTCAGGCTTGCAGTAAAGTGATAGAGTTAGGAGAGTTTGGTGTGTATAATATTGCAGGCGGAGAGTTAATGTCAATGCACGATTATATAGTGTTAGTAGCTAAATACCTTGGAGTGGATTCGAGTTTTGTAAACGCTATTACATCAGAAAAACTAAATCAAAAAGCAGAGCGTCCGATCTCTTCTGGATTAAATATCGATAAGGCGAAAGACGAACTCTCCTATGTTCCAACGGATTTTGTCGAAAGCTTATCCAAAATTGACTCAGACAATTAAAATAATATTTTTAAATTAGCGAATCTGTCACTACTTCTTGTAGGTGCAATCAATAGCTTTTTATAAAAACACAAAAAATAATATTTATGAGATTAGCTAATATTTTGGCTACCCTATTCCTGTTGACTAGTTTTGCTTTTGGGCAAACAGAGCCTTTATCAGCAGAACTAACAACCAAAGACAAATCCGATGCAATTGACAATGTTTCTGTCGAAATAGATGTAAAAGGAGGAAAGAAACCTTATAAATATGTTTGGAATAAAGAAAATATTTCAATTTACAACAAGGGATATAATGGCTGGTCCGAAGGGGATTCCATTAAAGTTGTTGTAATTGATGCTAATTTTGATTCGGTCACTGTTAAAGGTTATGTTGAACCAAATAGTTTTTCTGAAAACGTGAACAACGGAATGAAACCTGCTGTTGCCTTTTTGCAAAAAGTACTTTTCGCTAATATTTGGTCTGATACAGTTAAGGTTAAGGAGTTTAGATTAAAAGCTCCTTTTGCAATAGATGCTGAGAGAAACAACTACACCATAAAAGAGTGGTTGAAGAAAGATGGTGAGGCAGTAAAGCACCTAGAAATGATTGCTATTCTAAAGGATGGAGATCACGAGTTTCCTTTCTACGCAATGGGCGATGGTGTTTTAATTCATGGAGTGCATGATGGTGTTAAAGTGACAGCTGGCGACAATGTCTATTTTACGAATAAAAAAGGGAATAGATCAGAAAAAATATTAGGACGAATTGATTATCCTTCTCCACAGCCATTCTATTTTAAAAATCTAACCAATAAGTCACAAGGTATACCTTTAATTGTTTTGTGGCTTGTGGCTGGAGCAGTTTTCTTCACATTTAAAATGGGTTTTATACAATTCAGAGGAATTCGCCATGCTATAGATTTGGTGAGAGGAAGATTTGATGATCCAAATAAAAGTGCGGGAGAAGTTACCCATTTTCAGGCCTTAGTTACTGCACTTTCTGCCACTGTGGGACTGGGAAATATCGCTGGTGTTGCAATTGCAATTAGTATGGGGGGACCAGGTGCCACGTTTTGGATGATTCTGGCAGGTTTAATTGGAATGGCGTCTAAGTTTGTGGAGTGTACTCTGGGGGTTAAATACCGTCATCAAAAAGAGGACGGAGAAGTCTCTGGTGGACCAATGTATTATTTAAGTCGTGGATTGGAGAAAAGAGGTCCAGGATTTAAGCAACTCGGAAAAGTACTAGCAATCATTTTTGCAATTCTTTGTGTTGGTGGTTCACTTGGCGGTGGTAATATGTTTCAAGTAAACCAAGCTTTTAACCAGTTGTCAGAAATTCCTGGTTGGGAAGGTTTCTCAGCTTATGGATTATATTTTGGAATCGGAATGGCTATTTTGGTAGGTATTGTTATTGTTGGTGGAATTAAAAGTATTGCGAGCGTAACAGATAAAATTGTTCCCGCAATGGTCGGTATTTATGTAGTTTCAGCATTAGTGATTATTGGTTTTAATTATGAAAACCTAGGGCATGGATTCGGAACCATTATTAAGGGTGCTTTTAGTCCAGACGCAATGTATGGCGGCTTTATAGGAGTTCTTATTTTAGGGTTTCAGCGTGCTGCATTCTCCAACGAAGCAGGGGTGGGTTCAGCGCCTATTGCTCACGCTGCTGCTAAAACTGATGAGCCGGTTAGTGAAGGAATAGTGGCTATTTTGGAGCCTTTTATTGATACGGTTGTTGTGTGTACAATGACAGCATTAGTGATTATTTTTACAGGCTATGCTCAAGATCCGGAAGGATTGGAAGGTGCCGCATTGACCTCAGCAGCGTTTTCATCCTCACTAGGTGATTGGTCCTTGTATGTGCTGTCTTTTGCAGTTGTTTTATTTGCGTTCTCAACAATGATTTCTTGGTCTTATTATGGGCTTAAAGCATGGACTTACGTTTTTGGAGAAACTAAAATTTCTGGATTAATCTATAAATTCATCTTTTTGATTTTTGTCGTTGTTGGGGCTTCAGTGGGATTGGGAGCAGTAATTGATTTCTCAGATTTAATGATTTTAGGTATGGCTTTCCCAAATATTCTAGGGTTGCTAATTATGTCTGGAGAGGTAAAAGCAGATTTGAAAGACTACTTTGTGCGTGTAAAATCTGGAGTGATTAAAAGATTTAAATAAATAATTTGACGAAGAAAGCTTGGGATAGTGATTGGGTGCACTTTTCAAAAAGAGCCCGTAGAGGAATTGTCGTATTGCTGATTCTCTTTGTTGCCGTAGCGGTAACACCTCGAATATATTACAATTACTTTTACACACCACCTCATTACGATGTCAAAGTTCGTTCGATTGCTTTAGCGGAAAGAAGTATAGATTCGATAGATACCAAAGTGGAGATTGCGAGTAAATACACTGAGCCCTCAGAAATGTTTAACCCAAATAAGTATTCTCTCAAGCAGTGGATGGATGTAGGTTTATCCGAAAAGCAGGCAGCGTCAATATTAAAGTATTTGAATAGTGGTGCGGAACTAAAAGTAAAAGCGGATCTGAAAAGGCTGTATGTGGTGGATGATGAGCTTTATAATATTTTATTACCAAAGCTAGATTTGCCCGACTCCTTACCCACCCCTAATTATGCTGAACAACAGAAGCCTTACAAAAAATACATAGAGAAGTCAACTAGCAAAAAAGTTGAAAAGACTGAAGCTGAAGGAGAAAAGGAAGCTATAAAACCTATATCCATAAATACTGCGTCGGATTGGGATTTGAAAAAAATACCTGGTATCGGTCCTTACTTTGCCAAGGAAATAATAAAAACACGTGACAGTTATGGTGGTATTGTTTCTTATGATCAGCTTTTCGATATTTATTTAATGGATGAGGAAAAAATAGAATCTATAAAACCATATCTTATCCTTGATAAGTCAGAAGTGAGGAAGCTAAATTTAAATAGTGCGTCTGAGAAAGAATTAAGAGACCATCCATTGATTAGCTTTGACATGGCAAAGTCGATTGTGTTCTTCAGAGAAAATCACCGACCATATAAAAGAATCGATGAGATAATTTTATCTCCTTATATTGACGGAGAAAAATTTAAAGCTTTAAAGCCTTTCATAAAAGTCGAATGAACAATTATTAATCTTAGGAGTTAAAAATATACTATATTTGCAACTTACAAATTGATAACTTATTAGGAATATAAATTATAAAAAATGAACTTTGATCTAAACGAAAATCAGTTGATGATTCAACAAATGGTAAGAGATTTTGCCGAGAAAGAAATCAAACCAAATCTTTTAGAATGGGATGAAAAAGAACACTTCCCAGTTGATGTAATGAAGAAATTAGGGGACTTAGGTCTGCTAGGTATATACATTCCTGAAGAGTATGGAGGGAGCGGGTTTACTTATGATGAGTACGTTACTGCCCTAATTGAGTTAGGGAAGGTTTGCGGAGGAGTTGGTCTGTCTGTTGCTGCTCACAACTCATTGTGTACTGGTCATATTTACTATCATGGATCGGAAGAGCAAAAGAAAAAATATTTACCAAAGTTAGCATCAGGTGAATTTATAGGTGCATGGGGATTAACAGAGCCAAACACAGGGTCTGATGCCATGAGAATGAAAACTACTGCGGTAAAGGATGGTGACGAATGGATTATTAATGGTGCGAAAAATTGGATTACTCATGGTCTTTCAGGCGACATTTCTGTTGTTTTAGTTCGTACAGGTGAGCTTTTAGATAGTAAAGGTATTTCTGCTTTTATTGTAGAAAAAGGAACCCCAGGATTTTCGGCGGTTCAGATTAAAGGTAAATTAGGAGTTAGAGCAAGTGAAACGGCTGAGCTTATCTTTGATAATGTTCGTGTTCCAAATGAAAACTTAATTGGTGAAGTTGGAATGGGCTTTGTTCAAGCAATGCAAATCCTCGATGGTGGACGAATTTCTATTGCAGCCTTAAGTTGTGGAATTGCAAGAGGTGCTTACGAGGCTTCTGTAAAATATGCAAAAGAGCGTGAGCAATTCGGTAAGCCAATAGCACAGTTTCAAGGTATAAGCTTCAAATTGGCGGACATGGCAACAAATGTAAAAGCAGCTGAACTCTTGACTTTTAATGCCGCGGCACTTAAAAATAAAGGTGCAAAAATGACGGAAGAAGGAGCGTATGCAAAGTATTTCGCTAGTGAGGCTTCAGTAATGTGTGGTAACGAAGCTGTACAAATTATGGGGGGCTACGGTTATACAAAAGAATATCCAGCTGAAAAGTTTTTGCGTGATGCAAAGCTAATGACAATAGGTGAAGGAACTTCTGAAATTCAAAAAGTAGTTATTTCTAGAGAAATTTTGAAATAAGTATTGTTCATAAGATTTATCTTACTATCTTTGCAAACCTGTTTATAGAATTAGAAAACGAAATTAATAATAGAATATGTTAGTAGTACCTGTAAAAGAAGGAGAGAACATAGAAAGAGCTCTCAAGAAATATAAGAAGAAGTTTGAAAAAACTGGTCGTATGAGAGAAATCCGTAGACGTAAAGAGTTTATTAAACCATCAATCTTAGGTCGTCAAGCAAGGATTAAAGCTGCTTATAAACAACGTCTACAGTCTAAAGAAATATAAAATATTCTTGTAAAGAATACGTTAAGGAGTCTATTAAAGACTCCTTTTTTTGTTTTATGCTTAATCAGTTTATAACATATCTAAATACAGAGCGCAGAGTTTCGGATCATACCGTTGCTGCCTATAGGAAGGACGTGAGTTCTTTCTTGGAGTTTGTGCTGGTGGATAGCGCCGAGGAGTTATGTGAGATTTCCTATCAAAACGTTCGAGGCTGGGTCGTAAAGCTGATTAATGAAAAGCACTCCAACAGAACTGTAAATAGAAAGCTGTCTTCACTTAGAACTTTTTTTAAATGGGCTCAGAAAAATCAGTTTATTGGCATTGATCCAATGTTGAAGGTGAAAGGGCCTAAACAGGAAAAGAGGCTTCCGGAGTTTGTGAAACAGGAGGAGATAGAGGTGTTAGAGATGGAAAACTTATTTCCGGAGGGTTTTTCGGGTATTAGAGACCGTTTAATAATAGAAGTTTTTTATCAAACTGGAATTCGACTCTCAGAACTTATTGGTTTAAAGCAGTCAGATTTTGAAGATGGAAAAATTAAGGTGCTGGGAAAAAGGAATAAGGAAAGGATTATACCGATTACCTCAGAATTGTCCACGCAAATCGAGGCATATTTAGATAATCCAGTTTATAAAGAAGCGAAATGCGAAAGTATATTTATAACCGACAAAGGTAAAAAGCTGTATCCGAAGTTTGTTTATAGAAAGGTGAACTACTACCTTTCTATGTTAACGAAGCTCACAAAAAGAAGCCCTCATGTTTTGAGGCATACTTTTGCAACGCACATGTTGAATAATGGGGCAGGTTTAGAAACACTTAAGGAGGTATTGGGTCACGCCAATTTAAGTGCAACGCAGGTTTACACACATAATTCCTTTGATCAAATTTCGAAAATATATAAGGAATCTCATCCAAGAGGTGGGAAGGTTTAGTGATATTGTCTAAATGTAATCCGTTATTTCATTTGATCGGCCTTAGGAGGGAAGGATAAGTATGGTTTTTTGATAGCTTACAAGCGGTAAGTTCTTCAAATTTGAATTGAAGCGTTTTGATTCAGTGCAAGCTTTTATAATATGTATTGTTTAACACTGATACTAATAATCGGCTTCAGCAATTATGAACTGATTGACTTTGTTCTGAAACAGCAAAACAATTCAGCCAAATATTTACATTAAAGGTCTAGGTTTTTTAAGTGAGTTTTACCGACGAGGTAAAAAAAAGAAAAAAAATGTAATTTTTTTCTTATGGAGAAAATGTCAGTAAATCTATGTTATACAGTTTGTTATGTTTCTTTTTCAAGAGGCTTTGCCATGGGGGGTAAAAAAAAATCAAAAATAATTTAAAAAAACGCTTGTCAGAGTTTATTTATTTCATACATTTGCAACCCCGAACGAGTTGATAAAACAAGTTAGGGAGTTCTTTAAAAGATTAATATTTACCATCAAAAGTGCCGATGTAGCTCAGCTGGCTAGAGCAGCTGATTTGTAATCAGCAGGTCGGGGGTTCGAGTCCCTCCATCGGCTCATAAACTTTTCTTGGGGGGATACTCAAGCGGCCAACGAGGACAGACTGTAAATCTGTTGGTTTTTACCTTCGAAGGTTCGAATCCTTCTCCCCCCACTGATCGTTTTACTTTTATATTTTAAGCGGGAGTAGCTCAGTTGGTAGAGCGTCAGCCTTCCAAGCTGAGGGTCGCGAGTTCGAGTCTCGTCTCCCGCTCAAATTAATCTTTTATTGACTCGCTGCCGATGTAGCTCAGGGGTAGAGTGCTTCCTTGGTAAGGAAGAGGTCACGAGTTCAATTCTCGTCATTGGCTCGATTTGAAAGGGGGACTCACTCATGATTATGAGTGAATTTTCTTGTATGTACAAGAAAGTAATTAATAGTATATTAACAAGTAACAAATAAAAAATGGCTAAGGAAACATTTACACGTTCCAAACCACACTTGAACATTGGAACAATCGGTCACGTCGATCACGGGAAGACAACTTTAACTGCTGCTATCGCTGCGGTTTTATCTTCAAAAGGCTTATCTGAAGCTCGTAGTTTTGACTCAATCGATAACGCTCCTGAGGAAAAGGAACGTGGTATTACAATTAATACATCTCACATTGAGTATGAAACTGAAAATCGTCACTACGCACACGTAGATTGTCCAGGTCACGCCGACTATGTTAAGAACATGGTAACAGGTGCTGCTCAGATGGATGGTGCGATTTTAGTTGTTGCTGCAACGGATGGACCAATGCCACAAACACGTGAGCACATTCTTTTAGGACGCCAAGTTGGTATTCCAAGAATTGTTGTTTTCATGAACAAAGTGGATTTGGTTGATGATGAAGAATTATTAGAATTAGTTGAACTTGAGATTAGAGAGCTTTTGTCTTTCTATGACTATGACGGAGATAACTCTCCAGTTATCCAAGGTTCTGCATTAGGAGCTCTTAACGGAGACGAGAAGTGGAGTGATAAAGTAATGGAGCTTATGGCTGCCGTTGATTCATGGATTGAATTACCTCCTCGTGAAGTAGACAAGCCTTTCTTGATGCCTGTTGAGGATGTGTTCTCGATCACTGGTCGTGGAACTGTTGCAACTGGTCGTATCGAAACTGGTGTTATTAACTCTGGTGAAGAAGTTGATATCCTAGGAATGGGTGACGAAAAACTTAAATCTGTTGTTACTGGAGTTGAAATGTTCCGTAAGATATTAGATAGAGGTGAGGCTGGAGATAACGTTGGACTTCTTTTAAGAGGTATTGACAAAACAGTTATTCGTCGTGGTATGGTTGTTTGTAAGCCTGGCTCTACAACACCACACGCTAAATTCAAAGCTGAGATATACGTTCTTAAGAAAGATGAAGGTGGACGTCACACTCCATTCCACAACCGTTACCGTCCACAGTTCTACTTCCGTACAACGGATGTGACTGGAGAGATTCACTTAGGTGAAGATCGTGACATGGTAATGCCTGGTGATAACGTAACAATCAATGTTGAGCTTATCGTTCCTATTGCAATGAACAAAGGTCTACGTTTCGCAATCCGTGAGGGTGGTAGAACTGTAGGTGCTGGTCAGGTAACTGAGATCGAAGATTAAGCAGATAAATAAACTTGAAAAAGGGGAGTTATAAGCTCCCCTTTTTCCACTACGGGCGTAGCTCAGTTGGTAGAGTACTGGTCTCCAAAACCATTGGTCGTGGGTTCGAATCCTACCGCCCGTGCAAAATTGAAAGAAATTGGCAAATATTGTAGAATATCTTCAGGATACATACCATGAGCTGGTTCACAAGGTGAGCTGGCCTACATGGACAGAGTTGCAGAACAATACTATTATTGTAGTAATAGGTTCTGTTATATTTTCCTTACTTATATTTGTAATGGACTTTATCTTCGGAATAAATCCATCAACATATTTCTGGAAAGGAATTCTTGGATTGATTTATCCATAATTTATAATACTGATAAGCTTTAACGGAATTACTGTGGAAGAAGTTAAGAAAAGATGGTATGTTGTTCGCGCAATAAGCGGGAAAGAAAGCATGGTCAAGGAATATCTTGAAATGGAAATCAATCGACAAAAGTTGAACGATTTCTTTGGTCAAATCCTTATTCCTACGGAAAAAGTTTTTCAAATTAGGAATGGTAAAAAAATCTCTAAAGAGAAAACTTTTTTACCAGGTTACGTGCTTATCGAAGCTGCTCTTGTGGGTGAAGTACCACACGTTATTAAAGGTGTTCCCAATGTAATTGGTTTTCTTGGTGCTGAAAAGCACGGAGATCCGTTGCCTATGAGGAAAGCTGAAGTTAACCGTATTTTAGGTAAGGTTGATGAGATGTCTGAAAACGAAGAGGAAATGAAAATACCTTTCGTTATTGGAGAGTCAGTTAAGGTGGTAGATGGTCCATTTAATAATTTTAATGGTACTATTGAAGAAATTAACGAGGAGAAAAAGAAATTGAAAGTTATGGTGAAGATATTCGGTCGAAAGAATTTGGTCGAGTTGAGCTATATGCAAGTAGATAAAGAAAGTTAATAAGTTTTTTAATCAGTAGGAGTGGTGGTGATGATTAAAGCTTCCCATCTATACGACCACGTTAGACTACACAAACTATATATAAATGGCTAAAGAAGTAGCAGGTTTGATCAAATTACAGATCAAAGGTGGTGCAGCAAATCCTTCTCCGCCCGTTGGTCCCGCACTTGGTGCAAAAGGGGTTAACATCATGGAGTTCTGTAAGCAGTTTAACTCAAGAACTCAAGATAAGGCTGGAAAAGTATTACCTGTTGTAATCACTGTCTATGGTGATAAATCATTCGATTTTATCATCAAAACTCCACCAGCAGCAGTTCAATTATTGGATGCAGCAAAACTTAAGAAAGGTTCTTCAGAGCCTAACCGCGTAAAAGTGGCTAGTGTTTCTTGGGATCAAGTAAAGGCAATTGCAGAAGATAAAATGTCAGACCTTAACTGTTTTACAGTTGAATCTGGTATGAGAATGGTTGCAGGAACAGCAAGAAGTATGGGAATCACTGTAAAAGGAGATTTTCCTAAAAACTAAAAAACATTAATCATGGGACGTATTTCTAAAAAAAGAAAAGAAGCGCTTTCAAAGTATGACTTTGATAAGACGTATTCGTTGACTGAAGCATGTGATTTAGTAAAGGAAATCACCAATACTAAATTTGATGCTTCTGTTGACATCAGTGTGCGTCTAGGAGTGGATCCTAGAAAAGCAAATCAGATGGTAAGAGGAACCGTAGCTTTACCTCACGGAACTGGAAAGGATATCAAAGTACTTGTGCTTTGTACACCGGACAAAGAAGAAGAGGCGAAAGAAGCAGGGGCTGATTACGTTGGATTAGACGAGTACATAGAGAAAATTAAAGGAGGTTGGACTGATATCGATGTGATTATCACGATGCCATCTGTAATGGGTAAAGTAGGTGCTTTAGGTCGTATATTAGGGCCTAGAGGTTTAATGCCTAACCCGAAAACTGGTACTGTAACAATGGATGTAGCTAAGGCAGTTCAAGAAGTTAAGGCTGGTAAAATCGATTTCCGTGTTGACAAATTCGGTATTGTTCATTCTAATATTGCTAAGGTCTCTTTTGAGGGCGGCAAAATTAAAGACAATGCAGCTGAATTAATCAGTACGTTAATTAAGATGAAACCATCTGCAGCTAAAGGAGTGTACATTAGAAGTATATACATGAGCTCTACAATGAGCCCTAGTATTCAAATTGACGCTAAATCTGTTGTCGCTTAAAATTTTTAAATATGAATAGAGAAGAAAAAGCGCAGTACATTGACGATTTAACAGCAGAACTAAAAGAGGCAAGTATTTTTTATCTTGCCGACACATCAGAATTGCCTGTATCTAAAATCAACGACCTTCGTGGTAGATGTTTCAAAGCCGGTGTTAGTTTAAGAGTGGTGAAAAATACACTTCTTGCTAAAGCACTTGAGCGTATTGAAGACAGAGATCTAAGTGAGTTGAAGACGGTATTATCAGGTCCAACTGCAATTATGTTTGCTGAAGTAGGTAATGCGCCTGCAAAAATTATTAAAGATTTCCGCAAGAAAAGCGATAGACCTATCCTTAAAGCTGCGTATGTTGAAGAAGCGATTTACTTAGGTGATGAAAGCTTAGATGCATTAACAGCAATTAAGAGTAAGGATGAACTTATCGGTGATATTGTTACTTTACTCCAAAGCCCAGCGAAGAATGTTATTTCTGGTCTTAAAGGACAAGGTGGTAAGATTGCAGGTATCCTTAAAACGCTCTCAGAAAGAGCATAGATTAAATATTATTTATTATTAGAACCTTTTTTAAACAAAAATAAAATGGCTGAATTAAAAGACATCGCTGAAACATTAGTTAACCTTACAGTAAAAGACGTTAACGAATTAGCAACAATCCTTAAAGACGAGTATGGTATCGAACCAGCTGCTGCTGCTGTTGCAGTTGCAGGAGGAGGTGCTGCTGCAGAAGCTGCAGAAGAAAAAACTGAGTTTGACGTAATCCTTAAAGCTGCCGGAGGTAGTAAATTGGCTGTCGTAAAATTAGTTAAAGAATTAACTGGTCTTGGTTTGAAAGAAGCTAAAGCATTAGTTGATGGTGCACCATCTCCAGTTAAGGAGGGTGTTGCTAAAGACGAGGCTGAAAGCTTAAAATCTTCATTAGAAGAAGCAGGAGCTGAAGTTGAAGTTAAGTAATAACTATACTTATTTTGCAGTACAGGCATCCTCGATTTTCGGGATGCCTTGTGCTGTTTTTATGCATTTATACGCATCTGGTTCTTTTTTCTAACAAAATTTCGTAGTCTTGGCAACATCAAATAATATCGCTACAAGAATTAATTTCGCTTCTAGCAAAAGTGTTTTTGAATATCCTGACTTTTTGGATGTTCAACTAAAATCGTTCCGTCAGTTTTTTCAACTTGAAACGACTCCTGAGAACAGAGAAAAGGAGGGGCTTTTTAAAGTGTTTTCTGAAAACTTTCCTATAACTGATACAAGAAATCAATTTGTCCTTGAATTTTTGGACTACTTCATTGATCCGCCTCGCTACTCTATTGAAGAGTGTATTGAACGTGGATTAACGTATAGCGTGCCGCTTAAGGCAAAATTAAAACTGTATTGTACTGATCCAGAACATGAAGATTTTGAAACGATAGTTCAAGATGTTTATTTAGGTACTATTCCTTACATGACTCCAAAAGGTTCATTTGTTGTGAATGGTGCTGAACGTGTTATTGTTTCTCAGTTACACCGTTCACCTGGTGTATTCTTTGGACAATCTCGACACGCGAATGGTACAAAACTTTACTCTGCAAGAATTATCCCTTTTAAAGGTTCTTGGATAGAGTTCGCAACTGACATTAATAATGTTATGTATGCATATATCGATCGTAAGAAAAAATTGCCTGTTACAACTTTGTTCAGAGCAATTGGTTACGAAAGTGATAAAGATATTTTGGAGATTTTTGACCTAGCAGATGAAATCAAAGCAACGAAAACTAATCTTAAAAAAGTATTAGGTCGTAAGCTAGCTGCGAGAGTGCTAAAATCTTGGATCGAAGACTTCGTTGATGAAGATACAGGAGAAGTTGTATCTATTGAGCGTAACGAGGTGATCTTGGATCGTGATACCGTTCTTGATAAGGATAATATCGAGGAAATAATTGACGCAGGTACGAAAACTATCATCCTTCATAAAGAAGATGTGAATTCTGCTGACTTTACTATTATATATAACACATTACAAAAAGATACTGCCAATTCTGAAAAGGAAGCAGTGGAAGTAATTTATAGACAATTACGTAATGCGGAGCCGCCAGATATCGAAACAGCACGTAGTGTTTTTGATAAATTATTTTTCTCAGACACACGTTACGATTTAGGTGAAGTAGGACGTTTTAGAATTAATAAAAAGCTTAAAATTTCTGACGACGAGGAGTCAAGAGTTTTAACTAAAAGTGATATAATCAAGATCATTAAGTATCTGATTGAGTTGATTAACTCAAAAGCAGAGGTTGATGATATTGACCACCTTTCTAATCGTCGTGTTAGAACAGTGGGTGAACAATTATTCTCTCAATTCGGTGTTGGTCTTGCACGTATGGCGCGTACAATTCGTGAAAGGATGAATGTTCGTGACAATGAGGTTTTTACGCCAATTGACTTGATTAATGCGAAAACCCTTTCGTCTGTAATCAATTCATTCTTTGGAACAAATCAATTGTCTCAGTTCATGGATCAAACGAATCCACTTTCTGAGGTAACTCACAAAAGACGTTTCTCAGCACTTGGACCAGGAGGTCTTTCTAGAGAACGTGCTGGTTTTGAGGTGCGTGATGTTCACTATACTCACTACGGTCGACTTTGTACTATCGAAACACCAGAGGGACCAAATATTGGTTTGATTTCATCTCTGTGTGTATTCGCTAAAGTAAATAAATTAGGATTTATTGAAACACCTTACAGAAAGGTGGTAGATGGTAAGGTTCAATTACAAGATGAGCCTATATACTTGTCCGCAGAAGAAGAGGATTCAATGATGATCGCGCAAGCGAATGCTCCATTGAATGATAACGGTGAGTTTTTGGGGGAAATGGTAAAGGCACGTGAGGAGGGTGACTTCCCTGTGGTTGAACCAAAGGAAATTGACTTGATGGATGTAGGAGCAAATCAGATTGCTTCTATTGCGGCGTCTTCTATTCCATTCTTGGAGCATGATGATGCCAACCGTGCGTTGATGGGATCAAACATGCAGCGTCAGGCTTTACCATTATTGAAACCAGAGTCTCCGATTGTTGGAACAGGAATTGAACGCTTAGTAGCGCGTGATTCTCGTGTATTGATTAATGCGGAAGGGGATGGTGTTGTTGAGTATGTTGATGCTAACGAAATTGTAATTAAGTATGATCTTTCTGAGGAAGATCAAATAGTTTCTTTTGACGGTAAAACTAAAACATATAGTTTAACTAAGTTCAAGAAAACTAACCAAGGGTCTACGATGAACTTGAAGCCTATCGTGAAGAAAGGTGATGTTGTAGAGGAGGGGCAAGTTCTTTGTGAAGGTTATGCAACTCAACAAGGAGAATTGGCACTTGGTCAGAATATGAAGGTAGCCTTCATGCCTTGGAAAGGATATAACTTTGAGGATGCGATAGTAATTTCTGAACGTGTTGTACGTGAGGATGTCTTTACTTCAATTCACATTGATGAATATTCATTGGAAGTGCGTGACACAAAACGAGGAATGGAAGAGCTCACAGCAGATATCCCAAATGTTAGTGAGGAAGCTACTAAAGACCTTGATGAGAACGGATTGATCCGTATTGGAGCAGAAGTATCAGAAGGAGATATCTTAATAGGAAAAATTACACCAAAAGGTGAAACTGATCCTTCTCCTGAAGAGAAACTATTGCGAGCTATTTTCGGTGATAAAGCTGGAGACGTTAAAGATGCTTCGTTGAAAGCTGGACCTTCTTTAAGAGGTGTAGTTGTGAATAAGAAACTTTTCTCTCGTGCAGTGAAGGACAGAAAAACTAAAGCTCAGGATAAACCAATTCTAGAGAATTTAGATACGGAGTACGAAAAAGATTTGGGTGATTTGAAAGGTATTCTTGTTCAAAAGCTATTAGTTATACTTGAAGGCAAGAAGTCTGCAGGTGTAACAAATAACTTTAGAGAAGAAATAATCAAGAAAGGATCTAAATTCTCCGAAAAAGCACTTAGTATAGTAGACTATTCTATTGTAAATCCAAGTAAATGGACGGATGAAGATGAAACAAACTCTATGATCCAGAGAGTTATTCATAACTTCACTATTAAAGCCAACGACTTACTAGGAAATTACAAACGTAAGAAATTCCATATCTCTGTAGGAGATGAATTACCTGCAGGAATCGTTAAATTGGCTAAAGTTTATTTGGCGAAGAAGCGTAAGCTGAAAGTGGGTGATAAAATGGCGGGTCGTCACGGAAATAAAGGTATTGTTGCGAACATCGTTCGTCAGGAAGATATGCCTTTCCTTGATGATGGAACACCAGTAGACATCGTGTTGAACCCACTTGGGGTACCTTCACGAATGAACTTAGGTCAGATTTATGAAACTGTTCTTGGATGGGCAGGTCAAAAATTAAACGTGAAGTTCGCAACGCCAATTTTTGATGGAGCAGAACCATCAGAGGTTGCAGAATACTGTGATAAAGCTGGAATTCCGCGTGCAGGTAAAACGTACTTGTATGATGGAGGAACAGGTGAGCGTTTCCACCAACCTGCAACAGTAGGAGTTATTTACATGCTGAAATTATCTCACATGGTAGATGACAAAATGCACTCTCGTTCAATCGGACCATACTCGTTAATTACGCAACAACCACTTGGTGGTAAGGCACTCTTTGGAGGTCAGCGTTTTGGTGAGATGGAGGTTTGGGCACTTGAGGCATTTGGTGCAGCGAATATCCTACAAGAAATCTTGACTGTTAAATCTGATGATGTGAACGGAAGAGCTAAGGCTTACGAGGCAATCGTAAAAGGAGATAACCTTCCTACGCCAGGTATTCCAGAATCATTTAATGTTCTTCTTCATGAATTGAGAGGACTTGGATTGAATATCAAGATGGATTAATAGTCAAAGTTTAATTGAAAACACTTGTTTAAAATGGCGTATAAAAAAGATACTCAAAATACGGTGAAAGATTTTAATAAAATCACCATTTCATTGGCTTCTCCAGAATTAATTCTGGAGCAGTCAAGTGGAGAGGTTTTAAAGCCGGAAACAATAAACTACAGAACATATAAACCAGAAAGAGATGGTTTGTTCTGTGAACGTATTTTTGGACCTGTTAAAGATTATGAATGTCACTGTGGTAAGTACAAACGAATTCGTTACAAAGGAATCGTTTGTGACCGTTGTGGGGTTGAGGTAACAGAAAAGAAAGTGCGTCGTGAGCGCATGGGACACATTCAATTAGTGGTTCCTGTAGCACACATTTGGTACTTTAGATCATTGCCAAATAAGATTGGTTATCTTTTAGGTTTACCAACCAAAAAGCTTGATCAAATTATTTATTACGAGAGATATGTCGTAATTCAGTCGGGTGTTGCTAAAAACGCTGATGGAGAACCATTAGATGTTATGCAATTCATTACTGAAGAAGAGTATTTGGATATTTTGGATGAAATTCCTCAAGATAATCAGTACTTAGACGATACAGATCCTAATAAATTCATCGCTAAGATGGGAGCTGAAGCAATTTATGACTTGTTAAAAGGATTAGATCTTCACCAGCTATCTTACGATTTAAGACATAAAGCGAATCACGAAACTTCAATGCAACGTAAAAACGAAGCATTGAAACGTCTTCAAGTGGTTGAGGCAATGCGTGATTCTCAGGATAGAATTGAAAACCGTCCGGAATGGATGATTATCAAAGTTGTTCCTGTTACTCCGCCAGAGTTAAGACCATTAGTTCCTTTGGATGGAGGTCGTTTTGCTACGTCTGATTTAAATGACTTATACAGAAGGGTAATTATTAGAAACAATCGTTTGAAGCGATTGATAGAAATTAAAGCTCCAGAAGTAATTCTACGTAACGAAAAGCGTATGCTTCAAGAATCTGTAGATTCACTTTTTGATAACTCTAGAAAATCTAGTGCGGTTAAAACGGAATCTAACAGACCTTTAAAATCTCTTTCTGATTCATTGAAAGGAAAGCAAGGACGTTTCCGTCAAAACTTATTGGGGAAACGTGTTGATTATTCAGCTCGTTCGGTAATTGTTGTTGGACCTTCTTTAAAACTTCACGAATGTGGTTTGCCTAAAGATATGGCAGCGGAGCTTTACAAGCCTTTTATCATTAGAAAATTAATCGAAAGAGGAATTGTAAAGACGGTTAAATCAGCGAAGAAAATCGTTGATAAAAAAGAAGCAATCGTATGGGATATCCTAGAAAACGTGATTAAGTCTCACCCTGTGTTACTTAACCGTGCCCCAACGCTTCACCGTTTAGGTATTCAAGCTTTCCAACCAAAACTGATTGAAGGAAAAGCGATTAGACTTCACCCATTGGTTTGTACGGCATTTAACGCCGATTTCGATGGTGACCAGATGGCGGTTCACTTACCATTAGGTAATGCTGCAATCTTAGAAGCTCAAATTTTGATGCTTTCTTCTCACAATATTCTGAATCCTGCAAACGGTGCTCCAATTGCTGTACCTTCTCAGGATATGGTTTTGGGTCTTTACTACATGACCAAAGGAAGAAAAACAGACGAAGATAGAGTAATGCTGGGGGAAGGGTTAACATTCTACTCCCCTGAAGAAGTTCAGATTGCACTTAACGAGCGTCGTTTGGATTTACACGCTCACATCAAGGTTAAAACAGAGGTTTTAGGCGAAGATGGAGTGCCAGTTCTTAAGATTATTGAGACTACTGCTGGACGTGTTTTGTTCAACGAAATGGTACCAAGAGAGGTAGGATACATCAATGATGTATTAACTAAAAAAGCATTGCGTGATATTATCGGGGTGGTATTGAAAATTTCTGGTACTTCTCGTACAGTTCAATTCTTGGATGATATTAAAGCCGTTGGATATGACATGGCCTTTAAAGGTGGTTTGTCTTTCAACTTGGATGATATTATTATTCCTAAAGAAAAACAAATTTTAGTAGACAAAGCGAATGTTAGTGTTGCCGAAGTAATGGACAACTATAACATGGGGCTTATTACTAACAATGAAAGATATAACCAGATTATTGATATCTGGACACGTACAAACTCTCGATTGACCAACACTTTGATGGATCAATTGAAAACGGATAAGCAAGGATTCAACTCTATTTATATGATGTTTGATTCTGGAGCACGTGGATCGAAAGAGCAGATACGTCAGCTTTCTGGTATGCGTGGTCTGATGGCAAAACCTCAGAAATCTGGAGCGTCGAGTCAAGAAATTATTGAAAATCCAATTCTTTCGAACTTTAAGGAAGGTTTATCGATTCTTGAGTACTTTATCTCTACACACGGTGCACGTAAAGGTCTTGCCGATACAGCATTGAAAACAGCCGATGCGGGTTACTTAACTCGTCGTTTGGTGGATGTTGCGCAAGATGTGGTTGTAAACGAATTCGATTGTGGTACTTTAAGAGGTATAGTAGCTGTTCCTTTAAAGAAGAACGATGAAGTGGTCGAGCCATTGTATGACAGAATTGTAGGGCGTAGTGCTGTACATGATGTATTTGATAATGACGATAACTTAATCGTAGAAGGAGGTGAGGTAATTACTGAAGATATCGCGGAAGAAATCGATAGAGCAGGAATTGATGAAGTAGAAATTCGTTCTGTACTTACTTGTGAGTTGAGAAGAGGAGTTTGTGCTAAATGTTATGGTCGTAACCTTGCTACAAATAGAGAAGCACAAATCGGTGATTCTATTGGAGTGGTTGCAGCACAGTCTATTGGTGAGCCAGGTACACAGTTAACACTTCGTACATTCCACGTTGGGGGTACAGCCTCTAATATTGCTGATGAAAGTGACTTGAAAGCAAAAGCTTCAGGTAAACTTGAAATAGACGAATTAAGAACAATTACTAAGGTTGATAAGGACGGAACTAAGCGCGAAATCGTTGTAGGTCGTTCAGCTGAAATGAAGATCATTGACAAGAAAACTGGTTTGGCAGCGATGACATCTAACATTCCTTATGGAGCGGAGATGGTTGCTGAAAACGGAAGTGAATTGTCTAAAGGTGATGTAGTTTGTAAGTGGGACCCTTATAATGCAGTAATTATTTCTGAATATAACGGACTTATCGAGTTTGAGAACGTTATTGAAGGAATCACTTACCGTGAAGAGGTCGATGAGCAAACAGGATTTACTGAAAAAGTAATTACTGAAACAAGAGATAAAAAGAAAAACCCAACGATCCTTATTAAGGATAAAAAAGGTGAAATCTTGAAATCATACCCAATTCCAGTGAATGCTCACGTTTCTGTAAAGGAAGGCGATGAGATGCAACAAGGATTCAGTTTAGTTAAGATTCCACGTATTGGTGGTAAAGGTGGGGATATTACAGGGGGTCTTCCTCGTATTACTGAGCTTTTCGAAGCGCGTAACCCATCTAACCCAGCAGTAGTTTCTGAAATTGACGGAATCGCGAGCTATGGTAAAATCAAGCGTGGTAATCGTGAGGTAATTATCGAAGCGAAAACTGGGGAGACAAAGAAATACTTAGTTCCACTATCTAAGCACATTCTGGTACAAGAGAACGATTTCGTTCGTGCGGGTCAATCACTTTCTGATGGAGCAATTACTCCAAAAGATATCTTGAACATCGAAGGACCAACTGCAGTACAAGAATACTTGGTAAATGAAGTACAAGAGGTATACCGTCTGCAAGGGGTGAAGATTAACGATAAGCACTTCGAGGTAATCGTTCGTCAGATGATGCTTAAAGTAGAAATTACTGATGCAGGGGATACTAGGTTCTTAGAAAATCAAGCGATTCACAAAGCCGATTTCATGGAGGAAAACGACCGTATTTTCGGACAAATGGTTGTAACTGACGCTGGAGATTCTCAAGAGTTGAAAGCAGGACAGATTGTTTCTTCAAGAAGATTGCGTGACGAAAATACACAATTGAAACGTGAAGATGCTAAATTAGTAGAAGCACGTGAAGCAATAGCAGCAACTTCTAAACCAATGCTACAAGGTATTACACGTTCTTCATTGCAGACGCAATCGTTTATCTCAGCGGCTTCCTTCCAGGAAACGACTAAGGTTCTGAACGAGGCAGCAATTGCAGGTAAGATCGATCACCTTCTAGGGTTGAAAGAAAACGTTATCGTTGGACACAAAATACCAGCAGGTACTGGTGTTAGAAATTTCCAAAACGTTAAGGTTGACTCAACTGCTAATTATGAAGAGATTTAATCTTGAATAGAACAATATTTTATAGGCTATCAATTTATATTGATAGCCTTTTTTTATTACCTTTATTCTTATGGAAAATAACAATACAAAAGAAAACAAAATCAATATAGAATTACCAGAAGAGGTTGCGGAAGGGGTTTACTCCAATTTGGCTTTAATTAATCATTCTCCTTCTGAGTTTGTATTTGATTTTATTCAAGCTATGCCAGGCATGCCGAAGGCAAAAGTGAGGTCGCGTGTGATTATGACACCAGAAAATGCAAAACGATTGCTAACCGCTTTACAGGATAATATTCGAAAGTTTGAAGAGAACACAGGGACGATTAACACCGGTAATTCAGATTTACCACCAATCAATTTTGGTACGCCTCCTACTGAAGCATAAATTGATCTATCATTAAAATTAAAATATATTTATCATGAGTAAATACGATGTAACTATTATTGGTTCAGGACCTGGTGGATACGTAGCAGCTATAAGGTGCGCTCAATTAGGTTTAAAAACAGCAATTATTGAAAAGTACGATACTTTAGGAGGTACTTGTTTAAACGTCGGTTGTATTCCCTCGAAGGCATTATTAGATTCAAGTGAACACTATCATAATGCAGCGCACACATTTGATGAGCATGGAATTAATTTGAAAGATTTAAGTCCAGATTTCAAGAAAATGATTGAGCGAAAAAATAAAGTCGTTGATCAAACTTGTAAAGGAATCGAATTTTTGATGGACAAAAATAAAATTGACGTTCATCATGGTGTCGGTTCTTTCGTGGATAAAAACACGATTAAAGTGATTGATTCAGAAGGAAAGGAAACGGAATTGAAAACCGATAAAACGATTATTGCAACAGGTTCTAAGCCAAATTTCTTTAAAGGAATGGAGCCAGATAAGGAAAGAATAATTACTTCAACTGAAGCGCTTTCATTGAAAGAAATACCTAAAACAATGATTGTTATTGGTGGTGGTGTTATCGGTCTTGAATTAGGTTCAGTTTATGCGCGACTAGGAACTAAAGTAGAAGTGGTTGAATTTGCTGATTCTATTATTCCAACCATGGATGAAACAATGGGGAAAGAATTAACAAGGGTGTTGAAAAAGTTGAAGATGAAATTCAATATGAAGCACAAAGTTCAGAATGTTGAAAATACAGGTGAAGGAGTAATCGTTACCGCTTTAGATAAAAAAGATAAGGAAGTTCAATTTGAAGCTGATTACTGTTTAGTTGCCGTAGGAAGAAAACCGTATACTGAAGGTTTAGGTTTAGAAAACGTAGGCATCAAAACTACAGATCGTGGCCAAGTAGAGGTAAACGAAAACTTGCAAACATCGGTAGATAACATTTACGCAATTGGTGATGTTGTTCGTGGAGCAATGTTAGCACACAAAGCTGAGGAGGAAGGTACTTTTGTTGCGGAGAAAATCGCCGGACAAATTCCTCACATCAATTATAATTTGATTCCTGGAGTTGTTTACACATGGCCAGAAGTGGCATCAGTAGGTAAAACGGAGCAAGAAGTGAGAGATTCTGGAGTAGAATACAAAACAGGTTCTTTCCCAATGAAAGCACTAGGAAGATCTAGAGCTTCTGGCGATATTCAAGGACTTGTGAAAATCATTACGAATAAGGAAACGGATGAAATCTTAGGATTCCACATGATTGGAGCGCGTGCGGCAGATTTAATTATGGAAGGTGTTGTTGCCATGGAATACCGTGCATCAGCAGAGGATTTAGTACGCATGTCTCACCCTCACCCAACTTATTCTGAAGCTGTTCGTGAAGCAGCAATGGATGCGACGGGAGATCGTGCAATACACGTTTAACAGTTATTGTTTTCCGATAAAAGGAACAGCAATCATATTGGTGTAATGAACACCTTTAGAATAGCTTTTTATATTTAAAACATCAATGCCTCAAGTAAATCAACTTGAGGCATTTTTTCAATTTTTAAATGACAAAGAACAATACTCATATCGCTTATTTTTGTCCCTCATTGAGTTGGGGTGGTTTAGAAATGAATCAATTAAGAAACGCCGAATGGATGCACAATCGCGGACACAAAGTGGTGATTTTATTGCAAAAAGGGAGTAGAATTCATCAGGAAGCGAGCGCAAATGGAATCTCGGTAGATTTTGTTCAACCGCACAAGAAGTACTTCGATTTTGGAAAAGCTGCTCAACTGATTAAGAAGATTAAGCAACATAATATTACGCATCTCATCGTAAGAGATCCGAAAGATATGAGTGTTTGTTCACTGGCGAAATCATGGTCAAAAAAGAAGTTTTTCTTGGCTTATTTCATGGAAATGCAAATCGGGATTCCCAAAAGAGATTTGCTCCATACGATACGATACAGCAGTTTTGATCTGTGGTCTTGTCCTTTGCCTTGGTTGAAAAAACAAGTAAAGGAGCTCACGCGTTTTCCCAGTGAAAAAACGCTTGTTATTCCTTCAGGTTTGTCTTTAGATCGCTATTTCAATGCGCCAGAAAGACAAGAAGCAAAGACCTTGTTGGACTTGGATACAAACAAAGAATACATAGGATTGGTAGGTCGATTTGATGAGCAAAAAAGACAACTTCTATTGTTAGAATCTTTTAATCAAATAAAGGATAAAATTCATCATGATTTAGTTTTTCTTGGAGAATCCACTCATGGAGAATCGGATGCTTATTTTGATAAACTGAAAGAGTATGTTCGTGAAAATAAAATCGAAAAACGTGTACATTTTAGACCTTTCAGACCTGATGTTGAGACTTTTTATTCGGCCATTGATGTTTTTGTTATGGCGACGAAATCTGAAACTTTTGGAATGGTTACCATCGAAGCGATGGCAGCGGGTTGCAAAGTTGTGGGCAGTAATCAGGGAGGAACGGTTGAGATTTTAAATCATGGCGAATTTGGGGAACTCTTTGAAACGGGAAACGCTGAAGATTTATCAAATAAATTAATGGTTTCAATAGCAAATCAGGATTTTGATGCCAACGCTGTAAAAGACGAAGCTCGAAAGTATGATGCCGAAATAGTTTGTAATAAGGTGGAAACTGCTCTAGGCATCTAACATTTTCCTATCTTTAAGCAAGAAACACCAAGTGAAAACGTTATGCTATTGGAATGAATCCTGGCTCTAAAATTATCATACTATTTTTCTTGCTTTCAATGGTAACGATATGGCCATTGAGGAGCCAAACGTCTAATTTGAGATGGAAAACAATAACACCCCAAAGTGATACTTTAATTATTGATAGTTTAACCATTTACCAAAACAGTTTTAAAGTTTTTTGTGGCGATGCCTTATTAGACGATTCAGCCTATTATTTTGATGGAAATACCCGAAAATTCTATTCTAAAACCGATTGTTCTGACAGTTTGCAGCTAAGATACCGTGTTTTTTCAATCGATTTTCAGAAGCCCTACCAAACCATCGATACTTCAATGATTTATCAAAACAAAGGTGAGGTAGCTGATTTTTTCTATAGCTATGAAGAGAAGCCCTTAAACTTTTTTTCTGATGGAGGCATTAAAAAATCAGGGAGTATTTCTAGAGGAATTAGTTTCGGAAATTCCCAAGACCTTTCTGTAAACTCAACCTTAAATCTGCAATTGTCTGGTGAAATTTCGAACAATATGAACATCCTCGCAACTGTAACAGACGATAATCTACCGATTCAACCAGACGGAAATACGAATCAAATTCAAGAGTTCGATCAAGTTTTTATACAATTATACGGCAAAGAATATAAAATTATTGCTGGAGATTTTTGGTTGAAAAAGCCAACCGGATATTTCATGAATTATAATAAGAGAGCACAAGGTTTATATGGGCAATACTCTTGGGGTGATGAAAAAAATAAATGGACGGCCCAAGGTGCAGGTGCACTTTCAAAAGGGAAATTCGCTCGAAACGAAATTCAAGGGATGGAAGGTAGTCAGGGGCCTTACCGATTAAAGGGAAATGAAAACGAGCCTTTTATTATGGTGCTGTCGGGAACAGAGAAGGTTTACTTAGACGGAAAACTACTAGAGCGTGGACAAGAATACGATTATGTAATTAACTATAACAGCGCAGAAATTATTTTTACGCCAAGAAATCAAATCACCAAGGATGTAAGGATTGTGGTGGAATTTCAATATACAGATCAAAATTATGCCCGTTCTTTATTCCAAGCCAGCATAAATTACGAAAGTAAAAAGTTTGATTTTTGGCTCAATATGTACAGCGAGCAAGATGCAAAAAATCAATCTTTGCAGCAAAAGTTAAGCACCAAAGACAAGCTTCTTTTAAGTAAAATTGGAGATACCTTGGAGCTCGCAAGAACGCAATCTATTGATAGTGTGGGTTTCTTAGACAATCAAGTGACTTATAAATTGATGGATTCTTTGGGAATTGATTCCGTGCTTGTTTATTCTGTAAGTCCCGATTCTGCATTTTATAGAGCAACTTTCACTAATGTAGGTGTTGGAAATGGAAACTACATTTTTGATAGATTTACGGCGGTTGGTCGTGTTTATAAGTGGGTGGCTCCAATTGGTGGTGTACCGCAAGGAGATTTTGAACCATCGAGACTTATCGTAACACCCAAGAAAAATGCAATGATTTCTGCAGGAATGAATTACCGTTTCAATGAGAAATGGAAAATGATGACAGAAATGAGCACATCCAATAATGATATAAATACTTTTTCGCGTTTAAACAGTGAGGATAATCGAGCGTTTGGAAACAAAACGACCATAGATGGACTCTTTCATTTAAGAAATGATACTACTTCAAAATGGTTGGTTTCGACAGGATTGGATTTCGAATTCAGAACCAAATATTTTAAAGAAATTGAAAGGTACAGGGGAGTGGAATTTGACCGAGATTGGAATGTGAGAAATATGCAATACCAAGGACAAGAAGTTTTGGCACATGTATCGGGAGGGATTAAGCATAAAGATTTTGGAGGAGTAGAATTGAAGGCGCAGAATTATACGCTCGGAGAAGATTATCAAGGAAATAGAGCACAAGTTTTAGGAGATTGGTCTCGAAAAGGTTTTAATGCTTCGCTAGACGGAAGTTATTTAAGTGCTAATGCGGATGGGGAAAATACTTATTTGAGACACAAATCTAAGATTAGTCAAGAATTTGGGAAAATCAAAATAGGATTTGAGGATGATCATGAATTAAATCAATTTGAATTGGGAGATACCTTATTGAGAACAAATTCTTACCAGTGGTATGATTGGAAAGTTTTCCTAGCCAATGCAGATACTTTACAGAATAAATTTACTGTTTTTTACCGTGAAAGATACGATTGGAAAAGCGATTCCACTCGTTTAAAAAGCGCTGCGAAAGGTCGGAGTGTTGGAGCAGATTACAATTGGGTAACCAACGAAACTTCTACTTTAACAACACTTGTAAGTTATAGAACATTGGAAATTAAAGATGAACAGCTCATAGATCAACAACCCGAAAATACATTTTTAGGAAGAATAGATTATCGTTTAAATCTATGGAAGAATGCTTTAACTGCAAGTACATTTTATGAAGTAGGTTCAGGCTTAGAATTGAAAAGAGAGTTTTTGTATATCGAAGTAAATGCAGGGCAAGGAGTTTATACTTGGATAGATTATAACAACGACGGAGTCAAAGATTTAAATGAATTCGAAGTAGCGCAATACCAAGACCAAGCAAAATATATTCGTGTTTTTACGCCAAGCGATGAATATGTGAGAACCTATTCTAATGAGTTCAACCAAACATTATTTTGGAGACCAGAACGGATTTGGAAAAGCAAAGGAAAAGTGCTTAAACTACTTTCGAGATTTTCGAATCAAGCTCGTTTTAGGGTCAATAGAAAAATGGCCAATCAATCTGTAAGAACATACAATCCATTGGATAGAAATATAGAAGATAGCAGTTTAATCAGTTTTAATTCAACAATTAGAAACACGGTTTTCTTTAATAGAACAAATCCAATTTTTGCAGCCGACTATACCTATTCTGAAACGGGTTCTAAGACTTTATTGGCAAGTGGATTTGATGCCCGAGACATACGTTTTAATGCCTTAAATTTTCGCTGGAATTTGTGGAGGAAATTCACTATTAATCTTGAAGCCGAAGAAGGATTAAAGTCTTCTAGAGCGGATTATACCTCCGGAAGAGACTTTTCAATTCAATACCATAAGGTGCAGCCTGAACTGGTTTTTCAACCGAGTACTACCTTTAGACTTTCTTTAAATGCCCGATATGAAGAGAAACGAAATGATGCTGAGTTTGGAGGAGAAAGCGCATTTATTGGAGATGTAGGTTTGGGATTAAAATGGAATCAAATTGAAAAAGGAAGTCTAAACGCCGAGGTTAAAATCGTCTCTATCAACTACACTGGACCACAAAATAGCGCCTTGGCCTACGAAATGCTAGAATCTTTAAAACCTGGAAGAAATTATACTTGGAATGTGAATTATCAAAGAAACCTGTCTAAAAACCTACAAATTAGTTTACAATATAATGGTAGACAATCAGAAGAAAGTAAAACGATTCATTCTGGTGGGGTTGAGGTGAGGGCGTTTTTTTAAATGCTTTATTTAAAATCTGCGTGCTACTTTTCAATGTCGAGTTTAATGACTTTAGTGAGGGAAAATGTTTTGCTGCCCATCCCTTCAATTGGAAAGTCAACCAAAATTCATCCAAGCTGTCGCGAGATTCCATCTCGTGACCTTGGTTTAAACTCTTTCTACTTCCTCACATCCACAAACCCTTGCTTCACCACCTCACATTCCGTTAATTCACAATCCACAAAATCCCCATCTATCTCAAAAACTATCTTATAAAAATAAGTGCCATCAGTAACAATTTCACCACTTTTAGTTTCACCATTCCACAGTTTATGTTCTCCTTTTGTTAAATCTCCCTCGTTTTCAAAAACAAGATTTCCCCAGCGATTGAGAATGCTCAATTTATAACTCACAGGAAGATTCACTTTGACATTGAAAAAGTCATTTACTCCATCATTGTTGGGCGTAAACACATTGGGAAGTGAAGCCACCAAACTATCAGAAATAAAGACTGTAAACGAAACAGTATCTGCACATATACTGTCTGTTTTCCATGCAATAAGCTCTATTTCATAAGTTCCCGAAGTATCAGTGAAAAAGCCTGAGAATTGATTCCCTTGGTAATCTCCGTTTAACCACCAACTGTAATCTGTGGCGTTGACGGAATTATTTTGTAAATTAATCTGAATTGGAGCAGTTCCACTTATTGGATTGGTTGCAAAAGCAGCTTGGGTGTCTATTACTGGTTCTACTGTAACAACCGTATCTGTACTGCATCCAAATTTATCAATATAAAAAAGCGTATAATCTCCTGTTGACAAGCCATTAAAAGTATTGGCTGAATTAGCTGTCAATGTATCTCCATTTTTGTTTACCGCCCCAAATTGAACTACATTGTCTGGTACATTTTGCATTTTTATTTTCCCTGTTGAAAAACTACAAACCGAATTAAAAGTGGAACTGATAATTTCTTGAGGGTAAGAAACGCCAATGCTGATAGGCTTTACCACCGAACAACTGTCCGTATTCCAAATTCTTACGGTGTAAACTTGACTACTATCTCCTGAAAATATTGGGTTGGGGCAATCTGTGCAACTTAAATCGTTTATTGCTGAAGGATTTGAAATGGTGGACCATTCGTAGCCTGTTGAGGTGCTTGTCGAAACACCTCCTGTGGCTTGGAGTTGTAGTGTTTCGCCGAGGCAGATGGTGGTGTCTTGGGTGAGGGTCGAGGTGAAGGTGTCGCAAGGGGAGGTGTAGGTGAGGAAGAGCTTGTCTACAATGTTGCTTTTGGATTTTTTAGACCGGGTGATTGGTGAATGAAATTAACAGTTATCGGCGAAGTAGTGCCATAATTTTTAATATCTGCAATAGCATCTGTTCCCATCATTAAAGAGTCTGGTGTGTCATCAGTTAATCCATGTAAAGTATTGTTTTCATAATAAAAATTGCCTGATGGACTGGAGCATGGTGTGTTAATGGTGTTGAATTCACTCCCTCCAATTAGACCTATTGAGTTTGAATTTACAGAAACAGAGCTTCCATCGCTCACGGTATCACAAATGTCTGCTGTGTTTAGTATAAGTCCAATATCTTCTGTATAATTGATATTACTTGAGGTGAGTAATGAGTAATTGAGTTCTGCTTGATAGTTTAAGTTGTTTATGAAAATATCAAGCGCAGTTTTTGATAAGGAGTTGTTTTCTTATAAAATTATAATATTATAATATAGTAATGCATAATTGCGGGTAAATCCGGCTGCAAAGTTGATTCTACTGTGATGGGTGTCTGATTAAGAATAGAACTTAGATAAGTTATATCTTTCACCAAAGTTTTATGCTCAATATAATCACTTGGCGAAAAACCTCGCTTATAAATATAATTATTATTAATTGCATGTTGATTTCCGATTGATAAATCAATCCCATTTATTTTAATGGTAATTGAGTCTAGGAAACTCGCCTCTTCCATATATTTTTTCGAAGTTGCAAATAAAAACGCTTTTTTGATTGTCGAATTATTTGGAATATTGAAAGAAATTGAACTATTTACTAGAGAGTAACCAGGATTGAAACCTGCTCCAGTAACTCCTCCATAGAAGTTGTCTGAATAATAGTTTATTTGTTGAGACAAGCAGATTGGGCTTACAAATAGGAATGAAATTATTATATATAGTAGAAAGTTTTTTTTCATGTTTGTAAACGTAGGTTTTTCAGTATTTTCATCTAGGTCATTAACGATAAAAGCGACCTATTGGTTGGTTTCAATAAAGAATCAGATTGAAACACATAAAATTGCAACTTCCTTTTTAGAAGAACTCATGTACAACATCACCGTTTATCCCAATCCAGCAAGTGATTTCACAAGCATAAAATGGGAAATTTACGATGAGCTAAACAATTCTCACTATAAAATCTTTGATTTGAATGGTCACGAAATACAATAAAATTGAAAAAGGAAGTCTAAACGCCAAAGTTAAAATTGTCACCATAAATTACATCGGACCACAAAATAGCGCCTTGGCCTACGAAATGTTAGAATCTTTAAAATCTGAAAAAAATATTCTTGGAATCTTAACTATCAAAGAGATCTGTCTAAAAATCTCCTAATCAGTCTTCAGTGTGATGGGAAATATTCTAAAAACAGTAAAATCGTCCATTCAGGAGGAGTTGAGGTGAGAGTATTTTTTTTAAAGTTTAGGATTTTCAATAAATTATTTTTATTTTGGTTGTGTTATACAAGAATTGCTAAGATTCCATTGCCTCCACAAATGTTTTAATTTGAAAGAATAGAAGTTAGAAACCTTATTGAGGTTTTTTACGTAAAACGTAGCACTATTCAACTAATACTACTAGTTATGAGGGATTTTAATCTTGGTTCATTCGCATTTGTATTAATGCTTTTCAGCTTTATTTTTACGACAGAAGAAGTCAACGCATCTCACGTTGCAGGAGGTTATATTGAAATGGAATGTACAGGGACTCCAGGTACCTACAATGTTCGATTAATTTTATATAGGGATTGCTCGGGTGTTGCTCTTGGGACGAGTGCATCTATAAATTTTACTAATACTTGTGGTTTACCCGATTTTAATGTGAGACTAAATCGAGTATCCCAAACTGAAGTTTCCCAAGTTTGTTTACAACAAATAAATAATACAACTTGCAATGGTGGGCCACTTCCGGGTTATGAAAAACACATTTATGAGGGAACTGTCAACCTAGGAGATTGTGATACGTGGACAGCCAATTATCGTATATGTTGTAGAAATACGGTTATAAATCTAACAAATGAAGATGCATTCAATATCTCAACTCAAATTAATACGGCGACAGATAATTGTAATGATAATCCAAGTATAACTGGACAGCCAGAGCCTTTTGTTTGTGTTAATCAGCCCGTTTCTTATAACCTTGGAGCCTTTGAGCCTAATGGAGATTCAATAGTGTATTCATTAGTTGAAGCGGTTCAGGGCATAAACAACCCTGTAAGCTATAATGCAGGATACTCAGGAGCTTCTCCAATTAATGGAATTTCAATTGATCCTCTTACCGGAACGATTACTTATACGCCTACAGTCATTGGTGCTTATGTAATTGTTGTAAGAATGATTGAATATAATGACAACGGAGACATTGTTACCATTACAGATTATGAATATCAAACTTACGTTGAGAATTGTAGTAATCAAACCCCTCAACCTCCTGTAACAGGAGTTTCAAATATTACGGGTGCAATTGTTCAAAACGGTCCAAATAATTTGACTTTATGCCAAGGAAGTAATGGGTGTTTTGATGTCGTTTTTAATGATCCAGATTTGGCTAACGTTTTGACGGTTCAATCTAACATAGCGCAAGTACTTCCCGGAGCAACAGTAACTTCTGTTGGGACAAATCCTTTAACAATGACTATTTGTTGGACACCAACTATTGCACAAGGAGTACAAACCATTAACTTCCTTGTTGAAGATGGTGCTTGTCCAATTGTGGGGCAAAACAATTATGCAGTATCAATAGATGTTGTAGATCCAGGAGTGCCTTCGGTGGTCACAACAACTGAATTGTGTTTGGGAACAAATTTAGGTACAGGAACCGTGTCTATGACCGGAGGGGTTGCGCCATTTACATATAACCTTCTAGGTGCACAAGCAACCTCAAATACAACAGGAGTCTTTGATAGTCTAGCTCCTGGAACCTATAACTATACTGTAAATACGAGCGGAGGATGTGATGTGAATGGAACTTTCACGATAGCCCCAGGTGCCCCATTACCAGTAACGACTTCTACTATCGATTTGTCTTGCAACGGTGCTGGAGATGGGTCAGCAAGCATTATTCCTTCAGGTGGAATCGCTCCATATACCTATGACTGGTCTCAAGGTGGAACACCTTTAACACAAACTACCCAAACGGTTTCAAATTTAGCTGCCGGAGTTTATGACGTTACATTAACCGATGATATAGGTTGTACCACAGACGAAATAATTACAGTTAATGAACCAGCTGTTATTTCAGCGAATTTAGCGCCAATACCAACGCTTTGTAATGGAAGTGCAGATGGTCAAATAGATGTGAACACCGTTGCTGGGGGAACCTCACCTTATACTTATAGTCTGAATGGTGGAATTGCGCAAACAGGAACTAATTTTAGTGGTTTACTGGCAGGAAATCATCAAGTAGAAATATTTGATGTAAACGGCTGTAGTTTGACCTTAAATACAACGGTTACTGAACCAACAGTTTTAACCATCAATGTGGATAGCAGCGAAGATGCCACATGTGGAGTAAATTCTGGTGCAGTTACACTTTCAGCAACTGGTGGAACAACTCCTTATACCTATTCTATCGGAGGGCCGAACCAAACATCAGGAGTGTTTTCAAATTTGGCTCCAAACACTTACACCTTAACGGTAACAGATGCTAACGGATGTGCTAATTCCACAACCTTAACGATTGATGCTGTTCCTGTTCCGAGTGTTTTAGTAAGTAGTCAAACAAACCTTAGTTGTTTTGGAGGAAATGATGGCGAGGTAACTCTGGGAACAAATAACGCAGTTGCCCCAGTTACTTATGCTTTAAATGGAGGAACACCTCAAGCATCAAATATATTCGCAGGATTAACTGCTGGTGCTTACACAGCAGAAATAATTGATGGGAACGGATGTTCTGCGACAGTTAACTTCACAATTACTCAACCTACAGCTTTAGCTTATACAACTACACCAACAAATGCGAGTTGCCAAGGAAATTGTGATGGACAAATTGTGGTTGGACCAACTGGGGGAACAGCGCCTTATACTTTCTCTAGTGATAATGGTGTTTCTTTCGGACCAAGTTCTACCTTATCGAATTTATGCGCAGGAAATGTGAATGTTGTTGTCAATGACTTTAATGGTTGTTCTGCGAATTCAGTGGTTAATATTGCAGAACCAACGATGTTAACTGTTACCTTGTCTGGTACAAATCCAAGCTGTAATTTAGGAGCAGATGGCGAAATTCAAGTGACTGCAACTGGTGGAACGCCTCCTTATCAATATGCTTTAAATAATGCACCACTTCAAGCAAGTAGTTTGCTTACTGGTTTGAGTGCAGGGGTTTATAGCGTTCTAATAGAAGACGCCAATGGATGTCAGTACACTGTTTCTGAAACATTATTTAATCCTCCTGGAATTACCTTAAATCAAATCTCTAATACACCATCAAACTGTGGAAACAATGACGGAGCGTTAGAAGTGGGGGCTGTAGGAGCTAATGCACCTTTTCAGTATTCCATTAATGGGTCGGTAAATCAAGTGAGTGGGCTTTTCACAAATATCACAGGTGGAAGCTATCAAATTACAGTAACGGATGCAATCGGATGCCAGGATTCTTCATTCTTCGGAATAAATGATGTTCAAATGGATGGTGCTTTAGTGAGCACAACAGATATCACTTGTTTCAATGGAACGGATGGAGCGGTAGAAGTAATGAATATTGGTGGTGCTTTGCCTATCGAGTTTGAATTGGATAATAATGGTATTGTTCAATCTACAGGAGTTTTTACTGGACTAGCTGCGGGGGGACACATTGTAACCATTACAGATAATGGACTATGTGTTCATACGATTCCTTTTACCTTACTACAACCCGCTAAAATTGATTTTGATGGAACTATTCAAAATGTGAATTGTAATGGTGCTTCAACAGGTCAAATTACTGTAACCAATGTAGCAGGAGGAACGGGACTTTATGAATACAGTATAGATAATGGTGCAACTTATCAGCCCACTCCAACATTTACAGGTTTAGCAGCAGGAACATACACTATTACCGTTAGAGATGATAGCGGTTGTACGGTTGATAAAAACTTTAATGTTCAAGAATCTTCACTCATTACCTTTACAGAAAGCGTTTTCGACTTAAACTGTAATGGGGATAATTCTGGAGCAATTCAATTAACCGCTTCTAATGGAAATCCGGGTTATACGTACAGTAATGATAACGGAATTAGTTTTCAAACCTCATCAAGCTTTTTAGGATTGGCAGCCGGTACATACAGTATGGTTGTACAAGACAACTTAGGCTGTCAAGTGTCTAATAATGTCGTTGTAAATGAACCAACACCCGTTTCAGGCAATTATCTTCTTCAAGATGCTACGTGCTTTGGAGCTTGCGATGGTGAAATTCAAATTAACGCAAGTGGAGGAACACCTGGTTATTCTTACAGTATCGACAACGGAGTAAATACAACATTGGTAAATACAATCACAGGAATTTGTGCAAGTACTTTTGATGTAATGATTACCGATGCTAACGGTTGTGAAAGTATTTCTAGTCAAACAATTAATGAGCCTACCATAGTTGATTTTATAAGCGTTGAAACGCCATCGACTTGTGAAGATCCAAATGGACAAATTTCAATTACAGCAACAGGAGGAACACCAGGATATACTTACAGTGTGGATAATGGAGCTACTTTTAGTAATGGGAATTCTTTTGCTGGATTACTGGCGGGAAATTACAATATTGTTGTCGAAGATAATAATGGCTGTTCTGCTAGTGGTGTTCAAATTTTAACTAATCAAGCTTCTCCATCAATTACGATGACGACAGGAACTGATCCAACGTGTAATGGCGGTTCAAACGGACAAATTGCAATTACTGCAACAGGAGGAACAGGAGGTTTGTTCTATACCATTAACGGAGGAGCTCCTCAAGCGAGTGCTACCTTTACGGGGTTAACAGCGGGATCTTTCTTGCTAAGTGTTGGTGATGGGAATGGGTGTACAGATACAAACACAGTGGTTTTAGCAGAACCAACAGCTTTGGCTTTTACCTCAGTTCCAACAGACTTAACTTGTTTTCAGAACTCAACAGGAAGTATTGCGGTAACTGCAACGGGTGGAACGCCAGGGTATCAATATTCATTTAATGGTGGTGCAACATTTAATACCTCTTCTTCCAATAATGCAATATCAGCAGGAACCTATAATATTGTGGTGAGAGATGCTAATAATTGTCAGATTACAGGAACTGAAGTTGTTTCAGAGCCAACGCAATTAGTGTTAGATAGTGCTTCAATTACTGATGCAACATGTAAAAGCTTATGCGATGGTGAAATTCAATTATCCGTTTCTGGAGGTACAACTCCCTATTTATATAATTGGACGCAAGGGGTTGCTGGAATAAATGATGACCTGGCAACACAATTATGTGCAGGAACTTATAATTTCATGATTGAGGACAGCAATGCCTGTCAAATTTCGAGTAGTGCTGTTGTAGATGAGCCAGATTCAGTTGTTATTTCAAATATAATTCAAACAAACATTACTTGTCACGGAGATTGCGATGGAGATATTGAAGTTATTTCGCCTACAGCTATTGAATATTCAATTGACGGAGGTTTAACATTTCAATCTGCAAATACCTTTGGCGCTCTTTGTGCTGATGTTTACACAGTCGTAGCCAAAGATGCCGGTGGTTGTTTGGTAGAACGTTCTGTAGATATTTGGGAAGCGGCTCAGATGGCTTTAGATTTAACGAACGATACTACTGTTTGTAATAATTATAACTTAGATATCGTGGGTGTAGCCACTGGAGGAATTCAGCCTTACACTTATCAATGGGGGAATGGTGTGTCATCAACGGATACACTGTCAATTGTGGCCTCTCAAACAGATACTTATTCATTAGATGTTTTTGACTTTAATGGGTGTACTGTTCCAACTGAAAACGTAACAATAACTGTTATTCCAGCTTTAAACATGAGCATTGTTTCCGATACTACCATTTGTCCAGAAGGTGCAGCCACTATTTCTGCCCAAGGAATTGATGGATTGCCGGGCTACGTTTATTCATGGAGTTCAGGCGAGTCAACTAGTGCGATAAATGTTACGCCTGCATCTTTCACCACTTATACCGCTACAGTTACAGATCAATGTGGTGACCAAGTTTCAATGGATGTTAATGTGGATTTGCACAAAACACCTTATGTCAACTTTACTGCTGATAACCTTTCGGGTTGTGTGCCTTTAAATGTGAATTTCTTGAATACCACAAATCCAAATGATGTAGGTACAAATTGTACTTGGACAATCGATGATCAAACGTTCTCAGGATGTGCCGGCATGGATTATACATTTACTGAACAAGGGTGTTATGATATTACTCTTCAAGTTGAGTCGCAGTTTGGGTGTTTGGGCGATACTACGTTTGTTGAATATATTTGTGTGGATGAATATCCTACAGCAGCTTTCTATTATTCGCCAGAAGCTCCAACAACAATTAATAATGTTGTAGATTTTACAAATACTTCGGTTGGCGCAACAACTTATGAATGGACTTTCGAAAGTGGAGGGACCTCTAGTTTGATTGACCCAACCATTGTTTTTGAAAATGTAATTGTTGGACAAGAAATTACAACTTGTTTAAAGGCGATTTCTAGGTTTGGCTGTGAAGATGAAATTTGTGATGATATCTTATTCAAAGATGAATTCGAGATTTATGTTCCCAATTCCTTCACTCCTGATTATGATAATTTCAACCCAATGTTTACTCCAAAGTTTCCGCCAGATAGTGAAATTATTCAATATCACTTGCAGATTTTTAATAGATGGGGTGAAATAATGTTTGAATCTTTTGATAGCGAAATCGGTTGGAGAGGAACTTATGGACGAGGTTCTTCGACTGTGGTTAAAGAAGGAACTTATATTTGGAAAATTCAAGTTACCGAAGCTACTGATTTAAAACAAAGAAATTATGTTGGACATGTAACCTTATTGAAATAAATTCTATTCACAGAAATAACAAATCAATCTACTAGCAGCTAAATAAAACATTTGCATTAAACCATACTTAGAAGAGCGTTCTGGGTAAGGTTTAATGCTGAGTTTTTTATTAATTTTTAAAATGCTGAAATACTATGAAAATATCACATTACCAGACGAATGATTTAGAGTAATTATGCTCTACTCTTTAATCCCTTCAACTTCACTATCCTAAAGAAATTAAAACTCAAATCTATGATGAGGTTTGAATGTATTTGTAATAGAAAAGAATAAGTAAAATAATGAATATGAAGTGTAAATACTTTACGATGACATTGTTGGGTGTCTTTTTGCTAGTGAGTTTTCCAAACTTAAGAGCGCAATTTGAATTTGTATATGATGACTCTATTTTGGTTGTTAAGAATAACGATACCATTTCAATGGCTTGGTCTGGAGGAATGAGTCATCCACAATTTTCTACAATAGATGTTGATTTTGATGGAAAAGAAGAGCTCATTGCCTTCGAACCCGAAAATGGATTGATTTCCGTTTACGAGAAATCTAAAATAAATGGTGAAATTGTTTACAAATATCTACACCATAAGAGTAAACTTTTTCCTGCGGATCTCAGGTACAGAATGAAATTAATCGATTTTGATGGCGATGGTAAAAAAGATATTTTTACTTATGCGATTGGTGGAATTAAAGTGTACAAAAACACAGGGAATACAAATAGCGGTTTGACTTGGGATTTATACGCAGATCCAATTATGTCAGTGGTGAATAATTCATTTGTAAATTTATATTCGGCTTCCAATGAAATTCCTGCATTTGTAGATGTTGATGGCGATGGAGATATCGATGTACTCACTTTTCATTCTTATGTTTCCAGGGTAGAATGGCACAAAAACCTATCTATGGAAACCTATGGACACTCAGATTCTTTAATTTTTCAGCTAGAACAAGCTTGTTGGGGAGATTTTATGGAAGACGCTTCAGGAAACTCCATCGAATTAAACAGTACTTTTCATCCCTGTGGCTCTTCGCTTCAAACTACTGAGGAAGGAGGTCCTCGCCATTCAGGTGGTTCAATTTTGGCTTTAGATCTCAATGGCTCAGGAATGCAAGATTTGATTATTGGAGATGTGTCTTACAATAACCTAACGATGCTAATGAATGGTGGTACGAATCCAAATGACAATGCGCTAATGGTAAGTTTCGATGCCAATTATCCAAGTTCTGATGTTCCTGTGAATTTGTCTAACTTTTTAACGGCCTATTATGAAGACGTGGATAATGACGGAATAAAAGATTTAATCGTTTCAACCACGGCGAAAGGAGCTTCTGAAAACACGAAAGGAGTTTGGCTTTACAAGAATAATGGAGTCAACGATAACCCTAATTTTGAGTTCGTAGAGGAAGATTTTCTCCAAAATCAAATGATTGATAATGGAAAAGGTGCAATTCCTGTTATAGTCGATGTGAATAATGATGGATTGAAAGATTTGTTGGTGGCCAACCATTTTAATTTTGATGGATCACAAGGAAATTACTCACGTATCAACTATTATCAGAACATAGGAACGCTGCAAAAACCGGTATTCAAATTGATCAATGAAAATTGGGAGAATTTCCAAAATAGTGGTTTTCCTGGTCGAGTAAGTCCTGCTTTTGCAGATTTAGATGGAGATTCGGATAAGGATATGATTGTGGGATTAAGTAATGGAAAGCTCTTCTTTTATGAAAACACTGGAGGAAATGGTGCTATGGTTTTTAATTCGCCACAAAGCCAATTGAAAGACAACAATGGAGATTTTATCACGGTTCCAAATTATGCCACTCCAGAATTATTCGATTTAGATAATGATGGATTAACAGATTTAATAATTGGTCAAGGAAATGGTCCGCTACTTTATTATCAAAATATTGGAACAGCGACTAATTATTCTTTTAAATTATCAAATCCTGATTTAGGAATGGTAGATTTATCCTCACCTAGTTATCAGCAAACAATAGGTGTTCCTAGATTCGTAAGAGATAATGGAGAAACATTCTTGTTTACAGGTTCACGATCTGGAAATGTTTCACTTTATTCTCGTATTGATGGTAGATTAACTCCAGGTCTAGATTTTGAGCTTATTTCAGATGAATATGCAGGAATTAACACAAAGGGATTTTCGGCACCTTTTATTGTTGAGTTTAGAGGTGACAATTCTTATGACTTTTTTGTGGGAAATGAGATTGGTGGAATTTGGAGTTATCGAGCAGGAGATACTTCGTCTCTTGGTGTGACAAACGAAAGTCTTTCTACTCCTATCGATTTAAATATTTATCCAAATCCTTCTAAAAGCTTATTTGCAATTGAACTATCCAACTTAAAAGGACAGGCATACGATTATAGGGTTTTGGATCCTTTGGGGAGAACAATTAATTCAGGTCATCACATCACAAAATCTCAAATAGATATTCAAATACTATATCCTGAATCTGGAATGTATTTTATTGAAGTAGTCATTCCAGAAAGTAATTATAGAATAGTGAGGAAATTATTAATTGAGTAAAAGGATTGAGTATTCAAAGGCGAACCCAAATTCCGAATATAATTTTAACGGCTTGCAAATCCTTTGATTAAAACTGAGTGGTTGTTAATGAGTATCTCCCCATTGGGAGGAGGACAAAGGGGGAGGATTTTGCTAAATTAAAGAGAATAGCTTTTATTGTGATCTTGAAGTTGGTATAGTTCCCCGTAAGCATCTACCTCTTCTCCTTCAAAAGATAAAAACACTTAAATATAAAAAAGCTGCCTCATTACGAGGCAGCTTCTTATTTAACACTACTCTAATAGAGTTACTTAATAACCTTAAAGGTCTTTGCACTATTGGCAGATTTAACATTGACAAAATAAACGCCATGGCTGATATCTGCAACGTTAATTTCAAATTGATTCGTAGTAATTTCAGAACGATAAACAATCCTTCCAGTTGCTGTAACTAATTCTACAGATTCAAGAGTACCATTTTCATCCGTAATTGTTAGGAGGTCATTCATCGGATTTGGATAAATAATTACGCCAGCAAATTCGTTCTCGTTAACTCCCAGTCCAGCAACGAATATACATTCCGAAGTATCAACACATGCACCATCAGTAATGATTACCGCATAACTTGCATTGGCATCATTCGAAGCTGTAAAGACTTGATCGGTAGCGCCTGCGATAACAGAATTGTCTGCACAATCAATCCATTGGTAAGATAATCCTGTTGCATTTGCAGTAAGTTGAGGACCATTCGCTGTTACAGAAACATCAACATAGCAAGACGGTCCAACACCACAAGGGAATATTTGGTAACCTGTAGAGTAGGGCGAACTACTGTCAAATTGTTTTCCTATTCCAGTTAAATAGAACGCACCTGTTGGAGTTGGTGTTCCTGCTAAAGGAGATGTTGCAGTCACTCTCACTCGGAAAGTTGTTGTACCGTCCGTAACATCTACATTTCCATTGCTTGGCCATGTTGTTTCTCCGTTGATAAGAGATAAACCTTCTATTTCGATGTACTGACTTTCTGTTGTTTCATCTAAAACACTAACAAGTGTTGGTGTTTGAAGGTTTGCATTTTGAGAAACTACCGTAATTGAGCTTGGAACGATTTGAAGTAAACCATTGAATTGGGTTATTTCTCCTTCTACGGTGATTTCATCGCCTTCTAAGGCGTTGTATCCACTGATGGCTGAATTATTATATACTGTAATTCCATCGTTGTTATTGTCAATTATTGCAATGTCGTAACCATTACTTCTGAAGTTATTACAGTGAATAACTCCTGTTAAACTTACAAAGTCTCCAACAGAAGTTCCAACACCATTCGGACTAGTATTTGTAACTGCTCCAATGCTGGTTACTGTATAACTGTAGGTTTGACCTTGGAGTGAAATTAATCTATCCGTTGCTCCATTTGAGGAAATTATAATATCTCCTGCCTGAGCTAAGTTAATAGTTGGTCCGTTTAAGCGTACATAAACTTCATAAGGGGCAATGGTTCCTGTTGAGTTTGTAATTGTTACAGATGAAGTATAAGGTCCACCAAGATTTGTAGCAAGCTCAAAATTAGTGGGTGCTGTAACTGTAATGTCTCCAGTTAAATTATAACCCTCCACATTAAAAGAGTCGGCTGGTGATGGTGCTCCTAATAACTGATTAAACCCAGTCATTGCGGTTTCCGAGGCCAATGTTGCAGGAGAAAAGTTCATTCTAACTACCGGTGTAGATGTCGTGTAGTACCAAGTTGCATCTGACATGTAGTAAATGAAAGAGGTTTGTGGTGCGCTTTTACCTGCTGAAGCCACTGTGAAATCTGAACTTGAGCTCACAACTGTTGCTATATAAGAGCCTCCGGCTAATAAATCCACAGGGTTGTTAAGCGTGAGAGTTTTTAGTTGCCCTTCATCTCCTGCTGCCATAATGTATGTTTCTGTTTGTGTATTTGGAATCACGTTTAAATTTTCATCATAAAGCACTCCAAAAACTGAATCACCTGCGCTTATCGAATTTCCAAATTGAAAATCAATTGCTGTTAGCTTTGCTGTTTGAGTCATGGTGAACTTATTCCCAACTTCCATTCCGTCAAGTGGCGTTATATTGGTGGAAATAATTTGACCATAAACTGCTCCAGTACTAGTTTGTGTTGAACTGTCTCTAGCATATATTGCTTCTCCAACTGAAAATTTATAGGAGTCGACAGTGTTATTCATCGGGAAGTCATCAACGTTATTGTAGGAAATGGAATAGTCCAATTGATAATCTCCGATCGCACTCGGTGTAAAGTTAGTGGTAACCGCTACAGAATCTGAAGTGTTAGTCAACATAGCTATTGGTGTTGATGTACCCGTGTAGACATTGTTTATAGATTCAGATGCTGAGAAAATTACATTGGTTTGGTCTTGAGAGCCTCTATTGGCAAGTACTGCAGAAGATTCAATACCTGTGGTTTGACTCAATGGAATTTGATGATAATATAAAGTTTCACCGAAAGTTGTTGTTCCATAAAGGTATTTTGAGATTGCGATGTCGTGATCAGACAATGTGGAAACTTTTACATCATCAATTTGCCATGCATACCCAGAACCAGAAGAGGCAGTGCTTGTGTTTTCCCAACGAAATCGGAACTTCACTGTAGAAGAATTATTAACAGTAAAATTACGAATTGCTGTAGTTTCTGTGGTAGACGTATTCGCTGCAATATTGGGGTTGATGTCTATTGTTTGTTCCCAAGTTGTACCCCCGTCTAAACTGACTTCAACTAGCGTGTTATCCGAGTTGAATGCACGATAAGCTTGTTGAAATTCAAAACTAACAATGCTTTCACTCGAACAGTCAATGTTGTTGGTCATTTCAATCCACGCATTTTGCGATGTTACCGTGTTGTTGAGTAAATATTGGATTCCAGCAAAATAAGCGATTCCATTAGCTACAGTAGTTGATTGAATAAATGTATAATATTGAGGAAAAGGCATTGAGGCTGTACTTCCTAAAACCCATGCTCCTTGGGCACCATTTCCACCAACCGTCCAGTCTGTTGCTGTCGAGAAATCGCTAGACCATAAGGCAACTCCTAGTGCTTTTGTGGTGTTGGTGCTGTTATTTGACGAAATTGACTTGTCAGCCTTTTTGATTGTTTCAAAGCTTGGCGCTTTTTGTAATGCTTGTGTAAAAGCAAGTGTCGATGCTGCAATAAACGCAACAATGAGTTGAATCTTTTTCATAAGTTTATTTTTAGTGTTCATTCAAACATAATAAATAAAATGCTAAAAGCAAGGGGTTTATGAATAATTGTTTGCGCCTCTTTTTAATTGATGAGCTAAAAAAAGCCGGGCTATAGGTGTTATCCGATATAAAAGTAGTTTGCCTTTTTCATGAAAATAGAAAGAAGTAAATGTTGTCCATTCTTGCTTTAAAAAGCATATTCTTATCAACATTGAGATAATTCTCCCACATTTTACCACTCCATTCTTTTTCCTTACTTTTGTTGCTACAAGAAAGGATTAGTTGAAATAATTGTAACTTTTATCTGTGGTATTGCGTAAATAGTTTTCAACACTTGTTTTAAAGTGGTAAAAAGTGGTAGATTTTCCATTATTTTTACGCATTATTAAAGAACATGGCAGGATTAGTAGGAGAATATGAAGTGAAATTGGATGCCAAAGGGCGTTTCTTATTTCCCTCTCATTTGAGAAGGCAACTGTCTCCTGCTGCCCAAGAAAGTTTTATGTTGAACAAAGGTTTTGAAGAATGTTTAACCCTTTACCCAATGAATGAATGGGAAAAGTTGAGCGAATCTCTTTCTAAAATCAATTTGTTTAAACCAAAGAATCGAATGTTTTACAGATTGTTTCATCAAGGTGCAAAAGATGTGTCGCTTGATAAAACAGGACGTGTTTTGATTCCAACGGCGCACATGGAACGTGTCGGTCTAAGTAAAGAAGCGATGCTGATTGCTTATAATGACCGAATAGAAATTTGGGATAAATCCACGTACTTCGAAATGATAGAAGGAAGCATGTCAGATTTTGCTGATTTAGCAGATGAGGTAATGGGTAATATAGAAGATGGAGGAGAAAAATAATCAATACGAATACCACGTTCCGGTAATGCTTCAAGAATGTCTTGATGGTTTGGATATTCATCCAGATGGCATTTATGTTGACCTTACTTTTGGAGGTGGTGGACATGCAAGAGAGATGTTTAAATTGCTTTCAGAAAAAGGGAAGTTGATTGTTTTTGATCAGGATGCAGATGCGAAGAAAAACGCTTGGACTGCGCCAAATTTTCATTTTGTAGCTTCTAATTTCTCCTTCTTGAAAAACCAACTGCGTATGCTAGGGATTTCAAAAGTGGATGGAATTCTAGCGGATCTTGGTGTTTCTTCTCATCAATTCAATGAGCCAGAAAGAGGTTTTAGCATTCGTTCTGATGAGAAATTAGACATGCGAATGAACCAAAGAAGTGGTGCATCGGCTTATGATGTGGTCAATGAATATTCGGAAGAGCAAATCATGACCATGGTAGGAAAGTACGGTGAAGTGAAATCTCCTCGTCGTATTGCTCAAGCAATAACTTTAAAGCGTCAAGCTGCTCCAATTGCCACAACAGGACAGTTGATAGCGGTTTTAGAGCCCATCGCGCCAAAATTCAAAGAAAATAAATTTTATGCCCAAGTTTTTCAGGCCATTCGTATCGAAGTAAACGATGAAATGAATGTCTTAGAAAGAATGTTGGAGCAAACAGCAGAGGTTTTGAAGCCTGGAGGAAGATTGGTGGTAATGTCTTACCATTCTTTAGAAGATCGATTAGTTAAGAATTACATAAAAAGCGGAAGTTTTGATGGTAAGGTGGAAAAAGACTTTTTTGGAAATGTTTTAAAGCCTTTTAAAGGAATAACTAGAAAACCAACTGTAGCGGATGAGGAAGAATTAGAACGTAATTCTAGAGCAAGAAGTGCTAAGTTAAGGGTTGCAGAAAGAAATGAAGGGGAATAATTACATATCAGATAAGCAAGAAAAAGCAAAGACCAAAAAGAAGAAGAAAAAAAGTGGTCGTTTTGCAGCAGCGAGTAAAAAGCAGTCGCAGTCACTGGTGCAAATCATGAATGGAGACTTTTTAACGAAGGACTTTGTGATGAATAACCTGAATTACATCTTCTTCATTATTTTCTTGATGATACTGATGGTGTCAAAAGGATATTACGTGAATCAGTTGGCTAACGATATCGCAAAAGAGGAGAAAGCTGTTGGAGATATCACAGCAGATTATGTAGAAACGAAAGCAAAATTGGAAGAGTTAACAAGAAGAACTCAAATGATTGAGAAATTGAAGCCTTTAGGATTGAGAGAAACAATTAATCCAACAAAGGTGATTAGGATTAAAGAAGAAGAGTAAGGGAAGTCTGAAATGGTATCCTTTTTAATATCAAAGTATAGGTTGCCTGAATAATAGTTGTAGAAATGAAGTTGCCAAAAGCTGTAATAATAAGAACGTATTTGATCTACTTTTTAGTAGTCATGGCTATGCTTGTGGTTGTATTTAGAACTTTTTCTATTATCATGGATGGACGTGATAATATTTTCACCACAACATCTGATAAGTTGCAACAGCGTTCTGCTATCGTAGAGCCAAGAAGAGGTGAAATTTTAGATGTTCACCTTAATCCTTTGGTAACCTCAGTGTCCTTTTATGATATCTATATGGATCCTTTAACAGTCAAAGAAGAGCTTTGGACAAAAGGAATTGGTGGGCTAAGTGTTGGTTTAGCAAAGATATTTAAGGATAAAACAGCACGCGAATATGAAGAGTATTTACGTGAGGCAAGGGCAAGAAAAAGAAGATATGTTCTAATTCAAAAGAAAGTAACCAATGAAGTAAGAAAACAACTTCGTGAATTACCAATTTTCGAAAAAGGAAGATACAAAGGAGGAATTATCGATAATAATGCAACAATAATTCGTAAACGTCCCAATGATGATTTGTTGGCGCGTACTTTAGGATATGTGAAAAGCAGTGAGAGAGATACGCTTTTTGTTGGGCTCGAAGGTGCATACAATAAGTACTTGGCTGGACAAAATGGAGTAGTGGTGGAACAAAAAATATCTCACTCGTGGAAGCCAACAGGTACAATTGTTCGAGAGGCAATTAACGGGTATGACGTTGTAACCTCTATAGATAAAGACATTCAAGAAGTGGCCCACACCGAACTCGAAAACCAATTGAAAAATAAAGGAGGTCGCTACGGTTGTGTGGTAGTAATGGATGTGAAAACAGGCTTCGTAAAAGCGATGGTAAATCTTCAAAAAACCAGTTCGGGAGATTATGGCGAAGTTTACAATCATGCCATTGGAACAAGAGAAGTTCCTGGTTCAACGATGAAGTTGGCTTCTTTAATGGCTGCGCTTGAAGACGGTAAAATCAAAATGACGGACACCGTGAACGCTGTAGGGAGATATGAATTCTACGACAGAAGCTTACGCGATTCTCGACCTTACGGCTATGGAAAAATTACTATTAAGGAGGCGTTTGAACAGTCTTCTAACGTGATTTCAAAAGTGATATTTAATAGCTACAGAAGCGAACCAAGCAGGTATTTAGACAGAATGCAGCAGTTTGGATTGACCAGCAGAACAGGAATAAATATCTTGGGAGAAGTAGATCCATCTTTTTCAATGCCTGGAAATTCTCAATGGTGGGGAGGTTCATTAGCGTGGATGGCAATCGGATATGAATTTCAATTAACACCCTTAGAATTGTTGGCGTTTTATAATGCTGTGGCCAACGACGGGAAATACATGAAGCCGCAATTTGTAACCAAAGTAATTAACAATAGAAAAGTAGTTGAAGAGTTTGAGCCAATTGTAGTTCGAGAGAAAATTAGCAGTCAAGGAACAATTGACGTGATGAAAGAAGCGCTTGAAGGAGTGATGATTAACGGGACTGGTAAGAAATTGAGTTCAACATTTTTTAAAATCGCTGGGAAAACAGGAACGGCTCAAATAGCCAATAGAAACAAAGGATATGGAGCTGAAGGAGAGAAGAAATACATTGCCTCTTTCGCTGGATTCTTTCCTTCAGATGATCCCATATATTCTTGTATCGTGGTTATTGCCGCGCCAACAGATGATATTTATGGTGCATCGGTTTCAGGAACCGTTTTTTCTGCAATCGCTAATAAAGTCTATGCTTCAAGCTACAATTACCACAAAGCAGTAAACGAAAAACCTTCTATTGCCAGTGTTCCTTATGTCCAAAACGGAAGTAGATATGATATCAATACGGTTTTAAATCGCTTTGATGTGAAAAAGGAATTTAAAGGAAATCAAAGCTGGGTGAGAACAAGAACAGCCAACGGAAAAGCAGTTTCATTCAGTGATTATTCAGTTAAAAAAGATAGGGTGCCTGATGTAAGAGGAATGGGACTGAGTGATGCAATGTATTTGTTAGAAAAACAAGGGTTAATAGTCAATGCCGAAGGTTACGGTACTGTAGTGCGTCAATCATTGGTAGCTGGTTCAAGATCAGTTCCTGGCGGACTTATCAAATTACAATTAAAACAGAATTAGAAAGTGAAAAGTGTACGCGACATATTGTATGGGAGTTCCATAAAAGAAGTAGTGGGAACAACAGCAACTGAGATAAATCAAATTGTTTTTGATTCACGGGAAGTTAAGGATAATGATTTATTTGTGGCTATAAAAGGAGCTGTAGTTGATGGACATAATTTCATTAATAAAGCAATTGAGAAAGGAGCTACTTCTATTATTTGTGAAGAAAAACCAAGCGATATAAAAAATGGAATTAATTACATTGTTGTGGATGACGCGCACAAAACACTTTCTGTTTTAGCCAATAATTTTTATGATCAACCTTCAAAGAAGATTAAGTTGATTGGAATTACTGGAACGAACGGAAAAACGACAACGACAACTCTCTTGTACAGTCTTTTTATGAAGATGGGAATTCCGGTAGGTTTGATTTCTACCGTAGTGAATAAAATAAATGACACCTCAATTCCAACTGAAAGAACAACTCCTGATGCAGTGAGCTTAAATAAACTACTTGCTGAAATGGTAGATGCTGGTTGTGAATATTGTTTTATGGAGGTGAGTTCGCATGCCATTCATCAAAATAGAGTGGGCAATATTTACTTTTCAGGAGGAGCTTTTACAAATATTACACACGAACATCTGGATTACCACAACACCTTCAAAGAATACATTAATGTAAAGAAAAAATTCTTTGATGATTTGCCGGCTTCCGCGTTTGCAATTACGAATGCAGATGATAAAAATGGCGATGTAATGCTTCAAAATACAAAAGCTCGCCAAGTAACTTACGGATTGAAGAGCGTTGCAGAATATAAAGCGAAAGTTGTAGAAAATAATTTTTCAGGATTGGTACTTTCCATTAATGGAACGGAGTTGTACACACAATTAATTGGAGATTTTAATGCCTACAATTTACTTTTAGTCTATGCCATTGCTGATCAGTTGTTGGAAGATCAATTGGAAGTAATGCGCGTAATGTCAGAATTAAAATCGGTAGAAGGTCGTTTTGAATATTTTAAAAGTGAAACTGGCGTAATCGGAATTGTGGATTATGCACATACTCCAGATGCATTAGAAAACGTACTAAAAACCATTAAAAATATCCGCACAGGAAATGAAACAGTATTTTCTTTGGTAGGCTGTGGTGGTGATCGTGACAGAACAAAGCGCCCTACAATGGCAGCGATTGGTTGTGAATGGAGTGATAAGCTAATCCTTACATCCGACAATCCAAGAACAGAAGATCCTGAGGCAATCATAGAAGAAATGATGACAGGCGTTGGCGGGGAGCATTTCAAAAAAACAATCAGTATCACAAACAGGAAAGAGGCAATTAAAACGGCCTGCAGCATGGCTGAACCGGGAGATATTATACTAATCGCTGGTAAAGGACATGAAACATACCAAGAAATTAACGGAGTAAAACACGACTTCGATGATTTAGAAATATTGAAAGAATTACTAATCAAATTTGAGAAATAATGCTGTACTATTTATTTAATTACTTAGATACATTCGATATTCCGGGCGCAGGAGTATTCGGCTACATCTCTTTTAGATCGGGAATGGCGTTAATTACGTCCTTAATTATTTCTGTGCTTTTTGGGAATAAACTGATTAATCTCTTACGAACGCTGCAAATGGGCGAAAGTGTAAGGGATTTGGGGTTGAAAGGACAAAAAGAAAAAGAAGGAACCCCAACTATGGGTGGTTTGATAATTATTGGCGCAATTCTTATTCCCACCTTACTTTTTGCCAAATTGCATAATGTTTATGTGCTCACCATGATAATTGCCACTGTTTGGCTAGGTTTTATAGGTTTTTTAGATGATTATCTTAAAATTCTGAAGAAAAACAAAGATGGTTTAGCAGGGCGTTTCAAAGTAGTTGGTCAAATTGGTGTAGGTATTATTGTGGGGGCCATGCTTTTTTTTCATCCAGATGTAAAAGTGCATAAAGAAGTAGCCTCGACTTATGAGTTGAAAGCTGGGGAAACCTTCGTGACGGATTCGCACAGAAGTGTTCCTGGTGAAAACACACAGTGGATAGAAACAAGGGATATGACAACGACAATTCCTTTTGTGAAGAATAACGAAATCAACTACAATTGGTTTTTGGGTGAAGACGCCCAATCTTGGGGTTGGATCATTTTTATTCCAATTGTGATTTTTATTGTAATTGCGGTTTCAAATGGTGCAAACATGACCGATGGATTAGATGGGCTGGCCACTGGAACTTCTGCAATTATTGGAATTGCCCTGGCGGTTTTAGCCTATGTTAGTGCCCACGTACAATTCGCGGATTATCTTGATGTCATGTATATTCCTTATGCGGAGGAACTTGTCATCTTCATTGCAGCTTTTGTTGGGGCTTGTATCGGTTTTTTATGGTACAATTCTTATCCTGCGAAAGTATTTATGGGCGATACAGGTAGTTTAGCGATAGGAGGAATTATCGCAGTTTTTGCAATTGCTATTCGTAAAGAGTTACTAATTCCTGTTTTGTGTGGTGTGTTCTTAATCGAAAACCTATCTGTTATTCTGCAGGTGGGTTGGTTTAAAATAACCAAGAAAAGGTTTGGAGAAGGAAGACGAATTTTCTTGATGGCTCCGCTGCATCACCATTATCAGAAAAAAGGAATGCACGAGGCGAAAATTGTAACACGCTTTTGGATTGTAGGGATTTTACTGGCTGTAATTACCATCGTTACTTTAAAATTGAGATAAGTGGAAACGAAAAAGCAAAATATCGTGATTTTGGGCGCTGGCGAAAGTGGAGTCGGTGCTGCGCTTTTGGCGAAATTCAAAGGATATAATGTTTTTGTTTCAGATGCGGGTAAAATAAAGGATAAATACAAAACCGAGCTGGATGAAAATGCTATAGCGTGGGAAGAAGGCGGTCATTCAATGGAGAAGGTTTTGTCGGCAGATGAAATAATAAAAAGTCCGGGTATTCCTAATAGCAGTGCTTTAATTAAAGAAATCCGAAAAGTGGGGTTAAGACCCATTTGCGATATTGAATTTGCGGCCCGCTATACCACTGCAAAATTGATTGCGATAACAGGAAGTAACGGAAAAACAACAACAACTTACCTTGTTCATCATGTGTTAAAAGGCGGTGGATTGTTGGCAGAAATGGCTGGAAACGTTGGGGTGAGTTTCGCTAGAAGTATAATTAAAGATGAAGCGGATTATTATGTGCTAGAGCTGAGTTCTTTTCAGTTGGAGGACATGTATGAATTTAAAGCCGATATCGCAGTGCTGTTAAATATTACGCCCGATCATTTAGATCGCTACAACGAAAGTATTTCTGAGTACGGAAAAGCGAAAATGAGAATTATTCAAAATCAAACAGCAGCCGATGTTTTTATCTACAACGCGGATGATAAAGAGATTGAAAAACAATTAAAAACGCATAAAATCAATGCGAAAACACTTCCTTTTTCACTGAAAGATGAATCAGTTGAAGGAGGATTTTATAGAGATGAAGATCAAACAATAACAATAAAAAATAAATTAACTATGTCGATTCATGATTTAGCCCTAAAAGGCAAGCACAACGTACAAAACTCTCTGGTTGCAGGTATTTCTGGCAGATTGGTTGAATTACGTAAAGATAATATCCGTGAAAGTTTAGCAGACTTCACAAATGTTGAACACCGTTTAGAATTTGTAGCCAAAGTAAATGGTATAGAATTCATCAACGATTCAAAGGCAACAAATATCAATGCAACTTGGTACGCCCTAGAAAGCATGCATAATCCTACGGTTTGGATTGTAGGAGGTGTAGACAAGGGAAACGACTACGAAGAATTGATTCCCTTGGTTCAAGAGAAGGTAAAAGCTATCGTTTGTTTGGGTAAAAACAATTCAAAAATTATTGACGCATTTTCTGGAATTGTCGATACAATTATCGAAACACAATCTCCTGTTGAAGCAGTAGGTTATGGATATCAATTTGCTAAGAAGGACGAAACAGTTTTGTTGTCACCAGCTTGTGCCAGTTTCGATTTGTTTGAAAACTATGAAGACCGTGGTCAGCAATTTAAAAACGCTGTCCGTTCACTTTAAAATTCAGAGTAATGAATAATTCCATAGAGGATGTAGTAAGAATTGCCCGAGAAAATGCTTTGGAAGATTTTAAATTCCGATTTATGCAGAAATGGTACGAGGCTACTCCTTGCTTTCATTGGAAAGAATTAAAACTTTCACCTGAATTAAAAACTGAGGTTGGCAATGAAGTACCTTCTGTTTACTTCTTTATCGATGATGGAAAAGAGCTTGATCTTGACGATAAAGTATGGGAGAAAGGAGAACTTCATAAAGTTATTTCTTTTGAATGGATGAGCGAGGAAATTTCCGAAATTGAGGATGATCAGCGAGTTGAATGGTTTAGAAATAGTATTGCAACTGCTTTACAAAAGACAAACGATGCGCAAACTGATTTGATTATGGTTTATAATGAAGGAGGTTTAGTATTCTCCAAGGAATGGAGGTATTATTTTGAAAAGCAGCTTCACTTTTAGTACTGTAATCAAGGCTAAACCATAAGAATTGAGATAGTTTTATAAGGATAATAAAAAGACATAAGTGCAAAACATATTCAAATATCTAAAAGGAGACAGAGTCATCTGGATCGTCACAATTTTGTTTTTGGGATTGTCAATGGTGAGTGTCTACAGCTTTGTTCCTATTTTGGTGAAAACGGAAGGTGGAACACCATTTAGCTATTTGTTTAAGCATACAATTTATATTGGTATTGGTTTCTTTGTAATGTATTGGGTTCATCGGCAGGATCCTAAATATATTGAAAAGCTATCTAAATTTATATTTATCATTGCCATCGCACTATTGGTATTTACTTTCTTCTTTGGAGTTCGAGTAAACGATGCATCGCGTTGGGTAAGGGTTCCCATCATTGGGTTAACCTTCCAAAGTTCCGATTTTGCGAAACTGGCATTGGTCATTTTACTTTCTCGCCGCTTGGTGAGTAACCGCGACTATTTCGATTCTTGGAAAAAGAGTCTCTTCTCTGTTGTTGGTCCAATTTTGTTGATTTGTGGACTCATTGCAAAAGATAATTTCTCTACTGCGGCCATTATCTTCATGGTAAGTTTATTGTTATTGTTTGTTGGTAAATTCCCCATGAGTAAAATATTTACCGTTATCGGAAGTGGAGCTGTATTGGCTGGAGCGCTTGTATTAACGCATATCGCTCTTCCCGCAATGAATCTTCTTCCTCGTTTTGATACTTGGGTAAACCGATTCTTTAAAGCCTATGGTTCTGAAGGGGCTTCCATTGAAAATATGCAGGCCATCAATGCCAAATTAGCCATTCATAACGGAGGTTATACGGGTGTTGGAGTAGGAGATGGAGATTTGAAGCACTATACTCCAGAAGCTTATGCAGATTTTTATTATTCTTCTTTTGTGGAAGAATTTGGGTTAATCAGCGCCGTTTTCCTGATCTTTTTGTACCTTATTCTATTTTATCGTATCTTAAGAATAGGATTAAATTCTAAAAATTTATTCGAAACTTATCTGTCTATTGGGATAGGATTATTGTTATTAACCCAAGCTATGGTAAATATGTTTGTTTGTACTGGTTTGATGCCTGTTACGGGTCAAAATATGCCCTTCTTGGCAATGGGAGGTTCGGCCATGGTGATGAGCTGCGTTTCTTTGGGAATTGTGCTGAGTATTGCACATAAAAATGATCCAAAAGGGGAGTCCTTGAATTCAAACTTAAAAACGGAATAAGATGAGCATCAAAAAGGTAATTATATCGGGTGGTGGAACTGGCGGACATATATTTCCGGCCATTGCCATTGCGAATCGTATTAAGAAGGAATTTCCCAAAGCAGAAATCTTATTCATTGGGGCTGAAGGAAGAATGGAAATGACGCGCGTTCCTGCAGCAGGATATAAAATTGAAGGCTTGTGGATCAGTGGGTTCCAACGCCGAATTACAATTAAGAATTTATCATTGCCTTTTAAAATTCTGGCTTCTTTAATGAAGGCCAGAAGAATTATTAAGAATTTTAATCCAGATGTGGTGATTGGAGTCGGAGGTTATGCAAGTGCTCCAACATTAAAAATCGCCAGTATGTTGGGTATTCCAACACTTATTCAAGAACAAAATTCTTACCCAGGAAAAACAAATAAATTTCTTTCTAAAAAAGCAACAAAAGTTTGTGTTGCTTACGATGGATTAGAAAGCTTTTTTCCTGCTCAAAAAATAGAAATTACAGGGAATCCTGTAAGGGCAGAAGTCGTTCAAATTGAAGGTTTAAAAGAGAAAGGAATCGCCCATTATAATTTAGATCCAAACAAGAAAACTGTTTTAGTGGTTGGAGGAAGTTTGGGGGCAAAGACATTAAACGAAAGTGTTGTAGACAAAATTAAACTACTTCAAGAGAATAATGTGCAATTGATTTGGCAATCCGGTAGTTATCAATATGACGAGATGTTGGCCAAAACTAAGGATCTCGACATGACAGGAATTGTGCTCACGAAATTCATTAATGAAATGGAAATGGCTTATGCTGTCGCCGATATTATTGTCTCTCGTGCTGGTGCAATTGCGATTTCTGAATTGTGCATTATTGGAAAACCTATTGTTTTGGTTCCTTCTCCGAATGTGGCAGAAGATCATCAAACCAAAAATGCAATGGCTTTAGTGAAAGACAAAGCCGCGATTTTGGTAAAAGATAGTGAAGCAAGAGAAAAATTGGTTCCTAGATTAATGGAATTAATTAACGCTTTGGAAGAACAAAAAGAATTGGCAACAAACATTCAAAAGAAAGGAATTTCTAATGCGGATGAACGAATTGTAAATGTGATCAAAAATATATTGGCGTAATGACACGAAATTATTCAAATATTTATTTTATTGGAATCGGAGGAATCGGAATGTCTGCGCTTGCACGTTATTTTAACCAAAAGGAAATCCGTGTTGTTGGATATGACAAAACCGAAACTCCTTTAACCAAGAAACTTTATTACGAAGGAATAGACATTCATTATCATGATCTTGGAGACGAAGTAAAACTAATTGTTGGAGATCCTTCCTCAACTTTAGTAGTTGTTACACCTGCAGTTCCTTCAGATCTGAAAGAGTTAAAATATTTTAGAGAGAACGGTTTTACAATTCAAAAACGTGCAGAAGTATTGGGGAGCATTACTGCAGAATTTAAGACTTTAGCCGTTGCCGGAACTCACGGTAAAACAACAACTTCTACCTTGCTTGCGCATGTTTTGTCTTCTACTGGGGAAAAATGTAACGCCTTTTTAGGTGGTATTAGCGCCAATTTTAATTCGAATTTGCTCATAGAGGCTTCTAGCCAATTAATGGTGGTTGAAGCAGATGAATACGACAGAAGCTTCCATCAACTAAAACCTTTTTCCTCAATAATTACTTCAACAGATGCTGATCATTTAGATATCTACAGAAGTAAAGAAGCCTTGGTTCAAGCTTTTGAAGAATACGGGCATTTAATTGCACCAACCGGGGTTTTAGTTGTTCATCATTCCGTTGATGTTTGTAAGGATTTACCAAGGTTAACTTACGGTGTTGAAACTTCAGTTCAAACCGACTACAAAGGCAGCGGACTTAGAATGGAAGACGGGAAATTTATGATGACGGTGGAAACGCCAACCAAAATTTTCAAAAATGTGATTCTTGGTTTGCCAGGGATTCATAATGCCGAAAATGCCATCTCTGTGATCGCGCTATGTGAATCTATCGGAATTAAAATGGAAGAAATTCAGCCAGCTTTAGAAAGTTTTAAAGGTGTTAAACGCCGATTTGAATTAGTCGCGCAAAAAGAAAATCTTATTTATATCGACGATTATGCTCACCATCCAACGGCCATAAATAGCTTGTTAGATTCTGTTCGATTAATTTATAAAGGTTTGCCTATTCATGTGGTATTTCAGCCTCATTTATTCTCCCGAACACAAGATTTTATGCAAGAATTTGCTAACGCGTTGGGGAAGGCGGATAATGTAGTTCTATTGCCAATTTATCCGGCGAGAGAAGAAGCTATTGAAGGAATTACAAGTGAGGCATTATCAGAAATGATGACTACGAAGTCACGGGTTTTAACTCCAGATGATGCTTTAAAAGCCGTTTCCGAGATAGAAAAAGGGGTGGTATTAACCGTTGGAGCGGGAAACATAGATAGACTTGTTGAACCCATAGCGAAGTTATTTTCATGATGAAATTCCTCAAAATAGCGCTTTTAGTATTCATCTTTGGTGGAACAGTTTTTTTGTTGATTGCGGCGAATGAAAAAATAGCCGATCAACGTTTGCAAAAACCTATTATTGAATTAACTGTTCAGGATGGAATTTCCTTGTTAACAGAAGAGGAGTTGTTGAACGAATTGCGTGTTTTACATTTGTTTAGGGATAGTTTGCAAAAATCAGAGCTAAAAATTGATGCAATAGAGGGTTATTTGGAAGGAATGAATGAAGTTTTAACGGCTGATGTTTATGTTCAGTTGGACAATAAATGGCATATAGACGTAAAAACAAGAAGACCAATTGCGCGGTTGATCGCCCAAGGTGTTGATGATTTTTATATTGATAATGATTATGAATTAATGCGCCTTTCACCGTACGCTAAACCAAAAATACTTGCTTTCACGGGTTTAGAACAACTCATTAGTCCTAAGCTGGGTTACAACCAAATAATTAACAATGATAGTTTGAAAACTATCTGTAAGATGGATCAAATCTATCGTATTTCGAACTATGTTTGTAATGATGCTTTTTATAATGCACAAATTGTTCAGGTTCATTACACGAAAGAGGACGGTTTTGTTATGATTCCAAGGGTTGGTGAACAAAAAATCATTTTTGGAGCAGCAGATTCAGATGAGATGGTTGCAGACAAGTTTAAAAAGTTAACCACCTTTTATGAAGAAGTGATTCCTTACGAAGGATGGAGCAAATATGAATCAATCAATTTGAAATTTAAAGATCAAATTGTAGCCAAGAAAAAAGAATAAGATGTCAGAAATAATTGTAGGAATTGATATTGGAACAACAAAAATAGCTTGTTTTGTTGGACGTAAAAATGAACATGGTAAGATTGAAATCCTTTCTATGGGAAAAACTGAATCGCACGGTGTAACACGTGGAATGGTTTCCAATATTGAAAAAACAGTTAATTCAATTAGAGAAGCTGTAAACCAAGCACAAGAGCAGGTGGAAGGTGAGTTGACAATTGGTTTGGTGAATGTTGGAATCGCTGGACAGCACATTAAAAGTTTACAACACCGCGGAATCTACACCCGTAATTCAACGCATGAAGAAATATCGCAAGCGGATATTGATGCGTTGATTGACGACATGTACAAGTTAGTGATGGAGCCAGGTGAAGAAATTATTCACGTACTTCCTCAAGAATATATTGTTGATGGGGAACAAGGAATTATCGATCCAATTGGAATGTCTGGCGTTCGAATGGAAGCTAATTTTCACATTATCGCAGGTAGAATTGCGGCGGCAAAAAATATTCAAAAGTGTATTCACAAAGCCGATCTTGAAGTAGACGAAACGATTTTGGAGCCTTTGGCGAGTGCAGCAGCTGTTCTTTCCGATGAAGAAAGAGAAGCAGGTGTGGTTTTAGTTGATATTGGCGGTGGAACAACGGATATCGCAATTTTCCATGGAGGAATCATTCGTCATACTGCAGTTATTCCTTTTGGAGGAAATGTAATTACAGATGACATCAAAGAAGGATGCACAATTTTACAACGCCAAGCAGAATCTTTAAAAGTGAAGTTTGGTAGTGCATTGGCCAGCGAAAGTCAAGAAAATGAGGTGGTCTGTATTCCGGGATTAAGAGGAAGAGAGCCAAAAGAAATATCCATTAAAAGCTTGTCTGGAATTATTCAGGCGCGAATGGAAGAAATTATTGAACACGTCTATTACGAAATTAAAAATTCAGGATATGAGAAAAGACTCATTGGTGGAATTGTTGTAACAGGTGGTGGAGCAGAATTAAACAATATTAATCAACTGTTTGAATACGTTACGGGAATGAATTCTCGTATCGGTTATCCTAACGAGCACTTAGGACAATCTGCTACCAAAGAAGAATTAACGAGTCCAATGTACGCAACAGGTGTTGGGCTTGTATTGAAAGGTTTTGAATCGAATGAACGCAACAAACGCTCTATTGCAGCGGTCAAAGGTCATTCGAAAAAAACAAAAGGATCATTCTTCGATAAGCTCCTAGAAAAAGGGAAAAGCTGGTTTGAAGAAGATGTAGAATAATTAATTAGCAACCGATAAAAATAAATAATATGGAATTTGATATCCCAAAAGATCACTCGTCAATCATCAAAGTAATTGGTGTTGGTGGTGGAGGAAGCAACGCGGTGAATCACATGTATAACCAGGGTTTTGATGGAGTAGACTTCATTGTTTGTAACACTGATCGTCAGGCACTCGATATTTCCCCTGTACCTTATAAAATTCAACTTGGACCATCATTAACAGAAGGAAGAGGGGCTGGTTCTATTCCAGAAATAGGAATGAATGCAGCAATTGAAAATATTGATGACATTAGAGAACTACTCTCAAACAATACCAAAATGGTTTTTGTTACAGCAGGAATGGGTGGTGGAACCGGAACTGGTGCAGCGCCTGTTATTGCAAAAGTAGCAAGAGAATTAGGAATCTTAACTGTAGGTATCGTAACCGTTCCTTTCAATTTTGAAGGAAGAAAACGTCGCCAGCAAGCAGAGGAAGGACTAGAAACAATGCGCCAATCTGTTGATACTTTATTGGTAATCAACAACGAAAGATTGCGTGAAATCTCAGGAAACTTAACATTAGGAAATGCATTTGCTCAGGCCGATGATGTTTTGGCAACTGCCGCAAAAGGAATTGCTGATGTGATTTCTGTTACAGGTGCTATCAACGTAGATTTCAATGATGTGAACACCGTAATGAAAGACAGTGGAGTTGCTGTTATGGGTTCTGCTGTTGCTGAAGGTGATAACAGAGCAATGGAAGCGGTTCAGTCTGCATTATCTTCTCCATTATTGAACGATAACGATATCTCTGGAGCAGAGTACGTATTGTTGAACATCACTTATGGTGCAAAAGAAGTATTGATGGACGAGATTTCCGACATCACAGATTACATTCAAGATGAAGCAGGTTCTACTGCAGATGTGATTTGGGGACATGGCTACGATGAAACATTAGGTGAGTCGTTGAGTGTTACTATTATTGCTACAGGATTTAATCACTCTCCAGTAACTGGTTTTGAAAAAGCACCTGAAAAAAAAGTTCAAGTACTAGAGGAGGAAAGTAAAAAAGAGATTTCAACTCCTTTGACTTCTGCAATTGCGCAGAACCAATACAAGGAGCCAAAGGTTGAAGAACCATATATTAAGTCTAAAGAGGATGAAGCTGTTGATAAAGTGGAAGAACCAGCGGCGCCAACCATGAACTGGGAAGTGAAAACAGTTGTTCCAACACCAACTTCTTCTACACCATCAAGTACTACAAATTCTTCTGATCAAAACTCTGAAGAAAGCAAAGAGGTGAAAAACACTAGTGAAACAGCAGAGAAAAAAGAAGAAGTTAAACGTTTTTTCTTGGATGATGAAATGGATGAGGAAACTTCTTTTGAAGGAAATGTTACCTCTCATGAGATTACACAAGAAGAACAACAAAGAAGAACTCAGGAGCGTTTGGAGCGCATTCGCAACTATACTTCACACTTAAATAGTGCTGAAGGTTTGAGCGAATTAGAGCGTGAGCCAGCTTTCAAAAGAAGAAAAATTAATTTAGATGATACTGTAAGTTCTTCTAGAGATACTGCTTCAAGATACGAAGTTTCTGATCCAAAGAATAGCGATAATAACACAACACTTCGCGGTACAAATTCATTCTTACACGATAACGTAGACTAATAATAGAACAATGACTTTAACGGAAAAGATTAATCAAGATATGAAAGTCGCAATGCGCGCCAAGGACAAAGAGAAATTGGGAGCGTTGCGTGATATCAAAGCAAAACTTTTAAACGAGGCTACTTCTGGACAAGGAGAGTTAGACGAAGCGAAAGAGAATAAGGTCATCATAAAGCTACATAAACAGCGTATGGATTCGTACAATGTTTATGTTGAGCAAGGAAGAGAGGATTTAGCTGAAACCGAATTGTTCGAAGCGAAAATCATTGAAGAATACATGCCGAAAATGATGGCTGAAGAAGAAGTGAGGGCTTTAGTAATTGAACAAATTGAAAAAGTGGGCGCTACTGGTCCTCAAGATATGGGGAAGGTAATGGGGCCACTTTCAAAATCACTTGCAGGAAAAGCAGATGGTAAAATGATCTCAACATTAGTGAAAGAAGAGTTGAATAAATAGCCAATTACTTGTTAATATAAATCGGTTATGAAGACCTCTGCTGTAAATTGGTAGAGGTCTTTTTTTTGGTTTGTTTATATCCATTTAGAGCCCACCTTTCTTGTTGTTTTGATTAATAACTTGTTTTTCATTACCTTTAGTCTTTTAATACAACATTGTAGAGAGTTTTACCGGATGGTTTTGTCTAACACAATAAAAGCTAGCCTAGACTGATTCACCCGAAGATCGAAAACAAGTTTTATTACCTGAACCAAAATTAATAATCTGAAGTATGAAAAGTTATATTTCCAAAACAGCTATATTTTTACTCGTACTTTTTTGCGGTACTCATGTTAATGCACAATTAATAGATAACGCAAATGGAAAGGTTTTTACCAATAGACCCTACTTCAATGAAAAGTTAATTGGAGAAAAGAAGATTCGGTCCATTTCAGGTTCCGAAATTCATTATAAATTAGGGGACAAACCAAGAGAAACGGAGTATTTCAAATCTTATTTCTTTAACCGAAAAGGACAGCTTATAAAGCAAATTGAAAGTGTTGAATTAACGAAGGAGGCCGATACTTTGGTTACCTTTTACGACTACGATGAGCAAGGTAATATTACTGCAATTCGGCAGCGTGATGCTTTTGGTAATTACGCCTACTTTTATAAATACGATGAGAAAGGAAGGGTAATCAACGAAGAGTTTCGCAGAGAACTTTCTTCTTTTCCCATTAAGTCGCCAGACTTTATTTTGGGTGAGCGCTTTATCGTTTCATCGGAAAAATCAACTTATGAGGATTTTGAGAATATGCAAAAAAGAACATACTATACAACAAGCAATCAGCCTTATAAAAGCGTTTTAACACGTTTCAATAATAAAGGTTTGGCAATAGAAGAAGTTGTAAATATGAACCGAATGCATGGGAGTAAAACAACGCAATTTTTCTATAACCAGCGCAATCAAGTGGACAGTATCGCTATTCATTCTAATATTTCTGGTTCGCAAAGCAAAACCTTTGTGTATGAATACGATAAATACGGAAATCTTGTCAAGAAAGAAGAATTTAAAAATGGAGAATATATTATGCAATATCAAGTCTTGTATGACGAGGAATCTATTCTTATTGATGATGTCTTAGTTCAGCATATTTCCATGGATTTTATTAAGGTTTTAGAGTTGAGGAGATATGCCTATTTCGATAAATACAATTGATTTTCTATGAAGTAAACTTGTTTAACTTTGCTACCATAAGTTAAGAGTTATGTCTAGACATATTATAGAAAATCTTCAAACAATTCACAGCAGAATTTCAAATGCTTGTGAAAAATCAAACAGAGACATAAGTGAGGTGCGCTTACTTTTGGCCACTAAAACTGTTGATTCTGACAAAATTCTCTTTGCCCTGGAACAAGGTGAAAACTTGATAGGAGAGAATAAAGTGCAGGAGTTAACCCAAAAATGTACTGCAATTGCACAAATGAATCCGGAAGTTCATTTTATTGGACATCTTCAAAGCAATAAGATAAAGGAAGTCTTGAAGTGGGTAACTTGTATCCAATCCATAGATCGCTATGAATTGGCAGAGAAGCTGTATCAAAGATTGAAATTTGAGAAAAAGGAAATTGATATTTATGTTCAAGTAAACACTTCTTATGAAGAAAGTAAGTTTGGTGTTGCTCCAGAAAACGCTCTTGATTTAATTAAAAAGGTTTCAAAATTCAATAATATTCATATCAAGGGTTTAATGACTATCGGATTGTTCAGTTCTGAGCCAGAAAAGGTGAGAAAATGTTTTAAACTCTTGAAAAGTATTCAAGAAGAAGCGACGGCTCTGCAACTTCCAAATGTGGATTTGAAAGAACTCTCAATGGGAATGAGCGGTGATTTAGAAATTGCAATACAAGAAGGAGCAACAATTATAAGAGTGGGGACAGCAATTTTTGGTGAACGCATCTATCCCGATAGTTACTATTGGAATGAAGGTAAATAGGGGGGGCCTTATACAGACCTAATCTCCATAAATAAGATGGTATTCTTAAATTTTTATAGATTTTTATTTTCATGTTGATTAGTTTTTAAAGCAGCTATTCTTCTTGTATCTGTTGTGAACCAATTAAATTTTCCTGTTATTGGTGTGCATTTTAAAGTTGACCAAGATGAATGAAATAAAAACACGCTTAATCGACTTGATTAAAGAGGGTAAATGGAAAGCACTAAAAAAAGAAGTCGGGCGAATTGAGCCTTATGATGTTGCTGAACTTCTTGAGGAGCTCGCAGAACGCGACAAGATTATCATTTTTAGATTACTGGACAACGAACAAACCAAAGATGTTTTTAAAAGGCTTTCTCAAGATAAGCGACAAGAAATAATTGAAGGCTTAGCAGAAAATGCTTCAAAAATAGCGCGACTTCTTAATGATATAGAACCCGATGATAGAACTGCTTTTTTAGCGGAGCTTCCAGGAGAAGTTGCACAGAAACTCATCCAATATCTTTCGCCAGAACAAAGAGCAATTACCAATCAGCTTTTGGGTTATCCCAAGGACAGTATAGGTCGATTAATGACGACCGAATATGTTGCTGTTCAGCCAGAGTTCACCGTAATTGATACTTTTCAGCATATTCGTCAATACGGTCACGATTCAGAAACATTAAACGTAATTTATATCGTTGACGAAAATTGGAAATTACTCGATGATTTAAGAATAAAGGAATTGCTTTTGGCAGATCCAAATCAAGCAGTAAATAATTTAATTAATCATCAATTTGTTGCCTTGAATGCAACCGATGATCAAGAAGAAGCCATAAAGATGTTTAAAAATTATGATAGGGTAGCATTGCCTGTTGTGAGTGAAGAAGGGGTGCTTATTGGTATTGTAACTTTTGATGATATCATGGATATTGCCGATGCAGAAAGCTCAGAGGATTTCCATAAATTCGGTGCCATGCAAAGCTCTGTCACAAATCCCTTGAAAGCAAGGATTTTTGATTTGTATAAAAACCGTGTCTTTTGGTTATTGGCTTTGGTGTTTATGAATCTTTTCTCAGGAGCAGTATTAGAAAGTTTCGAAAATGTCATTCAATCGGTTGTCGCATTGGTTTTCTTTCTTCCATTACTCATTGATAGTGGCGGAAATGCAGGTTCTCAAACTGCAACCCTAATGATTCGATCGCTAGCCATGGGAGATGTTAAAATGTCTGATTGGTACAAATTAATAGGGAAAGAGTTGGTTGTTTCATTATTCCTAGGGCTCACAATGGCCGCAGGAGTTGCTTTAGTAGCTAGTTTTCGAGCTCCGGAAGTGATTGTTGTAGTTGCCCTAACAATGACCTTAACCGTTCTTATGGGGAGCACAGTTGGATTGCTACTTCCTTTTGTATTCACCAAACTAAAACTAGATCCTGCAACAGCAAGCGCCCCTTTGATTACTTCAATAGCCGATATTAGTGGGGTAATTATTTACTTTAGCATTGCCAGTTGGTATTTTGGATTTTAAGTAGGAGTGCAGTCTTGATATCGATGTGTAAAGAGTAGCAAAGAATAGCAAAACCTTCGTACACCTTGTGCGTCAGAGGTGTTCTGATGTGAAGGTCATCACATAGAACACGTGAATTATGTTGTGATTTATGATTCTTTAGGATTTTGTTGGGGGTTTGTATTATATCTAATCAATTTTCTTAGGCGTAAAATTGATTACCCACGGTATTTCGCATAGAGCCTGAAACCTTTGATATAACAAAAAAGCCAACGTATAAAATACGCTGGCTTTTTGCTCCTCCTCTAGGACTCGAACCTAGGACCCTCTGATTAACAGTCAGATGCTCTAACCAGCTGAGCTAAGGAGGAATATATTCCTTTTAATGTGTGTTCTGGTTATAATCTAAAGTTGAAATCTTGTTCTTTTTAAAAAAATCATTTTCTCAACTGCGAGTGCAAATATAGAGATTTTATTTCTTTTAAACCAAATGAAAATTGAAAAAAAATAAAAAAAAATCAATCTTTTTTGCAAACGTCATATAATCAATGGATTATTTTTTTTCTAATCGAATGGATAAAACAGGAAGTGGACTAGATTTCATGATATCACTCGTTACTGAGCCATTAAACAAACGTGCGAGACCTCTTCGACCTTGTGTAATTGTTGTAATTAAATCCGCATTTTTACGTTTTGCAAACTCATTAATTCCAATTTGAACACTTTCCGCAGCAAAAACATGGCAATTGTAGTTCGATAGCCCATGATCTTTGGCGAATATTTCCATGGCATCTAGCATCGGACCTGAGAAGTAAAAGTCATCTCTCGTTATTATTCTTACTAATTCTACCGTTGCTTCTAGTTTGTCTGCTATATCGGCAATCTTTCTAAAAGAACTTCCAACACCATCTGCAAAGTCACTGGCAAAAACTATTTTCTCAAATTTTGGATTTAGCACTTCTTCGCGCGTAGTGATTACTGGGGTTTCTGACAAACGAACAATTTTGTCTGTGTTGCTTCCGATAAAGAAGTCGTTCACATAACCAGAAGAGCCGTGAGTTCCCATCACGATTAAATCTATCTCATGTTTTTTGGCTTGATTTACGATGGATTCGTAAACTCCATTATATTGAATAGCAGTGGCAACATTTACACCTTCCAGAAAATCTTGCGCAAGCAATTTCTGAAAATCCATTTTTACTTTTTTTAATATGAATAAGCCTTCCGCGATATCTTGACCAGATTGTCCTGGCATTATCCCAGTGGCATATTGTGGCATAGAAACTACGTGCAGGAAGTAAATTCGTGCGTCAAATTTCTTGGCAATACTCGCAGCCAGTTTAGCCGCGTTTAAAGCATATTCTGAAAAGTCTGTAGGTACAAGTATTTTTTTCATGTCAATAATTTTTTTTCAAGATAGTAAATCTTAATAAAATAAACTAACAACTTAATATGGGAATATTTCAGTTATTCGAAATATGGGAAAAACACCATCATCCCGATCACGACAGCAAAAAGGGCAGCTATTAAAACTGCCCCTGCGCTTATGTCTTTTATGTTTTTGATTTTTTCGCTCTTTTCTGTCGAGTACAAATCACAGACCTTCTCTATTGCGGAGTTGATTACCTCTAATGATAACACTAAGCCGCTAACCAGTAAAATGGAAGTCCAATCGCTGAAAGAGATGTTGAAATAGATCCCTAGTGCAGCAACAAAAGCAAAGATTAAAATATGTATTTTAAAGTTTCTTTCAGATCGAAACATTTGGAGTAAACCACGAAAAGCATGATTAAATCCAAGCATATTTTAGTCTTACTGTTTAGTTAATAAAGTTTTCTGCGGGATCTACCGCCTCAACCCTCAAGATCTCCGGAGCAGCTTTTTTAACAGCTTCTTCAAGACCTGCTTTCATAGTCATTGCGCTCATTGAGCAGTCTCTACAGGCTCCTAAAAGTTTAACACGAACCACTTTGTCGTCCGTTATTTCAACCAACTCCATATCGCCGCCATCCTGTTCTAAAAACGGTCGCAACTGGTCGAGCGCTTTGATTACCGCGTCTTCTAATGTTTCTATTCCTTTAGACATGTACTTCTTTTTACTTTGTTATCTCCACAAACTTACGAACTAATTCATCAAAAGCCTCAGAAACAATTGTGTTTTGTTGCATTACTGCAGGTCTTCCAATATCCCCGGATTCACGAACGCTTTGAACTAATGGGACGTGACCCAAGAATCTTTGGTTCATTCCTCTTGCTAGATTCTTTACCCCATCTCTACCAAAAATATAGTATTTATATTCTGGTAATTCTTCTGGAGTAAACCACGCCATATTTTCAATAAGTCCCAAAACAGGTACTTTTATTGTGTCTAACTGGAACATGTTAACACCTTTTCTTGCATCCGCTAAAGCGACCTCTTGAGGAGTGGAAACGATGATTGCTCCATCTAATGGAATGTTCTGAACCAATGACAAGTGTATGTCTCCTGTGCCTGGAGGTAAATCGATTAATAAATAATCTAACTCTCCCCAGTGTGTGTCTGTAAACATTTGAGTTAACGCCTTTGCAGCCATAGGACCACGCCAAACAACGGCATCGTCTTGTTCCGTGAAGAACCCTATAGACATTATTGATATTCCATAAGAAATAACAGGTGTCATTTTTGTTTCTCCTTCTACGTCAATAGAAGCAGGTCGTGCACCAACCACATCAAACATAGTGGGCATAGAGGGTCCGTAAATGTCTGCATCTACAATTCCAACTTTGTAACCCGCTTTCGCAAGTCCGCCAGCTAAGTTGGCAGTAATTGTAGATTTTCCTACTCCACCTTTTCCAGAGGCAATGGCTACAATGTTTTTTACTTCGGGTAAAACCTTTCTTCTTGACCCTTTTGCCTCAGTAGACATTCCTTTTACAGCGGTCTCTACCTCAATTTCGTCTCCTAATATTCTTTTTAAAGTGAAAGTAACCGCTTCTTGCATTCTTTTTCTTGCATGCATTGCTGGGTTCACAACATTCACGGAAAGGGTTATTTTATTTCCATCAATCTGTAAATTATCCACTAAGTTTTGAGATACTATATCTTTTTTAAGGTCTGGCTCTATAACATTTCCTAATGCTTCTAAAACTTTTTCTCTTGTAATTTCCATAACTCTTGTTTTGTTCCTCAAAAGTATTGATTTATTCTATTTTTAGCGGAGAAAAACAAACATTTATGTTCTAAAGAGACATAAGTCAGTTTCAGTTAGAACACTTGGATTATCTCCTTGTTTTACAATACAATCATTGTCCTCTCCCTTAAATAGTATGAGCATTCAACTACAAATAAAAAGTAGGGGATGCATAATAACTTCTAGTTACAAAACGTTGATGGTGGGAATGAATATGAAGGAATTGGACTTTTTTTGACTTGAAAAGAATGTTGGCGTCATTATTGCGCTTTGTGCTTTAAGACGATTTTAGCGAGGCATCTTCATATTGTTAAAAAGAATTAATTTTCCTAACTTTGCAAACGCTTATGCTAAAGCAATTTTAAAATTTAATTATGGATTATACAAATATCAAGTTTGATAGAAATACAAGTAATGTAGATTTCTATAAAACACTACAAAAAAAAGTGAGAAAACACTTTAAAGACACAAACTCTACTAAATACGGAAACGCGTCTATGGTAATCAAATCAATATTTATGCTTGCCCTTTACCTCGTCCCTTATTTTATGATTCTTACCGTTGTAGAGTCTGTTTGGCTTTCTCTACTTATGTGGGCCTTGATGGCACTGGGAATGTCAGGAATAGGACTCTCTATTATGCATGATGCTAATCACGGCGCTTACTCAAAAAGCAAATTTGTTAATAACCTTATGGGAGATTTAATTTCTGTGGTAGGGGGGAGTGATGCTATGTGGAGGATTCAGCATAATGTTTTGCACCATACTTATACCAATGTATCTGGAATGGATGAGGATATCGATCCTGGTTCAGTATTAAGGTTTAGTCCGCATGAAGAAAGAAAACCATTTCATAAATATCAACATTACTATGCGTGGTTTCTTTATGGGCTGATGACCATTTTGTGGTGTACAGTAAAAGATTTTAAACAAGCAATAAGATACAAAAAGCTAGGTTTAACAAAGACTGAAGGTGCGAGTTTCTCAAGAATAATTTCTAAAATTGTTGTGCATAAAGTGCTGTACCACGTGATTTTCTTAGTTCTACCTTTAATTTTCTCTCCAGTAGCATGGTACTTCACTGTACTTGGGTTTTTACTAATGCATTTCATGACGGGCGTAATCTTGGGATTGATTTTTCAATCAGCTCACGTTGTTCCTACATCTAATTTCCCAATGCCGGATGAAACGGGTAATATCAAAGCAGATTGGGCTGTAAGTCAGTTAATCAATACTTGTAATTTCGCACCAGATAGTAAAATCCTTTCATGGTATGTTGGAGGATTGAACTTTCAAGTAGAACATCACTTGTTTCCAAATATATGTCATGTACATTATAAAAGGATATCTAAAATTGTGCGCGAAACAGCTGAAGAGTTTGGTTTACCATATAATTCCGAAAAAACATTTGGCTCTGCAATTAAAAGCCATGCGATGATGTTGAAGAAATTGGGTAATCAAGATCAACTTTAAAATTATAGAATGAATCTGGAAACGTTTCGTGAATATTGCTTGAGTAAGGCACATGTGGATGAAGCGCTTCCTTTTGATGATGTAACTTTAGTCTTTAGAGTGAACAATAAAATGTTCGCTCTTTTGAGTTTAAGGGAAGATAGAGAAAAGTCTTGTAACTTAAAATGCGACCCGGAAAGGGCGCTGGAGTTAAGGTCAGATTTTACTGGAATTACTCCAGGCTATCACATGAGTAAAAAACATTGGAATACCCTCTCTTTTAACGAGGATGTTCCAGACTCATTGATTTATGAGTTAATAGATCATTCTTATGATCTTGTCTTCAAATCATTTTCGAAAAAAATTCAAAAAGAATTAAGCCAATGAGTGTAAGAATAGATAAGTTTATTTGGTTTACGCGCTTATGTAAAACCCGTTCAATAGCTACAGAGTTAGTGAAGAAAGGGAAGGTGAAGCTTAACGGCGAGGGAATTAAGCCCGCGCGCGAGGTGAAGGTGGGAGATGAAATTGGGATAGTCAAACATACCTCCGTTTTTACCTATAAAGTGAAAGCCTTGCTCAAAAATAGAGTGGGGGCTAAATTAGTAGAAGACCATTTGATAGATATTACCCCAGTGGAAGAAATTGAAAAATATAAACTCTATCAGGCTTCCCAAAGTGCTTATCGCGGTCACGGTACGGGTAAGCCCAGTAAAAAAGAACGCCGAGTATTGGATTCTTTTCTTCATTGGGAAAATGAAGATGATGAAGGGTGGTAGGTTTTCATTGAAATAAGAAATTATTGTTAATTCATATTGGATTGCAAGTCTTAGGTATTTTATAATCTTGAATTTTCGTATATTTGTACCTAATAAATTTTAAATAAAAAATGGAAAATTACATTGATTCATCGTTTGATTCACAAATTAATCAAACAGCGACTAAGCAGCAGGTTAAGGAATTCTTTACTGGAGTTTATACCTATATGTTTATGGCACTCTTAGTTTCAGGTGTTGTTTCTTGGTATTTAGCAAGTTCTGGATTATTTATGGAATGGTTCATAAACGCTGAAACAGGTTCTGTTAGTCCTTTGTTTTATGTTGTAGCCTTCTCACCTTTAGCATTGGTATTTTTAATTCAAGCAAAGTACAGAAGTTTTTCACTTCCGGCATTGGTTGGACTTTTTGTATTGTACTCTTCATTGATTGGAGCTAGTTTGGCCTCTATCTTTTTTGTTTACAGTATGGGAGATATTGCAATAACATTCTTCGTTACAGCAGGTGCTTTTGGTGCAATGGCGATACTGGGCTATACCACTTCAGTCGACCTATCAAAAATGGGAAGTCTGTTGTACATGGCATTCATAGGGATTTTTATTGCTGCCATTGTAAACATGTTCATGAACAGTGAGTGGTTAGCTTACCTCATTTCAATCGTTGGAGTATTTGTTTTTACAGGTTTAACAGCTTGGGAAATGCAACGCTTGAAAGCAATAGCTCTAGATGCTTCTGTTTCTTCCGAGGATAAAGCCAAAGCAAGCTTAATGGGTGGTTTAACTCTTTATATTTTATTCATCAACTTGTTTATGTCATTATTACACCTGTTAGGTGGAAGAGAATAAACCCTAACGGAATGCTGTTTGAGGTGTTATTCCTCTATAAAATATCTTTTAATACAATACCCTCCAAGTTTCGTCACGCAATAAGCAGACTGACTTTGGAGGGTTTTGTTTTGTTGGTACTATTCTGCGGCCTCGAGATCTACACCATGAACTTCTAAAAATTGAGAAAACTCACTGATGTTGTTGTTTTGTAGATTTCTTATTTCTTGGTCCCTTATAAAGCTGTAAACTTCTTCTATATTCGTGGCATCTACTGAAATACAACTAAAATCTTCTTCCCAAATAGATTGCTTATCAACTCCTGTTTTTGAGTTTATGAATTGAGAAGATACATCTCTGACTTTGTCTATAATTTCTTGAACAGATTTTGAGGGGTTAAGATTGAATAAACAATTCAAATGTGTTGGAGAACTGTTAATTATCCTAACGGTTGAACCCATGCTTGAAAATGTAGCTTGAATCAACTCGTGAAGTTCTTCCTTAAAATGAAGTTGAATTGATGGTGTTTCATCCTTTGTTGATATCAAGCAATGTATCCATGCATGACAGTGAACTTGATCTAGATTATCCATGTTTTTTGATTTAAAGTGTTAGTGATAACTAAATTAGCAGTTTTTCTTTAAAACGCAAATGGATTGTGCAATTACTTTCTGTTTCTTGTATTTAGATTTCTTACCGTAATGTCTGATTTTCCATTTTGTAATCATGGAATTACTGATTAAAGATATTCAATCGAGGTTGTGGTGGGGCGCTTCTAGACTTGAAGAATGTGAGCCTAGCGTTGAGTTACAATTTGAAAAAGAAGAATGATTATGGAAACGGGATTTCCCCTAAAATTCAGAACTAGAAGCATACAAAATTACTCAGATGACTGAATTTCCTCCATCACTATTTGAGTTGCGCCTCGTTTACTGGCAATAAACTCTTTCACTTGTGTTTGAATAGACGGGGTCTTTGCGAATAAGGTGTAGGCTTCAAAAAAGGATTTGTTTTCATCGCAGCTCTTGGCAATTCCGTTATTTATGAACTCCTGAGCTTCAGGAAACTTTTTATGAATGGGGCCAAAAATTACGGGTAAACCAAATGAAGCGGGTTCTAATATGTTGTGCAAGCCCGTTCCAAATCCTCCGCCAACATAAGCGATATTTCCATACCTGTAGGCATCTGCTAAAACACCTATGCAGTCTAGAATGAGTACTTGGGTGTGGCGTTTTAGCTCTTCTCCGTTTTGGATATTAGTATACAGTTGATAGCTTACTTTTAAACGATCGATGATTTCCTGAATATGTGCGCGATCTATCTCATGGGGAGCGATGATGACCTTCGTGTTAATTTTATAGTCATTCATATAAGGAAGAATCATCTCTTCATCATCAGGCCAAGAACTCCCTATCACGAAAATAGATTCGTTTTTAGCCCAGGGAGCAATTATGCTGTTCTCCTTTTCTTCCTCTGCCCTCTGAGCAACACGATCATATCGTGTGTCGCCCGAAACGGTCACATTTTGGACCCCTATCTTTGATAGTAACTCTTTACTTAGAGGATACTGAACAAAAATATGGTCAAATAAAAACAATGCTTTTCTGAAGGTTCCCCCATACCACTGGAAGAAGCGGTGGTTTTTTCTAAAGGAGGCACTGACAGAGTATAGTTTAGCCCCACTTTTCTTTGCCGCTTTTAAGTGATTAACCCAAATTTCGTATTTCACAAAAAACACAACGCTTGGTTTGAAGTGTTGCATGAACTTTTTTGCATTTTTCTTTGTGTCTAAAGGAAGGTAACATGTGTAATCTCCAACAGATTTGTCTTTTACGTTTTCATATCCAGATGGACTAAAAAAGCTAACTAAAATAAAATCTTTGGGATGAGCTTTTTTCCAAGCTTCCATTATGGGTTTTCCTTGATCGTATTCTCCTAAAGAAGCACAATGAAACCAAACAAGGTTTTGATTTGAAAGATGGGGGATTTTATTCCAAAAGTTCTTTCTTCCATTAACCCATTTTTTGGCCTTTGGATGAAAAAGAGATCCTAGTTTTAATAGAAAACCATAAAAGTAGATGCCTAAAGTGTAAAGCATATTCCTAATTGTAATAATAGTCTTTTACTTGTCGTTTGTAAATTGGAATTAACCAACCTACACGCAAACCAAACATTTGCTCCATTCGCAAGTCTTTGCTCACTTTTTCATTGGGGTGGTCCCAAAATAAATCTCTCTGGTTAACTGTAAAACCTTGTTGGAAATAAGCTCCAGCATAAAAGTTGAGTATTCCACGGTCTGCCATAAAGTTATAGCCAATAAACTGAGAAGTGTTAAAACCAGTGGTCAGTCTGTCATACCCCAGTAAATAATCTCCTTGCAATTGGGGAACTTCATCCTCTTGGGTTTCAATCCTTAGCTTATGCCAAACATATCCTGCAGTAAGTTGAATCATTATACCAGAGTTTGGATTTGATTTTCCGATGGGAATAATCTTGCTCACTGAGGCATTAACATTAAAGCCTCTATTCATTAATAATACAATGGCGGGAGTTCCAGAGGTATTAATAATTTGACCTTTTTCGTCCTTAAGATTTTGGATAATACCTTCAATTTTTACGTCACTTCCAAAAGTAAAGTTAGCATCAATTCCATAAACCCAATTTCTTTTCGTTTTATACCCTGTGTGTGTCCCAATTGTATTGGTAAATCCATAGCGATCTTTTAAGTCTCCGCCTGTCCAATTGGGGCCATAATGAATACCTACGTAAGGCGTGGAAATAGCTTCGCTTACATCTCTTTGTGCCTTTGCTTCTGCGCTAATAATTAAGAGTGCGAAAATCAAGAAAAGAAATTTCTGATTCAATGTAATGGTATTTGTTATTGCGTGTTTTTCCATTTGTCGTGTTTTTGATTTTCCGCTATCCGCAAAAGTAAAAAGAACAAGTCAATTAAGACTTTATTTTATCTTATTCTTTACTTATGCTTTACAGGTTTAAAATCAATCGGGGAAACTAATACTGCCTAACTTTTGCTTATTTCCTGTTCTGCCGTAAATCATTAATTTTTTAGTAGCGGGAAATGGTGTGGCAAGAAGAGGAACAAATAACAAATTGGTTTCCTCTTTGCCAATGGTACTCTTCCTTTCTAAAAATCCATCTTCAAGGTTAAGAGAAACATGGGCTATGGTATTTTTTCCAGCATTAAATTGAGTGGCATATGGGAAATCTCCGTTTCTATTGTAGTCTCCATCTTGGTCATAGTTAAGCAGGTTGTCATTAAAGAAAATGTGCAGCTTTTTGGCATCTAAATAACTTGCGCTTGATAAATGATAGCCTCCGTCATTTATAGATCTCTGGTATTTGGGGATTGTCCTGTCCCAAACAATATGACCATCAGAATTTATTTTAAAAACGATTAGGTCATTGCTCCAGTAGTAGGAATCTACGGTGTTTGTTGCACCCGGAACATCGGCGCTTCCATATCTGTACTCTAAAGCTTTAAACTCTGCCATTCCCAAATATCCATCTTTTGTAGCATAGAATTCTATAATTTCAAATCCTAGGTATTCATTTTTAATAGTGTTTTGATCATTTAGGAAATCCAAATTGTAAGTTGCGATAGTTGAAATTACGTCGTTAGAGAATGGGGAGTATTGCTTGTCTACAATTGTCCCATCTTCTGTGATTTTTGCAGTAAACACACCTTCAATATTGGCGTCTATGAAAGAAGCGTATAATCCACTTATCGTAATTTGATCAGACAAATTATTTACTTCTAGTTGTGAATAGAATTTTCCCTCGTCCTCGATAGTAACATAACTAAATTTCTGATTCTTTATTTCACCAACCGTAATAGATTTGTAGTATTTCGATTGTTGGTTCCAGTTTTTTGTTGTTACATTTTTTAAAAAATGTCCAGAAGTGATGTATTGAGTACTTTCATCTTTAATATAGAAATCTAAAAATTCAAATTCATCGGGAGGGAAGGGGTAAATAAAGTTTCCGCTTTGGGGCAGGGGAGAGTTGTTCTTGAAATTTAGGTATTTTATGTTTTTATAATTTTCTGGTGCTGATTCATGGATGTAAATCATGGAAGCATAGTTTTTATCTTGACTGCTCACGACTGTAATTTCAGATAAGTCAACCTCTCCATTGATGAAAAAATAATCTTTAACCGGAAAACCATGATTCGATTTGCCTTGAGAGGATAAATTGATGAAATGGAAATATAATTTTTGCTCTTTGTTCAGAAATGCTGTTTGCGAAGAAATACCAAGAATGTTATCCCCCAAAACACTGTAATGTGTGAGACTAGATTTCTTACCATTTCCGTAAAAAGTTATGGGATGCGCCTCTGGTATTTTATAATCAGTGATAAAATTAAAAGCATATTTAGAGTTGTTCCTAGAAAATACATTGGAAAAAGAAAGCTCATTTTGAACACAAATCAATTGATCGGATTCAGTTTTTAATAAACTTTCAACATTTGATCCAGACTTTTGTTTGTCACCAAAAAATATTGAAATATCATCAAAGTCCGCAATGACTTGTGCGTAATTCAATTTGCCAATAAAGCTAAACAGAACAAATAACGTAAGATGTAAAAGTGTATTTCGCATTGTTAGTTTTGAGAATTCTAAAAAGCTATCTTTTAACGAATATACAATTCTCTTGGAACATGGCGGAACTTTTTAGCCATAAATGAAAAAAGTGTCCAAACTTAGTCTGAACACTTTCTAATAAATATTTTGATTTCAATCTTGATTTACGCTCTTCAACACTTTCGAAGCAGAGTTCTTCCGGGGACTCCGCCAAAGGGGTTGTTTTGCGGTGACAGAGCTTGCAGAAGACACCAAGGTAAAAAACTAAATCCCTGTATAGTTTTGTGGAGTAATCGCCTTCAACTCCTCCTTAATATCATCCGAAACATCTAAAGTCTCAACAAAAGTATGAACAGTATCTTTCGTTACTTTCTCATTCTTGCGTGTCAATCCTTTTAGCGCTTCATAAGGCTTTGGGAAGCCTTCTCTTCTCAAGATTGTTTGAATCGCTTCTGCTACAACAGCCCAATTATTTTCTAAATCTGCCTCAATAGCCTCTTCGTTAATCAATAGCTTCTGTAGACCATTTAAAGTCGATTTAAATGCAATTAAAGAATGGCTTAATGGAACACCAACATTTCTCAATACAGTAGAATCTGTTAAGTCACGTTGTAATCTTGAAATAGGTAATTTACTTGCCAAATGTTCCAAAATCGCTGTTGAAATTCCTAAGTTTCCTTCCGAATTTTCAAAATCGATTGGATTCACCTTGTGTGGCATTGCGCTAGAACCAACTTCTCCTTCTTTCAATTTTTGCTTGAAATAATCCATAGAAATGTAAGTCCACATATCTCTGTCTAGATCAATCAAAATGTTATTGATGCGTTTCATTGCATCGAAAAGTGCTGCTAAATTATCGTAGTGCTCAATTTGTGTGGTCGTTTGACTTCTTGATAATCCTAGGTGTTCACTCACAAAATGGTTTGCAAATGATTTCCAATCATCGTTTGGAAATGCTACGTGATGCGCATTTAGGTTTCCTGTTGCTCCACCAAATTTAGCAGAGTAAGGAACAGCTTTCAACTGCTCTATTTGAATTGAAAGTCTTTCATGGAATACCAAAATCTCTTTTCCTAAACGAGTAGGAGAAGCTGGCTGACCATGTGTTTTTGCCAACATTGGAACATCAGCCCAATCTTTAGCGTATTTTGCCAACATGTCCAATACCTCGTTCAACGCAGGAAGATAAACTTCTTCTACGGCATTTTTCATTGATAATGGAACTGATGTATTATTGATGTCTTGAGAAGTCAATCCAAAATGAACAAACTCCAAGTATTTTTCTAAACCAAGTCCTTCAAACTTTTCTTTCACAAAATACTCTACCGCTTTTACATCGTGGTTTGTTGTTCTTTCCGTTTTCTTAATAAGGAGTGCATCTTCTTCAGCGAAGTTTTTATAGATTGCACGTAAATCATCAAACTTATCTTTTGGAAAATCAGCCAATGGAGAAACCCCAGAATTTACCATTGCGATAAAGTATTCAATTTCTACCAATACCCTGTATTTTATCAATCCAAATTCTGAAAAGTAAGGGCTTAGTTCTTCAACTTTTCTTCTGTATCTTCCATCAATTGGAGAGATTGCAGTGAGTGTATTCAATTCCATTGCGCGTTTATTAAAATATTCAATATTAAAAAATGCAAAGATACTAAATTAGAGTGAATTTATAGCTTTAGGTATTGGGCTATGTGCTTTAAGGCTAAAGATCACTAGAAATACCTGCTCAGAAAAAAAAGAGGAACATAAAAAAAAGAGGAACATAAGGATTTGTAACATTAATTTTATCTCCAGTTGTATGACTTCATAAAAATTATCCTTCCTAACTTAGCTGCATAATTCAAAATCACTAATGAAATTCTTCAAACATTTCGCTTTAGGCATCAGAAGTTATTGGAAAGCCATTAGGTTTATCAAAACACATAAATTGTATTGGTATTTGCCAATTCCCGCTTTGTTGATGCTGCTGATTTATTATGTGGGAAGTCAATTTGCATCATGGCAAGCAGGTTGGTCAGAAGAGCAAGGTTGTCTAGAATGTACCAATATGAATGAAACGATTTGGTTTCTTCTTAAAATGTTGCTGAGTATTTCTATCGGACTCATCCTGATGAAATTTGCAAAATATATTGTAGTTGTGGTGCTTTCTCCATTGATCTCAATAATTTCCCAAGTCGTAGAAAAGAAATTAACAAACAACAAATATCCTTTCAGTTTACAACAAACTTTACATGATGTAAAAAGAGGTTTGCGCATTGCCATGAGAAACGTAATGTGGGAATATATCTTTTTTCTACTCATATTACTTGTTTCTGCTTTAGGTTGGGATGAAGTACATCAATCACCATTTTTCTATCTCACTTTTGCAATTGGTTTCTTTTATTATGGCTTCAGCTTTATCGATTACATTAACGAAAGAAGAAGGTTAGATATCGATCAAAGTATTCATTTTATTCGAAATCACAGGGGCTTAGCCATTGCTATTGGGAGTATTTATTCCATTTTTATTTTAGTTCCAGTAGACCTAGGTGAAATGGTAAACTATAGTAATTTCTTAGAACATCCTTACAAAACATTAGGTACTAGTTTATTCCAGTTTTTACTTTGGATGCTGGCTTCCATTGCACCTATTTTAACCATCGTGGCAGCCACAATTGCAATGCACGATTTGGTCGATTTAAGCTCAAATATCTATGCCGATAATCAAGAAATAGAATTAAAATCTGCTGATAATGAATTGGATGAGTGAAACACTGGATTATTCTGATTGTAAAACGGTCCTCTCTCCACACATTTTTTTATCTTTGGTAGGATTTTAGAATAGTGATATGCTTCAAAAGCAACTTTATTTAATTAAAACAAGTTTAGATTTCAAATACTATTATTACTTATGAAACTGATATATACCCTTTTGTTTTCAACCTTCATATTCAATGCGAATGCTGAAATTAGTGAGCTTGACAATGATGTTTTACCGCCAGATTCAACTTCTTCGATTATCGACAGAACAACTTCTTTATACTTTTTAGAAGAGGGTAAAAAAGAATTTTCAAAAGGTCGAACACGGGATGCGCTAAGAAGATTTCGTGAAGCCTATGTGAGAGATCAATATAGCTCAAAAGCCGCATATTGGATTGGGGAGTCGCATTACAAAATGGATAATTTTGGCTATGCCCTAAAATATGCCAGAATCGCTGAAGCTCTAGCAGGTGAAGTTGACGGAGATTTACTTTACTTAATGGGCAAAGCTTATCACCGTCAAAATCTACTTGATTCTGCTGCAATTAATTATGTAAAAGCACAGGGTTTACTTTCAAATGCTAAGAATAGGGCTTACAACATCAATGGTTTATTAGATGAATTAAAGTTTGCAGACTCTGTATCTCAATTGGAAACCGTTTTTGAGAAAAAGCTCCTAGATGAAAAAATTAATTCAGGTTATGATGATTATAACTTGGTGATGTCAAACGACGGAAAAGAAGCTTTTATCGTTTCGAGAAGACCAGATACAAAAGGAGGAAATGTAAATCCTGACGATCAGCGTTTCTTCGAAGATATTTATTATGCAAAGTGGGACGATGAAAGTAAAACTTGGGGGAAAGTAACAAACGATTTAAATAGGTTGAATAGCGATGGTTTTGATGCGATTAACCATATTACAGCAGACGGATTAGAACTTTACCTAACCGTTAATACTTCTGTTGCCAATGTTAAAAAGCAGACCCGAGGCTCTGATATTTTTACTGCCAAGAAAACCAAAGAAGACAAATGGAGTTCGCCGAGAGCAATTAAAAATAAATCCATAAACACTTCCTTTTTTGACGGAGCACCAACTTTAACAGCCGATGGAAACACAATGTATTTCATAAGTGACAGAGATGGAGAAAAATCACAATCTGACATTTACGTTGTCCATAAAGTTGGAAGAGATTGGGGGACAGCCAAAAAACTACCAATGACTGTAAACACAACAAGCAACGAAACAACTCCGTTCATCACACCAGACGGACGCTTTTTATTCTTCTCCTCAAACGGGTATAAAGGAATGGGGGACTATGATATTTACGTTACAGAGAACAGAGGAAACGAATGGTCTACTCCAGTAAACTTAGGAGCAGATTTTAATACTGTAAACGATGATATTTTCTTTAGATACTTCGAAAACTTGAAAAAAGCAGTCGTTTCCACCTACAGAATTCAAGGCGATAAATCGAGTTTAGACATCTTCGAAATGTCAATTGAAAATTGGGAAATTCCAACGGTCAAATAATGGAAAATTACGATTTATGAATTTCGAATGTTAACCAAATCCACATTGCTGTAGGAAGATTTCGGTGATCAGGTCTACCGAAAGTAACGAAGTTCAGCGTTCCATTTTAGCGAGGCGAGCAGTTCGTGATTAAACCATTCTTATTTCGTAATTGAAGAACAGCATTCGAGCCAAAAACCTGTGAAAATCCGTGTTCGAAGAGCCCAAGCTACCAAGCTACCACGAGCTTGTAGATTACCAAGCTACCGCGAGCTTGTAGCTCGTGGTCTTGGTCTTATTCTTGGTAATAATTTAGTCTCTACTCTACAACAGTCAACTTTGCAAATTTCAAAATCAAGGTCTTCTGTCCAACCCTTGGGAAGAAAACAGTTGCTTTTTGGTCAGATCCAGCTCCAACCAGAGCAGTGACTTTTCCTTTTCCGAAACGTGCGTGTTCTACATTAAATCCTACTTTTAAATTTTCCGTGGTTCCTCCACCAGTTTTACTTTTCGATGATACAGAACTTGTCTCTTTCACAGGTCTAAGGTTCCGATTGCCTGTTCCCATTTGTCCAAAGCCTTTCGTTCTCTCTTCGGATGGGCGCTGATAACCACTCAAGGACCTTCCTCCAGAACGACCTCTGGTATCATTTTCTATATTTACATAGCTTTTATCTACTTCATCTATAAATCGGCTTGGTTCTGCTGTAACCAATTGTCCCCAGCGATAACGGCTCACTACGTAAGAAAGTGTACATGTTTTTTCGGCTCTTGTAACTGCAACATAAAATAATCTTCGTTCTTCTTCCAGCTCCGTCCTTGAAGTTAAAGACAGTTGAGAAGGAAATAAATTTTCTTCTAACCCAACAATAAAAACATGAGGAAATTCCAATCCTTTTGACGCGTGAATTGTCATTAATGTAATAGTGTTCTTGTCTTCTTCGGTCTCCTTGTCAGCATCGGTTAGTAAAGCAACGTCTATTAAGAAGTCACTTAATGTTCCCATCTCGTCTTTTTCTTCCTGTTGAACAGAAAATTCTTTTATCCCGGCCAGTAGCTCCTGAATATTTTCATAACGTGTTACTCCTTCAGGAGATTTGTCATCGTATAAATCTTTTAAAATTCCAGAAGACTGTGCAACATTATTTGCTAAATCATAAGCAGGTGAAGTGTCCATTTGAGCAGCATAACTTTGAATTTTAAGTGCAAATTGCGCCATTTTGTTTCTTGCTCCAGCACCAATTGAAACAGGGTATCTATGAAAGTCTGAAATAACATCCCAAATGGATACATCATATTGGCGAGCGGCTAATATTACACTGTCCATGGATGTTTTTCCAATTCCTCTTTTCGGATAATTAATTACTCGTTTTAATGCTTCCTCATCTTTTGGATTTGCAGCCAACCTGAAATAAGCAATTAAGTCTTTAATTTCTTTTCTCTGGTAAAATGAAAGCCCACCATATATTTTATAAGGTAAGTTCAACTTTCTTAAAGATTCCTCAAAAGACCTAGATTGTGCATTCGTTCTGTAGAGAATCGCAAAATCTTTATAGTCAGCTCCTTCATTTTGTTTTATGTCAAAAATCCTATTTGTGATTACCCGACCTTCTTCGTTATCAGTTAAGCAGCGAATAATATTAATTTTCCCTCCTTCATTGTTTGAGGTCCAAACATCTTTTTGGATTTGATCTTTATTTCTTTTAATAATAGAGTTTGCCGCTTTAACTATGTTGCTTGTGCTTCTGTAGTTTTGCTCCAATTTAAACATGTCGAAATCGGGGTAATCTTTTTTGAAGTTTAAAATGTTTTCAATGTTTGCCCCACGGAAAGAATAAATACTCTGGGCGTCATCCCCAACCACACAAATGTTTTCATAAACCGCAGCTAATTTCTTTACGATCAAATATTGAGAATAATTGGTGTCTTGGTACTCATCTACCAAAACATATTTGAACTTTTGCTGGTAAAAATGCAATACCTCGGGAAAGTCTCTCAGCAAAACATTGGTTTGATACAAAAGATCATCAAAATCCATAGCGCCTGCCTGAAAACATCTTTTCGCATACTCCTTATATATTCTGAAAATTTCTGGCTTTCTAGACATTCTGTCTTCGGAGACAATTTCTACATTGGCTTCGTATGCAGCAGGGGAAATCAAGTTGTTCTTTGCACTGGATATTCTTCCTTGAACTGCATTGGGTTTGTAAACCTTGTCGTCGAGTCCAAACTCTTTAACAATGGCTTTAATTAAACTCCGAGAATCTTGAGTGTCGTAGATCGTGAAATTCGAGGGATAACCCAGTTTGTCCGAATTATATCTTAATATTCGGGCAAAAACAGAGTGGAAGGTTCCCATGGTAATATTCATAGACTCATTTCCGCCAACAATAGAATTGATACGCTCCTTCATTTCCTTTGCAGCCTTGTTGGTAAATGTTAGGGCTAGAATACTGAACGCATCAACGCCATTTCTCAAAAGATGAGCAATGCGATAGGTAAGTACCCGAGTCTTACCTGAACCTGCTCCTGCAATTACCATCATTGGGCCATCAATATGTTCAACAGCCTTGCGTTGACTTTCGTTTAATCCGTCTAAATAATCCATAGGAACAAAGATAAAAATAACCTTTGATGTTATTTGTTTTTAGATTTCTTTTTCATTTCGAATTGATTTTATGCTTCATTATTGAGAATTATGGAGTGGCAGTAAACTAATGTTATCTCACGTACACGCTTTATTCCTCTGAAAGCATTTCAAATGAAAATAGTTTTATATTTCCACGAACTCACTTTTACTGTTCTGACAAATCTAGATTTAAGGACTCCACCAATTATTCCATTCAGCCAAATCATTTTTTTATCTGCGAAAATCCGCGGGAGAAAACAATGAGCACAGCGTCCCAAAAAAAAAAAACATCTGCGAAATCAGCAATAATCTGCGGAAGCTTTTTTAACAATTTACCCACTACAAATCAATGAACCAAATCAGCCCCTAACTTGTGAACTTAATGACATCCTGCGAGAACATTTTTAAACGACCACCTATTGCAAACCAGCCTACCAAATTTTTTCTGCGAAATCTGCGAAAGTCCGCGGGAGAAAACAACGAGCACAGCAACTTAAAAACATCTGCGAATTCAGAGGCTATCTACAGGAGACTCTTACCCCAAACATCCAATGAATAGTTTTATACCCCAAAGAAAAAAGCGTAATTAATTGTTTCTCAAACTAATAAAATCATCCTTTAGTTTTCTTATTTAATTTGAATATTTAAATTTGAGTATTATCCAAAAAAACTTTTACATTTGTGTTCTACTAATTTAAGTTTATTCCTTTCCCAAAGGGAATTCTTAAGGCCATAAATCATATTTTAAGTGCTTTTTTTTGAGTAGAAAATCTGCTTTTAAAAATCAATTAAAACACAAGCAGAGAAAAACAATCAACACTTCTTTGTTAAAAATCAGTAAGTTTTATTGATTATCTATTGGATTCTAAATTTATATATTTATTTTTGCAGCCCTCAAAGTAGTTTTGGGGAAGTTATTTATTGTAAAAATTTAATGTAAAAATATGCCAACTATACAACAGTTAGTGCGCAAGGGAAGAACAGCGCCGGTGAGAAAAAGCAAGTCAGCAGCACTTGATTCTTGTCCGCAGCGTAAAGGAGTATGTGTGCGTGTGTACACCACTACACCTAAGAAGCCTAACTCAGCTATGAGAAAAGTAGCCAGAGTACGTTTAACAAATGGTAAGGAAGTCAATGCTTACATCGGTGGGGAAGGTCACAACCTTCAAGAGCACTCGATGGTATTGGTTCGAGGAGGAAGAGTAAAAGATCTTCCTGGTGTTCGATATCATATCGTTCGTGGTGCAGAAGATACCGCGGGTGTTGAAGGGAGAACACAACGTCGTTCTAAGTATGGAACTAAGAGACCTAAAAAATAAAACGTAAGTCATGAGAAGAAAAAAGGCCAAAAAAATTGAGATCCTTCCGGATCCAAAATTTAATGACGTTCAAGTAACGAAGTTTGTTAATAACTTGATGCTTGACGGTAAGAAAAACACTGCTTTCAAGATTTTTTATGATGCAATTGACATCGTTGAAAGTAAATTGGAAGACCAAAAAGGTTTGGATGTGTTTAAAAAAGCAATCGAAAACATTACTCCAAGTGTAGAGGTAAGAAGTAGACGTGTTGGTGGGGCGACTTTCCAGATACCTACTCCTGTGCGTGAAGGAAGAAAACAATCATTAGCGATGAAGTGGATGATTACTTTCTCTCGTAAGCGTAACGAAAAAACAATGGCTCAGCGTTTAGCGAACGAGTTTATTGCTGCTTCTAAAGAAGAAGGTGGTGCATACAAGAAAAAAGAAGATACTTTAAGAATGGCAGAAGCCAATAAAGCATTCTCTCACTTCAGATTCTAAAGATAAGTTATGGCAAAAAGAGATTTAAAATATACAAGAAACATCGGGATTATGGCTCACGTAGATGCGGGGAAAACCACAACTACAGAGCGTATTCTTTATTATACAGGAATAAGTCACAAGTTGGGTGAGACGCATGACGGAGCATCGGTAATGGACTGGATGGAGCAAGAGCAAGAAAGAGGTATTACAATTACTTCTGCTGCTACAACTGCTTCTTGGACTTACTTGGATAAAGAGTATAAAATTAATATCATTGATACCCCAGGTCACGTTGATTTTACCGTAGAGGTAGAGCGTTCTTTGCGTGTATTGGATGGTGCAGTAGCACTATTTTGTGCGTCTTCAGGTGTTGAACCTCAGTCAGAGACTGTATGGAGACAAGCGGATAAATACGGTGTTCCAAGAATTGGTTTCGTGAATAAAATGGACCGTGCAGGTGCAGACTTTTTGGGAACGGTAAACCAAATTAAAGAAAGATTAGGAGGTACACCAGTGCCGCTTCAATTGCCTATTGGTTCAGAAGATACTTTTAGAGGAGTTGTAGACCTTATTGTAAACAAAGCATTTGTTTGGAATGAAGAGGATCTAGGGATGACTTGGACTGAGGTAGATATGCCAGAAGACATGAAAGAGCAGGTAGCGGAATATAGAAACTACCTTATCGAAACTGTAGCTGAATCAGATGATGCTTTGATGGAGAAATTCTTCGAAGATTCAGATTCAATTACTGAGGAGGAAATGATTACTGCGATTAGAAAATCTACAGTATCTATGTCGATCACACCTATTATGTGTGGTTCAGCGTTCAAGAACAAAGGTGTTCAAACGCTTTTGGATGCCGTTATGGCTTTCTTACCATCTCCTTTAGATGTTGAAGCAATTGAAGGAACAAACCCTGATTCTGGTGAGACTGAGGCTAGAAAACCAAGCCCAGATGAGCCAATGGCAGCATTAGCATTTAAAATTGCTACGGATCCTTTCGTAGGTCGTTTATGTTTCGTTAGAACTTATTCTGGACAAATTTCAGCGGGTTCTTATGTTTATAATACACGTACGAACAAAAAGGAACGTATCTCTCGTTTGTTCCAAATGCACTCAAACAAGCAAAACGCAATTGATTTGCTAGATTGTGGAGATATCGGAGCAGCGGTTGGATTTAAAGATATTCGTACTGGGGATACTTTGTGTGATGAAAAACACCCAATTGTACTTGAGTCTATGGACTTCCCGGATCCAGTTATTGGAATCGCTATCGAGCCAAAAACTAAAGCTGATGTAGATAAGTTATCTGTTGGATTAAATAAATTATCTGAAGAAGACCCAACATTCCAAATCACTTCAAATGAAGATTCAGGTCAAACTATTATCTCAGGAATGGGAGAGTTGCACCTTGAAGTTCTTATCGAGCGTTTGAAGCGTGAATTTAAAGTGGAAGTTAATGAAGGTGAGCCTCAGGTATCTTACAAAGAGCAGATTTCTACTCCTGTAGATCACAGAGAAACTTACAAGAAACAGTCAGGTGGTCGTGGTAAATTTGCTGATATTGTAGTGAAGATTAGTCCGCAGGAAGATAAAGAAAAATTAGGTTTAGAGTTTATCAATAGTATTAAAGGTGGTAACGTTCCTCGTGAATATATTCCTTCTGTACAAAAAGGATTTGAAACTGCAATGAAGAACGGTGTTCTTGCAGGATATCCAATGGATTCACTTAAAGTAGAATTGGTTGATGGTTCATTCCACGCAGTCGATTCAGATTCTCTATCATTTGAGGTAGCAGCAAAAATGGCGTATCGTCATGCAGTTCCTAAAACAAACCCACAACTTCTTGAGCCAATCATGAAATTAGAGGTTGTTACTCCAGAAGAAAATATGGGGGATGTAGTTGCCGATTTAAATAGAAGACGTGGTCAAATGCAAGGAATGGATGACCGTCACGGTGCAAAGGTTGTAAAGGCTCACGTACCACTTTCAGAAATGTTCGGTTATGTAACCACTCTGAGAACAGTATCTTCAGGTCGTGCAACTTCAACTATGGAGTTCTCACACTATGATATCTGCCCAAAAAACATTGCAGATAGTGTTATCGAGAAAATTAAAGGAAATGTTACAGCTTAATCTATAAGTAATGAGTCAAAAAATTAGAATAAAATTAAAGTCTTACGATTACAACTTGGTTGACAAGTCAGCTGAGAAAATCGTTAAAACAGTTAAAACTACTGGAGCTGTAGTTAGTGGTCCAATTCCATTACCAACGCACAAAAGAATTTATACTGTATTGAAATCACCACACGTTAACAAAAAAGCACGTGAGCAATTCGAATTATGTTCTTTCAAGAGATTGTTGGATATTTATAGTTCGTCTTCAAAAACTGTTGATGCATTAATGCGTTTAGAGTTACCAAGTGGTGTTGACGTAGAAATTAAAGTTTAATTATAATAAAGAAAGAATGCCAGGAATTATTGGAAGAAAAGTCGGAATGACTAGTGTCTACAGTGTCGAGGGTAAGGCAACACCATGCACAGTGATAGAAGCTGGTCCTTGTGTAGTAACACAAGTGAAAACAAGTGACAGAGATGGCTATAATGCTATCCAACTTGGATTCGGAGAGCGTAAAGAAAAAAACACTCCGAATGCATTGAAAGGTCACTTTAAAAAAGCAAAAACAACACCTAAAAGTGAAATAGTTGAATTCGATGGTTTCGAACAAGACTTGAAAGCAGGTGAAGTTGTTGATGCTTCATTATTTACTGAAGGAGAATTGGTAAGTGTATCAGGTACATCAAAGGGTAAAGGATTCCAAGGTGTTGTAAAACGCCACGGGTTCGGAGGTTCGGAAACTTCTCATGGTCAACAAAGCATGAAAAGAGCTCCGGGTTCTATTGGAGCAGCTTCTACACCGGGACGTGTATTTAAAGGAAAAAAGATGGCAGGGCAGACTGGTAACGTTAGAGTTACGATTGAAAACCTACAAGTTATCAAAGTTCTAGCTGATAAAAATATTTTAGTAGTTAAAGGTTCTATCCCAGGAGCTAAAGGTTCAACAGTAATAATTGAGAAGTAATGGAAGCAAAAGTATTAGATACAAAAGGTAAAGCTACTTCAGATAAGGTAACATTATCTGACTCAATTTATGCAATTGAGCCAAATGATCACGCGATTTATTTAGATGTAAAGCAATACTTGGCGAACCAACGTCAGGGTACGCACAAGTCTAAAGAGAGAGCAGACATTTCAGGAAGTACTAGAAAAATCAAAAAGCAAAAAGGAACAGGTACAGCACGTGCTGGTTCTATTAAAAGTCCTATCTTTAGAGGTGGAGGTCGTGCATTTGGACCACGTCCAAGAAACTACCGTTTCAAACTTAACACTAAGTTGAAAAGAGTAGCAAGAAGATCTGCATTGTCTCTTAAGGCTAAAGAAGAGAGTATTTATGTACTTGATGGACTTAGATTTGACACACCAAAAACAAAGGAGTTTATATCAGTTTTGACAGCGTTGAAATTGGAAAATGAGAAAGTTTTGTTTGTTGTTGGAAACGATAGCGACAATGCTTATAAAGCAGCAAAAAACCTTAAAAATACAAAGGTGGTGTCTGCTGACTCACTTAACACTTACGATGTGTTGAATGCAAGAAAAGTTGTAATTGCAAAAGATGCAGTTGACGTAATTGAAAAGATTTTAAACTAATTGGTGATGAACGCAATTATAAAAAAGCCTCTTATTACAGAAAAAGCTACAATGGATAGTGAAATGAATAATCGTTTTACGTTCGTGGTAGATCATAGAGCTAATAAGATTGAAATTAAAAAGGCCGTCGAGAACATCTATGGCGTAACAGTGGAAGCTGTTCGTACGATGAATTATGGCGGTGGAAAACCCTCTGTTAAGTTTACTAACAAAGGTATCGTTGAGCAACGCAGTAGTAAATTCAAAAAAGCTATTGTTACGGTTGCAGAAGGAGAGACGATTGATCTGTTTACTAATGTTTAATTAATTAAAAGAAATGAGTCTTAAAAAATTCAAGCCTACAACTCCAGGGCAGAGACACAAACTCATCAGTGATTATTCTGAAATAACGACGTCACGTCCAGAAAAATCTCTACTTGCTTCAAGAAAGAAGTCTGGTGGACGAAACAATTCTGGTCGTATGACAATGCGTTATATCGGTGGTGGTCACAAGCAGAAGTATCGTATTATCGATTTTAAAAGAGATAAGATGGATATTCCTGCCACAGTAAAAAGTATTGAGTACGATCCAAATCGTACAGCAAATATTGCTTTACTTTTCTACAAAGATGGTGAGAAGCGTTACATTATTGCGCCGGAGGGATTAGAAGTTGGGGACACTGTTGTGTCAGGAAAGAATGCTACACCTAATACAGGTAATGCGATGTTTATCGCTGACATACCTTTAGGAACTACTGTTCACAATGTGGAGATGACACCTGGAAAAGGAGGGGTTATCGCACGTGGTGCTGGAACATCTGCTCAACTTATTGCCAGAGAAGGTAAGTACGGTATTCTTAAAATGCCTTCAAGCGAGGTGCGTATGATTTTAACTACTTGTCTTGCTTCTATCGGTTCAGTATCTAACCATAATCACAGTTTGTCTGTTTCTGGTAAGGCTGGTCGTTCAAGATGGTTAGGCCGTCGTCCTCGTGTTAGAGGGGTTGTGATGAACCCTGTCGATCACCCAATGGGTGGTGGTGAAGGTCGTCACTCAGGTGGACACCCAAGATCACGTAATGGTATACCTGCAAAAGGATACAAAACGCGTTCTGCTAAGAAATATTCAGATAAGTTTATCATCGAGAAAAGAAAGAAATAGGATATGAGTAGGTCATTAAAAAAACCACCATTTGTACACTATAAATTGGTGCAAAAAGTAGAATCAGCACAGTCCTCAAAATCTAAGAGTGTAATTAAAACTTGGTCTCGTGCCTCTACAATTACTCCTGATTTTGTTGGGTTTACAATAGCGGTACACAATGGTAATAAGTTTATACCAGTATTTTGTACTGAGAATATGGTAGGTCATAAGTTCGGAGAGTTTGCGCCAACGCGTAGCTTCAGAGGTCATGGCGGTAATAAAAAAGATAAAAGAAGATAACTAAAACTTCATATCATGGGTGCTAGAAAAAGATTAAAAGCCGAACAAAGAAAGGAAGAAAATAAGTCGATTGCATTTGCATCGCTTAAAAACTCTCCTATTGCTCCAAGAAAAATGAGATTAGTTGCTGATCTTGTTAGAGGAGTAGAAGTAAATAAGGCGCTAAATATACTACAACATAATCCAAAAGAAGCTTCTAAAAGCCTTTCAACGTTATTGCGTTCTGCAATTGCTAATTGGGAAGTTAAAAATGAAGACAAAAGCTTGGAGGATGAAGAGTTAATTGTGAAAACTATTGAAGTTTCACAAGCCGGAATGTTGAAGAGAATTCAGCCAAGGGCTCAAGGTAGAGCGAATAGAATTAGAAAACGATCCAACCACGTGCGTATAGTTGTGGACGGAGTTAAAAATTAGGAAATGGGACAAAAAACTAATCCAATAGGAAATAGATTAGGTTATATCCACGGTTGGGATTCTAACTGGTACGGGGGATCTGACTATGCGGATAAAATTGTTGAAGACGATAAGATTAGAAAGTACTTAAATGCCCGTTTATCACGAGCTAGTATTTCTAAAATTATCATCGAGAGAACTTTAAAATTGGTTACTGTTACAATCAATACTTCACGTCCAGGAGTGATTATTGGTAAAGGTGGTCAAGAGGTAGATAAATTGAAAGAGGAGTTAAAGAAATTGACTAACAAGGAAATCCAAATTAATATATTTGAGATCAAACGTCCAGAATTGGATGCTCATTTAGTTGCGGATAACATTGCTCGTCAAATTGAGGCGCGTATCTCTTTCAGAAGAGCTATCAAAATGTCAGTTGCTTCTACTATGAGAATGGGTGCAGAAGGAATCAAAGTTAAGATATCTGGTCGTTTGAACGGTGCTGAGATGGCACGTGATGAAATGTACAAGGATGGAAGAACACCATTACATACATTCAGAGCAGATATTGATTATGCATTAGCTGAAGCTCACACAACATACGGTCGTATCGGAATTAAGGTATGGATTTGTAAAGGTGAGATTTTTGGTAAACGTGATCTTTCACCTAACATTGGGCTTGAGTCTCAAAAGAAAGGTGGTCGCCGAGGCGGTCCTAAGAGAAAGAAAAAATAAGTAGAATCTTAAAAAGTACTGAAAGATGTTATCACCAAAGAAAACCAAATTTAGAAAAGCGCAAAAGGGAAGAAATACAGGTATTGCTCATAGAGGAAGCACTGTAGCATTTGGATCTTTTGGGTTGAAAACCTTGGAGCCAGCATGGATTACATCCAGACAAATCGAAGCTTCACGTATAGCCGTTACGAGATACATGAAGAGAGAGGGAAAAGTTTGGATTCGTATTTTTCCGGACAAGCCAGTTACGTCTAAGCCTGCAGAGGTTCGTATGGGTAAAGGGAAAGGTGCGCCAAGTCACTGGGTTGCTGTTGTTAAGCCAGGACGTATTTTATTTGAAGCCGATGGGGTTCCTTACGAAACAGCAAAAGAAGCTCTTCGTTTAGCAGCACAAAAGCTTCCTGTAAAATGTAAATTCGTTACTCGTAACGACTATGTAGTTCCAGGAAAATAATTAAAACAAATGAAACAAGAAGAAATCACTCAATTGTCCTTAAGCGATCTTAAAGATCGTCTAGACGCAACGACTGAAAAAATTGGTAAAATTACTTTGACTCACAAAGTGTCTCCATTGGAGAACCCAATGCAAATTAAGTCGTTGAGAAAGACTATCGCAAGATTGAATACGGAATTGACTAAAAGAAACAAGCAAGCTTAAGCTTGCAATTTAGAAAATGCCTTGATATGGAAAATCAACATTTAAGAAAAGAAAGAACTGGTGTTGTAACTAGTGATTTGATGGAGAAATCTATCGTAATTACAGTTGAACGAAAAGTAAAACACCTGAAATATGGTAAGTTTATTAAAAAATCTACTAAATTTGTAGCCCACGATGAAAAAAATGACTGTAACATTGGTGATACAGTACGTATTCGTGAGTGCCGACCTTTGTCTAAGACAAAGAATTGGAGATTAGTAGAAATTTTAGAAAGAGCCAAATAATCATTAAGAAATGATACAACAAGAATCAAGACTTGCAGTAGCCGACAATAGTGGAGCGAAAGAGGTATTGTGTATCCGAGTTCTCGGAGGTACAAAACGTCGTTACGCTTCTATTGGAGATAGAATAGTGGTGTCTGTCAAGAGCGCAATGCCCTCTGGTAATGTCAAAAAAGGACAAGTAGCTACGGCTGTGGTAGTAAGAACGAAAAAAGAAATCCGTCGTCCAGATGGTTCTTATATTCGATTCGATGATAATGCTGTCGTTATACTTAACACAGCAAATGAAATGAGAGGAACTCGTATTTTTGGGCCAGTTGCTAGAGAGCTGCGTGATAAGAATTACATGAAGATTGTTTCATTAGCACCAGAAGTGCTTTAAAACTTAAAATCATGCAAAAGAAATTACACATTAAAGTAGGTGACACCGTTAAGGTAATTAGTGGTGAGCATCGTGGTCAGGACGGAAAAGTCCTATCAATAGACAGGAATAAAGATCGTGTGCTTGTGGAAGGTGTGAACGTTGTAAAGCGTCACACTAAACCAGATGCAGCGAACCCTCAAGGTGGTATTGTGGAGAAAGAAGCGGGACTTCACATTTCCAACCTCATGCTTGTTTTCAATAACGAACCAACAAGAGTTGGTCGTAAGAAAAACAAGGATGGAAAGCTAGTTCGATTCGCTAAGAAATCAGGAGAAGAAATTAAGTAATGAGTTATACACCAAGACTTAGACAGCAGTACAAAGCGGAAGTTATTCCAGCTTTGAAGGAACAATTCGGTTTCAAATCTGTAATGCGCGTACCAAGAATTGAGAAAATTGTTATTTCTCAAGGTATTGGTGAGGCAGTAGCTGATAAGAAAATCATTGATGGAGCAATCGAAGATATTACCGCAATTACAGGTCAAAAGCCAGTAGCGACAGTTTCAAAGAAAGACGTTTCTAACTTTAAGTTAAGAAAAGGAATGCCAATTGGAACGAAGGTAACTCTACGTGGAGATATCATGTATGAATTTTTAGATCGTTTGATTTCAATCGCTCTACCTCGTACACGTGACTTCAAAGGAGTTCCAGCAAGAGGGTTTGACGGTCGTGGAAACTTTAATATGGGGGTTAAAGAACATATTATTTTTCCGGAAATCGATATCGATAAAGTAAACAAAATCTTAGGAATGGATATTACTTTTGTGACGTCATCAGAATCAGATGAAGAAGCAAAAGCATTGTTAGATGCATTTAAATTTCCATTTACAAAAAAGTAATAAGATGGCAAAAGAATCAATGAAAGCGCGTGAGCGCAAAAGAGAAGCAATGGTTGCTAAGTATGCTGATAAGCGCCAAGCGCTTAAAGACGCTGGTGACTGGGAAGCACTTCAAAAATTGCCAGCAAACTCATCCAAAGTTAGACTACACAATCGTTGTAATTTAACTGGTCGTCCAAGAGGTTATATGAGACAATTTGGACTGTCAAGGGTGACGTTTAGAGAAATGGCTCTTTCTGGTAAAATACCAGGAATTAAAAAAGCAAGTTGGTAATCTTATAGTTAGAAAAGTTATGAATACAGATCCAATAGCAGATTTTTTGACTCGCATAAGAAATGCGAGCAGTGTGACTAAGAAAGTTGTTGAAATGCCTTCTTCAAACACTAAAGTAGCAATGGCGAAAATTCTTTTTGAAAAAGGATACATCGCAAACTATAAAGTGGAAGAAGACGATAAACAAGGAATAATTAAGATTGCACTTAAATATAATCCTTCAACGAGAGTTCCTGCAATTACTAAATTGCAACGTGTTTCATCTCCAGGATTAAGAAAGTATAGTAATTCAAAGGAATTACCACGTGTATTAAACGGTTTGGGAATCGCAATTATATCTACATCAAAAGGTTTGATGACTGATAAAGAAGCGAGAGTACAAAAAGTTGGTGGTGAAGTTCTTTGTTACGTTTATTAATTTATAAAGTAGTAATAAGCAATGTCAAGGATAGGTAAATCCCCAGTAAGTATCCCGAGTGGAGTAGAAATTAAAATGGATGGACAACTCGTGACAGTGAAAGGACCTAAAGGTGAGATCACTCACGAAATGGATCCAGAAATCACTGCTCAAATCGAGGATGGAGTAATCACATTTAACCGCGCATCAGACGCCCCAGCAACAAGAGCTAAGCATGGTCTTTCTAGATCATTGGTAAGTAATATGGTTGAAGGTGTTTCGGAAGGGTTTAAGAAGGTATTAGAAGTAATAGGAGTTGGATTTAGAGCTGATGCTCAAGGTCAGATTTTGACAATGTCTGTTGGACATTCTCACCCTATTGTTTTCGAAATTCCTCAAGAAGTTAAGGTATCTGCAGAAACCGCTAAAGGTAAAGCACCAGTTGTGACTCTAGAGTCATATGATAAACAACTGTTAGGACACGTAGCTGCCAAAATTCGTTCCTTCCGTAAACCTGAACCATACAAAGGAAAAGGTATCCGCTTCCAAGGGGAGTATGTGAGAAGAAAAGCAGGTAAAGCCGCAGGTAAATAATCTTAATTTAAGAAAAAATGGCATTTAGTAAAATAGCTAGAAGAGCTAAGATAAAAAAACGTATCCGTAAGAATTTGACGGGTACTGAGACACTTCCTAGATTAACTGTGTATAGAAGTAACAAGCAAATTTATGCTCAGGTAATCAATGATTTGAAAGGAGAGACTTTGGTTTCTGCTTCATCTCAAGGACAAAAAGAATGTGAAAACCTTCCGAAAATCGAGCAAGCTGCGTTTGTAGGTAAAATGATCGCTGAAAAAGCGTTAAAAGCCGATATAGCAGCAGTGAAATTTGACCGTAATGGTTATTTATATCATGGTAGAGTAAAATCACTTGCTGATGGAGCAAGAGAAGGTGGACTAAAACTTTAAGAAAATGGCAGCAAAAATTAATAATCACGTTAAACCAGCTGACTTAGAACTTGTAGATAAGTTAGTAGGAATTAACAGAGTTACAAAGGTAACCAAAGGTGGACGTACGTTCAGTTTCTCAGCAATCGTAGTGGTTGGTAATGAAAACGGAATCGTAGGTCAAGGATTAGGTAAAGCAAATGAAGTAACAGAAGCAATTTCAAAAGGAATTGATGATGCGAAAAAGAACTTAATTCGTGTTCCAATCATTAACAATACTGTGCCACACACACAGAAAGGTAAGTTTAGTGGAGCAAGAGTTTTACTCAAGCCAGCATCAGAAGGTACAGGAGTTATTGCAGGTGGTGCAATGCGTGCTGTATTGGAGAGTGCAGGAATCCATAATGTTTTGGCAAAATCGCAAGGTTCATCTAATCCACAGAATGTTGTTAAAGCTACAATCGATGCATTAGCTCAAATGAGAGATGCGTTTTCTGTTGCTAAACAACGTGGTATTACCATGGAACAAGTGTTTAACGGTTAATATAATTTATAATGGCAAAGACAGTAAAAATTAAACTTGTAAGAAGTGCTATTAACCGAACACAACGTCAAAAAGACACGGTAAAAGCATTAGGATTAAGAAAAATGAATCATACGATCGAAAAGGAAGCAACTCCTCAAGTTATGGGTATGATCGCTAAAGTTCAACACTTAGTTGAAGTAGTTGAGTAAAACATAAAAACTGAAAAGCAATGAGTTTAAATAATTTAAAACCAGCTAAGGGTTCTACACACAGCCAGCGCCGAATCGGAAGAGGACAAGGTTCTGGATATGGTGGAACAGCTACGCGTGGTCATAAAGGTGCTAAATCAAGATCAGGTTACAGTAAGAAAATCGGTTTTGAGGGTGGACAAATGCCACTTCAAAGACGTGTACCTAAATACGGTTTTACGAATATTAATAGAGTTGAATACAAAGCAGTAAACCTGGATGTTATTCAAACTTTGGTTGATCGTAAAAATCTTACTGAAATTAATCCTGAAGTACTACGTCAAAATGGGCTATTAGGAAATAGAGAATTAGTTAAAATCCTTGGTAGAGGTGAACTAAAAGCAAAAATTAGCGTTTCTGCTCACAAATTTTCGGCAACTGCAAAAGCAGAAATTGAGTCGAAAGGTGGTGATTGTTCAGAAATCTAATTAACTTTGCAAACTATTTTACCCAGATGAAGAAACTAATAGATAATATAAGTAATATTTGGAAAGTTGAAGAACTAAGGAAAAGGTTATTAATAACCTTTTCCCTTATTCTTGTTTTCCGAATCGGATCGTTTATTGTATTGCCAGGTGTAGATAGTTCCAAGCTGGCATCAGATGGAGCAGACGCTGGTACTATTGAAGGCCTCTTAGGTTTGCTTTCTGGTGGAGGGTTTACGAATGCTTCGTTCTTGGCCTTAGGAATTATGCCTTACATTTCTGCCTCTATTATTATGCAGTTGATGGGAATGGCGGTTCCAGCGGTTCAAAAGATGCAACAAGAAGGTGAAAGTGGTCGTAAGCGTATAAATAACTATACGCGTATTTTAACCATTATTATCTGTGCTGTGCAAGCTCCTGGTTACTTGTCGCTATATGTGGCAGGTAAAAACGCTATCCCAGAAGCATTCATTAATTCACCTCTGTGGTGGACACAATCTGTTCTAGTGCTTGTCGCTGGGGCAATGTTCGCTGTTTGGTTAGGTGAAAGAATTACTGATAAAGGTGTAGGAAACGGTATCTCTCTTTTGATTACAGTAGGAATTATTGCGCGACTGCCACAATCGTTTGTAGCAGAAACTGCACAGCATTCATTCCTTATTGTGATCATTGAAGTAATCGTCTTTATGCTGATTGTAATGGTGACTGTTTTGATTGTTCAAGGGGTTCGAAAAATCCCTATGAATTATGCTAAGCGTGTGGCTGGAGCAAGGGGCGGTGCTGTTGATGCACAAGGTGCACGTTCTTACTTACCAATTAAAGTAAATGCTTCAGGAGTTATGCCAATTATCTTTGCGCAAGCAATAATGACAGTACCAGTAATGTTCATTGAACAGAACTTTGGTATTTTTGGACTTTGGTATAATCTCGTTTTGTTTGTCTTGATTATCGTTTTCACGTATTTCTATACTGCGATAATGATCAATCCTAAAAAGATGGCGGATGATATGAAGAGAAATGGTGGGTTTATTCCTGGGGTTCGTCCGGGGGATGAAACTGCTGGTTACATCGACAACTTGGTGTCAAAAATCACATTACCGGGATCTGTATTTTTAGCTATTATTGCTATTATTCCTGCGATTGCAGTGCAGTTTGGTGTAGGTGATGGATTTGCACTATTCTTTGGTGGAACTTCTTTGTTGATTATGGTAGGTGTTGTTTTGGATACTTTACAGCAGATAGAATCTTACTTACTAAACCGTCATTATGATGGGTTAATGGAAGGGACTAAAATTAGAGGACGTCGTACTCAAGGCGAAATGTCTGGAATGTAATTTAACTAAGATAAATGGCTAAACAACAATCAATAGAACAAGACGGAACAATTATAGAATCATTATCTAACGCAATGTTTAGAGTTGAGTTGGAGAATGGTCATATAATTACCGCGCACATTTCTGGAAAGATGAGGATGTATTACATCAAAATTTTACCAGGAGATCGTGTCAAAGTAGAAATGTCCCCTTATGATTTAACAAAAGGGAGGATCACATTTAGATATAAATAGGTGAGCGTTTAAGACGCATAAATAGAAAGTAAAATGAAAGTAAGAGCTTCAGTTAAAAAGCGATCGGAAGATTGCAAAATCGTAAAACGAAAAGGAAGAGTTTACGTTATAAACAAAAAAAATCCGAAGTTAAAACAACGACAAGGATAAGATAATTGTAAAAGTTATGGCGAGAATTGCAGGAATAGATCTACCAAAAAACAAAAGAGGTGTTATTGGATTAACATATATCTTTGGTATTGGACGTAGTAAAGCACAAGAGATTTTAAAAGCGAATGGTATTGACGAAAACATCAAAGTATCAGACTGGGATGATGACCAAATTGGTCTTATTCGTACAACCATTAACGAAATTAAAGTTGAGGGAGCATTACGTTCAGAAGTTCAGTTAAACATCAAACGTTTAATGGATATTGGTTGTTACAGAGGAGTTAGACATAGATCTGGTTTACCTTTAAGAGGACAACGTACTAAGAACAACTCTAGAACAAGAAAAGGTAGAAGAAAAACTGTTGCGAATAAGAAAAAAGCAACGAAATAATTAGTATTTAATATGGCAAAGTCTAATCAAAAGAAGAAGAAAAATGTTAAAGTAGATGCAATTGGTGAAGCGCATATCCAAGCTACCTTCAACAATGTCATTATTTCTTTAACCAATGCACAAGGACAAGTTATTTCTTGGTCCTCTGCAGGAAAAATGGGCTTCAAAGGTTCTAAAAAGAATACTCCTTATGCTGCACAAGTTGCGGCTGAAGAGTGTGCTAGAGAAGCTCATGACTTCGGATTACGTAAGGTAAAAGTATTTGTTAAAGGACCTGGTTCAGGAAGAGAGTCAGCAATTCGTGCAATACACAATTCAGGAATTGAGGTAACAGAAATTAATGATGTTACTCCATTACCACACAATGGTTGTCGTCCACCGAAACGTAGAAGAGTATAATTTTATAAACAACAAGGGGAGTCACACTGGCGAAGGAAGATGCCTTAATTCACAGTGCCTCACAATAATTATTTGAAATGGCAAGATATACAGGACCAAAGTCGAAAATTGCTCGTAGATTTAGAGAACCAATTTTTGGCCCAGACAAAGCACTGGAAAAAAGAAGTTACGGACCAGGTCAACACGGACCAAACAAGAGAAGAGGAAAACAATCTGAGTACTCTATCCAGTTAACTGAAAAACAAAAAGCTAAATATACTTACGGTATTTTAGAGCGTCAGTTTTTGAATTTATTTAAGAAAGCATCTGCAATGAAGGGAATTACAGGTGAGAACTTGTTAATTCTTTGTGAGTCACGTTTAGATAACACAGTTTATCGTTTAGGTATTGCTCCTACACGTAGCGCTGCACGTCAATTTGTTTCTCATAAGCACATTACTGTTAACGGTAATCTAGTGAACATTCCTTCTTATTCTCTTCGTGAAGGGGATGTGGTAGGTGTACGTGAGAAATCTAAATCTTTAGAGGCGATTACAAATTCTATTGCTTCAAAGACTACTAATTATGATTGGTTGAACTGGGATTCTAGCTCAATGTCTGGAACAGTAATGAGCACTCCATCAAGAGAAATGATTCCTGAAAACATAAAGGAACAACTGATTGTAGAATTATATTCTAAATAAAAATTAATTTATTATTATGGCTATTTTAGATTTTCAAAAGCCGGACAAGGTGATCATGATTGAATCTAACGCACACGAAGGTCAATTCGAGTTTCGTCCGTTAGAGCCAGGTTATGGAATCACTGTTGGAAACGCTTTAAGACGTATATTACTTTCCTCACTAGAAGGCTTTGCAATATCTTCAATTCGTATTGAAGGGGTAGATCACGAGTTTTCTACAATCAAAGGTGTAGTAGAAGACGTAACTGAAATCGTTTTGAACTTAAAACAAGTTCGTTTTAAGCAACAAATCGAAGATCAAGACGAAGAAACTGTGATCATCTCTGTTGGAGGTCAAGATACTTTCACTGCGGGTGATATCGGTAAATTTACTACTGCATTCCAAGTTTTGAACCCAGATATGGTTCTTTGTAACATGGATGCTTCAGTAAAATTAGATATTGAACTAAAGATAATTAAGGGAAGAGGTTACGTTCCTGCTGAAGAGAATAAAACAGCTAACGCACCTTTTGGAACAATTTTTATCGACTCGATTTTCACACCAATTAAAAATGTGAAATTTACTGTTGAGAACTTCCGTGTAGAGCAAAAAACAGATTATGAAAAATTAATCTTTGACATCCAAACAGATGGCTCTATTCATCCTAAAGATGCTTTGCAAGAAGCTGCAAAAATCCTTATCCATCACTTTATGCTTTTCTCTGATGAGCGTATAACGTTGGATAGTGAAATCAAATCTGAAACTGAAGAGTTTGATGAGACTTCGCTACACATGCGTCAATTGTTGAAAACAAAGTTAGTTGACTTGGACTTATCAGTTCGTGCGCTTAACTGTTTGAAAGCTGCCGACGTAGATACCTTAGGAGATTTGGTAGTCTATAATAAAAACGACTTATTGAAGTTTAGAAACTTTGGTAAAAAATCCCTTACAGAACTTGAAGATCTTGTTGATGCTAAAGGATTGTCGTTTGGAATGAATACGTCTAAGTATAAATTAGACAAAGAGTAAAAACTGATATAAGACTTTAAAATGAGACACGGTAAGAAAAATAATAGTTTAAGTAGAACATCTGCACACAGAAAAGCAATGCTTTCTAATATGGCTTGTTCACTTATAGAACACAAAAGAATTAATACAACCGTAGCAAAAGCAAAAGCACTTCGTGTTTATCTAGAGCCTTTGCTAACGAAATCTAAAACTGATTCAACACACTCTAGACGTATAGTATTTAAATACTTACAGAGTAAAGAAGCAACAACTGAATTGTTCAGAGAGATTTCACCTAAAATTGCTGACAGACCAGGAGGATATTTGCGTATCATTCGTATTGGTAACCGTTTAGGTGATAATGCTGAAATGTGTATGATCGAATTGGTAGATTTCAATGATTTGATGACGAAAGAACCAAAAGAAAAGAAAACGCGTCGTTCAAGAAGAGGAGGTGGAACAACTAATGCTTCTACGGATGCAAATGCTGAGGAAACTAAATCTACTGAAAAGAAAGAAGCTAAGAGTGTTGGTGATGACTTAACTAAAATTAAAGGAATCGGCCCAGTTTACGCGAAAGAGCTAGTAGACGCAGGTTTCAGTAAGTTTGAAGATATTGCTTCTTTAACGGCTGAAGACATTACGAAAATGTCGGAGATCGAGGGTATAAGCGAAGATCGAATTGAGTCCGAAGAATGGGTGAAACAAGCTAAAGAGTTAGTTGAAAAAAAAGCTAAATAGGATTGGTATAAACCTATTGTGTTAAAATATTAAGGGCTGTCTGATCTATTCGGCAGCCCTTTTTTTATACCAATTTATTTTGCAATTTAGCAAATAATAAAATTTATATATGAGTCATAAATCTGGTTTTGTGAATATAGTTGGAAGTCCTAATGTGGGGAAATCTACATTAATGAATCGCCTTTTAGGCGAGAAACTTTCTATTGTAACATCAAAAGCCCAAACCACGCGTCATAGGATTCGTGGTATTTTAAATCATGAGGACTATCAAATAGTTTTCTCTGATACACCTGGAGTAGTTAATGCGGCTTATGGCTTGCATGAATCAATGATGAAGTATGTAGACTCCTCTATTAAGGATGCTGATGTCTTGCTTTTCATTACTGATATTTTTGAAAATACAATGAACCATAAAGAAACATTGGAAAGAATTAAATTGCTTAATGTTCCAGTGATTTGCTTAGTAAATAAGGTAGACCTGAAGGATCAAAAAGTGGTTGCGGAACGCTTGGAGTATTGGTCTAAAGAATTGCCAAATGCTACCGTTTTACCTATTTCTGCTTTACATAAGTTTAATGTAGAGCCTATTTTGAATTTAATTTTAGATAAGCTTCCTGACTCACCGGCATTCTTTGACAAAGAGGCTATATCTGATCGTCCGATGCGCTTCTTTATTTCAGAAATTATTCGCGAGAAGATATTTTTGAATTTGAAAAAGGAAGTTCCTTACGCTTGTGAAGTGGAAGTTACAGATTATGTGGAGGAAGAGGATATAATTCGAATTAGGGCCAATATTATAGTTGAAAGAGATTCTCAAAAAGGGATTCTGATTGGTGCCAAAGGAAGACAATTAAAGTATATCGGGATCGACAGCCGCAAAGACATAGAGAAATTTGTGGATAAGCATGTGTTTCTCGAGACTTTCGTTAAGGTGGATAAAGATTGGCGCAATAACGATGGTAAATTAAAAAAATATGGGTACTAATTATGAGTAATATAGTAGCAATTGTTGGTAGACCAAATGTTGGTAAGTCAACATTATTTAACCGTTTAACAGAGTCTAGAAATGCCATCGTTGAAGAAATGAGTGGAGTAACTAGAGATAGAATTTACGGTAAAGGAGAATGGATCGGATATGAGTATTCTGTAATTGATACAGGTGGATACGTTAGAGGTTCTGATGATGTGTTTGAGCAGGAAATTCGGAAACAAGTCGAATTGGCCATTGAAGAGGCGAATGTAATTATTTTTGTTGTGGATGTAACAACAGGTGTAACGGACCTTGATGATAAAGTAGCGAAACTGTTGCGAGCTTCTAATAAGAAAGTTTTCTTGGCAGCGAACAAAGTGGATAACACTGGTCGAGTGGGATTGTCCTCAGAGTTCTGGTCTTTAGGTGTAGGTGATGTATATGATATTGCTGCGGCAAGTGGCTCTGGGACTGGAGAATTGTTAGATGATATTGTAAAGGAATTTCAATCTAAAGAGATAGAGTCTGATAGTGAACTCCCACGTTTTGCGATTGTGGGTAAGCCTAATGTAGGGAAGTCTTCTTTGGCGAATGCTCTAATTGGTGAGGAAAGGAATATCGTAACTCCTATTTCAGGAACCACCAGAGATGCGGTGAATACTAGATATTCTGCATTTGGTTTTGATTTTGTTTTAATAGATACAGCGGGAATTAGAAAACGTGCAAAGGTACAAGAGGACATAGAATACTATTCTGTTCTTAGATCCGTGCGAACGATTGAAAGTGCAGATGTTTGTATTTTTATGATCGATGCAACTGAAGGCATTCAAAAACAAGACTTGAACATCTTTTACATGTGTGAAAAAAATCATAAAGGAATAGTTGTTTTAGTCAATAAGTGGGACTTGATTGAGAACAAGGGAACACAATCAACTAAGGAAGCTGAGGAGCGAATTCGAGAGCAGCTTGCTCCTTTTAATGACGTTCCAATTGTTTTTACATCAGCTGTAACTAAGCAACGTATTCATAAGGCACTAGAAGTAGCTATGAAGGTGTACAATAACAGGGTGAAGAAAATTCAGACCTCAGTTTTAAATGAAGTGATGCAAAATGAAATTGCTCATTTCCCGCCTCCATCACTTAAAGGGAAGTATGTTAACATTAAATACATTACACAACTCCCAACGCATGCTCCGGCTTTTGCTTTTTATAGTAATTTACCTCAATATATCCCAGATAGCTATAAGCGATTTTTGGAGAATAAAATTAGAATGCATTTTGATTTTGAAGGGGTTCCAGTAAGAATTTTTATTAGAAAAAAGTAAGAAAACTCATTACTAAAGTGGCTAAATATTTTATGTTTAGCCACTTTTTTGTTTATATACTCGCTTTCTCTTCTGCTTTAATACTCAAAAAAAATATCCAATTTAAAAAAATGGCAGCTCGCCTTTTCTCTGTTTCTAGGATCAATAAAAAAGGCTATATCCCTAAGAACATAGCCTTTTTCAAAATAAATCGTTAATAAACCCAATCTATAGACGCAGGAATTGCACCAAAGGTTGTTAAAAAAGATTCTTTTTATTCTAAATTTATTCGTCGTTCTTTGTATCTTCATGCAAGAAAAATTAAGATATGCCGTTTAATTCAATTTTCGGGTGGATAATAAAAAAACGAATTCATCAAATCGATTTATTCAGAATGCATCCTGTTGAGGTTCAGAAGGAATGGTTCGAACGCCTTATTTTAAGTGGTCGTAAAACAGTTTTTGGAAAACAATACGGGTTCGATGATATTAATCATTATGACGAATTTAAAAGGCTTGTCCCTCTTCAAGATTATGACAATGTAAAAGAGTGGGTGGAGCGTGAGGTTGCTGGAGAGGAAGATGTTTTGTGGCCAGGAGAAACACAGTGGTTTGCAAAATCTTCAGGTACAACTTCCGATAGAAGTAAATTTATTCCTGTTACGAAAGATTCCTTGGAAGAGTGCCATTATAAAGGGGGGAAAGACCTTTTGGCTATTTACTATTCTCAATTTCCAAATACCAAATTGTATAAAGGTAAGCACTTAGTTGTTGGTGGAACAGCCGAACAGAACAAGCTTCGGCCAGATAGTTATACCGGTGATTTGTCCTCAATTATTTTAAAGAATTTACCTTGGTGGGTAGAAATTAAAAGAATTCCATCGCGAGAAACGGCATTGATGAGTGAATGGGAGGAAAAAATTGAAAAGCTGGCAGAAGAAACGATGTATGAAGATGTATCTAGTATTTCTGGTGTGCCAAGTTGGACATTGGTTTTAATGAATCGAATTTTAGAAAAATCTGGGAAAACAGACATCAGGGAAGTTTGGCCAAACTTAGAACTTTTTATGCACGGTGGGGTAAGCTTTAAACCTTACGAAAAAGAGTTCAATAGAATTATTCCGCATCAGGATATGCATTATATTGAGTCATACAACGCGTCCGAGGGTTTTTTTGGTATTCAAGATGAATTGGATGGTGATTTACTATTGATGCTTGATTATGGTATATTTTTCGAATTTATTCCAATGAATGCATACAAGGGAACGGCTTCTGAAACAGTTATCGGTTTAAAAGATATAGAACTAAATAAAAATTACGCACTAGTTATTTCTACAAATGGAGGCTTGTGGAGGTATATTTTGGGGGACACGGTTAAGTTTACGAGCATTAAGCCTTACAGGGTTAAAGTTACTGGAAGAACTAAGCATTTTATCAATGTGTTTGGTGAAGAGGTGATTGTTGATAATACTGATAATGCCATAAGGGTTGCCTGTGAAAAGACCCATGCCTTGCTAAAAGATTACACCGCTTGTCCAGTTTATATGGAGGAAGGAAAACAGGGAGGACATGAATGGATTGTTGAGTTCAACAAAGAACCTGATAACATGGAGGAGTTTTCGCAAATATTAGATGATACTTTAAGAGAACTTAATTCCGATTATGATGCTAAACGAACGAAGAATTTAACTTTAAACTTTCCAATTGTTCACAAAGCCGAACCTAATTTGTTTGAAAATTGGTTGAAAAGTAAAGGTAAATTGGGTGGTCAACATAAGGTTCCGCGATTGTCAAATGACAGGAAAATATTGGAGGAGGTGCTTAAATTAAAGTCTAGCACTGTTATTGAAGTGAAGGAAGCATGAAAACATTAATTCTTTCCTCGCTAATAATCTTTCAATTGGCCGCTAACTCCTTGGCTCAAACTTTGGAATGGAAGCTTGAAAGGGAATATTTAAACAGAAATATTGAAGCTTGGGATATTTCACCTTTAGAGGAATTAATAATTTCAGAGCAGGGAACATTGCATAAGCTAGACACCAATTTTAATCTCAGTTTTACTCAAAGCCGAAAGGGATTTGGAAATATTTCGAAAATTGACGCCCGACATTCCTTAAAAACATTAATTTTTTCTGAAAACCAGCAAAGTATTGGTTTCTTGGATAATACCCTTTCTTTCCAGGAGGGTAAAATAGACCTAGCACAGTTGAGCATTGGGTTTGCTACTCAAGTTTGTTATTCAGATCAGACAAACCGCTTTTGGGTTTTCGATGAACAAAACGCACGTTTAGTTCGGTTTGAAGGCGTTAATTCTAGCGTAGCTCGATCTGAGATATCCAACCTGATGGCAATTACCTACAGTGATATGCCTAGTACTATGGTAGAGAGACAAAATCAATTGTTTCTGTTTTATGAAGGAGTAGGTTTATTTGTTTTTGACTATTATGGAAGTTTGATTAGAAAGTATCCTTATGAAAGTGCTTTGCAGGTATATCCGACCGAAAAGTACCTTTACATTTTAGAGAAAGATTCAATTGTTAGATTCAACATGAAATTGAATAAAGAGGAGTCCGTAACTCTTCCTAAGGAGGGAATTGAGGAACTGCGTGTGTTTGGAAACAAAGTTTACTTGAAAGATAAGAAAGGGGTAAGTAAATATTCATTAATTAGGCTGAAGTAACTCTCATTTTAAAACAATATTAGTATTTTAGTCCATCATTTAATAAGTTGAATTATGCATATTGCAGTTGCAGGAAATATAGGGTCAGGAAAAACAACTTTAACGGAGTTACTATCTAAACATTATGGCTGGGAAACACATTATGAAAATGTGTCTCAAAATCCATATTTGAATGATTTTTATGAAGACATGCAACGTTGGTCTTTTAACCTGCAAGTGTATTATCTGAACAGTAGATTTACTCAGATTCAAGAGATTCAACAAACCGACAAAGTGGTTATTCAAGACCGAACGATATATGAAGATGCATATATTTTTGCGCCTAACCTTCATTCAATGGGCTTGATGACGACAAGAGATTTTGAAAATTATTTTTCTTTATTTAACCTAATTGAGTCTTTTGTTTCCGCCCCAGATTTATTGATTTATTTGAGAGCGAGTGTACCCACTTTGGTAAATCAGATTCAAAAAAGAGGACGTGAATACGAAGAGTCCATCCGTTTAGATTACTTGAAACGTTTGAATGAAAGATATGAAGCGTGGATTAGTACTTATGATAAAGGCAAGATGATTATTGTAGACGTGGACAATAATAACTACCATGAAAACCCTGAGGATTTGGGAAGAATAATTTCTGCAATTGATGCGGAAATTAATGGTTTGTTTTAATATAGAATTACTTTTATTTCCGGTGCCTTCGACAACTTCAGTTTTCGAAGTCTTTTTCGTTGACTAACTTTGTCGAAGGCAATGGTTTGAGACTCTGTTTTTTATTTCCGATCTTATTTCCAATCAATAAAGCCGTAAAACCTACATGATCTGATCATCAAAAGACTTCACCAATTTAGAAATTTCTAAAATCATTTGAACTTTTTTCTCTTCTTCTGCTTTTTCTTCGTTATGTTTCTCAGCAAATTCTCTTAATATAATCTCAGCATCTAAAATGTGATGTTCCTCGAATGGTCCTTCCATGTTTTCAATTATGGTTAAACATTCTAATGCTACTAAAAAGTCATTTTGAACGGCTATTGAAACGAAATCTACAATGTATTCTGAATAGTCAACTTTGCTATTCCAAACTGTTGATAAGAGCGGTAAATGGATTTTACTGTATTCATTGTTGAGTAGGACATCCATAATTGTTTGAGCGCTCGATGTCGATTTAATGTCCCCAATAAATGTAATAATTTCTTGTTCTGCGTTTGGGGAAACACCTTTATTCCAGATATCTATAATTGGCGTAATTACATTGTCATCACCATTTACCTTTAAAGCTTTCAATCCATCAATAATCTTCTTCTCATCTCCCGTATTAATATCCTTGAGAATGCTCTTAATTTTTGCTCTTTGTTCTGCTGCTCTTTCTGCTGATGCCATGTTATTATCTTTTTTACAAAGTTACATATAAGTAGGGTTTAAAGTCAATTTCTTTGTCAGTTATTCCTTATCTCTCCTTTAGTTTTGGATTTATATTTATATTTACAGAGAAGTGTCAATGCTAATTAGTTTTACCTTTTAAGAATGCAGAGACATCTTAAATTTTATCGGAAAAATAAAAAAAACAATATTGATGAGAAGGAGTGTAACAGAAATTAGATATGGAAATGATATTAGCGCTTTGCTGCTCAGATTAGTTTTTGGATTAGCGATGTTTTATGAACATGGACTGGGTAAATGGCAAGTGCTTTTTGGAAATGGAGAAATCCAATTTCCAGATCCATTTGGAATAGGAGCTACCTTCTCTTTAATTTTGGCTGTTTTTGCGGAAGTTGTTTGTGCAATTCTCGTTGCTGCTGGACTTTTTACTAGATATGCTATTGTTCCTTTAATCGTTACTATGGCTGTTGCAGTGTTTGTTGTTCATAGTGGAGATGCTTTCGGTAAAATAGAGCTGCCTTTAGCATATTTGGTGGGATATGTAGCGATATTTCTAATGGGACCGGGGAACTTTTCAGTAGACCGTTTAATTAGAAATTAAAGCGCTTATTTTATACTTAGAAATTATGAAGGTTAAGGCAGATGAAGCTAATTATTTTGGTATTGGAATTATGCAACACAAACGCGGACATAATATTGGAACGCTTTGGAGGTCAGCATATATTTTAGGGGCTTCTTATATTTTTACGATAGGCAAAAGTTATAAAAAGCAGACTTCAGATGTCTTGAAGTCTTGGCGTGAGATTCCCTTGTTTCATTATGATGATTTTGATGACTTTTACAAGCATATTCCATACAACAGCAAGCTTGTTGGTGTAGAGTTGGATGAACGTGCTGAGTTATTGTCCGAATATGAACATACTCCACGTGCAGTATATCTATTGGGCGCTGAGGACAATGGTTTACCGGAAGAAGTGCTGGATAGATGTCATGATTTAATACAATTGCCAGGAACAAATTCGTTGAATGTTGCTGTGGCAGGTAGCATTGTGATGCACGATAGAATATCGAAACTTCCAACAAAATTGCCATAAAGAATTGCATAAAAAAACCGTCCTCGATTACTCGGGACGGTTTTTTTAGTATTGTTTACAAAGATTACTCTTCGATTACTTCAAATTTGAATTCAGCAGAAACTTCTTTGTGAAGGTTTGCGATTCCTGTATACGTTCCAACTTCTTTAATTGGCTCTTCTACAATTTTCAAAGATCTTCTGTCAACATCGATACCTTCAGCTTTTAACATTTCAGCTAACTGAATTGTGTTAACAGAACCGAAAATACGTCCATTCTCTCCAACTTTTGCTCCAATCTTGATGGTAACACCTTCAATTTTCTTAGCAACTTCTGCAGCTTCTTCTTTGATTTTATCTTCTTTATGAGAACGTTGTCTCAAAACTTCTTCATGCGCTTTTTTTGTTGACTTTGTAGCCACTGTTCCGTATCCTTGTGGGATTAGGAAGTTAAGTGCATATCCAGGTTTTACTTCAACGATATCGTCTTTGTAACCCAGTTTATCGACATTTTTCTTTAATATGATTTCCATAATTGTCTTTTTAATGTGTTAATATATAGGCTTATCTTAATTGATCTCCAACGTATGGAAGGATCGCTATGTGACGAGCACGTTTAACAGCCTTGTTCACTCTACTTTGAAACTTAGAAGAAGTCCCTGTGATACGACGTGGTAAAATCTTACCTTGTTCGTTTAAGAGTTTCAATAAAAAGTTAGCGTCTTTGTAGTCTACGAATTTGATTCCGCTTTTCTTAAAACGACAGTATTTGTCCTTTTTAATGTCAATGTTTACCGGCGATAAATATCTTACATCTTGTGCCATAATTGCAATTTTTTTTGGTTCTTTACTTTAATTACTTTGCTTCAGCCTTTGCAGGTTTTGCATTTTTCATTCTTGACTTTCTTTTTTCAGCCCACTCTTTGTGGTGCTTGTCCATTTTTACAGTTAAGAAACGCATTACACGCTCGTCACGTTTGAAAGTCACTTCTAATTCAGAAACAAGGTTTCCTTCTCCTTCAAATTCTAAAAGGAAATAAAATCCGGTTGTTTTTTTCTGAATTGGATAAGCCAATTTTTTCAAGCCCCAAGACTCAGAATTAGTTAGTTTTCCGCCAAGAGATTTAATCTCTTCTTCAAACTTCTTTACTGCTTCCTTTGTCTGATCTTCTGACAAAACGGGAGTTAAAATGAAAACAGTCTCGTAGTTATTCATATTATTATGTTTTTAATTAAGGCGACAAAGATAGTTAAAAATCTTTTAATCCTACTTATTTTATTTTAAATCCTTTTATCAGCCAACCGATTGTGAATGAATGGGACAAAACGAGGGGGATAATTATAAAATTCTTCTTCTTCTAGCTGTTTAAGCTTCAGAAGCCGAGAATAGAAGCTTTCTAGTGCAACCAGGTTGCTTAGATTTTATGTCAGTCCTAAATAGATTTGTTTGTTAGTTTTTAGTAATTGGTGAAAAGGCAAGTACCCTTTCTATAATTAAAAAGGGAGAAAAGAATTTTTAAGGTCTTTGAAGTGACTTTTTGAAGTAATGTGCTATTAATTTATTCTGAACAAATATTCTATTTTGAATTTAATAGAGCTTGTATTTCAATGGTATATGTTTGGCTAATTCTGCTTTTCAAAATTTCTATTTTAATAGAAATACTTTTTATGTTGGGCGTTCAGGGCACTAATTACTATTTTATATTTACTTTTATCATTCCGTTGGTTTTCTTTCTTTTTCCAAAGAACTAAAACCTTATGTAAATTGTTAATTGATTTATTAAGTTTGATAAACTAAAGAGTATAATAGTACCTAAAGGAGTTAAATTATGAGAAGAAAATTCGTAATTATTAGTTTGTTGTTAGTTGTTGCTACACTTGCACTTTCTATTTTGGTGAGTATGTATTGGTTGGTTGCATTTGCGGTTGTGATGCTCTTGACAATTATGGGGTATATAGATATGTTTCAAACGAAGCAATCTATACGGAGGATTTACCCGCTTTTGGGTCGATTACGTTACGTAATGGAGGAATTAAGGCCAAAGATGTATCAATACTTTATTGAATCAGATATTGATGGTAGACCTTTCAATCGTTTGGATAGGTCGGCAATTTATCAGCGTGCGAAGAGTGTTCGAGATACTATTCCATTTGGAACTCAGCTTGATTTATATGCAGAGGGTTATGAGTGGATGTGTCATTCCGTTGCTCCAAAGGCATTTGATACTTTAAATCATGATCCGAGGGTGAAGATTGGAAACAAGGATTGTAAACAACCATATTCTTCAAGTATTTTAAATATTTCCGCGATGAGTTTGGGCTCTTTAAGTTCGAATGCTGTTGAGGCCTTAAACGGTGGTGCGAAAATAGGAGGTTTTGCTCACAACACTGGTGAAGGAGGGCTAAGTGACTATCACCTTAAGCATGGTGGGGATTTAATTTGGCAAATAGGTACTGGATACTTTGGATGCAGGGATGAGGAAGGGAATTTCAATCCTGAGCTTTTTGCAGAAAAGTCCAAAATTGAGAGTGTTAAAATGATTGAGGTAAAACTTTCTCAAGGTGCAAAACCAGGGCATGGAGGTATATTACCTGCTTCAAAAAACTCTGAGGAAATTGCCAGAATTCGTAACGTTAAACCACATACTGTAGTTGCTTCTCCTCCTTTTCATTCGGCATTTGATACGCCTGTGGAGATGATAAAGTTCATTAAGAAATTAAGAGATTTATCTGGTGGAAAACCAATTGGTTTTAAGTTGTGTATAGGTCATAAAAGTGAATTTATTGCTATCTGTAAAGCGATGATTCACTTAGATATCTACCCAGACTATATCGCGGTTGATGGGGGTGAAGGTGGAACAGGAGCTGCACCACCTGAGTTTAGTAACTATGTAGGTGCTCCTATGATAGATGGTTTAGACTTTGTTCACAATATTTTGAATGGCTTAGGAATACGTGAGCACATTAAAATTATTGCGTCAGGAAAAATCACCTCATCTTTTCACGTAGCAAGAGCTATGGCTCTTGGGGCAGATGCTTGTTACCAGGCACGTGCGATGATGATGGCTTTGGGATGTATTCAGGCCTTAATTTGTAACACAAACGAATGTCCGTCAGGTGTAGCGACGCAGAAAAAAGAACTCTCTGTGGGACTTGTAGTGAAAGATAAGAAAGTGCGGGTAGCCGAATACCATACCAAATTGGTGAAAAATTATGTTGAACTTCTAGGAGCATCTGGGTTGGATGAAACTAAAAACTTAACTCGTTCTCATATTTATCGCCGTATTTCCTTGAATGAAATGATCACTTATGAGGAGCTTTTCCCATCAATTGATTACGGTTCTATGTTGGTAGAAGGTGGAATACCTACAAAGTATAGACTTGATTTTGCCAATGCAGATATGGAAAGTTGGGGAATAAAACTTCATAAATTACAGTAGCTTGGGCTACTGTGAATTATGAAATTTTAGATTACCACGACCACGAGATGGAATCTCGCGGTAGCGTGGGGCGAGATCAAGTTTGAATTTGACCTTGAGATTAATAATGGGATTTTCTAATCAAAGAAAATCCCTTTTTTTATTTTCAAGGTTTAAAATGCACATAGTAATGAACCGATTTAGCTCCTGAATGTACATTGTGTTTTAGCGCTTTATTGAGAAGCGCTTTATTCTTAATACACAAATATTATGTGCAGATTATTTCAGATTACCGTATTGCTTTTTATCTCCTTTTTAGGATATGCTCAGAAAGATAAAAATGAGATTGTTTTCACTGATTCCTTTGGAAATACAATTGAGTCTATTGATTCTTATTTTGTTTTCAAACTGAACAATCGAACCGATTCAATTCAGCTTGAAAACTTGCATAGTAACGATTACTTTCGAAGAAGTAATGAGGTCCATTCCCTAAGTTCTCCGATTGACTCAGTTCCTCGAGATTCTAATAGCCGTTCTTTATTTGTTCAAAGCTATCACTCCACAGATCTTAAAATAAAATGTAGAAAAGAGAAAGTTGAGATTGTTGATTCCATTGATCTTAATCAAGATGGTGTGAAGGAAATGTTCTTGCACCGCAAATGGAATTGTTCTTCAAAACCTCCTGTTCCCAAACCTTATGGTATAGGGAGTGGCTGGCAAGCGTTTAGTCAATATGAAGTTTGGGACATTCTATCTAAGGAAAGAATATTTCGAGTAAAGAATGTTAGTCAAGGCGCCGTTGCTCTCTCTACAAATATTACTAAACATTATGGCTACAGTTTTATTGTTGAAATCGATGAAAACGGCTCATTATTCTTATCTGATTTAACAGGGAGGAATATTGAAATTGAAATGGGAGAATACGTTTTTGATATAGAGGTGGGGAGGTACAAAAAAGGAATGAATTAAGTGGGAGATTATGAAATACCATTATAGCTTTTTACTCTTCTTGTTTGTAATCATTGGAAATACGTCTTATTCGCAAGAAGATCATCAGAACTTTGAACATTACTTTTATCAAAATGGCGAAAGGGTCTATTACCCTTTACGTCCCCATGAACTCTATGTAAAAGTAAAACCAATCCATTTTGAAAGCAACAACTTGTCACCTCAAGCGAGTATTATTCAAATAAGTGCTTTGTTGGATTCTCTTGGGTTATTTATAAGCTACAAGAATTATGAAGATACAGTTTTATTAAAATATGAAGCAGAAACAATAAATGGACAATCTGGATTCAGCCCTTGTGTTTTGTTTGTAGCGAGGAAAGATAGTTTACCATTTGATTTGAGAAATTCTGAAGCATTAAAACAGCTCAGGCTTTCACCTTTTGTTAGTATTGCTGGACCGATTGTTTTACAAGAAAATCAAGAACAAATTCTTGCATTTACTTATGGAAGAAAAATTAGTTTTATTCCAAAAACAGCAACAAGTGCTAAGGCGGTAAATAGATTTTTGGCGTCAATTGAATTGCAAAGAGTAAAACCCAATTTTAATAGTGTTGAAACACCGATCGAAGATGCAATGGGAATTGTTGATTATATTGAGCTTTTTATGGAGAGTGGATTGTTTGAGAAGGTAGAGATGGATGTTTTTTATAGTGCTTATTTGGATTAGATTCCTCCCATAAAATCCGTAAATTTACACCGTGGAAGTAATCAAAAAAATCATACGATTTCCTTTTATAGTTTTGATTCGATTGTATCAATACATCATCAGTCCTATATTTCCTGCGAATTGTCGCTACAATCCAACTTGTTCACAATATTCTGTAGATGCAATTAAAGAATGGGGAGTGTTGAAAGGCGGTTGGATGGCGTTAAAAAGAATTGGTTCTTGTCACCCGTGGGGTGGTTTTGGTGATGATCCTGTGCCGAAGAAAGAATCTAAAGATTCATAGATTGTTTGGGGTTGTTTGCGCTGTATTGGAACGCGGATGACGCGGATGCATCGACAAGCTCAGCAGAACTGCTAGCAGCACGGATTATCACGGGTTTTTTATTATGTGGGTGGAAAATAAAAAAAAGGTGTTTAAATGATTTGAAATCCGTGTCAATCTGCGTTCGGAGATCTGTGTCATCCGCCTTCCGTTTTGAGTAAAACCCACACCAACCAATTCATAATTAAGTGTTTTTTGTTTATTTTTAAGACTATCAATTTCGTTCTTTATGCAATTGGTACTTTCTTTGCATCACAAGGAATTCAAAACGATAAAACACTTTAATAACACATCATGAATATTCAATATCTCATTATTTTATTCTCAATAATTTTATCATTCAATGCTTTTAGCCAAGAAGATCATCCGCTACAAAAAGTGGATAGCTTACTTGAAGTTCGTCAGCCCAATGCGGCTCAGGCAGAGTTGTGGGCCGCAATAGAAAAAGCTAAAACGGATAAAGACTACGCAACGCTTTTAAAAGCATATCCCTATTTTTTAAGAATGCTAAATCCTTTGGATAAAGAAGAAAGGGCAGCGCTTTATTTAAAAATTTTAGAAAGCACAAAAGAGCTTCCTGCTCCTTCAAATTCAATTGCTCAACTCCAAATGATTCAGCAATTGACATTTAATAATTATCAATGGATGAGTCCCACTTATTTGAAAATTTACGACTCTTTAAATCTGAGTGAAGATACAGTACGACATAATTTTATTTTGGAAAATATTGAATCATTAGAAAGTCGATTAAGTGAATTAAACGAATACGATTTTAAGCCATTTCAAGAAGTTTTGCTTAAAGAAAACGATAGCCTCTTTATTTTAAATACTGTTTCAGATTATGTCGGATATCAACTCATCAATTTGTATGAATCTTCCGTTATTCAAAATGGAGGAAGTTTAAAGAATGCGAATTCAGATAAAAGTGAATGGTATTCAAAATCTCCTTATTTTATAGAGCTAGATTTTCCAAAGGACAATTTAACTGGTCGAATTTTAACTCTTTTTCAAGCCATTGAAAAGAATAATGTAAATCAACCAAATTATTTAAGCACTGCTGTTCACCAAAGGTTACATTATTTAAAAAGGACTTTTAATAATGAAGAGACTGTAAATTTAGCTTGGCAAGAACAGTTTGAATATTTCAAATCAACTTCCGCACGATCGAAATTCTTATTTGAATTAGCGAGAATCAAATACAAAAAAGGAAAAGGGTACCATTTTCAGAATAATCCAAAAGTTGAAGGATTATTGAAAGAAGCGCATGATGAATTAACAGCTGAATTAAAGCAATTTCCGAATAATGATTTCAAACATGAAATTGCCTCGTTAATTTCGATAATAGAAAATAAAGAAATCAGTATTTCAGCGCCAAATGTCTACGGATTAGATAAAAAGATTCCTTTTAAAATTCAGCACAGAAATTATTCTAATCAAGTTCTTCGAATTTATAAAGTAGAAGATTTCAAACCTTTTAAAAATAGTAATCTTAGAAATTATGCTTTTGAAAATAAACTGACTTTAGTTAAGACCTTAAACCTATATTTAAAGAACTTGCAGTTATTCCAAGAAAGAAGTACTGAATTGTTTTTGGATGAAATTTCACAGCCTGGACATTACTTTATTGTAGCCACTAAAGATGAAAAACCTTTAAGTGAACTGGCAAAAGATTCTAAAACTTGGAATGATGAACAGATTTATTTCACTCAATTAACCATCGCAGAAATGAGTGCGACTTCAACATCTAACAATGGTGAGTTTACTGTTTTGGTTATTAATGAAAAAACTGGTGAGCCAATTAAAGGAGCAGCTGTTGAGCTTTTTTATTCTGATTACAGAAAAAGTCGAGATTTGATTGCTTTTAAAAATGGAAAAACGGATGAAGACGGACTTTTTAGTCATTCAATAGCAGATAAAAGAGGGATTTCCTACACCGTAGAATACGAAAGCTCTCAGCTATACGGGAGTGAATACATGAGGTTTTCAAATGAAGAAAGGGAAATTAGCCGTGTTGAGTTGTTCACGGATCGCTCAATTTATCGACCGGGTCAAACAGTTTACTTCAAAGGAATTCTGTTTCAAGGCAAGGACAACGATTACAAGGTTTTAGCCAATAAGAAGGTTGAAATTTTATTCAAAGATGCAGCTTATCAGGAGGTTTACAAGAAAACTTTAACTACCAATGAATTTGGAAGTATTGATGGTAGTTTTCAATTACCAAAGTCTACCTCTTTGGGGAATTTTAGTTTGATCGCAAGGGGTGAATCTGATGTGAACTTTGGTTCTTCAAGTATTCAGTTTTCAGTAGAAGAATACAAGCGCCCAACTTTTGAAGTGAAATTAAATCAACCCAAAGAAGAAGCTAAACTGAATAATACGGTTTCAATTACAGGAAACGCAAAAGCTTTTGCGGGATATGGTATTTCAAATGCGCAAGTAGCGTACACGGTTTACAGAAAATGGAACCGTTACTGGAGATATTATAATGCTCCATCTTCTGGCGATTTGTTGAAAGAAGATACAGTAAAAACTGATCTAAAAGGAGATTTCACCATTGACTTTTTTGCTGAGGTAGATCCAAATGCAGTAGAAAATGCTTACTACACTTATGAAGTTAAAGTAAAAGTTATCGACATTTCTGGAGAAACACACGAAGAAAGATTGTCCTTAAATTTAAGCAAAGTTGGACTTTCTATTCAAGTTAATGCGCCTAGTAAATTCTTTACCCATGAACAGAAGTTTGCAGTAATTGATGTGGTGAATCTTTCAGGAGCGAAACAAAAGAGTTACAGTGGGGAAATTGAGGTTTGTCAATTAAAGTCAAATCCGAAATTCTTAAATAGAATTTGGCAAAATACCGAAGTTTCTCAATTTGAAAAAGATGAATTTTCAACCTTATTTCCAAATATGAAATGGAATGCATTTGAGGATAAATCATTCAAAGAAGAATTGATTAAAACAGTTCCTTTCAATTCTGGAGATTCTTTAAAGTTGAATGACTGGATCAACAACGAACAAGGAAATTATGTGTTGAAGTTTCATTCCATAAGCAACGATGGAGATACCATCAAAGCGGAACACAACCTAGAAGTAATTGATGTGAAATCAAAGGAAATTCCTCAACACAATGCTTTGTGGAGTTTTACTTCAGCCGATGAGGTGAAAGTAGGTCACGATGTCGATTTCCAAGTGGGTTCTTCTTTCGAAAATGCAAAAGCGTTGGTTTCCTTCTACAGAAAAGATGAATTAGTAAGTAGAGAATGGGTGGATTTGAAAAACAGATTCTCAAAATGTTATACCGTTCAGGAAGAAGATAGAGGCGTTTTGACTTATGATGTTGTCCTTTTCAATAACGGGGTTTTCTATAGAATAACAAAGCAAATTCAAGTGCCATTCAGTAATAAAGAATTAAAGATTAAAACTTCAACTTTTAGAGATTTGTTAGAACCAGGTCAGAAAGAACAATGGAGTTTTACCATTCAAGACGAAAATCAAGAATTCGTAAAATCGGAATTAGCAGCGACTTTATATGATGCTTCATTGGATCAATTTCGTGGACATTCTTGGAGTTTATTTCCATACTACTCTCGAGGTTATTATGTCGATTGGTCAAATAATTGGACGCGATCATTGAATAGAAGTGGATCTGGTGGGCTGGATTGGGAATTGAGAAATATGCTGAACCAAGATAATTTGAGGTATAAGTATGTTGAAACAAAAAATCCATATAGAATTATTCATGATTATGATCGTGCTTTCAGTCAGAAGGTAACAAGAGAAGATATTTCCCGACTACCCGGAAGATCAAATAATATTGTTTCCTCACAAGAATCAGCAGATGTAGCAGAAATGGAAAGTGATGAGGTGTCGTCAGGAGAAATGGAGAATGAAAGCACTTCTGCATTCGGTGAGCAAGGAGAGTCTGCAACAAAATCATTGAATCCAAGAACTAATTTCAATGAAACTGCATTCTTCTATCCAACGATTTATTCCAACGATTCTAATGATTATGTGTTGAATTTTACTTTGCCAGAATCATTAACGAAATGGAAATTATTGATGTTGGGTCACAACCAAGAAATGCAGATTGGAACATTCCAAAAGGAGGTTGTTGCTCAAAAAGAATTGATGGTAACAGTCAACGCTCCAAGATTTGTGAGACAAGGAGATGTTATTGATTTTGCTGCAAAAGTGGTGAATTTAACCAAAGAAGAGCAAACAGTAGAAGTAATGTTGATGCTGAAAAATCCGTTAACTGAGGAAAGATTGAATTTAATTGGTCGTCAACCTTTGAGTAAAATGGTAACAATTGCTGCTGGAGAATCTCAAGAAGTAATTTGGAATATGAATGTTGGAAATCAAGAAGTGATTCAATATACAATTACAGCTTCGAATGAAAACTTTAGCGATGGAGAGAAAAATGTGATTCCAGTTTTAAGTAATCGAGTTTTGATTACAGAAACCAATCATGTTTTATTGAGAGAGCCAGGGAAAACAACGCATGATTTCGATTCTTTTAAAAATCAGAACTCTTCCACTTTAGACAATAAATCGTTTACAATTGAATACACAGATAATTTGGCTTGGAATGCTGTGATGGCCTTACCTTACTTGAGTAAGCAAAATGACCAAAGTGTAACTTCCCTTGTGAATAGCTATTATGCGAATGCCATTGCAGAAGATATTGTGAAAAGTAATCCACAAATTCAAACGATTTTCAATCAATGGAAATCTAAATCTCCTGATGCTTTATTGTCGGAATTAGAGAAAAACGAAGAATTAAAAACTATTCTTTTGAAAGAGACACCTTGGGTAATGGAAGCCAAAAGCGAAGCAGAACAGCGTCGCAGAATTGCCCAATTATTTGAATTGAATCAGTTGGTGGATAATCAACAGAATATTTTAAATGAAATCAAGAAAAACCAAAATTCAGATGGCGGATTTGGATGGTTTGGTGGTGGAAAATCGAATGTTTACATCACCCAAAACTTATTGACACGATTTGGACAGTTAATTCGATTAGGCATTGGGATTTCAAACTCTGATCAATTGATTCAAAAAGCGGAAAAGTATTTGGCGAATTACCAAATTAAGTATTACGAAGAGTACATTAAAGACAAAAAGAACTATACTTTATCTTCTATGGATGTTTATTGGTTGTATTCTAGAACTTTCTTTAAGAATGAAAACAGCCAATCAATTGATGAGGTGGAGAATTTCTATCAAGAGAAATTAAAGAAAGACTGGACGAAATTCAACCCTTATTTACAAGCCATGATTGGAATGTATTTTAAAAGTGAGAATATCAATGACAAGGCACAGTTGGTTTACGCTTCTTTAAAAGACAGAGCAAAGAAAAACTCACAATTAGGAATGTATTGGGTCGAGAATTCAGGATATTATTGGTATCAAAACAACATTGCGAGTCAAGCCATGATTATTTCATTCTTCCAAGTTATGGATGCTCCAGAAAAAATGATGGACGACATGCGTTTGTGGTTAATTCTCAACAAAGAAAGTAACGCTTGGGAAACAGGAGTTGCAACCGCAGATGCCGTTTATGCGATTCTTTCTTCGGGAAAAGATTATTTAAGTACATCAAAAAAGCCAAATCTAAAAATTGGAAATCAAAAATTGGTTTACAATTCTACAACTCAAAAAGATGAAATAGAAGTAGAGTGGACGCCAGGATTAGGTCAAGTGAAAAACAAATGGACAGGAAGTGAAATTACTCCTCAATTGGGAACAGTTGAAGTAGAAAGATTTAATGAAAGTCCGGGTGTTTTAAATATGTATTGGCAATACACCGATGAATTATCAAAAATCAAAAGCAGTCAGAACAAATCGATGGAAATTCGAAAAACCTACCGTCGAATTGTAGCCGGAGCAAAAGACGAGAAAGGAATTGTAGATTCTACATTCACAGTTGGAGATAAAATCGAAATAGAATTAATCGTAACTGTAGACCGAGATTTAGAATTCGTTCACATTAAAGATTTACGTCCAGCTGGATTTGAACCAACAATGACAACAAGCGGATATAATTACGGAAAAGGATTGTATTATTATCAAAGTCCGAAAGATGTTGCTATGGATTATTTTGTGGACAATATGCCAAAAGGAACATATAAATTCACCTACACAGTTTATGCAACACACAGCGGAAATTTCAACAGTGGAGTTGCGGAGATCCAATGTCATTATGCACCGAAGTTTTCTGGGAATAGTGGGGTGATGGATGTTAGAATTGGGAGGTAGGTTTACACGACACGTAAAGACGCACGGCCGTGCGTCTTTACGTGTCGTGTAAAAACCCAATCATTCATCTTTCAATCTGTCATAACCCCAATTTTTAGGATTGAATCGGATATAATATTTTATATTCTGATACTCTACATGATTTCGTACCACATGGTCGTGATAATTGGGTTGAAAAAAATGATTCTTTCGATTAAATTTCGGAATATTTAGTTGATGTTCATCGATATAATCATCAATTTTTGTGTTAACTGACGATTTGAAACCCGCTATAAATGAAGAAATAGATTGAGGCAAGCGAATGGGACGATTTCGTTTGATTTTCAAGTGCCGAAAATTTTCATGATTTTGTTGATAGTCCTGCCTTTTCGGTGCTTTTTTTATTTTTAAATCATTTCTTTTTTTGGATTGATTAATTTCAACGAGTGCGTGAATGTGATTTGGCATTATAATATCTTCATGTTGAATTAATTCGCTGCGTATTTGAAAAGATTTTTCAAATTCAGTTTTTACAATTTTTCCAAAATCAGAATGTATCATTTTTTTATTCTTGATTTCACCTAAATTGCAAATTCGGTTTTGGGTTATAATTGTGATAAAATAATAACCATTGGCAGAATAATTCCAATTGAGTTTCCGATGGGAGTCGATTCTGTATCTATTTTTATATTTTTCTGACATCGTACAGTTTTTTAGAATGAATGATTACAAAACTGAAAACGATAACCCCAATATTTATTGATTTGATTTAGGTGGTTATGGTTTTGTTTTGTGAAAACAATTTTTGTTTGTATTGAAAATAGGGATTTATATTGAAATAATGTTTGATTTGATGATTTTTATTTTGATGATTCGATAAATGATTGTTTGAAATCATAACGTTTTGAAATGGGGAATTTCGAATCGGTTGTGTTTTGTTGTTGTGTTTTGTTGTTGTGTTTTGTTGTTGTGTAGAGACGCACGGCCGTGCGTCTCTACACAACAACAAAACGTCATACGCAATCTAAACCCCAAACTCAACCCCAATGTCTTAACCAACCAAAAAAAATACCATAAGACCCTGTAAAATAATAGATAGTCACCAATTTTTGTCTGTTTAAATAAAATATTTTAATATTACCTACTTAAATTTTTAGCCTTGTCTAAAAATAATACATATTTGTAAAAAAAATAAAATTTATGAATATTAAATATAATTTACATTTAGCTATTTTCACCGCCTTTTTGTTGTTCAGTTCAACTGGTTTATTCGCGCAGACGACAATTATGGGGGTGGTTCAGAGTAAGAATGCTGAACGTTTAGCATGGATTGACATTGTCGTGGAAGGCATGAACCAAGGCGCAACCACAAATGCCGCAGGTGAGTTTACCATTTCTGGTTTGCCTACTGGATCATATCAACTAATTTCTCGATCATCAGATTTTCTAAATGATACCATTTCGGTTGTTTTAAAAGACAATAACCGAGTGAATGTAGTGTTTAAATTACAATCCATAACCACCAATTTTGATGAGGTGGTGATTTCTGGAACAATGCGAAGTGTGCGTAAATCTGATAGTCCAGTTCCAATCGAGGTGTATTCTAAAGAGTTTTTTAGATCAAATCCAACTCCTTCAATTTTTGAGTCTTTACAGACGGTTAATGGGGTTCGTCCGCAAGTAAATTGTAGCGTTTGTAACACTGGAGATATTCATATCAATGGGTTGGAAGGTCCTTACACCATGATTTTGATTGACGGAATGCCAATTGTTAGTGGTCTAGGATCTGTTTATGGATTAAACGGAATTCCTCAAGCATTAATAGAGCGTGTAGAGATTGTAAAGGGTCCTGCCTCAACCCTGTATGGCTCTGAAGCAGTGGGTGGATTAATAAATGTGATCACAAAATCAGCGCAGAATGCTCCCGTTTTTACAGGCGAAGTTTTTGGTAGCTCTTGGGGAGAAATAAATGCTGATCTTGGATATCATGCTGACATTGGAAGTAGATTGTCTACACTTGTAGGGGTGAATTACTTCAATTACAGCAACCCGATTGACAATAACAATGACGGATTTACAGATGTTACTTTGCAAGATCGTTTTTCTATTTTCAATAAATGGAGTTTAAAACGTAAAAACAACCGTGTATTCTCTTTTGCAGGTCGTTATGTATACGAAGATAGATGGGGAGGAGATATGGATTGGACTCCAGGTTATCGTGGTGGAAGCGAACTTTATGGGGAAAGCATATATACCAGCCGATGGGAAGTTTTTGGAAACTATCAATTGCCATTTGATGAAAAAGTAATGTTGATGTTTAGTGCAAATGGTCATGATCAAAATTCTTATTATGGAGACATGTCTTATAATGGAGTTCAAAATATTGGTTTTGGACAATTAACATGGGATAAAAAGCTAGGTAGACATAACTTACTGTTAGGAGGTGCAATGCGTTACACCTATTATGACGACAATACAAGTGCTACAAATTCATTGGTTAATGGAGAAACTATAAATGAACCTTCGGAGACTTATCTTCCTGGTGTTTTTCTGCAAGATGAATGGAGATTAAATGAAAAAAATACCGTTTTGTTAGGGATGAGATATGACTACAATTCCATTCACGGGTCGATTTTTACCCCGCGCTTAAATTACAAATGGACTTCCACGAACAAATTGAACATTTTACGACTAAGTGGTGGTTCGGGGTATAGGGTGGCAAATATTTTCACAGAGGATCATGCTGCACTCTCTGGAGCGAGAGATTTAGTAATCTTAAGTGAGATTCGACCAGAAACATCTTGGAATGGTAACATCAATTTTGTGAAAAAACTGAACTTTAAAAACGGCTTGTTTCTTAATTTTGATGCAACTGTTTTCTACACTTATTTTGATAATAAAATTATTCCTGATTACGAAACAGACCCTAACTTAATTATCTATGATAACCTAGACGGCTATGCTGAATCTAAGGGAGTTTCATTAAATATGGATATTCGTTACAAAGGTCTTTCTGCGCGTATTGGAGGAACGGTAATGGATGTTTCTAGTGTTGAAGATGGAGAAAGAATACGCCAAGAGTTTCAAGAGGAGTACACAATGACTTGGAATATTGGGTATACATTTGCGAAAGCTAAGGTTAAGATTGATTATACAGGAAACTTATATGGTCCGATGAAGCTACCATTGTTAAGCGAAAACGACCCTAGAAGTCCTGAGTCGCCTGTTTGGAGTATTCAAAATATTCAAGTGACAAAAGATTTCAAAAATGGATTGTCTATATTTGGTGGAGTGAAAAATCTATTGAATTGGACTCCAGCCAAAGGTGAGCCTTTTATTATTGCTCGAACGCAAGATCCCTTTGATCAGAATGTACAATATGAAGCCAATGGAGATGTGATGCAAACTGCGGAAAATCCTTATGGTTTAGTTTTTGATCCGGCTTATGTTTATGGACCAAATCAAGGAATAAGAGGATTTCTTGGATTGCGTTATACTATAAAATAGCCTTCGAAAGAAAACAACAGTTTTTCCGTTCCGATTGATTGGAATGGAAAAACTATTTAAACACCAGAAAAAGTATTCATTCAATGAAGTCTATTTTCGGGAAACTCTTAAATGAAGTATGAGCTAACTCTAATTTAAAAAATGATTAAAGCAATGAAAACAAAAATTTACTTGTTCTTAATTTTTTTAATACCACTTTTTTCGCAAGCGCAATTGAATGTGTATTCTGCAAATGAGTTAGACAGTTTGCAGTATTTTGAGGAACGTCCGGTTTTGTTCTTTATTAAAACAGATTGGTGTTCGATTTGCTTGGGAATGGAAAATAAGGTTTTACAAAGTGATTCTGTTTCTGAAATTCTGAATAAAGATTATTACTTGGTGATCTTGAATGCAGAAAGCAAAGAGGATGTTGTTTACAAAGGAAAGCGCTTTGTTTATGAGCCTACTGGTTTAAACGAGGGAAAGCACCAATTGGCTATGCAATTGGCAAGGAAAAATGGTGAAGTTAGTTTTCCCAGTACGGTTTTAATGATTGGAAATGATGTTGTTTACAAAAACAATAGTTTTATGAATCAAGAGGATTTATTGGAGGTTTTGAAATTGGTTTCTCACCCGCGGTAGGAACCCAACTCATTGCGTCTTTATGGGTAAATAGGTTCTGAAATTTCAATGAATAAATTAATAGGGTTACCAATCTAGATCATTAGTCCCATTATTAAAAGAGATCTCTCGTCAACTTGTTATGCTCTAACATAACAAATTTCTGTCGAGCTTGTCATTCCGATGAAGTGAAACGACTGAGGGATTTTTTCATATTCAATAAGGATAATTTTTAAATAAAAGAGAAAGGGTTTATTAATTAGCCTTAATATGTTATACCTAACGACTTATCTTGGTAACCCAATAAAATAAATTACTCTGGCAGGGTCCAATCTGTTTTGTTATTGAGTTAATAATGGAACTGTCAGAGTTTTTTAATTTTTTCTGATAAACAAAAAAGCCTGTCCATTAGCTGATGAACAGGCTTTTTTTTCAAAATGAATAAACGCAAAAGCAAAAAGTTATAGCTTCTTATTTTGAATTAATTTACTCCCAAAATCTCATCCACCGTATTAAAAGAAATCGCGTGATAATTCGGTCTTGCTTCTTTGTAAACTGATTTTCCCCATTCCAAACTTTCTTCTGAAGTATTTGCTAAAGTTGTGTATAGTGGTTCCAAATATTTCCTTCTTCCCACTTTCGTTAAGAAGGCCTTCATTTCTGGTCGAATTCCTTTGTAGTTGTTTTTAATTCCTAACACATACCATTCAGACATAATTTCAGAATTTCCACTTCCTTTGAAATTCAATTGCTTATCAATGGCCATCATTTTGTTTGTGTCTAATTTCCCATCAAATGCTCTAATAAAAGCCATCCATTCTTGCGTTGTTTTATCTGCTCTTTTCAAGTCTTTAGGCATCCCTTTTCCTTCTAGAATACTATTGGCTAATTTTTCTGCAATTGCAAATTTTTCGGACTCAACTTGCACAATGTTATCCGGTATTCCTTCACCGTAAATCCATTCTTCAGTGTTGAATTCAACATTTAAGGGAGTTAAAAGATTTTCGTTGAGGTATTTCACAAAGTCCTCTGTAGTTAAGGTCCCAAATTTATGTGCATTGAAATATTTGATAATGAATTCATCGAATTTTTCTCGTCCCACTTCTTTCTCCAGTGTTTTTAAGAAAAATGCACCTTTCCCATAAGCAATGTCAGTCATTCCATCATCTGGGTTCCTGTTGTCTAGCGCCAATTTCAAATGCGTGTCCTTTTCATTTCCTTGGGCATTCATTTCAGCAATAGTTTCCTTTAATTCCTGCAGCTCAATTATTGCTAGCATATCAGCTACTTCTTTACCATAAACTCCTTCCATTATTCTGTTTTCAAAATATACGGTAAACCCTTCATTCAACCAGAAATCATCCCATGAAGCATTGGTAACTAAGTTTCCAGACCAGGAATGCGCTAATTCATGAGCTACAGTGCTTACTAAACTTCCGTCTCCTGCAACGAGGGTAGGAGTCAAGAAAGTTAATCTTGGGTTTTCCATTCCTCCAAATGGGAAAGAATAAGGTAGTACCAAGACATCGTAGACATCCCAAAGGTATTTACCATATAATTCTTCCGCAACAATCATCATTTTCGGAATGTCTTTAAATTCCTTTTCAGCGGCATCAATCATGTGTGGTTCGGCATAAACACCAGAGTTTTTACCTAGCTTTCTGTATTCTAACTCCCCAGCAGTCAATGCGATTAAATAGGAGGGGATAGGCTGTTTCATTTCATGACGAAACTCATTATTTCCGTTTAATTCAGTAGGGTTTGTAGCGCTCATAATTGTTGACATTCCCTCAGGAGCTTTCACGGTCGCTGTATAAGTAATTCTGTTTTCAGGAGTATCTTGAATTGGAATCCAAGTTCTTGTTAGAATGGCTTGTCCTTGAGTATAAACGAATGGATACTTTCCACTTCCTGTTAATTCAGGTGCCAACCAACCAAGAGCCTCAGCATTTGGAGAAGTAGAGTAGTAAACATTCACAAATAAATCTCCCACTTGTAAGTCTACAATGAGTGGTGAGCCCAAAAGCGAGTCATATTCACCAATCTCGAATTGGGTTTCTGTTTCGTTGTTTCTTGCACCTAAGGTAACCTTTTTGATGTCTAGGTCTTTAATGTCGAAATAGACTTTGTCGAAACCTTCATTTTTTACACGGTGTCTCGCTACACCATCAATGGTTTTGTTTTGCACGTTCAGCGCTAACTCTAAATCTATGTGAAGTGTTCTAACTTGATTTAGCCTGGCGTAACTGTGGTTTGTCACAACAACTTCATTTTCTTCTGTTTTGTTTTCAACTGTTGTTTCCTCCTTATTTCCCTCTTGATTACACGAAAATAAAGCCAAAATTGTAAATGCGGTAAAAATTTTTTTAATCATACTTAAGTGTTTATAAAGTGTAAAAATAGGACTATTTATGAGGTATTCGATAAGTGAGTTGATTTTCAAATGTAGCCTAATGAAAATTGAGTGGCTAAATGCTGTTATAAATCAACGCGTACCCTTTTCGTCGAAAGGGGAAGTGTCGGTCAGAATCGGGTTGTCTATTTGATAGATGAAAATTAGAACATTAGTGTTTTTTGAAGTAAGAAAAGTGTCTATTTCCCTGGTTAATATATCCTTTGTTCTTGTATTAGAATCTTGTTTGCAGAATTAAGATGACCACCAATATCTCTAAAATGACGAAGGCTTTGTAGATTGTATTTCTTTCTTCCCTAAACTAAATTAACGTAATTTGGCTAAGGCTCAATAATTTTAATTATTTTCACGACCCAAATACTAATGAAACAAGTATGAGTTTAGATGCAAGTGTGAAAAAAGAGTTCTTAGGACATCCAGTAGGATTGTTTATTTTATTCTTTACGGAAATGTGGGAAAGGTTCTCATATTATGGAATGCGAGGTATTCTTACCTTATATATCGCAGCTTCTGCTACCGCAGTTGACCCAGGATTAGGATGGAGCAGTAAAGATGCAATTTGGTTGTATGGATGGTATACCATGTTTGTTTATGTAGCTTCTATTCCAGGGGGGTGGATTGCCGACAAGTTTTTAGGGCAAAAAAAGACGGTAATGTACGGTGGACTCCTGCTGTGTATTGGTCACGGGGTTTTGGCTATTCCGCAAGATTGGGCCTTCTTTACGGGATTGGCATTAATCATTTTAGGTGTAGGTGGATTAAAACCGAACATTTCTACAATGGTTGGTGGTTTGTATGCTCCAGGAGACATTAGAAGAGATAGCGGTTTTACTATTTTCTACATCGGAATTAATATTGGTGCTTTCTTGGCAAGTATTTCAGTTGGTTTAGTGGCTTATTACTATGGCTGGCACTACGGATTCGGTTTGGCAGGTATCGGTATGTTACTAGGGCAAGCAGTTTATATTTGGGGACAAAAGTTTCTTGTTGGTGTAGGTGAATTTACAGGAGGTGATAAGGTGAGTCCAGCAGAAAAAGCGGCAGCAAATAAACCTTTATCTAAAATTGAAAAAGATAGAATTATTGTACTTTTAATTTCTTTCCTAATCGTTATTGTTTTCTGGGGAGCTTTCGAGCAAGCTGGAGGATTAATGAACCTTTACACTGATACTAAAATTGACAGAACAATTGGATTGAGTTGGATGGAGGAAATTCCTGCCGCAGTGTTCCAATCTTTAAACGCTGCCTATATTATTATTTTCGGAACTGTAATTGGTGGTTTCTGGGTATGGTGGAAAAAACGTGGTAGAGAATCTTCTTCTCTTTTCAAAATGGCAATTGGTACCATTATCATGGGTCTTGGATATGTATTTATGATGTTCGCATCAAAAGAAGCAAGTTCTGAAACTTTTGGTAAGGCAGCCATGTTCTGGATTTTCCTTTCGTACTTATTCCACACAATTGGAGAGCTTTCAACTTCTCCAGTTTCCCTGTCTTTCATTACTAAGTTGGCGCCTTTAAAATATGCATCTATCATGATGGGTATTTTCTTTGCTGCAACAGGATTTGGTAATAAATTGGCCGGAAGTATTGGAGAATCTTCTCAGTTAACTCCTTATTCTGGTGAGGTTGTTTTTGATAAAGGTCAATTAACGGATTTCATGGTAAAAGATTCTATGGAAATCAAGAACCAAAACAATAAAATTGTTACCGTTTATGATTATCCAATTAATGAAGATAAAAACTTTGAAATAAAAAGTAATGTATTTTTGGAAGACAATCAAATTCAGTTTGCTGAGTTCGAAACACAAAAAGATTTGAATGGAATGTTCAAACTAGAAGACGAACGTAAGTCTGAGTTAAAAGAGGTGCTTGAAGAGAATAATGCAACTAGAGAAACTCCTTATCATGCGCGTCTAGTGTTCGAAAAAGATGGTGAATCTGCAAAAAATATTGAAAATAAAGGTGATGGTAAAGATTATGGCGTTTCATTTGTTTTAACAGAAGAGCAGAACGAGCAAGAGTACCAAACCTTTATGTGGCTGACTATTTTCACAGTAAGTTTCGGATTCCTTCTTTTATTGTTCCTGAAAAGATTGAAGAAATTAACTCATGGCGCAGAGGATAAAGAGGTTGAAGGCCTAGAAGCAGAGGGCTATGAAATAGCAGATACAGAAATTAAGGATTAATAAAAAGGATTACCAAAATAAGAATAACAATAAAGAATAAGTATGGCAGAAGCAGTTGATAGATCTCAGCATGATGAGTTCTTTAAAAGTAAAGTTTTAGGTCACCCAGCAGGGTTGTTTGTTCTCTTCTTTACAGAAATGTGGGAACGATTCTCTTTCTATGGAATGAGGGTTCTATTAATTAACTTCCTTACCATGGCTGTTATTGGAAGTAATCCAGGTTGGGAATGGACTGCAGAGAATGCGGGAGCTCTTTTCGGGACCTATGCTGGTTTGCTTTATCTAACACCAATTCTAGGTGGAGTAATTGCAGATAAGTTTACGGGATATCGTGTTGCGGTATTAATTGGTTGTGTTATCATGACTTTAGGTCATGCTTCCATGGCTTTCGAAACAGAATTCTCCTTGTACATGGGGTTAGCACTTCTAGTTCTAGGAACAGGATTCTTTAAGCCTAATATTACCTCCATAATCTCAGAAATGTATACCTATCTTCCTGAAAAGAAAGATGGAGCGTATACCATTTTCTACATGGGGGTAAACGCTGGTGCATTCTTCGGAATGATGCTTTGTGGTTATCTTGCAGAGCGCGTAGGCTGGTCATGGGGATTCGGATTAGCAGGTGTTTTCATGCTATTTGGAACAATTCAGTTCTTGTTAGCTAAGCCATTGTTTGGTAAAATTGGTGGAAAACCAGTTCGCCAAACCAAAGAAGAAAAAGCTGTTGAAGTTAAAGACTACAAAGAGAATAAGTTCACAATGGTGGATAAGGTGTTAATTGTTGTTACTGCAATCATTGGACTTTTATATTTAATTAATGACCCGGTTTCTAAAATTGGTGGTGTTAATCTTTTACCAGAGGAGTTCTTATTATCAAAAGACACTTTATCTGGAGATTTAGTAATCATTATTGCGGGTGTAATTTTGTTTTTATACCTCATTATCACGCGAATTATTCGTTATGAAAAAGTGGTGAGAGACAGAATGATTGCCGTTATTATTTTCGCATTCTTTACTGTATTGTTCTTTATTCCTTTTGAACAAGCCGCAACTTCAATGGTAATTTTCGCCAGAGATTACACAGATCGTGTTTTGACTGGAAATTCAGCGCTCATCTTTAATGTTGTCAATACATTGTTAACGGTTATTCCATTGATGATTATTACTTGGGTACTTTATTTATTGAATAAGCAATCATTTAAAAAGATACCAGGAAGTAACATTACTTTGGCCATTTGTTTTGCCTTGGTTTGGGGAGTTGTAGTTTGGATGTTGGTTCAAGATTTCTCTACTAAATCTTACGATGTAACTTATCAAGCGGTTCAAGTAGAAACTGAGGTTGATGGAGAAATGGTAAAAGAATTTGTTCCAATTACGGAAGCAAGACCTTTACAAGCAGGAGAAGTGGCAGAAACACAAACTTTGAGTATTTCATCAAGTAGCGAATTGAAAGTTGGAGAACCTGTTGCGGCTCACTTAGAGCTAGGTAAATACCAGTATTTGGATGATCAAAAACAAAATCAATTGGCAATCGATTATGCTGACAAAGGTTTGCAGTCTCAAATCGTATTAGGTGAAGTGGCAGAAGTGAAAGACAATGAAGTTGAAATTACGGTTTCATGGTTTAGTATCTTGAATTCATTCTTCATTATTGCATTTGCTTCTTTCTTCTCTAAATGGTGGGAAAGTAAATACAATCCATCTGCAGCAATGAAGTATGCTTTAGGATTGATTTTAGTTGGAGTTGGGTTCGCAATTTTAGCTTACGGTTCAAGCTTTATTCCTCCAGGAGCAGAAGCAGGAATGGTGCGGGTGAGTATGGTTTGGTTAGTCTTGGCGTATTTATTCCATACCATTGGAGAACTCTGTTTATCACCTGTTGGACTCTCTTACGTAAGTAAATTGGTTCCGGCAAGAATGATCGCATTGATGTTTGGTATGTGGTATTTGGCCATTGCCATTGGAAATAAAACAGCAGCATCTTTGGGGGGAATGGTTGAGCAAATTCAGGAAGAATACAGCTTGTCTACTTTCTTCTTAATCTTTACTGCTATTCCAGTAGTTGCGGGTATTCTTATCGCAGTGTTAAATCCACTGTTGAAGAAATTAATGCACGGAGTAAAGTAGTATTTACAAGAAAATGTATTGTTATATCAAAACCGGTGATTCAATTCATCGGTTTTGTTTTTTTAAGAAATCAAACAAAATAGTATTATGGAAACAATAGAATTTAACCTCGAAGGAGAATATATAGAATTACTTCAATTATTAAAAGCAGCTGGAATAGCCCAGACAGGAGGTCATGCAAAGATGATGGTTGATGAAGGAGGTATTGTGAGAGATGGAGAAGTAGAAACACGTAAACGCGCTAAGATTCGTAAAGGTGATGTAGTGGAAGTAGAGGGAAGTGTAGAGATAATTATAAAATAGAGGGTTTGATCAAGGATTTATTGGATATTTCTAAAATTTAGACCATTTGTTAAAAGTAATATTACTTTGACAAAATTGTGAAATTACGAGTAGCTAGGGTTGATAGAGGTGAAATCAGACGACAAGACTTTATCGTGATAGTAGTTTAACTTTTATTGTTTGCTATAACTATAACGAACTTACATGCTAAAACCTTTATCGTATTAATAATTATCCTTTCTCTTCTCTGAGCAATCCTGTGCTATCCTTCATTTACTTTGCGAATCTCTGCTCCTCTGCGCAACTCTGCGTAATCCTTTTTTTTACCCTGCGTCACCTTATCTATACCCCTACCTCTTCGATCGCTGCATCGGATTTTCATTCATTCTTTGCTCCTGGAACAATTTAAACCTTGTAGGTTCAACTTTCCTTGGCCAGCTGTTATTGCTTAAATCTGTATCTGCTGTTTCTAAATACGGATCCAATGAAAAAGAAGTCACTTCTTTATTGAAATACAACACTTTTGAGGTCAGATAATTATGTCTTCTCCAAATTTCAGCGGGAATCCTAATCACTTCCTCAGTGCCATCAATAAATTCAGCTTTAATGATTAAAGGCATTACGAGCCCGCCTATATTCTCGAAGTTTAATTCGTAGAAATGCAAACCACTATTTAAAAGCTCTTTGTCTGCTTGACTTAATTTGTTTTGTAAGGCTTCAAAATCTTGTTGGTCTGCCGGTTCTATTTCAAAAGGATCTTGCTTATTGTAGTAATCTGCTAATTCTGGTTTTCTCTCAAGCCTTGTTTTATTTGTGTCAGCCAAGTTGCGTTGAGTTCCGATAAATTCAGAAGCTCTTTCTGATTCAGCTTTTTCAATTTTCTTTTCAATTTGTGGATTTCCTGTGTTCATTTGAAACCACTTCACATCCGTCATTGCGATATCTACGTGGTCTGTTGTATAGAACCAACCTCTCCAAAACCAGTCCAAATCTACTCCAGATGCGTCTTCCATCGTTCTGAAAAAGTCTGCTGGGGTGGGGTGTTTAAATGCCCAACGTTTAGAATAGACTTTAAAGGCGTAGTCAAATAATTCTCTTCCCATAACTGTTTCTCTAAGAATGTTAAGAGCTGTTGCTGGTTTCCCATAGGCATTGTCTCCAAATTGCCATATCGATTCAGAATTGGTCATGATTGGGGAAATGAATTCTTTGTCTCCTCCCATATAATCGCTAATCATGTAGGCTGGACCTCTTCTCGAAGGATAATTGCGTTCCCATTTCTGCTCTGCAACATATTGTAAAAAGGTATTCAAACCTTCGTCCATCCAAGTCCATTGGCGCTCATCGGAATTGATGATCATTGGGAAGAAATTATGCCCCACTTCGTGAATAATTACTGACATCATTCCATATTTTGTCCGTGGAGAATATGTTCCATCTTTTTCTGGTCGACCAAAATTGAAACAAATCATAGGGTACTCCATTCCTATAGATGCAGCATGAACAGAAATTGCAACGGGATAAGGATAGGGGATTGTGTGATCTGAATAAACCTCTAAGGTATGCGCCACGACTTCCGTTGAATACTTTTCCCACAAAGGATTTCCTTCTTTCGGATAATAGGACATTGCGAGGGTGGTTTTTCCATCAATTTTTACCGGCATTACGTCCCAAATGAATTTTCTTGAAGAAGCAAATGCAAAATCTCGCACGTTTTCTGCCTTAAATTTCCAAACCATGGTTTTCTTTGATTTCGTTTTTTCGTTCTCCGTTGCTTCATCTTGATTAATGATGATTGTAGGTTTTAAAAAGTCTTTTTTTGCGGCAGCTAAACGTTCTCTCTGAATACTGCTTAGAACTTGAGATTCATTTTGAAGAACTCCTGTGGCAGCAATTACATGATCGTCTGGAACCTTAATTTCTACGTTATAGTCTCCAAAAGGCAAGGAGAATTCACCTCGACCCAGAAATTGTTTGTTTTGCCATCCTTCAACATCATTGTAAACACACATTCTTGGGAAAAACTTGGCAATGGTATAAAGGTAATTATCGTCTTCTGGGAAGTATTCATAACCTGCTCGACCACCAATTTTCATTCTGTCATTAATGTTGTACCACCATTTCAAATCAAAACTTATGGATTTTCCTGACTGTAATGGTTCTTTTAAATCAATTCGCAACATGGTTTTGTTAATCGCGTATTCCATGTCCTCTCCATTAGTCGCTTTGATGTATTCTATTTTGTACCCACCATCAAACTCAAACATTTTACGGTGAACTTTAGCAAGTGTATTGAAATCTTCCATCCTTTCTACTTGAATAAGTTTAGAATCGGAATTCTGAGCACGCATGTTTTGGTCAAGTTGTAACCACAAATAATCTAGTTGGTCTGGAGAATTATTAATGTAAGTAATGCGCTCTTTTCCATGAATCATTTGCTTTTCGTCGTCTAATTCAATGGAGATGTCATAGTTGGCTTGTTGTTGGTAATATTCATGCCCAGGTGCTCCAGAAGCTGTTCTGTAAACATTTGGTGTTGCCAATTCTTGTTTCAACTGACGAAACTTATTCATGTTAATGTTTTCAGTATTGTCGTGTCCTTGACTCCAACTGTTCAGGCAGCTAAAAGCGAAGATAATTGTAAAGAGTATTTTCATAATTCAATAGTTCTTTTTGATCTGGTGTTTAGAAAAGTAACAAATTGTTTCCCTTCCGGCTTGAAAAAAGTGAGCTTGTTTTGTTGCAAAGGGAAAAAGTTCATTAATAAATCGTATTTGATTGTCATAGATTTTGGTTGCTTCATTTTCCTGGAAGTTAAGAAAAAGACAACTTGGTCATTATCATTTATTTTCATTCCAATTAAATCTAAGGCCAGCGTGGAATTTTGCACAAATAACTGAAACCCTTTGGTCAATTCTTGTTCAATTGTGTTTAAATAAATAGGATTTCCAATACAATCTTCCAGTCTAGGAATCGCAATTCCTTTATCTTTTAGGTAATCCTCTAAATCGTGACCCGTCACTTCCAATGAAATTTCAAATTGCTCTGTTTGCGGGTTGTATTGCATTTCTGCAAAAGAGAAGTAGAACTCATGTGCACTTGCATGAAATGTGAACATGAAAACTGTTGAGATAAGAGTGAGTTTTAAAGCCATAGAACTGGCTAATTTACTTAAAATCTTTTGAATAAACATGAAATTTAAATAATGATGCACCGTGAGTTGTGAAGTGAATTAGTGGCTGCTGAAACTAGGGAACTAGACAAAAAGATAAAATGTTCATTTGTTAACCATGTTCGCGATACGTGAACATAGTAGTTTCATGAACACTTGCGTTTTTCAATCTAACGTAATTTGAAATTGATAAATTTGTAATCAATTAAACCTTACCTTTGAAAGTCATCAAAAACACATAATTCAAGTTGAAATTAATTATTATTTTGCTCAGTATATCTTTTTTAACGATTTTCGTAAGTTGTGAAAAATGCAACAATGAAGAACCTACTGCCAAAGTTATAAATAATGGAACTGCCAGTGTGAGTTTACAAATAACATCATCTGTTGGGAATGTAATTTCAATTTCAGAACTGGGGAAAGGCCTAATCTCTTCAGAAGAAAGTTACTCACCCGGAGTAGCAACAATTAGTGGCTCCATTGATGGCATTCAATTGTCAGAGTCTGTTAATATGAGCGAATGCACCTCTTATGATATCACCATCACCAGCGAAAACAAAATCTCAATTTTTTCGCAGGATAAAAATTAATTCTACAGTTTTTTCCAATATTTAATTTGTAGAAAATTCTCCTCTGTGGATTAAAATACCTCAAACACCTAATTCTTCTTTTTCCTTGTGAACTTTGTGCCTTCTCCGCGGCCTTTTCGGTAAAACCCTCTGCGATTCTCTACCCTCTCAGCTCAACTTTGCGTAATTCTTCTTTTCTCCTGCGCACCTCTACCGTAATCCTTCCTCTCCTCTCCCCACAACATTCTTGTCACATAGATGTCAGATGTAATATAGAAGTCTTAAAAAACCTAAAATCGAACTCCCTCTCTGCTAGATAATTCCTATTTTAAGCTAACAAACAAAACAAACAATTATGAGTAAGAGAATTTCAGACAAAATGGAGAAAATATTAAACAAGCAAATGACCATGGAGGCTTATCAATCTCAAGTGTATTTATCGTATGGTTCTTGGGCGGAGGTTAATGGATACCCAGGAATAGCTTCGTTTTTATACGGACACATGCAGGAAGAGCGTGAACACATGTTTAAAATTTTGAAATACATCAATGAAAGAGGAGGGGCAACAAAAATTGAAGCAATTAATGAGCCTCCAGCAAATCCAAAAGATCTAGGTGACTGTTTTCAAAAGATATTACAACATGAAATTGATAATTCGAAAGAGATTGACAAAATTGTAAATTTAGCGCACGAGGAAAAAGATTGGTCAACGTTTAGCTTTGGTCAGTGGTTTGTTCAAGAACAAATAGAGGAAGAAGCGTTGATTAATGATGTTATCGACAAATATAATTTAGCTGCTGGCGATGGAAAAGGAGGGAACTCTAATCTTTATGATATGGATAAAGATTTAGCTTCCGCATCTCAAGAAGGTGATATGCCAAGAGAAGAAACGATTTAGGGTCAGAGTTACATTTATTTACCTTGAAATACACAAGCCCAATGGTTTGTGTATTTTTACTTAAAAACCCAGCATAATTTGTTAAAGAAGGTGTTTTTGTAATTCGAACTCATCTAAAATTAAAAATCCCCACTAATGCTAGCGGGGATTTCTTGAATTCTATAAAAACGAACACTACATAATAGCGTCTAATTTACCTTTCAATTGCTCTTTAGGAACAGCTCCTATTGATTTGTCAGCTACCTCACCATTTTTGATAAACAAAACGGTTGGGATGTTACGTACACCAAATTTCGCTGAAACACCAGGGTTTGAATCAACATCAACTTTTCCAATAATTGCTTTTCCTTCGTATTCTCCGTGCATTTCGTCGATGATTGGCCCGATTAATCTACATGGTCCACACCATTCTGCCCAAAAATCAATCAAAACTGGTTTGTCTGATTTCATTACCACTTCATCAAAATTTGCATCTGTTATTTCTACTGCCATAATCTTATTATTTATTAATTTATGTTCTTTTTATTTATTCAGTTGATAAATATAAACCTTCATGACCGATTTATCAAACTTTCTGCCAAGTCTAAATTAAAGACAAATTGGCATATCATCATGAAGTCAAGCCATACTATCTGTCTATAAGTCCCATTTTACGCAATAAAAAGCTCGCATTCATGTTTTTTGCAACCCCGTCACGAATACAATAATCAAAGGATATTTCATCTCCATTAATCTCGGTATCAAAATATTTATTGACCACACTTTTATAAACATTGGCCAATTGAGTGAGTGACAAATCGTGGGTGGCAATAATACCCCGAGCTTCTAATTGATTCAATTTTTGTAAGAATTTCGCAGAACCTTCTTCCTTGTCTTTAGAATTTGTTCCTTTTAAAATTTCATCCAAAATAATAAATACATTTTCTCCTCTTTCAATGGCGTCAACAATAAAACGCAAACGCAATAATTCAGCATGGAAATAGGAAGTTTCATCTTTTAAATCATCACTCGTTCGCATGCTGGAATAGAGCTTCATGTTAGGAAATTCAAATTTTTCTGCCATGACATGAAATCCTGCTCGGGCTAACATTAAATTCACTCCAATACTTCTCAAGAAAGTACTTTTTCCTGCCATATTGGGACCTGTCACTATTGCGAATTGCTCAATAGAAGAAAGTTGGAAATCATTAGTCACTAATTTCTGTAAGGGAATAATAGGATGCCCCAGTTTAATCAATTCTATTGGTCCATCTTTTTGATTGCTCAATGTTGGAACTGTGGTGTGCTTCTCAAAATTGTATCTGAAATTCGCCCCACTAATTAAAGCTTCCATTTCATAAACGATTTCCTCCCATCTTTCTACTTTTGCAGAATAAAGGGCGCTCCATTTCTCCATATTAATCAACAAACGGAAATCCCATGCGAAGAAGAAATTTAAGAAAACTGCTACAAGAATATTATTTCTGAATTCGGCTTGTTTTACTAATTTCGAAAGTTCGGTTAATCCTTGTTTTCCATTGTTTTCGGATTCAAACAATTCCTTGTGAAACTCTGTCATCAATTCCGATGAAAAACTTTCTTGTTCCATTCTCATCAGTTGATTTTGCATGGCGGAAACCCTGAATCCAATTTTAGATAATGATTGATGTAAACGATTTGTAGTTTTTAAGGATTGACGAACAGGAATAAAAATAATAATTGCTACAACTACAAAATGAATTCCACCGATAAAATCGAAATAATAGGCAGCAAAAGCTAGGAAAGCAATTATTGGAGAGAGAATTCGCAGAGCTTTCATCCAAGATTTTGCAGGATATTCCTCTTTCGATAAATCAGAAATACTCACTTCTGTAGCTTCTTTATCTAAACTGCTTCCGTGGGCCAAATAATCCTGATACCACTCTTTTTTGTCTTTTAATTCGTTAATGGCCTCTGCACTTTTTAATGGTGTTTCAACTCCATTTAAAAGACGTTTAACCAAAGCTTCTTCTCCTTTTTTTGTAACCGTTCTGTTGAATAATTGAAAGAAACTTCCCTTTCCAAAAATATCCATGTCATAACTAAAAGGGTGTTGCGGATTCATGTATTCTTCACCATCGTCAAAACTCGAAAAATCATGTTCACTTCCTTTGATTTCGTTTTCATTGATGCGAATAAGCGCTTTTACATAATTTAATTGGTCCTTGTTTTCGGCACTTTTCCTAACGAAAATCAAGAACAAAACTACAGTAGCCAAAATTCCCAGTGCTGAAAATCCACCATAAGGGTAGGTGAAATAAGCCAACACACCGATGGATAGGAATGAAATGAGGCGCACGGCCACCCACATCCGTGATCGTTTGGTGTATTTTTTTAATTCTAAAGCTAATGCTTCTAGTCGCTCTTTATAAAATGTTGTTGAATAATTCTCTTTTGTCATTTCTTTCTTGGCTCTAATTATATCTTTGCGCCCATGAATAAAGGCATTCTGTATATGATTCTTTCTGGACTGTGCTATATAATAGTCAACGTCTTGGTTAAAATTCTTGGCGAAGGTCCAGATCAAGACATCATTTCAGGTTTGCAAAAATACCCAATCCCTGAGATTATCCTATTCAGATCCATCATAACATTTTCTATTTGTTTGGCTGTCATTAGAAGCAAAGGAATTCCGCTTTTAGGAAACAATAAAAAATGGCTAGTTATTCGTGGAGTTACAGGAACAATTGCCTTGACTTTGTACTTCTACACCTTAAACAATTTACCTATTGCCATCGCCGCCACAATTCAGTATTTGAGTCCAATATTCACAGTGATATTGGCTATTTTCATTCTTAAAGAAAAGGTAAAGCCTATACAAGGTTTGTTTTTCCTCATTGCATTTTTAGGAATCGTGTTTATTAGTTTTTCAAAATATTTTAGCGAAGACGACAGCATTTCGAACGTAAACCCATTGTGGATAATTGTTGGAGTAATCTCGGCTGCTTTTGCTGGAATGGCCTATAATGCAATTGCAAAACTGCGACACACTGATGCGCCAATCACTGTTGTTTTCTACTTTCCTTTAATCGCGATTCCTATAATGGCAGTTCTTACCGCTTTTGATTATGTTGTTCCACAAGGAAAAGAATGGGGAATCATTTTGGTGATTGGTGTTTTTACGCACATCGCACAAATTTTCGCCACAAAATCTCTGCATTCTGCAAATACAGCAACGGTTACGCCATTTAAATATCTAGGTTCTATTTACGCATTTGTTTTAGGCTTATTCCTATTCGATGAGATCATTTCCCTTTATGCGATTGCAGGGATGTTGTTGATTATAGCAGGAGTTTTAGGAAATACGATTGTGAGAGGAAGAGTTTTGAGGAAAGAGAAGCTTGGGAAGTAGTTTACTTGTAAGCTATTTAGCATATTTAGGTTACACATTTTTTGAAATAGGTTACAGGTTTCCATATCTGCTAAAACATCTAACTTGAAATCACCATCTCATATATTAGTTTTTTGTAACGTTTTTGTTTGTTTTTGTAACGTTTTGTAGTACATTTTTGTTTCAAGAAAATACAAATGCATTACAAAGATTGTGTGTTCTAAAATTGAATATACCACTCCATTTCCATCCTTTGAGTAAAATTTTAAAGGTCATTCTTAAAATCTTCCAAATTCCTCCTAAATTTACCACCACCAAGAGAAGAAATTGAATTCCCCAAACAAAAATATCCATTATACGAGCTGTCCCGACTGCCAGGGACGAGGTAAGAAACGTCAAAAACTCAGGAAGAAAGTTAAACTTCAATTTCTGAGGGAATTAGAAGAATATGAAAAATCCAATAAACAAGGATTAATTCCTATTCGCCCGAAAGGTCATTTGTCTAGCTGTACAAATTGTAATGGTTCTGGATTGATTTCCTCTGAACAATCACCTCAAGCAGATAAAGAAAATTTCCCACATGTGGCCATAGTTGGCGGTGGAATTGGCGGTGTAGCTTTGGCAGTGGCTTGTTTACACCGTGGAATTCCATTTACGCTTTTTGAGCGAGATAGAGGTTTCGATGTGCGTTCGCAAGGCTACGGATTGACTTTGCAGCAAGCGAGTAAAGCAATTGAGGGTTTTGGGATATTCTCATTAAAAGATAAGGTAATTTCCACCAGACATGTTGTACACACGACTGATGGCAGAGTAATTGGCGAATGGGGTGTGAGGAAATGGATGAATTCCGAAGACAAAACTTCATCGAAAAGAACGAATATGCATATCGCTAGGCAGTCTTTGCGATTGGCCTTACTTGAACAGTTGGGTGGAGAAGATAAAGTAGAATGGAATCATCAATTGGTAGATTTTAAAGAGAGTGAAATGGAAGGAGTAGAATTGAATTTCTTAGTAGAAGGAGAAAAGAAAACTTTTACAACTGATCTTTTAGTTGGAGCAGATGGAATTCGCAGTACTGTACGAAAATTATTGATTGGAGACGAAGTTTCACCTTTGCGATATCTCGATTGCATAGTGATTTTAGGAATTTGTCCTTTGTCTGCCTTAAAAAATGTTGAAAGTCCATTATTGGATTCTGCAACGGTTTTTCAAACGGCTAACGGAAATGAGCGCATTTATATTATGCCTTTCGATGCTGAATCGGTGATGTGGCAGTTGAGTTTCCCCATGTCGGAAGTAGATGCAAAAGAGTTAAGTTTAAAAGGCTCCAAAGCACTTAAAGAAGAAGCAATTCGCAGGACACCTTGGCACAATCCAATTCCGCAAATTTTGGAAGCAACTCAAGAGGCTCAAATTTCTGGTTATCCAGTTTACGACAGAGAATTACTTTCTTCCGATTTATTGAAAAAAGGAAAGCAAATCACATTAATTGGAGACGCAGCACATCCCATGAGTCCTTTCAAAGGTCAAGGAGCAAATCAGGCGCTATTGGATGCTTTAGTTTTGGCGCGAGGAATTTCAAGAGGGTGCAGACCAATGTCTAATTGGCGAGAAAATGGAATTCGGGAAAGTGTTTTAACTGAATTTGAAGCTGAAATGCTAAAACGCAGCGCTAAAAAAGTGAAAGAGTCAGCCGAAGCAGCGCAGTTCTTACATTCTGATGTTGTACTTTACGAAGGAGATGAACCTAGAGGGAAGTGTTTGAAGCGGAATGGTGAAGCTTGATTGTGGAAAATTCAACAAATTAACCAACTGTTTCAATATTCTTTTCGTAGTTTTATATGAGGTTTGTACTTCGATTTCACTTAAAATCAAGCACTACGAAAATTTTTAAAACTAGGATTATGAAGACCAATAAATATTTTACACACATTAGAACCTTACTATTCACTATTTTTATCGGGATAAATTTGTCTTTTCAAGCAAACAATAAAATACCACTAGATTCCTATTTTAACCATCTTTCTGAGGCCAATAAAGAATGGAGGCATCACAAAGAAATTGTCCCAAAAGGCTTAGTTTCATTTGAATCTGATAAAGATAGAATTCAAACGCATCTCAATCTGGTCATTGAACATTTATCAAAAAATTATTCCTCAACTTTTAATTCAGATCAAATTTCAAACAGATTATTCTTGTTGAACAAACTTCAAGAGTATGCTGACAATAAAGTTTTTCCAATCAATAAATATCATCCGATAAGAACACCTTATTTTGTTGATCATTTAGGAACGAACTGTGCTGTCGGACAAATGATTTACGTTTCTGGGAATGAAGAATTAGTTGCCAAAATCAGTAAAGAACATAATTACGACTATATAAAGGACATTCACACAGTGGGAGTTGTGGAATGGGCAAATGAATATGGATTTACACTTGATGAATTAAAATGGATTCAGCCGGCGTATGCGCCAACTCAGACAATGGAACAAATTTTAGGAGGAGCAAATGGGAGGGTAACTAAAATTGAAAAAGACCTGAATGGACGTTTGATTATTGCAGGAGAATTTACGGAGCTAGATGGTTTACCTTGTTTAAATGTAGGTTATTACAGAAATAATCAGCTTTCATGTTATGGCACTGGGATTGAAGGGAAAATCAATGATGTTATGCATAATTCGCAAGATTTATATGTGTTTGGAGAATTATATCACAACGGACAGTTGTATCCTATGGCAATGTTTAATGGAACGAATTGGAGTTTTATGGATATTCCTGAAAGAATTGGTGCTATTGCAACAAGTGCTTTTCGTCGGGGGAGCGATCATAAGATAAAAGTAGCCATTAGTCATCCTTCAATTCCGGAGAATCAAGAGATTTGGCACTACTTGTTTGACAATACTTGGGAGAAGCAAGCAAAGGTAAATGGTGTTATTAACGATATTACCGCAAGTTCATACGGTAGAGTTCATGCAGGACACTTTGATTCAGTTACTATTTATAATTCTAATGCTACAATTGATACAACGATTTCAGTAAATAATGTAGTAATTCACAGTCATCATTCTGATACTTGGTATGGAATTGATGGAGAAGTTAGTGATACTGTAAACACAGTTTTATACGTAGGAAATACCTTGATTTTTGGTGGTACTTGTGGCTACGAATCGGGTGATAACAAGGTTTGTCTTAGCAGATATTATAATTCAATTTTGCAGCCTTTATTTTTAAATAATTTTGGACTAAGGGATCACTCAATAAATTCATTAGCGCATCGTATGGGTAGTGAAATTATACTTGGTGGTGATTTCGATATAGAGTTTATGATGGGGACTTTTGGTTCTAATCTGGCAACTTATGATTTAGTGTATAATTCAGTAAATCCAATTGCGATTTTAGATAAGCCCGTCAATACTGTAACTTTCTCTGGTTATGATCTTTACGTAGGAGGTGATTTCCAAGACAACATGGAGATTCCAATTAATTATCTCGGAAGAATGACAACAAATGTCGGCTTAAACGAAAACAAAGCCGAAATAAACCTCAATGTTTATCCAAATCCTTTTAACTCAATAATTAACTTAGAAGGTATTGAAGATGGAGCAAAATATTCAATTTTATACATCGATGGGCGAATCGCTAAAAGCGGAACAGTGGTAAATCAAAGAATAATTGATTTGGATTTCTTACCGAAAGGAAGTTATTTGCTGCAAATAGAATCTACGAAAGGGAAGGTGGTAAAGAAAATTTTTAAGTAGCATTAGAAATTATTAAAAACTAAAATAAATGAAACAAGAAGAAACAATGGGATTAACAGATAAAAGCTCATTAAAAGCAGACAGAAAAGCTAAGTCAACACGTATTATGAACGCTGTTTTTATTGGTGCAATGATCGGAATTATCATCTTTAGTATTTTTAAAAGCAGCATCGGAATCGTTTCCTTAATACCGTTATTTTTCATTTATAGAGGGTTTAATAATTCCAATAATAAATAGAATATCTATTATTTAATACCAAAACAAAGCAATTATACTTTTGAATTTTGGAACAGTTGCAACTATGAGGTTTACGAAAAACCGATTAGACAGTTGTTGAGTAGTCTGCATGAGCGATGATGTAGTCATGATACGTTTTGATCAATGGTGTTGAGAATAAACGGGACTCCTCAAGCAGAAAAAGGTTTGTCGTGAACCTTTGAATCTTTAAATTCTTTAATCCTCCATTCCTTAAATCTCTAAATTCCAATCCCCTCAAATACTACCTTGAAAAATGACGAAAGTCATACAAATCAATATCGGACTATTTTGACTTTAATACTATCTTTGTATCATAAATGAAAAAACTAATATCCATATCGCTTCTTTTTATCATGTTGAGCTACTCGTTCAATCAGATTGGAATTTTTGCGGAATATATTATGGATATTGAGCAGTTCACGGAATTGTACTGTGAAAACAAAGACAAACCAGAATTGAAATGTAATGGTAAATGTCATTTATCAGACCAGTTGGCAGATAATCAAGAGGAGAAAGAAAGTAAGGAAATTCATGTCTCTCCTGAAATTCTCATGTTTCTTGATGAGGCCATAGTTGAAGTTCAAGAAAAAACAGAATTCCATGTTGAGGAAAATATCTCATATTACTTCAATACGGATTTAACAAAAGGAATTGTTAACCCTATCTTCCAACCACCACAAACAAAAACTGTCTAACTTTTAATCTGTTTATTCCTTTTACGAATATTAAACAGTTTTCTTAGGAATAGATACAGAAATTTAAAATTTAGACTTCCCTCAATTTAAAGGCATTTTTATGAAATAGTTTCTATTTCCCATTTGCCTTACCCCAAGAATTATTTATTAAAAATTCATCGACTCGAAAAAATTATACGGGTTTGATTGAAGCTATATATTATTAAAATTAAAATTAAAAAGATGAAAAAGATATTTTTATTATCGTTAATGAGTGCATTTCTATTTGTTTCATGTGATAAAGAGGACGACAATATGGATGACCCGATTACTGGAGGCACTAGTTCTCAATCACAATATAAACTTATAGATAAAGACACAACCGACAATGATTTAATTGTAGAGTTGTATGCTAAAACGGAGACGATTGAAATGGGATACACGCCTTTATACGTTAAAGTGAAGGATTTGGGCGGTAGTGCTGTTGAAAACGCTATGGTTTCTTTTATGCCAATGATGGACATGGGAACAATGCAACACAGTAGTCCATTAGAACAACCCGTTTTTAATTCTTCTTCAAAATATTATGAAGGAATGGTTGTGTTTACAATGGCTTCTAGCATGGGAGATTGGGAATTGGATGTTATTGCCAATGGAGAAGCTGCTTCTTTTGACATTAACGTGATGATGAACCCAACAGGAACAAAGTACGTGGGCTCTTACAATGGAACGGACGGTGAAAAATACATCGTTACTTTAGTACGACCTTTCGATTGGCAAGTGGGAATGAATGACGTTTCCTTTATGGTACACAAGAAAGAAACCATGATGTCTTTTCCAGCTGTAAATGATTTCACAATTGCGATGGATCCACAAATGACTTCGATGGGACATGGTTCACCAAATAATGTTTCTCCAGTAAGTGTTGGAAATGGATATTACGATGGGAAAGCAAATTTCACAATGACGGGAGACTGGAGATTGAATCTTGACTTAATTAAAGCAGGAGATACAATTGTGAATGCTTACATAGATGTTTTGTTCTAATCATTTAGAAAATAACACAATCATTAAAAGACCCTGTTGATTCAAATGGGGTTTTTTATAAAAAAAATGAAGAGATGAAAAAGTTTATATTATTGAGTCTTTCTTTTATTCTAGGAGGTTTCGTTTTCTCGCAAGAGGACACTTTAAGACCGTCACAGAACTATAAGGAAATTGTCATTCAAGGACAGAAGAATAACAGTAATGAAAAAGCATCTGCTCAATTGCAAGAATCGACTGACAAGTTACTGAGTACAACCCCCGGAATTACGTTAATTAAACGAGGGAATTTTGCTTTAGAACCTACAATTAGAGGTTTAAATGCAGGGCAAATCAATACGACAATTGATGGTATGCAAATGTTTGGAGCTTGTACAGACCGCATGGACCCAATTAGTTCTTATATCGAACCTACCAACTTGGAGAAAATTCAATTGAGTACAACGCCGAATGGAGAGCAAACAGGAAGTGCAATTGGAGGAGGAATTAACTTTGCTTTAATGAAAGCACAATTAGATGCGGCTAAAAAGTTTAGCGGTAAAGTAGGGACGGGTTACCAGACAAATGCAAATAATATTCAAACTTTGGGTACCTTTCAATACAGTACAAAACGTTGGGCATTATTGGTGAATGGAATTTACAGAAAAGCGGATAACTACCATGCGGCAAACCGCAAAGAAATCTTGTTTTCTCAATTTGAAAAATGGAATGCTGGAGCCAATTTAGTGGTGGCATTAAACGATAAAAACCGAATTTCATTAGATTATATTCAAGATGAAGGTTATGATATCGGTTACCCAGCTCTAACTATGGATGTGGGATTTGCTAAAGCTTATATTTCTGCGCTTACACATACTTATGAAAATCGTTCTAGAAAATTGAGAAGCATAGAATCAAAATTCTACTTTAATTTTATAGATCACGCAATGGATGACACCAAACGTCCAGCTGAAATGGTTCCCATGCACATGGATATGCCAGGAACTTCACGTACTTTCGGGATGTATAGCAAAGCAAAATATGTGTTGAATCCAAAACACATTCTCACTTTTCAAGTGAATGCTTTCCAAAATGATTTGCATGCTGAAATGACGATGTATCCAGATATCGGTTCAGAAATGTTTATGCTCACTGTACCAGATGGACAACGAAGAACAGCTGGATTAAATTTGGCTGATACGTGGTTTGTAAATAAAAACCTAAAGCTTTCTTATGGAGCTAGAGGAGAGGTGAACCTTTCTGATATTACAACTAAAATTGGAAGACAAACAATCACAAGTTTTTATGATGGTGAAGCAGCACAAACAAGGTTTTCTGGAAATGTTTTTGCCCAAGCCAATTATAAATTCTCAAAGAAAATTGGAGTTTATGGTGGCTTGACCTATGGACAAAGACCACCTTCTTTACAAGAAATCTATGGATTCTATTTATTCAATAGAGTAGATAATCATGATTATTTAGGAAATCCAGATATTAAAAACGAAGAGTCTTTCAGCGGAAATTTAGGAGTGAATGTCAAGTATGAAAAAATTGCAATTTCACTTGAAGGATTTGCCAATTCATTCACCAATTATATTACTGGTTTAGTCTTGTCAGAATACAGTAACATGACTATTGGAGCTGATGGTGTAAAGCAATTTGATAATATTTCTGATGCTTTGCTAACAGGTGGAGAATTAACTGTGAAATGGAATCCAATCGAAGTGCTATCCATTGAATCTGTAAATAGTTATACTTATGGAATAGATGATGCAGGTGGTTTTTTACCCTATATTCCACCTTTTAAATCAATCAATGCCCTGAAATATTACTATAAGGGATGGAATGTGAAGGTGGAGCATGTAGGAGCGTTTGCTCAAAACAATGTCAGTACTGCAAGATATGGAGAAGGTACTACTCCTGCATTTAATTTGATGAATGTTGCAATTCAAAAGCACATCAAATTGAAAAAAGATAAAGCATTACATACTGAGGTAGGAGTTGAAAACATTTTCGACACGCCTTACTATGAGCACCTGGACGTGTTGAAGATTCAACGTCAAGGAGTAAACTTCGTGGTGCGTACCACGTTTATTTTTTAAATTACAATTGGTTTTTAAAAAAAAGTCCTGAATGAAAATTCAGGACTTTTTTCTTTAAATATAATGCTTTTCTATTTTTCGTGGTATTCTGAGATTTCAGCACATCCAACTCTTTTTCCAGCATCTCCAGAGGGCTGAGAGATAAAATCGTCTCCTCCTTCATGAATGATTACTGAGCGCCCAATGATGTTTTTTGTTTCATCATCGCACCCAATACACCAATCGGCTGTTTCAAAATTCACAGTTGCTGTTCCGTCATCTTTCACTTCAAAATTACCGATATCTCCTTTGTGAAAACCTTCGGCATCTCCCCATTTCCCATGGCGTTCATTCGTCGGATTCCAATGGCCACCAGCAGATTTACCATCGTCTGAAGAACAGTTTGCTGTCTCATGTAAATGAATGGCGTGTGTTCCCGGATTTAATCCCTCAAATTTTGCCTCCATTACAACTTGACCTAACTTCTCTTCAAAAATAATTTCACCCGTTGCATTGCTGCCACTTTTGGCTGTTAATGTTGTTTTTGAAACAATTTTCTTCGCTTCTAAAGGATCTGCTAGTTGTACATTTTTGCTTTCGTTTGATTTTTCAACGGATGAGGTATCCGTTTGATTACCGCCGCCTTCTTCGGCTTGAATGGCATCCTTACAGCTAAAGGCCAATAATCCTACTGCTATTATCGAAAATACGTATATGTTTAAATTTTTCATTGTGATATAAATTTAGTTCCTAATTAGTTCTTTAAATCTATTGAAATGAAATGCTTAAATAAAAAATACGACTACAAATAATGTTAAAGCTCTTCTTCATGCCGTTAAATGACAAACTTGAAGTTACTTCTTATTACAAAACACCTGAGAGTAGATTTGCTAAACTCTTAGCGTTTAAACCTATTTGTTTTCAAGTTAGAACAATGAGCCTGTATTAAGTTTAACAGCACAAAAAAAACATACTAAATTTAACTATCTCTATTTTGTTTCCTCCTTGCCTTTGTAATTTGCTTTTCCTGGGAATTTTTTAGGTTTAGGTTTTCCTAGCATCAATGCCAAGTGAGATTTAAGAATTCTACCCATGTGTTTGTATTTAGAAAAGCGCTTTGTGTTGTGATAAGCATTTAAATCAGCAGCTAGGGAAGCAATTTTTTCAGGAGTTGAAATATCTTGATAAAGCATTGAATCCAGTAAACGATTTAGTCTTGCAAGTGCCAATTTGTATCGTCTTTTCATTAAAGTCCTTTCCTCATATCTGTATTGCTCCACAGTTTCTGGAGTTAATAACTGTATACAGAAATCAATTATTTTGTTGTTCTCCTTGTAGTATTGAGGTTTATAATGGTTTTTCCTGCCTTCATAGGCCGTTTGGTCAAAATCGATTGGTCTTACTCTATATTGTTCTTTGTCAAAATCGGGTGTGATGGCGACAACATAGTTATAGGAACGCATGTCTCCCAATAACATTACAAAGCAACGCTCGTTAAACTTAACAAACTCTTTAGCCATTCCTGTCGGATAAAAGTTAGGTGTGTCCATATAATGGTCCATAAATTGATCCCCAGGTATTCCAGCAATGTGAGCTTCTACAAGTGTATTTCCATCCACCATATAGTCCATCCTGTTCGGTGATAGAATATGTTCCAATTCCAAACCATAAACCCTAGACGCATCAGCTCTCTTGATGTAGAAATAATCGTGGTGATCATTTAATTTATTGACAATCTTGATTCGGAAAGGATTAGAGTTAGCGAATAAGCAGTAATCTATTGCCCCAACGGTCAAATGACTAATGATTTCTGTATCTCCACCTGTTTTTAACTCTGCGTAAATTTCTTTTAATCCATTTAAAATCTCCTCTTGCATACTCATATCGTATATGACACTTTCCCAATAGGTATTCTCTCCATTGGCATCATATACAGGACTACTATCATTCCATCTTAACATATCTTCGTAGGCCAAAGCTATGGAATCTTCTCGACCGTATTTGCGTAAATATTTTCTTAATCCTTGATTAATTGGAAATGGTGGCTTCTTTTTTGAAATGTCCATGAAGGAAAAATATTTGAGAATTAAACTTTCTGTTATTCTCAAATATACATAGAATTTTAGAGCTAAATATTAAAAGTTCTGGCTTATCCTCGGAAATTTTATAAGTATTTATAGCCTATTGGAATCTTTATCGCCAATGTGCTACTTTTTAATTAATACCTATCCGGTATTTTACCAGCAAAAATATCTAATCAAGAATGGGATAAAGTGGTGAACTGACGAGATCCTTTGCAAATGTTTTTTCCTTTTCGTTTATCCCTTAATTTCTACAACTGTCATCCCCATCATCGTTGGGAATTATGATTTTTAAGGATGCAAGAATCTCGGTAAATTAAAGAGTAGACTATTTTCTATTGTAATTTATTAAACTTTGGTAGGCTTCCCGACAAGCATTTATTTTTTAAGTTCCCTTTTCTGACGGGTTAGTATGATTCGCCATTCAAATAAAGTGTCCTAGAGCTAATCAAAAAGAATGACTCTTTATGATTTTGTGGTTTTTTGTTCCTTTAATCCCCAAGAATTAAGTGATTTGGTTATCCAATTAAATTGCAATAAGTAATTTCGCTTAAATCTATTGATCTTTTATTGTGAGAATCTTTGATCATAAAAAGATTAGAAGATGTCCTTCCCTTAAAAAAAACTCAGTTTTTATTTTCCGAAGGATCTGTTTTGATTTATTCCAATTCACAATAAGAACATAGGACGCTGACTATCAACATAAAGTCATGAAGTTGGAAGTAAAGTTAATTGGCTGTTAGAATCTGCGACTAAAAAGGGTAACCCTATTAAGTCATTAACATTCCGCTCCTCTGGTTTTTGTTTGTTGAGCCTTGTTGATCAATGTTTAATGTTGGTTTAGGGGGGAGGAACAACAATTGCGCAGTATGCGTTTAGAACTAAAAAAGGGGATTCCAACTCAATGAAATCCCCTCATCATCAAACAAATAAAGTAGTAGTTAAACCTTATTAAAACACTACTTTAGAAAGATGGACAAGAAATAGTTCTAAAACTAGGCTTCTTCGTTTTACAATTTAGGTCGAATCCTAAAGAAACTTCATGCGAGCCTCCAGTAACGCCATTGTTTAATCTTGATACCGTAACATCATAGCTATATCCTACTTTTATCGTTCCGGTGTTAATTCCTGCAGATAAAATAAATGCATCTCTAGATCTAAACCAAACTCCTGCTGTAAATGCGCCGTATTGTACATAAGTTCCCAACAACATTTCCATAAATCCTTGCTGATATTGGTAAATCATATTGGGCATTATAGAAATATCGGTGTTGTATTGAGATTTTCCACCCAAAGGAAGTTTTGCTCCAGCGTGACCAGTCAAACGAATAGGCATTGGACTATTTCCAACAATTACGGATTCATCTGGCATATTTAAATGATGAGCAGAAACACCAAAGAAAAACTTTTCAGTAAATCCTACCATTCCAGCGGAAACATCAAAGAATCCTCGAGATCCCCCTCTTGGAACATCACCTGTGGCGTAAATGAACCCTCTTCTTGGATCAATCATATCGCCAAAGGTCAATCTGTCCCAGTCCAGAAATTTTTGATTCCAAGTCGCTTTTCCAGCAAACATCATTGTGAATTTACGGTTTACCTTTAAATGGTAATTATAAATTAAACTCAATGTAGTGTGATTGATCGTCCCTTTTCCTTGCTGGTCGTGCGTCATAATAACTCCCAGTCCACCGTTTATTCCTTTAAAATATTGATCGTATGATGCTGAGTATGTTACGTAAGAACCATCAAGTTGTGGCCATTGATTCCTATAGTTGACTGCAAACCTAGGACAACCATGACTTCCGGCAAAAGCAGGATTCAAATAAATGGGATTTGCATAGAACTGCGAAAACTGAGGGTCTTGAGCGTGCACTTCTCCAATTAGGAAAAACATGAATATGATGAGTATTTTTTTCATAATGAATCGATTTTCTTAAATTTTTAAAAATTTAGCAACATGTCTGCTAGGTTTTAATAATATTCTCATGGTTACCTGGTGCGACAACACCTGTTTGTTCAGCAACCTGCTTTTTGTATAATCTATATTGTAGTGAAAACTTAATCCTTTAAATACAGCTCCCAAGGATGCCGCTAAATCAAGGTTTGAACTGGCGGCTGCTCCAATCTGAAACCATTCGTATTGGAAGTTACTTCCCAACCAAAATTCTTCAAGTGCTCCGTATTTTTGATATAATCCGTATCCACTTAGTCTTAACTCCTTGGTTTTTGAGGCATACTCCGTTCCGAAAACAGCAGTACAATGCAAGTCAGATTTGTACTCTTTACTCAAATCAGCTGAATAGAAGTTATTGTTATGTCGGCCAATATTGTCTGCGTTAAATCCTATATAGAACCAGTCTGTGTTGATCATAAAGCCTAATCCAATATCTCGATACCAAAGTTGTTGGCCATTCACTTGCTGCTGACCTTCAAAAAGAGGAATAATGTTTTCTCTGTCCAATTCCACTGTTTTACCTATACTGCTTGCGGCCATATCTAAGTTAATAACCCCCATTTTAAAACGTAAAGCAGGTTCAAAAGAAATCTTTTTAGAAATTGCCAATTTCGGAGAATAAGTTAATGCCGCAGAGAAATTGTTGAGGTCATTATTTTGATAGTTGTTGTAGTTTATGTCAACACCTAATCCTCCTCGAATGGCGTGAGCGTATCCATCCCACGAAAGAGAATTCATGAGCTGACTGTTGCTTTCGTTCATCCAATGCAGGCGCGAAGTTGCTTCAATTCTATTTCCTGGAGCAGTTCCCACCATTGCAAAGTTAGCTTTGTATCCAGTCATCATTGGTGCGTGGAAGTACGGATTTTTGGTTTTCTGCAGTGCTACAGGATAATCGGCCATGCGTTTGATTTTTCTAAACGTATTTTTAATTGACTTGGCCAAAGTTGATTGCGAAGCACTCGTGCTTGATGAATTATTGTTGCGCTGATTCGCTAAGTTTTCTTGAACTGTAGTCTGAATTTCATCTTGATCTTTACCATTTAGATAATCTGATATTTTATTTAAATCTCCAGACTGAATATTACGGTGCCCTGTTTGAAAAGCAAAGTCCTGCTCGCTATCCTCCCAGTTTTCATTCATAGTTAATTTAGAGAAAAGTTCGTTTTGGAGTGCTTCTTCTTTTAATTTTTGAATCTCTGCATCAACTCCGGAATTGGAAACTTTAATAGGTGATGCTTTGATTGTTTTAGCCTTGTGTACTTTATTCTGGTTTGACTCCTGAGTTGTTAAAGAGTTTTCCAGTTTGGCACGCTCAGTTTTAATCAAGTCGTCCTTTTTGTGTGTAGTTCTCTGTTCTGACATTGATAGGAACTGATCAAATTCGTCAGACTCCTCATTTCCTGCGTCTATGATTCCAGTATCAATGTGTGCTTTGGAGTAGAGTGGCGTTTCAGGAATCATTTCAATTCCAAACCAAGTTAAAAGAAGAGAGATAAAAACTAAACTTACCAAAGAATATGGCCGAAGTAGAAGAGGTGTAGCTTTTATTAAATGTTGAGTAGCTATTGCTTCGTGAACTGGTGCAGCTACCTTAGCACTTTTCCAAGCCTTCAGTTCTGGCATTAACTCTGGGTGTAGCTCCAAAAAGTCCAATAATTGTGCTTCTTGATCCGCAGAAAGGTTCCCTTCTGTGTATTCAAAAAGCCATCGGTCTATATTTTCGAAATTTGGTACACTCATTGAATTAACGTTAAATCGCCTAACTGTTTTTTAATTTTTTTTCTCGCTCTGTATAAATAGACCTTCACTTGACTATCAGATATTTCCAATATTTCAGCTATTTCTTCATACTTATACCCTTCTAAATCCCTTAGGAGAACAATACTTTTTTGAAGTGGGGGAAGAAGTGATAAAGCTAAATCAATAATTTCTTGGGTCTCGAAACGATTGTCTAAATTTATCTGTTCCGGAATCAGTTCTGTATTATAAACAGTGCGCTGTTTCCTTTTTGCAAAGTTGATCAATGTGTTGTGGCCTGTTCTGAACATCCATGCTTTGCATTTTTCAACTTCAACTTTCTTCTTGTTTTTCCACAATTTCTCAAAAACATCTTGTACAATATCCTGACTATCCTCGCTGTTGCGGAGAAAGCTAAAAACATATCCATATAAATTGGAAGAATGTTTTTTAACAGCCATATTGTATTCTCTTCTGGTCAAAAAGTGTGCATTTAACAGTAAAACAATTTAAGGGGTGTAAAAGTTACACCTCAATTCAATTATTTTCTAAATTAAGTTATTTTTAGTTAAAACCTTGATAATAATCAACCTTTCTTATTGTTGATTTTTTAAAATTCAATAATAGCATGGAAATTAGATGTAAATGATATTTTTTTAGTAGATTTAAGCATGTAAAATCTAAAACTATGGAAAAACAAGAACGATTATTCGATATACCTTATTACCAGCTTGAAAAATTCCCTCAAGAAACAATGTTTTCCACTAAAAGAGATGGAAAGTGGGATTCCGTAAGCACCAAAGAATTTTTAGAAAAAGCAAATTTAGTTTCTAGAGGTTTAATTGCTCTTGGTGTTCAGCCAGGCGACAAAATTGGATTGGTTTCAGGAAATAGGGTGGAATGGAATATCATGGATATCGGAATTCAACAAACTGGAGCAATAGGAGTGCCTATTTATCCAAATATCTCTACAAAAGACTATAAATACATTTTTGGCGATGCCGATATAAAACTGTGTGTAATTGGTGATGATGAGCTTTATCAAAAAATCAGCGGAATAAAAAGTGAACTACCTTCTCTAAAAAGTATTTACTGCTTCGATGAAGTCAAAGGCGCAAGTCATTGGACAGAAATTATGGATCAGGCTGGTAAAATTGATATCGCTGAAGTAGAAAAAAGAAAGGCGGTGATCAAAAATGAAGATTTAGCCACCATGATTTATACTTCTGGAACAACCGGAAATCCTAAAGGTGTTATGCTTTCTCACAACAATATTCTTTCAAATGTATATGGAAGTTACCCGAGTATTCCAGGAGATGCCAACAGTAGATCTTTAACTTTTTTACCTGTTTGTCATGTTTATGAAAGAATGTTGCATTACTTATATATGCGTGCAGGATTTTCAATTCACTTTGCTGAAAGTTTAGAAACGATTGGAGAAAATATCAAGGAGGTAAAACCTCATGTCTTTACCGCTGTACCTCGATTAATTGAGAAAGTTTATGAAAAGATTATTTCTAAAGGTGATGAACTTACTGGAATTAAGAAAGCACTTTTCTTTTGGGCTGTTTCAGTTGGTGAAGAATTTGAACAAGAAGGGAAATCTGGTTGGTATAATTTCAAATTGAAAATCGCTAGAAAACTTATTTTTTCCAAATGGCAGGAGGCCTTAGGAGGCGAAGTTTTGGCAATTGCTTCGGGTGCAGCAGCGCTTCAACCACGTCTCGCAAGAATATTCCTAGCTGCCGAAATTCCAATTCTAGAAGGATACGGATTAACGGAAACTTCTCCAGTTATTTCGGTTAACTGTCTTAAAAAAGGAATAAAATTCGGAACAGTAGGGCCTGTGCTAGATAACGTAGAAGTGAAGTTTGCAGAGGATGGTGAAATTATTGTTCGTGGACCAAGTGTGATGATGGGTTACTACAATCAACCTGAAAAAACTGCTGAAGTGCTTACTGATGATGGATGGTTCCATACGGGAGATATCGGTGAAATGATTGATGGGAAATTCCTGAAAATTACCGACCGTAAGAAAGAAATATTTAAAACATCTGGAGGAAAATATATTATTCCTCAAATGATGGAAAATAAATTTAAAGAATCAAGGTTTATAGAACAACTAATGGTTATTGGTGAGGGACGAAAACACCCGGCTGCATTGGTTATTCCTTCTTATGATTTCGTAAGAGAATGGGCAGTTAGAAAAAATATTTCTGTAGGTAAAACAAACAAAGAATTGGTCGAACATCCTGCTGTTATTGATAGAATTCGTCAAGAAATAGAGCAATACAATGAATTATTTGGACAATTTGAGAAAATTAAAAAGTTTGAATTACTAGATGAAGAATTCTCAGTAGAGAAGGGCGAAATTACTCCAACTTTGAAATTTAAACGTAAGAAAATCATGGAGATCCATAAGGATAAAGTGGATAAGATTTATGGTGTTTAAAGGTTTTTTATAAATTTAAATTGGATATATGATTTAGGGGCGTTTTGTAAAACGTCCCTTTTTTGTGGTGTTTTGTTTACGTGCTAATAGCCTGATTTTGTTTGCACGCAGATTGAAGGGATTGATAAGATTTTGTTAGTGTGAAAAGTCTCAAAAAAAATTGGTAGTAATAAGTCAAATCAATTCGTGATTATTTCCCAATCACATGTACATACCCAGAAACTTTCCTTTTCAACCCATTCCATTTGAGAAAACTCTATGCGATAAAAATATACTCCGTCGCTTACTTTATCGCCATTTTTGCTTTCTCCATTCCATAAATTGTTTTGACCTTTCTCTAGTTTCCCTTTCCAGTCAAAAGCAACATTTCCCCAGCGATTTAAAATCACCAAATCATAAGTAACAGGAAGATTCACCTTCACATTAAAAAAGTCATTTATACCATCATTGTTGGGTGTGAAAACATTCGGAAGAGTGGCCACCAAACTATCAATTTCCCCTTGAACTTGTATCGAGAATGATTCTTAATTTTGGGATAGAATGCGCTTTGCTTGAAGGTTGTCTATGTTATTTAAATGAAGATTCGTTACTTAAACTTTAGTCAGTTACAAAGCGTTTTGTAATCTATTTGCAAGGGATTCAATGTGTTAAATGTTTTAGAGATATTTGGTTTAGTAATAATTTCATCTATATTTGAAATGAATATTAAAACTAAACACTATGAAAAAGAAACTTTTTTTACTGTTTTTCCTTATGTCGGGAGGACTTTCTGGACAGCAAACTCCAGAGTTTTCATTTGAGGTTTATTTTGAAGATGCTATAGGAAATAAGGACACAGTAACTGTGGGGTATGATGTAAATGCAACCAAAGGAATTGATTCTGTTTTCGGTGAAGTCAATTTAGAAAATCAATCTTGGTCCCAAAATAATTTCGAGGTGTTTGTAAACGCTGGGGGCAGTAAACGTTCCAAAATTCAAATAGTTAAAAATGAATGTTCGACAAATTGGCAAAATACTTGGGCAAATGGCATTTCATTTATCACTAATTCAACGAATAGACCTATCAAAGTTTCTTATAAAAAGGAAGATATTGAGAATGTCTGTATGAATACGAGTTTTTTCTGGGCAGATGCAGAGCCAACTTGGCATTTATTACAATCGCTGAACGATTTTTCTGGAACTGACCCCTTAAATTCTTTCCATATTTTGGATCAAATTTATTATTACGATTTTAATAAAAAAATAGAGGGCTCAGACACTATTTATGCGATACACTTCGTTTTTGCAGATCAAATAAAAGCATCCGAACTACTATCTGTTAGCCAGACAAAAACTAATGAAACTATTCAAATAGTTCCCAATCCGTTTACAAATGGAATTAAGATTGCTAATGTAGAATTTAATACCGAGGTAAATATAAAGGATTCAAAGGGAATATCAATAAAGTATGAAAGATTTGGTGATGTCATATATCCTTTAAATTGTTCCAAGGGGATTTATTATATATCATTTTTATCAAATAATAAATTATTTACCTACAAAATTTTGAAGATATGAAACTAATAGCAACCTTTTTTCATTTAATGGCATTTCTGTATTTTTATTTAGTTGCGTTTAATGTGCAGAGCCAAGTAAATTGTTTAACTTCAGATACGTTATTTAATATTTCTAGCCATAGAGCGTTCAGTTATTGTAATGACTCAGTTAATAGCTTAGACAATTATCTTCTAAATAAAGGAGGTATTAATGTTTATGATCAAAGCCCCAAGCTGTCGCGAGATTCCATCTCGTGACCTTGGATCAAAATGGTAATGTTATAGGTATTGGTATTTTTATTGCCAATTTGGATCAAAATGGAGATGTTCAATCCCCAAGCTGTCGCGAGATTCCATCTCGTGACCTTGGTTTAAACTCTTTCTACTTCCTCACATCCACAAACCCTTGCTTCACCACCTCGCATTCCGTCAATTCACAATCTATAGATTCTCTATCCAACCCAAAAACCATCTTATAAAAATAAGTTCCGTCAGTAACAATTTCCCCACTCTTAGTTTCACCATTCCATAACTTATGTTCTCCTTTTGTTAAATCTCCCGCATTTTCAAAAACAAGATTTCCCCAGCGGTTTAATATACTCAACTTGTAACTCACAGGAAGATTCACTTTAACATTGAAATAATCATTTACACCATCATTGTTAGGCGTAAAAACATTAGGAAGAGAAGCAACCAGGCTGTCAAAAATGAAAACTGTAAAAGAAACAGTGTCTGCACAAATGCTATCCGTTTTCCACGCAATAAGTTCTATATTGTATGTTCCTGAAGTATCTGCCCAAAACCCTGAAAAAGAATTGCCTTGGTATGCATCATTGATCCACCAACTGTAATCTGTAGCGTTTTGCGATTGATTGGTCAAATTAATATAGATAGGAGCAGTTCCTTTTTTAGGATAAGCGTTGAATAATGCTTTAGTATTTATTACAGGCTCTACCTTGACTACAGTGTCTGTACTGCACCCAAATTTATCAATATAAAAAAGCGTGTAATCTCCAGCCGACAAACCATTAAAAGTATTGGCTGAATTAGCCGTCAATGTATCTCCATTTTTATTTACGGCACCAAATTGAACTACATTGCTTGGAACATCCTGCATCTTTATTTTTCCAGTAGAAAAACTACAAACCGAATTAAAGGTGGAACTTATAATTTCTGAAGGATGCGAAACGCCAATGCTAATGGGTTTTACAACAGAACAACTGTCCGTATTCCAAATTCTTACGGTGTAAACTTGACTACTATCTCCTGAAAATATTGGGTTGGGACAATCTGTGCAGCTTAAATCGTTTAGTGCAGCAGGATTTGAAATGGCTAGCCATTCGTAGCCAGAGGTTGAGCCTGTTGAAACCCCGCCTGTGGCTTGGAGTTGGAGGGTTTCACCGTAGCAGATTGTGGTGTCTGGGGTGAGGGTCGTGGAGAAGGTGTCGCAGGGGGAGGTGTAGGTGAGGAACAGCTGGTCTACAATATTCGTTTTTGAACTTGAATGACTTTGAGCCTGATGAATAAAATTAACCTCTGTCGGTATAGATGTTCCATAATTTCTAATATTGGCAATAGCATCTGTACCATTCATTAAAGAGTCAGAAGTGTCATCAGTTAATCCGTTCAAAGTATTATTTTCGTAATAAAAATTTCCTGAAGGACTAGAGCAAGATGTGTTTATAGTGTTGAATTCGTTTCCTCCAATTAAACCTATTGGACTTGAATTGACTGAAACAAAACTTCCATCGTTAATGGTGTCACAAATATCTCCAGTATTAATAACAAGACCAACATCTTCCGAATAGCTTATGTTATAGGATGGTATTAAAGAGTAATTAAGTTGTGGTAGATAATCTTGATTGTTGATATATACATCAATAGAAGTTTTTGATAAGACATTGCTATCGTATAAAATTAGAATATAGAATCTCCAGACTGCAGGAAGATTTGCTTGCATTGAAGAGGTGATATTTATTGTTGGTTGGTTTTGAATGGAACTTACATGAGTTATATCCTTAATTAAGGTTGTGTATTCAACGTAATCATCCTGAGAAAAACCGTAAATCTGAGTGTATTTATTATTAATTGCATTTTGTTGACCAATCGAAATAATCTCCCCATTTAAAGTAATATTAATTGAGTCAAGAAATTTTTCTTGAATAAAAAATTTTGAAGATGTTGCGAACAATAATGCTTTCCTAATTGTCGCATTGTTTGGAATATTTAGAGAAACTGTTGTGGTTATAGAAGAAAGACCTGGATTGAAACCACCACCAGTTACTCCGCCATAAAAATTATCTGAATAATAGTGTATTTGTTGAGACAAGCAATTTAGGTTTATTGTTAGGAATAAAATAGGAAGTAGTATGTATTTGTACATGGCGGTAGTATTAAGTTTAGTTAAGACAGATTTATTTTATTATCTATAATCTTACGAAGATACTTTATTTCCTCCTTTAATTGGTTAACTATTTCTTCATTAAGTTCTTGATGAGTATTATTTTGAATATAAGAAGCAGTACTTCCACCCTTTTGATGAAAACTGTATAGATTAAAAGCATCTTCCTCGTTTAACAAAAATGAAATTTTAACATCTAGAATTGTTGCAATTTTCTGAATTCTTAAAAGGTTTGATTTTTCAGGTTTCTTTTCTATTAAAGAATATGTCTGCTGCGAAACTTTAAGCATATCAGCCATATATTCTTGACTATACCCTAGATTTTCTCTTAAAGTTTTAACTTTCTCTGAAATTGATAAAGGCTTTTTATTCATTCTTAAAATTTTTGAATATAGTTTCAAACTTATAACAATTTTTTGTAACTACCAATATAATTTGTAGAAATGTCGTGAAATTGGTAATAGGTTGTGAAATAATATTCTAAGTTTGGGTGAACATTAAAACTTATAATTATGAAAAAAGGAGTCTTTTTATTGCTTTGTTTAAGTTTGCAATTAGGGATAATTGCACAAAATACGGGATGGATTTTACCACCGCTTTATAAGCCTAATATGCTTAATCAGGTTCCACCCGTCCCCCTCCCCACCCAAAATCCGAGCATCGGCTACGATGGTTTGCCGGCCACAAACGCCTCGAACGCCATGCAGGATGCAAACGGAGATTTACTCTTTTTTATTGTAGACGACATGATATATGATAAAGAGGGTTACAGAATAGGTATGTTAACAATTCCGAATAACGGTATAAACCTATATGGAACAGCTGAAATAACTATAGTGCCTGTTCCTGATAATTGTAGCCAATTTTATATATTTCTTGCTGGTTCTAACAACTATGACTTAGTTCATTCAAAAGCTTTTGTAGCAAAATTAGACATGTCTCTACCAACAGATGTTTCTGCCAATAGCGGTAGATTAGGTCTAGTATTGTTTTGTGAAAATATACAGCAATATATTCCTAGTGAATTTCCTGATATATCACATCCTGAAAGATCATCTTCCATCTTTTTTGCTGCTTCTAAATTAAGAGATGATAACACACGTTTTGTTTTCTTCACAGGTTATAAAGGCTTGTATCGATTTAAGGTATCTGCTTCAAACTTACAATTTGATAACTATTGGTCTTTTATACCAACGTATACTAATGAAAATACAGGTCAGCAACAAAGAGGAGAGATGGAACTTATAGAATTACCAGGTGAAGGTCCTGAAAAATATCGCTTAGCAGTTGCCTTAAAGCTAAATGTTTTAAACAGCAATACTCAGGTTTCGCAATCAGTTCTTTGCTTAGATTTGAATAGTTCTGGTGACGTAATATCAGAGGAACTTCTAAGTTATTTAGACTTTCCGAATTTACCGAGCAATCAAGTACAGCCATATATTCATGGTTTAGAATTTTCTCCAAATGGAAGTATTCTATATATCTCTCATAGTACAAATAAATTTTATACTAATGCCTTTGATTATTATGACTTCAATTCGCCTTCCAGCGGAATTCAGGCAGTACCTGGAATTAGTCAAAGCCAATCCACGGCCCTTCAATATTCTCAAATGGAAATTGGAAAATTGGGAAAGCTGTATTTGGCACACTCAAATGGTCTGGCTTCATTCACCAATCCAAATACACCGTCTACAGGCGTCTTTAATATGATTGATGTGCCATTCACATACAATTTTAATATGCAGAATGCATCATATTACTCAGAGGGATTAAAATCCTACATGCTCCCAGACCAAATCGATGGGATGGATTATAGTAGTATTGGGTACCCTTCAATTTATACTGTTGCAGGATATACCGCAGGAACAAGTGCAACATGGCAACCAATTCCAAATCAAAACCCTTGGGGTGTTTCCAACTCAGATATTGCAATGCAAGGTGATTTAATTATTCCATCGGGAAAAAACGTAGTTATAAAAAATATGACTTTCCGTTTTGCACCTGATGCCAAAGTAATCATTGAGCAAGGCGCTAAGTTGACATTAGACAGGGCCGTCTTTACCAATATGAAATTAGCTTGCGATAATAGCGAAGGTTACTACTGGCAAGGAGTTGAGGTTTATGGTACTTCCAACCTACACCAATTCCCAGTAAATAACCCAACCCACCAAGGGATGTTAGAACTAAAAAATGGTGGTACAATAGAAAATGCGCATCTCGCTTTCACCAATTGGAATCCTCAATCTTGGAGTGAAATTGGTGGTGTGATTAAATCAACTGATGGAGTGTTTAGAAACAACAGAAGGGGTGTTGAGTTTATGGCTTATCAGAATTTTACACCGAATTATCCTGGTTATTTTCGAAACAACACTTCCAGTTTTACCGATACAGAATTCTTGACAAATGATGATTTTGTGGAGGGATACCCGCAGCAGCCCTATGTGACGCTTTGGAAAGTGCATGGAATTGACTTTAAAAATTGTCATTTTTCAAATAATGTGACCACTAATAAATCTTTAAGTAGTTCTCCAAATGAAGGTATTTCATCTTTAGATGCTAGTTTTAGGGTTATTCCTCGATGTGATTCTCCACCACTTCCTTATGGAACGCCTTGTCCAACAGGTTTATTGATGAAATCGAGTTTCGATGGATTAGAGTATGCTATCCAAGTTGCTGGAGCCGGAGTTACAGAAGCAGTTACCATCTCTCAAACTGATTTTACCAACAATATTTGGGGGATTCGTGTTAAAGAGTTTGATAATGTAAATATTAACAGAAATAATTTTGTGATTGGCGATGGTGGGTATAATAGTAGTACTTATTCAGGTAATGGAATTTATCTTCAGAACTCAGCCGAGTATATTGTAGAAGAAAATTCTGTACAAAATAATTTAATTAGTGGTAAAACGTCGGGTATTGTTGTAGATAATGGCGGGCCGTCTGATAATAGGCTATATAAAAACTCACTAAATAATCTTTTTGAAGGAACAAAATCAAATAGAATAAACCGAAGTAAGTATGCAAAGAATGGTTTGCAATTCCTTTGTAATGAATATGTGAATAATGATAATGCGATTTTAATTAACTCTTCACATAATAGTCATGGCGTTAGACAAAATCAAGGTGATTATTATCCGCAAACATCAGCAGGAAACACATTTCAGTTTAATACCCTAGACATCGCTAATTATGCCAACCAGATAAAATATTATCATTCAGGTGGTATTACGATGCCCAATATGACAAACGGTGTGGTCGGCCCAGTAAATGAAGTTTTACTTGAGGTCTCAAACTCATGTCTTTCAAACTTTAAGCCTGGGGTGTTAATTCTCGATCAACGCACAACTGAATTAGCTGATTTTGAAACAGAACTTGTCAGTCATGAAGCAGCTTATAACAACCTTTACTACAATTACATCTCTTTAATCGACAATGGCAATACAGATATTCTTCAAAGTCAAATTGAGAATAACTGGTCATCAGATGCTTGGACATTGCGAAACAATTTGATGCAAGAAGCGCCATATCTTTCAACAGAAGCATTGTTGACGGCAGCGGGTGAGAATATTTTGCCTAATGCTATGCTGCTAGAGGTGCTTTTAGCCAATCCTGACGCAACGAAAGGAGAGCAATTCATTTTTGAGTTAAATGATGTTACCAACAATGCGCTTCCAGAATACATGCTTAATTATGTTAGAAACAACTGGAATACAGAAACAGTGAGAACCAGTTTAGAAGGCGAAATAATGGCTTATCAGTCAAAAATTGCCGAGGCAACTCACTTTATTAAGTATTTGAAGAAGTCAAAAGAGGAACATACCTATTCAGAAAGACACAACATCGTTTTGATGGGAGAAGGGATTTCTAATAAAATAGGTGTGATGGATTTCTTTATAGAAAATAGTGAATGGTCTAGAGCAGATTCTGTTTTGCAAGCAATCAATAGCGACGAAAGTATGCAAGCTGACATAGGTCTGATTGAAGATTTTGATAATTATATCACTTTCAGATCTAGCTTAGGTTCACGTAACATAGCACAATTAGATTCTACAGAAGTTCAATACCTTGAAACTTTAGCAGAAAAAGGCAACAGGGCATCTGGTTACGCTGAAAACATTTTATGTTTCTTCTATGATATTTGTTTCGAGAAGGAAGTACCAGAAGGCGGTGGAATGGCTAAAATGTTAACAATTCCAGCTCCATCAGGTAACGAACCAACTTTAGAAGAACTCATGTACAATATCACAGTTTATCCAAACCCAGCAAGTGAATTCACAAGCATCAAATGGGAAATCTATGATGAATTGGAAAATGCACAATACAAAATTTATGACATGAATGGTCGCGAAATTGGAACAGGAAGTATAGAAGAAAATACAGGTGAAAAGCTTATTGATACAAGAAACCTTGAAAATGGAGTTTACATCGTTAATATTTACAACGACGGAATTATGAAAATGAATTCTAAGTTGATTGTGAGTAAAGAGAAGTAAACAACAATTCAAAACTTTATGAAATGCACATTCCTTAATTGGGGTGTGCATTTTTCTGATATTAAATAATCAAAATAACTGGCGTTATATGATTTTGTGGGGTTTTGTTCTGATGTACTTTTTACACCAAGGACTTGCGTCCTTGGCTATTAATCTATCGTCCGTCAGCTGACGGAGTTGTAATCTTTAGGTTCTTTATTTCAACGCTCAACACCGCTTTGAAAATTTGTTTCTCAAAGAGGATTATCTATTGTAAGATATCGGTTTTGAACTTGTCCTTTTATATAAGAATTTAGGCAAATTAATAACTGTTTAGCTCAAGTTAGTAATATACACTTACCCCACAGTATTCCATATAGCTGCAAATATTTTAATCTGTATGGGAATTAAGTCGTAAATAACTAGCTGGGCAAAGCCTAATTTGGTCTCACCATAGTAATCACAATTTCTCCTTGATGAAACTTCGGAAACCAAGTACCTGGTTCAAACTTAAATTTCGAAACATGATTTAACGCTTTGATTTTTGCTGGAGTACTCTTGATTGTCGATTTATCGTCTAAAACTTTACTTGATGAAATGTCTCCCAAAGCATCAACGCTAATTTGAATTGTTATTTTCCCAGTGATATGTCCTTCAATAACGTAAGGAAGTTCTGTGGTAATTTTTCTATTGTCTTTTACTACATCGCCACTGATCTGACCAAAAGCGGTTGTCGTGAGAAATAATGCGAAAAATAGAATTGCGTTTAATTTTTTCATAATGTCAATTTAAGAAATTTTGCTCCAATTGGGCCTCGATTTTAATTGTCTTTTTAATTCTGTGCGTAAACCCCTGTGTTTTCCTAAGCGAATTTTAGGGTCTTCTTTTAAAATATGCCTTGCCGTTTCTCTTGCAGCACTAACCAATTGACCATCTTTAGCTAGATTAGCTAAATTCAAATTCATGATTCCACTTTGTTGCGTTCCCATAATATCTCCAGGCCCTCGAATTTCTAAATCTACTTCCGCAATTTTAAATCCATCATTGGTGGAAACCATCGTTTGAATTCTTTTCTTTCCTTCTTGTGAAAGTTTATCGCCTGTCATTAAAATACAATAAGATTTTTCTGCTCCACGACCAACTCGTCCGCGCAATTGGTGCAATTGAGAAAGCCCAAATCTTTCAGAACTTTCAATAATCATCACAGAAGCATTTGGAACGTTTACTCCCACTTCAATTACGGTAGTGGCCACCATAATGTGTGTATTCCCTTTTGCAAACTGATCCATTTCAAAAGCTTTGTCTTCAGCTTTCATTTGTCCATGAACGATGCTTATTTGATAGTTTGGTCTGGGAAATGTTCTTGAAACTGCTTCGTAGCCTTCCATCAAGTTTTTATAATCCATCGTTTCTGATTCCTGAATAAGCGGATAAACGATATAAACTTGTCTTCCTAATGCAATTTCATTTTTTATCAAATCAAAAACCCTTAGTCGACTTTTATCAAAAAAGTGCATGGTATTGATTGGTTTTCTTCCCGGTGGAAGTTCGTCAATCACCGAAACATCTAGGTCTCCATAGAAAGTCATGGCTAAAGTTCTTGGAATTGGCGTTGCTGTCATGATTAAAATATGCGGTGGTTTTGTGTTTTTCCTCCAAAGTCTTGCCCTTTGTGCTACACCAAATCTATGCTGTTCATCTATGACTACTAAACCAAGATTCTTAAATTTCACCGTAGGTTCCAAAAGTGCGTGGGTTCCAATTAGAATATCAATTTCACCTGATTCCAGTTCTTCAAATAAACCAACTCTGTCCTTTTTCTTTACTGAACCCGTTAAAAGCGCCACTTTTACATCTAGCGGAGCCAATAGTTCTTCTATTGTTTTAAAATGTTGTTGGGCTAAAATTTCGGTAGGTGCCATCAAAGCAGATTGATATCCATTTCCTATTCCAAAAAGCATGCTGAGTAAGGCAACTAGTGTTTTTCCACTTCCCACATCACCTTGCAACAAACGATTCATGTGAATTCCTTTCCTCAAATCTTTCCTAATTTCTTTCACCACTCTTTTTTGAGCATTGGTAAGTTCAAAAGGAATGTGGTTTTTATAAAATTCATCAAAGTAGGGCCCTGTTTTCCCAAAAGCAAACCCTTCAGACTTCTCAGTATTGGCATTTTTCCGCAAGAGCAGTTCCAATTGAAGAAACAAAAGTTCCTCAAATTTTATTCTCATTTGCGCCTTTTGAATGTCTTCTGCTGTTTTGGGAATATGAATTAAATGGTAAGCTTCATCTCTAGAAATGAGCCGATATTCCTCGATGATTTCTTGAGGTAAAATTTCTGGAATTTTCCCTCTGGAGGTAGAAGCCAATTGATAAGTTAACTTTTCTATTCCGTTAGAATGTAAACCTTTTTTTGTGAGTTTATCTGTACTGTTATAAATGGGTTGTAAGCCTTTTTCATGGGCTACTTGTTCAAAAGGTGTAATTTCTGGATGTGCAATATTCCAATTTGAACCAAAGCGCGCTGGTTTTCCGTAAACTCTAAAAAGTACACCAGGAGTTAATTTGTTTTTAATCCATTTTGCTCCTTTAAACCAAACCAAATCTATTACTCCCGATTGATCTTGAAAAGTGGCTTGTAAGCGTTTTCCTCTTCCTGTTCCAATTTCTCTAACGCCTTTGATTGTCCCTTTCAGTTGAATAGATTGACCTTCATAACTGGGAATATCAACTATTCTGGCGTAGTTGGACCTGTTTACATATCTAAAAGGGAAGTAGTTGAGTAAATCCCACATTTTATCTATGCCGGCTTCCATTCGAAGTACATTTCCTCTTTCGGCGCCTACACCTTTGAGGTATTCAATGGGAGTATTGATTAGATATTCCATTTTTTATTACGCTCAATTTTAAGGATGAATTTTTTTTAAAACAATGGGCAGATTCACATCGTCTTCATAAGTGAAAATAAGCATTCCTCTTTGCAACTCAGTTTTTGCAATGCTTAAATCCGCCAGTTGCTTATTGGACTTGTAAATTGTTCTTCCTTGAATATCGTAGATGATGATTTTGCCCACATTTTCTGTTTCTACTGTAAAGTAGTCTTCACTTTCTCTAATCTTAAACATGGGAGGTTTGTTACTTGTTCCTATGTCGGAAAGTCTGGGGTTGTGCAGCAGATAAGTTGCTTTGCTTGCCTGTTGTAAGCTGTCTATTCCCCCTGCAATAATCCAGTTTCCTCCACCTAGTTTAGCAATTCCTCTTAAGTCCATTCCTCGGTTTTCCACACTGTAGATGTTGCTTTGACTTTTTTCCTCTAAGTCAATTTCATAAATTCTTTTATTGGGCTTAACTACTTTATTGTTGTAGTATTCTAAAGCGTTAAAGTTGTAAGCTTTTTTAGCTCCTCCCACCCAGAAAATAGTTTTGTCATGTCCTGAACACGCCGCACGATACAAAGGTTCTCCATTTCCCGAATTTATGACTGTCCACTGAATTTGCGTGGGATCGTTTTTATCAATAATTCCTTTGCGTAAGACATTTGTTGCCTCGAATGATGGAAAGTCTTTCGCTCCCCCAAAATAAAAAATGGTGTCTCCTAAAATGTATCCCGAAGCTCCAAAACTTGGATAAAAAGAAAAGCTAGGCGTTGGTGTTCCCATTGTCCATGAGTTGAGTTCAGGATTGTAAATTTGAACGTCTGGAACATTCCCCGTATTACTCCAGCCTGAAATAACATAAATTAGACTGTCGCGCCAAACTGCTTGCACATGGTCGTCAATGGGAATAGGGAGTGGATTTCCGTCTGCTTCGAATACGTCGGTTATGGGATTATAGATGTGCACTTTTTCTGAACTCGTCTCTGTTCCGTTGGCTTCTACATGATAGCCGCCAATAATGTAAATCTTATCATTAACGTAGCTTGCTGCACTTGCAATTTTTCCTGAGGTATCTGGAATAGCATCCATTTCCAACCAGAGATCTTGACTTACATCATATTTGAAAACGCGTTGATGAATTTCTGAAGAGCTAAGCGTTCCCGAGATTCCGCCGAAGCTATAGACGGCTTTTCCATCTGCGGCTTTCGCATGCACCACTGCGTTATTTGATGTCGAAATGGGAAGATTACTCAATTTTGTCCATGTCCAATTGCCTTGGGAATTTCCAAGAAAGGAGAACAAACACAGTGAAAAAAGTATTAGAATTCGCATCATTGTACGAATTTAAGGAAAATAGCGGATTGAAAGGAATCTTCTTTTAAAGAAGTTGTTTGTCTTTCAATAAATTTTAGGACTAACTGTTTAAATCGCAGATTGTAAAAGTCAATTTTCTTCCCTGTGAAATTTAAAGTTTTGTAGTGATTATCAAAATATTGTCTTCGGATGATCGATGGGAATAAGTCATAACAGATCATTCGGGCAATAGAAAACCCGGATTTTTGATTGAACACTCCTTTGAGTGAAGGATGTATTCTGTTCATTTATTATGAAAGTTCTTTACAAGAAAAGACAAATGGGATTAAACGATAGTGGTTGGTCGGAAACAGACGAATTTTATAAAATAGATTATTTTTGATGAGAGATGAATTTATTTTTATGAGGTGATGCCTTAGCATCAGGCGGTTAAAAATAAAGGGAACTATCGCAAAAAGAAATATTTTTAATTTTGATGTGTTTCCGTCCAGACACTAAATAGGTCGCCTTGATAAATTTTATTGATTTGTCAGTGCATCATTTCTATTATTTCTTTTGAATCCTATGGAGAATCCTTAGCTTTGTTTGTAAATAAACAAGAACTGTATGAAAAAAATAGGTGTTAATGGTTTTGGTAGAATAGGAAGATATTTTACCAGAATGAGTTTGAAGCAATCTGAGGTGTCGGTAGCTGTAGTTAATGATTTAGCAGACATTAAAACCTTGGCACACTTACTTAAATATGATTCAGTTCATCGACAGATTCAAGAGGCCTTTGAAGTGGTAAACAACACTATTGTTTTTGAAAATGGAAGTAAGATCATTTTTACACAATTCTCAAATCCAGCAGAAATTCCATGGGCAAAATATGGAGTGGATATAGTTTTAGAATCTACAGGACTTTTTAGAACTGAGGAAGCGGCCTCTGCACACTTTAAGGGAGGAGCTAAAAAGGTGGTGATTAGTGCGCCTGGACAAGGAGATAATATCAAATCTGTGGTTTTAGGGGTGAATGATGACATTCTAACGCCAGACGATGTATTGATAAGTAACGCTTCTTGTACCACAAATTCTGCAGCACCTATGGTGAAATTGTTCAAGGATATGTGCACGATAACAAGCGCTTATATCACAACGGTACACAGTTATACTTCAGATCAAAGATTGCACGATGCTCCTCACAAAGATTTGAGAAGAGCAAGAGCGGCCGCAGAATCTATTGTGCCTACAACAACAGGTGCCGCAAAGGCGCTAACTAAAATTTTCCCAGAGTTAGAGGGGCACATCGGCGGTTGTGGAATTAGGGTGCCTGTTCCGGATGGTTCTTTAACGGATTTAACTTTGACCGTAGAAGGGAAGGTGCCAACGGTAGAGGAGATTAACGCCGAATTTAAACGTGCCAGCGAAAACGAATTAAAAGGGATTTTATCTTATACCGACGAGCCTTTGGTTTCTTCTGATATTATCGGAAATCCTAATAGTTGTATATTCGATAGCCAATTGACTTCCGTAGTGGGAAATTTGGTAAAACTTGTTGGCTGGTATGATAACGAAGCGGGATACTCCAATCGTTTAATTGATTTAATGAAAACATTATAATTTGGGAGTAGAAATTGAAAGGAAATTTTTGGTAAAGGAAGAACTCTGGAATAAGGTTAGGCCAGAATCAGGAACAAGGATTTTGCAGGGGTATATTCTATCTTCCCCAGAAACAGTTGTTCGTGTTCGTGTGCACGGCGAAAAAGGGAGAATTACTATTAAAGGAAAAACCCAAGGAGTTTCCAGAAGCGAATTTGAATATGCTATTCCAAAAGCGGATGCAGAAGAGATGCTGAAAGAGTTCTGCGAGGCAAAAATTATTAAAGTTCGTTATGAACTTAAAATAGATCGATTTGTTTGGGAAGTAGACGAGTTTGAATCGCCGAAAAAAGGGTTGATTCTTGCTGAAATAGAACTTACAAATGAAAATGAAGAATTCGCACATCCAGAGTGGCTAGGCAAAGAAGTCTCGCATCTGCCAGAGTATTACAATGTAAATATGATTTAGAAGAATTAAATTTATCACATTAAACACAGGTCAAAATTTATTGTTTGGGTTTACAATATAATCTGTAATTCTTCCCTGAACTCTAATGCTGAATGAGATATTTCAATTAGCTTTGCAGATTAGTTTTGAGGTAGTAAACAAATTAAAAATTCAAGGTAAAACATCATTAATTTATAATGTCATGAAGCCAAGAGGTATATTTATTTTATTGTCCATCCTGATTACAGGAACAGTTGCTTTAGTTTATCCATTTTGGAATAACGTTCTTTGGTTTATGGCCTTTTTTGGTCCATTAATCCTAATAGGGTATTTTGATATTTTTCAGAAGAAACATAGTATTCGTAGAAATTTCCCAGTGATTGGAAATTTGAGGTTTATCCTTGAGTCTATTCGTCCAGAAATTATGCAATATTTCGTGGAAAATGATACAGACGGTAGGCCCATCAACCGATTAGATCGCTCTTTGATTTATCAACGTGCCAAAAAAGTAAATGATACTGCGCCTTTCGGAACTCAGTTAAACGTTTACGACATTGGTTATGAATGGATGGATCACTCTATTTACGCCAAAAACAGAAAGGAAATTGACCATGACCCTAGAGTTATGATTGGAGGTCCAGACTGTTTAAAGCCATACGCTGCCAGTTTAATGAACATCTCAGCAATGAGTTTCGGTTCTTTAAGCATGAATGCTGTTTTGGCAATGAATAAAGGAGCTAAAATTGGAGGTTTCGCCCAGAATACTGGAGAGGGAGGAATTAGTCCTTACCATTTACAATATGGTGGAGATTTAATTTGGCAAATTGGAACTGGATATTTCGGTTGTCGTGATAAAAAAGGAAACTTTAATCCAGTAACCTTTAAGGAAAATGCCAGTATTCCGAACGTGAAAATGATTGAGCTAAAAATTTCTCAAGGTGCAAAACCAGGACATGGTGGACTTTTGCCAGCTTCAAAAAACACTGAAGAAATTGCGGCAATTCGTCACGTTGAACCACATACAACGGTACACTCACCAAATACGCATTCCGCTTTTACAAATGCTACAGAACTCATGTATTTCATTAAAGAAATGAGAGAACTTTCAGGTGGGAAACCTGTAGGTTTTAAAATGTGTATTGGAAAGCAGATTGAGTTTACAGATATTTGCGAAGCAATGATTGCAACGGGAATAAAACCAGATTTCATTACGATCGACGGAGGTGAAGGGGGAACAGGAGCTGCACCAGTTGAATTCTCAAATGCTATTGGTATTCCGTTGAGAGATGGATTGGCTTATGCAGTGAATACATTGCGTGGTTATGACCTTAAAAAGGATATTAGTGTTGTGGCGTCAGGTAAGGTGTTCAGTAGTTTCGATATCGCTAGGTTAATAGCCATTGGAGCAGATACTGTTGCTTGTGCACGTGCAATGATGTTGGCAACAGGATGTATACAAGCCTTGCTTTGTCATAAAAACACTTGTCCAGTGGGGGTTGCAACACAGGACAAAAGCTTAATGCGTGGACTGGATGTAGAAGATAAGTCACAGCGTGTGGCTAACTTCCATTCTCAAACTGTTTATAGCTTTATCGAACTGATGGCTGCAAGTGGGGTAACAACTCCTCAAGGGCTTAAGAGAGTTCATATTAACCGTCGTGTTGAAATGGACAAAATAAAGAAATACAGTGAGATTTATCCATTGACTGAAGTAGGTTCGCTGCTGAAAAAAGAAGAACTAGAGATGGTGAATTAGAATTTACATAAATAGTTAAAACCATAATTAAAGGGATGCCAATATGGTGTCCCTTTTTTGATTAATCCATTTATAAGTGGAAGAGACGTAAGACTGGGCGTCGCCATAATTTTCATTACGTTTCTATCCTTTTGGAATTATTCTTTCAATCTATTCTTTACAAATTCTATTTCTGTCTTTCCATGTGGTTTTGCATTGCCGTCTTCATCTAAGCTCACCATCACAATTCGATCAACCATGATTATCGTTTTGCGGGTCATTTTGTTGCGTACTTCGCACTTTAAGGTGAGAGAAGCTGTTCCAAACTTTATCACCTCGATTCCAATCTCAATAATATCTCCTTGTTTGGCAGAACTTTGAAAATCAATTTCACTAATGAATTTTGTAACCGTTTTTGGATTTTCTAACTGAATAATTGAATACAAAGCCGCTTCTTCATCAATCCATTCTAATAAACGTCCACCAAATAATGTCCCATTTGGATTTAAATCTTCTGGTTTTACCCATTTTCTTGTATGAAATCTCATGTTGTTTTTCTTTTCCTACCAATATAGATTTTCTGGTGGATTTAAACAATAAGGTTTCGGTATTTTTGATTTGATGAAGGTTTATATCCATAAAGTTTTATTCACCTCTACCATTTATACTCTCATGTGGGGCAATATTACGGTTTAAATAGCACTAGTCCTAGGGAATCAAAATGGAGGGCAATTCAAACAAGCAGAATCAATTACTCGAACTCCACCGTGTTCAATGTCAAACTATCCTGAATTTGACTATAAATTTCAATGAGTTCTTCTTGTCGGGAAGAATAATAATTCATCGAACTAGCGTATCTTGAACTGTCGACATTGTATTTTTCGAAGATGGGTAGTATAGCCTCTGGTAAAGATTCTGAATAGGCTTTTACATTAGATTGTTGATGCTTAAAATAGGACTCTACAATCATAACCTCATGTAACAGCAAAGTAAATGTATCTTTAGGAATCAAATCGTCTGGAGCACTTTGTTTATCGAATTGATAAGAACATGCGCCGAGTAATAAGTAAATTGAACCCATAAGAAGATACATTAACTTTTTCATTAATCGAATCTATTGAAGGTAAGACGGCTTCCTTTGCTTTGGTCAATAATTTTATTGTTGTCAAAAACCAAATTACCGTTTACGAAAGTTTTTTCAATCTTATGATTAAAAGTAGTGCCTTCAAAAGGAGACCAAGCACAACTATATAGAATGTTATCTTTTGTAACTGTAGTTGATTTATTTGGATCAATAATTACTAAATCTGCAAAATACCCTTCACGAATGTATCCCCTTTTTTCAACACCAAACAGAACAGAAGGAGCGTGAGCAGTTTTCTCAATCACTCTTTCTTTGCTAATAATTCCTTCTTTAGATTTTTCTAAAAGAGCAAGTAAAGCATGCTGAACCAATGGCCCACCAGAAGGAGCGTTGAAATAAGTATTGTTCTTTTCCTCAATAGTGTGAGGAGCATGATCTGTTGCAATCACATCAATTCTATTGTCTAAAACAGCTTGCCAAATCGCATCACGGTCCGTTCTTTTCTTTACTGCAGGATTCCATTTAATGAAAGTTCCTTTTTCTTCATAATCTTCTTCAGTAAACCACAAATGATGAACGCAGGCCTCTGCCGTAATTCTTTTCTGAGCTAAAGGAGTTTGATTTTCGAATAATGACAATTCCTTTTCTGTAGAAATATGCAAAACATGCAGTCTAGCATTGTGTTTTTTGGCTAATGATACGGCTAATGATGAGGATAGATAACAGGCCTCAGCACTTCTTATCTCAGGATGATATTTAATCGGAAGGTCTTCGCCGTATTTTTTACGGTAAGTCTCCATATTCCTGCGTACCGTTTCTTCATCTTCGCAATGTGTTGCAATGAGCATAGGAACCTCACTAAAGATTTTGTTTAGTGTTTCGGGTTCATCAACCAACATATTTCCTGTGCTTGAACCCATAAAAACTTTTACACCGCAAACATTTTTAGGATCGGTTTTTAGAACTTCTGCAATGTTGTCATTAGAAGCTCCCATGAAGAAGCTGTAATTTGCTATACTTGAATGAGCAGCAATTTTATATTTATCTTCCAACAATTCCTGCGTAAGTGCATTAGGTACCGTGTTTGGCATTTCCATAAATGAAGTAATCCCACCAGCAACAGCAGCACGACTTTCACTGTGAATATTCCCCTTGTGGGTTAAACCCGGTTCTCTAAAGTGAACTTGGTCATCTATACTTCCCGGAACAAGATATTTTCCTTCACAATTGATTTCAGTTGCTGTAGCATCTGAAATGGAAGATGCTATTTTTTCGATTTTATCATTTTGAATTAATACATCTCCTACAGTCGATGTTCCTTCATTGATTATCGTGGCTTGTTTTAATAGATATTTCATAGTTTCATGCTTCTCATTTTCCAAACACCGAAAAATGCTTCTTTAAAAATTCCTGAACTCATTTTTGAAGTTCCTCTTTGTCTATCGATAAAGGTAATTGGAACTTCAACAATGTCTAAATTATGTTTTCGTACTCCATATTTCATACAAATTTGGAATGCGTACCCTTTAAATGGAATAATGTCGTAATTTACTTCTTGTAATGCTTCGCGCGTATAACATTTAAATCCTGCCGTGGTATCCTTAATTCCTATCCATAAAATCATGCGTACATAAATAGAGGCGAAGTAGGACATCAAAATTCTCATTATAGGCCAGTTTTTTACTTTACCGCCGCTGCAGTAGCGAGAGCCTATTGAGAGATGAACCCCCTCCTGTGCGCAAGCCTCATATAAGCGGATTAAATCGTCAGGATTATGTGAGAAATCAGCATCCATTTCAAAGATATAATCATAGCTTGCATCCAAACACCAGTCAAATCCTGCCTTGTAAGCAGTTCCTAAACCGTTTTTTTCTGGACGTTCTAAAATATATAATTGAGTTGGGAATTCTTTTTGAAGTTCCTTGACTTTAGCGGCCGTTCCATCTGGAGAGTTGTCATCAACAATGAGTAAATGAAACGCTTTTTCATAGCTGAAAACTTTTCGAATCATGCGTTCGATGTTTTCAATTTCATTGTAAGTTGGAATTATTATTATGCTATCAGACACGTCTCAAAATCTTATAATTCGCTAATATAATTTAAAATTTTTTGACCTATGTTTTTAATCGGTTAATTCTTGAAAGAATTATTCCTTTAACTCATTTTCCACATCTTCCAATGCGTTATAAATTAGGTCGAATTCATATCCTTTGCTAATGAGATAACGTTGTACCTTGACTTTGATTTCGAAAGGCTTTCCCTTTTTAGACTTCCACTTTGAGAGTGCTAAAGAATAAAGCATATCTCGATATTCTTGTTCGTCAATCTCTTTTAAAGCGTCTTGAATAATTCTTGAAGTAATTCTTTTCTGCTTTAGATGGGATATGATTTTATTTCTACCCCATTTTTTAATGCGGTGTTTACCCGAAACGAAACTATCTGCGTAGCGTTGTTCGTCAAGGAATTTATATTCTATAAGATGGGAGAGTAAAGCGTTGGTGTCCTCATCGTCTATCCCGTAATCTCTAAGTTTGTTATAAACCTCGTGATGACAACGATCTCGATAAGCACACCAAGCCTCAATTTTGTGTTTGGCTTCTAAAAAGGAATATTTGTCCTTTTCATTCATGCCTAAATTTTCACAATTTTGCCTTCTTTATCTTTAAAAGCATATTGTAATAAATGGAAGTTTGTTACCCCCGTAACCCTGATCCATTTCTTATATTTCAAAAACCATTTTACTTGTTTTGAAAGTAATCCAATCTTAAAATGAGATTCAATATACGGATGTACTTCAAGTGAAATGTCTTTAATATTTCTGTCCTCAATTAAATAGGTCAGATTATTTTCAACTTCATCAGCAAATAAAATACTTGCTGTGATCTCTCCAGTTCCATCACAAACTGGACATTTTTCTGATGTTTCAATGTCTGTTTCTGGTCGAACTCGCTGACGTGTGATTTCTATTACTCCAAAGCGAGAAGGAGGTAAGATGTTGTGTTTTGCACGATCAGGTTTCATGAACTCTTTCATTTTTTCAAAGAGCATCTTGTTGTTTTCCTTTTCATGCATATCGATAAAATCGACAGCAACAATACCACCCATGTCTCTCAACTGGAGTACACGTGCTAATTCTTCTGCGGCTTCAAGATTGGTTGCTAAGGCATTGCTTTCTTGTCCTTTAGGGTCTTTTCTGTTTCCGCTGTTCACATCCACCACATGCATGGCTTCAGTATGTTCAATAATTAAATATCCACCGCTTTGTAAAGGAACTTTCTTTCCAAATAGTGTTTTGATTTGTTTGTTAATTCCAAACTTCTCAAAGATATCTAGTTTACCGTTGTATCGCTTTAATATTTTTTCCTTGTCGGGAGCAATAGAAGCGACATAGAGTTTCATTTTTTCGAATAAATCATCATCGTTTACATGAATATTTGTAAAGTCTGAATTCAATAAATCTCTCAACAATGAGGAGGCCTTATTGATTTCCCCTAGGATTCTTCTTGGTGGTTTGGAGTTAATTAAATTACCATGTAATTTAGTCCATTTCGCAATAAGATCTTTAAGGTCTTGATCGATTTGTTCGATTTTCTTGTTTTTCGCAACAGTACGAATAATCACCCCAAAATTCTTTGGCTTGATGTTTTTCATAATATCGCGCAGACGTTCGCGCTCTTCAGGGTCTTTTAATTTCTGAGAAATTGAGACCTTGTTTGAAAACGGAACGAGTACTAAATACCGACCGGCTAATGTTACCTCAGCACTTAATCGAGGTCCTTTACTCGAGATTGGTTCTTTTGCAACTTGAACCATTATGTGTTGGGAGGAAGAAACCACATCTGTGATTTTTCCATCCTTAGCTATATCCTCCTCAGATTTGAAGTATAATAGGTCGGCTACGTTTTGTTTGCCTTGCAACGTATGTTGGGTAAACTTATTGAGCGAGAGATACTGTGGACCCAAATCCAAATAATGCAAAAATGCATCCTTTTCGTATCCAACGTCTACAAAACACGCGTTAAGACTGGGCACAACCTTTCTCACTTTACCGTGGTATATATCACCCACTGCAAAGTCTGATTGTTCGCTTTCTTCGTGTAACTCAATAAGCTTTCCGTCTTTTAGTAGTGCAAGCCAAACACTCCCTTTGCGGGAGTCAACTACTAATTCGTAATTCACGGAAGCCGTTTTTAAGTTTATATAATACAAATAACTTAGCAATCAATTGCCAAGTTATTTGCTGAATTGTCCTACTAGCACTAGCAAGAGTGTCACATTGTATGCGCTATTCGTTTGCTGTACTATAAAGAAGTGAAATCTATTTTTTCTTCTTGTGACGGTTCTTTCTTAAACGCTTCTTTCTTTTGTGCGTTGACATTTTATGTCTCTTTTTCTTTTTACCGCTTGGCATAATTATATGTTTTAAGTATTAATATTCTTTGTTATATCTGTGTTTCAAAAAGAAAACACTCCTGCTTTCAGAAAAAACAGGAGTGCAAAGATATAAATAACTTTTATAAGTCCCAATAAGCGGACAATTTTTCGATTATTTAACCTTAACGTTTGATTTTACGTCTTCTACAAATGTTTTTGCAGGTTTAAATGATGGAATATTGTGCGCAGGAATTATAATAGTAGTGTTTTTTGAGATGTTACGACCAGTTTTTTCCGCTCTTTCTTTTACGATAAAGCTACCAAATCCTCTTAAGTAAACGTTCTCTCCGTTTGTAAGTGATTTCTTTACTGTGTTCATAAACGACTCTACAGTTTTTTGAACTTCATTCTTCTCTAGTCCAATTTCCTCGGCAATTTCAGCTACAATATCAGCTTTTGTCATAATCTAAATTTTTAACTTTTAACAACTTAATGATTTTCAGCCACAAAGGTACTTAGCTTATTCCTCTTATCTTTGTATTTTTTGAAATAATTTTAAAATTTATCCTAAATGTCTCATTTTGCACCATTAATACAAGCTTGGTATCGACAAAACCACAGAAAACTTCCATGGAGAGAAACAAAAAGCGCATATAAAATTTGGCTCTCGGAGGTAATTATGCAACAGACTAGAGTGGATCAAGGAAAATCTTACTACTATAAGTTCGTAGAAAATTTTCCCACTGTGCAAGATTTAGCCAATGCCGATGAGCAAGAGGTGCTGAGATTATGGCAGGGTTTAGGTTATTACAGCAGAGCAAGAAATTTACATACAGCCGCAAAACAAGTGGTAAATGAGTTTAATGGTGTTTTTCCAGATAACTATAAAGGCATTAAAAGTTTGAAAGGGGTGGGGGATTATACTGCTTCCGCAATTGCTTCTTTTGCTTATGATTTGCCACATGCTGTTTTGGATGGGAATGCTTTTCGTGTGCTTTCTCGCTTTTTTAATGATGCCACACCGATAGACACCGGTCAAGGAACAAAGGTTTTTAAAGCTTACGCAGAAGAAGTGCTCAATAGAGAAAATCCTGCTGAGTTTAATCAAGCAATTATGGAAATGGGGGCAATGGTCTGTAAGCCAAAAAATCCAGATTGCGAAAATTGTCCTTTATCTGATTCTTGTTTGTCTTTAAGAGAAGGTGACCCTAAGCTTCTTCCCGTTAAATCAAAAAAGGTGAAGGTAACCACCAAGTATTTTCATTATTTAATTTATCCTTCCAAAGAAATTCAATTAATTAAAAGAGAAGGAAAAGGAATTTGGCAAAATATGTATGAATTTCCAAAACTTGAATTGGAGGAAAGGAAATTGAAAAGTGAAGTCAATAAAATGGTTGAAGATAAATTTGATGTAAAACTGCTTAAGAAGATTTCAGAGGAGAAGCATATTTTAACGCATCAACATATTAACGCTACATTTTGGGAAGTAAATGAAATGTTGCATGATGAAAAGACTGTGAAGGTTGATTTGGAAACAATAAATGATTTGCCCCTGCCAAGGTTAATTGAAAGGTTCTTGGAGAATAATGCGATGTTGTTTGGGAGTGATGGTGTGAAATAGTTTGTAAATCTTTGAATTTTAATTAATTTCGATAAAGATAACTATACCAAAAGGTGTACAAAGCCAACAAATGGTTGTTGGATTAGTGGGCTGATGGTTGGGGGGGGGAAATTAACCTTTTATTAAAAAAAAAAACTAAACCCATGAAAAAAATAATCTTGATATTCGTTTTGCTCTGCTTTTATCAAATAAGTGAGGCGCAGACTTTTCAATTTCAAATGTTTTTTGAAGACGCAATTGGGAATAAAGACACCTTGACGATTGGATATGACTTCAATGGAACAGAATTAATTGACTCCTCATTTGGGGAAGAGAATATAATTGGAATTCCACTTGACTCCACTTTTGATGTGAGGATTTCAGATGCGTTTTACCATTTTGGTAATGCAACTTTTCACACAAAGAAACAGATATTGCCCAATTTATGTGCGGGAGGGTGGTTTCCTATAGTTGCGATTGATATTAAGTGTGAAAATTGGCCTGTTGTAGCAACATGGGACAATTCATTATTTTACAATGAATGCAGAGAAGGCAGTGTCTTTACAAGTATAAACCCTGGAGGTTGGTGGGATACTGGCAGCCCAAGCGATTTGTATAGAGCTGAATTGACAAGTTTAAACCAAGTAACTTTTATGTCAAATTACGATCCTTTTTGGGAGGTGAATGAAAACTATGCATATATAAATTCATCGAATGACACAATCCCTTATTTTTGGATGGCATTCGGGGATTTGTCATTAATTACCCTTGGAGTTGAGAATATTTCGGCTGACTTTAAATTATATCCAAATCCGGTTAAAGATCTCCTTTATATTGACACTTCGGCTGAGTTCGTAAAAGAGGTTATACTCGTTGACATGGTTGGAAGAAGAAAAAATGTTGAATTTAAAAATGGTTCTATTGACTTGAGAAGCTTTAAGTCGGGCTACTATCAAGTAATAATTAATGGGAATGATGGGGAGTCAAAGAATATGAAGGTTTTAAAAGAGTAACCTCTGGGAATACATCCTTTGACAGTCAGTGTGATAGGGTCTTCCACTTTTACATTCATGTAAGCCTGAAAGTTTGTCTCTTCGGTAAAATGTTTAAAAACAAGCTAAAAGTAATTTTACAAGCGTTTCTCAGAACTACTCATGCCCAATCAAACTAAAACAACATGAAAATAAACATAAACCCATTATTACTAATCTTTGCAATAGCCTTGTTGGTTTCGTGTTCATCCATTAAAAATTCCGCTGAGACAAATAATAGAAATGATAAAATCACAAATGCCCTTGATGCTGTTTTTATAGATTACACACCTACCATTCCGGAAACAAAATACCAAGTTTTTAGAGCCGAAAAAGACGGGAATTCGGGTTGGATGAATGTTGATGGGGAATGGATTATTACTCCTGAATATGATACAGAATTCAAAAGAGATTGGTCTGAAGGTGTCGTTACTTGTCGCAAAGACGGTTTGTATGGCGCTGTCAATTATAAAAATGAAATTGTAATTCCCTTCGAATATCCTTTTCCTCCTTATGAATGTGAGGACGGTTTGATACTCGTTCGGGACAGTTTAAGACAGGAAGCTTATTTCTCAAAATTGGGTGTTCAAATGACTGATTTTATAAAGCGGCAAGTTGAGTTTATAAATGGTTTTGCCGTTATCAGAACAAATCGGGAAAGGTATGCTTCTTATCCAAGAATTAATTCCGAAAATAAGAATGCTAGAACTGATATTTATAAAGGTGACTTTGTTGTGGTGAACACTCAGTTTGATACCCTTTTACAGTTTGATAATGTTCCTTTTTTGCTTGAATTTGGAACCTTGAACAATAACCGAAGAACTTTCTTCCTTTATCCATTTATGGGTCTTCATGCTGATATTGGAATTTCTTATGGTCAATACGGTTATCTGGATAGAAATGGCAATATTGCAGTTGAGCCAAAGTTTAGGGCGTCTGATGTTTTTACTCCTTTAGCCCAGGGATTTGTTCGATTACCAGATTGCCCATTTAATTCAAATTTAGCCAAAGTAAGAGAAGGTGATGATTACTATTTTATAGATACACTTGGAAACGAAAAATTCGAAATAACCACTCACAGAGAAAGGCTGTATGATGTGAGTAATTTCAATGATTTTGGTATTGCAGGCTATCGCACATTCGGAAAAGTAGCCAATTCGAGCATGATTCATTTGATAGACAGTACAGGGGCCATTGTGCATGAAGCTTATGAAAGTGATGCACCAATGTCGACTGGCGGCGGTGCTATAGGGCATCAGCCTCGCAAAGAATTTATACCCATTTACGATATGAAAAATGGCGTTTTTCGACTTAACGCGCCAGATTTTTCTCCTTTTGCATCCTTCCCAATTAAAGATTCTTCGACATTGACCAATTTCCAATACAGAGGCTTTTTAGGGAATAGGATAAGTGATAATTTTATCTTGACGCAATTCAAGAAAACTAAAAATAGTTATGGTTATCCAGGGTCACATCAGCGATTAATAGATCAGGATGTAAATGCCAAATCTTCTTGGTTTTCATTTAAATCTATTCTCTCAAGTAAATTCGGGAATTTTACTTTGGTAGATTCGACATCTATGACAACAACGCTTTATGATTTCGATAAAAATGTACTTTTCGAATGCGATTCTTGTTTCTTTCATTACGATTTTAAATATAATTTAAAAGGTGTTTATAAAGTTCATTTGGCCAATAGAGATTTGGCTTATGTGAATTATAAAGGAAAAATACTCAGTGATTTGTTTGATTCGGCCGAGAAGGATATTTATGATTTGTCAAATCAAGTTAAAACATTTAATGAACTTACTCCTCATCAACTCAATGCTAAAGAAGAGGAATTCGAAGAACTTTTCAATACATCAATTATGTATAGCCGAATAATGAAGTGAATTTTGAATAATGACAAAAATGAGTTTGTACAAAATAATTCATTCTATCATGTCTGTAAACTTATGCCTTGTTCTCTAATTCAGACCTAATTTCTACATTATTAATTTTTTACGAAAATAGTATGACCAATTAAGTGAATAATTTTTTACATTTGCAGTTATGGCAGGAAGCGTTAATAAGGTGATTTTAATTGGTAATTTAGGGAAAGACCCTGAAATTAGAGCGTTAGAGAATGGAGCTAAATTAGCTCGTTTTCCTATTGCTACATCAGAAAGTTATACCGACAAGACAACCGGAGAGCGAAGAAATATTACTGATTGGCACAATATTGTAGTGTGGAGAGGCCTGGCAGAGGTGGTAGAGAAATACGTGAAGAAAGGGCAGAAAATTTATGTAGAAGGTAAGTTGAAAACCCGCTCTTGGCAAGATGAGGCAGGCGTTACTAAATACACAACAGAAGTGGTTGCGGATAATATGACTATGTTGTCTAGCAGAAACGAAAGTGCTCCCAACCCTAACCAACCTGATTTCAATACTGGAAATACGCCAGAAAAACCAAAGCCGATGAGCGGAGGATTGTCTGAAGATGATGATGACGATTTACCATTTTAAAGCATTTGTTTAATGGATGATACAGACCCCCTCAGTTTTATTTTACTCTCGACTACTTCCGTAGATTTCGGGTTCAGTTTTTGGATTTCACTGGCTATTCTACTTTTGCTGTTAATTGCATCTGCCCTAGTTTCTGGGTCGGAAGTTGCCTTTTTCTCACTGACACCAGAAGACAAAGAGGGCATTAGAGAATCCTCCGATCCCTCTGCCGATATTTCATTGAGGTTATTAAATAATCCACAAGATTTATTGGCGACAATCCTCATTGTAAATAACTTTGTCAATGTTGCTATTGTAATTTTATCGAGTTACATCTTTACACAAATTTATCCTGTTAATCCTGATATTATTGGGGTAGATTATCTTAGAACAGCAGTAGAAGTAGGGGGGATAACCTTTGTTCTTTTGTTAATTGGAGAGGTTATTCCTAAGGTGTATGCCAACAGAAATAGTCTAAAACTGGTTAAACTCATGTCAACACCATTAAGTACGATTGGTAAAATACCGCCGTTTTCATGGTTAAGAATGTTTCTTGTTACTGGAACCGACATTATCCTGAAATATGCCAGAAAACGTCAAATTGATGTTTCTACAGACGACCTAGAAAACGCAATTGCCTTAACGCGTGAAGAAAGTACTTCTGCAGATGAGCAGCGAATTCTTGAAGGAATTGTGAATTTTGGAAATACAGATGTGAGACAAATAATGCGCTCGCGTGTAGATACTGTGGCCATAAATGAAACAATGTCCTACGAAGATCTTATGCAAATAATTCTTAAATCAGGGTACTCAAGACTTCCGGTTTTTAAAGATACCTTTGATAATGTAATGGGAATTCTATTCGTTAAAGACTTATTAGCGCATTTGAATGCACCTTCAGATTTTGATTGGAATAAAATTATTCGCCAACCTTTCTTTGTTCCGGAAAATAAAAAAATTGACGATTTGCTAAAAGAATTCCAAGAGAAAAAAATGCACATGGCCGTTGTGGTGGACGAATATGGTGGTTCTTCGGGGGTGGTAACGCTAGAGGATGTTTTGGAAGAGATTATTGGAGAAATTACAGATGAATTCGATGATGAGGATATCGTGTATACAAAAGTAGACGATTCAACCTACGTTTTTGAAGGGAAAACTTCACTGGTTGATATGTATAAAGTTCTTGAAATTGATGGTAAAGCCTTCGAAGAAGTTAAAGGTGAGTCAGATTCTATTGGTGGTTTTTTGGTTGAACAGTCTGGTAGGATTCTTAGAAATAACGAAGCTTATACATTTGAAAACTTCAAATTCATTGTAGAATCGTCGGATAAGAAGAGAGTAAAGACCATTAAGATCATTAAATTGTAAAAAGAAATGTTGAAGAGTGTTGCAATTGCCTTTGTTGTATTAATTTCAGTTACCTCATGTAACAATCAGCAAAATTACGTTCCTAAGCCGTCTACATTTTTAGAATTGAAATTTCCAGAGCGCACATACGAAAATTACACAGATAACTGTGGGTACACTTACAATAAACCGAGCTACTTTAAGGTTCAAAACGTGAAGGGTTCAAGTTGTAATCGAGATGTTGAGCTCTCCTCTTTAAATGGTACGCTGCACCTTAGTAGGATTGATATGGATACTTCTCTTGCTGTGTACGTCAATTATGCGATTGATAAAGTGGGCGAGCACAAGGTGAAAGCAACGGCTATTTTAGACACTTCTTTTATCAGAAATGAAGCCCGTGTATTTGGAACTTTCTTTGAATTACAAGGCAATGTGGCCTCACCATTTCAGTTTTATGTAACAGACAGTACAAGTCGATTTATAAGTGGAGTAGTCTATTTTAATACACTGCCTAATTACGACTCTATAAAGCCTACCCTAGACTTCGTGAAGCATGACCTTTATGAGTTTGTAAATACGCTAGAGTGGAGGTAAGGACTTTGTTTGAATCTAGTTATTTAATATGCTTGTCGGGAACTTTGCTAGCAGTTTAATAAAGTACAATAGAAAATAGTTTTCTCTTTTATTTGACAAGATTTTTCCGTTGTTGGAAATAAGACTTTGCGAAGGATCATTTCAGTACACCACTTAATTACGTGCTTGACTAGATATGTTTACTGGTATAGTATCCGTTAAGCATTTTATACTAAACTCCTTCTTCCAACAGATTTTAAATGATCAGTTAAATCTTGATTCTTGGCTCAGTGTATCGTTTTTCAGATGGGAGAATAGGTTAAGCGGAATCGAACTCACATAAATATAAAAGCATTCAGCATACCTACCGGACTATTTTCAATTATCGATTTTGTTTTGTTACTCAATTATTGAAACAAAAAAAGAGGAGGGACAGCCCTCCTCTAGCAATTAAAATGCTTGTAAAAGAAAGCTTACCAAATTATTTCATAAGGCAGTCTTGCTTGAATTCCTGTCATTTGCTCCACTTGCTTTATGCGTTTATACATCTCTGTTAATTCTGCAGGGATGAGGTTTTCTTTCACCGTGTTATCTTCTTCTTCGAAAGCTTCAATAAGCTCAATCCATGCTTCTTTTTCGGCTTTAGGATAATATCTAACTGTAGGGTTTTGAATTCCTGCATTTTTTGCGGCATAAGCAATGGCATCATTTATTCCACCTAGGGTGTCAACCAATCCAACACGCAAAGCATCTTTACCGGTCCAAACTCGACCTCTTGCTACAGTGTTTACCTGTTCAATTGTCATTCCGCGACCTTCCGCTACAACTTTTAGAAAGTCTGCGTAAATATGATCTACTTCGTCTTGAATTATTTTGAATTCTTTTTCATTCAGTTTTTGGTTTGTACTTAAGACAGCATGTTGATTGGTGCTTACTCGGTCAAATGATAGACCTAGCTTGTTTTCTAGCATTTTCCCAGTGTAAGGAATTACACCAAAGACTCCAATTGATCCGGTGATCGTAGTTTCTTCTGCGAAAATTTTAGTTGCTGGTGCAGCAATGTAGTATCCTCCTGATGCGGCAACATCACCCATAGAAACAATTACCTTTTTCTTGTCGTTTGCTAATTTAACCTCTCTCCAAATTTCATCACTGGCTAAAGCACTTCCGCCAGGTGAATTGATGCGGAAAACAATCGTTTTGATGTCATCATCTTTTCTAGCATCTCTGAGGAGTTTTGTAATATTTTTGCTGGCTAAACCATCACCCTCCACAATTACATTTCCCTCTGCAATTATAACCGCCACGTTCGCTTTCTTCACATGTGCCATATTTTGCTGATCCTCGAATTTATTTTGGGCGTATTTTTCAAAACCTTTGAAATTTAAATCTTCTGTGCTTTTGACATTTATTTTTTCCGCCAAAAGTTGAATCACTTCATCGCGGTACATAACATCATCAATAAGGTTGTATTCAACTGCTTGGCCAACACGTCTAACTAATCCTTTCTCAGCAATTCGATCTAGTTCTTCAATAGAAATATTTCTGTCGGCACCAATATCTGCCCTTACTGCAGACCAGATATTATTTAAATAAGTTTGGATTTGCAGTCTGCTCGAATCGCTCATTTCAGTTAAGAAATAGGGTTCAACCGCGCTTTTGAAGTCATTGTTTGAACCTCGGATAACTTGCATTTCAAGGTCTAATTTATCAAACATTCCTTTGTAGAACATCAACTCCGTTCCAAGTCCTAAAAACTCAAACATGGAAGAGTGGAAGCCGTAGTTTTCACTTGCCGCTGAGGCAATGTAGTATTGCTTAAGACTTATCGCCTCTCCACTGTGATAAGCCACCACAAATTTTCCTGACTCTTTTTCAAATTTATTAATTGCATTTCTGATTTCTGTTGCTGTGCTATACCCACATCTGGCATTCTGAAGTTCAACAAACACTCCTTTGATCTGATCGTCTTTTGCCGCTTTTTCAAAACCATAAAGTAAATCAGCTAAGCCCGTGCGGTTGGTCATACCAAAACTATTAATGTTAATTTCGCTTTTGCTAATTTCACCGATATCTCCCTTTAACTGAAGATGTAAAATAGTTTTGTCTTTCACTGTATATACTGGTGTACTGCTCAATAGAGAACCTATAGCACCTGCAAAGAGAACAAAGATTACTGTCAAAATTACCATTCCAGCAATTAAGCTAGGCCAAAAAATACGCCAAAATGAAACTTTTTTGTTTGTCATAATTTAGTTTATTTGTATTGAAATTTGTTTAATATTCCAGAGAAAACAGGAAGAATAAAGCTTTAAGGACAAAAGTAGGGGTTTTTTATGCGACTTTTATCTTGAATATTATAAAAGGGTTGGGAGTTGTTTAATTGGTTTGTAAATTAAATAGGATGAAAGAAAAAAAAGAGGTAATCCTCGGTTTAGGGAGTAATATTGGAAATAGAAAAGAATATATTGAAAAAGCCATTTCCGAGTTAGCGAAAGTTTTCAAATCAGAGGTAATTCGCTCATCAATTTTTGAAAGCGAAGCTTGGGGTTTTGAAACGGTGAATAAGTTCTTGAATTGCTGTGTTGTTATAGAAACAAATTTGAGTCCAGAAGCCGTCTTGTTGGAAACGAAAGCCATTGAAAAAGGACTCGGAAGAGTTAAAAAAAGCAAAAATGGAGAGTACCAATCCCGTGTAATTGACATTGATATTTTGTATATGGGAGGTATGATTTTAGAGAGTGAAAATCTCAGCATTCCGCATCCTTTAATTTATCATAGATCCTTTGTTATCAGGCCTCTTGCTGAGATTAGGCCGGCGTTTGTCGACCCGGTAAAAAGGGCAACAGTAATAGATTTATTAAAGGCATGCAACGATAAAAATGATCCCGTATTGTATAGCCACTAAATTTTGGCGTTCTAATTATTCCGAAAAACATCATTAGAGTGAGGGAAATTATTATTATTTTTGCCCTATAACACGGAAAGTAAAAAAAATTATGATAATGAAAAAACAAGGAATCAAAGGTTTAGCATTTGTTGCTGCAGCTGGTTTGATAGCTACAAGTTGTGATTTAGTGAAGGATGTGGATTATGTGGTAGTCCCTTCTCCACTAGAAATGCACGGTGACAGTGTAAAAGTTAGAATTGATGTTAATGTAGGAGAAAAAGGAATCAACAAAAAAGCATATGCTGAGATTGTTCCTATGATCGGTACGCATCCGCTAAAACCTGTTACAATTGTTGGTGAAAAAGCAACAGCAAATGGTACAGTTGTTCCTTATAAGCCAGGAGGAAAAGTGGTTTATGAAGACATTATAGCTTATACTCCTGACTTGGCAGTTACTGAATTGACGTTAACAGGATCTGTTTATAAAAAAGGTAAAGAGAAAGGTATAATTGACAGTCAAAAAATTGCTGATGGTACCGTAACCACACCATTATTAGTAAACAAAGATTTCCGTGTAATCGTTGCAGCAGATGAGTTCCAAAGAGTGACTGAAGAAAAGCAAATCGCTGAGATTAACTACTTGAAAGGTAGTCCAGTGGTTCGTTCTTCTGAGAAAGTAGACGAAGACATGAAGGAATTAGAAGCTTTCATGATTGCAGCGCAAAAGAATCCTAAAATCAAAATAAAAGGAATCAATATTGAGGCTTACGCTTCTATTGAGGGTGAGGAAGACCGTAACAATACTTTATCTGAAGATCGTTCAAAGTCTGCTATGAAAGCAACTATGGAGTTAGCTGCTAAAAAGAAAGTAGCGAACGTGAAAGGTCAAGACGATGCGAATTACTCTACAGTAGGTAAAGGTGAGGATTATGTTGGATTCAAGAGAGCTTTAACTGCTTCTGATATGGATAAAGGAGATAAAGACCGTATTCTAAGAATTTTGGATATGCAACAAACTCCTGAGGCGCGTGAGCAAGCTATTCGTGATTTAAGTACTTACTTGTACTTAGACAAGAATATTTTCCCTGCACAGCGTCGTGCTGAGATCTCAGTTGCTTATGATTTGGAAGGATATACAGATGCTGAGTTGACTGCTCTTTCAAAATCAAATGTTGATACATTGAACTTGGAAGAAATGCTTTTCACAGCAACTTTAACGGACGACTTAAATGAGAAATTAAGATTGTACAAAGCTGCAGAGAAAAAGTATCCTGAGGATTACCGTCCGTCTAATAATGTTGGAGCAGTTTACTACATGCAAAACGATTTAGCACAAGCAAAAGCTCACTTTGACAAAGCAAACGGAATTCAAGAGAATGAAGTTTCTAAAAACAATTTAGCTGCAATTGCTGGTGTGAATGGAGAACGTCAAAAAGCTAAAGATTTATTAGGAGAAGCTGAAGGTGCTGGAGCTGAAGTGTCATACAATAAAGGAATCTTGAATATTCAAGATGGTAAATATGAAACTGCAATTTCAAACTTTGGTTCAGAAGATACATATAACAAGGCTTTAGCTCAGTTGCTGAATAAAGACCATAGCGGTGCTAAATCTACTATAGATGCTTCTGCTGATGCTGAAACTGCTAGAGGTTATTACTTGAAAGCAATTATTGCTGCACGTCAAGAGAATATCGGTGAGGTTATCAGTAATCTTGAGAAATCTATTGCAAAAGACCCATCAATGAAAGCTTACGCTGTAACAGACCGTGAGTTCATTATGTACGAAGAAAACCCTGCTTTTGTAGGAATGAAAAAATAGTAAGATTATAATCTTTCATGGAAAGGGTTTGTCGATAGACAAACCCTTTTTTTTTATAGTGACTTTAATTAGAATTTGGTTATAAGATTGTACAAAACAATAATTTTTATGATAGGGGATTGGTGTTTTACCTTATAAACCACTATCCTTGGTCAGGAGTTTTACCTTTTTAGATTATATCGATTCTATTTCAAAAGCTTAATTCACCCTTTTTCTCTGTATACTTTAAATGAATATTTTTCATTATTAGTCTCTTGGAGGTCTTTGAATCCAATTAATTGAAAATGGGAGCAGAGCTATTACTTCTCAAGGTACTTAGCTAACTGTTTAGTGTTCATCATTAATACTTACTCTATCATTAGTATAAATAAAAGTATCGATCAAAGAGCTGCAGAATATTTAAATTATGTAGCTATAATAGCTGTTCCAATCTGGTTGTTTCTATATTCCATTTGATTACTATTTTGCTGGCGAATTCTTCCACACCTATTTCAGGATAAGAATTATTGGCAGTCTCTCCGCTTTAGTGATTTTGTATTTGTTGTAGTATGAAATGTTAACCCGCTTTATTCATCAGCTAGTTTTAACCAATTAAGAAAGGAGAAATATAAATTTCAATTTTTAACTAAGCGTTATTGTCTATTTTATTGATTTAATTTCTCACTTTTTGAGCGT
>NZ_QFRJ01000035.1 GCF_003143775.1 Brumimicrobium oceani | reverse complement strand
TAAAATACTGTATTTTTGATACTCATAATTGGGTGTGCTAAAAGTGTATGTTTTTTATGTTTAAGCACTTTAAAAATAACACTTTGCACCCTTTTATCCTATCTTTCTATGAATTTTTCGGGTTAAAAATGCCAATAGTATACAAAGACATAACTTTAAATCATGGATAAAGAATAGATTTGTTAGTTGAAAAGAAAGTCGTCATTGAATTAAAGTCCGTTGATGCGATAATCGATATTCATGAAGCTCAATTATTAACCTATTTGAAACTTGGTAATTATAAACTGGGATTGATACTGAATTTTAAAAACAAATTTACACTACATGACAATTTTCAATAAAACCTTGCTAAATCCTTTCTTTTCAGGGTTCAAAAGGAAGCTTGATATATATTCTAATCATATTTGAAAACCGATTTAGCTCTATGACCATGCTTTTTTATTGTTATGGCCTTAACATACCTATCTAAATAATCACCAACATTGTAGCACCAAGCAAAGGCTATCATTACTAAACATATTAGTTT
>NZ_QFRJ01000034.1 GCF_003143775.1 Brumimicrobium oceani | reverse complement strand
CACTCATTTATCTATGAAAAAGAATACCAGTCCTGAGAGTAAAACTAATCAATTATCTAGTCTTTTAAAAGAGCAAGTTGAAAATAATGGTGCTAAACTCAACAAAGCGAGGCTAAAACTTATGTCAATGGTTATAATTGCTCTTTGCAAAGTTCAAACAGTTAGTTTTCATAAACTAGCTTTAGCTTTTGAAACTAACTGTAACGTCGATTCCTCATTAAGAAGACTACAACGCTTTATCGCTAGTTTCGATTTATGTAGTGATTTAATTGCACGATTGGTATTTAGCATGCTGCCTGAAAAAGAAAATTTGAAGTTGACCATTGATCGCACCAACTGGAAGTTTGGCAAAAAAAACATCAATATTTTTATGCTTGGAATCACTTATCGCAATGTTGCATTTCCTCTGATGTTTAAAATGTTAGACAAAAGAGGGAATTCAAATAGCCTAGAAAGAATTGATTTGATTGAACGATTCGTTAAACTCTTTGGAAAAGAGTGCATAGATTGTGTTTTAGCTGACAGAGAGTTTGTAGGGAATGAATGGATGGAATATCTTAACAGAGAACAAATTAGGTACTACATTCGTATTCGAAATAATTTCAAGGTTACTTTACCAAGGAATAATCAAACGATTTCTGTGGCTTGGTTATTCTCTGGAGTAAAGATTGGTGAGATCAGGCATTACCCTAAAATTGTTATTATAAATGGCGAATACTGCTATCTTTCAGCAACACTGTGCCGAAAAACTGGGGAGAAACCAGAGTTATTAATTATAATCAGTTTTAATCAAAAGGAGCAAGCCCTTTTAAACTACAAGGAAAGATGGCAGATCGAAACCTGTTTCAGAGCAATGAAATCCAGTGGGTTTGATATTGAAAATACACATCTACAAGACTTGGAAAGAATAGAAAAACTAATATGTTTAGTAATGATAGCCTTTGCTTGGTGCTACAATGTTGGTGATTATTTAGATAGGTATGTTAAGGCCATAACAATAAAAAAGCATGGTCATAGAGCTAAATCGGTTTTCAAATATG
>NZ_QFRJ01000033.1 GCF_003143775.1 Brumimicrobium oceani | reverse complement strand
TGGGTCACATTAAATTTAAGGGGATTAAGCAAATAATTTCTCTAACCTAAACAGGAAAAAAGATGTATCTGTCACGCCTCTTAAATTTGCTCTAAATAATTTGATTTTAGCATTAAAAGACTCAGCATTGGCATTCGTATTTCTATTCGTGTAGAAGTTTAGAATATTTTCAAAGTTAGTTTTGACTGTATTAGCTGTGGTATAAAATGTTTTTAACTCCTTCTCAAAAGTATTATTCATCCATTCTTTAAACCTCTTTTCTGCTGTGGATCGAAGCTTTTCCTCGTATATGGATCTAAAAGCAAGACTATGTTTGTAAGCTATATGAAGATCTGGATGTTCTTTAAATAATATTTCAGCTCTTTCTCTTTGATTTTCTGTCCATTGTATTTCTTTTTTGGCGATAATATATCTACTTCTTGCCAGTAATTGTTTGGGTGTATCTCCATTAGAAAACTCTTTAGATTTATACTTTTTGCCTTCTGATTTGCACTTTAAAATTAAATCATTTTCTTTATCAAGCTCCTCCCATCTCTTCTTGATTCTAAGGTGTTGTAATGCTTCCATCACTAGTTTAACTACGTGAAATCTGTCTGTAACAAGTGAGGCTTCTGGAAAGGTCATTCTTACTGCGGACTCAATGTTTTTAGCCATATCTAAAGTTATTTCCTTAACTTTCTTTCTACTTTCTAATGGCAACCTCTCTAAAGTATCAATGATATCTTGCGAACGTGTACCTTTTATTGAAGCGACCAAAGAACCTCGTTTTCCTCTTCCAATCTTATTTGTTACAAAAGTATATAGCTCTCCGTTAGATAGACTAACTTCATCAATGCTTAAATACTCTCCAACATTGGCTGGGTAAATCATGTATTGTTCTGCATGTCCTTTTTGATCCCATATATCAAAACCGCTACTGTATTTCTTATAATGACGACGAACCTTATCCGCTGCAACACAATAGTAGCTCGCAATATTGCTAATCGTATCTTCTCGGGTCTCGACCTGTACCTTTTAAAAAATCAGCGAGCTCTTGTGTTAATTTAGCTCCCTGTGCAATAAATGAGTAATCACTTTTTATCTCTTCCAAAGTCTCTTTATGTCGCCACCTTCGTCTTCTGATATTTAAATAAACAGCCTTACCTCGAAGTGGAAAATCTTGGATTGTCTTAATTGATATAAAGCCTTTTGACTGGTAGCTAGAAATATCATAGCCAAATGGCAAACTATTTTTCTCTTCCAAATCTACGCTTAGGATTTCTTTTTTAGTCTTAATATCACAAAGCACTAAAACTTCTTTTATATCAAAATACTTTATAAGCTCCTCAGGTAAAACATGAGATATTAAGGATGAGTTCATCGATGTTTTTAGTAGGTAAAATTAATCAAATCCCCTTAAAATTCACATGACCC
>NZ_QFRJ01000032.1 GCF_003143775.1 Brumimicrobium oceani | reverse complement strand
ATTCTTTTTCATAGATAAATGAGTGGAGTTATTCATCTAAGATACTGAATACCAGTCTTTTAAACAAGTGTTTCCATGCTTATTTTACTGATTTTTAATTAGTTATATTTTTGTCATGTAGTGTAATAATCCGAACATAATTTCACTAATTGTTTAAATTTAAACATTTAGAAATAATAATGGTTCTAAAAAAAACTTTAATTGTCCGTTATTTTGCAAAAGTTAGATTCTAAATGCAGCTAAAACTTTAACGCTAGATTACCTCGAAAATAAGAAATAACATCTCGGTTAATTGTACCATACGGCATACCTCTGCCTTCTCAGAACTAAAGCTAGTTGTTCCTCCATTTTTAAAGCTTCTGCTTGAGTCTTAATTGGATTTAAATGATTGTACAAAGTTGGCCGAAGGTATTTACCATATTTCTCTACAATAGAGGAAGAAAGCTTGTGACCCTTTTTATTTACAAATCTAGTTTTATGTTGTTCAAAACGTTCGGATGGTGTTTTACTAGTCATTCAGACATACAGGCATTGCATACAACCATTATATTGTGGATTAGCATGCCCAAACCTGGCATTCTCTGAGAAAACCCGTTTAGACAACTCAACAACATAAACATAATATTGAAATCTAGTCATTTTAAATTGGTTAAAGTACTTTAAGATTAAAAAAGCAATAACTACTATTGGTATAAGAAAAATAATTATTGAAATAATATGTAATACCAAAAGTCAATAAGTAAATGACCTATATAGTCAAAGCAATACAACTAATAACTCCATAAATCGAAAAGAAGCTAACAGATTAAACCCTCAATTATTAAATGCTTCATCAGTGTTTAAGTTTTAAAATTCCCATTACTGATCTGTTGCCTCGCTTCTGTTCCACTGTGCCATACTCTTCAAAATTAAATCTTCTAAGAACAACATTTGAATGAAAGCGATCAGCGGTACTTCCCATTCGCATCAATTCTAATTGTCTATTATAATGGTTTGGTATTTCTTCATCTAGTTCGTCAATAGACCCAATATATCCTCATTAACCAAAGGCTCATTTCCAATCTTTAAGCCTGCGCTATATACTTTCTTTTAATTGATTTAATTCTATTCTTGATGGTTTAACCAAATCCATGCTTCCAAGTTATTAAAAACTGAAGTTTTCTCATTTTACCCTAATTGAGGAAAACCATTATACAAAAGAGTTTAAAGAATATTTTAAAACCTAGCTAAAACCCAATCATGCAAATATATTATAGAACTAACAAGAACCACCATAAAAGAATAATAGAATATTTAATAAATGGCTCAATTCGAAAAATATTTCCCAAATATCTGTTTATTGCTTTCCTTAGCTGTGGATATCGTTTAACTTTTCCTTACAAAACGAATAAACGCACAAACGAATATTTAAGGGTTTGAATAAGAATAATCTCCATAAACGCAAAAAACCTCATACATTTCTGTATGAGGTTTTTAAAAAGTGGCGTCGTCTTACTCTCCCACCCTTAAAAGGGCAGTACCATCAGCGCAAGCAGTCTTAACTTCTCTGTTCGGAATGGTA
>NZ_QFRJ01000031.1 GCF_003143775.1 Brumimicrobium oceani | reverse complement strand
TTAACCCGAAAAATTCATAGAAAGATAGGATAAAAGGGTGCAAAGTGTTATTTTTAAAGTGCTTAAACATAAAAAACATACACTTTTAGCACACCCAATTATGAGTATCAAAAATACAGTATTTTATCGAGGTAAAAAAGAGGTTTTAGTAGATTTTTCAGCTCAAGAGATAAGTTCTGATGGAGCCTTGATTTATTTGGAGCAATTAGAGAGAAAACATGGCTTGTTAAAAAGAATAAGTTCATTTATTCCAGATAACCGTAATCCCTTGTATACCATTTACGACAGATACTCGCAGTTAAAGCAGCGCGTATTTATGCTAATCCAAGGTTATGAGGACGTTAATGATGTTAATCACCTTAAAAATGATCCTTTATTCAAAGATGTTCTTCAAGGTGACTTAGCTTCTCAACCAACCATCTCAAGATTTGAAAACTGTTTTGATAAAGCAAGTATTTTCTCTTTATGTTATGATTTTATAGACCGATATGTGGAAAGCTTGGAAGGTCGTGATGAAATAATTATTGATGTCGATGCTACCGATGATCCAACTCATGGCAAACAGCAACTAACAATGTTTAATGGTTTTTATGAGCAGTTTATGTATAACGAACTGTTTTTTCATGATGGTGAAACTGGACAAATCATTTTACCTGTTTTAAGACCAGGTAACAGTCATTCCAATAAATGGTATGCAGGTATTCTTACGAGAATAGTCAAGAGAATAAGAGCGATGTATCCCGATTTAAAAATCACCATTCGTACGGACAGCGGATTTAGTTGTCCTGCCTTCTATAAAGTTGCGGATAAATACAGCCTGTTTTTCGCTACAGGCATTGCAAGTAATAATGTGTTGAAAGAAAAGGTTTTAAGAGCTGAAAAAGCAGTTCGGAAACTATACCTTGAACAAGGAAAAAAATACCAACATTTTATTGAATACACATATCAGGCAAAAAGTTGGGACAAACCACAGAAGTGTTATGCCAAAATTGAAAGTACAGGACTAGGAATGAATGTCCGCCATTTTGTAAGTAATATTGAAGGGAAAGAAGCGCGAGAGATTTATTTTGATTTTTACGTAAAACGAGGTGACAGAAGTGAAAACAGAATCAAAGAAGTGAAAAACATGTGTTTTTCTGATAGGCTTTCTAATCATAGTTTTACAGCAAATTTTTTTCGATTGATGATGAGTTCAATTTCCTATGAGTTCATGCGATTAATCAAAGAGGAAATAAAATTAGTAGGAGATAAAACAGTTCAAAAATGGCAAGTATCTTCAATTAGAACTTATCTTTTAAAGGTTGGAGCAACTATTAAGACAACTAAAAGACGAGTTTATTACAAGCTCTCCAAAGCCTTTGTTTATAAGGATTTATTTCGAAATCTCATCGCTTTAAAGTAAGCTTGTCATCAAGAAAAAAATGACAAGCTCGGGATAGGTATGTCTTGTCGCGAAAAACTGACCTAATTTCAATCAAACCTATAGAAAAACACGCTCAAAAAGTGAGAAATTAAATCAATAAAATAGACAATAACGCTTAGTTAAAAATTGAAATTTATATTTCTCCTTTCTTAATTGGTTAAAACTAGCTGATGAATAAAGCGGGTTAA
>NZ_QFRJ01000030.1 GCF_003143775.1 Brumimicrobium oceani | reverse complement strand
GTTAAAAATATAAACAGTCGCCATTTTTTTTGGTTTTTATATTAAAAAAATCAAAAGCTCTTAAACGAAAAAATCCTTGCAGTTAAAAACTACAAGGATTTTTTGTACCCGGAGCGGGAGTTCAACCCTTTGTCTATTCCCCAGTGAAACCAACACTTATAGATTGTCATAAAAATGGAGGGGCGTTTTTAGGGGTGATTCTAAACAATGTTACATCATTTAAGTTCTGGGTATAATTTATCAAAAACCACCCTAAACGAAACTCTTTGTTTAGGATAGTCAAGGCGTAATATTTTCAATTTATTATCAAATGTTCCTTTAGAATCAGCTTTAATAATTATTTCCCAGATACCATAATGCTTTAATGCATTCTCTATATACTCCCAATATTCATAATAGTATTGTATAAGATTATTCCCAAATGCAATCCAATTGTTCAAACCGCTATTCAATATCTTTCCTTGCTTTATCGATTCTATTATAAAAACAAGTCTTTTGTTTTTATAATCAAAAAGCATATCAATTTCGGTGTCAACCTTAATTTTCTCAGCCATTTTATACACCCAAATCTCATACATTTCATCCTCATCAGCATAAGACTTCTTATCTTCATCAGTTAAAATACAACCTCTTTTCAATAGCCATTTCATTATATTTTCACGGTTCGGAAACTTGTTTAGCTTCATAATTTTAAAACAACTTTCGTCACCAAAAGGCAGATTTACATTTAAATCGATTTCCTTACATCGAAGAATAAATACTAAAAATGGATAGCTTTTCAACTTCTTTAACCATTGAGCTATCGCAGGCTTATCAGATATCCCTAATTTTTCATTTAAAACATTAATTTCTAATTTATTCAACGAAGTAATTCTTTTTTCTACTGGTTCATAATTAACTCCTCCAATACTCTCAATGTGTCCAATTTCTTTAATAATACCGCTAACCAGATGCTCTGCCTTTTTACGAACTCTAATTTGTTGTTCCTTCTCTTGTTTAATTTTTTCTGCTTCTTTCTCTATTTTTAATTGTTGTTCTAAATCTATACGATTCTTTGCATAATCTTTAAAATAAACTTCACAGTCTTCTTCATTAAAACTTAACTCCTCAAGTGTAACGTGTTCTTCCGTCCACTTATCCATTACTTTTTTATAATAGCCTATATAAGACTTCTTATATTTACAGATTAATCTTAATTCAGCTTCTCTTTCTTTTAATTTAAAGAAATTTTGGTAGGCATTTAGATATTTTATATCCCTTTCAAGTTGGGAGTTTTTATCAGGATCAAAATTATCAAGTATCCAAATTAAATAGATACCATTTTCCTTATAAAATTTGTGTCTCGATGACATATAGTTTAGCGACAAATTAGACAACTGAATCTCAAAGGCTATTTCATAATTCTTAAATTTACAGTAAACATCAGGTCTTCTCTTTTGACCTCCTATCATTATGAATTTATCATCTATATGAACGGAAGTAACATTTTTATTTCCATGAAGCTTTTTACCAATTTCATTTTTTAAAAAAATGTGTCTTGGGCTCTCTTTAGCAGAATAAAATTCATTAAAAGATTTAATCATCTCTTTAGAAGCATTTTTTAAGGCGCAATCCTCCGAATTAGGATAATGCTTAAAATAAATAATGTCTCTTCTACTAACTGCTACATTTAGTTTTTGTTCACATTCTAAACAATTAAACTCTCTTTTTCCTGTTTGGACACTATTCCTAAGTTCAAACCTTTCTTTTTGCGAATCAGTATGTTCCGAAATACAAAAGACTTTGTTAGTATCCAGACAAAATGCATTTTCAATTGCTCGAATCATAATTAAATAGTTTTCAATAAAAATACAAATTAACATCGTAAATTATTTACGTTCTCCATAGTTTTATATAAATCCTTTCCTACTTGTAGTAGTTAAGACATCCACACTCTTTTCCGTTCTAAAAACTACAAGACTAGTTTGATGTGCGGATTAAAAAGAAACAAACAGTGAGGCAAGTCAATTATTCCAAAAAATATAAAAACAAGTCAACCTTGACAATTATTAGCCTTGCAACCTCTCATTTAGAAAGTAGAGAGTGAAGTGTGAATTTCGAGAACAACTCTTCGACGCCAAACAACTATCGGTTATTAACCGTTAAAAACCTTTAGAGTAATGAATACCAAAGGGATACAGAAAATCGTAACTTCTTGGCATAGGAGAATTCCGAGATGGTTTGAAAGGTTAAATCCTGAATGGATTGTTAACCAGCATTAAAGGTAACACTCAAGGGTAGCAAGACTTACAGAAAGTAGTCTAATTTAAAAATCAGTATTCCTTCTTTCATTTAACTGATAATTATCGGTTATTAACCGTTAAAAACCTTTAGAGTGAGGAATACCAAGGGATACAGAAAATCGTAACTTCTTGGCATAGGAGAATTCCGAGATGGTTTGAAAGGTTAAATCCCGAATGGATTGTATACTAGTATTAAAGGGAACACTCAAGTGTAGCAAGATTTACAGAAAGTAGTCTAATTTAAAAATCAGTATTTCTACGTTGCACTAACCGTTACCCATCGGTTATTAA
>NZ_QFRJ01000003.1:193293-288187 GCF_003143775.1 Brumimicrobium oceani | reverse complement strand
AAACTAATATGTTTAGTAATGATAGCCTTTGCTTGGTGCTACAATGTTGGTGATTATTTAGATAGGTATGTTAAGGCCATAACAATAAAAAAGCATGGTCATAGAGCTAAATCGGTTTTCAAATATGGATTAGAATATATATCAAGCTTCCTTTTGAACCCTGAAAAGAAAGGATTTAGCAAGGTTTTATTGAAAATTGTCATGTAGTGTAGTGTTTTTCTTTCCATTAAAAAATAGGGCATCTAATTCAGGAATATTTTTTAATAATTCAATCCGCTTAATACCTTGAGAAACAATTTTAGTTGTTTTACCCAAGGAATCACGTTTTATAATTTCACCTGCTTGTGTTCCGAATATTAAACTTTTATCATTCATCTTGGTAACTTTATTTACCTCAGAATTTGTGTTTTCAAAATGTATATCTTTGAAGCCGGTGTTAGGAATAACGATTATACCTTTCCCAAAGGTGCCCAGTAAGGTGTTTCCTTCATGATCTTTAAGGTGACATGAAATAATACTATTTTCAAATATTAAATTAGTGGGTTCAGAAATATAGCTCGTATCCTTATAGTAATAAACTCCACCTGTTAAATTAGCAATCCATAAGCTTTTAGTATCACTATACAAGCGATAATCATTTCTTGCTGTTTTCATTTTTGGGAGCTCGAATTTTGTTGAATTGAACTTGTCTGAAAGTTGTTTTAATGTACTTCTATTGTAGATAATTAGTTGGTTTTCAATCTCAATGATTTTGGGAGTAATTAATTTGTTATCTATCTCTACTTCAAGCGACTTTATTTTTCCATTTTCTATAGTGATTAAGTCACCTTGTCCACTATTGTAGCTTATTAATTTGTTTTTTGAAGTCTTATAAACACGGGAGTGGGAATAGAAGTAATGATCATATAATAGTGCTGGGTTTTTATCCTCTGTAACCTGGAATATATCTTTCGAAAATACAATGAGTCGATTTTGATCATCGAAGTTAAATGAAATGTTTCTCGCAACCAGACTATCTGGAATGGTGTAATAGAGATTACAACCAGCATCATTTATTTTGAATAGTTGACCATTTAAATTAGAACAGTAAATGTTTCCGTGTTGGTCTTCGGTTAAATTAAAAAGTGAATTACCCAACATTCCAACACATGGAAGCTGTGTAATCTTATAACCATCAAATTTAAATAAACCGTTGTTTGTGGTAATCCAATAGTTTAACTGTCTATCTTGGTGTAAATCATAAATGTCAAGGCCTATAAGTTTTTCTTGACCTATCGTAAAGTGAGAAGGCTCCTGTGCATGAATACTAAGGGTAAGCAAAGTAAACAAAAGCAATATGTGTTTTCTAAATTTCAAGTTGTCTATATGTTCTAGAGGCGATGGTTTTGACTTGTAAATAGTTAGCCAATATAAATATTAAATTCTTTTATCTTACGTGATTCCAATAAAATAATTTTTGGATAAGCGATTAATGAAAAAATAAGAGCTAACCAACCTAATCCCTCATTCTTGCGTCTTTAAAGAAACAAAACACCATGGAAGCAAAAAATATCAAGTCGTTAAATTCAGCGGTATATGTAATGCGCCATTTTGTAGAACTCAGCGCTACGCTACTGCCACTTTATGAGAGAATTACGCGTAATGAACCTCATAGTATACATTCGGAAGAGGATAAAAATCGCATAGACACCGTTTATGAAACTTATAATGTCAATCCAAAAACAAGTGAGTTTTTACTTGGTTCTGACATTGTCGCACTCATAAAGAAAACCCATAATGAACTTAAAAATCGTTCCTCACAGAATGAAAGACTTGCTCAAGAAAACTTAGAAGCTTTTTATGAAGAATATGCCAAACTGAAACAAGATTGGTACATTACTTTGATGAACTAACTTATTTATGAATTATGAATTTGAATTTTCACAGAATGATAATTCATTTTTCAACTTGCTACAATATTGGAGAAGAATGTCAGTCTTTTCATAACCCTCTCGAAGTATTTACTTTGGCTTTTAATCTAATTAAATTTGAGTATAGCATCTGTCGCACCAAAATTCATTATTCATAATTCAACATTCATATTTAACTTTAAAAGGTTTTCACTACTTTTGAAGTAATGGAAAATAATATTGAATCAAAACGAACTTCTTGGCCTGTAATGGAATCATTTTATACCATTCAAGGTGAAGGACATTATTCTGGAAGAGCAGCTTACTTTATTAGAACAGGTGGTTGTGATGTTGGATGTGTTTGGTGCGACGTAAAAGAAAGCTGGGAGGCAGAAAATCACCCCGATACTTCATTAGAAACTTTATTGGAGGGTGTAAATGCAACTGCAACAGATTTTGTGGTTATCACCGGTGGTGAACCAGCAATGTACCCTATTGAAACTCTTGTAACGGCTTTGCAAGACGATTATAAAGAAGTTGCAATCGAAACATCTGGTTGTTATCCTTTGGATGCTCAAGTAGATTGGTATTGTTTTTCTCCTAAGAAATTTAAGAAACCTGTTGAAGAAGCTTACCATAAAGCCAACGAATTAAAAATTGTAATTTTCAATAAAAGCGATTTTAAATGGGCTGAAGAACACGCAGCAAAAGTAAATGATGATTGTTTGTTGTATCTTCAACCAGAGTGGTCAAAAGAGGCACAAATCTTGCCTTTAATTATTGAGTATGTAAAAGATAATCCGAAATGGAAAATCTCCTTGCAAACCCATAAATACATGAATATACCATAGCATATGACAAAATACATCAGTTTACTATTCACCTTGTCTTTATTGATTTTTACAAGCTGTGCCACCGCTCAAATGGGCTATGGTACGAAAAGTAAAAAAGCAATAAAACTTTATGAAGAAGCTAGGAACGCACCTCAAGAAAATTTTGATATGGAAAGAGGTCGTCCAGATTATCAATCAGGAATTGATTTATTAAAAAAGGCCTTAGATAAAGACAACAATTTTTTAGAAGCACATCAATTAATTGGAGAGTTTTATCGAATTACAAATCAGCCGAAAGAGTCTGTTTTCCATTTCAAAAGGTCTTTAGAAATTCAACCTTCTGCCAATTTGAATGGGCAACTCTATATTGATATTAGTGACCAACAGCTTAGAAATGGAGAATTTGAAGATGCGATATATTTTGCTGATATGGTTTTGAATACTAATAATAGATCAACTCCAGAACATTTATTTGCAATCGCGAATAAGTTGAAAGACAATGCGGAATTTTCAATTTATGCCATGAAAAATCCTTCTAAAATTAGTCCCGTTAACATAGGAAGAGGTATTAATACAATTCATCCAGAATATTTCCCGACCATTACCGTTGACGGTAAAACTCTGCTTTTTACTCGAGAGGTGCCCAATAACGATGGAAGAGTAAGGGGACAAGAGGATTTCTTTACTTCAACTCTAACCGAAAAAAACACATGGTCAACTGCTGTTCCAATGCCACCAAATATTAACACAGAACAAAATGAAGGAGCGCCTACAATTTCAGCAGATGGTAGAACTTTGATTTTTGTTGGATGTGCGGATGTCACAGGAACTTATTATGGAAGAAACCGAGAAGGAAAAGGAAGTTGTGATTTGTTTATTACAGAAAGAATTGGAGGTGAATGGTCTAACCCGAAAAATCTTCCAGGTGAAGTAAATAGCTATAATTGGGAGACTCAACCTTCGCTTTCGGCAGATGGAAAAACCCTCTATTTCATTCGAAGAGTAGGTAGAAATAATCGCCATAGGAGTGATATATTTATGAGTAAAAAACAAGCAGACGGAACTTGGGGTAGAGCAACTCAATTGCCAGGAAACATCAATACCGAAATGTCGGAATCTTCCGTTATGATTCACCCAGATGGACAAACCTTGTATTTTGCATCAAACGGACACGTTGGAATGGGAGGAACCGATATTTATATGTCAAGAAAAGACCCTTTGGGGAATTGGGGAAATCCAATTAATTTGGGGTATCCAATAAATACTGCGAGCAATGAAAACTCTTTGTTGGTTGGTCCTGATGGAGAAATTGCATTTTTTGCATCTGATAGAGAAGGAGGAGAGGGAAAACTGGATATTTATTATTTTGAATTACCAGAAGAATACCGTCCAATTAAGACAACTTATTTTGAAGGATTGGTTTATGATGCCACAACAAAAAAGCCATTAAAAGGAGAATTTGAATTAATAGATTTAGCAACAGGTAAACAAATTATAGCTTCTGAAGCAGACGCAGTTACGGGGGAATTCTTGGTGGCTTTACCTACGAAAAAAGAATATGCACTAAATGTTTCTTATCCTGGATATAGCTTTTTCTCTAAGAATTTTGACATGATCGCAGGAAGTGATAAACCTATTTTTATGGAGATTCCTTTGGTTCCTCTGAGCGACGAACAACCTGTGTTATTGGCGAACGTTTTCTTTGATTTAGGTAAATCAACTTTAAGAAAAGAATCTTTCGTTGAACTGAATAAACTCTCTGATTTTATGTCCAAAAATGCTCAAATTAAAATCGAAATAGGTGGTCATACGGATGCACGTGGAGATAACTTGGAGAATCAAAAATTGTCAGAAGACAGAGCAAAAGCAGTTTATGACTTCTTAATTTCAGAGGGGATAGAAGCAAATCGTTTGTCATACAAAGGATATGGAGAAAGTCAACCAATAAATTCTGATGAAGAAATTTCAAGCTTGTCAACAGAGACAGAGCGTGAGGCAGCACATCAAGAAAATAGAAGAACCGAATATAGAATTGTGAAATGATACATTTTTTAAGGTTAATTCGTTCAGTCAATTTACTCATCATTGCTGTTACAATGTACAGTGTAGGTGCGTATTTAGACATTGTTTATGCAGATTACCATGATGGAGTTATGTTGATTCAAACTTTCAACTTTTTTCTTTTGGTCATTTCAACAGTGATGATTGCAGCAGCAGGAAATATCATAAACGATTATTTCGATGTTCGTGCAGATCGAATAAATAGGCCCGAAGGAACAATTATCATGAAGCACATCAAAAGGAGATGGGCAATTGTTTTTCATTGGGTGCTCAATTTTCTTGCCTTCGGAATCGCTATTCATCTTGGGTTGGTGTTAGATACATTTTGGTATGTATTTATTCATTTATTGTCCATTAATTTATTGTGGATTTACTCCATGCAGTTGAAAAGGACCTTGGTTGTTGGCAACGTGGTCATAGCTTTGCTTACAGCTTTGGTTCCCGTACTAGTTGGGATTTATTATCAAGATTATTTCAGAACAGCAATGCTTGAAGAAGCACATCCATTTCATTTGAATAGTTACCAATTTTTCCCACTCTACATCGGATATGGTCTCGGGATATTTGCTTTCATTTTAAATTGGGCACGAGAAATCGTGAAAGATATGGAGGATGTAAAAGGTGATCTTGTACTGAAAGCCCGCACCATTCCCATTGTGTATGGACTTCAAAAAGCCCGTTCCATCGCCATCGGTTTTGTATTTATCGTTATGACTTTAACAATTCCAATAGTTTGGTTTTGGAGTATGGGATACATCGATGGATTTGCTCTGTTACCCTTGGTCTTGAGTGCCATAAGCTCCATTTTCACCTTAAAGGTACTGTTAAAACCAATAAATAATAAAAATCTTCGAACGGCGAATATTGGTATTAAGTTAACGATGATATTTGGAATGATTTTACCTTTATTCTGGATGTTTCAATTGCTGAATTAAACACTAAAATATGTTCTTAAAAAAGATAATTCTGGGATCAGCTTCACCAAGAAGAAAGCAGTTGGTAGAAGGGCTTGATTTAAAATGTGAAATACGGAAAAAGGAAGTGGATGAGATTTTCCCAGATACTTTATCCCATTATGATGTTCCTGAATATTTATCAAAATTAAAAGCAGAACCCCTGAAAGCCTCTGTATTGGGAGATGAGGTTTTGCTTACATCCGATACGGTAGTAATTCATAAAAATCAAATATTAGAGAAACCTAAAGACTTTTCTGATGCAGTTCAAATGCTAGAGAAATTGTCGAATAGTGTAAACGAGGTAGTAACAGGTGTTTATCTGTACAATTCCACAAACGAAATTTCTTTTTCTGTACGTACGAAAGTGTTTTTTAAGAAACTCACCACAGAAGAAATTGAGTACTATGTCACAAAATATGAACCATACGATAAAGCTGGAGCATATGGAATTCAAGAATGGATTGGAATGGTAGGTGTCGAGAAAATTGAAGGTTGTTTTTATAATGTGATGGGTTTGCCAGTGAATGAATTGTGGAAGGTTTTAAATGATGAGTTTGCGTAGGGACGTTTTGCAAACGTCCGCGTACAACCATCATAAACGTACCTACGCATAACCATCATAACATTCCACTTCGACAATCATAAGAGTCCGCAACCGCCCAATGTAAAACGATACATCCATTTGTAATGCACTGCCAATATAATTTCTCTGAACAACCAAACCGAAATCATTTATCTAATTCAACATCCAAAAAGTCAACCCATTAATCCCAAAGTCAGCAAATGCGCCCATCTGTCATTGGAGAAAAGAAATATCAACAAAAATATGGGCATCACCTTTACGCTTAAATGATAGAGCACACTAAAATATATGGTTTGGGCTTTTATAAAAAACGTAAAAAGAGGGATAAGTAAGGCTAAGGGAATCAAAGGATATGAACTGGATTGACTAAATTTTGGAGTGTAATAAAACCACTTGTCATGCGTGTAAACCTTCAGGTATTTTATGTCTTTAAAAAAAGGCGTGCGTTCAAGATAGGTGTAATTATTGATGGTCAGAGAGAGAAAACTTCTTGCAATCCAAGCTGTTTGACCGTTTTCAAACTCTACCTCTAAAGAGTTTACATTCGGGTTTCTTCCGTAGTTAGGGCTTAAGTCTTTATTTATAATTGCAGACTGTATTGTTTGTGTTGAGAAAAAACTAGAATCCAAAATAATAAGCGTACTAATTATTGTGCAGGCAAACATAATAAGTTTAAATCTTCTCCAATTTTTTCCTGAAGTAATGTTTTGGTAATAACGTTCGTTTTCCAGCACCTCTTCGTGCTTCATTTGTTCATAGCGCTCCCTGGCCCTTTTAACCCTTTCATTTCTTTCTTCTGTAGAGTTGTTTTGAGTTCTGGTTTTTGATTGCTGTCTTTGTTGGTAGGGATATTTAGAATTGGTACTTTGTCTTGTCGCGTTATGTGTCGAGTGCTTTTGGCTTTTAGCCTCTTCTAATGCGAAAATTATTTTATCATAAGCGTTAGAAACTTCAATAAATTTATCTTTAGCTGCAGCAGAAGGATTTCTGTCGGGATGATATTTCATCGCCTTTCTTCTATAGGCTCTTTTTACGAGGTTTTCATTCTTCGTTGGTGGAATTCCTAGTATTTCAAAATAGCGCTTAGTGCTCATAAAATTTCTGCAGTAGTTTTATTTCTGTCAATTTTCCCAGAAGGTGTTTTGATTAACGAAGATATAAAAAAGTAGTTTTTAGGACGTTCATATTTGGTCAAGACTTTGTCAATTTGCTGTTTTAGTATTTTATGCTCGATTTGTTTTTTACCTATAAATATGACTTTGCTCCCGAGTTTTTGATCAGGAATTTTACTAATAATGAAATCCGTAGAGTTGATCAAAGTGCTTATTTTCCGTTCAACTTCTTCAGGGTGAATTTTAACTCCACCTGAGTTAATCACAAAGTCTGCTCTTCCTAACCAATGAAAGCTTTTCTCGTCAATTAAATCTACAATGTCTGTGGTTTTTAATCCCTTTATTTTTAATTCCTCACTGTTAATCACCAAACAATCATTTTCAGTTGAAAGCTTGGTATTTCCAATCACACGATAGGGCTCATTTTTATCCTTTAGCTTTCTTAAAGCAATGTGAGAAACTGTTTCTGTCATTCCAAAAGTGGAATAAGCATTACAGTTGAAATTTTTAATTTTTTCAATTAACTCATCTGATACTGGTGCTCCGCCAATGATTAGGTGCTTGATCAAATTTAGTTTTTCGGGATTTTCTTCTAAAGTTTCTTCTACTTGTAAAGGAACCATGGCCACAAAATCTATAGTATGGTCAAGGTTTTTAAGCGGATTCCGAGTAACATTTGTTACGTACAAAGTAAGGTCATAACGCATTGATCTCACCACCATCATTTTTCCACCAATGTAGTTTGTAGACATGCATAGTAGTGCTGATTCACAATGGTCTAAGTCTAAAAAATCTCCTGTCATTTTAGCCGATGCCTCCATTTTCCACTTTGGGATCTCTATTGCTTTTGGTGGTCCAGTAGAGCCAGAACTGAATTGAGTAATGGTCTGACTTTCATTGTTCCATATAGAAATGAAGTCTTCAAGTTCGGAAGTTATGTCTTTAGAATTATCTAATTTTTGAATACGCATGCAAGTCATTTAAAAGGCACGGAATTTGAATCACCTTGTTTTAATATTAATTCAAATATGCTGAAATTAAATCTAGTTTAGTAACTTTAGCATAATAAAAATAGGAATATGAAATATCTAAGTGTTATCACCATTGTTATTGCATTAATTGGGTCTTCATTCGTTTGGGCGCCAACAAACAGTGATGAGGAAGGAATTAATTTTGAAACGCTATCCTTTGAAGAAGCAATTCAAAAAGCTAAAAAAGAGAATAAATTAATCTTTTTGGATGCCTACGCTGTTTGGTGTGGTCCTTGTAAAATGATGGACAGAACAACATTTAAATCTAAGAAAGTGGGTGATGTTTTCAACGAGAACTTTATTAATATCAAAATTGACATGGAGAAAGGGGAAGGTCCTGCCATTGCAAGAAGATATCAAGTGCGCGCTTATCCAACAATGATGTTGATTAATGGTGAAGGAAAAGTGGAAAAGAGAATTTTAGGAGCTGTGAGAGACACACAGTTACTACAAGAAGTGAATGATTTTGTGAAGTAATTCTTAGGCCTTAGTAATGGGCTTTAATCAAAGAAAGGACGAATGTAAATTCGTCCTTTCTTGCTTATAATTCTTTTGCTAATTAGTTTTTAAGCGCTATTAACTGGGCCGCTTGCTTATCCAGAATATATTCTACATGCGAAATGGTTTGAAGAACAGATGCGGGAATCTCGGTGGTTACTTCGCCATTGAGTGCTTTGTTAACAATTTCCGATTTCCTTTCTCCTAAAGCAAGCAAAAGAATTTTCTTTGCATTCATAATGGTATTAATACCAATGCTAATTGCTTGGTGTGGTACCTCATTGAGCGTTCCAAATTCTGGAGCAGCGTCTTCTCTTGTGAGCGGATGAAGATCTATCAGTCTTGTGATGGAGTCAAAACTTGAACCTGGCTCATTAAATCCAATATGACCGTTTCGTCCAATTCCTAACAGCTGTAAATCCAATCCACCGAAACTGTTAATCTTGTCTTCGTAACTCAAGCAGTATTTTTCTATATCACCTTGTGAAAAATCAGTATGTGGAATATGAATATTCTCTTTTTTGATATCGACATGATTAAATAATTGCTCTGCCATGAAATAAGTATAACTTAAATGGTGCTCTTTTTCAATTGGATAATATTCATCCAAATTAAAACTGATTACATTTTCAAAGCTTAAATTTTCTTCCTTGTGTAAACGAATCAACTCTTTGTAAACTAATTTAGGAGTATTACCGGTCGCTAAACCTAAAACAGCAGGCTTTCCTTCTTTTTGTTTTTGACGGATCAACTCAGCAATTTGATGAGCCGTATAAGCTGAAGCTTTCTCGCTATCCATGAAGGTTGTAGGACTTTTAATTAAAGTATGTTTGTTGTTAAGCATAAAATTAAGATGTAGTTGTTTATTAAATAGTTCTATTCACATAAAATTTAAAAAACAGGATTCATTAAAGTGGTTTCTAGTTTTATTTTCATTCACTTTCTATTACACAAAAAGTAAAAGAGGTTCAATAAGATCGTTTAGTTTTCTTTTGATGAACCAAATATAATAATATTTTTAATGCCTATCCGATACTTTATTAGTAAATATATCTAGTCCAACAAAACCAGGAGCATATTTCCCCTCGCACTTGTCTCCCAGCGCCTACAATTGACATCCAAACCAGGGATGAAAATCTTAATTTTCAACCCTGGAAAGATCTGACCTAGTTAAAGAGAGTACTTTTTATTGTAGCATATTAAATAGCTGGTAAAGCTCCCGATAAGCATTATGTTTTTTATTCGGCAATAAACCATTGCAGCTTTCAATCGAATTACTTCTTGAAAGAGTTGCCGATTAATAGATTAGTTGTTTGTAGTAAATGATATTTGGAACGGGGAGTTCATGAGAAAACTCCTCTCTTTGTCTCTAAAGTATTCAATATGCAATTGTTTCTAATTTCGAAACGCTAAAGCACTAACTCGTTTCGTTTCAATTCCATCAATCATTTCAGTCCGCACTAACTCCTGCGCAAGTTCTGTCTCAAAAACAGCTTTTAAATCCTTGATTTCACCACAAGGTACAAAGTGTTCATTCATGTATTTTAAAATTTCATCTGCCGAATGTTCTTTGACCTTTTCTTTTAGAATTTCAAACAATTCAGTCCTGTTTTTTACTCTATTTTGAACACTAGAAAAACGGTTTTCTAATGGCAATTCTGATAACTCTAAATATTCACACAGTTTACTGAAATGGGTGTGGCTTCCTATGGCAAAAGTGATGATTCTATCGTCGGAAGTATTGAAAAGTTCGCCATAAGGGGCAATATTTGGATGCAAAGAACCAATTCGTTGAGGAATTGCATTATTCATTAAATAATTTGAAGCTTGATTCGCCAATGAACTCACCGCTGCTTCATAAAGTGAAACCGTCACACTTTTCCCCTTGTAATTTTCATTTCCTTTTTTGGAAAACAATTCAATCAATAAGCCTTCTTTTAAATGATGAGCTGCCAAAACATCAATAAAAGCAACTGGCATTTTCACTGGACCACTTTCTGGAGTTCCATTCATAGACATGATTCCAGATTCCGCCTGTAAAATTAAATCATAAGCTACGCGATCACTTTTATCGCCATAACCATTAATTTTCCCAATGATTAATTGAGAATTGAATCCACGAAGTATTTCATCTGTCACTTTTAATTTCTCTTGATCTCCAAATTTGAAATTCATTAAAATAATATCAGCAGTTTTGACCAATTCATAGAGTTGTTCTCTTTGAGCATCTTCCTTTAAGTTCAATTGCTGATAAGTCTTCATATAATTAATACTCGAAAAATAAGCAGAAACAGAACTCTTTTGGTCTTCCATTGGCAATTTCCATGAACGCGTAATATCAGGATAAATCGGATGTTCGATCTTGATGACTTCAGCGCCTAATTCAGCGAAAAAGGTTCCCACTGAAGGTCCCGCCAAAACAGTAGATAAATCAATTATTTTGAGATTTTTGAAATTGGATGAATTTGACATTTTAAGCGTATTTTCGTTTGTGGTAAAGGTAGTAAATTATAGAATGTTTTACAGTTCAATGAATTTGACGTTTTGTTGAATTATTGGTAAGGTTTATTTTGGTTTTGTACTTGTTACGGTATGAAAGTGTATTTAGCTGCACTTTTTAATACAAAACTGTATGGATTGAGCCCAGAGTTCAATGGAACGCGGATGACGCAGATCTCCGAACGCAGATTTAACGCTGTTTTTTCACTATTCTGTGCAAATCTGCGATAATTAGCGTTGCTTTTTGAAGCATCCGCGTCATCTGCGTTCCAATACAGCGCAAACCTAAAACCCCACCTTCACACCACCATAATAGTTCCTAGGAGCAGCCGGATTAAAATATCTCTGCCCATAAGCATTAATATCATTTCCAAGGCTATATTTTTCATTCAATAAATTATCAATTCCTGCGAAAAATTCTAGTTGCAACGCTTGTGAAACTTGCCATTTCCAGCTTGCTTTTAATTTTACCAAGTGAAATTCTTCTGAATAAACTGTGTTCGCATCATTTAATGGCATGTCTGACATGTAGTAATGTGAAATGTTTAAACGAATTTGTTTTGGAAATTCAAAACTCAAAGTATTCGACCAAGTGTAGTCAGGAACTGCGGTAACTCTATTTTGTGAAAAGTCATTTTCTTTGACTTGGTAATTCCCAAAGCGGTAATAATGATAACTAAAAGCAGATTGAAAATTCATCTTACTGATAAATCTTTTAGCGTTGGGCGTTAAAATATGAGCCCAAGCGGCGAGTTCAATTCCTTGCTGATTCATTTCTCCTGCATTCACAAAGAATTCTGCCCCATCTTCGTTTAATCGTCTTACAATTCCGTTGTTCATTTGGTAATGGTACATGCCCAAATCGGCAGTGAATCTCTTGTAGGCAGATTCCCAGCGCAAACCTACTTCATAATTAATTCCAGTTTCAGGTTTTAATTCTGTATTGATGGTTTGGTCGGAAGAACGCACCTCCGAGATTGTAGGTGGTGAATATCCTCTAGAGATACTTCCTCGAATTGCAAGCGTTTTAGTCGCCAAAAAGGTAGTAGCCACTCTCGGCATTAAAATATCACCAAAGTTAATTTCACCTGATGGATTTGGTGTCGTTGTATAAACTGAATTATAAGAGATTCTTGCTTGATTCATTCCAATCGATGCTTCAATTGTCCAGCGCTCGTATATATTTGCCATAGCACGATAAAAGAAGCTTGCTTGCAAATTATCTAAGTTATCTTTCGATTGAACATCTCCTGGAGTTCCTTGATTATTGTCAAAATTCTCAATTTCGTTCCATCCTTTCTGACCTTCAAAGCCCAATTGCATTTGCCAATTCAACTTGTTATTTACCGTGTCTTTGTAGGAAAAGAAGGTGCGTAAACCTAAATTTTGCTCTTTTCTAAATTCATAATTGGTGATAAAAGGATTTTCAAAGTCTGTTGTTGAACCAAAAACACTGAGTGTATGAGATAAATTTTTGTTGATTTTCGCATCGTGTGCAATTCCACCAAAAAAAGTTTGATTAAAAATCCCTGCATTTTGTTCTTTGGCAGATGGATTTGGACCTCCTGCTGGTCTCGACATTGTAGGATTTTCTATGAATTGAAATGCTGTGAGCCCTCCAGGAGTTTCGTAATGTAAATCTGAAAATAGTGCCAAAACTCGAAGCTCATTTTTATCTGAATATTTCCATTGGTGAGCCGTTTGAAAAGTGAATTTATTCATCGCTGATTGATCACGGTAACCATCAGAACGTAAGTAGGATTGATCCACAGAAAATGAATACTTCTCATTTACTTTTCGCTGAATGGAGAGTTGCTCTTGAAATAATCCGAATGACCCACCACTCAATAAAAGCGAACCTTGATTTTTTTGAACACCAAATCCTTTGGGTTGCATGCGAATTACTCCTCCAGAATTAGCACCATAAAGTGAACCATCAGGACCTTTTATAATGTGAATTGAAGAAATAGAACCAGGATCAATAAGGTTGAGATATGTATTTCCTCCAGCATCAGTTAATGGGAATTCATCCATATAAATTTTCGTATTTCGAATTCCAAAAGGTGAACGAATTAGGCTTCCACGCATGGCCAATCTGTAACTTCCTGGTGAGCGTTCTTCCATTCTAACTCCTGCCACCGTATTGAATGCCGGCAAAAGTGTTGTTGTTTGCTGAAATTCAATGATTCGTGAAGTAATGTTGTGAGCAGATGAGGTTAAATTCAACAAAGGTTGTTTTGAAAAGTAGGCTAAGATTTCTACTTCCTCAAATTCCGTGGTTTTGGCTTTAGAAAGCGAATCTGGCTTCTGACCAAAAAGAACAGCGAAGGAAAATATAGAGATTATAAATGAAAGGGATTTGTACATTTAAACTGAAGATATTTAAAATTAAATAATTACGAATGTGGTAATTACGAATTACGAATTTTTTAAAACCTCAATTCGTAATTCGTAATTGATTAATTCGTAATTCTATAAAGTTTCCCTCCATCGGTCACCGTATAAAGTTCACCGTTTTTTCCTTGTGTAATATCTCTAAAACGTTCTCCTTCATCGGCTAAGATTCTTTCTTCTCCAACCACTTTGTTTCCTTCGATTACTAATCTTGCGATGTGGTTGCTGTTTAACCCGCCAATGAAAAGATTGTTTTTCCACTCTTGGATTTTGTCTCCTTTGTAAAAGGTCATTCCACTAGGAGAAAGTACAGGGTCCCAGTAATAAACAGGTTGTTCCATTCCTTCTTTTTGTTGAATTACTGGATCACCAATTTTAGTTCCGATATATTCAATTCCGTAAGTAATAATTGGCCAACCGTAGTTTTTTCCTGGTTGAATTAAGTTTAACTCATCTCCACCACGAGGTCCAAATTCGTTGCTCCACAATTCTCCTGTTTCCGGATGAAAAGCAATTCCTTGTGGATTTCTGTGACCATAACTGTAAATTTCTGGCCTGGCCTTGTCTTGATTTTCAAAAGGATTTCCAGCAACAGGAGCTCCATCGGTAGTGATGTGGATGATTTTTCCAAATGAAGTGTTTAAATCTTGTGCTTTGACTCGTGTTTCTTTGTCAGAACGCTCTCCGATTGTCGCAAATAAATTACCATTTTTGTCAAATATCACTCGTCCACCATAATGTAATTTTCCATCATAAGTTGGAGAAGCGCGATAAATCACTTGGGCGTTTTCTATGGTTTTCTCGTCATTAGAAAGTTTTCCTTTAGCTATTGCGGTATGATTTCCTTCATCTACTTCTTCCGTAAAGGCCCAATAAATCATTCTGTCATTGGAAAAGTCCGGAGATAAGGTCAGTCCTAATAGTCCACCTTGTGCTCTGTCGTCCACTTCAGGCAAACCTGTAATTTTCTCACTCAATTTTCCGTCAGCAACATTTACAATTCTTAAATTCCCTTCGTTTTCAGTAACCAAAATTCTGCCGTCTGGAAGTTCCACAGCGCCCCACGGAGCATCTAATTCATCAGTAATAACTTTAGTAGAATAAGGGGTCGTTGTTTTCACGCCAGTAATTCTGGTTTGTCCCTCAAAAGCTGGAGCAAAATCCGTATTTGCATTTTTCGTTTCTACAGGAGGAAGTGAATCTTTGACTTCTTGATTATCCGTTATTTGAATCTTTTCTGAATTCGCATTGCTACATGAGAATAGTAAAGTTGAAACGAGTAAAGTTGAATAAATGAGTTTCATGTTGTTTGTTTTATGGATAATAAATATTAACATTTGGAGGCTGTGTTTGTTTATTTTCGATGAAGTCAATAATAAACATCAGAATATGTTTTTTAATCTATTGCGATTTAAAAAGCCAAGCCCTGAATGTAGAAAAATAATCATAAAATAACGAATGTTTTTAGAGTACATAAAGTTAGAAAGATCGGGAACTAGGAACCGCGATTGTATTACACGTTTAAAAATGTTGCTTAACCTATGTTCTTGAGCGATTTTTAGCTTAATCTTCAAGGTGTTAATTATCGTTAAATTAAATTTGTATTTTATAAGACTTATCTATACTTTTACCGTCTAATCAATATATTAAAAATGAAAAAAGTATTATTTATCGCGTTAGCTTCTCTTTTGTTTGTTGCTTGTAGCAAAGAAAAGAGAATTGAGAAGAACCTTTGGAAGAAAGGTGGTGAGTGGAATATCGAGTCTGCTCAAGAAACTTATAAAAACCAGGAAGACCCAAGTCAGAATTATTCAGAGACCTATTTGAATTATGGTACCTTACAGTTTGATAAAGATGGAAGCGGCTCAATGACTTTCACAGACGGAAATTCAGCTTATTCGGAAAAAATAACTTATACAAATACCGAAACAGAATTAACGATTTTTGATTCTGAAGGTGCTGGAACTGTTTTTGATTTGGATTGGGAAAGAAACGAAATCACATTAACTACAAGTGAGACTTACACTTACCAAACTTTGGACGAAAACTTTAATTTTATTGATGTTACGGAAACGTACACAACTACATTGGAGTGTGAGAAAAAATAAGATTTAAGATTTAAGATTTTTTTAAAAGGATGTAGTTTTACATCCTTTTTTTATTCCTTCATAATTTTTAAGAGAGAAGATTTATTCTTCATAATTGACTATTTTTAGTGCTTTGTTTTATTATTTGGCTTAAAATGCAACTTACTCATTACAATACTTTATTTAAATCACGAAAATTCCCTGTAGTTCTTGTTTCTGACAATGTAACTAACGCTGCTAATGTTGGAAGTTTATTTAGAATTTCAGATGCTTTTGGTGTCGAAAAATTAATTTTGTGTGGTGAAGTAAGTTTAGGAAGAAAAGTGACTAAAACATCGCGTTCCACCGAAAAGACCGTTCCTTACGAGTTGCAAAATTCTGCTCTACAAGTAGTGAAAAACTTGAAAGAAGAAGGTTATCAAATCCTTGCAATTGAAATAGCAGATATAAGCCAACCTATTCATACTTATCAGTTTTCAGCTGAAAAACCAATTGTTTTAATTGTGGGTGATGAGATTCTAGGTGTTTCAGAAAACCTGCTCAAACTTTCAGATGAAATCTTGCACATTGAAATGTTTGGAGAAAACAGCAGTATGAATGTTGCGCAAGCCACAAACATCGCCTTATATGAGTTGACTAAGCAATTTCTATAGACTGCGATTGAGGAAGCTTGGTTGGCTGACTTAATTTCTCGTAAAATCAGGCTACATTTTGCTATTTTTACCTTTTTAGAATTTAAATAGGATAATGCAAGAAGTACAATATATTATCAGTCAAACACAGCTTCAATCAAAAAGTATTGAAGCAACACTACAACTACTTTCAGAGGGTGGAACCATTCCTTTTATCTCCCGCTACAGGAAAGAGGCAACAGGTGGCTTAGATGAAGTTCAAATTGCTGAAATTAGAGATGTTTCCGATAGATATAAGCAGATCACTCAGCGTCAAGAGACAATTATAAAAGCCATTGATGAGCAAGGAGAATTATCCGATGATTTAAGAAAGAAAATCAATTCCAGTTTCACCCTGAATGAGTTGGAAGATCTTTATTTGCCGTATAAAAAGAAGCGAAAAACTAGGGCAGAATCTGCAAGACAATTGGGACTTGAAGGATTAGCTAAAATCATCATGTCTCAAGGAAATCAATCTCCAAAAGAAGCGGCTAAAAGGTTTGTAAAAGATAAGGTGAAGGATGTAGAGTCTGCACTTTCGGGAGCACGAGATATTATTGCTGAGTGGGTGAATGAAAACAGCGCAGTACGAAGTCGTTTACGAAAATCTTATGAGAATAATAGTCAGTTAATTTCGAAAGTGGTGAAAACCAAAAAAGACGAAGCAGAAAAATACAGAGATTATTTTGACTATTCTTCATCCTTGAAGAAATGTCCATCCTATCGTTTTTTGGCGATTTACCGAGCAAATAGCGAAGGATTTTTAAGAATGAAAGTGGGAGTAGATGAAGACTATATTTTTGATTTTCTGAATCGCTTTTACATTAAAAAGAACTCACCGATGAGCGAGCAAATTGAGCTCGCGTATCAAGATGCGTATAAACGATTATTGCATCCAGCATTGGAAAATGAAGCCTTGTCAGAAAAGAAAAAAGAAGCCGATAAAACAGCGATTGATGTGTTTTCTGAAAACTTAAGACAGCTTTTATTGGCTCCAGCCCTTGGGAAAAAGAGGATTTTAGCCATTGATCCAGGGTTTCGTTCTGGATGTAAAGTGGTTTGTTTAGATGAAGCAGGTGATTTACTCACCAATGTTACGATTTTCCCCCACGCTCCTCAAAAAGAATTAGACAAAGCGAAAAGTAAGATTTGGCAATTGGTGGAAGCGTATAAAATTGATGCGATTGCCATTGGAAATGGAACAGCAAGTCGGGAAACAGAATTCATGGTGAAAGGCATAAAGTTTAAAACCGAAGTAGCAATTTTTGTGGTTTCCGAAGATGGAGCTTCTGTGTATAGCGCGAGTTCTATTGCAAGACAAGAATTTCCTGATTTTGATGTCACGGTGAGAGGCTCGGTTTCTATTGGAAGGAGATTGATGGATCCTTTGGCAGAATTGGTAAAAATTGACCCGAAATCTATAGGAGTAGGGCAGTACCAGCACGAAGTGGATCAGAAATTATTGAAAGAAAGTTTGGATGATGTTGTCATTTCTTGTGTAAACGAAGTTGGTGTGAATTTGAATACTGCCTCTCCTTATTTAATGAGTTACGTTTCTGGATTAGGACCACAACTAGCAGAAAACATCGTGGAATACCGCCGAGAAAACAACGGGATTTCTTCGCGTAAGGAATTGAAGAAAGTCAAGAGATTAGGAGAAAAAGCTTTCGAGCAATGTGCAGGGTTTTTGAGAATTGTGAATGGAAAAAATCCTTTGGATAATTCTGCTGTTCACCCAGAAACTTACCCAGCAATTGAGAAAATGGCCAAGCAATTAAAAATGACAGTCAAGGATTTAATTGGAAACGGTGAAGTTTTGGATAATCTAAAACAGGATCACTTTCCCTATATCGATGCTTTCACATTCGAAGACATCATCAAAGAGTTAAAAAAGCCGGGAAGAGACCCAAGACAGCAAGTTAAGGTGCTGGAGTTTGATAGTTCAGTAAAATCAATCGAAGATTTAAGCATCGGTAAAAAGTTGAATGGAATTGTAACCAACGTAACGAATTTCGGCGCATTTGTGAATATTGGAATTAAAGAAAATGGGTTAATTCACAAATCAAACATGGCAGATGTTTATGTTGAAAATCCTGCCGATTATATGAAATTGCACGAGCATTTGGAAGTAGAGGTGATTCAGTTGGATGTGGAAAGGAAGAGGATAGGGTTGCGAAAAACAGAGTGAGAAAGAGTGTGGGAGCGATGTGAAAAGCACAGGTAAGGACGATTGCTCCCTTTGGTCATGAGAACGCTTCGCTAAGTTTGCAAATCGACCACCTAGCATTTAGTAAGTTTTATAAATGAAATTTTTAAAAAAACATTCTAGTTGATATTTATTATTGGTATATTTAATAAATAGAAGATTAGATAATGCAAGAAAATAATTCTCAAATAATAATATATCAGACGGAAAGCGGTGACACTAAATTGGATGTTCGTTTTCAAGATGAAACCGTGTGGCTTACGCAGAAGATGATGGCTGATTTGTTTCAGAGTTCTGTTCCCAATGTCAATATGCATCTAAAAAATATTTTTGAAGAAGGGGAATTGGAAGAAAATCGAACTATTAAGGATTTCTTAATAGTTCAAAAAGAAGTAAAACTGGAAGCTAGAAGGCAACAGGTGTTTTTAATCTTGACGCTATAATTTCAGTTGTTTATCGCAAAAAAGTGAAGAAATATATAAGTAAATCTTAAAAAGTAAAACCCCATGGATACAGACGATTTATCAATTCCAACATACGATGGAATTCTCGGTGAAGCCGAAAAATTTAATCATGATCTAACATTGCAGTTTGGCCTCTTGGCTTCTCAATGTAAAGACGATGATGAGTATTTAAACAATGCTGAAAACTTAATCAAAAGTTTACTTGAGGTAAAAGAATTTGATTACATAATTGAAGAAGTTTTCTTTGGAAATTATGTGAGTAAGACTGAACTTCATAAGGCCTTAAATAAAATTCTTAAAAACATAGCTGAAATAAGGAAAACTCCAATGGATAAGCGAGAATATGAAGATTGGGGTTAAGTTTATGGTTAATGGAAAATGCTTCGGATATTATCAATTTATTTCGTTCCCTTTTTAAAGGACGTGAAGATGTATTTGCAGTAAGGTGGGAGAAAGGTAAGAAGTCGGGATATATGCCTGCTTACTTTTATGATCCTTATCGCTATCGAGTGCATAGAATGAATGGAGGTACTTTTCAAAATTTCACAGAGAAATCTTATTTAAAACACTCAGATGAACAAGTTCAAAAGCATTTAGACGGTTTTCATCACATTGGAATTTATCCTTTATTGCAAGATAATTCTAGTTGGTTTTTAGTTGCAGATTTTGATAAAGCCAATTGGCAAAAAGAGGTGATTGTTTTTCTAGATGCCTTTATTAAGTAAGGTTTGATTACAACTTTGACGATAAAATAAAAGAAGTATGAATTTAATTTGAAATAAAAACTATAGGAAAATGAACGATATATTAGTGGAACTTACAAAATTTAATGTGAAAAATATAATAGAGTCTTTTAATATATCTAAAAAGGTCTTTTCAAATAAGGACACAAATAAATTGTTTCATAGCGGCGAGTTTGGTGGATATAGAGAGGATATTATAAAGAACTGGTTAAAACTTTACATCCCTGAAAAGTTTGGGATTAGCTCTGGTTTTATAATAACTTCAACAAATAAAATAAGTACACAATGTGATATTGTTATTTATAATAAAGATTGTACACCAACTATTGATAATAACGGACAAAGATTTTTCCCTATTGAAACAGTAGTTGCAATAGGAGAAATTAAGTCAGATATCCAATCAGCGAAAAGTTTAAATGAAATTCTTTATAAATTGGCTAAAATTAAAGAATTGAGGTTGGAAATTGAAACCTCAAAACCTGACGTTTATGAAAGAAGATTTGAAACAACGATGAAAAGATTGATAGATTTGAACCCCGATAAAATACTTCCGCCAGAAGGTGTGAATCCAAATAATTATTTAGAAATTTCAATGAAAGGAAACCCTTATGATAATATTTATACCTTTTTAATCTGTAATAAGTTTGATTTTGATTACTCTAAATTCGAGTTTGACTACAAAGACATTCAACCGTATTCTTGGCATAACTCTATTCTAAGTTTGAATGATGGAGGATTTAGTTATATCACGCCTGAGAGAACACCTAATATGTCTTATCCAGTATCTGGAAAGATTGTATTAGATCATTATTTTACAAAAAATACAGGAGAACAAAATGATTTGGAGCCGTCTATTAGGTCATTCTTGACTAAACTACACGATAATATAATTGACACCACAGTATTTAAATTTGATATACTAAGATACTTAACTCTAGAGAAAGATATAATTACTCGTGTCAAATAAAATCGAAATTCAATTAGGCATCATTAAAGATAAAGGGCGCCAATCATTTCTAGAAAACGAGCCTAAAAATTTCATGAGAATCATGCATGATTATTCTGATGACAATAAGGGATTTGTAATTTGGAAATCAGCGATGGAGGAAGTGGTTTAGATAAACTTAGGTCCTTTTCTTTAAAATAAAATCTACAAACCTTTGAAAACACACCTAATTCTCATATATTTATTTGTAAATAATAGACTTAGACATTTCAAAAATATATAATTCAATCTTTTTCAAAAGATTTAACCTTTAAAACCAACGAAAATGAAAACTAAAATTAAATGGTACAACAAGCCGCAATTGGTTGGTACATTGTTGATGTTTTGGCCTCCGTTTGGTTTATATGGACTTTATAAGAGTGAAAACATCGATTCAAAATTTAAAATAGCGATTTGTGGAGCTCATATATTGGCGATAGCATTGCTTATTTGGGTCCGCTATAACTAAACTTGTCCTAAAGGATTAAAAATTAATCTCTATTGAAAACGCATATTCTTACTCCACAAAACTTCCAAACCTCGCAATGGTCTGGAGGAACAACAACGCAACTCTATATCTCCCCAGAGGGCGCAACTTTAGCAAATAGAGATTTTAAACTAAGAATTAGTATAGCCAAAGTCGAAACAAGCGAATCTAGTTTCACCTCTCTACCTGGAGTAAATCGTAAGTTGATGATTTTAGAAGGAGAAATCACTATTACCCACGAAGGTCATTACAGTAAACACCTAAAACCTTTCGATGTCGATACTTTTAAAGGAGATTGGAAAACCAATTCCAAAGGAACTTGCACAGATTTTAATGTCATGACGACTGGTGAGCAACAAAACGAAATGTATTATTTAGCTATGGGAGCTGCCATGAATTACAAATTGAAACCAAAATCGACTTGCAAGGATTTATTTATATACGCGACTTCAGGCAATTGCACCTTACGAATGCTGGGAGAAAACCATTTTTTCCATAAAGGAGATTTAATGGTTATTGAAGACTTTACTATTCCTTCAATTTCCATTAGTAGCCCTAAAGCTTTTGGCATTGTGGTTTTAGAGGTTTGACTAAAGCAAAATTGTCAATTAAACCAAACCCCTAAATGCGTCAACCATTAATAATTAAACATTAACAATTATTTAGTGAGCTTTCTCCGTTTCCATTCTCTAGAAATCAAATTCAATTCTCTTCCTGTTTGACCAGCAACAGAAGTATTTTCATCTGCTCTTCTCAATAAATAAGGCATTACTTCTTTTACTGGGCCATAAGGAACATATTTCGCAACTTGATAACCGTGGTAAGCTAAATTGAAAGAAATATGATCAGACATTCCTAAAAGTTGAGCAAAATAAATGCGTTTATCGTCTTTCGCTATATTGAATTCTTCCATTAAATCGACAAGTAAATGGGAGCTATCTTCATTATGTGTTCCACAACACAATGAACAAGTTTCAATTTCCTCAACCATAAGTTTAGTTGCGGCATTAAAATCTATGTCGGTGGAGTTTTTGTCTGGTTGAATTGGAGATGGGTATCCCATTTCTGCCGCACGATCACGCTCTTTCTCCATATATGCACCACGAACGAGTTTTGCACCAAATTTATAACCTTCTCTTTTGGCTTTTTCAATCGCATTTTTAATGTAGTCCAATCTGTCGTGACGATACATCTGGAATGTGTTGTAAACTATACATTTTTCCTTATTGTATTTCGCCATCATAGATTCAACAATTCTATCTAATGCATCTTGATACCAAGATTCTTCAGCGTCTATAAATAATGGAACATTAGAGTCGTGAGCATGTTTACAAATATCATTTATTCTGTTAAAAACCCGAGTAAACTCAGCTTTTTCTAAAACTGTTGGTTCTGCTTTCTCATCATTTAACTTTTCTAATAATGCATGTCGTGACAATCCAGTGGGTTTGAAAACAGCGAATGGAATTGCTTTATTTCCCTTCGCCTTTTCAATTGTCGCTAAAATTTCATCTCGTGTAGCATCAAAATCTTCTTCCTCCGTTTTTCCTTCAACAGAATAATCGAGAATAGTACCAACATTGTTGTCATACAATGTCTGAATCGTTTGATCACAGTCATCAATTGTTTCTCCTCCACAGAATTGCTTGAAGATTGTTGCTCTTATAATTCCCTGGATTGGAAGTTTAAGTTTAAAAGCAATAGGAACCATCAATTTCCCAAATTGTACCAACCATGATTTACCCACTAGTTTAAACATGGTGTACGCGCGTTTCAGGTCTTTAGTAGACTTGTATTTGAAAGCGATTTCTGTATTATCAAATGATATCATTCGGCAAATTTAATTTCAAAAAAATTATAGACAAGCTTTTTTAACTGATGTTACTCATTTTTTTAACTGATCTTCTTCCGAATGTTAAAAACTTTCAGTTGTTTTGTCCTAATACAAACCAAGCATCAGTTTATGGCAAAGCAAATCGTCTCCAAAAATAACAAAATCGAATTGGGAATGTTGACCAACTCAAGTTTTAACTTGCTACTAACAACAAAATATAAGAACAGTAAGAAAATTATTATTGTTGACGAAAATACCGAGCAAGAATGCTGGCCCTTTGTTCTTACCTCTTTCGAGGCCCTAAAGGAGGCAGAAGTCATTTTGTTGCCTGCAGGAGAAGAAAATAAAGTAATGGAAGTATGCTTTCAAGTTTGGGAAGCTTTTACCAATTATAATATTCAACGCAATGACTTGGTGATTAATCTTGGCGGAGGTGTTATTACGGATATGGGAGGTTTTATTGCTTCGGTTTACAAACGCGGACTCGATTTTATTAATATTCCAACTTCTCTTTTGTCCATGGTAGATGCTTCAGTTGGGGGGAAAACAGGAATAAACCTAGGAGCTCACAAAAATCAATTAGGGCTTTTTTCTTCTCCAGAATTAACAGTTTGTGACCCCTCATTTCTAAGTACTTTAGATCCAAAGGAAATTCTTTCCGGAAAAGCAGAGATGATTAAACATGGATTAATTGCTTCTAAAAGCTTGTTTAATGAATTATTGAACGATAAAAACGAAATTCCGTCATCAAAATTAATCGAAGAAGCCATTCAAATAAAATCAGATATTGTAGATAGAGATTTTAAGGAAAATGGTGAAAGAAAGAAATTGAACTTCGGACACACAATTGGTCACGCCATAGAAGGGTATTTATTAGAAAAGCAAGTCGAAGTTACTCATGGAGAATGCGTAGCTTGGGGAATGTTAGTTGAATGCTACCTCTCCTATGAGCTTGCTGGATTATCTCTTGAGGAATTAGAAATAATTGAGAATTTTATTCGGAAAACTTATTCTGAAATCTCAATTGTAGAAGCTGATTTTGGACAGCTTATTTACTTGATGGGACACGATAAAAAGAATCAAGGAGAAAAAATTAATTTCACTTTGTTGAATGCCATTGGGAAATCTACAGTGGATTATCAATTGGATGAAGCGGTGATTTTAGAAGCACTAATTAAAACTTTTACTACTTGATTCATTTTTTAGACATAATAAACATTGTAATAATTGTATTGCTTAAATCGGAGGCATTATTTACTTCTCCCTTTGGAGGGAGATCGAGAGGGAGGGATATCAAGAAAGATAGAAATCGAGGATTTACTCAATGATTTCTCAGAGAGCAATCCGTTGACTGCGGTGACTGAGCCTGTCCGAAGGCGTCGAAGGCAACTAGATATTTAAAATTATAAAAAAATGAACCCATTTACAATAAAAGAATACCAACAATTCCATTTAAATCAAGACAGACTGCAAAAGTGTTATGAGGAGAAATGGTTTAAACTATTTGTACCGAAGGTTTATAATGGCCTTCAACTTTCTATGGAAGAGGCTTGTCGAGAATTGTACAAAATAGCGGAAATTCAAGGCGGATTAGGCTGGACGGTCAATCTTGGTGCTGGTGCGAATTGGTTTTCTGGTTTTTTTGAAGACGAAATTGCTAAAGAATTATTTACACCAGAAAATGCTGTAATTGCTGGAAGTGGATTTACGAATGGCAATTGGAGAAACACGAATTTAGGATTTCAAATCACAGGTGAATGGAGTAAGTGTACTGGCGCAAATCATGCAAGCCTTTTTAGTTTAACAGCCAATAATGAATCGAACGGTTCAAAAATATTCGTTGTTCCAAGAGAGAAAGTTCAATTGTCGGAGGAGAAATGGCCCATCATGGGAATGCGTAATTCCTCTTCTTTTGGAATAACTTTAAACAAAGTTGAAGTTCCTAAAGGTCACGATTTTCAAATGAATGTCATTAAGAATAACCAGGATTATGGTGTATTCCATATTCCATTTCAATCTTTTGCACGATTGTGTATGAGTGCATCTTATCTGGGAGTTGTGAAATGTTTAGTAGATATCTGTTTGAAAGATCTCCGAAAACCCTTGGTGATAAAGATCATCGAGAATGATTTGTTACCGCTATTAGATTCTTCTTTGGAGCAACTTTATGAAAGCGCTCAGCGAATAGAAGAGCTCAGTTTAGACCGTCGCTTTAATGAAAAAACTGCGGAAAACTTAAAATTGAAATTGGGAGGTAATAACATGAAAATCTTCGATGTGCTTCAGTCGTTATTTCTTGCTGGTGGTTTACCTTTTATTGAAGAAGATAAATTAGTACATTGGGCTTATCGAGATGTGTTAACAGCGGTTCAGCATTTTATGGTGAAACCTTAGGCTGTTAATTAGAGTGATGTTTAAACATTATCCGACTTTCAATGTTGGGTATAGCCTAAGAAGGATTTAAAGTAAACGGAGTGAAGCAATTAAAAGATAGGAATTTAACGCAAGGAAGTATTTTGAGTTCGCTCATCAACCTTTCTGTGCCTATTATTCTCGCAAATGCCCTACAGAGTATGTATCAGTTGATTGACACCTTCTGGTTGGGACGTTTAGGAGTAAATGCAGTAGCTGCAGTGAGTTTAAGCTTTCCAATTCTGTTTTTGATTTTATCATTGGGCGCTGGATTAACTCTAGCAGGTTCTGTTATTGTGGCCCAAGCAAAAGGCGCAGGAAATCAAAAAAACGTTAACTACAGCTCTTCCCAAACTGTTTTTGTGATCTTTTTCTTGTCGATTCTCCTTTCATTTATAACCTTCCATGCATCAGAACCTTTAATGAAACTCGTTGGTGCGGGTCCCGAAATTCTTGGTGATTCAGTGACCTACTTTAAGTATTCCTCTTTTGGATTTGTATTTCTTTTTATGTTTTTCGTATTTCAATCTTTAATGCGAGGAATCGGAAATGTTTGGTTGCCCATGTATATTGTGCTGGGAACTGTATTATTGAACCTGGTACTTGATCCATTATTTATTTTTGGTTACGGCTCATTCGAAGGAATGGGAGTGGCTGGTGCAGCTATCTCAAGCGTTATTACCCAGGGAATTTCGGCCGTAATAGGAATAGGAATGCTTTTTAAGGGGAAGAGGGGAATAAAGATTAAATTTCCACAAATGAAGTGGGATTTTAAATGGACCAAACAAATGTTTGCAATCGGAATTCCTTCAAGTCTGGAACAATCTGCGAGGGCAGGAGCAATGACCATGTTGGTTGTTTTGGTGACAAGCTTTGGAAGTGAAGTGGTCGCCGCTTATGGGATTGGGGTACGTGTTTTAAGTTTGATTGTAATTCCTGCTTTGGGCTTTTCTATTGCAACAACAACTTTGGTAGGGCAAAATGTAGGTGCAAATCAAATTAAACGAGCCGAAAAGGTTGGAGATCTAAGTGCGAAAATAGCCTTTTTCGGGCTGTCAGGAATAGGTGTTTTACTCTTTATTTTTGCAGAACCCATCACTGCCTTCTTTGTCCCTAATGATCCTCAAGTTATAAAAGAAAGTGCCTTGTTTATAAAAATTATGGGACCAAGTTTTGGGCTTTTGGGCTTGCAACAGGTGCTCAATGGCGTTTTCAATGGCGCTGGATTTACTCAAGTTTCTTTGCTTATTTCTATATTTAGTTTGTGGATGATTCGTTTTCCAGTAGCTTTTTTACTTTCAAATAATACTTCGTTAGATGAGGTTGGATTGTGGTGGTCATTCCCAATATCTAACTTTATGGCGGCGATGGTTGGTTTTATTTATTACAAAACAGGACATTGGAAAGGAATGTTGGTTAAAGGGAGGCATCGATTAGGTAAATAATTGAGACTTGAGATTGAAAACTATTATCTTCGTTAAAAATTAATTAGTATGATTAGATTTATTTTTGTTGTCATTTTCTTATTTACTTCTCTCTGTGGATTTTCGCAGTCTTACCATTCTGAAATTGGAGTAGAAGTTCAAGCAGCAAGCTTTTCAAATATGGGCGGAACAATTGGGGGAGCTTTAAAATGGGCCCTTGTAGAAGAAGAATCTTTGGCTTATGGTCCGAGTTTCAGGTTCCAGTACTTGTTTAGTCAAAATACTTATTTGGGAACTTCCAGCAGCGCATTTGTTTTTGGTGGAGGTGGATTTTTGCATTATCGATTTTTAGATTGGTTTTTCTTAGGTACAGAGGTTGAAGTATTGAAAAATCCCTATCGCTACGTTAATCCGGATAAAAACTGGAGATTAACAGCGTTTTTAGGAGGTGGAATTTCAAGAGATTTCGATTTTGTTAGATTAAATGTAGGAATTCTATATGATGTTGCTGACGCTATTTCGGATCCCTTAACTTCAAATCCATCACCCTTAAGTGGCGATTATTTTTTTAGAGTAAGCGATCCCACAAAGCCAAATACGGGCAAATACATGCCTATTATTTATCGTATCGCATTTTTCTTTCCATTAAATAGTAACAAAGAATAGCATGTTTAAGAAGAAAATTGAAATGATAGAAGGTGACTACTACAAAACCGAGGAAGGTTATATTGTTTTCACAGAACAATACTTGCTAAGAAGAGGGTATTGTTGTAAGAATGGCTGTAAACATTGTCCTTATGGTTATGACCCGAAGACAGATCGGTTGAAAAAGAGGTGAGTTATAGAAGGCTTAATGGCCCCGTCTAAAGGCCATAAATTTTGCACTAGGAATTGTTTTAGATATATTCTTCAGAAGAACGGATTTTTACTGATGATCAATGCTGTAATTTGGATTTCAATTTTCATCTAAAATCTTTTTCTTTTCCTGTTCAAACTCCTCCTGAGTAATAATTTCCTCTTCCAATAATTGCTTAAATTCTCTTAACCTTTCTGCTTTAGATCTTGTTTCAGCCTTTGGTTTTAGAGGCTCTTCTATTTTTTCTGTATTGTTGATTTGCTCAACCTTATTAAGTGATTGTAGTTCGTAAATACGTGTGGGTTTATATTTCATTGTCCACAAAAAGGGAACGATAAGAAAAATACCGCCAACTATAGCCCCGGGATCAATTTCTTCGCTTCTGGTGAATGTTGTTCTTAAGGTTTCGTAGCCTTCTTTTTTAAGCTGTATATAATTTGTGCTTCCTGTAATTTTGGTGTCTGTATAAGCATGCGGAGTGGTGCCCACTGGTTCATTATTCACATATACTTTTGCTCCGGCAGGAATAGAGTTGATGAGTGTTGTACTGGCACAACTTGATGCCAATATTGCAAATGCTAATAATATAGAAATCCCTTTCAAGTTTTTTGCTCTGCTTTTCATCTTCTGATTTTTTAACAAATGCAAAATTAACAAGAATATTTTAATACCTGGAGCTAAAGCGCCCAAGTTGGTTCTAATAAGTTTCGCACCCAGATATATTTGAAAAAGAACTAAAGATTTGAGTTATTTGACACTGTATTTATATGGATTTTATGAGCAATCAAGCAAAGATTTAACAGCACATCAATCTTGACTTAATTCCATTAATTTCAAAACGGTTTTCCAATTCCTCGTAGTAGCTCCAACTTTTAATTTTTTCTCAAAAAAGTTGTTTGTCAGTTTCGATTGATGGTATTTTCCTTCGCAAAAAATAAAGATGTTTTCGCCTTGAATTTCAAACTGGTCTTCTTTCGAATCGAATGATCTAAGCGATTCTATATCCTTTTCTGACGGTTTTTTATTCAAAAAAGTGAGGTGAAGCTTACTCATGTCAGCGTCCGATGTGAAGAAGGGATTTGATGAAATAGCGGCCTTTAGTTCTGCTCTTGTTTTTATGATTACAGGAACATCGAAACCGAATTTTTTGAGAATTTCTGATTCAATTTGAAGAGATAACTCTAGGTTTTTTAATTCTGATTCGAAAATTACATTTCCACTTTGAATGTATGTTTTGGCATTCATAATTCCGATTTCAACGAGCATTGACTTCAAATCGGTCATCAATATTTTTCGTTTTCCACCCACATTTATCCCCCTTAAGATTGCAATCTTCTTTTCCATTTTTCATTTTGTCTTTAACCAACTTTTGTTAAGCAATTCAAAAGAACAATAAAAAAAAAGAATTAGGTGAAAGAAGAGCGATTAAATGTGCCTTTTATAAATATTACTTCTCAACATTTATGAAGTCACCATTTAAATCGAAAGCAAGCTCTAGTCCGTTATCTAACTCAATCTCTTGAGCGTTTCTTTCTAACTCCCATTCCACGATGGAGTTTTCTGGGAAGTATGCAGTAACGAAGCTTGCGAGTTTTGTTGGCACTACGGAATCGGGTAATTTATTTCCACTTTCAATTTCTATCGCTTTTCCTTTGTTGTTGAACTTAAGGTTAATTTTACCATTTAAAAATACTTTGTAACTTCTCTTAAAACCAACTTTATAAGTCACCGCTTTTTTGATGAAATGTTCTGGGAAATGGATGGAGACATAGTCTTTAATTATTTCGGGTAAAGTGTCTACATACACAATTTTATCCTTTTTCAATCTTAAAATTACAATTCCAATAGCCGTTGTAATTATTGTGTTTTCTATGATTTTTCTGGTATTCATGTTGTCTTTTTGTTTGTTTTAGAATAAGAGTAAGTTAAGAATTAATTAGCTTAATTCAATCTGTTTTAACAGACTTTTGTTTTTGTTATTTCGACGATAGCCTACGTTTTCTATTTCCGATTGAAGTGGGAATGCTGAAAACTGCTTTTGTTTTGTGCGTTGATTACATCATTCTATACGATTCCAAAGGGGAAGAAGATAGCTCCTCAATGGTAATAAGCTTTAATGATAAATTAGGCTTGGCTTTTAATTAGCAGATTGCAAAAGTGAATTTCCTTTCCTTTCAAATTCATTCCTTCATCTGAAGATTTAAGTAAAAATCCTTGAATAGAATTGAGCTTAAAAAATGAGTACCTTTGCATTTTTGAAAAGGAATATGAATAAAGGATTAATAGCATTGGCTTTTGGAGGTTTGGCACTGGGTATGTCAGAGTTCAGTATGATGGGCTTATTGATGAATATTGCTGAGGATATTGGAATCAGTATTCCAAAGGCTAGCAATTTAATCGGACTTTATGCACTGGGTGTAGTGGTAGGAGCTCCAACATTAGTTATTGCAACAGCCAACATGAGACCTAAAAAAGTACTTTTCTATTTGATGATTTTGTTTTTTATATTCAATGGTATTTTTTCTTTTGCACCTAACGAATGGAGTCTTTATGTTTCTAGATTTGTTTCTGGTCTGCCTCATGGAGCATTTTTCGGTGTGGGCTCTGTTGTGGCTGCTAAGCTGGCAAAACCCGGTAAAGAAGCACAGGCGATTTCCATTATGTTCACAGGTATGACTATTGCTAACTTGGCGGGAATTCCATTAGGTACCTATATTGGGCAAACTTTCTCATGGAGATTAACTTACGGAATTATTAGTTTCCTTGGTTTAGTTACAGCCCTTTCAGTCTTTTTTTGGCTTCCTGAAATTGATAAACCCAACGTAAATATTCGAAAGCAATTAAGTTATTTTGGTCGCAAAGAGGCTTGGTTAATTATAGCTGTAATTGCTGTAGGAACGGGAGGTTTATTTTCTTGGATGAGTTATATTGGACCTTTGGTTACCAAGGTTTCAGGATTGGCTGATGAAAAAGTTCCAATAATTATGTTTTTGGTTGGGTTGGGAATGTTTATAGGAAATTTAATTGGTGGTAAGCTGGCCGATACCGTCATCCCAACAAAAGCGGTGATTATATCATTTATGGCAATGGTCTTTTGCCTAATTTTGGGCTATCTCGTTTCATCGATAGATTGGGCAGCCTATCCGATGGCTTTTCTTACTGGAGGTGTAGCTTTTAGCGTTGGTGCAAGTTTACAAATGATGCTAATCAATAGTGCAGAAGGTGCAGAAACGATTGCTGCTTCAGCAGGGCAGGGTGCTTTTAATATCGGGAATACACTGGGGGCATATTTTGGTGCAGTTCCAATTGGACTTGGTTTAGCATTCAATACACCAATGCTTGTTGGAGCAGGTCTAGCATTTATTGGCAGTGGTTTGGCGCTGATTTATCTTGTAAAGTACCGCATGAGGTCAATTACAAATAAAGTTTGATAAACGCTGTAATGGGTTGAGTTTAGCTAATAGCCGCTTTTTTTGCTTCGTCTAATTTGTTAAAACCTATAGTGTAAAGAAACAATAGTACTGCTGAAGAGAAAGCAATGATTAAGATTGGTGTTTCTAATATTAATCCAGCAGGTGTAATCAAATACATCGTGATGATAGGTAGGATGCTGTAGACTAAATATACACATAACCCAATCTTGAACCCGAAAAACATAAGGAAAACACTAATTAATCCCACTATTAATGTTCCTAAAAGTGAATAATTTGATAAATAAAAAACTTCATTGTTGATATATCTTGAATTTTCAACGATCTTCTGTGTTGACTGCATATACTCTGGACTTGCTCCTTGATTTACCAAAATTTGAGTTTCTCCATAAAGTGCAGACATTTGTTGCTCTAACTGAACTTGAGTCATTGGACCGTCAATTAGTCTCTGCGTTACCGCTGTTAATGTCGAAAGGATATAAATAGAGCTTAATAATAGTAGTAAACTCAATAATTTTGGACGCTTCGTTGTGCTTAAAGAAGTGTAATCTTGCACGTGTGTTTCGCTAGAGTAATTCATAATTGAGTGTTTTTAAGTTCTTATTTTCTTTGTCTGATTATACCTAATGACCAGCTCAGAAATTTTGTTTACACTACTAATTTAAGGGCTTTAATTGATTGATAAAACTTTTTTAGACGAACAGGATAAGCGCATAAGCATTGAATTCACAAGCTTTTGGGTCTTTTTTATTGTTTATCGAAAGATTTAGATTATTCAACCAATAAAAAGTGGATATGGTCTATTCATAAAAAAATCAAAAAAACTTTGTGATTTTCTGTTTTTCTTAGACGAATTTTTTAGGCTTTTCGATAAATGAGGGAGGTAAGCCTATTTTAATCGCTATAAGGATGTTGTCTAAACACTTACAAACCCAGATTTTTGATAGAACACTTCTTGAAGCTGCTATCCTTTCCTCAGAGAATAAATATTTTTTTGAAGAAAGAATCTCTTCTAATTCATTTATTATCAGAGTTGATTCCAATAAAAGAGAAGTACGGTTTAACGATAGTGCTTTTTGCGACTTAAAAGCCCTATTATCCATTAAGCATTTTGAATAATATATGCATATACTGCTTTGTTCATGAGTGGATCTTTTACCTGCTTTGGGAGCAAGCTAAAAGCCTCACTAAGAATCTGGAGGGGCTTATAGACTTATGCAGGGTTTTATCACGTAAGTATATTTAACTGGCCTTAGAAAAGGATTTCCTTATGCATCTCTTTAACTCTTATAAATGAAAAATCCCCTTTATTTTAAGTAAAGGGGAAAAAGTAGTGTATTGTTGTGCTGATGAAGTTGAAACCTTAAGCGTTTGCCGCTTTTTTTGCTTCGTCTAATTTGTTAAAACCTATAGTGTAAAGAAACAATAGTACCGCTGAAGAGAAAGCAATGATTAAGATTGGTGTTTCTAATATTAATCCAGCAGGTGTAATCAAATACATCGTGATGATAGGTAGGATGCTGTAGACTAAATATACACATAACCCAATCTTGAACCCGAAAAACATAAGGAAAACACTAATTAATCCCACTATTAATGTTCCTAAAAGTGAATAATTTGATAAATAAAAAACTTCATTGTTGATATATCTTGAATTTTCAACGATCTTCTGTGTTGACTGCATATACTCTGGACTTGCTCCTTGATTTACCAAAATTTGAGTTTCTCCATAAAGTGCAGACATTTGTTGCTCTAACTGAACTTGAGTCATTGGACCGTCAATTAGTCTCTGCGTTACCGCTGTTAATGTCGAAAGGATATAAATAGAGCTTAATAATAGTAGTAAACTCAATAATTTTGGACGCTTCGTTGTGCTTAAAGAAGTGTAATCTTGCACGTGTGTTTCGCTAGAGTAATTCATAATTGAGTGTTTTTAAGTTCTTATTTTCTTTGTCTGATTATACCTAATGACCAGCTCAGAAATTTTGTTTACACTACTAATTTAAGGGCTTTAATTGATTGATAAAACTTTTTTAGACGAACAGTATAAGCGCATAAGTGTTGAATTCACAAGCTTTTGGGTCTTTTTTAATGTTTATCGAAAGATTTAGATTATTCAACCAATAAAAAGTGGATATGGTCTATTCATAAAAAAATCAAAAAAACTTTGTGATTTTCTGTTTTTCTTAGACGAATTTTTTATGCTTTTCGATAAATGGCAATAATTCTCTCCTTATTGAAGTGCTACATTTTAATTTTTAGGGCTAGGAAAACGTGTTTTTAATCCATAAAAAAACCGAAAATGGGCTACATTTTCGGTTTACATAATATCGTTGTTAGATGCATCTACCTATTTCATGTACTTTAATTTCGTTCCGTAGAGTAGCGCAAACAAAGCACCTATAAAAACCATTACAACAATGGAAGCTGTCAGTATGAGTTCTTGTGGCAACGTAATATATGTCGTGATTATGGGAAACAAACTGTAAAAAAGATAAATATGAAATCCTATTTTCTTTAGTTGAAACATTAAAACCAGACTAGCAGCACCAATAATTAACTCAATTAACCTTAGGTAATTGGTGAGCTGATAAACTTCATTGTTGATATAAACAGAAGTTTCTACCATCACTTCAGCCATATCCGTAAGTTCTTCACCCAAACCTTGATTCCGTAATTCGACCATAGAGCCATAAAACTCAGACGTCTCTTGTTCTAACTGGTTTTGTGTTAAAGGTCCATTTGAAATTGCTTGAAATGTAGCCGATAAGCTCATTACAATATATATAGCACTCAATACTAAGAGTACAGTAAGCGAATTAGGCCTTTTAGTTTCTGTATTTATGTCCTTAGAATTTGGTAATTCCTCTTGCTGGTAACTCATATCAAAGAATTGTTTTGGTTTTTAACATGGGCTTTACTTTCTCTTAAATAGCTAGACATGTACTCGTCTTCATTGATGAAAGGAATCTTCTCTCTGAACGTTTGATGCTCCTTTTGAAGTAGCTTACTGGTTTTTTCAACTCCTTTAAACTCTACTCCTTGAGCTCCAGCCATCAATTCTATTCCTAAAATCTGCCAAACATTCTCTACAACTCTGTGTAATTTCGTTGCTGCATTAGCGCCCATACTCACATGGTCTTCCTGTCCGTTCGATGAATCTATAGAATCTACAGAAGCGGGTGTACACAATTGTTTGTTCTGACTTACGATAGAAGCCGCAGTATATTGGGCAATCATAAATCCACTGTTCAATCCTGGTTTCGCTACCAAAAACGCTGGTAAACCACGCATTCCGCCCATTAATTTGTAAATTCTTCTTTCAGAAATATTCCCTAATTCTGCCAAAGCAATCGCTAAAAAGTCGAGGGCTAAAGCCAAAGGTTGACCATGAAAGTTTCCTGCTGAAACAATTAAATCTTCATCTGGGAAAATTGTAGGATTGTCAGTAACTGCGTTAATTTCTCTCGTCACCACTTGTTCTGCATGGTTTAAAGTGTCCCAACTCGCTCCGTGAACTTGCGGCACACATCTAAAACTATAAGGGTCTTGAACATGCACTTTTTCTTGTGTCACGAACTGACTTCCTTCCAGATTTTTAGAAATTTCCGAAGCTGCTTTAATTTGTCCTGCTTGATTTCTGATTTTATTCACAGAAGGAGTAAAAGGATCAATTCTTCCGTCATAAGCTTCCAAGGACATGGCAACGTTGATGTTTGCTTGTTTCAAGATGTTTTTTCCTTCATAAACACAATGTGCCAAATATGCACTCATAAATTGTGTTCCGTTTAATAAGGCCAATCCTTCTTTTGATTGTAATTGAATAGGAGAGAGGCCAAGTTCTGAAATGACATCCTCTGTATTGGCTTTCTTTCCTTTATAATAAACTTCTCCTTCGCCAATAATAGCGAGTGCAATGTGAGCCAATGGACTTAAATCTCCGGAAGCCCCCAAACTTCCTTGTTCATAAACTACAGGAATAATGTCATTATTATAAAAGTAGATTAATCTTTCAACCGTTTCTACTTGAACTCCAGAATGTCCGTAATGCAAACCAATCGCTTTGAATAAAAGCATGGTCTTTACAATTGAAGAAGGAACTTCAGCGCCTGTACCACAAGCGTGAGATCGTACCAAATTTACTTGTAACTTCGCTAAATCTTCTTTTGAAATAGATTGGTCATACAGAGATCCAAATCCGGTATTGATTCCGTAAATGTTTCCTTCCGTGTTTTCCATTTTATTATTCAAGTATTCACGGCATTTTAAAACGGCTTTTCGACCATTTTCTCCCAATTCTACTTTATTTCCTGAAGCAATAAATTGAAATAATGCGTCAATTTCAAATTGCTGATGATCTAAGACTAATGTTTTCATTATGAACAATATTTTTCTGTGAATGATTCTATGGACATCGTTTCTTGATCTCCAGATTTCATTTCTTTAATGGTAATTTCGTTTTTCTCAAGCTCACTTTCGCCAACAATAACTGTGTATTTTGCATTTCTGTCGTCTGCATACTTAAACTGTTTTTTCAGTTTTGCTTCATCAGGATAAAGTTCTGCGGTGACATTGTTGTTTCTTAAAGCTTGTAAAAGGGGCAATGAATATTCAACTTCTTTTTCTCCAAAGTTGATGAAGAGGAATTCAAGCGTTTGATTAATGTCTTCTGGGAATAACTCCAATTCCGTCAAAACATCGTAAATTCTATCCGCTCCAAATGAAATTCCAACTCCCGAAAGATTTTTCATTCCAAAAAGTCCAGTTAAATCATCGTATCGACCGCCACCACAAATAGAACCCATTTTTACTCCGTTTGCTTTTACTTCGAAAATTGCACCAGTGTAATAGTTCAATCCTCTTGCTAGGGTCACATCAAATTCTAGTTTGGCGTTTTTTAATCCTAAAATTTCAGTTTTTTGAAAAACGTATTCCAGTTCTTCAATTCCTTTCATTCCAATCTCACTCTCTGCTAGAAATTCTCGCATGAAAGTCAGCATTTTCTGTGTATCACCAGTCAAACTAAACAAAGGTCGAATTTTGTCAATGGCTTCCTGACTCACATTCTTTTCAATCAATTCCTTTACAACGCCTTCTTCACCAATTTTATCTAGTTTATCGATGGCCACAGTAATGTCAATAATTTTATCTTCTTCTTTCGTTACTTCGGCAATTCCAGAAAGTATCTTTCTATTGTTAATTTGAACCGTAAAATCTGGCACTTTTAAAGCAGAAAGTACTTCATCAAAAATCTGAATAAAATCAACTTCAAATAGGAGGGAATCACTTCCTACCACATCGGCATCGCATTGATAAAATTCTTGGTAACGTCCTTTCTGCGGGCGATCAGCTCTCCAAACAGGTTGAATTTGGTATCTTTTAAAAGGAAATGTCAAATCATTTTGGTGCTGCACAACAAATCGTGCGAAAGGAACCGTTAAGTCATAGCGCAATGCTTTTTCAGAGAGTGAATTTGCAAATTTCGGCAAGTTTCCTTCTTCAAGGGCTTTTAAATCCGCTTTCTTTACTTTGTCACCCGAGTTCAAAATCCTAAAAATCAAGCGATCACCTTCTTCTCCATATTTCCCCATCAAAGTAGAGGAAAGTTCAAAAGAAGGAGTTTCAATAGGAGCGAAAGCATATTTTTTAAACACCGTTTTAATCGTGTCATAAATATAATTTCTTCTGTTCACCTGAAAAGGAAGAAAGTCACGTGTCCCTTTTGGAATGCTTGGTTTTTGTGCCATTTTTGAAATATTTTAAAGCAAAAATAGGAATTTTCTACGCTTAATAGGAAGTGAGTGAAAATATCTTTTTTTCGGGCGTGCCCTTTCCATATTATGGGCTTACCCCAGACAATTTTACTTTCTCCCCCTCCTTTCCCCCGCGAATCTCTCCCTCTCTGCGAAACTTAGCGTCACCTTTCATTTCCATTCCTTCGCGAAACTCTGCCCCTCTGCGAAACTCCGCGTAACTTTTCTTCTTTTCCTTTGCGAAACTCTGCCCCTCTGCGAATCTTTGCGTCACTTTTCCTTGTCCTTTGCGAAACTCCGCCCCTCCGCGAATCTTTGCGTCACCTTTTCCTTTTCTCTGCGTAACTTTTCCATTCCTTCGCGAAACTCTGCCCCTCTGCGAAACTCCGCGTAACTTTTCTTCTGTTCCTTTGCGAAACTCTGCCCCTCTGCGAAACTCCGCGTAACTTTTCTTCTTTTCCTTTGCGAAACTCAGCCCCTCCGCGAACCTTTGCGTAACTTTTCTTCTTTTCCTTTGCGAAACTCCGCCCCTCAGCGAAACTCCGCGTAACTTTTCTTCTGTTCCTTTGCGAAACTCCGCCCCTCAGCGAAACTTTGCGTCACCTTTTCTTCTGTTCCTTTGCGAAACTCTACCCCTCTGCGAAACTCCGCGTAACTTTTCTTCTTTTCCTTTGCGAAACTCTGCCCCTCCGCGAATCTTTGCGTCACCTTTTCCTTTTCTCTGCGTAACTTTTCTTCTTTTCCTCCGCGAATCTCTCCCTCCTTGCGAACCTTTGCGTCACCTTTCTTCTTCTCCTCCACGAAACCCTTTCCCCACCCAACCCAAAAAAAATCTCCTCCACCCCCCTCCAATCTCCAATTATTTTCCTAAGTTTAACATCAGTTCACTACAAATTATTTAACCATTTTGATTAAAAGCTCAATCTTTGCAGCGCTTTCTGCGTTTTTGATCGGTATTTTTCTTGGCGATCTCCTCGATATTCATTGGGTGTTGATTTTTACCATTTGGGCAACATTATTATTCACATTAATTATTTTATTGACTTTTAGTCAGAAAGTTTACTTCTACAGAAAATGGATCAATTGGAACATTGTGCTTTTACTGTTTTCGTCCGGTATGCTGGGCTATCAGTTGAAGATGCCTGTGTCCTATGAACAGGATTTTAAAGGTCTTTATTTAGAGAATGATCAGTTGATAGGACAAATAATTGATTTTCAAGAGGGAAAAGGGGAGTATGATAAAGCCATTGTTTCCATTCAGCAAATTATTAAGCCACATGCAAAGGTATACGCACAAGGAGAGTTGCTTTGCTATATAAAAACCAGCTCACCTAAAGTTTCAGAAGGTAGTGTGGTTCTATTACAACCGGATTTGCAAGTCATCAAAAACAAGAACAATCCAGGCGAGTTTGATGCTGTAAAGTATTGGAAAGCAAAAGGAATAAGCACAATTAGCTTTTTAGACGATGAGAATATTACAGAGTTGGACTTCGTAAACAGTTTTTCTGGTTTTTGGTCACGTTCTCGTGCTTATTTGGTTAACATCATAAAGGAAAATATTTCAGAAGAGAATCAAGGTTTGGTGGTTGCTTTAACTTTGGGTGACAAGTCAAAGCTTTCTATCGAAAAAAGAAATCACTTTGCTAACGCTGGCGCAATGCATGTTTTAGCCGTTTCGGGGATGCATGTTGGTATTCTATTGGGCTTTCTTCAGTGGATATTCTTTTTTATCAAACCTCTAAGAAAAAGAAATCTCTATCTTTATTTTGCCCTAATTCTTATCTGGGCTTTTGCTTTTCTTACAGGAATGTCCGCCTCAGTGGCCCGGGCGGTTACTATGTTTTCTATTTTAGCCATCGGACAGTTAATGGGCAAGAAGTTCTTTAGTTTACAAGCCATTTTTGCTTCCGCCTTGCTTTTACTCATTTTTAATCCACTTTATTTGTTCGATATAGGTTTCCAATTGTCCTACTTGGCGGTTTTGGGCATTGCATTTTTTTACGGACCCATCGTTAAACTGCTATATTTCCGGTATAAGGTATTCAATTTTTTCTGGCAAGGTACGGTAATCGGAATTGCAGCTCAAATCGGCACAATTCCTTTGACCTTGTATTATTTTAACCAATTCCCAAACTATTTCTTTTTAACGAATATAGGTCTGCTGGTTCTCGCCTCAGTGGCTCTGATAAGCGTTGTTGTTTTTTTAATTTTTCATGCTGTTCCTTATCTCTCAGATATTCTAGCTGATCTTGTGAATTTTATTTACGACACCCTTACACTTTTCATAAAATGGATTAATTCCTTGCCTGGTGAAGTGAGTACTGGATTCACGCCGAATGTTTTTCAAGTAACAATGATGTATTTGTGCATAGCTTTAACTTTTTATTTTTGGCAAAGCAGAAAACTAAAAGCCTTTCGATTTGGAATAGTCTTACTTTTCATCTTAGGCTTAAGTTTAGTTATAAATCGTGAATATAATAAGTCAAAAGAAGAGCTCATTGTTTTGAATCACTACAAAAAAGCAGTGGTGTTTAAAGCCAATAGAAAACTGTTCTTTATTTACGATGATTCGAGCGCTAGTACTCAGAAGCAAATCGATTTTCTTTTGAAAGCTTATGAAAATACGGTGGGTTTAAAAGCAGAAGTCTTGCCCTTAGTAGATGGCGAGGAAATGCGCTTGCAAAAAGATGTATATTTTCGAAGTACGAAAAATGGCTGGTTGGTTAATTATCACAATCAACATTTTCTTTTAGCTGATCGGGTGGTTGAAAACGCTAAAAATCAAAAAATATCCATAGTTAAAGGAGCGTGGAATCCTTATTTAGAAAGTGACTTTATTGATGAAAATACAACTCAAAAAGCTTTGATTATAAAAAATACCGATTGATTTTCTTTTCTTAGGGACAAAGGCTACTGTGGGATATTGGTTTTTATGTCTTCAATTTCTAAATAGGGACTAAATTTAAAGACTGTAGATTTATTCATTCCTTCCATGGTTTCATCTATCCAGTCTACTTTTAGCTCGTAGTTCATAACAATATTATTTTCTTCAATAACCATGAGCTTACCAAACTTTTCAATCATAATTTCTTTGCCCAAGGTTTTAAAATGATCAGTGACCAAGAGTTTACTCAAATTTCTGAAGTCTACTGTGGCAGATTTTCTAGCCGCTTCCATAACTCGCATGGTGTGTTGCATAAATGCTTCTAATGCTGAAGTGCCTGTTAATTCAAATTGTCGGGTTTTAAAAAAACGAATAAAGTCCCACTCAGCTTCCGAAATGTATAGATTTCTGTTGGTAACAAAGTGATAGTCGAATTGATAGGCATAGAATAAATCTTTGAATTTTGGTGCTATTTTAAAATGATAGAATGGCGAAATTAAAACTAAGCTGTCTTTGTGGTCAAAAAGGAAAAAGGAACTATGTATTTGTATTGAATCGCCAGTGCCTGTTTGATAGATATGTTCTATTTCGTACTGAACTTGATCTAATTCTAGGAGAGCTTCTTCTCGATAAATGGGAATTAATTCCTCAATTCCAGAGCTTCTTAATCCCCGTAAGTCATTCTCCTCTATATAGTTTTGTTTGATGGCATAAATAGAGTCTAAACGAACAAATGTTTCTGGTTTGTACACCTTCATTTGTCCGAACGAAAGTGATTGATAATCCTCTAAAACATGATTGGCCTTAGCAGTTTCTTCAATGGTTTTATGCAGGGAAGCCTTTTGATCTTCGATTGTTTTTACAGGAGCATTTACTGCGCTTCCGCAACTAGAAAGAAAAACACTTCCTATAATGACATATAATACTTTAGAAAAATTATTCATACGATTGAGCATAATGAAAATTAGTGCAACCTAAAGATAGCAAATTTCATGCGAAAATCAAGAATAAAGTGAAGTATACGTCAGCCTTATGCCAAAAAAATAGATTTATGAATTCACCATAACTGGCATCACCAGCATTAAAATGTCTTCGTGCTCATTTTCTTGAACTGCAGGAACTATTAATCCAGCTCTATTGGGTTGACTCATCATCAATTTAATTTCATCTGATGATATATTACTCAACATTTCAATGATGAATCGAGAATTGAACCCAATTTCCATATCTGTTCCGTCATAACTACAAGTTAAACGCTCCTTTGCCTCATTAGAGAAATCAATGTCTTCAGCTGAAATCGCTAGTTCAGACCCTGAAATTTTTAATTGAACTTGATGTGTTGTTTTGTTGGCAAAAATAGATACACGTTTAATGGACCTTAGCAAAGATTCGCGATCTACCGTTAATACGTTTGGATTCTCTTGTGGAATTACCGCTTCGTAATTTGGATATTTCCCATCAATCAAACGACATGTTAATTCGATGTCTTTAAAATTAAATACAGCGTTTGAATCGTTAAATTCAATCTTGACTTCTGCATCCGCTTGTCCACCCAAATTGTTTTTCAGCATGTTTAATGCTTTCTTAGGAAGAATGAAAGATGAATTTCCAGATGAAGTGGAGTCTGAACGACGGTACCTCACCAATTTGTGAGCATCTGTTGCTACAAATGTCATGTCATCTGTTGTAAATTGGCAAAAAACACCACTCATTACCGGACGCAAATCATCAGTTCCTGTGGCAAATATAGTTTTGTTTATGGCGTCGGCTAAAACTTCACCTTTAATAAGAGTACTATTTGTGTTTTCTATTTCTCTCACTTTAGGGAAATCATCACCGTTATAACCTACCATTTTAGACTTTCCATTAGTATAAGTGATTTCGATACCATAACCTTCTGGGTTAATCGTGAAAGTCAAAGGTTGGTCTGGTAAATTCTTAAGAACATCCAACAATAATTTCGCAGGAATACAAATCTTTCCAGTTTCGTTGGCATCCACTTCAAAAGTGGTTTTCATTGTAGTCTCAATATCAGATGCTGAAACCCTTAAAGTCTTTTCATTGATTTCAAATAAGAAATTGTCCAAAATTGGCAAAGTATTACTTGTTGTCAATACACCACTGATTGTTTGAAGGTGTTTTAATAAGCTTGAGCTTGAAACTACAAAATTCATTTTTTCTTTCTTAAAATTTATAACGACAAATATAGTTTTTTACACTCAATTTTAAAGCATTAAAAACCTTTTTCTAATCTTTCAATCTTTCCTGCGAATTCTAACCAAACAAGGGCCTATTTTAAAAGGAAATACATTGTTCTCTTTTTAATTATGGCCTCATTGAGGAATTGTTCTAATTACTTTTACTCAATTGTTATAAACTCATTCACAAAAACAGTTTTTCCTTGGATCAATGGACCAACAGAATAGTACTGAACCCTAACCAAATCTCCATCAGATTTCACTCCCCATAAATAATCTTGATCGTAAGCCAAAGTGTCTTTTTTATCATATTCCGGGTCTAATCTTCTGTATAAATCTAAGTTGTATGAAGATTGTTTTGCAGTGATATTTAGTTCGTAGTCTGGAGTGCTTGCTTTTATACTGTCAATTTGAGCTGGCGAAAGCGTAAAATTGGGTTGGTTAAAGTTTACATTCTCAAAACCATTCAAATAGAAGGTTAAATTATCCTTGTTAATGTTCTGAACAGGTTTTCCGTTTGTGGTAACACTGATGTCATCTGGACTGTTAATTTCTATCAAATAGCTCTTGTCTGGAACTACACGATTGATGACTTCAACTTGTTTTAGGTCAGAACTTTTGTATGAAAATAGTCCAATACAAGCAAATCTTCTTGCGTCTGCAAAAAATCGTGGTTCCAAAATTCCATAGAAGCCTTTCATCCCCATAATAACAGGGTTATCACTTTTAATGTCTGGCGTTTCCAACAACATGTGTGTTCCCATGTGGTCTTGAGTAGAGTGTCCAACATACCAAGTTTTCGCCCATTTACCATTCTGGTAAATTTTTACTGTTTTATGGTTGGCCATAAGTCTTTTCTTCATGTTGGCCATTGCAGATTGCGGAACATAGCCCTTCAACGTAATTTTGTTCATCGTTTCCAACATCATCTGTATAATGTTCTGTTGAATACATTCACCGTTCTCCCCAACCCAAATTCCTTCATCATTTCTAGAAACTGAAAAGTTTTGATCAGTGTAGGAATCATAAATTTCAATTTTATTTACTGTGGAAGTGTCTTCAACAGCAAAGGCAATTAGACTAATGTCTGTGGCTTTAGAATTGGATTTTAAATTTAAAGCCATGTAGGATAGTCCGACAATAAGTGCGACTCCTAAAACAATAACAATTAACTTTTTCATAATAATTTATTTTTTCACGTATTTATATCTGCGTATTACAAATACAACTACAGCCATGACGATAATAAACAGTAAAGGGATTGCAATATTGATGAATTTATAAAACGCACCTTGCTTTTCAATTTTTAATTTGTCTGTTGGGTGAAGGTCAATCGTTCTGCTTCTGATGGATAATAAGGTGCTTTCGCCCAGCATGTAATCAACGCAATTTTCGAAAAATTCAAAATTTCCAAATGTTCTTCCTGCAAAAAGTTCATCGATTTCTCTACCTCGCGGCAACCTGGGAACATATCTGTACCTATTTTCCTCTGGAACAGCAACGGAGTCATAGTAAGTGTTTTTAAAGAAAGTACCGTTTCCAACTACCATGATTTTTCCTGGTGCAATAGATTTATCTAAAATTTTAGCATCAGGATTATCCGAGTAAGTTGAGATAATTCTGTTCTTAAACGCCGATTCAAATTCTCCTTCTACAATTCCTCCCAACATAGAACGATTGTTTTTATTGTTCGGGTCTTCTTGGAAAATAGGGTTTTCACCAAACTGAGTTTCCATGGCGATAGAAAGGAGGGGAGCGTTTCCAAAAGATTTAGAATTCGATGAGCTCGTTAAAATTACTGAAGGCTTCGTTTTATTTTTCGTCTCTACAAATTGCAAACTAGAAACATAGGGCAATTTCACCGGATTTACCATGCTAGAAATAGGGTGGTCTGTTCCTAATGCCCTCACATAAAAATACCAGTTTACAAATCCTTTGGGTATTCCAGGCATTGCAAAGGCATCATAGTTCGCATCAATCACTAAGTCTTCATTCACCTTTATTCCATAGTCGAAAAGTAAGTCTCCAATACCTGTTCTTTTTCTTACACTATGTGTTTTTCCTGTTCTGCGAATGGTATCATTATTAATTTCTAGTGGATTGTTAAAAACCATTATGTTTCCCCCTTGCATCAAATATTGATCAATGATAAACTTGTCTTTACCACTAAACTTTTCTTTGGGTTCGGCAATAATAATTCCATCATAAACATCTAGTGCGTTTAATTGGCCATCAATAATTACATCATCTATAAGGTAAGAATCTTCAATGTTTCTTCTTGCTCCTTGAGTATAAGGAATTCCTAGTTCTCCATGTCCATGAACGAAAGCTAACTTTTTCTTCTCTGTTCGTGTTGCTTTGGCCAAAACCCGCATGAATTTATATTCCAAGCTATTAATTCCTTTTTGAACAAGGTCGTTGAGTCTAGCATCCAAACGGTATTGTCCTCCTTCAAGGAATCGAATATGGTCAATTGTTGTTCCTCTATATTCTACAATAGCCCCAGGGAAAATTTCAATTATGTTTGATGCTCCTTGACTTCTGTAGGTAATGTCTATTGGGCGAATTCCTTGTCCTTTATTGAAAAGTTGTTCTTTCAACGCTTCCTGATCCTCGATTGAACCCTTATTAGGATTAATAAATTCATATTGAATTTTTGCACCAGCATAGTATTTAAATTCATCTAATTTATCACGAACCGCTGTTTGCAAACGTTTAATTTCTGCTGGAAATTCTCCTTCTAAATAAATTTTGAATAGAATTTTATCCGTAAGAATGGTGTCCGATTTCAAGAAGTTTATACTCGAATCTGTAAGAGAATAGCGCTGATCTCCTGTGAAATCTGCACGAAAATCAACAAAGGATACGATAATGTTGATAAGAATTAAAACCGCTAAAGCAATTGCAGTAATAATTCCATAATACGCTTTATTGGAAGCCCTCTTTAATTTTATTTTAGCCATAATTATTTACGTATTGCAGTTAAAATATTGTGTGAAGCGAATAAAAAGAAAATGATTACACTGAAGAAGTAGACCATATCGCTTAAAATAATCACTCCTTTTTTTATCGAATCATAATGATAGTCTAAACTGGCATAGCGGATTATGCTGTCGAATCCTGCAAATGTGGCATAAGAACCTAAGAGTGACAATCCACTAAAAGAGAACCAACACAAGAACATAGCGAAAATAAAAGCCACAATTTGATTACTGGTTATTGTACTTGCAAAAATTCCAATAGCTACAAATGAAGCGCCCAGCAATATGAGTCCTATAAAAGAGGTGATGGCCGCACCATGGTCCATTACACCAATAGGATCGCCTAAATAATGCATAGATACATAAAAAGTTAATGTAGGAATAAGCGAAATTACAACTAGGGTAACACCAGCTAAATATTTCGCCATTAAAATTGAAAAATCCGAAATGGGACGAGTGTAAAGTAGTTCAATTGTCCCAGTTTTTCTTTCATCAGCGAAAGAACGCATGGTAATGGCAGGAATTAAAATGAGCAAGATTAAAGGGGCTAAATTATAAAACGGAATTAAATCCGCTACGCCTCCATTTAGAAGATTAAAGTCGTCATTGATTATCCATAGAAATAACCAACAGGTTACGATGAAAATAAGAATAAACACATAACCAATAATAGAACTTAAAAAACTACGTATTTCCTTCAGATAAAGTGCTCCCATTTTTATGAAATTTGTGTCAAAAATAATGCTTCTCTTGCTTATTTTGATTTATAACTGCTAAAGATTGTCAAAATTGTAATGATAATAAACTTCTTTTGATTGTTCGGACAAAATTAACTTCTGACCTGAAATACATTAAAAAGTTTTGCTTTAATTCGAAGTGCTTTTGACTGGCCCTTGTTTCTTGAGTAGAAGAAAAAAAAGCAAGGCTAAAATTCATCTATTTCGGGCTAATATTATTTATTTGATTGCAAAGCCATCAAAATAAGTCTCCGTAGACCAAGCTTCTGCTTTTTTCTCAAACCAAAGTTTTACAGTTGGCCATATGGAAGCAAATAATTCAGAATTTCTATAATTTTCTAAATCATTTTCCGTTTTCCATTCACTGTAAGTAAAAACTATTCCTGGTGAATTTTTATCTCTCATTAATTTCATTCCTTTACAGCCTGGAAAAGCGTTTATTTTTTCCTTTACGGTATCAAAATGCGCAATGAAATCGTTGACGTGTTCTTCTTTTAATGTGAGCTTAACTAATCTTGTCATTTGTATATTTTAGAAAAGTGAATCGATTGTTGTGCGAGATCCACGTGGGGTAAATTCAATTCTGATGATGTCTCCAAGACGCAGTCCAAATAAGGAATTTGCGCCTCCACCATTTTCGGGTGTTCCTTTGTTAATTGCAATTTCTAAATAACCACTGTCATTGAAAATAGCCAGTTTTTCTCCCGCTGGAACTTCGTTGTAACCCAATGAAATGGTATCGATATAGTATTCTTTCTGTCGGAAATAAATAACAAAAGGAATATTTTTTCCAACGCGTAGGAAGTCCTTCTTTGTAATGTTGGTAATGATGTTTCCGTAATGATCAATATATGAAACAGCTCCTTTTAATGTGTCTCCATCAATAACCGGAGACAGCGGAATTGCTTTACGAATGTTTTCAATTGGACTACAAAAATTTTCAAATGGGATACCATCTACAATTTTACATGCAGCAGGAACAAGGATATTCTTTGTTGGGAAATTCATTAATTCTGGACGCGAAAGAACATCCTCCAATCTCCACATGCCTTCTGCTTTCTTATTCCCCATGAGCAGGCTGAAAAAACCATTGTCTGCACCCAAAAAATATTGTCCTTGATGTTTTACTATTGTTGGATAAATACTTTGTTCTGGTTGATTAAAATTAATCAATGGTTCGGCATCTACTCCTATAATATGTACAGTGTTTTCTGGGAAGTCTCGAATACAACTTTTAAGTAAATGAGCAGCTTGGGTAATCTTAAAAGGACTTATAAAATGAGAAATATCGATAATTTGAACATTTGGCGATAAGCTCAAAAGCCTTCCTTTCAGCGAAGCAACGTAGTAGTCACTTAATCCCATGTCTGTTGTAAGCGTGATTATGCTCATATTAACTTAAACGCAATTTATTGAAACAATTAAATTCAAAATTAGCTTTAATTTTTAGAATATTGTTGCGTTGTTCTGGGAATTTCGAGCAGTAAAGTAATTTGATCCTAAACCTCACGGAGGTGAGGCAATTTGGAATGTTTTTTTTTCCTCTCGTTTGCCCACTAACTCCCACAACTGTCATCCTGATCATTGTTGAAAATTATGATTTTAAGCTATGGAAGGATTTTGTCAAACTTAAAAGAAAACCATTTTCTATTGCAATTTATTAAACAACTGGTAAAGTTCCCGACAAGCATTTAAAATCAAATCTATACCATGCTGATATTTGGCTTTTAGTCAAGAGGGTAGTTGATGTTTTGAAGCCCTTTTTACGAACTTATTAAACCAACAATCTTGGAATTACTAACTTTTGTCTTTCTGTGTCTTTTTTTGTTTCAAAACATTAAAAATTCATTAATTTTGGATGCAGATTAAAACCGTAAAATATTGCTAGAACGAAAAATTGAAATTGAAGATATTAATCCTTTAGAATTGCTAGGAGTTAATAATTCAAAACTGAAGCTGATTAAAAAGTACTTTTCAGATTTAAAAATTGTGGCTCGAGGAAACACGCTTACAATAGAAGGCGACGAAGCTGTTGTAGAAAGTTTTGAAGCCAAAGTCAATCAACTGATACAACATATTGCCAAGTATGGTGGGCTAACAGAAAATAATATCGACAACGTTATGGTGGAAGATCCAGTTGAAATGTTGTCGGGTGATGGTTCAGAAATCATAATTCACGGTGTTGGTGGAAATAAAATAAAAGCAAGAACTTTCAATCAAAGAAAACTTGTGGAAGCCATTAACCAAAATGATATGGTTTTTGCCGTTGGACCAGCGGGAACAGGAAAAACATATACCGCCGTGGCATGCGCTGTGAGAGCCTTAAAAAACAAGCAAGTTAAACGTATTATTTTAACGCGCCCTGCTGTGGAAGCGGGTGAAAGTCTTGGTTTTTTACCTGGAGACATGAAGGATAAATTAGACCCTTACATGATGCCTTTGTACGATGCTTTGCGCGATATGATTCCTGCCGAAAAATTGATTGATTATTTGGAACTTGGTGTCATAGAAATTGCTCCATTGGCATTTATGCGTGGACGAACACTAGACAAGGCTTTTGTGATTTTAGATGAAGCACAAAATACAACGGTCAATCAAATGAAAATGTTCTTAACCCGAATGGGGATGACCGCTAGCTTCGTGATTACAGGAGATGCTTCGCAAATTGATTTGCCTTCAAAGCAAAAGTCGGGTTTAATATTTGCCTTAGATACTTTAAGCGAAATTGAAGGAATCGGCGTGGTTCGATTAAATAAAAATGATGTTATTCGTCACAGAATAGTAAAACAAATTATCGAAGCTTTCGATAAAGAAAAAAAGCAATATGAAGAGTCTAACAAAAACTGATTTCAATTTCCCTGAACAAAAGGAAGTCTATAAAGGGAAGGTAAGAGATGTCTACTTTATTGGTGATGACCACTTAGTGATGATTGCATCAGATAGAATTTCTGCTTTCGATCATATTTTACCTGCAGGAATTCCTTTCAAAGGTCAAGTTTTAAATCAAGTGGCAACTCATTTTTTGAAAGCTACTGAAGATATTTTACCCAACTGGTTAATTGATGTTCCAGATCCAAATGTGGCTGTGGGTTACCGTTGTGATCCAATTCGTATTGAAATGGTGATTCGTGGATATTTAACAGGACACGCTTGGAGAGAATACAGCGCTGGAAAAAGAGTTTTATGTGGCGTTGAAATGCCAGATGGAATGAATGAAAACGATAAATTTCCTTCTCCAATTATTACTCCATCTACAAAAGCAGTTGAGGGACATGATGAAGATATTTCACGTGAAGAATTGTTGAAGCAAGGTTATGCAACAGAAGAAATTTACAGTCAGCTAGAAAAGTATACTCATGCATTGTATCAAAGAGGAACAGAAATGGCCGCTGAAAGAGGCTTAATCTTGGTGGATACAAAGTATGAATTCGGTATGAAAGATGGAAAAGTAATGCTGATGGACGAAATTCATACACCAGATTCTTCACGTTATTTCTACGCAGAAGGTTACGCAGAAAGACAAGCGAATAAAGAACAACAACGTCAATTAAGTAAGGAATTTGTCCGTCAATGGTTAATTGAAAATGATTTCCAAGGTTTGGAAGGTCAGAAAATGCCAATTATTCCAGAAGATTTCATTTCTTTGGTTACAGAAAGATACATAGAGCTTTTTGAAAAAATTACAGGAAAAGGCTTCGTTCAAGCGGATACCTCAAATATAGAAGAACGTATAATGAAGAATACTGTGGAGTCCTTGAAAACCAATCAAATTATCCGATAGGTTGTGTTCGCAAGAAAACTAGGCTTTTTCAAGTTATTGATAAGAAAATTCTATAGAAAAGGCTTGAGAAGTTTTTAATTGTCAGGAGTCCCGACTGTAAACTTCTGGACTCCTGCAATTCAAAACACCTGTGCAACGTTGCGCTGAGATATGCATAGTCTGACGAAGTAAGCTTGTCCGATGCGAGCCAGCCGAGGTAAGCATAACATCGACCTGTCCGTCCTATTGACGAATATTTGGAGTTTTCTTTCAAAGACTAATTAATTGATAAGACATATTTATTGGTAGAGTATTGGATAGGCTTTTAAAGTCATAATCACTATTCATTCGACTTTTAGATTTTTAGTCGTTAAAAATTAAAAATTACTTAGGTGTCGAATGAAGGGTTTATTATCTTTGCGCCATGCAAGACACGATTTTAATTTTGGATTTTGGTTCTCAATATACGCAACTTATAGCGAGAAGAGTAAGAGAGCTGAATGTTTATAGTGAGATTCACCCTTGGGATAAATGCCCAGAAATCACAAGTAATATTAAAGGTGTAATTCTTTCAGGAAGTCCTTTTTCTGTAAGAGACGAGAAAGCGCCGAAAATCGATTTATCAAAAATTAAAGGTAAAGTTCCACTTTTAGGAGTTTGCTTTGGTGCACAATATATGGCGCACAATTTTGGTGGAGAAGTGGCTGCTTCTGATACGCGAGAGTATGGAAGAGCAAATATTGTTTCCCATGATCACGAAAGTAGTCTTTTAGCAGGAATTGCAGAACAGTCACAAGTTTGGATGTCGCATGCAGATTCTATTAAGACTTTACCATCAGATTTTGATGTAATTGCAAGTACAGCAGATGTAAAAAATGCTGCCTACGCGGTTCAAGGAGAAAAAACTTATGGAATTCAATTTCACCCAGAAGTTTATCATTCAACGGATGGTGGAACGATGATCTATAATTTTGTGGTTGGAATTGCAGAGTGTAAACAAGATTGGACGCCTGATGCTTTTGTGGAATCTACAGTTGATGCTTTAAAAGAACAACTTGGAGACGATAGAGTGATTTTAGGATTGTCTGGAGGAGTGGATTCCTCTGTAGCGGCAACTTTATTACATCATGCAATTGGTTCGAACTTACACTGTATTTTCGTGAATAACGGATTGTTACGTAAAAACGAATACACAGAAGTTTTAGAAAGCTACAAGGGAATGGGGCTTAACGTGAAAGGTGTTGATGCATCTGAAAAGTTTTATTCTGCCTTGAAAGGGTTAACAGATCCAGAAGAAAAAAGAAAAGCAATTGGTAAGGTGTTTGTAGATGTTTTTGATGAAGAATCAAAATTAGTAGAAAACGCAAAATGGCTAGGTCAAGGTACAATTTACCCCGATGTAATTGAATCTGTAAGTGTTACTGGAGGACCTTCACAAACCATAAAATCTCACCATAATGTTGGTGGATTACCAGATTATATGAAATTAAAAGTCGTTGAGCCTTTAAAATCTTTATTTAAAGATGAGGTAAGACGTGTAGGGAAGTCTTTAGGAATTTCTCCGGCTATTTTGGGAAGACACCCTTTCCCTGGTCCAGGTTTGGGGATTAGAATTTTAGGAGAAGTAACTCCAGAAACGGTTGCGATTCTTCAAGAGGTAGATGCTGTATTTATCGGAGAATTAAAAGCTGCTGGCTTGTACGATGAGGTTTGGCAAGCGGGTGCAATTTTCTTACCTGTGAACACTGTTGGTGTAATGGGCGATGAAAGAACTTACGAAAATGCAGTGGCATTGCGTGCCGTGACTTCAACAGATGGAATGACTGCAGATTGGTGTCATTTGCCTTATGAAGTTTTAGGTAAAATATCGAATAAAATAATTAATCAAGTGAAAGGAATTAATCGTGTAACTTACGATATTAGCTCCAAGCCACCTGCAACAATAGAATGGGAATAATGAGGATTTTAATAGCTTTAATTGTATTTTTTGGAGGTGCTTTTTCTGTTTTATCTCAAGAAATAAGACAAGAAACCAAAGACGGTAAATTGTATAGAGTTCATGCAGTAGAGGCAGGGAATACTTTGTATGGTTTACATGTAAAGTATGAAGTCACAATTGAATCTATCATTAAAGCTAATCCCACTGCAAAAGACGGATTAAAAGTAGGTCAAATTCTATATATTCCAACGAATGGGGATGTTGCTCAAAAGCCTGCCCAAGAGAAGTATGTGCTTCATTTCGTAAAAAGAAAAGAGACACTTTATGGAATTTCTCGTTCTTATAATGTTTCGGTGGCAGATATAATTCGGTTAAATCCAGGAGCAGATGAAGGTTTAGATATAAAGCAAGAGTTGAAAATCCCATTGCTGTCTAAAATAGATGGAAAACCTATTTTGATGGAGGAAGAAAAACCACTTGATAAAAACGAAAAGTCAGAAAAAGAAACAGAACAGAGATTTGAACCACATAATCCATTTAAAGATGACTCTGTAACTGTTATTGATTACAAGGTTGATTTTCAAGACAGCATTGTAAATTATGAAGTTCAAAAAGGAGAGACACTTTATTCAATTTCAAGACGATTTATGGTTCCTGTGGAAGAGTTAATAGAACAAAATAATCTACAGGGCAGCTCAATTAAACCGGGCCAAGTTTTAACCATTAAACTAAAGAAAGAGAGAATTAAAGAAGTTGAGGTGAGAGAGTTGGTGGAACAAGACACAATAAAAAAGACAACAGACTTTCTTGTGAAGAAAAAAGATGATTACAAGGTTTTAATTGTTTTGCCCATGAGATTAGAAGATAATCCGAAAGCTTTGTCAGGACTCTATTCTGAAAGTACTTCTTTAAATCAACTCACTAATTTATCTGTAGAATTTTTGATGGGCGCTCAGATGGCTCTAGATTCCCTCGAAAAGCTTGGTTTAAATGCTGAAGTAGAGTTTTTTGACACAGGTGGAGATTTAATTAAGTTAAAGGAAAAATTAGGTAGCAATAACAAGGGTAATTTAGACCTCGTGATTGGTCCCTTTTACCCACAATTATTAGAGCACGCAGCCAAGTGGGGTTTGAGCAATAAAGTTCCTATTGTCGCTGTCACCAAAATACCAACTAAGCTTTTGGAAAATAATCCTTACCTACTTTCTATGGTTCCCTCGGAATTGACAATGATTAGTGCGATGGCTAAATACCTGGCCAAAGAACACGGAGCGGATAATATAGTCATTATTGAAGGTGAAAATGAGGAAGTAAAAGAACGGGTTCAGTATTTTAAAGATATTTTTGAAAAAAGTCAGTCGTTTGCAACAAGAAAGTCGGCAAAAGTGACTGGAGTAGGAGATGCTTCTGGTAGAAGCTTAATGAATCAAATAGACACTGATGGAAGTAATTTTATTGTTTGTCTTTCAAGTGATGTGCAGCAAATAATGAAATTTGTAAACGCTTTAAATGCTGCTAAAAATTATAGTCCAACTTACGGTAAAGCTGCCATTAATATGGTGGGGCTACAAAGTTGGATGGATATACCAGCATTAAATAGTTACTATAAAAATCGTTTTGAATTTCATTTTGCGGCTTCCAATTATTTAGACTATGACAAGAAAGATGTCAAGAAATTTTTGGCGGATTATAGATTGAGATATGGTTCAGATGCATCCAAATATGCATTTCACGGATTTGATGTTGTGCTCTCTCAAGTGGCCTCTTTGCTTTTGGGATATGACAGAAGCATTGGTTTAATGGATCACTTTAGTGTCGAATCATTAGGGAAGAATCATGGAAGCGAAAACTCGAGTGTATTTATTTCAAAACAAAAAGATTTTGAAATTCAGTTTTTAGAAATAATTTCAAATAACAATCATTTTGACGTTAACCAAAGAAGAGGTAATTAACAGATTAAAATCTGTTCAAGATTACATTTGCAATCAATTAGAAACGCTAGACGGTAAAGCCAAATTTCATGAGGACAATTGGGTCCGTGAAGAGGGTGGAGGTGGAAGAACTCGAATTCTATCAGAAGGTGAAATAATTGAAAAGGGCGGCGTTAATTTCTCGGCGGTACACGGACCAGTCTCAGAAGTGATGAAAAAGCAATTGGGTCTTGATGGTAATTCGTTTTTGGCTACAGGTGTTTCCATAGTGATTCATCCCAGAAATCCTTTTCATCCAATTATGCACATGAATGTACGCTATTTTGAGATGGATACGGGTGTCTATTGGTTTGGTGGAGGGATTGACATGACACCGCATTATATCGATTTTGAAAAAGCTCAAAATTTCCATAAAGACCTGAAAAAAACCTGCGATAGGTATCATGTTGATTTTTATCCCAAATTTAAAACTTGGGCCGATGAGTACTTTTACATTCCGCACCGTGAGGAAACGAGAGGTGTTGGTGGTATTTTCTACGATAAGTTAACAGAGAAAGAGGGTGTCTCAAAAGAGCAACTACTCGACTTTGCTATTGACTTAGGAGAGCTTTTTCCAAAAGTTTATGCAGATCAGATAAATGCTGACCGAAATCCGCGCTTTACCGAAGTGAATGAGGATTGGAGAAACCTCAGGAGAGGAAGATATGTTGAGTTTAATTTAGTGCATGACAGAGGAACGAAATTTGGCCTAAAAACAGGAGGAAGGATAGAGTCTATCTTGATGAGTTTACCTAAAAACGCTTCTTGGTTTTATGATTTTAAAGCGGAAAGCGGTTCTAAAGAGGAAGAAACACTGAATTGGCTAAAGAAAGATGTTGATTGGCTAAATGGTTCTAAAAATAGTATATAACGCTTTTTAGAATTTCCTGAATGTTCTCGAGGGGCTTTTTCTAAGCTTCAATGGCCGGCTTTATGTATCTATTACAAAGAAAGCAGTAGTACTTCTATTGCTTTATTTGCAACGCTGTTCAATGTGTCTATGTATACTTTTCCTTAATGTTTTTTTATAGATTCTTACTGTTTCATCGAGCATACTTTTATGTTTTAGAACGAACTGAATTCCACTCCAATTGATTATATCCTAAAACTTGAAATTTAAATGGAGCTTATTCTTCCTTATAGAAATAGCGAGCTACTAGTTCCTTGTGCTCGTTTGGAGTGATAGAGGCCATGAAACGAAAATAAGACTGCTTATGTATTCTCTTCTTGCAGGGCTTTGCACATCTACTGTTATTATTAGCGAAGAGATCTAGAAATAAAGAAGAGAAAACTGCTTGACGTAAGCTTTTTTAATTGAGCACTAAATGCCACTCCTGAATTTTGATGGGGGTATAAAACAAAAAATCCACTCAATTACATTGAGTGGATTTTTGATATTGAGTTTTAACTAACTACTATTAAAATCTAATTGTCAATCCTGCGGATGCACTAATAAAACCAGTAACGTCTTTGGATTTTACTCCGTTGTGACTGTCATAAGTATTATTTTGCTTGAATTGTGTAAATTGACTAATGTCTAAATTAATAGACATTCTTGAGTTAATGTGATATTGGGGTGTAATACCTACAATAATGTGTCCCATATTGTCTGCGTTAAATAATTTCCCTTTGTATTCACCACCGTTAGCTTCTACTTGATCCCTCAGAGATGGATTCAAAAGCGCTGTTAGACCAGCACCTGCGTGAACGTTCAATTCGAATTTTCTGTAATAATTTGGAGAAATAAGTTCTAATAATCGAACCATTGCTTCTAACGATGCAGCGGCTTGACCTGATCTATCCAGTTTACCGTTGTAAGCAGCGTTAAATTGATTGTAATCTAATCTACCCTTAATTGCAATTTTCTTATTAAAGAAGTACCCTAATCCACCATTAGCTGACCAAGCAAGTTCAGAATCGGCAATAGGAGAAGTTTGTCCCAAAAGACGAATTCCAGCGTTACCATCAATGAACCATCCTGTCTTGTGCCAGTTGATTCTTAGACTACCCATTGAACGACCAGATCTCATTTGAGAAAATGCCGAGGTACTTAAAAGAGTAATCAATAATATCAGTGAGATTTTTTTCATGGCTATGTGAATTTTAATTTATTGTTATGTTAGTTTTTTACAAATGTATGAATTATAACTAGTTAATCAAATTAATTTAAAATATTACTTTTCTTATTTAATGTTAAATCTGATTTAAACTATTTTTAGCAAAGTTAAAGATAATAATGGCTTAAAACCAAAAAATATGTGTTAAATAAAGTCGTTGTTTTCCATTACTTTTTCTTAAAAAATGAAAACCTACTTTTTTTGCCGCTTGCTGCTTCATAGGTGTCTCCATATCCGTAGCCATAGTTTCCATAACCATAGCCAACTTTCTTCCTTTCGCTTCCGTTGAGGATAAAGGCGATGTTTTTTACTTTGCTATCACTATGGAGTTTAATCGGGATATTAAGTGATTTTTTATGTGCAAAGTTTGCCTTCACGACATACAGAAGTAGATCCGAATGTTCAAGTATGGAAACAGTATCCACAACTAATGCCATTGGTGATGTGTCCACTATAACATAATCATATTGTTTTTTTAGCTTTTCAAACAACTCATTCATTCTTGGTCTTGTTAGCAACTCACTTGGATTAGGAGGAATGTCGCCAGAAAATATATAGTCGAAATTAATATCGTCATTTGCTGGGTATATTATCGAATCCAGAGTTATATCTTCACTCGCCAAGTAATTGGAGGCTCCTAATAGACTTTCTTCGTGGTTCAGGTATTGAGAAAGTTTTGGTGCTCTAAGATCCAGTCCTACAAGTACTACTTTCTTGTCTGTGAGCGCTAATGAATTGGCTATATTTATGGAGGTATAAGTTTTTCCTTCACTTGGAAGTGTGGAACTTAAAAAGATGACTTGACCTTCTTCCTTCTTTTCCAGTAAAAACTTCATATTCGTTCTTAGCATTCGGTAGGCTTCAGAGATTACCGTTCGCTCTCCCTTTTTAGTAACTAAAACCTCCTTTGTTTTATCCATAGGAATGTCAGCTACCACTGAAATGTCCGTAGCCTCTAATTCGTCCACTGATCTTACTTTATTGTCCAGTAAATCACGTAAATAAATGAATGCAATTGGAATAGCTATACCCAAAATGAAAGCCGCCAGGAAGATGATATTTTTCTTTGGTCCAACTGGAGTGCTCAACGGGTATGCTCCATCTATGATTTTTACGTTTCCAATCGTTGAAGCCATAGCAATTTCGTTCTCCTCTCTTTTCTGTAAAAGATAAAGATAAAGAGTTTCTTTGATTTGTTGTTGACGTTGGATCTCTCTATAACGTCTTTCAAATTCTGGAATGTCAGCGATTCTCTTTTTGTATTTTGAAGACTCTTTTTGAAGTTCTTTTAATTTCATCTCCATGCTCTCTTGGGCATTGAGAAGACTTCTTTTGACACTCTTTTTTAGTCCGTTTATTTGGTTTTCTAGTTGAACTGCTAATGGATTCATTTCGCTAGAGCCTTCAATAAGTTTGTTGCGCTCCATAACTAACTTATTGTATTCGGAAGTTATAGCATTAATGGTTTGATCTTCGAATCCTAAATTTACAGGTAATAAGGTAGTAACATCATCATATTTGTTTAGGTATTCCACCATATACTCAGCTAAACTGAGCTGAATATTCGTTTCTATGATAACGCTTTCAATTGATCCTTCTTGCTCAAGAAACATCTCAGCATTTTTTTCTACATCAACTAACCTTCTGTCTGTTTTAAATTTCTCATTAATTCCTTCAACTTCAGATAATTCATCCTGAATAACATTCATTCGCTCAGCAATAAATGCACTCGTGTTTTTTGTGATTTCATTTTTATCTGAAATTGCATTTTCCTCGTGCTCAATAATTAGCTGATTAATGAAATCATTGTTGGCTTGCTTAATCAATCCAGTTGCTGATAATACCAAGACTGAAGCATCTTTATTGACTGTACTAACTTCGAAATTTCCTTTCCATTTATTTGTAGCACTAGAAAGTGAAGAAACACTAAATGTAAAATTATTACCAATATGGCTTTTGTTGAAGCTTTCTGTTTTAGAAACACTTACTTTACCACCCATAGTTTCAAACTCTTGGTTGTATTTGAATTCGCCTAATTTATCGTTGAATTCATTTTGGTTTTCACTATACTTTTGATGAACTACAAATTTATCGTCAGTAACTTTCGTTAATGCTAGTGCAAATGATTTAGAATAATAATCCTCCGAACTGTCTTTGAACTTGAATATTAATGGTGAATTATCTCCGTAATAATAGGTGTCCGCGTTTAAAGTATTGTTTTGTTGAGTTAATTGCGTGTTTAATTGTAGCTTCTTAATCACTTTCATGATGAGGTCTCTAGATTTAAAAACCTCAATTTCGTTATGTAAATTAGAGTTTCCTTTAGAAAGACCTAAGTCTGAGAAAATGTCTAATTCCGCGCCTAAACTTCCCTTTTTATCATCTTTGACTAAAACTGTTGAAGTACTTTTATAAATGGACGATTGTCCTTTTAAATAGAGGTACGCTACACCGCAAAATACAAATGTAAAAAGTAAAATCCACTTCCAGTGCTGTAAGTACTTCCAGATAATTTCCTGAATATTTATGTTTTCCTCAGGTTGTTGATCAAATATTTGCTGTTGCATATCTGCTAATTAGTGATTAAAGTGATAGTAGTAATAACTAATGAAGTCAAGGATATAATTATTCCTCCTGAAGATCTCCAAAATGTTCCTTGTGATCTTTTTGCGTTATTTGGTTCTACATAAACAACATCATTTTGTTCCAAATAAAATACAGGTGAAGTGAGCACTTGGTCCGTAGTTAAGTCCACCCTGTACTGTTTTTTTTCACCGTTTTCATCCCTAATCACGAGTACGTTATTTCTAACTCCAGTAATGTCCAAGTCACCTGATAAGCCAATGGCTTCCAAAATACTTATTCTCTCATTTGGAATGGTATAGGTTCCTGGTTTTTTAACATCACCCAAAACAGTAACCTTGTAGTTTTGGATTTGTATGTTCACTACTGGGCTTTGTAAAAAAGCACTCATTTTTTCCTCTAATAAATCAGTAGCTTCAGTTCTGTTCAGTCCACCTAATTTTATTTTACCTAAAATAGGTAGGTTAACAAATCCATTGGGATCTACTAAGTATCCTGTTCTTGCAGGCGCACCAGAGGAATATCCTGCTTGAGCAGGCTGAGTGTTACCCGACACTGGGAAGTTGAATGGGACAACGCTGTTTGGATCATTGGCAGTAACAACAATAGCCAAGAAGTCATCTGGCTTAAAAGTGGGTGTATATTGTGAATTTTCTACCGCTGTACTATCTGTTTGATCTGTTTGAAAATACACCATTTTTTTGTGTGTACCGCAGGAACTAAACAACAGAACATTGATTAGGATAATTATAAGTGATATGGATTTGTACATAAAATTTATTTCAGGGGACAAATATAAACAATTTTACTTTGTCAAGATTTTTTATTGTTTTGCTATTGATTTAAAGGGGTGAAAATGTTTGTAAATGGTTAAATTGTGTACGTTGATCGAAATAGTTTAATTGCTAAATTGCTAAATTGCTGATTTGTGCACAAATATATTATTTTCTGAACCAATTAAAGCAATAAAAAAAGCAAATTTCTTCACTGAAAGAAATTTGCTTTTAAATTTTTAATCTCTGATGAGCTGATAACCTGGGAAGTTCTTTGGATTGTAAACGAATTTACTGTCTGTAACAGCACTGTTCTTTTCAAACTTATCTATGGTGTAGGTCATTGTACTTCCATCTTTAGTTTTCATAATTGCTTTTTGTAATTCGTTATTACTTGCTTCGATGTATAAAGTTATAGTATGATAGTTTACTTTACTTGGATCTAGAGGGAATAGACTTATTTGGTGAGTCTTTTTTCCATTCATTTGAATTTCTTGGTCGTATTTATTTTTGAATCCTTCTTCCCAAATTGTCATTAATTTTTTTGGATTCATTGATTCATCACTTTCAAGGTCAACATCACTTTGGTAAGTAACCTTTTCTTCCTTTACAATTGTCCAATTCTTTACACCATTTGAAACAAGTGTATTTTGTCCAAGTGAAGCATAGTATTTATCGCCTTTCACGTAACCTAATCCTTTTTGATTGGAATTTTCACCGGTTGCGGGATTCTTAACGTTCATCGTGAACTCAATATAAAATGAATTCATTTTTTTAATCTCGGAAGACATGTTGTCTAGAATTTGATCTGATTTTTGATCTGACTGCGCAAATAATGAAGTTGAGATAAATAGAACCGCTATAATTAAGTATTTCATATTTTATAAATTTAAAATCGATTTTGCATAAACTGTGCCAAAAATAACTATATTTTTTTACTTGTATGTTTACCTTTGTTAACGTAAACCTCGTGAATTGAGGTGTTCGTTCAGTGCTTCGTCTGTAGGTATGAGAACATCTCTTGCTTTACTTCCCTGGAACGGGCCGATAATTCCGTGAGCCTCAAGTTGGTCTACAATTCTTCCTGCTCTGTTGTAGCCAAGTTTAAGTTTTCGTTGAAGTAGACTGGCAGAACCTTGTTGATGGGTTACAATAATTTCTGCAGCTTCAATAAATTTAGAATCCAACTCATCGTCGACGTCTAAGCTTGCTCCCTCAGCGCCTTCACCTATATATTCAGGGAGCATCATCGCGTCAGGATAACCTCTTTGATTTCCAATAAAGTCACAAATATCCTCAACTTCTGGGGTGTCAACAAATCCACATTGTAGACGAATGACTTCGTTTCCTGTAGAAATAAGCATATCTCCTTTTCCAATTAATTGATCTGCTCCTGATGTGTCAAGTATAGTTCTAGAATCTATTTTTGATAACACTCTAAATGCTATTCTGGCAGGGAAGTTGGCTTTTATCATTCCCGTAATTACGTTAACTGATGGACGCTGTGTAGCCACAATTAAGTGGATACCAATAGCACGGGCAAGTTGAGCTAATCGTGCAATTGGATGTTCAACTTCCTTTCCTGCAGTCATAATTAAATCGGCGAACTCATCTATCAATACTACAATGTAGGGCATGTAGCGGTGACCGTTTTCAGGATTTAATTTTCTGGCAATAAATTTATTGTTGTACTCTATGATGTTCCTTGTTTGAGCAGATTTTAATAAATCATAACGTTCATCCATTTCTATACACAATGAATTGAGGGTGTTCACTACTTTGGAAGTATCTGTAATAATTGCTTCTTCCTCATCTGGGAGTTTCGCCAGAAAGTGACGCTCAATCTTATTGAAAAGCGTGAGCTCCACTTTCTTTGGGTCAATTAAAACGAATTTAACTTGGGATGGATGTTTCTTATATAATAAGGACACAAGTATTGCATTCAGTCCAACAGATTTACCCTGACCAGTGGCTCCTGCGACTAATAGGTGAGGCATTTTTGCCAAGTCGAAAGTAAATGTCTCATTGGTGATGGTTTTCCCCAATACAATAGGTAGTTCGGCCTTAGAACTTTGAAATTTTTCAGACGCAATTAAAGAGCGCATACTTACAATTTCTGGGTTGCTATTCGGAACCTCAATACCAATCGTTCCTTTTCCAGGAATAGGAGCAATAATTCTAATTCCTAATGCAGCTAAGCTCAAAGCGATATCATCTTCTAGATTTTTAATCTTAGAAATTCTTACTCCCGGAGCAGGTACAATTTCGTAAAGGGTTACCGTTGGACCAATTGTAGCCTTTATTTTTGAAATGTCAATTTTGTAATTTGCGAGCGTATTTACAATGTTGTCCTTGTTGGCTTCCAGCTCTTCTTTTGTTACTCCCCCCTGGTTACTTTCAAATTTTCGAAGTAAATCAATGGTAGGAAGTGAATAGCTTGACAAGTCCAGTTTTGGGTCATAAGGGCCAAAATCTTCCGCTTTTTTATTTAAATCTTTATCCGATAGTTCTTTTTCGCTTTTGGCTACCTCAATTGAAAATTCATTGTCGTCGGGATCTTTTTCTGAAATTTCGCTTTTTAGAGTTATAATCTCGCTTTCAGGCTCTTCTTTTCTTTCTACCACTTCGAAGCTATCATCACTTTTAACTTCTTTTTCTGGCGTTTCAATAGTTTCAGTATCATCTTCTTCTACTTCAGTGTTTTCTGTACTCTGCTTATCTAAGTTGTCGTCTTTGAAAGTAACTTCATATTCTTCTTCTTCAAAATCGTCTTCCAACGCTTTACTTTCATCGTCTTCCTTTTCTGATGGTATAACCTCTTCTTGTGAAAAGCTGTTATTGTCTGCCAAAGTTGAATCGGAGTTTTCTTTTTTTGGAAAATATTTTTGAAATATTGCTTTAAAGTCAGGATTAAATAAAGAAACTATAGCCACAAACAGTAGCACTAGAATCAGTAGAATAGCACCAAAAACACCTAAGACAGAAGTTAACCATTCCTTAGTGGCGTATCCAAAAGAACCTCCTAAATAATTTACCCTAGTGGTCATAAGCCCTAAGAATGCAGAGAACCAAATTATTCCAATGAAGGTTACTAGAAATGTTTTACGCAGCGGAAGAATTCTGATATTCAGCAGAAGTCTCACACCAGATATCATAAGTAAAAAACTGAAAGCAAAGGAGGCAATTCCGAACCATTTAAACATGAATAAATGAGCGGTCCAAGCCCCGAATTTACCCAGCCAATTTGTAACTTCAATGTCTGGACTACCAAAAATAAATTCAAAAAAAGTTGTTGAAATAATTAAATCTTGGTCTTCTTTCCAGCTGAAAAGATAGGATGTAAATGCGATGAATAAATAGATGGAAAGCAGTAAAAGTATAGCACCACTAATTGATTTTGCCTTTCTTCTGTCTACTTTTGCATAAAGTGAAGATAAAGATTTGCCTTTTTTCGATTTAGACGAAGGCTCATTCTTCTTCTTTTTATCTTTTTGTTTTAATACATTTCCCTTTGCCATTCGATTGCTGCAGATTTATTCTGCGAATATAAGGAATGAATTTGTTAATTAAGGGATGTATCTCCAAGGGTATTCACAATTTACTGTTAGTCTTTGATTAAGTCAATAAACTCGTCTAATGTGATAACTTCATATCCAGAAGGTATTCCAAACAGGTCGATGTTTAGTGGGCGTTCTTCTACGGAGTTAATTTCATAATTTAGCCAAGTTCCATTGGCATTGATTGAGTACCGGGCAGGTAGACCTGGCATTCCTTCTATGGCTGTAGCGTATTTAGCAGGGATTTCTTCCAAATAATTCATATTGAAGGTGGTGTCGTAGACGGTGTCTGTTACACGAATCTTTTTTGCTTTGCGATTGGCCATTTTTTCTTTTCCTCGCGCATGCTCAAAAAGATATCGACCCGCATTTTCAGAACTATCGGCTATGGTTTGAATTGCCACTTTTTTCATCCCTACATCCATTAAGATGTAGGCTTTGTTCTTTGGGATGTGTTTTATGTAAATCTGTTTCCCAATGGGTGTAAAATTATCAATTCGCAGCATTGAGTCTTTCGCGTAAACTATTTGGTAGCTGGTGCTATCTGACAGATTAACCTCTTCTTCGATAGTTGAAATAGTATATATAAATTTTCCTTCGAAATTATCTATGCTGACCTTTGGTGAAGAGCAAGCGGAAAGTAAAAAAAGAAGAAGGGTGAATGAAAGTATTTTCTTCATAGGGATTTAAAAGATGTGTTTTCTAATACAAATTTAGAATAAATTTTATGGCAATATTCAAATCTGAAGGCAGATGTTATTCCTGTTCTACTTTTTTAAGATATTAACTATGATTTTTTTATCTTCGCACCAACTAAAAAACAAAGAAAACAATTGTTATGGCAAAATCAATAGCATATATCATCAATGATTCAGAAATTTCTGCAGGAACTCGTGGGGCAAGTTTAGGACCAGGAGCAATGCGTGTTGCAGATGATAATTCGGGGAACTTTTTGTTCTCTAAATATCCTATTCATTATGTTAAAACCATGAATCATCTTTTGGATCAGCCAACCAAATATAAGTGGGGGAAAAGAGCTGATGGTTTAGCTACGGTCTACAAAAATGTTGCTGAAGTAGTAAGTAGAGAAAGAAAAAAGAATGATTTTATAATTGTGGTTGCTGGAGATCATGGTTCTGCAGGAGGTACAATAGCAGGATTGAAAGTGGCAAATCCCCAGCACAGATTAGGGGTTTTGTGGATTGATGCACACGGAGATTTACATACGCCATATACGACTCCATCAGGAAACATGCACGGCATGCCTTTGGCTACAGCATTGAATGAGGATAATTTAGAGTCAAAACAAAATGACCCTGTGCCGGATACTATTAAATTTTGGAATGAATTAAAAAATACAGGCGGAATAGCGCCTAAAATAGAGGCACAAGATCTCGGTTTTATTGGTTTGCGTGATCTTGAGACTCCTGAGGTTGAATTGATGGAACGCAAAGGAATCAAGAATATTTCTGTAGATGAGATCAGAACAGAAGGAGTACAGAAAATAATTGACCGACTAGAGGAGAAATATGCCGATTGTGATGAGCTTTATATTTCTTTTGACGTAGACTCTATGGATCCTGACATTGTTTCTCACGGAACTGGGACTCCTGTTCCAAACGGATTAACACCAAATGAAGCAAGCGAATTGTTAAGGCACTATGCTGCTCACCCAAAAGTAAAGTGTATTGAATTCGTGGAGGTAAACCCATGCTTAGATGAAAAAACGAATCACATGGCAGAGGTTGCCTACTATTTAATGAAAGAAGTTGTTGAGGTTGCTGAAAAGAAAGCATAGATATATTAAAAATGGAAAACAAAATTAAAGCATTATTGCTGGAGAATAGTCTGTCGGTTTTTGGAGTGAAAATTGACGAGAAATTAATACAATTTCAAAAGACAAGAAAAGATGTGGAAGGTGATATGACTTTGGTTGTCTTTCCATTTGTTAAAATATTAAAGTCTTCTCCAGCTGTGGTTGGTGAGGATATCGGACGCTTTCTCAAAGAAGAATTAGAAGAAGTGGAGAGCTTTAACGTTGTTAGTGGTTTTCTGAACATCAATCTAACAACTGATTTTTGGAAAAAAGAGCTTTTCGATATGACCAAAGATGAAAAGTTTGGATTTGCTTCAGAATTGTCAGGTAAGATGTACATGGTTGAATATTCCTCGCCAAACACGAACAAGCCACTGCATTTAGGCCACATGAGAAATATCTTTTTGGGATATAGTGTGTCTGAAATTCTAAAAGCAAATGGACACGAAGTGGTCAAAACCCAAATCATTAACGACCGTGGAATTCATATCTGTAAAAGCATGGTGGCTTGGGAGCAGTTTGCAAGCCAAGATGAAAATGGGAACAGAGAGACTCCAGAGACCACTGGGATGAAAGGAGATCATTTTGTTGGTAAATACTATATTGAATTTGATAAGCAAGTTACGATTCAGGCATTTTCAATAGCGGAGCAATGGCAAAGAAATGGCTTTATAGATGCTCCAGAGGATGCAAAGGAAAAGCTTCCTGGTCTTTTTAAAGCTTATCAAGAAGCAATAGATGAGAAAAAGAAAACGGCTATTCTTAGAAAAATAGCTGCGTTTGCTGTTCCGTTCGCTCAATTAACAAAAGACGCTAAGGAAATGTTGTTGAAGTGGGAGGCCAATGAGCCAGAGGCATACAAGTTATGGTCTACCATGAATAATTGGGTTTATAAAGGATTCGAAACAACCTATAACAGAATGCAAGTAGATTTTGATAAAATCTATTACGAATCTGATACCTTTCTTATAGGAAAAGATTTGGTGACTGATGGATTGGAGAAAAAGGTATTCTTTAAGAAAGAAGATGGCTCTGTTTGGGTGGATTTAACAGATGAGGGACTTGATGAAAAATTGGTATTGCGTGCAGATGGAACTGCTGTTTACATGACTCAAGACATCGGAACGGCAATAGATCGCTTTAAAGACTATCCGAATTTGAATGGGATAATTTATACCGTTGGAAACGAGCAGGATTATCATTTTCAGGTCTTGTTTTTAATCTTGAAGAAACTCGGTTTTGACTGGGCGAAGAACTGTTATCATTTATCTTACGGAATGGTGGATTTACCTGATGGTAAAATGAAATCTCGTGAAGGAAAGGTGGTGGATGCCGATGACTTGATGGAAGAGGTGGTTTCAATGGCTAAGGAAAGCACAAAAGAACGTGGCCATATTGAAGGAATGACAGAGGCAGAACGCGAAAACCTTTACGAAATGATTGGTATGGGTGGGTTGAAATATTACTTGCTGAAAGTTGATCCTCAAAAACGTATGAAATTTAATCCAGATGAATCTATTGAGCTAAATGGAAATACAGGACCTTTTATTCAATATGCTTATGCGAGAATTAATTCCTTAATGACCAAGGTTGATTTGGTAAATCCTGAAAAGGAAATGGCGATTAATCCTGCAGAAAAGGAGTTGATCAAGCAATTAAGCGAATTCCCATTAGTGGTTAAGGAAGCAGGGCAGAATTATAGTCCAGCTTTAATAGCAAATTATACTTTTGAATTGGTGAAGAACTACAACTCTTTCTACCAAGCCTTTAGTGTAATGAAAGAGGAAAATATAGCGTTGAAAAATGCAAGAATTTTAATTAGTCAAAATACTGGAAAAGTTATCCTTACAGCAATGCGTTTGTTAGGGATTGAAGTACCGAATAGAATGTAACAAAAACAGAATTATGAATATCATCCTACACGATTTATCAAATCACTTAACATTTGCACCATTAACTTTAACAAGGCCTGTTGGAAATCTTAGAACGGGTATGTTTACGAATGATGAGCGCTGGCAGTTTTACTTGCCTGAAGCTAAAATTTCTTTTAAAACCGAGGATTATTTTACGGAGAAATTCCCGATCAATAAAACGGAAGACAACTACTGGATTAATGCTTCTGTAGTTCCTAATAAAAAGTTAGTGGAGTTGGTTAGAAATTTAGAGCTAAATCAAACCTTATACATGCAAGGCGTTTTTATGGCGCACAGAGGTGAGCATTTCGAGCCTAAAAACAGCATTTCGGTCACAATTAATGATCTGGTGATTTTAGAAAACCGTTGGGATTTGTATCAAAAGAACGATGTTATTTTAGCCACAGATTTTTCAGCTTATACCAAAGGAAAAAAGAGCGCTCAGCTTTCAGAGACAAACACATTAATTGGAGACCCGAGTCAGCTTTTTATTGAAGAGGGCGCAACTGTTGAATGTGCAATTCTGAATGTGAAGTCTGGACCTATTTATGTTGGTAAAAACGCTGAAATAATGGAAGGAAGCGTTGTCCGTGGAGCTTTGGCTATGTCAGAAAACAGTGCATTAAAGCTATCCACCAAAGTTTATGGTGCAGTTTCTCTTGGTCCGCATTGTAAAGTTGGGGGAGAGGTGAATAACGTAATTTTCCAAGCCTATTCAAATAAAGGCCATGATGGTTTTTTAGGAAATTCGCTAATAGGAGAATGGTGTAATTTAGGAGCGGATACAAACAGTTCTAATCTTAAAAACAACTACGGAAATGTGAAGACCTATAGTTATTTATCGGAAGATATGGAACAAACAGACCTTATGTTTATGGGAGTTGCGATGGGAGATCATTCCAAAACAAGTATCAACTCAATGTTAAATACAGCAACAGTAATAGGTGTTTGTGCAAATATTTTTACATCAGGATTTCCACCAAAATATGTCCCTAACTTTTCTTGGGGAGGTCAGCAAGATTCTCCAGTATATGATTTAGATAGAGCAATTGATGCCGCTAATCAAATGATGATACGTAGAGGAAAAAAAATCGAAAATGCTGATTTAAAAATCTTAAATTATTTATTTCCAAAGAAATAAAAGATTCTAAAAATAAAGACTTTTGAACCGGATAATCACTGGTTATTGAGTTAGAATTCAATGAGTAAGTAAATCATGCGCTGTGATTATTTTTGAACTTGAAATTCAATTATCGAAGTTTTAGTTTTTTTCAATTAGGACAAAGTTTACTCAGAAGTGCCTCAATACTCTTCTTCAAAACTGTAAAAAACTGTCATTTTTGACAGTTTTTTACTATGGCATAAGGATTGAACCATTAGAAGCCGCAATTATAGTTGGGGATTTAATAAATTTCTTTAACTTAATTGGAAGTACTAACTGACACATTGACGCAAAAGCGCACATAAGATATGAACGACATTTTTGATAAAAGTATTATAAGTTTAGGATCACCAGACGATTCTGACGCCGAATTTATTCCGCTAATTACTCAAGAAGAAGAGGACGATATGCACAACGCTAAGTTCCCTTCTGATATTCCAATTTTACCTTTAAGGAATAATGTATTATTTCCCGGTGTTGTAATTCCAATCACTGTAGGAAGAGATAAATCGATTGATTTAATAAAACATGCCAACAATAGTGATAAGGTAGTAGGAGTAGTTTCTCAGAAGAATCCTGAAATTGAAGATCCAGAAGGGAAAGACTTACATTCAATAGGTACAGTGGCAACTATTCTGCGTATGCTCAAAATGCCGGATGGTACCTCAACGGTGATCATTCAAGGGAAAAGAAGGTTTGAGCTAGAGAAAATAACTCAGGAAAAACCATTTTTACGTGGTGAAATCAAACTGTGTAAAGAAGCGAAAGCTCCAAAAAATAGTAAGGAATTCACGGCGATAATTCAATCGATGAAGGAGTTGTCTTTAAAGATAATTAAAGAATCTCCAAGTATTCCTTCCGAGGCCCAGTTTGCAATAAAGAACATTGATAGCCCAAGTTTTTTAATCAATTTTATTTCTTCTAATATGAACGCTGACGTTGCAACAAAGCAAAAGATGCTGGATGAGATGGATTTGAAAAAACGCGCAATGTCTGTTCTGCAACATTTGACGATTGAGGCACAGCAACTTGAAATGCGTAATGAAATTCAAACGCGTGTTAAAGTAGATTTAGACAAGCAACAGCGCGAGTATTTCTTAAATCAACAAATTAAAACGATTCAAGAAGAATTAGGCGGGAACCCACAGGAGCAAGATGTGGAAAAGATGCGAGAACGTGCAGCTAAGAAAAAGTGGTCTAAAAAAGTGGCAGAAATGTTCGATAAGGAATTGAATCGTTTACAGCGATCAAATCCACAAGGGGCAGAATATACTGTTCAACTGAACTATTTAGATTTGCTGCTGGATTTGCCATGGGATGAATATACGGTGGATAATCTCGACTTGAAACGTGCTGAAAAGGTCTTGGAGCGTGACCATTATGGCCTAGAAAAAGTAAAGAAGCGTATTTTAGAATACCTGGCAGTCTTGAAACTGAAGAAAGACATGAAGTCACCAATTTTATGTTTTTATGGACCTCCGGGAGTAGGTAAAACCTCTTTAGGAAAGTCAGTGGCTGAGGCGCTAGGAAGAAAATATGTAAGAATGTCATTGGGAGGAATTCGAGATGAAAGCGAAATTCGTGGACATAGAAAGACCTATATTGGAGCTATGCCAGGACGCGTAATTCAAAACTTAAAAAAGGCCGGTACTTCAAATCCTGTTTTCGTGCTCGATGAGATTGATAAAATTTCTCGTTCAAATCAAGGAGATCCATCAAGTGCTATGCTAGAGGTCTTGGACCCAGAGCAAAACAATGAGTTTTACGATAATTATGTGGAGACAGAGTATGATTTATCAAAGGTGTTGTTTATCGCAACAGCAAATGATTTATCTACAATTCAAGGTCCACTGCGAGACCGTATGGAGCTTATTGAGGTTTCAGGGTATACAGTGGAAGAGAAAATAGAGATTGCTAAAAGACACTTACTTCCAAACCAAATAAAGGAACATGGAATTAAAAAATCTGATATTTCAATTAGTAAGTCCACCCTGGAAAAATTGATTGAAGAATATACGCACGAATCGGGTGTTCGAGGTTTAGACAAAGTGGTGGCTAAATTGGTTAGAAATCGCGCACGACAAATTGCCATGGAAGAAGAATTTAAAAAGACCATTTCTGCGGATGATTTAGTGAAAATCATGGGGCCTGGAAGACCAAAAACCAAGTACGCCAACAATGATGTTGCAGGAGTAGTAACTGGCTTGGCTTGGACTTCAATGGGTGGGGATATTTTATTTATTGAATCTTCATTGGCCAAAGGGAAAGGAAAGCTTACTTTGACTGGAAACCTGGGGGATGTGATGAAAGAATCCGCAACGATTGCTTTACAGTTCTTAAAAGCACATCCAGACTGGATAGGTGTCGAAGCAGATGTTTTCAATAATTATGATGTGCACATGCACGTTCCAGAAGGAGCTACACCAAAAGATGGGCCTTCAGCGGGTATTACAATGTTAACTTCCTTGGCTTCTTTATTCACGCAAAGGAAGGTAAAGAAAAATTTAGCCATGACAGGTGAAATTACCTTGCGTGGAGATGTTTTACCAGTGGGTGGAATTAAGGAGAAAATCTTAGCGGCAAAGCGTGCCGACATTAAAGAAATTATCCTGAGCGACAAGAACAAACAAGATGTTGAGGAAATTAAAGAAGAGTACTTAAATGGATTAACTTTCCATTATGTGAGCCACATGAAGGAAGTTTTGGATATCGCTTTAACGAAGGTTAAGGTTTTGGATGCGGTTTCGGTGAATTAATTACGAATTAGATAATTACAAATTATTCGTTTAGGTTTTAATTATAAAAGCCACTTTCTACTTAGGTAGGGAGTGGTTTTTTTTGGTTCAGAAACAAGCTACAGCAATGTGGCGTTCCTGAAATAAGAAAGATTATATGGTAAGAATGAGTGGTTTTTTTAGATTAACCATTTTCAATTGAAAAATCACCAATTAATCACCCCCTTTCCTATAAAACACGGTCTTCAAATAATTACTCTCTGCAAAACCAATCGGGTGATCGTCATCGTGGAGCTTAAAATGTAAATATTTCCAATCATTCATTGGGTTTATTCCTGCATGGCGATGAATATCTTCAAAGACTTCTAAGGAAATTCTGCTTGAACAAGAGCCGAGGATAAGGGTGCCATTTTTAGCAACTAAATCTCTTCCCAACCGGGCTAACCTTTCATATTGATTGGATGCGCTGGCTACCTCACTGGCTTGTTTTGCGAATGAAGGTGGATCGATGATGACCATATCGAAGAGCTCATTTTTCTCAATCAAGTCTTCTAAAGCCACAAATGCATCTTCTGTGATTGGTGTCCATTTTGAAATGTCTAGTTTGTTCAGTTTAATGTTTTCTGCTGCTACGTCCATCGCTTGCTGACTAATGTCAACTGATGTTAAATTTGATGCACCTCCCTTTAAAGCATGAATGCCAAATCCGCCAACATAACTGAAAACATCTAAGACTTTCTTTCCTTTTGCATTTTGCTGAACCCACAACCTGTTTGGTCGCTGGTCCAAAAAGAATCCTGTTTTGTGTCCAGACTGTGTGTAGGCATAAAACTTCACACCACATTCTTCAAATTCGACTTTTTCATCCGCTAAAGCTTCACCAATAATTTGACCTTCTTGATAAGGAAATGTGTTCTTTTGTTCAATTTTTCTACTGAAACGGGTCACAATACTTTCTAAGCCATACAAACTTTGAATTTCCTCCATCAAAACTTCGATGTAAGGTTTCCAAATGTTTGAATAGATTTTCAGAACACCAACTTTTGCATAAACATCTAGAATTAATCCAGGGAAACTATCATTTTCCCCGTGAATTCCTCTGTAACCTGTAATGCCTTTATTGATGAGGTTCTGTCTTTTTGAATACGCCATTTTTAACTGTGCTTTCCAAAACTCAGTGTTCAATTGCAAACGATTGCCTTGAAGAATAATTTTTATGCGAATAATTTCTTCAGGATCCCACAAACCAAATGCGATAGGTTTATTGTAGCGTTGATCAAAAATCACACACAAATTTCCAGCGGGTCTATCGCCTTCAGGTGCTTTCTCAATGCTGTTCTCAAATACCCAAGGGTGACCTTGTTTTACGGCTCTTTCTCCTGCTTTATTAAGTTTTATGGCTATTGTGGGGATTTTCATTCTATGCATTTTGGAGTTGCGAATTTAAGAATAATAGAAGTAGGAGAGAGTATATAGATGAGGAGTTTTGAATTGTAGTAAAAATGTGGATGTTGGGAACAGGAGCTAGTACTATGCGTTCAGCTTTATTTACTTGTCAACTTTTTGTCACAGGCCTTAAACGCAAGCACTAAAACTATTGGTCTATCTTTTAAATGTCTATTTGATACTCTACCAGCAAATAGATTTAATGAAGTATGTGATTCAGCGGTGAACTGACAAAATCTTTCGCAAATTTCTACTTCAACAAAGTGAAAATTAAAGAGAGAACCATTTTTTATTGTAGTTTATTAAACTGCTGGTAAAGTTCCGGACAAGTATTTTATGTTTAATGTCTGCATTCGTCTTTCAGTCGGGACTTACATAATTGTTGTTCGGTAACACATGAGAAGTATGTCACAAGTTCACTTCTTTTTCATTTTTCGAAAAAAGTTTTCGAGCTTTATTTTATACTTCTAATTTTCTTAGCGCCCTCTAATGATAGCATTTAACTTTCAAAAATATTATGTACGCATTTAAAAACAATCAAGTAGCTGAATTTCAACTAAAAATATTTTGAAGGACTGAATTTTTTTGTTGTATTATTGTAAAACTTTATATGCAGCTCATCTGTTTATTTAGGGCAATAAACTATTTTTAAACTATGTTAAGTTATTCAATTTATCCTAATGAAAATACCACAAAATGGGTCACTTTTGTTCATGGAGCAGGGGGGAGTAGTTCCATTTGGTTTAGGCAAATTCGTGCTTTTAAAAATGAGTTTAATGTTTTGTTGATTGATTTAAGAGGTCATGGCGAGAGTCAGGTTCCAGTAAAGCAAATCAGCAATGAGAAATATACTTTTCAATTTATTTCCAACGATATTCTTGAAGTTTTGGATCACCTTAAAATTCAGAAATCTCATTTTATTGGAATTTCTTTGGGGACAATTTTAATTCGTGATTTAGCCGAAAGAAACCCTGAGAGGGTCGAGAGCATGGTTATGGGAGGCGCGATTCTAAAGTTAAATGTCAGATCAAAGTTTCTTATCGGTTTTGGAAATGTTTTTAAATCCGTTGTTCCTTATATATTTTTGTACAAACTTTTTGCATTCGTTATAATGCCAAGAAAGAACCACAAGGAATCTCGTTCATTGTTTGTGAAAGAAGCTAAAAAGCTTTACCAAAAAGAATTTAAAAGATGGTATAAATTAACTGCAGAACTGACTCCTTTGCTGCGATTATTTAGAATGAAAGACATCAATATTCCTACGCTTTACATCATGGGAGAACAGGATCATTTATTTCTGCCTTCTATAAAAGAGGTGATTTCAAAACACATGAGTGCGCAATTGCATGTTATTGAAAACTGTGGTCATGTAGTAAATGTAGATCAGCCCATTGAATTCAACGATACCGTGATTTCTTTCTTGAAGCTGCAAAAATAATATCAACAGGTTTTTCTTTGGTTCAGATAATGTAAGCTGTTGTACAGCGGGAAAAAACCGTGTTTTTTATTCTTTCCAATCAAAGATATAAACAGGCATTCTATCGGGGATATTGATAGAAACCAATTCACCATTTACTTGCTGAACCAATCTGTCTTCTTCCCATTGATAAATAAGCTCTGTTTTACCTTTTATGTGAATTAATTCATCAAAACCGTAAAAAAGAAATTGATTATCTCCCACAGCAACAGTTCTCGAGCCACGTATTTTAGTGCTAACTCCATTGGTGTAACGCAAAGTGATGGTATCTGTAAGTCTATTGAAGTCGCCATCTTTAAGTGAAATGTCACTTTCAACAACATCAGTTGAAACCATAAATATTTTACCTTTATTTTTCTCCAATTTAGAGACAAAGTCTTGAGGCATAACATAGATTAAAGCACGTTCAATATAAGGGAAATGATCGGTATTAACTTGAATTGAACTTTTATCGCTGCTTACCATCACTCTGTTGTAAACAATAAATGCAAGCATAACGCCCGTCATCATTATCACTAAATTGATAATTACTACTGGAGTAGTTTGGAAATTGGAGTAAAGTAACCAGGCAATCGATGCAAATACAACAATTGTCAACAAGGATAATACGAATGCAGTGAACTTTTTCATTTAACAAATGTAATGATTTATTAGCTTTGTATGCAAATGTTGAAATGCGACCCACAAACATATAAGGATTTAGAGCTCGGAAAGCTTCAGGACATATTACGCGAGTATTGTGTTGGCCCATCTGCGCTCAAAATCGTAGAACGGTTGAAACCTGTTCAGAACAATGAGGAGTTAATGAAATTCCTTAATCAGACCAATGAGTTGGTTGAAATCCGTAGAGAAGGCGAAAGTTTTCCAAGATTGGAATTCGAGGAACTGCAAAATGAAATTCGGATGTTGCCTGTGCAAAATGCCAGTCTTCCTCAAGAAAGCTTTGCCCGAATTCGTATGGCTTCTGTCATGGTAAATTCCTTGCTTTTCTTTTTTAATAAAAGAGAAGAAGATTTCCCTCAGTTGTATGAACTCCTCTCGGATGTAGAATTTACGAAAGAAATTATCGAGAAAATCGATACTATTTTTGACAAACACGGAAAGGTAAAAGACGATGCCTCATCAGATCTTTTGTCAATACGTCAGCAAATGTCTTCAGTAAAAAGACATATTCATTCCACTTTCGACAGGAGTATGCGAAAGTACTTGAAGAAAGGGTATTTGGCCGACACGAAGGAAGGGTATTTCGATGATAGAAGGGTTTTAGCTGTTCTGTCTTCCTACAAAAGAGAAGTTAATGGTCAGGTAGTGGGCAATTCAAAATCTGGAAACGTTACCTTTGTAGAACCGGGAGAAACTGTTCCTTTAAATAATGAATTAGAGCAACTTAAAGATGATGAAAGAAAAGAAATTTTCATCATTCTGCAGCAGTTAACTTATGAGATGTTGGCTTTCCTTCCGCTGATAAAAGACTATCAGCAAGTTTTAACCAAGTTGGATTTTATCAATGCAAAATGTAGACTGGCGCTGCTTCTCGACGCTAATTTACCTGCAATAAATGAAAATAAAGCATTCGATTTAATTGATTGTTTTCACCCTTTGTTGAAAATGAACAATGACAATTTAGGAAAGAAAACTATTCCTCAACGAATTTCTATGAATGAAAATTCTAGAATGTTGGTGATTTCTGGACCAAACGCAGGAGGGAAGAGTATAACCCTAAAGACAGTTGGACTTTTACAATTGATGTTGCAATGTGGTTTATTAGTGCCCCTGCATCCGAATAGTAGAATGTGCTTTTTTGATGCACTGTTAACGGATATTGGAGATAATCAGTCCATTGTAGATGAGCTCAGTACCTATTCTTACCGTTTGAAAAGAATGCGTCATTTTTTAAATGTAGCCAATGAAAACGCTCTACTTTTATTAGACGAATTTGGTACGGGTTCAGATCCTGATTTGGGTGGTGCGCTGGCTGAAGTGTTTTTTGAAACACTTTATGACAAAGGATCTTACGGAGTTATCACTACACACTACAGCAATATAAAGCTGAAAGCGGACAAGTTGCCTGAAGCTATCAATGGTTGCATGTTGTTCGATACGGAAACGTTGAATCCTTTGTTTAAATTTTCAATGGGGCAGCCAGGAAGTTCATTTACTTTTGAAGTTGCTCAAATTAATGGGATTCCGAAAAAGCTAATTAATAGGGCAAAATCCAAACTTGACAATAAGAAGGTAGAGATGGATCAACTGCTTCATGAATTGCAAAAAGAAAAATCCTATTTGAGTCGCTTAACCAAAGAACACATTTTAGCACAAGAAACTGCTGATAAACATCGGAAATATTACGAAACAACAAAGGAAAAATACGATAGAAAATTGGCCTCTCTACAAAATAAAGCAGAGGAAACCAGCAAATTCGTAAGTCTAGGGAATAAACTTCAATCATATATTGACAACTATAAAGTTGGTGTCAAGAAGAAGAATGTAAATGAACCGCTGATGCAAGATATTAAAAAGTACATTGCAAAAGAAAAAGCGAAAACAGAGGAAGTTAAAAAAGAAATTCGACTTAAGAAGCAGGCCAATAAGAAAAAAGGAAAGCCAAAGAAAATGGTCAACGAATACCAACAAGATAAAATTAAGGTTGGGAGTAAAGTGAAGCTCATTGCAACGAAGCAAACTGGTGATGTGGAAGAGATAAAAGGGGATGAGGTAACAGTTTTATTGGGTTTTGCTAGAATGAAAGTAAAACTAGAGCAGTTGATTTGGGTAAGTAATTAGTTATAGTAGGAGCCTTAGCAGTCCTTGGGTGCTAGACCATAATCCTAGGTATAATATCCAAAGTCTAGAACTTTACAGTTAGAGGATTTTATTGGGTCACATTAAATTTGTGGGGATATGTTTTATTATAAAACAATGGCCAGCTAATATCCACACGTCAATTACAGGTAACATCACGTCAATATTTTTTCAATTTATGCTTCATTTCGAAATAAGATCGACATTTAGCTATAAGTTTTCTTGTGGCTTGTCGATGTGGAATTAGACCGAGAAATAAAAAAAAAGTTACCACAAGATATAATCTTGAGGTAACTTTTTTTTAAGTTGTGAGTTCAAAAAAGGGGGAGAATTAATGGCGCTTTGCGCCATTAATTCTCCCCCTTTTTTAATTTCAACCCTTTCACAAAGTGTTCTCGCAAGATTGTATCTTGTGGGAACGCTTCTTGTGGGAACGCTTTAGTATTGTCCTTTTATGCACTTCATCTTTTACAGAGTCTAAAAGATCAACTCAAGATAGGATAAGACTAATTTTTATACAGGGATTCTTAGTCAAGAAAAAACTTAATTCCCAACTTTTGAAACTGACCCATTTTATTCCTATCTAAGCTTAGGATACTTTCAGTCCATTTTGGTTTAGTACACTATTTTTTTTATTTCGCAACAAAGCTTTTTTGTTTCTGTTTAGACCAGAGCTTAGCTACTAAAAATCACTGATTTCTTATTGGAATAGGCCCAGAAAACGATGTTTTTTGCAACAAAATAGGGAGGTGCATTCTATGTGGAGTAAATAAAATTAAACTTTCAAATTTCTCTTATTAATATGAATTCATATCTTTGGCGCTATGAGAAGGGATATGAGGAGCGTGAGCAGAGATAAAGAACTCACAATTGCTATTGATGGTTGGACAGCTTGTGGTAAAAGTACATTGGCAAAAGCATTGGCAAAAGAACTAAATTATGTTTTTGTTGATTCAGGTGCTATGTACAGAGGGGCAACCTTGCATGCGATGAGAAAGAATTTAGTTTCGCGTAACCATGTGGATATAAATAGAATTATAGCTTCTTTGCCGGAAATTAAAATAGCATTTAAAAACAATGCTAAAGGAAAAGCAGAACTTTATTTGAATGGAGAGAATGTTGAAAAGGAGATTCGATCTATTGAAGTTTCAAATAGTGTGAGTTCTGTAGCGAAGATTAAAGAAGTGCGTTTGTTTTTGGTAAAACAACAGCGTATTATGGGGATTAATGGTGGAGTAGTAATGGACGGTAGAGATATTGGTTCAATCGTTTTTCCATTGGCAGAACTAAAATTGTTTATGACCGCTGATCCTGATATCAGAGCGCAACGTCGATTTGATGAACTGACTTCAAAAGGTGAAAAAGTTACCTTGGAAGAAGTGAAAGAGAATTTAAAACTCAGAGATGAAATGGATTCTACACGAGAAGAAAGCCCTTTAACACAAGTAGAGGATGCTATTGTGTTGGATAACTCAAACCTCACACCCAAAGAACAATTAACTAAGGTATTGGAGTTAGTAAAAAAAGTAAGGAAGAAGTAACACATTTACTTTTTTTTGTTATAATTGTATAAATGCAGCACTTCATTTTTGTGCTTGCGACTAAACCTTGTTAATTCACAACATGATTAGAAATACAATTATAGCTTTAACTTGCTGCTTTGTTGGGTTTGTTTATGCTCATGAAAATGATAGTTTACCAAACACCCCTTCTTCATCTGTTCCCAAAGTGAACTTTGTAGAATCGCGTATCCTAAATGATACCGTAAATCTATTGTATGTAAATAATTTGCAGTTATTTCAACAAGAATGGGATCACTTGGCGCATCCTGTTTTTTGGAAAACAATAATGAAGCTTTCACCAGATTCCTGTGTAATCAATATTGGAGCAACACGTCAAATCATTGAGGCTAAATCTGTGGCTTCTTGGGATGAAAAATCGGATGAACAGAAAGATTCTTACCGAGACTCTATAAGGACTTCTTTAGGATTGAACAGCACCGACAAAGTTTACATGACTACTGGAAAAAGGGATTTTTATACTTTTGACAATGTTTTACCTACAATTTCGAAAGGTGTAGAGGTGTTTAAACAACAAGATGTAGACCCTTGGTATGCGCAGGCGATTTTGATGATCGAAAGTCCGGGAAGGTTAGCAAAATCAAATGTTGGAGCGTACGGTTCTTTTCAATTGATGGCTGCCGTAGCCAGATCCCAAGGACTCACTGTTAATCGCTATGTAGACGATAGAAAGGACTTTGTTAAATCGGCAATTGGAGCAAGTAGTTTGATTGCAAATGTTTGTATTCCAGAGGCTAAAGTTATTTTAGATAGACACAATATTTCTTACCACGAGAACGACCTTTGGTTTAGACTGTTCGTACTGCATATTTACCATGCAGGAGCAGGAAATGTGGCGGGAGTAATCAACAAAATTAGTCCTTCAAAGGGCGGAATGGAGCTCATTCAAACGATGTGGATTACAGAAAATGGTAGATTTAGGAATTCATCTCAGAATTATTCTCAATTGGCTTTAGCAGCGATGTTGATTTTTGAAGAAATGCTTTGGGATTGTTGATGAATTGTTGCTGAAGTCTCATTCTGGATTTATAGGTAAAAAAATAGGGTCGAGCGAGGGATCAAATTTTGTTTATCCTAATGTAGTTTATCGTGCCTACCATCGTAAGCAAAACAGGAGCTACAACAACTCCAATAATAGGAATGTATAAAAGTCCTGTGAAAATCAATCCAGTTAAAATCATTTGAGTTGGGTTCCTAAATGCAAATTTCCAACTCTCCTTTACTGTAACATTGTGTCTTTCTAAAGCGTAGTCATAGCTGTTAAATCCAGTAAAAAAGGCAATTAAAATCGCGGAAATAATTGGCGAAAGAAAGCTGAGTTCAAATGTCCAAGCAATGACTGTCCAAAGAAGGAAAAGTGAAGAATAGATTAGACCTCCAACAACAGCAACACCAATAGTTCTTAGGATATCTTTAATAAATTGCAAAGGTCCTGAAGAGTAAAGTTTGTTGTTTTCATTGGTTTCTACCCGTTGACTCAAGACGGTATGAAAGGGTGACAAAAGGGTAATGATTGTGAATTGGTAAAAATAGATTGATATGCTATTTACCCAGCTAAAGACTGAGTCTACCGCAGTTCCCATATAATTTCCTATCCACGGTGTGTGATTTAATAACCCGAAAAATCCTTCTACGGTATCAATGGTTAGTAGATAAAGAAAAAAAAATAAAGCAATAACAAGACCTGGGATGAAAAATACTAAGAAGTGACCTTTTAGCAGAAGGCTTATTGAACGTTTTAAGGAGTAAAAATGATCATTTATCGCTCTCATTAACTTTGATTGAACAGCCTTAAAATTAACATGATAATTCCGAAAAATGCAATAGTTCCCATAAAAAACATCTTTCCTCCGCGCAAACCTTTATTGTATGCAATCCAACTATTAATTCCGCCAAGAATTAATCCGCCAATAAAAGCATAAATGTATAGGTTTAATGACATTTTTGAATTTTCGACAAGTTTACTATTTTTCAATTGATTTTAATGTGTGTTTTGTTACCCGAAATACCAATTCGATAAATTTCCGGAATTTATACGCTTTTGACTCTGCGGAATCTCTATTTTAGCTAACGCAATTTTAGCGTATTAGGATAGAAAAATATAAAAGCAGAAGATATGGCGTTTAACATCAGGGTTTATGGTATTTTAAAGAATTCAAATAATGAAGTTTTACTCTCTGATGAGCGCCGATTTGGTAAGGAATTTACGAAATTTCCAGGGGGAGGACTGGAGGAGGGAGAAGGGATAAAAGATTGCTTAATTCGAGAGTTTCAGGAGGAACTGAGTGTAGAAATAAAAGTAAAAGAATTGATTTACTTAACCGATTTCTATCAAAAATCTGCCTTTCATTTTGATGATCAGATAATAAGTGTTTACTATGAAGTGTCGGTAGAAAATACTGAAGCCATCAAAGCGACTAAAATTCCTTTTGATTTTAATCAGGGAGAAATAGAGTCTCATCGCTGGGTTAAATTATCGGATTTACAGAAGAAAGATGTAACTTTTCCAATAGATAAAAAAGTAGTTGGAATTTTAACGAATGACAACTAAGCATTTTTAACCTAATCTTTTCTGTACATAAGAATTTATTTTACCGTAAAATTGCTCTGGTGTGTAGGTTCTCCAAGAAACATCCTCCAATTCTCCACCTAAAACAAAATATTGATCTAAGTGAATTTCATTAAACTCCCTAACCACATGATCATGAAAATTAACCATTGCGATGTATCCATCTTCTAATTCTTCAAACCATTCTTCGTAATAACAATCGTCAGAATAATGAAAGTTAAGCACGTTTTCACCAATCAATATAAACTTGTCAATTCCTTCTTCCATTAGGTGCTCAATAATGTCTCTTTTCAAAGTCATTATATCATTATTTATCGCATCATTCCATTCCCCAATCAATTCTATAACCGTAAATCCTTCTTCGTAATCCGCGTACAAAATCTTAATAAAAAGTGTGGAAGAACCAAAGTTATCCCATTGAGGATGCAACAGATAATTATACACTCTATCTGAAAATTCAAATTCGCTGTATTCTTTGTTGAAAAAAGGAGAACGTTCATCTTCCGATGATATGTAATGATCTCTCCAATTAAAATAAGGTTCTAATTCATGCATAATACAAAGTTACAAATAAGACCGATACTTTACCAGCAAATATATCTAAGCAAGTAGGTGATTCAGCTAAGAACTGACAAGATCCTCAGCAAATTTCTATTTCAACAAATTGAAAAAGAAATTTTCCACAGCTGTCTTCCTGATCACTGTTGAAAATTATGCTTTTCAACAATGGAAGAATCTAGTCAAATTAAGTAGAGAACCATTTTCTCTTTTAAATTAGTAAACTGCTTGTAAAGTTGCGTTCAAGCATTTAAATTTAAAAACAAGAATTGAGAAGTTTTGTTTAACCAAAAAAGGGAGGGAGGACATTAATGAATAATTGGGCTAAAATTATACACTATAAAACATTTGAACTGGATTTCTTAAAACCATTTCAAATCCAGATTTAACGTTCATTATTAACCCAATCAGTCTTTTATAATTTGATTTCATTATTTTTGGGTAAACTAAATGAAATTTATGAATAAGTTCTTATCGTATTTGTTTTCTGGGATTTTAATTTCAACTTTATTAATTGGCTGTAACGGGAAAAGTTCCAGTGATTTGAATGCTGATGTTGCAAGATTTGTAACTTCCTCCGATGAGGTAGTGGGATATGGATATGTAAATATTTTGGCCATCAAAGGAAAAGCTCAATTGAGTCAGATTCCCACAATTGGAGAGTTTGTGAATAATCAAATGGAATCGTTTGAAAATAGTTTAAGACTAACCGACAAAATACATTATGCGCTTGAAGGACCCCTGAATAACGATGGAATACCCAAGTACGCATATGTCTTTATGAGTGTTGAAAATGAGGACAGTACCTTGCAAATGTTTAAAGAGATGGGGTTTTATTTTGAGGAAGTAAATGATATGAACGTTTCCTTTGATATGAATATGGCCGTAGGCTTCAATGAGCATACTGTGGTAATGGTGTCAGGAAATTTTGGAGATGACCCAAAAGATAAACTGTTTAACGCTTTTGCTTCTTTTAAGAACGAGGAAAAAGACACTGATGTTACCGAAATCTTAGCCACAACCACCGATATTTTATTAGCCGGTGATTTAGAGAATTTGTACCAGACATCAAATACTTCATTGAATGACTTGGCGGAAGAAAATCAAGCAGAGATTAAGGAAATGGTGAGAGGTGGCCACTTCTTTATGACAGTAGATTTTAATAATGGAAATCTAACGGCGAAAATGGATTTTTCAAGGGTGAACGATAAAATGAAAAAAAACACTTTTTTTAAGGATAAAGTAGCGAATGATGTCTTAAACAACCTAGGGCCTGGAGAGCCAATTATGGCCATGGCCATGTCTTTGGATATAGAGAAGTTGGAAAATCTGATGAAAGATTTTTCTCCGGAAGCAGAGAGGTCTTTTTACAATTCTATGGGGCCTATGGGAAGTATGTTTGCTTCTTTAACGAATGAAAATTTATCTGATATTCTGAATGGAGATCTAGGAATGATGATTAGCAATAGTGAGGACAGCGACAAAATGGACAATTCAAATAATCTTCCCAACTCACATCTCTATTTGGGCTTAGGTAAAAATCCTCAAAATATGAAAGACTTAGTAAGAACATTTGCAAGCGAGGAAGTGATTTCGGATTTGGGTGAGGGCTATTTTAAAATTGAGAACTCCATGCTTTTAATGAAGGATAAATCGGTTGTTATGCACAGTAACGACACCTTAAAATCTGATTTTGAAATTGGAGAAATGCATAAAGTAAAGGGGTTGGAAGATTTTGGAAGTAAGCCTTTTTCGTTGTTTGTGGATTTGAAAACACTTGGTGATTCAGAATTTAACAAGATGAAAGGACAGTTTGACGTCATGTTGTCCATAGCGGATTATTTGACGCTAACTGCTGATAATGAAAGAATGATTTTCAAGTTGGTCTTGAAAGATGAAAATGAAAATGTTTTAAAACAAGTTATAGACATTTACAAGGATGATTTAAAATCAAGAATGGGGAATATCTCCTTCTAATCCCGGTGCTCAAGGTTTAAAGATATGATCGCTTTTGCTTCATACTCTCAATGGCCTCCCAGCGCCTACAACTGTCATCCCGACCATAGTTGAAAATTAAGATTTTCGACTATGGAAGAATCTGGCCAAGTTAAAGAGAGAACTTTTATTGTTGTATATTCAACAGGTGGTAAAGTTTCCGATAAGCAATTTATTTACCAATGCGCTAAAGTCAATCGTTTTATCTTTATTTTTACGGGCAGTTGAATGCGCTCAGGAATAATGATAAAATTAAAGAGATATTGAATAAGGAACTCTTTGTTGAATGATGAGAATTTACAAATACCTATTGATTTGTCTCAGTTTTGCATTTGTTTTGCAATCTGTAAGTCAGAGTACACCAATTGATTCGTTGAAATATTCCATTGATGAGACCAAAGATGTTGCCGGACAAGTTAGCCTATTTATAAAGGTCGCAGAGCAATACAAGAGCGAGAGCCTGGATAGCAGCTTGCATTATCTTCATCAAGCATTAGTGTTAAGTGAGACAAATCAACTGAATAATTCACCAGATATTGTTTCTAAGCTTTTGGGTGTTTACTCCAGCAAAAATAATTTTGTTGAAATACAAAGTCTTGGTGAGCATTATTTTGTAAAGATCTCCAAGGAAAAATTTCCCCTTGCAAAATTATTGATTGCCGATGAATTGGCTTATGCTTATATTGCTACGGGAAAGATTGATTCTTTTAAGCAATATAGTGAATATGTTATTTCGAATGCCGACATTGACAAAGAAAAGGAAAAGACAGTTTTTGTCAGCGCTCTAAGAAAAAGAGCGTCCTACTTTATTTCAGAATCAAAATATGATTTAGCGATATTGGACTTGCAAAAGGCAATACAATATTTAGATACGGTGGACTATTTTCAAAGTTATAGTGTTTATGTTACTTTGGCAGACGCTTATAAACAATTTGGGGACTATAACCAAGGCATAAAGTACTTTGAATTGGCTAAGAATTATGCAGAAAAGTATGACTCTTACCGAGTAAAAATCCATTTGCTATATTCCTATGCTGATTTTCATTTGCATTTTCAGGAATATGAAAAGTCGCTTAAATATGCCTTGGAAGGATATGATTTGGTGCTCAATAATCCCGACCCTTATGGAGAAGTGGTGTACAGTTCCATCTTGTCTAAGCTTTACCTAAATTTGGGAGAGCCCAGTAAATCAGAAGACTATATACAGGTTGTTTTAACAAAAGCTCCAGAATTTCAAAGTGATGAAATTGTAGCCATTGCCCAATATGATCTTGGAAGTATAGCTTTATTAAGAGGAGATTTTGCAAAGGCCTTGGAATTATGTCAAAAAGCTTGGAAGTTTTTTGAACCCACAGTTTCTCTCTTTCATAAAGTTAAGGTTTGTGAGTGCTTGGCAGAGGCCAATGAACACTTGGGGAACTTTGCACAATCCCTAATCTTTCTGAAAAAGGTGAGCATTTTCAAAGACAGCATAAATAGCGAAGATCAGATAAAAAGGACTTATCAGTTAAAGAGTGAATTTGAGATAGAAAAAGAATTAGCTATTTATGAGGCAGAACAAGAGAAACAGAAAATTATCGCTGCACAAAAGTTGGAAACAAAAAACTCTCTTTTTATTGGAATAGCTATTTTATCTTTTTTACTGGTGGGAATTTTCTTTTTGATTTTAAGAAATAGACAAACGAAAAAGGAGGGGAGGTATTTGGCAGAAAAGGAGCAAGCTCAAACTCAATTTTCTCAAGAATTGATAGAGTCGCAAGAATTAGAAAGAAAGAGAATTTCAAGGGAATTGCACGACTCTGTTGGACAAGATTTAATATTGTTGAAAACGAAGGCTGTTTTGGAGGAAAAATACGAGTTTGAAAATTTAATCGCCTCTGCTTTACAGAATGTTCGAACCATCACGCAAGGTCTACACCCTTTCATTTTAGAGAAATTTGGACTCACCGCAGCATTGAATAAATTAGTGACGTCTGTGGATGAGAGTACAGATCTTTTTGTGAGTAAAGAAGTTGAAGACATTGATGGTCTGTTGGATAAGAAACAAGAATTAAACCTATACAGAATAGTACAGGAAGCCTTAAATAATGTGATAAAACATTCAGGTTCTCCCTCTTTGCTAATTCTCGTAAAGAATAATAAGACCATGGTGGAGGTTAAAATTCAGGATTATGGAAAAGGTTTTGATCAAGCGGAAAAAGCAATGCTGATGAATTCTTTAGGAATGAAAACCTTAAAAGAGCGTGCCAATATCCTCAAAACTCAACTTGTTATTTCTTCAGTGCTTGGGCAAGGAACAATTATTCAATTAAAAATCCCCCTTTAAAATGCCGAAAATACTTATTGCGGACGATCACCCAATTTTGCTAGAAGGTTTGTATGTACAGCTTAAAAACCTAGGGTATACAAATTTATTAAAAGCCAATGATGGTAAAGCAGCATGGGACTTGTTGATAGTGCACAAGCCTTTAATAGCAATATTGGATATAGAAATGCCATTTGTGGATGGGCTTACGATTGCCAAGAAATGTGAAGCCAATCCAGATTGTTTTACCAAATTCATCATTTTATCTTATCACCAAGAAGCAGCGTTTTTACTCAAAGCAAAAAAGCTAAATATTGCAGGATATGTGTTGAAAGAGGATGCCGTATCAGAAATTGAAAATTGCCTCAAAGCAATACTAGAAGGCAAAGAATATTATAGCAAGGTGTTTAGCTCAAGGACTTTAATTGATGCTGAAAAAAAAATGAATAAGTTAGAATACCTTACTCCTTCAGAGCGCAAAATTTTAAAACTAATAGCGCAAAACCTATCCACAAAAGAGATAGGGGAACAGCTTTTTATCTCAATTAGAACTGTTGAAAAACATCGGAGTAATATTATAAGTAAGCTAGGATTAAAAGAAAAGTCAATCTCCTTATTGGCTTGGGTAAATGAGAATAAAACATGGATCTAGCTTAATCAAATCCTTAAGTTTTGTCTTATGAATATTGAAAGGCATCGCTAATGGTCTAAGCTCAGCGATCATGATACTCCGAAATATATCTTAAAATACGTAGTAGCACGTATAGAATTGGCTTGTCTCAAATATAAATTTGTTGTGTTACTTCAGACAACAGCAGACGACACTTTTTATAGAAAAGTACTGACTAAAATATGACCAAAGCCAAAAATCAAAAGTCCCATAAAAACATTTGGGGCTTTTTTCTTTTTTTAGATTTAGAGTGAGATCCTGCTCACATAAACATTTTTTTTTCTTGGAGTTTTGGTTTAGATACTTGTTTCTTAACAGATTGTTGTTCGGTTTTTAATTTTTTTGTAATTTCACAAAGCAAATTTTATCCTTAAAAGTTATGGGTAAAGCGATAATTTAATTTATTAACAGAAAACTTATGAAAACAAAATCACTTTTAGCAGGAATGCTTTTAGGGCTTTTGGCTCTGAACCCCAATGCTAAATCAAATGCTCAATGCACGGTCACACCGACTTACTTTGAGGGATTTAGCACCTATGTCCCTACCTGCTGGACAGAAACCAACGGGGGTTTTAGGTAATGCAAGTACTTATACTGCTACAACCTCGAACTGGACTTCAGATGGATTTCTAAACTCAGGTTCTTCAGGATCAGCAAGAATTAATATTTATGGAACAACAATTGACGAATGGCTCGTGTCACCAGAGATAGATTTGGGGACGGGTGCTTATCAAATTCAATTCGATATAGGTTTAACAGATTACTCAGGCTCTGGAACAGACTTAATGAGTATTGATGATACTATGGCAGTCGTAATTTCAACGGATGCCGGAGTAACATGGTCAAAATCTAACATTCTAAAACTCTACACCGAAGGAGATCAGCCTTCAAACGCTGGTGAAACTGTAACTTTAGATTTATCTGCCTACAGTGGAATCGTAAAGATTGGTTTTTATGGAAGGTCTTCGGTGAGTAACACAGATTATAATGTTTACATCGATAATTTCGTAGTAGAAAACTTCTCAACGTGTGCGAAACCTGGAAGTCTATCTCTATTGCCAAGTGGTTCAGGAGGAACCTTCAATTGGGTAGAGAATGGAACTTCTACTTCTTGGATTACTGAGTATGATGTTACAGGTTACACGCCTGGAAGTGGGACATCGAATGTCACTGCTACAACAAGTCAAGTCTTGTCATCTTTAGCTCCGAGTACAACTTATGATTTTTATGTGAGATCTATTTGTGCTCCTGGAGACACCAGTAATTTCTCAGCTCCCTTAACATTCACAACGCCATGTGCAGCATTCGTTGCGCCATTCAATGAGAGCTTTGATGGCTTGGCTTTATCTTCTCCTTATACTGATTTGCCAAGTTGTTGGGAGCCTCAAGTAGGACCAGATTTTTGGGATGTTACAGATGATGTAACAAATACAGGACACGCTTATCTACCAAACATTGGAGATCACACCACTGGTACGGGTAATTATATGTGGATAGATGCTTCAAGTGATATCACAGAAAATGCGATGGTAACCCCTTTGATTGATATGACTGGACTAACTGTTCCTTATATCGGATTTTGGTTTGCCTCAAACAATGTGGACAATAATGTGAACCATACCATCACTTTAGATGCTTGGGACGGTTCTACTTGGGTAAATGTTACATCAGAATCAGGTAATTTCCCTGCTTGGAAAGAAGTGGGTGGTCCTTTACCTAATGGAGTTCCTTTAACAACAAAATTTAGAATTCGCGCTATTGCCGCAACGGGAACAACGTCTTCGGATTATTATCAGAATGATTTAGGTATAGATGACTTCTTTGTTGTTGAGTCGACAATTTCGTGCTTCAAAGCCAATGCGGGGATAGCTCAAAATATTACAAGCTCAAGTGCAGATCTATCGTGGACCCATGTATCTGCTACTTCATTTGAAGTGACTTTAGGAGCACCTGGTGTTACACCTGGAGCTACGGCAAATTCATTCATTGTGAATTCAACAAATTATAATGCCACAGGATTGTCTCCGTACTCAGATTACGAATGGTATGTTAGAGCAATTTGTGCGCCTGGTGACACGAGTGAATGGTCTAGTGCATGGTCGTTCAAAACATTGTGTTCAGCTTTCACAGCGCCTTACTATAATGGTTTTGAAAATGATCCTTTAGATACGCCACCTGGATGTTGGAATTCTTATTCTACTATTTCTAATGGTTGGGTAGAAGTAGAGGATTTCACTGGAACAGCGGCGCCTTTCCTCGGAAATCAGGCACTTTATATCTATAGTGGTTCGGGCTTTACAGTAGGTTCAGACACTTTGATTGCTATAACACCACAGTTTTCTGATTTATCTGCGGGTGATAAAAGAATTAGATTTCAAGCCAATGCAGATAACGTAACTACACGATTAATAGTAGGTACAATTGCTGCACCAACTCCTTCATCAACATTTAATCCAATTCAAGTGGTTACCTTCAATGCGGATGATACATACCAGCAGGTAATTGTAGAGTTTACAACAGCAAGTGGTTACAACGGAACAGACCAATATATTGTTCTTGCTCATGAGTTGGATGGAGGAACTTTTAAATACATTAGAATAGATGAATTTAATTATGAAACGATTCCTAATTGTGTTGCTCCTTCAAATTTAGCGGTTAGTGCCATTACTTCTTCTTCAGCAGACTTAGCATGGACTGAAAATGGAACAGCAACATCTTGGGAAGTCGAATATGGACCAGTTGGATTTACTTTAGGATCAGGTACAAGTAGCGTAGAAAGTTCAACAAATGCAACTTTAAGTTCGTTGACCGATAACACAAACTATGATGTTTATGTAAGAGCAATTTGTGCTGTTGGAGATACAAGTACTTGGACTTTTGCTTCAAACTTTACTACTTTATGTGTTCCATATACTGCTCCTTATTATAATGGATTTGAAAATGATATGTTGGACATGGCCCCAGGTTGTTGGGATTCTTACGCATCATATAGCAGTGCATGGGTAGAAGTAGAGGATTTCACTGGAACATCGGCACCTTTTGCTGGTTCTCAAGCTTTGTATTTATACAATAGTGCGTCAAGTGTTACAGATACTCTAATTGCTTTGTCACCTCAATTTACAGATCTACCAGCAGGCGATAAAAGAGTAAGGTTCCAAGCAAACGCAGATAATGTGACCACACGACTGATTGTGGGTACAATTGCTGCACCAACGCCTACGTCAACATTTAACCCAATTGAAACCATTACCTTTATTGCAGATGATACCTACCAGCAAGTTATTGTAGATATTACAACTGCAAATGGTTACAATGGAACAGACGAATACATTGTGCTTGCGCATGAATTAGACGGGGGAACTTATAAATACATCAGAATAGATGAATTTAACTACGAAGCTATTCCTACTTGTTTAGCGCCAACCAATTTGCTCGCTAACGCGACTTCAGCTACTACCGCAAATTTGTCATGGACCCAATCTGGTTCACCAATGGAGTGGGAAGTGGAGTATGGAGCACCAGGATTTACTCTAGGCTCAGGTACGAGAAGTACAGAAACAAGTAATTCTGCAGTTTTAACAGCGTTAACAGATGATACCGATTATGAGGTATATGTAAGAGCAATCTGTACGGTGGGAGATACCAGTGCTTGGTCATTGGTTTCCACATTCTTTACGCCATGCTTTGCAATTACTGCACCATATATGCAGGACTTTGATGGTCTTGCATTAACGAGTCCATACACGGATTTACCTACTTGTTGGGAGCCGCAAACGCTGTCAGATTTATGGGAAGTAACAGATGATGTTGTGAATACAGGTCACGCTTATTTGCCAGATCTAGGTGATCATACATCTGGTACTGGTAACTATATGTGGATTGATGCCTCAGGTGATATCACAGCCAATGAAATGGTTTCTCCTTTCATTGATATGAGCGGCTTGACAACTCCATTGGTTGGTTTCTGGTTTGCGTCTGATAATACAGATAATTCCACGAACCACACTATAGCGCTAGATGCGTGGGATGGTAGTGCATGGGTAAATATCACTACCGAAACAGGAAACTTTACATCATGGGTTGAAGTTTCTGGTACACTTCCAGCTGGAATTCCAACAACTACAAAGTTTAGAATTTATGCAATTGCTGCAACAGGAACAACCTCGTCTAATTATTATCAAAATGATTTAGGTGTAGATGACTTCTTCGTTATGGAAGCACCTGTTTGTACAGACCCATCAGCGTTAGGTGTTGCTAATATTACACTAAACTCTGCTGACTTAAGTTGGACAGAAAATGGAACAGCAACGACTTGGAATATTGAGTATGGATCTGCAGGATTCACTCCTGGATCAGGAACGCAAGTAACAGTAACAAGTAACCCTTACACTTTGACAGGTTTAAACCCTTGTTCAGACTATGATTATTATGTTGAGGCAGATTGTGGTAGCTTGGTAAGTACATTCGTTGGACCTTTCACTTTCTCAACCTTATCTTCGCCTATAACAGGTACGGATACGGAAGTTGCATGTGAAACTTTCACATGGATTGATGGAAACACATACACTGCTTCAAACAATACAGCAACGCATACTATACCTGGTGCTGGAGCATTTGGTTGTGACTCTCTTATCACTTTAGATTTAACAATCAACAATTCCACAACAGGAACAGATGTTCAAACAGCGTGTGATAGCTACACTTGGATTGATGGAAATACTTATACTTCATCAAACAACACAGCTACATTCACAATCGCAGGAGGAAATGCAGTAGGATGTGATTCTATCGTAACTTTAGATTTGACCATCAATACTGTCGATGTTACAACAAGCGTTGCGGGTGTGGTCTTAACTGCAAATGCAGTAGGGGCAACTTATCAGTGGATTGACTGTGACAATGGAAATGCACCAATTGCTGGAGAGACGAATCAAGATTTCACAGCTTTGGCTAATGGAAATTATGCAGTGATTGTAACGGAAGGAAATTGTACAGATACTTCTGACTGTATTTTAGTGGACAATGTTGGCTTAAATGATTTAGACAAAATCTTAGGAATAAGTCTATATCCGAATCCAACCCGTGGAGTGGTGACAGTTCAGTTTGAGAATTTTGAGTCTAATCAATATGCTTTAGAAGTAGTTGATGCAACAGGCCGTAAGTTGACAGAACAAAACATCATGAATAACTCAGTGCAAGTAGATTTATCTGCTTACGAAAAAGGAGTTTATATGATTCGCATTACGGATGGAACAAGCGAAAGCATCCACCGCGTAATAAAGAATTAGACTTCATTTTAGAGTCGTTTAGTTTTTAATAACCGATTCCAAACTTGATTTTCCTTAAGAGGAGATTGAGTTTTGGAATCGGTTTTTTGGTTTCAAGCATTTTGTTTTTTGCTGAGTTTCTTAGTGAGTACTTCCCCAAAAGCAAAGGGGGCTTGAGTGTTTAGTTCCTAGATGAATATTTAAAAAAACAAATAAATGCTATTCAAGTATTGTATTGGCAGTTTAGTAAAAAAAGGCTATTTCGTTTGATTATCAGGCTTATTAGTATGCTGAAGCGAACTTTTTTACAACTTTTTCAAAATAAATAATAATGCTTGTCGTGAACTTTACCAGCAGTTTAATAAATTACCATAGAAAATGGTTCCCTCTTTAATTTGACAAGGTTTCTCCATTCTTGAAATATGCCCTTAGCCTAATACTACCCTGAGATAAATTTCTTTTTCAATTTGTTGAAATAGAAACTTGCCAAGGGTCTTATCAGTTCACCGCTTAATCACAAAGTATCGGATAGCCCATTCAATAATTACAGAGCCTTTAGAAAGTACAAATGTTACATATCAATTAAGATATTAGTCTTGTAATGAAATGATTAAAGTCATATTGTTTGAAGCCTAAATTAAAAGTATAGTTTTTAAATTCGTCATATAATTAACAAATTTAATACTATTATTATGCAAAGAATTAGTTTATTATTTGCGTTGTTTACGGCGCAATTACTTTCCTCTCAAATCTCTTTTGAACGAATTTTCCCACCTCCACCAGCACCTCAAATTATTGCAGATTTTGAATGGTTAATTGAAAGTTCTGTGGCTTTTAGCGATGTAGATGGCGATGGTGATGAAGATTTTTTAGTTACGGGATATACTGGAAATGTGGAAATCATTTCAAAATTGTATGCTAATGATGGTTTTGGTGGTTTTACAGAAGTAATGGGTACGCCTTTTGAAGAAGTTGCGGAAGGTTCTATAGCCTTTAGTGATGTAGATAATGACGGCGATGAGGACCTTTTGATTACAGGGAAAAATGATTCTGGTCAACCCATTTCAAAATTATATTTAAATGATGGTTCGGGTCTTTTTACAGAGTTTGTAGGTGTCCCTTTTGATGGAGTTAGTTTTAGTTCAATAGCTTTCAGTGATATAGATAATGACGGCGATGAAGATGTCTTGATTACAGGAAGTAATAATACTGGTCAACCCATTTCTAAATTATACGCTAACGATGGCGCTGGTGTTTTTTCTGAGCTTATAGGTACTCCTTTTGATGGAGTTTTGAGAGGTTCTATAGCTTTTAGTGATGCGGATAATGATGGTGATGAGGATGTTTTGATCACGGGTGAGGGTGATTTAGGGTTGATTATTTCTAAACTGTATGCCAATAACGGGTTGGGTGTTTTTACGGAAGTCACGGGTACGCCTTTTATGGGAGTTCGAAATGGTTCTGTAGCTTTTAGTGATATAGATAATGATGGAGATGAAGATGTTTTGATTACAGGTGAAAATAGCTCGAGTCAACATATTTCTAAACTTTACACCAATGATGGTTTAGGTGTTTTTACAGAAGTTACAGCCACTCCTTTTGAAGGAGTCATTTTTAGTATGGTAGCTTTTAGTGATGTAGATAATGATGGAGATGCCGATGTTTTGATTGCGGGAGCTAATAGCTCCTTTCAGACGTCTTCCAAATTATATTCTAATGATGGCTCGGGAGTTTTTACGGAAGTCATGGGTACATCTTTTGAAGAAGTTGGATTAGGTTCTTTAGTTTTTAGTGATGTAGACAATGATGGAGATGAAGATATTTTTATGGGAGGATTTCTAGGCTCTTTTATGCAATCATCCAGGTTATATATAAATGATGGATCTGGGTTCTTTACAAAAGTTACAGGTTCTCCTTTTGATGGAGTTTTGAGAGGTTCAATAGCTTTTAGTGATGTGGATAATGATGGTGACGAGGATGTTTTAATTACGGGGTACAATGTTCCTAATCGACGCATTTCAAAATTGTACATCAACGATGGTCTGGGCGTTTTTACAGAGCTTACAGGGACGGCTATTGAAGCAGTAATGAGAAGTTCAATAGCCTTTAGTGATGTAGATAATGACGGTGATGAAGACCTTTTGATTACGGGCGAGAATAGCTCTGATCAGGATATTTCTAAATTATATATCAATGATGGATTAGGTTTTTTTTCCGAAGTTACAGGCACTCCTTTTATGGGAGTTCGAAATGGTTCGGTAGCCTTTAGTGATATAGATAATGATGGAGATGAAGATGTTTTGATTACGGGACGGAATAGCTCTAATAATCCTGTGGCCAAGTTGTATACCAATAATGGATCGGGTGTTTTTACCGAAGTGATAGCTGCTCCTTTTGAAGCGGTTGATTATAGTTCTGTTGCCTTTAGTGATGTAGACAATGATGGAGATGAAGATGTTTTGATTACAGGAATGAATAGCGCTAGTCAACATACTTCTAAATTGTATACCAATGATGGTTTAGGAAATTTTACAGAAGTGCTAGGTACGTCTTTCCAAGGGGTTGTTTATGGTTGTGTAGCCTTTAGTGATGTAGATAATGATGGAGATGGCGACCTATTGATTACTGGCGAGAATGGCGCAGGTCAATATATTTCCAAGTTGTACACCAATGATGGTTTGGGCGTATTTACGGAAATTACAGGTACTCCCTTTGAGGGGGTAAGAGACAGTTTTATTGCCTTCAGCGATGTGGATAATGATGGCGATGAGGATGTTTTGATTACAGGGAAAAATAGTTCTAGTCAACCTATTTCTAAATTATATACCAATAATGGTCTTGGAGTTTTTGTAGAGCTTTCAGGTACACCCTTTGATTCCGTTTTGTCTGGTTCGTTAGCCTTTAGTGATATAGATAATGATGGGTATAGCGATGTCTTGATTACTGGGAGAAATCGAATTGATCAAGGTATTTCTAGGGCTTTCAGAAATACAACTTGTTTTTCCGTAACATTCGGAACAGATATTCAAATTGCATGTGATAGTTATACTTGGATAGATGGCAATACTTACTCAGCTTCAAACAACACGGCCACGCATACTTTAACAAACGCGGCAGGATGTGATTCTATTGTAACTTTAGATTTAACAATTAATAATTCCTCGTTCGGAACGGATGTTCAAATGGCATGTAATAGCTACACATGGATGGATGGAATTACTTATACTTCATCCAACAATACGGCAACATACACTTTAACGAATGTTGTGGGTTGTGATTCAATTATAACTTTAGATTTAACGATCAATAGTTCAACGGGAACAGATGTTCATACAGCGTGTGACAGCTACACTTGGATTGATGGCAATACTTACACTTCATCAAACAACACAGCTACTCACACTTTAGTGAATGCAGCAGGTTGTGATTCTATCGTAACTTTAGATTTAACAATCAACAATTCTACAACAGGAACAGATGTTCAAACAGCGTGCGACAGTTACACATGGATTGATGGAAATACTTACACAGCTTCCAACAATTCCGCAACGCACACTTTAACGAATGCAGCAGGATGTGATTCTATTGTAACTTTAGATTTAACAATCAACAATTCTACAACCGGAACAGATGTTCAAACAGCGTGTGACAGTTACACTTGGATTGATGGAAATACTTACACTTCATCAAACAACACAGCTACTTTCACAATCGCTGGAGGAAATACAGTAGGTTGTGATTCTATCGTAACTTTAGATTTAACAATCAACAATTCTACAACAGGAACAGATGTTCAAACAGCGTGCGACAGTTACACATGGATTGATGGAAATACTTACACAGCTTCCAACAACACAGCTACTTTCACAATCGCTGGAGGAAATGCAGTAG
>NZ_QFRJ01000003.1:57121-193283 GCF_003143775.1 Brumimicrobium oceani | reverse complement strand
AGATTTAACAATCAACAATTCTACAACAGGAACAGATGTTCAAACAGCGTGCGACAGTTACACATGGATTGATGGAAATACTTACACAGCTTCCAACAACACAGCTACTTTCACAATCGCTGGAGGAAATGCAGTAGGATGTGATTCTATCGTAACTTTAGATTTAACGATCAACAATTCTACAACAGGAACAGATGTTCAAACAGCGTGCGACAGTTACACATGGATTGATGGAAATACTTACACAGCTTCCAACAACACAGCTACTTTCACAATCGCTGGAGGAAATGCAGTAGGTTGTGATTCTATCGTAACTTTAGATTTAACGATTAATTCTGTTGATGTTACAACAAGCGTTGCGGGTGTGGTCTTAACTGCAAATGCAGTAGGGGCAACTTATCAGTGGATTGACTGTGACAATGGAAATGCACCAATTGCTGGAGAGACGAATCAAGATTTCACAGCTTTGGCTAATGGAAATTATGCAGTGATTGTAACGGAAGGAAATTGTACAGATACTTCTGACTGTATTTTAGTGGACAATGTTGGCTTAAATGATTTAGACAAAATCTTAGGAATAAGTCTATATCCGAATCCAACCCGTGGAGTGGTGACAGTTCAGTTTGTGAACTTTGAGTCTCATCAATATGCTTTAGAAGTAGTTGATGCAGCAGGCCGTAAGTTGTCAGAACAAAACATCATGAATAACACTGTGCAAGTAGATTTATCAGCTTACGAAAAAGGAGTTTATATGATTCGCATTACAGATGGAACAAGCGAAAGCATCCACCGCGTAATAAAGAATTAGACTTTACTTTAGAGTTGTTTAGTTTTTAATAACCGATTTCAAACTTGATTTTCCTTAGGAGGGAATTGAGTTTTGGAATCGGTTTTTTGGTTTTAGTCTCTTTTTGGGAAAGAAATTACTTATTGAGAAAGGAAAGGATCATCTTTACATTTAGAATGAATAAGCTGGTTACCCGCTATCATACCAGTTCTATATAATAGAAATAACTAGCTATAAATTATGACTTTGAAACCAAATTAATATTTAAAGATAATCAAAAAGAGATTCCTCAGTCGTTTAACTCATTCTGAATTAAATGTGTTATATATTATTGATTGGGGAGAGTTGCTGAAGCAAAGCTTCAGCAACTCTCCCCACCTAACCAAACTATCGATTGTCATTCCTAAAATACCGAGTATTGAGGAATCTCTTTTGATGATTAGAAAATCTTCAATAAGTCATTAAGTCATATTAAACTAATCTCAAAGGTTTTAAATTGAAATTAGTGGTAACTTTAAGTGGAATCAAATAAATAAGCTGTAAAAAGTTCAATCTTTGACGAAATCTATGTTTTTTGACTTTTCTCTGAATTATTTTTCTAGAAACACTTGCGAATAGATTAAACTTCGCTATCTTTATATCACAAACAATCACACAGCGGTGTTCGATTTGTTTGAGGTCATTTTTTGACCGACCATGTAGCATATTTGAGACTTAAAATATCACAATTAGAGCTGTACTTGTTTTATCAATGGCGGGCCTCCCTAATTCGTTTACGAAAAGGATAACCCAGAGGATTACAGAAATAAAACGGAGGCTCTAAAAATGCAAATCTGAAGTTTTCAGAATTCCGCTACATGGTTTTTTTATTCTTTCCGAAAGGAAACAAAATAGAGCGGCAGATTTTTCTTCCGCTTTTTTTATGGACTTTTTTATGGAGTTTGCTTTCTGATTTTCCGATTCATAACGAAATACTGCATTGAACAAAGTTTAACCATCAAAAATTCAAAACCAAAAATTGTTTTCATTGCACGCTGAATAAAGTATTCAAAATTTCAACACCTATTTGAAATTAAATCAGAAAAGAACAGAATGGATTTGATTGCTATAATCCTAGAAGCGAATGAGGTAGGGGATATAAAGCAACAATTAGACAGTTACAATGATGATAATGGCTTAACCAAAGGAAAATACCTTCAGATAGTTTTACCTATGAAGAGAAGGTTGTATTCCTACCTAAACCTATGGTGTTTTCAGTCTGTAGTGGTTTTAGTTAATCTTAAAGCTGCCGAGGGAATAACAAAGTTTGGAGTCATAACCGATTTTACATGAACCAAAGCCAATTCACCAAAAAGTTAGGGAGCCAATTGTTTAACTGACATTGTTGAATTGATAAGTAAAAGTCAATAATCATAGTCATTTGTTAATTTCATCGCCTCAAATAGGAAAAATACCCTTCACTTTAGGTGCTTTTCATCTTTAAATCATAAATTTGCTTTCTTTATCACTAAGTTGAAAACACTTCAATAATTAATAGATCTAGGTGAAATATTCTTTTGTATTTTTATTTCTGCTTTTCTCTTTCACTTTGGTGGGACAGAAAGAATTCTTTTTTCAGGAAATGGATTCAATTAAAATTGGGTACCGTTCGGGAGGAACTCAGTTGGACTCAATAGATGCTAGTTTTATAGGGCAACTAACTTTAAGGCCAGGAGCCGGATTTGGGCAGTTATATGAAAATAACTTAGCAGAGAATACCTTCTTAAGTCCTGCTGGATTGGCTTACATCAGTTCCGAAAAAAGGGTAACTCCAAAATTTAGCGGATTGCCTTATTTAGGATTTCAATATGCTTTTGGTTCCTATTTAACGCAAAACCTAAATGTAGAATATCATCAATTTTTAAATCCCAATACACATTTTCATTTTCGATATAATCGCAGAACCAGTAATGGTTTTTTAAGAAATGGAGATTATACTTTAAACGATTTAGACTTTAAATTCTATCATGCAAAAAATAGATTCACAACTCATTTTGAAGGATATTATGCGGCGCACGACATAGCACAAAATGGAGGGATTGCATCAGATAGTTTATTAAAAGATTTTGCGATAGAATTTACGCCAGTCATTAAAGATCAATCTAGGTCGAAAGTGCGAAAATTGGATTTGAAATGGGACAACTACCTCAGAATGGTAGGAGATTCCGCAATTGGTTCTGGTTTTAAAACCAAACATCAATTCAAGATAAGGGGAAGAGAATTTGTAGAGCAGTTATTAGATTTAAGTGCTGTAGACACCTTCTTTATTGATACCAATGGAACAACAAGAGATCAGTATCAAACAGCTAAATTCTCCAACGGAGCTGGAGTTTATTTTAATTCACCGCATTTTAAAGTAGATGCGACAGTGAATTACCAATATTGGAGAAATCAAAATTTAGGAGTCAATAGAGATACTAATGAGGTTTATTTACATTCTAATCTATGGACATCTTTAGGGGCGCGATTGTCATTGAAAAACGAATTTTATTTTAACCTGATTGGAGCAACAGGAGAAATTAAAAATTATTCAAATTTAAATTTTAAAATGTTGCGTAATCTAACGATTAAAGGAAAACTGAATTTTGAGAATTTATATCCAACACCTTTTCAGCGTTTTCATACTTCTAATTATTACCAGTGGAAAATCGATGATTTAGAAATGCAACAAAAACTGCAAGCAGGAGGTGCTTTGAAATTTGGTGATACGGCGTTTATTGAGGCTTCAGTACTTTGGACAAGCATCAATAATGGACGCTATTTTATAGATGAGCAATGGAGACAAGATACATTGGATTTAGTATCAATGGGAGCACTGCAATTAAAAGGAGGTTTTCAGTTAGGACAATGGTCTTTTTACCCAACTGCAACTCTTCGATTTAATTCTGCCAACTTTAATTATCAACCGGTGTTCTCCACAATGAATAGAATTTCTTTTCAAACCAAATTGTTTGAAGCGCAAAAGTTAGGAATTGCTCTAGGAGCGGATGTAGGGTTTCAATCTGGGTATAATGTAATGGAGTACAATGGCGTTTTAGGCGTGATGCAGTTGCCATCTAATCCACTAAAAACAGAATCCTTGTTGAGATTGAACGCTTTTATGGCGCTTTCTATTGACGAATTTAGGTTCTTTTTGAAAGCAGAAAATATATCTTCTTTCATTAATGACCCCGAAACAAGAATCGACACAAATTATCCGATCATGCCTTTTTTAATCCGTGCTGGAATTACCTGGGATTTCTTCAACTAACTTCTTTTTGTTTGGATCCGGATAGAAATAGAGCAACAGTAAAGGAAGTATAAATAAGTCAGAAAGTACTGCGACTATAAGCGTGATGCATATCATTAATCCCATGTAATAAGTGCCCATAAAGTCCGACATGAGTAACATGCTAAATCCTCCAACGAGAATTGCAGAAGTTAATACAATTGCTTTTCCTGTTCCCATAAAGGTACTTTTAATAGCATAGAGTTTCGATTTACCTTTTTTCAATTCCAGTTTAAAATTACTTAAAAAGTGAATAGTGTCATCTATTGCGATTCCAAAGGAAATGGTGAAGACAATTGCAGTGGTAATTTTCAAATTGATACCAAAATACCCCATTACTCCAGCAATTACAATTAAAGGAATAACGTTTGGAATGATGGAGATAATTAACATGCGCAGTGACTTGTACAATAGGGCCATTAATAAAGAAACAACCAAAATTGCAAAAACCAATCCTTCCACTAAGCTAGAGGACATGTAACTCATGTTGCGATCAAGTAAGTGGGCCGTTCCAGTGATTTGAATATTCAAGTGTTCGTCTAAACCTTCTTGCGTTATGTATTTGTTTAGCTTTTCATTTTCAGAAGTCGCTTTTAAATTACCCCAATCAGGCACACCTCCGTTTATTCTGGTGGTGTGTTCGGTTGAATCTAAAACTGTGCGAATAAACTTTCCTTGATTGGCAATTTTGAGCATTCGCTTATACTTGTTCAGATCTTGTTTTGTGTCGGGAATGGCAAAATAATCCGTATTTCCGGCATGAGATGCGCGATGGAGAATACTGATGTATTGTATCAAGGAAAGGTTAACATTTACCCCGTATTCATTGGTGAGGTAGTTTTCAACTTTTTCTATTTCCTTGAGCCTATCTAAACTCCAAATACTTTTTGTAGAATCTTTTAAACTAATGGCGAGTTCGAAAGGTCTTACTCCTCCAAACTTGCTATCGAAATAATCAAAATCTTGTTTTACAGTGCTTTCTGTGCTTACATCATCCATGATGAAATTGTTAACCACAATTTTTGATGCTCCATAGGCAAAAACAAGGGTAACAACGATTCCAATCCAAGGAATGATTTTTCTGTTTCTTAGGGTAATTAGAAATACCTTGCGCATTATTGGTCTCCAAAAATTCTTGCCGTTTTTCGCTCCTACTGCGGGAACCTTCGTTAAATAAAATAGAAATGGAAGTGTGGAGTAGGTGAGTACAAAGGCCATTAAAACTCCAATTCCGGTGTAAAGTCCAAAGTCTTGGATGGGAATTACATTCACAAATAGAAGGGAGAAAAAGCCAATGGATGTTGTAATGGATGTGAGAAAAGTGGCCATTCCTATTTCTTTGAATGCAATTTTAATCGCCTCTAGCTTAGGATGTCCTGCCCGCAATAGCTCAAGGTATTTTGAAATAAGATGTATGACATCTGACATGGCAACCACAAACATAATTGATGGTAAAACAATCAATAAAATACTAATGGGTTTTTCTATAAATGCCATGAACCCTACAATCCATATCATCGAGCCAACAATTACTATTTGAGGAACCATTAGCCCCCAAAGCGACCTGAAACTAATAACAAGAAATACAATAACCAATAGTATACTCATACTTACGTAGGTAGTCATTTCTGTGACCATGGTGTCAACATAAAAAAGTTGTCCTACTGTTCGACCAGCCATTCTTACGTTTTCAAAATCATATTTTTGAGTAACAGATTTCACATCGTTGACCAATTGTTCTCCCTTTTTCTTGCTCAAAAAATCTTCGTGTCTAAGAAAGATGGTTAAGCCGTCACCTTCAGCATTGACGAGGGTGTTTACCAATTCTTTATTTTTGTAAATATGTAGTGAATCCTGAATGAATTGATTGGAATCTAAATGAATATAAGGCCTTTCACCAGTCATTCCACCTGAGTAAATGAAAGTTTCCTTTTCATTGGTGATGTCTCGTGTGAATTGCACATTTGGTAAAGCGCTTAATTCTCCAACATAGCTGTTTACATCATTTAGAAAGGTTTGGTCAAAAATTCCATTTTCCCTTTCAACAGCAATAAGAATAAAGTCATTGTCTGATTCAAAAAGTGTTCTGTGATTAAAGAAAAAGTCAGTGTCCTCATCCTGCGCCGGAAAAAACTCCTCGAAATTATAGTTTAGGGTTGACTTTGGTAATTGAAAAGCTAGAAATCCAGTGATTAATATAACGACCGTGAGGACGAAGTAGGATATTCTTTTTAGTTTTTTTTCCAACGTTTCGAAGGTTTTTATTGTTCAATAGGCAAAACTAACGATTAACTCCTATCTTTTGTTTAAGGGTTTCTTTTTTTATTTGCGATATTCAAGTAAAAAAAGACTAAATTTGAATGACTAAAAAAATAAAACTATGAAGAAAAATTTACTTCTTGTTGCTTCCCTATTTATCGGAGCAACTTCTATCGCACAGTTTACTCAAACTAATGCTCCAGCTGATGGAGACGGAACTACTCTTTTTGTTATCGACAGTTTAGCACCTAGTTTTGCTGCTGTAACTGGCTCAGGCGTAACTTGGGATTACAGCTCTTACGCAGGGTATGGTAATGAAACAAGGAATATTACTGCTTTGGACGCAACGACAACTACAAATGCTGCAAGCTTTCCTAATTCAACGATTTCAATAGATTTAGAGAATTTTTTGCAAACGTATTCTAGTAGTTCGTCTACTGATCTTACCGGTCGTGGATTTGTATATAACGAGCCAAATGTGGGTGAAATAATTGCGCAGTTCAACTCAGATCAAGCAAACATGATGAGTTTTCCTATGGACGAAAATAGTGCTGCAATTAACGATGTTTTTTCAGGTGATTTAAATTACACCTTACCTTTCGCGGGTACTCAAACAACTCCATTAACGGGTATATTAAAAGCCGAAGTGGATGGAAAAGGCACCTTGGTTTTAGCGAATAATTCATTCTCAAATGTTTTAAGGTATAGCATAAGAGACACCATTAACTCTACAGTTACAGGATTAGGTGATATTCAAATGGTTCGTAGTCAGTATGAATATTATGACCATGCACAAAGTACTTTGCCTATCTTCATCCATATCTCAGTTGATTTTGGAATTTTAGGGGGAGCTGCTTTGTCGTCGTCAACTCTAGTGATGAGTTTAGAAGATCCAACTGGAATTGTTGGTTTATCTAAAAATGAATTAGCCAGTACTTCCGTTTATCCTGTTCCAGCAACAGAAGAATTGAATATTGAGCTGCCAGCATCTGTTGAAACAGCTAATTTAACTATGACAGATGTTCAAGGACGTCAAGTTTATTCAACAGTTTTGAATGCGTCTAAGAAAACTATCGATGTTTCAAACATGAAAAAAGGAATGTATATCTTGAATATTTCAAGTGATGCAACTTCTGTAACAAAGAATATTGTGATTAAGTAATTAGTCAAATTAATATTTAATAAGCCTGCTTCTAATTATTGGGAGCAGGCTTTTTTTGTTTAAACTTTCAAGTAATCGGATTTTCGTATTGCTTTTGTGTTATTAATTTATTGACTCCACTTAAACTTTCCCCATTCAATAATATATAACACTTGTCATCCGAAGGAGTTAAACGACTGAGGAATCTCTTTTTGATTATCGTTAAATATTAATTTGGCTTCAAAGTCATAATTTATAGCTAGTTATTTCTGATATATAGAACTGGTATAATAGCGGATAACCACTTAATTTAAGCGTAATAAACAATGAAGGTTTTAGAGTGAGATTGGTTTTTCGGCGACTAATTTAAATTATGAATTAATCTCAAAGCCTTGCTGTTGCTAAGTCTAGCTGTTTTTAACGGTTAATATCCTATTAGTGATGGGGAATTACAACCTGATTCTCTTAATCACATAACTATTTAAACAAAAAAAGGCAATCCCTCAGGACTGCCTTTAAAAATATATTCACTTGCGCAGGTTTCTAACTACTATCTATACACTACCAATTAATCATTAAAACTAGAAGTCATAACTCAAACCAATACTTGGTAAGAATGGAAGTTGATAGATTTTTTCGTTGGTAACACGGTTTACGTAGAAAATATTGTCTCTATCGTAAATATTCGTTATCCCTCCTTTAAGTTCTAAAATTGTTTTGTTTTTGAATGAAAACTTCTTCTTTACCGTAATATCGAATCGGTGATAAGTAGGTAGTCGGGCAGAATTAATGTCGCCTAAAAGAATACTTAATTCAGAAGGATTAGATGTCGTGTAGTCTGTTGTTACTCCGTTTCCAAAGTCTTCACCTTGGTAGTACCCTGAAGTAGGTGTAAACGGTAGACCTGAACCGAAGTTCCAACGTAAACTTAACTCCAAACTTTTATCTTTCAAGAAAGAATAAGAACCTACTAAGTTGATGTTGTGACGTCGGTCAAAAGAAGGCGCATAAGTCATAAACCCATCCCAACGCTCAGACTCTCCGTAAGAATAAACACCCCACAAGAACAATCTGTTACTTTTGTACTCCAAAAGAACGTCTACACCGTAAGCAATTCCCGATTCGATTAAGAAATCTTTTTTGTAGATATCCGAGATTTGATTGAACTCTGGCGTATCATCATATAATTTGTTCACGTTAATGTTACTTAATTTAGGATAGTACTTGTAATATCCCTCCACATTTAAAGATAATTTTCTTGTAAGGTCGTACTCTGCTCCAAAGATACCATGCCATGAAGTTTGAAGTCCATTCTCTGGTTCAATTTCCTCTCCATTAGCTTTGGTAAATTTCGATTGAACATCTGTTGGTGCAGCAACAAATCCATAGAATAATGTTACGATATCTCTATCATTTGCAGCAGATGTAAAGTTTTGAGAATAAAATCCTCCCGACATTTTAAATCTTAATTTTTCTGTTGCGTTAACTTTAATTCCTAATCGTGGTTCTGGAATCACAGCCGGGATGGATGGATAAGCTTGAAGTCGAATTCCTGGATTAAATACCCAACGGCCTTTCACTAATTTATAATTCAAATAGGCGCTCAATTCAGTGTTGTAGTTTTCTACTTTAATTTCTCTATCTACAGAGTTAAAAGTGCTAAAGTTTGTTGAAAACCCTCCGATGTTAAAACCATAAGTGATTTCAGATTGATTTTTCAGAAAATAAAGGAAGTCAAAACCAACGTCAAATCCTGTAATACCACTAGTTCTAGGTTTTCCTCCGTTTTCTTCTTGGAAAAAGATATCGTAATTAGAAGCATTCAAGTGTCCTTTGATAATCACAGGGTTAGAGCTAGGAACAAGTGTGAAATTAATTCCACCACCGTAAGATTTCCAGTTTAAATCTGCAATGTTATCATACCTCACAGCATCGTTATTGCTAAATCCAAATGCAGAAAATTTACTTCCTTCGGGGCTTTTTACCGTAAACTTCCCATAAATATCTGTAAATGAAAATGGCATTCCTTCGCCGTCATTTACGTAGGGATAAACTCCCTCAGAGGTATAGTTCAACAAGGAGTGTTTGGCGGAGAAAACGTAAGAACCTCCGCTTCCTTTAGCATCCTTGTTTTTAAACACTGGACCTTCTAATACAGCCTTTCCAATGAACGGAGAAACAGAAACCAAGCCTCCGTGTTTTGTTAAATCACCATCTCTGTAGGTAATGTCCATGATTGAAGAAATTCTACCACCATACTCAGCAGAGAAACCTCCTGTGTAAATATCTGCACTTTTAATGAGCTCAGTCTCAAAAACAGAGAAGAAACCTATAGAGTGAAAAGGATTATAAATCGTCATTCCATCTAAAGTAATTTTATTTTGAATTGGAGTTCCACCACGTACATACAATTGTCCACCTTGGTCACCAGTACTTACCACTCCTGGTGTAATTGCAAATGCGGAAATAATATCGTTTTCAGCTCCAAAACTCGGTAAACGCTCTAATCCTTCTTGATTGAGTTTGTTCACAGACATTTCTACATTGGAACGTTTAGATTGATCTTGACCAAAAATGGCAACTTCTTCCATTTCCTTCACCTCCTCACTTTTCACCAATTCATAGCGAAGAGTTACCAGCGCTTTATCGGATAAAGTTATGGTGTCATAAATACTTAAATGCTCTGCACTTCTTACTTCCACTGCGTATTCGCCGCCTCTCAGAGAAGAAAACTGGAAATATCCATCTAAATCCGTTGTAGCTCCATTGAGCTCATCACTGGGCTTGAATACAATTGGTTTGATAAGAACTTTCACGAAAGCAGCTGCTTCCCCATTCTCAGCATTATAGACGAATCCCCTTACTGTAAACTCTGATTGCGCATAAAGAGAAGCGGAGCTAAGTATTAGTGTCAAGAAAAATAGAATTTTTTTCAAAATGTTTAATTTTAGTAAGTAATTATCACGCATAGATAAGAATTTTTTTAGCGTTTATTAACGTGATTTCTTTAAAAAGTATATACTGTTTATTGTGCTGTTTATGTTTTACCCAACGACTTTTTTGGCGCTATCCCAGTAGACATCCATTTCCTCTAAGTTCATGTCGTCAAACTTTTTACCCTCTTCATTTAGTTTGTCTTCCATAAATTGAAATCGCTTAATGAATTTTTTATTGGTTCTTTCTAAGGCTGTTTCTGGATTTACACCAATAAATCGCGCATAATTGATCATGGAAAACAATACATCTCCAAATTCTTGTTCAATTTGATCTGTGTCGTTTTTAACTTCTTCCTCAAGCTCAGCGAGCTCTTCATGAACCTTAGCAAGTACTTGTGATGAATCGTCCCAGTCGAAACCAATTCCTTTCACTTTTTCTTGTATTCTTGCAGCCTTTACTAAGGAAGGAAGCGATCTTGGAACACCTTGTAAAACAGATTTTTTACCTTCTTTTAATTTTAGTTTTTCCCAGTTCGCTTTGACTGTCGCTTCATCTTCTGCTACAACATCGCCGTAAATGTGAGGATGACGATGAACGAGTTTATCACAAATGGCATTTAAAACATCAGTGATGTCAAAAGCGCCCTTTTCGCTGGCGATTTTACTGTAGAAAACCATGTGTAACATTAAGTCACCAATTTCTCCTTTTAACTCATCTAGGTCATTATCTAAAATAGCATCAGCTAATTCATATGTTTCCTCAATTGTTAAATGCCTCAGAGATGTTAATGTTTGCTTTTTATCCCACGGACATTTCTCTCGCAAATCATCCATAATATTCAACAAGCGCTCAAATGCTTTTAATCGTACGTCCATTTTATCATTTTCAACAAAAATAATAGCTTTAATTGTTAATTCGGTGGAATCTAGATTTAATTCAATCGCAGTCAATATTAAAAATGTTAAACTTTACCTGTTGTGGCAAGAATTGCTTTTCTCAAAGATGTATGGATCAAAGACACTAAAACTATTCTCTAGCCAATGGTATAATACATCTCCATTTTTTATCACAATTAAAATAATATTCGATATTTGTATTGATATTGACACAGTTTAAATTTTACAAAGAGAGATTAATTGAAGCGGAATAGCCTATTATTGATGATTTTGTGTTTAGGAATGCTATTTCCAATGGAGCAATTGTTTGCGCAAACACGAAATTATGGAGTCTCGCTTTCTCCACAAGCCGGATTTTTGTTGCCGCACAGGGCTACAATGGCTCATTTGACTGTTGGACATTCAGCTGGGTTTAGGGTAGGAGCGGTAATTCAGACCAATGGAGAAAAGCAATGGCACCATGATTTCAACTTTCCCAGTATAGAGTTAGGCATTTTTTATCATGATTTAGGCAACAAAGATGTTCTGGGTTCTACTTTTGGCTTCTCCGCAGGTATTTATCTGCCCTATTTCAAAAGCAATGGGTGGAGTTTCGGGAATAATGTAAGTTATGGACTGGCTTGGGTAAGCAAAAAGTATGACTTAGTTGAAAATCCAAAAAATAATGCAATTGGTTCTAATCTAAATACAATTACGAATGTTGGGTTTCGTTTGGAAAAACAATTTTCAAAAAATTCAATTGCTTTAGAAGTGGGAATGATGCACCTTTCCAATGGCGCATACAAACTTCCTAACTTAGGAGTTAACTTGCCTTTTTTTGGATTTAATTTCACTCATTTTATTCAGCCATTAAAGTTTAACGCAAGCGCTACCGACAATTTCATTGGATTGCCAATCAATGCTTGGTCTTTTCATACTTTGCTCATTGGCTCTATAAAGCAAGTTTATCCAACGGGAGGAAGTACCTATGGAGTGGGCGCGCTTACAAATTATCTCCAATACAGCGTAAAAGGAAAATGCATAATTGAGGCTGGAGTAGATGCTATTTATAACGAGTCAATAGTAAAGTACAATAAGGGGAATCATGGAAGGGGTAAGAATTTCCAAATAGGTTTATATGGGGCTTACGTATTACCCATTCATAAAATGCAATTGGTGTTTGCAATGGGGAGGTATGTTTTGAATCCACTAGATCCTGCAGGACAATGGTATCACAAATGCGGTGCACGATTCCGCTTAGCTGAAAGGCTTTGGGGTAACTTCACAATAAAAGCCCATTGGGCAAAGGCAGATTATTTTGAATATGGATTAAGTTACAGATGGAAATGATAAAATATTTAGTAATGTCGACAGTTCTGTTGTTTTTTTCTTGTAAAAAAGCAAATGAAAGAATATGCTTTAAAGGAACGGGGGAAGCATCTGAGCGCATTGTAAATTCAGAAATGGATATTGATACACTGTATTTATATGATAACTTATATTATCAATTGATTCCTAGCAATGAATCAAAAGTGGTATTAACTGGAGGAGAGAATTTGCTGGAACACATTGAAGTAGACTTTAACAATGGAAGACTTTCTGTTTCTAATAAAAACAAATGTAAATTTTTAAGGTCCTTTAAAAATGAAATTCATGCAAAAATATATGTCGATTCTATCACCTACATTTATTATGAAGGAAGCAAAGAATTGGTGAGTAGTGACACCTTGTTTTCGAACGAACTACGCTTATTCATTAGAGATGGGGCGGGAAGCACGAACTTAACATTACGCAACGGATATACTAGCGCAACCGTGACACATGGTTTTGGAGACTTTAAGTTGAAAGGTCAAACCCTTTCAGCGTATTTAAGCTGCAGTACAAATAGCTATTGTGATACACGTTTTTTTAAAGTTAAAAATAACCTGATGGTGAATTCAAATACCGTTGGAAATATGCTTGTTAATGCGAGTGAAGCAAATTTATTTGCAACAATTTTAGAAAGTGGAAATATTCAATATGTAGGTACGCCGACTTCAGTTTCTTTGGAATCTAGTGGAGAAGGTCAACTTGTAGATTTGAATAATTGATTCAATTGTTGTAATTTTGTAGAATTAATAATGTCAGTTAACACTAGCTTGTTAAGTTGATAAAATAACAGAAGTAATGGATGTAGTTTTAATAGCAATCGTTTTATTGGCATTGGCTTTTGGTGGAATAGCCATCAAAATCTGGGCGAAAAAAGATGGTGAGTTTGCAGGTACCTGCGCAAGTAATAATCCTGTGCTTCAAGAAGAAGGTGCGGCATGCGGTATGTGTGGAGCAACTCCAGAAGAAAAATGTAAAAGCGATAAATAAAGATTGCTTTTACTAATCTCATTAAAAAAGGGTCTGAAATTTAATTTCAGACCCTTTTTTTGTTGTGTAATTTTGAACTTTTAATTTATCTTATTTCTTCCGTGTTTTCATCCATTTTGAAAATCTTTTCCAAATCTCCGAATCCTTGTAGGTCATCAAGTAATGCTTCAATTTGAGGGATTGCTAATGACTTGGCAATAATTTTTTTGTCTTTATCTAAGATCCAAACACGGGGTGTAGAGTAAATATCGTAAGTTGATTGATAATTTATAGACTCAATAGTTGTTTTAGAAGGGATTAGCGAATATGGGTTTTCACTCGCTTGTTCGTAAATGTCTCTGGTTACACCTACATTGATATAGGACAAGTTTTTATCTTTTATAAATTTCTTCCAATCTTCGAAGTCATCTCCTGTAGCTTTACCAACCGAGAAAATTTCGATATTACGCTCCTTAAATTTCTTATCGTATAAGGTTTGTAGTTTCGGGGTTACTTTTTTACAATGTCCGCATCCAGGATCCCAGAAAAAGAGGATTATATAATCTGCTTCTGTTTCATGTAGATTGTACCATTTTTGATTTGTAGAATCAGGCAAGATCAGGTTTGGAGGAACCTCTCCTTGAACAAGCTTCATTTGAATTTTTGTGTTTTCACACAATTCCTTCAATTTCTCTTGGTCCATCCAGTGCGCTTTTGGATTTCCGTTTTTGTCTAAAGCACAGTAAAAACTGTTCACCATTCTTGTTTTTACCTTGTCCATTCCCATGAATTTGGACCTCTCAAAATGAGTAGTAACATTGTTTACAACAAACCTGTACATCATGGACTCTTCAGGAATACTATTGATTACTGGGAAGACATATTTTATAATCGTATCCGGATGTTGAGTAAGCATGTTTTTAGAATAGAAATATTCTAACTTGTTTTGTAGAACCGGAGTGTTCACTAAGCGGTCATCATTTAAATCGATATTGTCGAAATAATGATCTCTGAAATATTTATAGGTAAAATTCTTATCAATTACTTCTCCTTCGGCATCTTTTGGTGCTTCAGGAACCTGAATATCCGTAGACATTTTTATGATTTTCGAAACTAATGTTTTTGGATTCTCCTCTACGACTTTGTTTTGGTAAGCAAGAACTTCTTCTCCTACCTTTTTTATGCCTGTTGTTAATTTTGCCTTTTCTTCTGCCTCGGCATCACCAAGTTTAGAAAGTTTTTCTTGTAAAGCGCTGGCTTCATCCCGTTTTGCCTTCATGTATTTCATATAATCAAGGAAGATCATATTTTCCTTAGACTTCTTGATGACCATGTGTTCTATGTAATTCGGTGATTTAGTTTCAATGTCTACAGACTTTTCATTGTTGTAAATGAATTCAAAATACCTTTGCCCCGGCATGAGAACCGCCATAATTCCGGGTTCTTGCTTGCTTCCATCAAAGCTTACGCGACCGTTGATTAGTTGAGCAGTATCTGCATAATATAATTTGCTTCCAACGTATTTCACCAAATGTACTGTGGTGTCTTTTATTCCAGTTACCTTAAATGTTAACTCTTGTGCGAACCCACTGATCCCGAGAATGGCAGTAAGTATAAATGTGTTTATTAACTTCATATTGAATCTTCAGTTTAATGCTAATATAATTTGTATTTGTAACTCAGACGGTGAATAAATGGAGAGGTGTTTCCTTTTAACACTATTTTAACGAAATAGTTTAAGGAGTCCTTAATACTCCTCGTTTTGCATTAAAATAATTAACGATGCTATAAATGCCAAAGGCTAAAATAACGGCCAAAATGCTCAACATCGTAAAGCCTGAATCAATTTGAATTCCACCCTTCACTAATAACTTATCAATAAAGTACTTTGCTAAGGCGAAGGCAACAATACTTGCTCCTGAGATGATGGCAAAAACTTTAATAAAATAAGAAAGTATCGATTGAATGATTTTCTGTGGAGAATACCCTTGACGCAGTAAAGTTCTTATTTCATACTCGTTTCTTGATATTAAAAGTTGGGCATATTGAACCAATACTAAACCTGCTAGAAAAACAGTAATCCCACTAATTGTTATGAGTATTGAAAACAGGGTTCCTGCCACGCTTTTTAATTTTCCCACAACCATCGAGTTTTCCTTTGACTCTAAGGAGCGCATTTTGAGATAACTTTCAAACTCACCAAACAAACCTTCTTTTACGGTGAGCATTAATTGAGTAATTATAGCAGGTTCGTCTTTTGGGAAATTGCTATTCCCGTATTCCATAAAAGAGGAAGGTACCAAAATGGCAGACACCTCATTTGTAAAACCAACAATTCTAACTTTTTCCATTTCCTTTTTGCCAGGGCTGCTCAATGTGAATTTAAAACCAACAGATTTTGCTAAGTCATCCGAAATTGGAGGAATACCTTTTGCACTTGCGAAGGTATTGAGCATGACTAAAAATTCACGAGGTAAAACGATGGGAACAAAATCATCTCCTGGATTCCATTGCCACTTGGTGCTATCTATTTTTGTGAAATCATTGTCTACAGATTGAACAAATACATCTGTGCGCAAGTAAGGTATAAGCTCACTGTCTGTTTGGAGAGAAATATCAAAGTTATTACTGAGAATTGGTTCCAGTTTTTCGGTGAACTTTTCATTTCGGATTCTTTCAATTTCTCTTTCGCTGAAATCATTTTTTGTGATATTCAAGCTGCTGAAATTATTGATCTGCTTTTGAATAATCATTGTATTGTTTCCTAGAATTTCCTCACCTTCGCCAAATTCATTTACGCGAATTAAGTAATGAATAGAAGTTACCAAAAATGTAAATCCCAGGAAAGATCCCATCATGGCAATGATCAATTGAGTTTTATTCTGATAACTAAATAATATTTTCTTAATCATGGATTATAGGTTTAGTTCTCGATCGAAATCAAAATTATGATTTTCTCCTAAAGTGGTTAAGATAAAGCCAGCATCAATAGCATTTGCTCTTTGGTTGATCAATGATAAAGCCTTATTTGTGTTCTCTAGATCTAGATGGCTGAAAGGCTCATCCATTATTAGCCAATGAAAAGGCTGACATAAGGCGCGAATAATTGCTACCCTTTGCTGTTGTCCCATAGATAAAATTCCACATGGAATACTCCATTTATCTTCAATTTGCAGTGCTTGCAACATTTGTTTTAGTTCATTTGAAGTAAAGGTGTCCGTTAAACTGTTTTTTAAGATTAGATTTTCTTCAACTGTCAATTTTGGAAACAATTGTAAGTCTTGAAAAATGAAGCTCACTTTTTCTGTTCTCAATTTGGCCCACACTTCTGGTGAAAAGGAACTTATTTCTTTTTCATCAAATTGAATACGGCCATTAAAATCTTTTCGAATACCCGCTATTATATGGGTGAAAGTTGTTTTTCCTTTGCCGCTTGATGCATTGAGCATTACTTTCTGGCCTTTAAGAAGAGAGAATTTACTTCCCCAAATACTGTTTGAACTATGGTTTAGTCCGCTTAGAGGAATGGGCATTACATTTTCGAAATGAATGTTCATTTGTTTCTGTTTTTGTGTCCTAAATATAGACAATAACCATTCCATTTGCGTTGGTAACGTAATGGAAATTAATTTGATGGCAGTTAGATGGAGAAAACATTTTTTTAAAGTGTTAAAAATCAGAATAAAGTAGTGTTTGTTTTGTTGTATTATTAAATTAACTATCTTTGTGAAATAAACCTAAATTATTTTTTTTATAACCCTATCCGTATGAAAAATTATATCGTTTCCATTCTTTTTACATGTTTTGTCGGGCTAAATCTGTATTCAGCAGACAGATATTGGGTTTCAGCCGGAGCAGGTTCTTGGAGCCTTACTAGTAATTGGTCCAGTACCGATGGTGGTCCGGGTGGAGCATCTGTGCCAGCAGCAGGTGATTTTGTTTACTTCACAGATAATGGCTTGGGCAATTGCATTTTGAACGGCAATGTCGCTTTCGATGGACTAAACACAGAGAACTACACAGGAACAATAAATTTAAATGGTTTTTCATTTAACCCTGCTGTATCAGGGGCTGCAAACTGCCTTTTCCTTGGGGGGGCAATTAATGACACTCAGGGAACTTCCAAAATACTCTATAACACAACAGGACGCACTGAATTTTCTAATGTTACTATTGATGTTGTTCTTAACTTTGAGAGTGGTGAAATTAGATTCAATGGAGGAAATTTCAACGCTTTAGTTAGTGCTCAACAAAACGGATCAAACATCGCTACTGGTGATGGTGGATGTGTCTTTGCAGACAATACAACAATAATTAATGCGGGTTCTGGAGACCTGAGGTTAGGTCGTATAAATCCTGATGTTTTTCAAAAGAATTTGAGTATTAAAAATATTGGGAGCGGTAGTTTTGTTCTAGCCTTAAACAGTGCTGCGAATCTTGTTTCAGGAGATCTTACAGTGTTAGCAGATATTAAATCAAGTGATATTATTTTATGCAATAGTGCTATAAGTTCACTCACAGTTAATGGTGTGACGAATATCACTAACAACGCAGCAAATAACAATGCGCGTATGCAGATAGGTAGGCGGGGAGATATAACTTTCAACAATACACTTTTGTTAAATAATAACGCTTCCTCAACTGCCAATCGCTTTCTTTTGAATCGCTACCCTGAAAGTTTCAATGTTTATAATGGAGATGTTGTGCTTACAAATACACATTTAAAGAGTGAGGGGATTTTCTTTGGTTTACTCGGAGGGAGAGGCGAACTAGCTGTTGGTCGAGTACTTTCTATTGGAGCAGGAGGTTTTGTTGCTGGTAGATTGCACTTAGGAAACTTTGATCAAAAAGGGACTACAGCGCATAATCTGTCGCTTTCTGGTGATTCAAGGCTGATCATCGAATCTTGTAACTGGAGAGGTGAATTTGCTGGTAGAGCTTCACGAATAACTACAAGCTCTACCCGATATCAAGGCCGAACTTTATTAGAGAAAACTGGTGTGGGTAATGATGATTCGAACGGTCTTAATTTCTTTAATGAAGATGTAGAGTTAAGAAACACGGGAAGGTCAAGGTTTGGAATGGGAAGCGGTAATCCTGATTCTTTTCAAAAAAATGTTTTAGTCAATAATCGCGGTGAGTCCGATATTTATATCGCAATGAGCAGTGCGGATAATGAAATCTTAGGTGATCTAATTGTGAAGAGCGATGGTTTTGGATCAGGAACGACCAAAGTCAGAGTTGCCGACAGAGATGGTTCCAGTATCAGAATTGATGGGGATGTTCAACTACAAAATATTGGTGTATCTGATGAATGTAGGATTGATTTTCCTTACTCAGGAAAAATTACTGTAAATGGTGCGTTAACAATAAATAACTCTCCATCAGGTAAAGATGGTACCGTGTTCATATCCGCAAATATCAATAGTTCAATTCTTGTGAATGGTAACACTGTCGTAAATCAGAATGCTGGTGGAACTGGCGCTATGAGGACGCTCTTAGCGAGGACTGGTTCGGCTACTTTTAACGGCACGACTTCAATAACCAATAACTCTGCTGCGAGCTCTAATATTGTGAATGTAGCTTTCGGAGCAAATGCAAATGTTCAATTTAACGGAAATGTATCTCTTGAAAGTACTCAGCTAGACAGTCAAGGAATTTATTTCGGAAGAAACGGCGGAAATACAAATCTCGCTGATGGATTTACTATTGGTGTGGGCACTGGAGGGTTTATTGCAGGACAACTCGCCCTGGATAACTTTACTCAAGTAGGATTAACACCTCAAGATATTACGCTTACAGGCACATCAATACTAAAAGTTAATAATTCTAATTGGGAGGGTAATATAAATTTCGTTAGCCCAAGGATTTTTACAGAAAACACTACTTACAGGGGCCTTAGCTATCTTGAGAAAACAGGTGCAGGAGTCGATAATAGTTCAGGAGGAAATACATTTGAACAAAATTGTGTTATCAAGAATACTGGACCAGGAAGCATTAGAATGGGGTATTCTGACTATGATAGATGGGAAGAGAACCTAAATCTTTTAAGCGAAGGAGATGGCGGTATGGGAATAGCCTATGGTACGTTTGGGAATTTTATTGCTGGAGACTTTACGGTTATGGCTTCCTCTGGTTCGGGAAGTGTTCAGGAAGTTGTCATTGCAGACCAAATTAGCTCGACTTTAACTGTAACAGGAAACACATCTATAATCAACAATTCCAGTGGGGTGAGAAATGATGTTATTATTGGCGAGAATGGGGATGTTAACTTTATTGGCGACTTAGAAATAACGAACTCATCTACTTCGACAAATAGAGGAGAGATTATTTTAGCAAATGCCATAAATTCAGAAGTAACAGTTTCTGGAAACACAACAGTTTTAAACTCCGGTTTAGGAGGAAGTAGAAAACGAGTTTTTCTTGGAAATAGTGGAGACGTGCGTTTTAACGGCTCACTTAATTTAACCTTGACCTCAGATGCCGCCAATGCTGAAATATTCTTAAATCATGCTGTAGGAAGTGAGAATAGATACATTCAAGGAGTAACCATAAACGCACCATCTAGTTTGTCCGATGGAGTATATTTTGGTTCAGATGGTGGAACAGGTACTATATTTAATGGTAGTGCTATTTCTATTGGTGCTGGTGGGTTTATAGCAGAAAATCTATTCATGCAGAACCTAATTCAAATGGGAAGTACGGCTCAAGTAATAGAGTTGTATACTGGAACTACACGATTAGAAAGTAATAATTCAATTTGGAATGGTAATGTGACTTTTAGAAGTCCTAAGTTAATATCAAATAACTCTACCTATCATTCCAATACGGAACTTCACAAAACAGGACCTGACAACGATCAAAGTATTGGTGGAAATACTTTTAATGGAGTTGCTGTGTTGAGGAATACAGGGCAAGGAGATTTTATACCTTCTAGTACTATAGGAAATACTTTTAATGAAGACGTAACATATGAAAAGCTTGGTTTAGGTGCTGTTTTACCAACTTACAGCACTACCAGTAAATACGCAAAGTCTATCATAATAAATTCTAATGATGTGATGGTTTTTGGTGCATCTGGAGGTGGTAAAGTATCAATGAATGGTGCAGGCCCTCAATTTATTTCTGTGGTTGGCGCAACTCCTAAACCTGAGTTCGCAGCATTAGAAACTTTTAACCTGGTAGACAACATTACATTAAATACCCCGATAGAAATAATTAGTCTGCTTTCACTGCTCCAAGGAAATATTAATACTTCGGATGTAAACATGCTATTCATGTCTGATAATTCATTTGTGACTGCTGTTTCAAACAATGCTTATGTTAACGGGCCAGTAACAAAAATAGGAGATGATAAATTTGTTTTTCCTGTTGGGAAGGCTAACTTCTATAGACCTATTGCTCTAGCTTCTAAACCAAATACTACTTCAGCTCAATTTAAAGCAGAGTATTTTCCGCAGAACGTTACCTCAAGTGGGACACCTAATAGTCCATTGGATGTAACTATTGATAGAATTAGCTCCTGTGAATACTGGATGTTAGACAGGGTCGCTTCTACAAGTCCTGCCTCTGTAAAACTTTATTATGGCGATTCCTCTCCAGGAAGTTGCAGTGGTGTTGTTGATCAATCTACTGTAGTAGTAAGTCGATGGAATGGCGCTTCCTGGGAAGATTTAGGGAATGGAGGTATTGGTGGGTCACCGGCTAGTGGTAGCGTACAAACAATGTCACAGGTCACTAGCTTTAGTCCTTTTACTTTGGCTTCAACAAATGCTATTAATCCGCTCCCAATTCAATTAACAGAATTTGAGGTAGAGGGTAAAACAAGAGAGGCTTATGTAAATTGGACAACAGAATCAGAATTTAATAACGACTATTTCGAGCTTGAACATTCAATGGATGGTTATAACTTTGAAGTCATTGGTGTTGTTGAAGGTGCTGGAAACAGTAGTTCAGCGATACACTATAATTACGTGGATAGAACACCAGGCAACGGCATAAACTACTACCGTTTAAAACAAGTTGATTTTGATGGAGAATTTACTTACTCTGATATAAAATCGGCAGCTTTTGATGCTTGGGATTATGTTAATATTTATCCTAACCCACTAAGAAATGGAGGCAAATTAGCAATTTCCTCATCACATGACATACATCAAATAAGTATTATTAATGAAATGGGACAGTTAATAGATCAGTCCAATTTTTCAGGCGATAGTAATTTGGTGGAGTTAAAAAGTCTAAAGCTGATTTCAGGTTTGTATTTCGTAAAGGTTTATAATACGGAAGGTGTTGAAGTGAAGAAACTAGTTGTAAAGTAGTTTGATCGCCAACTTTAAATGGCTAATAAAAAATGCCTCAATGATTGTTTTATTGCACGCCCTTTTTTCGGAATGTCGAAATTAAGCCATCCAGTATTAGTTTAAATAAGTATCCAAAATTTATCATAACCAAAGGCAAAATAGGTAAAGAATACCGCTCCTCAATTCCCCTTTGAATAAAGATTAAAAAGAGTACATAAATTAATGGCGCAAAGCTGATAATTGACTTTAAATATAGAGGTGTTTTGTAAAATGCGCCAATAATTACGGTAGTAAAAACCAAGGCATGAATCGAAAATGCAAAAACTCGAAATAATTCCATAAAGAAGTTGCCCCTAAAGGTTTTTTGAAAAATATACATTGACAAATTGGAATGAAAAGCCAATTCCTTAAAGACGTTTAATGGACTCGCAATATAGTATTGAAACCAAAATTCTTTTTTAAATTCCGAAGTCAAGGCCTTGATTTGTTGTATGGTTTTGGTTTCTATTTCAGGAATAGCTTGCGGCATAGGTAAACGATTTTTGTAGTAGAAACTTTGATTTTCAATAGAACGTTGATAGTTTGTAAACATATTCGCGAGTTGATTATGCCCTAATCCCTTTACAACCTCTTTCGGTAAATGACTTATGATTTGCTCAATATCTTTTTTGCTTCCAGTGCCATGAATGGCAGAACTCCAAAATGGACCAACATAAGAATGGAAGTTGGCACCAATTTCCCCCCATCCTTTGCATAAGTCCCAGAGCGCTTCGTGCGTTGGTCTAAAGCTCGATTGACTATTTTCTGCGTAATAAATAGGATTCAAACCAACAAACTGGTTGGTGATGTTGTAGTTCCTAATTTGCCAAATGATTATTCCGCTGGATGCAATTGCACCAATGAGAAATAATTGAGTGAAAAAAACTTTTTTTTCTTTCCAAAAATCAGAATTGATAAAGAAGGGAAAAGCAAAACCTAAAATGGCTAAAACAGGACGTGTGATGAATAAAAGGGAGAAAACTAAAGCTGAAATGTAGTACAATATTAGTTTTCTTCTCTTCTTATTTTCCGCTTTCGCTTGCATTAAAAAATATACAAAAAAGATGACCAGCGATGGGGTAACAGCTTCTGTTAAGGTATAATAAAGAAAGTTTGAAGCCAGATTGCTGACACCGTAAATTACAGTGATAAGTACGGCTATTTTCTTTGATTTTATAAACCCCAAGGCAATAAAAAATAGACAATAAACCGAAAACCCAAAGAGTAAAAGCTGTGTGTATTTTATTGCTTTTATAGCGTTTTCAGTTTCTAATACTGAACCAAAAACAATATATAAAAATGAATAACCGGGAGGCCTCAGAAAGTAACTTCCATTTCCGGCATCGTTGTTTTTTAACTTTCCGGTTTCAAGATAGTTTTGAGCAGGTCTAAGATAACTGATGTCATCAGCGGTTTTTACGGTTTCGTTAAATCTAAGTGATACACCATCTTTTTTTAAGAAATAGAGGTTTATTTCATTGAATGTAAAAGCACTCATGAGGGATAATAGGGCTATGAATAGTGCTGTTCTTTGCATTCACGTTAATTTAATGCTGAAAATAATAATTATTTCTACTTTAATGTATTGATTACTAAAGCTTGGTTTATTTTTGATGAAACACAAAGCTCCTTAAATGAGAATAAAATGCGGAAGGCCATAGGGGATGGAGATTAATTTTATCACAAGCCTAAAGTCTCCAAGTGTTTCACATTATGATAAGTGAAAGTTGCTTTAATGCACTGTTTTAGTTCCTTTTCTGGAATTTTTTGGTTGAGCTGGAAAATGATGGCCCTGCTACCTTCAAATTGAAATTTTTGATCAAATAACAACCTGAATGTGTCCACTAATCTGCTGCTGCATTGAAAATACATAGCGTATTGATCAGGAGATTTTGATTTCCAATCCATTCTTAAAGTGCTACCATTTTTAGTAATAAAACTTGGTTCTCCCCATTTTAAGGTTTCTTCTATTTTTTTTATCTCGTGAATTTCTCTTGCAGTTTCTAAAACTAAGGTTCTTAGCAGTTTCATTTTAGCAATAACAAAATCTGGATAAGCATCCATGACTTCTTCAAACTTCGGATCTGTTTTTATTTCCATTCGGTCTTTATTCTCTTAAAGTGTTATTCAGTGTGCTGGTCTTTTGGTTTAGTGTTGATCGTTCTAAAGGTGAGGTTTATTCTAGGAGTTTTTACTTTCTTAGTTGGAGGGAGTCTATGCAACCAATTCTTTTGTGTTGTTCCTTTCATAACCAATAAACTTCCTTTCTCCAAAATGACAGAAATATTTTGTTTACTGCTTTTGTGTTTGAAAAGAAATTTACGTTCTGCACCAAAACTAAGGGAAGCAATTGCACCATCTTCCTTTAACTCTTTTTCGTCATCGCTGTGCCAGCCCATTCCTTCCTCGCCACTGTGATAAAGGTTTAAAAGACAAGAATTGTAACTTACTCCAGTTTTATCTTCAATTATTTTTTTTATCGCCAAAAGCTCATTTGTCCAAGGTAAAGCTAATTTGGTGGTTTTGGAATAAGTATATTTAAAAGGTTGACTCCCATACCAAGCAACTTTTCGTTTTGTTATAATGGTTTTTCCAAACATAACTGCTTGATCGTTGCGCCAATCAATGGTTTCAATTAGTTTTTCAAAGTACTCCTGCTCTTGCTTTAGTGAAAATATAGGTCCGTGATAATTGACTTCGCCATCAAAAGGTAGGATGTTGAGGCTATCATTAAATAAATCCATCATTGCTCAATTTTTTCAATAGAAATGCAGTTTCGAGTCTTTTAGCTTTCTTCTTGGATTTCAAAATTACAAAGAAGTCCGCAATAGACTCCTTAATAATGGCGTTAATGTTGTCAACTAAATGTTACTTCTTGTATTTTTGACTTATAATTTTAAAGCTAGTTTATAGGCTTCATCTAAGATCTCATTCAAATCTACATTTCCTTCATTGGTCATTATTACAATTCCCAACTCGGTGTATGGCCCCACTGCCACAATAGTTGATGCTCCTTTGGCAGAACGATCGTCTCCCCAGAGAAAGTTGACAGGGTCTAATAAAGTAACATGATAGCCAATTTGATTGTTAATTGTAGGGATTTGACTTGTAAACATTTCATCTACTGTAGTTTCATCTAAAACGTGTATGTTATTGTAGTACCCATCGTTTGAAAGTGCTGAAACTAGTTTCATAAAGTCTTTACCTGTTGTTCTGAGGCCAATGCTTGGATAATGCGTAACAGTATAATTTTCTAATGGATTAAATTGTCCATTGGAAAAGGTGTAAGGGGAAGCTAATGGGAAACCTGACTGTTTTGCCCTGTTTAATTTCCAGTAGGTTTGCGTCATTCCCATGGGAGTAAAGATTTTATTTTCGCAATAGAGATGAAAATCTTGACTTGAAATCTGTTCTACCAAATACGCCATTAGAGTGGTAGCCGCTTGCGAGGATTCATAATCTGTGCCCGGTTCAAAGTTTTTGAAGTTTTCAGAGGCATTGTAAAAAGTTCCATTGGGTAAGAGATATTCCTCCACAAAGTAGTCTAGTGGTAGCGGGCTGTCATAGTCTTCATAATAAAGGTTCTCTAGTGCGCTACCATCTGCAATTCCTGAACTTTGGGTTAATAACATTCTAAAAGTTATTGGAGTAGTGGAGTTTGGATTAGAAACTGCAAAGGGTAAATGATTGTTAATATCATCATCTAATGCAAAATGACCATATTCGTTCAATTGGAGTAGGGCAGTGGCAGTCACTATTTTGGAGGCAGATGCCATTAGAAATAAATGGTCTTTTGTGAGGGCTTCATTATTTTGAATATTCGCTTTACCTATTTGATCGTTGTACAGTATCTTGTCTTTCTTAGATATAGTTACCGATATTCCTGGTATGTTGAGCGTGTTGAGTTGGGCTGTTAAGTAGGTGTTGAAAGCTTTAATATCTGAATTCTCCTCTTCTGAAGTTTCGGGGAGAACAATTGGATCTATTGTTTTTTTCTTGCAGCTTTGGGTAACTATTGTAAAAGAAGCTATAAGGAGTAAAAAGAGTATGTTTTTCATAGTACGATCTTAATTTTTATAAATTTAATTGATAATCATTAGCTTACAAAACTATGTGTGAAAAATCGTAAATAAAAAAACTTGTTTCACCCAATTGGTTGTGTTGTTTTTGAGATTCTTCTTTTATTTAAAAAGTAGAAGCAATCAACAATACAGTGTTATTGGAGAGCAGTTAAGCACATTAATTATTTCAAAAATGCGATAATATCATCGATGACTGCTTTGGTTCTTAGGATTCTAAAATGCCCCGTCCCATCAACTTCTTTTATCTCAGCGTTAGCCCAATTTTTATTAACGTTTTTTGAATGTTCGATTGGGATCACCCTGTCATTCTTATCATGTAGGATTAAAGCTTTTTTTACAGCGACAAATTTCACGAAATCGCTTACATTGAGTGAATTGATGGTCATTTTTGTTTCTTTCTCTAATTTTTGAATTAATTTTTTCCGAACTTTTTTATTTATTCCAACAGTTTCTGAAACTTGATTTATTCTATCAATAAAGCGATCGGGAGTTGTGATTAAAACGTATTTATCTATTTGTAGATTTGAATTGTTGTATAAGGCAAAGGTTGTGGCAACACTTCCAAATGAATGACTGACCAACATTTTTACGCGATACTTTTGAACTAAAGTCCCCACCAAGTCAGAGAATTGGAATAAGCTAGTATTTCCTTTGCTACTAAATCCATGAGATGGACCATCAAAGGAATGAACGGTGTAACCTTCAATTAAGAGTTCTTCAATTAAATCTGAGAAATTGCCAGCTTGACCTTCCCAGCCATGGATCAATAAAACTTTTTTATCTCCACCTTTCCAAGTATAAAGTTGTATTTTAAAATCCTTGTAATTTAAGCTTTCTTTAGTAGCCTTGTCCAATACAGTTAACTCATTTTCTCTTAGTTTTCTGATTTGAGGATTCGTCAATTTTTTATAAGCAAAATTGGCAATGGTTTGTGGAATTATATTTGAAGCAAAGCGAACGATGTTCTTCATTTTCTAAGGTGTTAGGGATTGGTTTAAAAGATCTTATGGTTGTAATAAGTCGCAAGTTAATCAAAAAAAAATGAATTAATCATTTCTGTGAATGCTATTTTTTTTCGTCCTCGACTTGCTGTCCTTTTTTACTCTATTTAGTGGATGGCTGAAGTCATTACAACTCAGCGTTTCATGGATTGTTTAATGTGAAAATGAAACAATTTCTGAATGATAAGCTTTTCTCATAGTAACTTAATTTCGTGTATCAATATTCCTCACCTACTAAAAATGGTCAACCACTTATCCGCATTGGGTTTTGATCTTCTATTGCGCAATTCGTTTTCTTATTTATGGTAGGAAGCCCGTTTTTTGGTGATTTATCTATAAACTTTGCAACACTAAATTAGTTTGAAACAATGACGAATTATCATTTTTCCTGGGGCAGCTCCCCAAAACAAAACGTAAATGAACTCCAAAATCAGTGCTTAGTTTGTGATGGGTAAACAGTAATTTGAAAATAGGTGAACACATTCCCTGAGCGTTATATGATTCTCGATTTTGTGCAGGTTACCTCAGGTTTTGATACCAATAGAACTTCTTAATGTCCACTCCAAACTGGTCAGCTGATGTTTATTCTCTTGAGGTACTGGTAGCGTAATTGATTCCTATGAAAATAAAGTTAAGAATCAGGAAATAGGATTAAGCTTAGTTAAAAAAACTTCTTTTTGATGCCAATTGATTGATTAAAGCATTCATTTATTTTAAATCAATGCTGTAGCTCACTCCGTAAATATGTCCAACCTGTAAGTTTTTTCTATTAAACTTATACTCATAAATATAGAACAATTTAATGCTATTTCTTTTGTTGAGATCAAATTTCGATCCTGCAGAGAATCTTGATCTATTTATGGTCATTTGGTCATTCAGCTGATAGTGGAATTCATAGGAAATAAAGGGTTTTATGTCTTTTTTCTTGTTTTCAATTTTGTATTCCAATGTTGTTTTGTTCCTGATGTAGGTGGGGTTATTTTCTTCAATAGGAGCAGTCTGGATTTGATATTTTACTCTGTTTTTGAATTTGAACTCCCAAAATTTAATGTCGTATTCCACCCCGATATCGAAACGGTGGCTCAATTCATAACTGTATTCTTCATAGTCGTTATCTCTTGCGTATCTGTAATTTGCTCCTGCTGAAAATCTTTTCGAAAGCTTGTATTCTGCTCCGATTTCACCCAAAACTTTATCTGTATGGGAGAAGTTTTCATCAAGTCTATATTCAGTGCCTAAAGTAAACTCTAGATCGTTGAATTCTTTACTAATTGAAATCCCAGTCCACAAACGTGCATCTTCAGTAATTTGTGCGCTGGCTATTGTGCTAAGCACCAATAAAAGTAAAAAGAGGAAGTACTTACTCATTTTTATTATTTATAAAAGTGTTGGCGACAATACTGTCGTTAGGTTCGTCTTCAAAATAAAAAACCATAATTCTCACGGTGTCCTTCAGAAAATCAATTCTACCAATTTGAACTTGGTGAATATTTAGTCCAGTTCTGTCTTTTAAATCTTCAATTAATAGATTGTGGTTTTCTGGTTTAATGTTGTCAATTTTCTCGTAAATAATTTCTTTTCTAGATTCATGTTTAAGAAGAAAGACCTTTTCCAGTAAATAAGTAGCCAAAACGATTGTTCCATTTACCAACAAAAGCTCTGCTAAACTTACTTTTTGGTCAGATAGAGAATTGACAATTGCAATCGCGATAATCATGAAAAGATAAGTCATTTCCTTTATCGGAAGCTGTTCTGTCCTGTATCGAAGTATTCCGAAAATGGCAAATAAACCAAAAGCAAATCCAAGTTTTAGCTTTACACCATTTAATAGAATGCAAACAAAAAAGATAAGAATGTTAAAGAGGAAGTAGGTGAATAAGTAATCCTTTCTTTTGTGAATAGGATAGTATATCTTTCTAATTACAATAAATGCAACGATGAGGTTGATTGAAAAACGAATAAGCATTTCAAAAAAGCTGTCGGTATCTATTAATTTAGATCCTAAGATTGGAATTTTAAGCAATAATACCTCTATCATTTTTTAGTTTATTAATTTTTATTATTTGTTCTTTAAATTTGTTCGCCTTAACTATTTTGTTGGTTAAAACTGTACCAATGCAATATTTACTCATACTACTTTGTCTAATGTAATTCTTTTTTAAAGCCTTTATGAAGTCGGAATTTCCAGACATTTTTTCTTGTTTTATCTCAACGATAATCAAATGCGGTAACTCCTTCTTAATTTCGCCATCGTAACTGCTAAAACTTAAGTTGAGGTCTATGGTAGCTCTTTCTTTTTTTGTTTTATGTACCAGTGTAATTCGTGTAAAGCTATTCCATAAAACGGCTTTTAAATCATCCGCTTTATAAATGGAGTTTTCTTCAATAAAAGCTTTTGAACTAGGACTAAGCTCGCCTTCTATAATTGGGTTTTTAACCCTGGATTTTATAGTTTTTTTCTTGTTGTTTTTGAATTTGATTTCTAAAAATATAGTTCCAGAGTCAATATACTCCCTAAATCGAATTTTAAACCGGTTTAGTTTTCCATTGTGATGATTGATGTAACTTGAGTAATCTTTCGTGTCGAAGTACAGCGTCTTGTAGCTATTCGTTCTTTTGCCATTTGTTGAAAGAACCCGATATTTGTCTTGAACTTCCATTAATATTTCGGCCAACATATCAGTGTTTAATATAAACTTAGTGTCTGATCTGTTTAACAGCTTCACATTATCCATTTCCTTTAGAGAAATAGGTTCAAAGTCTTGAAGTATGTCAGTGAAATTTTTCAATTATTTACTTACTTCAATTGTTCCAATATCTACTGTTTCTTTTTTACCTATTGTAACGGTTTTAAAAACAGGCTCTAAACCCGATGGGTTAGTAGAAACTTCACTGTAAGAATAGATGGTGTAAGTTCCCTCCCTTAAGTTTTTAAATTCAAAAGACCCATCAAAATTCGTTTTCATATCTTCATCGTAGATGTCGTTCTCTTCACCATAAATAATGAAAACATCATAGTCAGGAATGAAATATTCACCTTGATTGTTGCCAGATTTATCTGACATAAAAACTTTACCCACAATGGTAGATCGTCCTCCTTCTCCCTCAATTTTTTTACAAGAGAAAAGGGGTAAAAGAGTAACTAAAAAAATTACAGCATATTTGTTCATCATAAAAGACGGTTGGTGTAAAACAAAATTAGTAATTATTAACGAATAATTAATATACTATTTCCTATTTCGCTTAAAAATCAAGAACTTTCACTGAAAGCCTGCTCTTTTCATTTATCAATTACGACTAGAGCCTAAATAAAATGGGTGTTTTATTGAGAACTGTAGTAAGGATGTAATTATTGGGGTTGCTGAATAGGCCTTAATACAAGCAAACTCTTAATGAACTATAATTTTAAAATTTATGGAGTGATTGCTTGGTAATAAATCAGTTCTTTAAGTTTTACTGCTTGATGCTTGTAGCGTCATAAGCTCAAAATAGCATGTAATTCTTTTAACTCAAAGCGTTTTAGTTGGCATGGGCTTAAAAATTCTTGCAGCAATTAACTTTGAATTTTAAAGTAAATGATTTGAAAATAGTTTATTTCAAAACCCTAGCGTGGAAAGCAATTCATAAAAAAAAGCTGTTCATTAACCCAATTTATTGATGAATTGAGTTAGCGAACAGCTTTTGAATTCTGGGTGTAGTGTTTACCTCACCACCAATTTCTTGCTTACACTTTGACTTTTGTTTACAAATTTTATGATGTAAAGCCCTGTTGGAAGTTCCAAATTAATTTGATTCTCTCCTTTTTTTAAGCTTTCGGTTTTAACCAATTCCCCTCTGACATTAAAAAAGCGAACAACTTCAAAATCTAGATCATTAGCAACTGAAATCAGATTTTCTGCTGGGTTAGGATAAACATTTATATCCGCTAACTCATATTTGTCGGTTGACAAGATTCCGCAGGACCAATTACTGAAGTCAACTAATCCTAAACTTGGATCATCTAATTGGTGAGAAATTATAGCTTCAATAAGAGGAGCGTCTGCATTTTCGTTAGACTCTATCCAGCAATTTCCCATAGCGCTAATGTCTAAAGATGTATTGTTGAAGAGGGCGTAAATAGCTCCATTATTTCCATTTTCTGAAAAGAGGTTATTTCCATAATCAGTGGTTGTTCCTAAATCAACGGAAGCATCTCCAATTACAGTGATTCCCCATAAATTTCTCCTGATTTTGTTTTCTCTAACACGTATCCTTTGCGAATCGGAGCTGCTATTCACAGAAATACCACTACCTCCTAAGTTGGGATCATTTTGGGTAATATTATCTTCAATAGTATTTCCCTTTATCAGTACAATAGCATTTGGTCCGCCTATGGAAATTCCATATCTATTGTTTCGAATCACATTATTTTCTATTTCTGCGTTAATATTTGCTCCCAAGAAATTCGAAACCGCAATTCCTCCAACTTTTACCATTGCAGCGTCTCCAATAATTGTATTTCCAATGATGCGTAAAGTATCTGTTCCTGTTGGTCCCATATTTAATTGTGGACGATTGGCATTGCTTTGACCGTTTTTTTCAATCCAATTGTTTAAGATTTGCGCTGCAACGGTTTGATTTGCTCCCGAACCTACAGCTGGTAAATCATTTTTGTAAAAGGTGTTATTTTGAATTAAAGCGGCACCTCGAGACAATGAAATGACAGCGCCTGTAGAAGCACCTGAAACATTATGAGCTAAATAGGAGTCTGAAATTGTAAAGTCTTCAGTAAGCACTTTTAAGCCTCCAATGTATGTGATTTCTGTATTCTTAATTGAAGCTACTGAAAACTCATCAAAACGAATTCCGTCCGCAGGATTAAGCGTATCCATAGAGCTAATAATGAATTTACCATTGTTTGAAGCAGGGTCTACAATAAAGCTTCCCTCAACGGTAATGCGCTTGTCTGTATCCAAGAGCAAGGTATCGGAAGTTGAAATTTCTAATGTGTCACTTTCGGCGATAATTAAGTCATCGCTGAGTGTGTACTTCGTTCCATCAAAAGATAAAACAGATGGATCTAATGCAGATAGAGTGGATAAACTGTAGTTCACTCCATTATCTGGGGTTGTTAACTGAGCGAAGGAAGTCGTTCCTCCTAAAATGGCCAAGGCCAATAAAGTAACTTTTTTCATAATTTACTGCTTTTGTTGTAAGGTATTACCTCAGCAAAATTGCTGAAAGAGATGACCTTTAATTTATATCGAATTAGGTACAAAGTTAAGGCTTTAAAAGTGGTTGAGGCCAATGAAATCAAGGAATAAGCTTAGTTTTTGTTAATCTAAGCTTAACCCCTTCTACAGGAGGTGATTATTGTTATAATGCTTAAATCTCCTCTTTTTGAGTGCTTTCTTATTTGAAAAGAAGGAATAGCCTAGCAAAGTGATTTTTTCTTATTTAAATCCCAACTCTTTAATATTGTTTATAGCAATCAAACAAACTTTCAGGTCTTCCAATGCGTTTTGAAATAAAAAGCAAATTATGGAAAGAAAAGCAACGGCCCTATGGAGGGGAGGTGGAAAAGAAGGAAAAGGACATTTAACAACTCAAAGCAAAGTTTTAGATCAAACAAATTACTCTTACAAAAGTAGATTTGAGGAGGGGGAAGGAACAAATCCTGAAGAATTAATAGCAGCAGCCCACGCGGGATGTTTTACAATGAAATTAACCTTTAATTTACAAGAAGCAGGATTTACTGCCAATAGCTTAGAGACTTGTGGTTCTGTTCAGCTTGAAGACGGGAAAGTAGTTTCTTCAAACTTGAAGCTCGCAGCAAAGGTGGATGGAATAAAAGAGGAGGAATTTTCAAAATTGGCAGAGGATGCCAAACAGAATTGTCCAATTTCTTTATTGTTGGATACCAGAATTAACCTTGAGTACACTTTGAGTAATTAGTATCTAGTATGTAATATTCTTTAGTTATAGAGCATAAAAAGCGGAACTTCAGCTAAGAGGTTCCGCTTTTTTTAAGGCCTAAATTTTAGAAATATGCTCTCATCAATAAAAGGCAGAAAGAATTAGCCCACTTTTTTTATTTTCGAAAACTTAATTCCTAGTTTTCTTTCGTATTCTTTTAGTGTTTTGGCTTCTGCGTTATTTACGAAACACATTGAAACACCTTCTTTTCCGGCGCGAGCTGTTCTTCCACTTCTGTGTGTGTAGTATTCTGCGTTTTCTGGAAGTTGATAATGTGCAACAAAAGTTAACCCTGAAACATCGATTCCACGTGCAGATACATCTGTAGCAACCAAAATACGGAGTGTTTCATTTTTAAAGGCACGCATTACTTTATCGCGTTCTTTTTGAAGCAAGTCTCCATGTATAGCATCCGTTGAGATGTTTTTGGCGATTAATTGCTTGGCTAGTTTTTGGGTTGCTGCTTTTGTTTTACAAAAAACAACACCTCTGTTCTTATGCTGAGATTTGAGGAAAGAAAGTAATGCATTCAGTTTTTCAGATTCATCACAAACTAAATATTGATGAGAAATGTTCTTATTAACAACATCTTCTTTTTTTACTTCAATCTTTAAGGCATCTTTAGACAAGTGTTTTGAAATAATTTGCTGAATTCCGTGAGGAATAGTTGCTGAAAAGAGCCATTTATTATCAATGGAAGGGAGAAAACTTAATATTTCATCCAATTCTTTTTGGAATCCCATACTCAACATTTCGTCTGCCTCGTCTAAAACAACGGTTTTCACTTTCTTTAAATCAACTGCTTTCTTTTCTAATAAGTCGATTAACCGCCCAGGTGTGGCTACAATGATTTGTGTTGGTCTTTGTAATGCAGCAATTTGTCTGTCCATCTTTTCACCACCATAAACGGCTTCAATAAACACTTTATCAGAATATTTGATAAACTTGAAAAGCTGCTTAGCGACTTGCTTGGCTAATTCTCTAGTTGGACACAAAATAAGACCTTGAACAGCTGCTATATTGGGATCTATCTGCTCCAAAAGTGGAAGTCCAAACGCTGCTGTTTTTCCTGTTCCTGTTTGCGCTTGAGCAACAATATCAGTTTTTTTAGCCAGAAGAACAGGTATAACCTTCTTCTGAATGTCAGTGGGTACAATAATATCTAATTCCGCAAGTCCTTTTGTGAGTCGCGCATTGATTCCTAAATTTTCAAAGTTTTTCAAAACAATTGTATTAATTATGGTTACAAAGGTACATAAAAGCTGGGAGGAGTATTAAAGTAAAAGAGTGTAATACGGTCTGTGGTCATTATTTTAAATGCCAATCCGATACTTTACCAGTAAATATATTTAACCCAACCATAATTTGATTCAGCGTCAAACTAACAAGATCCTTCGCAAATTTCTATTTCCAACTGGTTGGAAATAGAAATCCGCATCAGGATGACATTAAACTGGGATCATATTTCAAGTGAGAGGGGAAAAGCAAAAACGCTCTAGCGCTTTTGCTTTTCCCCTCTCACTTGCCCCCCAGCGCCTACAACTGTCATCCTGACTAGGGTTGAAAATCTTAATTTTCAACTCTGGAAGGATCTGGCCTAGTTAAATAAATACTTTTTATTGTAGAATATTAAATAATGGGTAAAGTTCCCGATAAGCATTTTATTTTATATCATTAATCCCATCTGTTATACACAACATTGATGTGGTCCACCATATCGCGAATAAGATAAAAATAGCCAATGTCAGTTTCTGCATAGCAAACTTCTGTCCTGTTTTTTCCCTCTATGATTTCACGGCAAGCATATTTACTAATCGCAATATCATCAATTATTCCTTCATATTTTAGCTCTTTTAATGCTTCATTAATTATTAAAAGGGCGTAACTTTCACTCCAACCGTCAAAACAATTTGAATGTTTATCAAACATGTCTTCCGAAAATGTAATCGTCTGTGTGTCTTTCATGGTGTTTAATTTTTAAGTAGTAGTTGGATAGACTTTTTACTAGTGATTACTGTGAGCTTGTTAATGTTTTAAATTGTTTGTTTTATCCGTTTTTACTTGTAAAAATGAATCCGCGATTCATAATGATTTGTTTGTTTTTGAAATTTGACTCTTACCCAACAAGAATAAAAAAAAAAATAGTCCTCGTTTTTTATCAGATTATTTTCAAGGCCCAAATAAAGATAAAAAGATAGGAAAAAAAAAGCGATCTAGAATATTTCTAAGATCGCTTTCGAAACTTTGCAAGCAGTATTGGCTTATTCAATCACTGTGACTAAATCCTCTTTGCTTTTGCGCACTTTTGGTAGGTTTACTAACCAATCTTCAGATTCATTTCTGTATCCGACGGGCAGCATAACACAGCTCCTTAAACCTTTTTCTTTCAATCCAAGAATTTCATCAATCACTTCTGGTTCAAATCCTTCCATAGGAGTGCTGTCTAATCCTTGAAATGCAGCGGCGGATATGGCCTGTGAAAATGCAATGTAAGCTTGTTTCGCCGCATGATTGAAATTGACCTCTGAATCTCTTGGAGGATAATTGGCCAATAGCATCTGACGGTAGTTTTCCCAACCTTCATTTTTAAAACCACGAATATCATTCGTCAAATCAAACATTTTGTTGATGCGCTCTGGTGTATAAGTATCCCAAGCAGCAAAAACCAGTAAATGAGAACAGTCGGTTATTACTGATTGATTCCACGCAGCTGGTCTTATTTTTTCTTTTAATTCTTGATTTGTTATCACTATTACCTCGAAAGGTTGCAGACCACTTGAAGTTGGAGAAAGTGATATGGCTTCAATAATATTGTCTATTTTTTCTTGAGGGACTTTTTTTCCATTCATTGCTTTTGCAGCATACCTCCAATTTAATTTGTCTAATAATTCCATTTCTTATTCTTTGATTTTTAAAATTAATTCGAAAAACTGTATTTCAATTCTTCATTTATTTGGCCTAAAGTTCTTTGTCTTTGGAAAGAACTTTTATCCAATTGTTTAAAACTTCTCGCATTTGCATCACTTCATTTAAAGCGATATTTCCGTCGTGTAAAATATTTACAAGCTCTCCTGGAATTGGTTGTGCGGTGGATTTTAATTGAGCTCCTTTATCTGTCAAATTAACCAAGACACTTCTTTCATCTTTTTCCGATCGTTTACGTTCGATTAAGTCCAACTTTTCCATCCTTTTTAGTAGGGGAGAAACAGTGTTGGTGTTGAGCATCAGTTTTTCTGTTATTTGATTGACTGAAATGGTGTCGTTCTCCCACAATACCATCAGTACTAAATACTGTGGGTAGGTGATTCCCATTTCATCCAAAAAAGGTTTGTATGCTTTAGTTATCAATCGTGAAACTGAATAAATAGGAAAGCAAACTTGGTTTTCTAACTTTAATTGTTCTTCCATTTTTCTTATTTTTTTATTGTGTTTCCGAAGTGGTTATGAAAAATCAGTCATTTCGGGTTTTCCAAGCCTTCCAAGCTCCAGAAGACCACAATGCCCACGCAATAAGTACAGGTTGAAAGAAAAGTCTAATGAGTCGCGCGGTATCGGAATCTAATGAAGCGAAATCTTTTCCCTCTACATATTGTGAAATGTTGCCTGGAAATATTAAAACATAAAAAATGGCCAAAGCCCAACCAAAATTAACTCTTTGTTTTTTCCAGAACATTAAGCCTAAACCTAAAATCATTTCAACAATTCCAGAAAGAATAACAACCAAGTCTTTGCTCATGGGTAACCACTCAGGTACTTGAGCTTGAAACTCCACCCTGTTAAAGGTGAGATGGCTGAATCCTGCAACTATCATAAATAGTGCAATTATAACTCTGAAAACTTTCTGTGTTAATGTTGTCTCTACGTAATTTTTCATAACTTAATTTAATCGTTAGCGTTAATATCGTTCGCGATGCAAAATTACTATTTTATTTTTGTCTCATTCACAAAATTCAATTTTTATGATTTTTTTTATTTTTAATTTTATTGAACCTCATGAATAATTCTATCTTGTAGACTGTTAATACTCACGTCGAACTAAATTATCTCCATGCTAAAAAAAATAACTCAAGTTTTAAAACCACTAATTGAAGTTGTAAAAACGGTGATTGATGGAATGGGTACACATAGTTTAATGACCTTTGCTGCCGCTATTGCATTCTATACTATATTTTCACTTCCCGGATTAATCGTGACAATTGTAGTGGTTGCTGGTGTTTTTTTAGGGCAGGAGGCCGCTACAGGCGAGTTAACCATGCAACTAAGCGAATTTATTGGACCAGAAATAGCAAATTCTATATCGGAGATTATTGTTCAAGTTAATATATCAGAGGAAGGTACCTTACAAACTATTTTTGGTGTGGGAACATTAGTTTTTTCTGCCACCACTATTTTTATGAGTTTACAAGAAGGGTTGAATAAAATTTGGGATGTGAAAGCCCAGCCTAAAAGAGGCATTGTAAAGTTTTTAATCAATAGGGTTTTGTCTTTAGGAATGATTGTGGGGATGGGCTTTATTTTAATTGTTTCCTTAATTAGCGATACTTTGTTAGAAATATTCTTTGGGAAGATACAGAGTATAATAGGAGAGGAGCCAAGTTTTCTTCTAAATGTTACCAGCAGCATTGTTTCCTTTGCTATTGTGTTTATTATTATTGGAATGATTTTTAAGTTTTTACCAGATGTGGTTTTGCGCTGGAGAGACGTTACAATGGCTTCACTGATTACAGCAGCTCTGTTTATTTTGGGGAAATATGGAATTCAGTACTACTTATCAACAAGTAATTTTGCTGAAACGTATCAAGCCGCGGGTTCAATTGTGATTTTATTAATTTGGGTTTATTATTCAACAGTTGTGGTGCTGATAGGTGCAGAGATCACAAGGGCTATTATGATTTATAAAAAGAATCCAATTCGACCATCGGAACATGCTGCCAAAGTAACCATTCAGGAGCTAGACTATGAAACATATAAGTCGAGATTTTATGACAACGACGAGCAAGCTGAAGTTGATAAAAACAATAGTGGAGCAAAGTAAAAACCCTAGCTTATTCACAAATGGAGTAAAGTATTTCCTTCTGTCTAGTTTGATTGGCTTTCAAGTCGTTTAAGTGTAAGAAATACTTCTTCTGCCAAATTTGAGTTTTCATCGCTTGGTTGTTTTTAGGCTCATCCCAAGGAGGGTAAACTCTAATACCTCGTTTACCATTCAGCTTCTCATCGGATAAAATCTTGTTTTGGTGCAGGGCTTCTTTCGGAAATATAAAAACTCCTTTTTCTTGCTCTTTCTCTGTAAATATGATCATGTATTCCAACGAATCAAAAATACTGTATGGCGCTGTAATACCTTCCTTATTGCGTTTCCAAATGGCAACAAATTGTCCTGTTTTGGTGGGTGTAATTTTTGCTTTTCTAAAAATGGACTTCCTGCCGTTAAGAAGAAATGTATACGCTAAATATGCTTTGCTTTCCTTTTCTAGAGAAAGCCCTGTTAAACGAATTGCGCTCGGTATAAAAATCTTTTTAACAAGAAGCTCTAATTCAGAAGGCTTATAAAGCGGCTTAATGTTCTCCTGTGTTTTATTCATCTTTCGCTTTTAAATGGACAAAAACCGACATTACAATTGCTGTGATACCAATTACAAGGAAAAAACCATGTAATGAAATACTAAAGTTATCTAAATCACTTAGACTTAGAAACGTAAGAAATAATCCCGATATTAATAGTTTAGTTGCTTTGTTTAATTTCATCTTTATTGCTGTGCTTCGGCTGCAAGTTAATAAGTGGATGGGCGGAATCATATTAAAATTAAAAATTGTTCTTTTTGCGATAGTCCCCTTTATTTTTAATCGCCTGATGCTAAGGCATCACCTCATAAAAATAACTTCAACGCTCATCAAAAATAATCTATTTTATAAAATTCGTCTGTTTCAGACCAACCACTAATTATTTTATTAATACCAATTTCCCATTTCTTATAATAAATGTTTGAACACCAAGTGTAATTTCCTCACCCTCTGCAAGAGGAGTTGTGAAGCGGATATCTTCTTCAATTGTAAAAAGTTGCCCGCCTGAAATTCGTGCGATATCAATATATTGATAATTTACTCTACCCTTAGTTGCTCCGCATACAATCACCGAAACGGGAATATTTTTACCCATAAACTCATCCAAAATGGACATGTCCCTAACTGCTGCTAGGTTGTCTGCGATCAGAATGATATGTTCAACCTGCCTCTTTGATTGTTCCACTCCCCTAATCATCGCTTCGACATCGTTTTCAGGACTTCTCCCACCATTTCCTTTACGCATAGTGGCAAATGCCATTTTTTCTATGGCGGTAATACTATCGGAATGAACATTGTAAACGCCATAAGACATGCCTTTCTTACCGTCAGGTCGATTGTCTCCATCATTGAAAAAAGCAAAATTATCTAAATTTGAAGTCGCAAACTTTAATCTTCTCCATTGCAATGTTTGGGTCAAATAGGGATACATACTTCCTGTAACATCTTCAACAACTAAGGCATTTTTCCAAGTGTTATTCATCATTGTTTTTTTGACCACGGTGTCCAGAAACTTATGATTGCTAAAGCTAGAATAAAAATGCGATTTAGAATCCTCTAAAATTTTTGCAAGCGCATCGCCGTAACAGTCTGATCGAATACTTATCGTGAGCACACTGTCTCTTATCATCCGATATTCCGGAGCTCTATTCCAAATGCTTTTTCTTTTCAATAACTTCCCTTTTGCTTTTCTCCTGGCATTATTGGGCCAATATTTACCAGAATAAACCTTATGTTCAGTATAGGTGATGAGTGTGTCAGCACCAATAGAATCACAAATCGTCATACATAGCTTTGATAAAGCGCTTGAGGAATCTCTTGGAATGGTTTCTCCTAATGCACTTTTTATGATGTTGATTTCGTCTTCGGTTGTTAAGGTGATTAGTGTTCCATCTTTTAATGCTATAATAGGTTCGCGAGAATAGAAAACAAAGCCATGAAATAAGTCTTGCGCTTTGTTTTTATCCTCATTTTCCACCTGATTCACTAATTTCCATTCAATCGCATTATTTTCAAATACAAAAGGAAGAACTTGCATTAAATAGGACAATCGTTTCTTGTTCAATATATTTTGAGAGAAACCGTCAGATTCTTTGTAGCTAGAGTAGTAGAGCTCAACTTTGTAAATGGTTTTATCTTCTAGTTTTTTTATCGTTGATGAATCCTCAATTTTAAATTGATTAAAACCTGTCTCTAAGGCGGTTTGAAAAAATTTAACTTCCCCTTTCTTAAAGTATTCGGATTCTTCTAAGTCCTCAACTTCTTGATTAAGGATATAGTCAATCGATACAATCTGCGAAAAACCTGTTGTGCAGAACACAAAAAGGATACTCAAGAAGTGAATTAATTTCTGCATCATGATTTGTTTTAAGATATTGATAATGGATTATCCGGATTTCTTCACTTTTTAAAATGACTTGTGGGGCTCAGGTCTAGCAAAAGAAAGAGAATATGATCAATGGAAGGTCTTCAAGCTAATTGTGAGATACTTTTTTCTTTGAATTGTAAAGGAGCGTTAAGCACATTCATTTTAAAAAAAAAAGAGCGAATACTCTATAGTTTCCGCTCTATTTTAAACTTTTATTTGCTTTGGATTATGCTTTCTTTTTGCCTTTACTGCAACAAGCTTTTTTACCTTCTTTGCTACTACAAGATTTAGCTTCAGATTTTTTCTCACTTTTCGCTTTGTCTTTACAACAATCCTTCTTGCAGTCTTCTTTACAATCCTTTTTTTCTGTTTTAACTGGTTCACCTGCAGTGGCAGTAGATGTATATCCGATTGCTCCAAAAAACAATCCCATTGTCAAAATCATTAGTCCTTTTTTCATCTTTATAGTTTTATAATCTAACCAAAAATAAACTAATTATTTTAATTCCCCAATTTTCGTGATTCTTCCTTTTACAACATCTCCAATTTTCACATCAATTTTCGTGTCTAAAGGCAGTAATAAATCTATTCGAGAACCGAACTTTATAAACCCGAATTCTTCCGCTGCTATTACTTTATCTCCCGGTTCTACGTAGTAACAAATTCGTCTAGCGAGTGCACCTGCGATTTGTCTAAACAAGACCTCTTTACCCGATTCATGCTCAATCACAAATGTTGTTCTTTCATTATCTGTAGAGCTTTTAGGATGCCATGCAACAAGGAATAAGCCTTTGTGGTATTTTGCGTATTTCATCAATCCAGAAATAGGATTAAAGTTGGCATGAACATTCAAGGGTGACATAAATATAGAGATTTGAATCCTCTTGTCTTTAAAGTATTCTGTTTCTTCCACTTCTTCTATTACCACAACTTTACCATCGGCTGGACAAATAATCTCATTTGGCTTTTCAACGTAATTGATTTTAGGAACGCGGAAAAATTGAATAATTAAATAAGCCATTACGATAACGCCTAAAGTGAGCAAAGCATAAAGCCACCAGTAACCAACTATTGTCCATAAGTAATAGTTTAGACCTTGAATCGCGATTAAAATTATTAATCCGATTGTTATGATGAGGTATCCTTCCCTGTGTAATTTCATTTACTAATTTTTATTTTTAAGGGTGTAAAATTAATCTAATAATCGATAATGTAATACCGTTTATTGAGGACTGCTTCAATAATACGAAAAATAATCAATATGAGCTTGGATTATCCTAAGACAGTGAGCAACAAATAGAAGAATGGTGTTGCGTAAATTACAGCGTCAAAACGGTCTAAAATACCACCGTGTCCAGGAAGAATAGTTCCAGAATCTTTTACTTCAACAATTCTTTTAAATTTAGATTCTATTAAGTCACCCAGCACACTAGTCGGGGAAATCACTACAGAAGCGATAATCCAAAAGATCAAATCTCCGTTCATAAAGTAGGCGTAGGCTACACCTGCAATAATGGTGAAAAGAAAACCACCAACTGTACCTTCCCAAGTTTTTTTAGGTGAGATACGTTCAAATAGTTTGTTTTTCCCAAAGCTTCTACCAGATAAATAAGCAAATGTGTCATTGGTCCAAACCAAAACAAAAAGTCCAATGATATATAGCCATTGGGGTTCTGTTTCTAATCCGTAATTGTAGATAGAAAACATAAGATAGAAGGGAAGCATAACATAAATCCATGGGAAGAATGTAACTGTTAAATCCAGTAAGGGATTTTTTTGTTTGCTAAAAAGGACAAATAGAAAAGGTAGAAATACGATCGGAATAAGAATTAATTCGATAGGGAATTCAACAAGGTTGATTTGCTTGAGAATAAGTAAGGTATAGATGAGGGCTGCGCCAAGAATTCCACTGTATGATTTGGGTTGTACAATTTTAGATTTTTCGAAGAACCTATAGAATTCAAAAACGCCTATGCACATAAAAAATCCTAAAACAATAGCAGCAGCATAAGCTCCAACAATAAATGAGCTAATGATGATTACAACAAACAAAGCTCCCCAAACGGCACGCGTAATAATGTTATTCATAGGGTTTTTCTATGATGTATTTTGCTCGAATCACATCACTTTGATTGACGTAGATTTCGATTTGACCAAAATTATTATAGGAAGTGTCCATCTTATTGATGACAATAACATGGACACCTTCTTCTTCAAGTTTTAATTTCATAATATTAGCCATATGCACTTCAGAAGTGCGATAGACTAATTTGTTTTTCTCAAATTCTGTGTCTTTAGGAAGGATATTATGAATCCATTTTTTTATCCTTTTCCACATTTGATTCTGAGTTTGTTTCACTATCTGCAGTGCCCTTATCCGAGCTTGCAGTGTCATTTTCATTTATTACTTCGGCATCTTCTGCAGTTACTTCAGCATTTTCTCCTGCTATTTTAATTTTCTCAGCAGGTGAAAGTTTATCCCAAGGACGCTCACCGAAAATAGCTACTAAATCTTCCTTAAATATTACTTCTTTCTCCAAGAGCTTATTGGCTAAAAGATCTAATTTATCTTGATTTGCTAATAAAATATCTTTAGCCCTCTGATATTGCTCTTCTATCAATTTACTCACTTCTTGGTCTATAATTCGACTTGTTTCCTCAGAGTAAGGTTTAGTAAACTGGTTCTGACCTTGAGAATCATAGAAAGAAATATTTCCGACCACCTTGTTTAGTCCATAAATCGAAACCATCGCGTAAGCTTGTTTAGTTACTTTCTCTAAGTCACTTAAAGCTCCCGTTGAAATTTTTCCAAATGTAATTTCTTCTGCTGCACGACCCCCAAGAGCTGCACACATTTCATCTAAGAGTTGCTCAGTTGTTGTGATACTTCTCTCCTCAGGTAGATACCATGCAGCACCTAATGATTGTCCTCTTGGTACGATCGTCACCTTAACTAATGGGTGAGCATGTTCAGCTAACCAAGAAACAGAGGCATGACCAGCTTCATGGAATGCGATGGAACGTTTCTCATCTTTCGTAATAATCTTATTTTTCTTTTCTAAACCTCCAACGATTCTGTCCACGGCATCAAGGAAGTCTTGTTTTTCAACTCCTTTTTTATCCATACGTGCAGCAATTAAAGCAGCCTCGTTACAAAGGTTGGCAATATCTGCACCAGAGAAACCAGGAGTTTGCTTTGCTAAGAAATCAATATCTATTTCTTTGGCTAACTTAATTGGTTTTAAGTGCACTTTGAAAATTGCCTTTCTCTCATTAATGTCAGGCATGTCTACATAAATCTGACGATCAAAACGACCTGCTCGCATTAAAGCTTTGTCTAATACATCCGCACGGTTTGTAGCGGCAAGAATAATAACACCTGAGTTCGTTCCAAAACCATCCATTTCTGTTAAAAGCTGGTTTAAGGTGTTCTCTCTTTCATCGTTAGAACCCATGTTGTTGTTCTTTCCACGTGCTCTACCGATCGCATCAATCTCATCAATAAAGATAATCGATGGAGATTTTTCTTTCGCTTGTTTAAACAAATCTCTTACTCGAGATGCACCAACACCTACAAACATTTCTACAAAGTCAGATCCTGAAAGTGAAAAGAATGGAACGTCTGCTTCACCCGCTACTGCTTTGGCTAAGAGTGTTTTACCAGTTCCCGGGGGGCCTACAAGAATGGCGCCCTTTGGTATTTTAGCTCCTAGTTCTGTGTACTTTGAAGGATTTTTCAAGAAGTTTACAATTTCCTCAACCTCTTCCTTAGCACCTTGAAGTCCCGCGACATCTTTAAAGGTAACATCAGTTCCTTTACCTTTCTCAAATACTTTAGCTTTTGATTTTCCGATGTTGAAGATTTGTCCTCCTGCACCACCTCCTGCACCACCAGACATTCTCTTCATGATAAACATCCAAATGGCAATAATGATGATGATCGGCAGCAAGAAACTAAATATTTGTCCAACATAGTTATGTTCTTCGTCTACCCGGTAAGATATCACATCGAATCCTTCTGCTTTTCGCTTGTCATTAACCGCTTCAAATTCTTTAATAAAAGCTTCTGTCGAGGCAATATCAAAGGAGAATTGTGGTGAGGCTGAACCTAAAGTTTTGCCTGAGTTGTTCATTGCTCGTCTCATCACTTCAAAATCTGATCCAGAGAAATCACCCTGATTCACAGCAGTGATTCCAGATTCGTTGATTTTGAAATCTACACGTCCAACGTTTCTCCATAGAATTGTATTTTCAACATATCCCTCTTCCATTAGTGTTAAAAAGGTCTGTTTCGATTGTAATTCTTTGGTTGTAGAGGAACTCATAAATAGTTGAATTCCAATTATAGCGATACCTATCGCTGCGTAAATCCAATAAATTGAATAAGGATTCTTCTTCGGAGATTTACCCTTGTTTTGATTTTCTTTGTTTTCTTTTGCCATTTCTAATATTTATAGATTTTCAATCTCACGCTTTTTACCGTCAGCCCATAAATCTTCCAGTTCATAATATTCTCTTACATCTTTGTGAAAAATATGCACAACAACGTTAACGTAGTCCAACAATACCCATTGAGAACTGTTTTTCCCTTCCTGATGCCATGGCTTTTCTTTTAACGTTTTGCGAGTGGAGCGAACTATTGCGTCTGCAATACCGTCGACTTGTGTGGTTGATTGTCCACTTCCGATAACAAAAAAGTCTGTTACCGCACTTTCCACTTCTCTTAAATCTATAACAACAATGTCTTCAGCTTTGTTGTCCTGCATTCCTTCAACGATTACCTCGCAAAGTTTTTCTGCACTTATTTCTTTTACTAATTTTATCATTCTCCAATAATTGCCTACAAAGCTAATTAAATTTTAATTTTGCGCCCTTACTTTTAAACTGTTTCATGGATAAACCAAAAGCTTGTATAGGTCATAAAATAATATTTCTCGATCGTGTCGACAGTACTAACAACTATGCTGCCAAGAGGTTCAAATCTGGGGGTATTGATTCTGGCTCGGTAATTCTGACAGATATTCAAACAAATGGCAGAGGTCAACGTGGAAGAGAGTGGCAATCTGACGCATTTTCAAATTTGATAGTGAGCATAACTGCCGACTTAAATTTGTGGAAAATTAACAGTATGATTTCCTTGAATCACCTAACAGCTTTGGCTATTCAATCCTTTTTACTGAAACACACAGAAAACGTTAAGATTAAATGGCCAAACGATATAATGATTAAAGATAAGAAGGCCGTTGGTATTTTAATCGAATCTTATATTACTTCATCTCAAAGAAAGTCTGTAATTGGATTTGGTGCAAATATAAATCAACAAAATTTCGAGGCTCCTAGGGCTACATCTTTAAGTTTAGCCACAGGAAAATTCTATAATCCGAAAGAGCTAATCTATGAGCTAATAGAAACTTTTAACCATTTTATTGAGGTTTATCATGATAGGGGGGAGAGCTGGATACAAGAGTTGTACAATCAACAACTTTGGAAGCTTAAAACTGATCACCTTTTTAAATTTAACGATCAAGAACAGTATGGAAAAATCAATTCCACAACTTCATCTGGTGAATTAGTTGTGGAATTTCCCAATGGACAAAAATCCTTTTTAAATGGACAAGTAGCTTATTGATTATTGATATTGTTTTCCATATTTTTTGACAATATTCTTACGCTGTCCCTAGTTGTTTCTAAATCATATTTTAAAACCTCATTATAAGCATCTAATGCATTGTAGTTTTGTTCTAGTTCTTGGATCTTTAACTTCAATTTAGTCTCACTTTTTATCATTGAAGCACCCCATATTACTAACCCCACAATGATCAATCCTTTTAGTATAAATAAGGTTTTTAAGGTAATTTTCATTTTTCTCTATTTTTAATTATTTCTTGAACGGCTTCTGGATTTAGTAAAGTTGAAGTGTCACCTAAATTTGTAAATTCATTTGCGGCAATCTTTCGCAGAATACGTCGCATTATCTTCCCTGATCTTGTTTTAGGTAAACTGAATGTAAATTGAATTTTCGATAATTTTGCAATGGGACCAATTTGGTCTGAAATGGATTCATTGATTGCGATTTTTAAGGCTGATTTTTCGGCTTCGCTGATTGGTCGTTTTAAGGTCACAAATCCAAATAAAGCGTTTCCTTTGATGTCATGAGGATAACCAACAATGGCTGATTCTGCAACGATTTGATGTTCATTTATTGTGTTTTCTATAGGAGCGGTTCCCAAATTATGACCTGAAACAATGACAACATCATCAACTCTACCTGTAATTCTATAATATCCTGCCGGGTCTCTTAATGCCGCATCACCAGAGAAATAATAACCAGGATAAGCCGAAAAGTAAGTTTCTAGATAACGCTTATGGTTGTTCCAAATGGTCCTTGCAATTCCTGGCCAAGGTGTTTTAATACATAAATTACCATTCACAAGATTTCCCTCAAGTTCTTTACCCTCATCGCTCATTAAAACCGGTTGAATTCCTAAAAGTGGAAATGTTGCAAATGTTGCTTTTGTTGGTGTGGAAAAAGGGATGGGAGAAATAAGAATTCCACCTGTTTCTGTTTGCCACCAAGTATCAACTATCGGACATCGCTGTTGGCCAATGTGATGATCATACCAATTCCAAGCTTCTACATTAATTGGTTCTCCAACGGTTCCTAAAATCTTTAATGAAGATAAATCGTGCTTTTCTACGTGAGAAATATCTTGTTTGGCCAAAGAACGAATTGCAGTTGGTGCTGTATAAAATTGATTTACTTTATGCTTCTCAATTATTTCCCAAAATCTATTGTGATCTGGATAAGAGGGTACTCCCTCATATAATATTGTTGTTGCACCGTTTAACAAAGGGCCATATAGAATATAGGAGTGTCCCGTTATCCAGCCAATATCTGCCGTGCACCAATAAATATCACCATCTTCGTATTGAAAAACGTTTTTAAAAGTGTGCGCTGTATAAACCATGTAGCCCCCAGTGGTATGGACCATGCCTTTTGGAGTTCCTGTGGAACCAGAAGTGTAAAGTATAAACAAAGGGTCTTCGGCGTTCATTGTTTCCGGTGAACACACTGTACTTGCTGCACTTATTAGATCAGATAAAAAGAAGTCTCTTCCGCTGGTCATCTCTATCTCGCATTGGGTTCGTTTTGCAACAAGAACATTTTCAACACTAGGAGAATCTAAGAGCGCTTTATCCACGATGCTTTTTAGATTAATTTCTTTGGCACCACGATAAGAACCGTCGGCAGTTATCACCATTTTACATGAGGCATCATTAATTCTAGACGCCAATGCTGTAGAGGAATATCCTGCGAAAACAACAGAGTGAATGGCGCCGATTCTGGCACAGGCCAGCATTGTATAGGCCAGTTCTGGAATCATTGGAAGATAAACACAAACTCTATCTCCCTTTTGAATCCCTTTTTGCTTTAACACATTAGCCATTTTGTTTACTTCCTCAGATAATTGCTTAAAAGAAATGTGTTGCGCTTTTTCTTGTGTTGAATTCGGTTCAAAAATGATGGCTGTGTCACTGCCTTTTTCTTGTAAATGTCTATCAATGCAATTTTCTGTGATGTTTAATTGTCCTTCTTCAAACCATTTTATCTCTGCTTTGTGCATGTTGGCAGTCAAGACTTTTTTCCATGGTTTTTTCCAAGTAAAGCTTTCAGCAATTTCACTCCAAAAAAGCTCGGGGTTTTCAAGTGCTTTGTCTTGATGTTTAAAATATTCAGGAAGACTTTTAACAATATATTTCATGGTTTTATATGTTTATGATGGAAGTTAAATTTACTAATATTGTTTGAAATTAGTTGTTGGACAACGATTTTGATTTAAAAATTAACAGAAGAAGATGGAAAAATACATTCAATCAGTGGAGCAAAAAGTAAAAGAACTATTTGATAATGAAGCTACAGGCCATGACTGGTTTCATATTGATCGTGTGAGGAAAATTGCTCTTAAAATTCATGAGAAAGAAGGAGGAAATAAGGAAATAATTGAATTAGCTGCTTTGTTACATGATATATCTGATCATAAATTCAATGGTGGTGACTTTGAAAAAGGAGCGCTGATATCTGATCAAATCTTATCGGATTTGGGAGTGGATGATAGAACCAAGAAAGCGGTTGCTTTAATTGTGAAGAGTGTCTCTTTTAAGGGAAGTGGAGTGAAAGATGTCATGAATTCTTTGGAGGGTAAAATTGTACAAGATGCCGATAGAATTGATGCCATTGGAGCTATTGGAATAGCAAGAACATTTGCTTATGGAGGAGCTATTCAACAAGCTATTTACGACCCTTCAATTTCTCCAAAGCAGAAGCAATCTACCGAAAGTTACGTTAATGACAGGACCCACACTATTAATCATTTTTACGAAAAACTCTTGCTCTTGAAAGACAGAATGCATACGCCTACAGGTAAAGCTATTGCTAAGAAGCGCACAAGGTATATGGAAGATTTTTTGACTCAGTTTTATACAGAGTGGGAGGTAGATCACCTCAAAATATAATGTTTATCTCTGTTGTTTTTAGCAAAGTTCTTACGAAAGTTGTTTTTTATATAAATTTCATTCTGCTGTCTTTTCCGATTGTTGGAATTACCTCCCTAGGCTAAGGTTATCCTAGAGTATAGCATTGTTTTAAATTGTTCAAAATAGGAATACGCGAAGGATTTCGTTATTTGCCCGACTAATGCAATACAGGGAAATATTTATTGTAAAGTACTAGACAAACGCCCAAAAGCAAGGGGAGCTTAGGTCAAAAGTTATGAATGATTTGAAATTCTTTTGTTTCAGTAATTGATAAAGCATTAAAAAAGTAATTCAAAAAAAATACGCTTCAGTCATGAAGCGTATTTTAAAAAGTAAAATCTTCTATAGTTTATTCCACTACAGTAAAAGTAACCCTGCGGTTTTTAGCGTCTCTTAGGGTATCATCATCGCTTTCGCTAATGTAGATAGAATCTTTTCCATCTTTTAAGTCTTCAATGATTAATCGTTCTCCTGCAACTCCTCTTTCCTCTAGTAGTTTCTTTACATATTCAGCTCTTCGCATAGAAAGTACATTGTCTGTCGCACTTGCTGCTTCTGTCGCATCAGTATGCCCTGAAATTTGAATTTTCAAGTCTGTATTTTCTTTCATCATTGTTGTAAGTACTTCCAAAGTTTTTTCACCATCCACTTTTACATCATATCTTCCTCCTGCATAGTAAATATTGTACTGATTTACTTTTTGACTGAGGGACATGTCTTTTGTGATTTCAGGTGAGCGTTGGTATACAGTTGAAGCTACTTGCTGAGCTTCGTCTCCGTAGTCACAGTTGCAAGTTTCGTTTGGTCCCAATAGCTGCACTGAAACATCGTCTATATAGTAGTATGCAGCAATGATTTGCTTACCAGACATGTCTCTTGGTTTTCTAGCACGACCATTTACAATATCACCATCTTCAGAGAAGTTACCGATAGTAATGTATTTCTCTTTTCCGGTTGCCACATATTCACCACAAACTAAGTCCCAACCATACATACCGTCAAAAACTTCCTTTTTTGGATGTTCAATATGAGTTTCTGCAATTATTGCTGGGATTTTATCATCAGTTCCAATTCCTTTTCTGGAGATATGAGCACCTAATCTATTGGCAGAATATTTAGAAAGCTCTGCAAGAGATGCATAAAATTGAACTTTGTAGCGCATTCCTTTCTTTAAACTTGTAGAAAGCTGCGCAGTAAGATAGGTTCTATTTTCTTTTTCTCGGTAAGAATAAGCAATAATTCCTGCGTAGTTGGAACCGCTTTTTGCATCTTCTCTTCCGTAGATGTTATCAGGAGTTAGAACATCTGGTGCTCCCGCATCAGAAGAATAAAGGTCTGCTCTATTTCCTGTAGCTGAGGACCATCCCTCTGCCTTATCAATGTCTCCAATTCTTCGGATTTTTCTGCTTTGCGCATCCTCAAAGCTAGGGTTTACAACTAAGTTTTCAGCTTCCTGTGCAATTGTTGAAAAAGACAATATAGCTAAGGGAAGTGTGTAAAACCAACCTTTTAAATTTTTAGTGTTTAATTTCATAGTTTTTAACAGTTTTAATAAATGTTTTAACTTTTTCAGGGTCTATATCTGGATAAACTCCGTGACCCAAATTTACAATATGTCTTTTACTTTTGAAACTATCTAACATATTATTCGTGAGTCTTTCAACTTCGCTATGTGATGAATAAAGTGCACAAGGATCTAAATTCCCTTGTAAGGTTTTATTCTCACCTACCATTTTTCTTATTTCTGTAACCTCCATGTTCCAATCCATTCCGAGGGTGTTACAATTAGAATTTGCTAAACTAGGCATCGCCTGATAAGCGCCTTTTGCAAATAGTGTTACAGGAACTTCGTTGATCGCGTCAGCAATTTTGTTGATGTACTTTAAACCGAATTCTTTGTACTGATTGTTTCCTAAAACTCCAGCCCAAGAATCAAATATTTGCACTAAATCAGCTCCTGCTTTAATTTGCATTTTCAAATAGCGAATTGTTACTTCTGTTATCCTCTCAAGCAACTCGTGTGCCAAAGCCGGATTTTGGTAAAGCATTTTTCTGGATTCTGAGAAGGTTTTAGAGCCTCCACCATCAATCATATAACAAAAGATAGTCCATGGGGCTCCGGCAAACCCAATTAAAGGCACGCGGTTGTTTAGTTCTTTCTTCGTAATTTCAATGGCCTCCTTTACATAGCCTAAACGATCTTCAACATTGAAATCTGTCTCTGCATGTTTTACAAGATCTGCTTCTGTTTTGATGGTTTTTGAAAAACGAGGACCAACCTTTTCAATCAATTGGTATTCTAGGCCCATTGCTTCTGGAATCACAAGAATGTCTGAAAAGATGATCGCTGCATCAACATCTAAGTGGTCGACGGGCTGAATTGTTACCTCTGCAGCTAGAGCAGGAGTTTCTACTAATTCTTTAAATCCGCTTAAAGAACTTCTAACGGCTCTGTACTCAGGAAGAATTCTTCCTGCTTGGCGCATTAACCAAACTGGATATCTTTCGATATTTTCTCCACGTGCCGCTTTTAAGAGTAAATCATTTTTATAATCCATAGTAGCAAAGATAAGCATTCGTTATGGATATTGGTTGTAGTAATAGTTAAAAAAGTTTTGGCAAAGTAAAAAGGGAGCCTAGTGTATAGACTCCCTTAAATATGTTTGTTACGATCAATTACATATTCGCTACGTGTGCTGCTAAACCAGACTTTAGGTTCGCCGCTTTGTTTTTGTGAATGATGTTTTTCTTCGCTAATTTATCAAGCATTCCAGAGATAGAAGGTAAAAGTTTTTCTGCTTCTGCCTTATCTGTTGTTGCACGTAAATTACGGATAGCGTTACGTGTTGTTTTGTGCTGATATTTATTACGAAGCGTTTTCGCTTTGTCTGATCTTACTCTTTTAAGTGCTGACTTATGATTCGCCATAATTTATTGTTATTATAATATTTATTAAGTAGCCCATAGGAGAATCGAACTCCTGTTTTCAGGATGAAAACCTGATGTCCTAACCACTAGACGAATGGGCCGTAATTTAAAACAGTATGCTTTTTAATATTTTAAGAATTCTCGTTAGAATTTCTTTAGTAGCCCATAGGAGAATCGAACTCCTGTTTTCAGGATGAAAACCTGATGTCCTAACCACTAGACGAATGGGCCGTTGTTTGTTTTAAATTTCGGAGTGCAAATATATATGCATTTTGTTTTAAAACAAAGCTTTTTGAATTAAAATTTCAATATTTTTTTTCGTTTTCTGCTTTAAACTTGAATCCCAGTCTTTTACCAGTTTTTAATTCTTGAGCCGAAGACAAAGTTTTTATTTGTTGTACACTTACTATACTCACTTTGTTGTAAGGCGGTGTTTGTAAATCAAATTCTGCTGCATGTTTTACAGCAACTTCAAATATGGATTTCATTGTGGCCAGGTCAAAAGTATTAGTCCTAATATTTTTGAAATAGTATGAAAGCTCTCCTTTTCCTTCGATCATAAAATGGCCATCTTTATTAATAAAGATTCTACCAATAAGGTAACCCGCATCATTCATTCTTTTTTGTAAGAAAGATTCAGCTAAGAAATTATAAATATTTATCACACCAAAGTAGCCCAATTTATTATCCTCTTCAATATAGGAGTTCTTCCAAATAGGATTGTCTGGTGGGAAAGTGAATACGTTCGTATGCATATTAAAAACGAGTACATCGCTTCCTACATAAGCATGGGTTTCAAAGTCTCCATTGTAGTCAAACTTTAAGCGTACCCGCTCATCTGTGATTTTCAATCTAAATTCTGCAAGCTCTTCCTCAACTACGGACTTAAATTTTTTATAACAAGCTAAAGTTGTTGCGTATACGTCTTGTTTCAAGATGGAGCGCTCCTCCAATAGTTCTACAACGCTTTTCTTTTTGATTTCCATACTTTTAATATGCTTTAGCAAATAAAACTCTTTTAGAAGAAGGTTTTCCAGTATAAATACACTTCCCAGCCTCTTCTTTCGCAGCTAAAGGAATGCATCTTATGGTCGCTTTGGTTTCTTCTTTAATTTTATTTTCTGTTTCAGAGCTTCCGTCCCAATGTGCAGAAATAAACCCTCCCTTTTCTTCTAAAACCTTTTTGAATTCATCATAAGAGTCAACAGAACTCGTGTTTTGTGTTCGGAACTCTTTGGCTTTGTTGAGTAGGTTGTCTTGGATTTCTGACAACAACGCTTCGATATGCGTTGAAATACCGTCCCAATCCACTACTTCTTTCGTTTTGGTATCTCTTCTAGCAACTTCTGCTTTGTTGTTTTCTAAATCTCTAGGGCCTATGGCAACACGCACAGGTACTCCTTTTGCTTCGTATTCAGCAAATTTCCAACCTGGACGTCGGTTGTCATCATTATCAAATTTTACAGAGATTCCTTTTTTTAGTAATTCAGACTTTAGTACAGCAACTTTTTCCGAAATTGCTTCTAGTTGTTCTGCAGTTTTGTAAATTGGAACAATAGCTACTTGGATCGGTGCTAATTTTGGAGGAAGAACAAGGCCTTCATCGTCTGAATGGGTCATGATTAATCCACCAATCAGTCGTGTTGAAACTCCCCAAGAAGTTGCCCAAACGTGTTCTAACTTCCCTTCTTTGTCGGCATATTTCACATCAAAAGCTTTGGCAAAGTTTTGTCCTAAAAAGTGAGAAGTACCTGCTTGTAGGGCTTTTCCGTCTTGCATCATTGCCTCTATACAATAGGTTTCATCTGCTCCTGCAAATCTTTCGGAAGCAGTTTTAAAACCTTTCACAACTGGCATTCCCATGTAGTCCTCAGCGAAATCGGCATAAACATGCAACATTTGTTCTGCTTCTGAAATGGCTTCTTCTTTTGTGCTATGAGCGGTATGGCCTTCTTGCCAAAGAAATTCAGCTGTTCTCAAAAATAATCGGGTTCGCATTTCCCAACGCACAACGTTTGCCCATTGGTTAATTTTTAACGGTAGGTCACGATAAGACTGAATCCAACTCTTGAATGAGTTCCAAATAATGGTTTCTGAAGTAGGACGAACAATGAGTTCTTCTTCCAACTTTGCATCGGGATCTACAATTAGGTCGCCGTTTTCACTATTTTTAAGCCTGTAGTGAGTAACAACCGCACACTCTTTTGCAAAGCCTTCCACGTGTTGGGCTTCTTTGTTTAAATACGACTTTGGAATGAATAAGGGGAAGTAGGCATTAGAATGGCCTGTTTCTTTGAATTTTGCATCCAAAACACTTTTCATATTTTCCCAAATTGCATAGCCATAAGGTTTTATAACCATACAACCACGAACATCTGAATGCTCTGCTAATCCAGCTCTTTCGATAACTTCATTATACCATTTGGAATAATCCTCAGACCTTTTAGTGTATTTTGCCATTTTTTTGGAACAGTTTTTGTTAATTTACTCTTAAATTATTAACGCATTTTTCGAAAAAATCGTTTAATAATGACAAAAATAAGAACTCAATTTGGAATACCTTCAAATTAGTTGTAAGTTTAATCAAATAGATTTTTATGAAAGCAACAATTAAAATATTATTCACATTAGGAGCAAGCGCTATTTTGAGCTCGTGTGCCAACGTTGGTTATATTTCTGAAAACGATGTTTACATGCAGGCTCCAACAGAATTAAATTTGGAAGAGGATGAAAACGATATTACCTCTTTTAATGCTTATAAAGCTAGTCAGAAGGGGGCATTTCAGCAAGAGTATCAGGATCCACGAGTAAATCAGCGCGTGCGAATGAATACCTTAATGATCATGAGTCTTTATCCCCGATATGGTTACTTCTACAATAGTCCTTATGGATATTATGGTATGGGATACAATCACCCAAATATGTACGGATATCGTGGGTTTAATTCTGGAATTGGCTTTGGAGGCTATCACAGCCAATATTACTATGGGTATTCTCCTTTTGGATACGGTTATGGTTATAGTCCTTATCACAATGGTGGGTACTATGGTTATTACGGAGGTCATTACGGATCTTATTACGGAAACGGTTACTACGGAAATGACTACTATGGTGGGAGTTATAACGGAAATGGAAATAGCGGTGCTATAGCCCAAGGAAAAAAAGTCTTTCAGGGACCTAGAAGATCGCCAATTTCAAATTCGAATCGCTCAAGTTATTACTCAATACCAAAGTCTGCAGTTTCAGTCTATACTCAAAAGAGTAAAAGTGGTATGAGCAAATCTGCCGTTGTTATGAGTAGAGATATTCAAAAAAGGAAGGCTACAGGTAGTGATTACAGCTTTAAGTCAAGAGAAGTGGTGCGATCATCAGATGACAGGTTTGGAAAGCAAGAAAGGTATAGAGCTCCAAGTGCAATGCCTACACAAAGAAATGTGGTAAATAGCGCTTACACTCCAAGTACATCATCTAGGGTGTCAGGAACTGTGAGAGCACCAAGTAGATCAAATGTGAACGTACAGCAGAGTAGGAGTGCTAGTCCTAATCGCTCATCGTCTCCACGCAGTGCTTCGCCACGATCAACAACTAGAACAGCTCCATCTTCCCCGAGAATGCAGCAGACACCTTCTAGTGGAAGAAGCGTATCGCCGGCGTCGAGGTCAGGAAGTTCAAATAGAACATCCTCTCCTTCTTCCAGAAGAAGATAGGGATAAGTCATTTATTAAATAATAATAATTTAACTATGAAAAAGATTAATAGTATAGGGCTTTTTTTGGCTGTTGTTACATTCACAAGTGCTAATTTATTTGCTCAAAATGAAAACGATGTTTTAAGGTATAGTAATACAGATGTTTTTGGGTCTGCACGATTTGAAGCCATGGCAGGGTCTTTTGGAGCTTTAGGTGCTGATTTTAGTGCGATACAAATTAATCCTGCCAGTATGGGAAGATTTTCTTCTTCCAATCTTTCGATTAGCTTAAATAACAGTTCTCTGCAAAATGAAGCGTTGTATAATGGAACTGCGACTGAAACACAACAAAACAAGTTTACAATAAGTAGTGGGGGTGCGGTTTTTACTACGGACTTAAGCGCGCAAAATAAGGGGAGGAAATTTAGTCAGTTTACTATAGGATATACTCGATTAAAGAATTTTAGTAATTCTAGAAGATATGAGGGGCAAAATTTATATTCTTTATTGGACGTTTATGCAAATGATGGATTAGGTATAGATCCAGAATATATTTTCACTGACAGACCTTTTTCAACTGGACTGGCTTATGATGTTGGTGCTGTCTATTATGATGAATCTAATTTCCAATATTACCCAGAACTAACACCTACAGGGAATATGTATCATGAACGTTCCATTCAAACAGATGGTGGAATTGGTGAATTTCATATTGGTTACTCTGAGAATTATATGAACAGGTTTTATTACGGAGCAAGTTTAGGAATAAGAAGAGTGAATTATAGCGAAAGCTATGTCCATAGTGAAAATGTGTTGGATACAGTTGGTGTGTCTTTAAGGTCTTTTGAATATGATTATGAACAGGTGACAGAAGGGACGGGTTTTAATCTAAAATTAGGTGTTCTATTCTTGCCTACTGAAGAATTTCGAATTGGATTAGCTTTTGAATCACCAACAATTATTAATCTAAATGATGAGTGGACTGCCACAATGAATGCTACTCACAATTATGGTTATGAAAGTATTCAGGCGACAGATGTGCCTGAAGGGCAATTTGGATACAGAATTAAAACACCTATGAAACTTAGGGGGTCTTTTGCTTATGTTTTTGGAATGCGAGGTGCCATTAATGTTGATTTAGAAATGTCTCGTTTGACAAATGGAAGAATAAGGCCTTCTAGTGATAATTCTTTTTATGGAAACGCATATACTTTTGATTACGAAAATGAAGGGGTGATGTTACTTTACAGAACAATTGTGAATACACGAATTGGAATGGAATATATGGTCTATCCTGATTTTTATTTGAGAGGTGGAGTGGCTATCTTACCGCAACCTTACGATAAAGAATTCATTGATATAACAAGTCCTAATATGACCTACTCCGGAGGAATAGGATGGGACAACAAGTATCTTTCTATCGACTTAAGCTACCGATTGTTTCAAGTCCAAGAGGAATACTATGCTTTTGATCCTTCAAGGATAGAGAACAGGACAGATTTTAAAACGAATATGCATAGTGTTGTATTGAGTGGTAGACTTAAGTTTTAAATTCCTGCTGAACAACTTCTGAAAAGGATTGATTGTTTATTTTTGACTTTAACCATGCAACAATGTTAATGTAATCAAGAATCACATTCTCATTCTCGTTTTCTAACAGCAATTCAATTTGACTCAATGTGTTTTTATAAATTGGAATTGTTTCAATTTCTGTAACTGTTTTGGCTATCTTTTTAATCTGTTTGATGAATACCTTTTCAATTTGGTGGTCCCTCTTTGTTTTGTTAAGGTGACGCATAGCCGAATTTGAGGAATATTCTAAGTAATCATAATTGGCCAATTCAAAATGAAGTAACAAATTTAAAATGCGGGCAAAGCTATAAATATCTTGACGAAGCTGCTGTTCGTTGTCGTTTAGAATAAGGTTTAGAAATTGTAACGCGCCTTTGTAATCAGCGGTTGCAAATAATGTGTAAGCAGCACTGAAATAGAATTTAATTTTTTGTTCCTTGCTAGACCTTTCTATCAATTCCTCATTTTCAAGGTACTGATTCTCAAAAACGGCAAGTGATTTGTCAAAGTAACCTTGGAAATTGTATAGGTTCATTTGATCAGTTAACAAGATGTTGTTTATGCGTATTGTCAGATGGAGTGAGTTGAATCCCTTTTTTCCTTTTAATCCTTTAATTTGGTCAATCATCTCTTGCGCCATCGTAAAGTCATTCCCATTGATGTAGCTTTGCATTAAGTGAAATAAAGTCAGGACATAGCGTTGACCAAGGTCGACCTTTATTTTTGGATTTGCATCAAGAATTGTTCTCACGCGATTAAACTTCTTATAGCTTAGTTCAAAATTTCTGTTCGTAGCCGCACAAAGCCCTTGAATGTAGTAGCATATAGAAGCTGCGCGTTTTGATAACGCTGTGTTTTTACCTTTTATTAAATGGTGATTTTCAATTTCATTCACCATTCTTCTTTCCTCTTCGTTTTTGGTAAAGGCATCACTCCTAAACAAGGCGTTAATTTTGGAATACAAAATATGGTATTCCGCTAAGTTTCGCAACTTGTCTATAATTTCACTTTCTTCTTTAATGATGTTGTTAAGGTCGACGTCAAAATCACCAGATTCATAAGATTCTTCGGTAAGTACTTTTTCCCATGAAATTAATTCGATAGAGAAGTAAAACTCTTCGTGTTCAACCGCTAATTTTTTCGCACGTTTTAGAAATTTAATAGACTCTTTATGCAAAGCCTTATTATAAAGAATTTCAATATTCTTAATTTCTTGCTTTAGAATATTCGAGGCAGATTGCTCACCATAGAATTGACGAAGACTTTTTAAAACTAGCTTGTACAGGTGATTTTTTTCAGAAGGAAGATGCTTTATAAAACGTTCTTTCTTAAAATGATCCTTTAATTTTTGTTCGTCATAAGCTGATTGACTATCAATGTAATCAAATAATTTAAAGTAATTTTTTTCCCCAGCCTGAATTGATGAGGAAAGTTTGAAAAAACGTTTCTCAGATTTTGTGAGGGATTTTACTAAATGAAATAATTCATTACTTGGTTTCATAAAGGAATCTGCTTTGGTCTACCTCACGAATCTAAGGAATTCTGGCCATAAAAAAAAGGAAGACTAGGTCTTATTTTTAAAATAAAAATGACTTTCTTTTGGGGATTAATAAATCTATTCAAAGATTCAAATCAAGAGAAATACCTAGATCTGTAGCGTGTTTGTAGTCAATGCTTTACTCAATGCTAAATGCTTTGGTCATGGCTACGTTAGGTTTGTTTTCGGTATTGAATTCTAGCAATGACTTTAGTTGAACGCCCAAATCTTGCGAAAGCTCCCAAAGATTATTCATTTGCCCAATTTTTTGCTCTACCTCTGCGTTGTCTATTCTTTTGCGCTTGCGCATAATGTAAACCTTATCTCCTTCGGACAGCACATCTTTGTTTGGTGGGAAATCATTCCAACGGTTCATTTGACGAAGGCTGAACCCATACTCTTTTGCTATTAAATAGAAGGTGTCATGTTTCCCCGCAATTACATATTTTGTGCGATTTGAGTTGGTGTATACTTTTCTTTTAGTGCTTTCCGACTTTTGAGCAGAAATGCCGTTTTTTATAGTCTTTTTCCCTTTTGAAACTTTGGTTTCTTTAGGAGTTACTGTTTCATTTCCTTCTGACTGGGTTTGACTCTGATTATCTGCTAAATAATCGTTAGCACCAAGCACATCGTATTGATGGAGCTCATAACGTTCTATTATGTCAATTAATCTTTTCGGGTACTGAGGATTCGTCGCATATCCGGCTTCTTTCAATCCTTTTGCCCAAGATTTATAATCGGTAATGTCTAATTCAAATAAGAAGGAGTAACGCGAACGAGTAGTTAGGAAGAGGCTGTGGTCTTGATAAGATTGAGCCGCGTCATCATATTTTCTGAAACACTCATTTTTCTTGTCGTCGTCTTTTAAAAATGTTTCTCCTTTCCAGTCATGGCACTTAATTCCAAAGTGGTTGTTGGCCTGTACGGCAAGTGCAGAGTTTCCAAACCCACTTTCTAGAATTCCTTGAGAAAGGGTGATGCTAGCAGGTATTCCATGAGTCAGCATTTGATTTATGGCAACATCTTTCCAGGTGTCAATGTATTTTTCTAATGAAATTTTGGAATCATTACTAAATGCTAAAAAGCTGAAAAAAAGTACTGAGGTAAGTGCCAAAAGTTTAGTCATCGCTCAAAGGTTTTATTAATAACAATACGCAAGTTACTAACAATGGTTACATGTTTTGTTGAAAACTTTATTTTTTTGTGTTGAAAACTATTTATTCCTTCATGAAAGAAGTATGGAAAGTAAGCATAAAGCCCAGCTGATTCTTTATCAGTCAATGTATTATTGCGAAGACAAGCGCTAAATCATCGATGTCTAGGAACTTTCAAAATTTCATTTATAAACTATGGCTCAGTAGTTTGCTTTAGTCTTGATTTCACCAACTATTTCCTGCTGCAAGCTCACAGACTTTTCAGCATTACAGGGATTGCTTCTTTTGTATTGAACCATAATTATAGCTCAATCTCATTTCTGAAAAGGGACAGGGGACTTTTGTTATCGTTTGCAAGCTTTTGAATTCATACTATTTTAACACCATTCGATTGTATTCCGTTGTTGAAATGAGTAATTTTATTTCCAGTATAATTTTTATAAATAGCATTAAGATGGAAGGGAAGAAAGTGACCAATACAATTCGTTTACCAGAGAATGGTTTACCCAGAATTGTAGTTATTGGAGGAGGTTTTGCTGGACTGTCATTTGTGAAAAAATTGAAAAACAAGGCGTTTCAGGTGGTTGTGATTGATAAGAACAACTTTCACCAATTTCAACCTTTGCTCTACCAAGTAGCTACAAGTGGAATTGTGCCAGACAGTATTGCTTTTCCGTTCAGAAAGCAGTTTAAAAATTACAAAAATGTATTTTTTAGAATGGCAGAAGTTATGAAAATTGATACTGAAAATAGACAAGTACTGACGGATATTGGACATGTTCATTACAATTATCTCGTGGTGGCCACTGGGAGCACAACAAATTTCTTTGGCTTGGAAGATGTTCAAAAAAATAGCCTTGGAATGAAAACAATTCAAGAGGCACTCGATATACGCAGTTTAATTTTGCAACGATTTGAAAAGGCTGTTGTCACTACAGATGATGAAACGAGAGATGCGCTTACCAATTTTGCTGTTATTGGTGGTGGGCCGGCAGGAGTGGAAACAGTGGGTGCAATTGCGGAATTTAAAAAGTACATTTTACCAAAGGACTATCCTGACTTAGATGTTTCTATGATGTCTATCTATTTGATAGAGTCAAATGATCGGTTACTGAAGGGGATGTCTGAAAAATCCTCGGAAATGTCCTTAAGGTATTTGAAGGAAATGGGCGTAAAGGTGCACTTGGATACCCGAGTAACCTCATATGATGGACATAAAATCCAAACATTTAATGGAGAGGGTTTTACTGCCAAAAGTGTAATTTGGACAGCGGGAGTGAAGGGTAATATTCCTGAAGGAATAAATGAAGAGTGTTTTGCGAAAGGAAATCGTTTATTAGTGAATGAGTACTCGGAAGTTAAAGGCTGCACAAATGTATATGCTATTGGAGATATTTCTGCAATGATTTCGGAAGAGTTTCCTTACGGACATCCTATGGTAGCTCAAACAGCGATCCAACAAGGAGATTTATTGGCTAAGAACCTTTTACGTCAGATTGGAGGAGAAAGCTTAAAAAAGTTTGAGTACAATGATAAGGGGTCTTTGGCCACTGTAGGGAAAAGAAAAGCAGTTGCAGATATTGGACGATTTAAATTTGGTGGCTATTTCGCATGGATTTTATGGTCTGTTGTTCACCTCATGTCTATCAGTGGATTCAAGAATAAACTTTTTGTAGGAATCAACTGGATTTGGAGTTACTTTACCTATGATAAAGGAAACCGTTTAATTATGAGAAGATATAAGGGAAGAAATAAAAAGCATTAATTCATCCTAATTCGAGAACGCAACTAATAGTCCCATGATAATAAAAACAACGCCGCTAATTTTCTTTAGTGAAAGTTTAGAATGGTTGGAGTTTTTAAATCTTTGAGCAAAATAGTTTGAAAAAAAGCTCAATGAAAGAAACCATGTTGTGGCTATTGCAGTCATGGTTGTTCCCAATAAAATAAAGGGTGTAGGGCTGTCTAAATGGTCAGGATTGATAAACTGTGGGAATAGTGCTAAAAAGAGGATGGCCACTTTTGGGTTTAGAATATTAGTAAGAAGGCCTGTTAAAAAATCATTTTGTGATTTAGGCTTTATTTCTTTCCCTATTTTTATTTCTTGTTTCTGCTCCTGAAACTTCATTATTCCTAAATAGATAATGTATGCCGCACCTAAATATTTAATGATACTGAATGCAGTTGGAGAGTTAGCGATGAGCATCGATAACCCAACAGCGCCTAAAAAGGTGTGAAATAGAATTCCAGTGCTTATTCCCAAGGTTGCAAAAATGCCCGCTTTCTTTCCTTGAACAATGGATTTATTGAGTACCAACAGAGTGTCCATTCCTGGGGTCATAACCAAAAACAAGCCTGTTAAAATAAAAGCAAAATAATTATCTATTCCCATTTTAGTCCATTAATTTCTAATTTAAAGTTCAAAGGCTCCAACATACTTGTCGGAGCCTTTGAATATCATATTACACGAATGAGTTGATTTGGAAAGAACAAAAGATTCTTTCACTATTTGCTTGGACGGAAACACAGCAAATTTAAAATTGAATCTTTTGAATTTATTTCATCTTTTTTCTTGTCGGCTGATGCGGCATTTCGGCAGGCTCTATGTGGCACATCTCCTAAAGAAATAAAATAATTCTCAAAATCTATACAATTTGTAAAAATCGTCTGTTTCCGACCAAGCACTAATTACGCGTAAAGTTCTTCTTGAAGTTGAGCGATTTTCTCATCTTTCAAATATTCGTCATAAGGAACTAATTTATCAATCATTCCATTAGGTGTGATTTCGATAATTCTTGTGGCTACAGTTTGCACCAATTCCTGGTCATGAGAAGTGAAGAGAATGATTCCTGGGAAATCACTCATTCCGTTATTCAATGCCGTAATTGACTCTAGATCTAAGTGGTTTGTAGGCTCGTCCATCATTAATAGATTGGCTTTCACCATCATTAATTTTGAAAGCATACATCTCACTTTTTCTCCTCCAGAAAGAACGGTTGCACTCTTCAATGCTTCCTCACCAGAAAACAACATTCTTCCTAAGAATCCACGAATGTAAACCTCTTCGCGTTCTTCCTCTGTTACGGAATAGTTTCTAAGCCAATCTACCAAACTTTCGTCTTTTTGGAAAAACTTATGGTTCTCATTTGGCAAATAAGCTGTTGTTATTGTTGTTCCAAATTTGAAATCCCCCGTTTTTGGTTCTTTTTCTCCGTTTAAAACTTCAAAAAATGCTGTTAGCGCTTGAGAGTTTTTAGAAATAAAAGCGATTTTATCATCTTTCCCTACATTTATATTAATGTCTTTGAATAGTACTTGGCCATCTTGTTCGAAAGATAGATTGTTGATATGAAGCACTTGATCTCCCGCTTCTCTTTCTTGTTCAAATACAATTCCAGGATATTTTCTAGAAGAAGGTTGGATTTCATCCAAATCTAATTTTTCGATTAGTTTTCTTCTACTCGTTGCTTGTTTCGATTTTGAAGCATTAGCAGAGAATCGAGAAATAAAGTCTTGAAGTTCTTTCTTTTTATCTTCTGCTTTTTTGTTTTTGTCTGCACGTTGTCTTGCCGCCAATTGAGAAGATTTGTACCAGAAAGTATAGTTTCCTGTGAATAGATTGATTTTTGAATAATCTATATCACAAATGTGTGTAACCACAGTATCCAGGAAGTGACGGTCGTGAGATACCACAATCACCGTGTTTTTAAAGTCCAACAGGAAGTCTTCGAGCCACTCTATAGTTTTTAAATCTAAATCATTGGTAGGCTCATCGAGTACCAACAAATCTGGATTTCCGAAAAGTGCCTGAGCCAAAAGTACACGAACTTTCAATGCATTTGGCATATCTTTCATTAATGTGGTGTGCATGGATTCATCGATTCCAAGATTTGAAAGCATGGTTGCAGCATCTGTTTCTGCATTCCAACCTTCCATGTCTCCGAATTCAATCTCCAATTCTGATGCCCTCATCCCATCTTCATCAGAAAAGTCTGGTTTAGCATAAAGTGCGTCTTTTTCTACCATGATTTCGAAAAGACGTTGGTGACCACGAAGTACGGTTTGTAATACTTCGTATTCATCAAACTCAAAGTGGTCTTGCTTTAAAACAGCCATTCGTTTTCCTGGCTCAAGTGCAACTTGTCCTTTCGTAGGTTCCTGATCTCCCGTTAATATTTTAAGAAATGTAGATTTACCAGCACCATTGGCACCAATAACCCCGTAACAGTTTCCGTGTGAAAACTTTAGGTTAACCTCGTCAAATAAGACGCGCTTCCCAAACTGAAGTGTTAAATTATTAACTGTAATCATAGCTTTTCAAAAATTTTGTGCAAAGGTACGCTAAATATGTTCAATCCATTACTTTGCGATTTAGAATTGAAATATATGGTATTGAAAGGATGTTTATATTATTCGTCTTCAAGCGTGGCACGAAGTTTTTGGCGCAATTGACGGTTGTATGTTTCCATCAAATACTTGAAATAGTTTCGAGTGCTTTTCGCAATACATTTTGTGTATTGTTTTAAACGGTGCTCTATATGCTCTTGAAGTGCTTCTTGTATTTCTAAGCCATCATAAAAATCTGTCGCTTTACTAAAAATCGCTTGGTAATGATTTTCTAAGGAATCATCCACGGCATACTTCCCTTTTTCGCCACGGTCTATATAGTCTTCATAAACCTCCTTCATCTTGAATTGATCCAAAATTTCAGTGTCTACTCGTTCTTTTACGTGCTTTGGAAGAGCGTAAGCAGCCTCAAACATGATGTCTTCTTGTTCAGATAATCGAGCTTCTAAGAAACGATCAGGGAATTGAAAGGCATCATCCCAATTGATGTAATCTTGCCATAATCCAAAACGACGTACATTATTTCCTAAATCAATTAATCTAAAAATATCTTTGTTCGGCAATTTTCTTGAACCACGCCCAATCATTTGATGATACAAAGTTAAGGAACGCGTAGCACGATTTAAGATTATTGTTTCTACTGTTGGCTCATCGAAACCTGTTGTTAAAATTCCTACAGAAGTAAGAATGGCATTAGGAGTCGTTTTAAACCAACTTAAAATGTCTTTTCTATCCTTATCTGAAAAAGTACTGTCTAAGTGACGAATTTTATATCCTCGTTTATGGAAAGTCTCCTGAACCCGGATGCTGGTTTCAATCCCCGAATTAAAAATCAAGGTTTTTGTATTTACAGCAACTTCTTCATAGGCAAAAAGTAATTTTTCCTGCATGAAATAGTTTCCATATACTTGCTCAGAACTGCTTACGGTAAAGTCACCATTGGACCCAATTTTTAATCCATGAAGGTTTACGTCGTAAGTGAAGGTTTCAGCATTCGCCAAATAACCTGCCTCAATTAATGAAGAGATACTTTCTCCAACCTTTAACTTGTCGTAGTGATCATTTAAAGGAAGTGCTTTATTTGAGCTTAAAGGAGTAGCGGTAACACCTAAAATATTCGCTTGTAAATAATATTGAAAAATTTTTCTAAAGCTATTGTAGTGTGCCTCATCGACGATTACTAATCCTATTTCTTTAATAAAATTCTCATCATCCTGTAAACGATTATTTAAAGTTTCTACCATTGCAATAAAGCAATTGTAGTTTTCTTGATCATCTAGTGTTTTTACTTCACTATTAATAATTTTATTACTTACTCCAATTGCAGAAAGTTGCTTGGCAGTTTGTACCGATAACTCTATACGGTGGGTAAGGATCAACACCTTTTTCTTCCAAGTCTCGATGTAGTTTTTAGTAATTTCAGAAAAAATCACAGTTTTACCACCTCCAGTAGGTAGTTGGAAGAGTAAATTAAAATCAGTTCCATTCTCCTTTAATTCTTCAATTATTTGGTTAACAGTTCTTTGTTGGAACGGGTAAAGGGTCTTGGGCTCAAAAAGTGCTTCGTCTATCATATCTTGATTGTCTCAAAAATTGGGGTACAAAAGTACGCCCTTTTTCGGGAACAAAAAAATAATAGACTAATATTTAATTTTTAAAGGTCTTTTTTATGGTTCTCTCATTAAGCTTTATAGCGCCTTATCTTAGAAAATCATATGTGCTTTACTTTATTGAATCATTTCGAATTTTTGATTAATTTTTAATCTTGATTTAACTTTCAATGAAAGACAAAAGTAAAGGAATTAGCGTTTTGGATTGATGGCAGGGATAATGATTCTACGGGCATAAAAAAACCGAGAACTTTTATTCTCGGTCATTAGCTATATTATATTTTTGAATTGACTTAACTCAAAATCATTTGTCTCATTTTTTCGTACAATACAATTCCTGCAGAAACCCCAACGTTATAGGAAGAAACAGTACCTAATAATGGAATTTTAGCACGTTGATGAGCTAGTTTTAAAAGTTCGGCAGAAATTCCGTCTTCCTCAGAACCCATAATAATCGCAGTTGGGCCAGTCATGGTTACATCAAAAACTAAATCATGCGTTTTTTCTGTACACGCTACAATGCGCAATCCTGACTCCTTTAAAAAAGCCACAGATTCTTCAAGATTTCTTGTTTTGCAAACGGGGATTTTATGTAGAGCACCAGAAGAAGTTTTGATGGAATCGCTGGTAATTAAAGCGGAATTTTTGTCCGGAACAATGATGGCATGAACACCTGAACATTCTGCCGTTCTTGCAATTGCTCCAAAATTTCTAACATCTGTAATTCTATCGAGTACTAAGAAGTTGGGAATATCTCCTCTTTCAAAAACGTCCGCTAAAACATCAGACAGTTCATGATAGATAACAGGCGAAATAAAGGCGATTACTCCTTGGTGGTTTTTCTGCGTTAGGCGGTTTAGCTTCTCAGCAGGAACAAACTGTAAAGTATACTTTTTATTTGCTAAAGCTTCTTTTAATTCTTTAAAAAGCGCTTTATCCATTCCGCGCTGAATCATTATTTTATTGATTTCTTTTCGGGCATCAATTGCTTCAATTACAGCATGAACTCCAAAAATTAAATCTTCTATCTCACCTTTTCTATTTGACATATCTTACTATTGTAAAGTGCAAAGTTAATGCTAGTTTTTGAATTAGCTTGTATTTTTAACAATGATAACGGACGATTTGCAAACTTAGCGAAGCGATCTCATGACCAAAGGGAGTAATCGTCTACATTGTATATTCGATTGATGATTATCTTTTGACATGTTCAATTTTTGAAATTGTCCATATTTTAACAATGGCAAGGACGTTTTACAAAACCTCCCTACATTGTATCTTCGAATTATTGGCTATCTTTTGTTATTAGGATAAATTATGCCACAAAAGTATGAAAATCTCATCTGACAGGCTATTTTTGCGGTATGGGTGACACTAAAAAACCAATATTTGATTTCTATATACTTAAACGCTTGTTCGTTTACGTTAATCCCTATAAGAAATATTTATTTCTAGCCTTTATTTTTACATTAGGTCTAGCGGTGGTTTCTCCACTTCGACCGAGTATTATTGGGAATATGGTGGATGAATACATTGAAAAAGATCAAAATGCAGACGCGTTATGGCTATGGACAATGATTATTATTGGAATGTTGGTTTTAGAAGCGGTATTTCAGTTTTTTACGACATTCTTCGCTAACCTTCTTGCGCAATCTGTAATTAAGGACATCAGAATCAAGCTGTTTAAGCATGTCATGTCTTTTAAGATGAAGTACTTTGATCAAACTCCAATTGGTTCTGTCGTTACACGAATTGTTTCTGACCTTGAAGCTATTTCCGAAATATTCTCTCAAGGACTCATTAACATGTTCAAGGACATCCTGGTGCTGCTCACCATTATCGTTTGGATGTTCATGTCAAACTCCATGTTAACAATCTTTGTTTTACTGCCAATTCCTTTGCTTTTAATGGCTACTCGAATTTTTGCAAAAGCAATGAAAAAGGCTTATCAAAAAGAAAGTGTTGAGGTAAACAGGTTAAATACTTTTGTGCAAGAGCGTTTAACAGGAATGTCTATTTTGCAGTTGTTTAATCGTGAGGAAGTAGAGAAGGAACGCTTCGCAAAAATTAACGCACGACACCGACAAGCGCATGTAGATACCATTTGGGCCAATTCAATATTTTTTCCTGTTGTGGAATTTCTAACTTCTTTATCCATCGCTTTCCTTATTGTGTTTAGCGCATGGTCTATCGCAAGTGGACTTTCAATCTCAGCAGATTCAACGGGTACAATTGTGAAATTCACTTTGTGGGTAAACATGTTGTATAGGCCAATTCGACAATTAGCAGATAAATTTAATGTCTTGCAGAGGGGAGTTGTTCGTGCAGAACGTGTTTTTAAAACGCTGGATAGAGACGAAGTAATTCAGGATGCCGGGGAGATCAAGAGTTTGGATTTTCAGAAAGACATTCATTTTGATAAAGTTTGGTTCGCCTACCAAGACGAAGATTGGGTTTTAAAGGATATTAATTTGACCATAAAACCTAACCAAACTGTGGCTTTTGTTGGAGCTACAGGTGCAGGAAAATCTTCCATCGTCAATTTACTTTCTCGTTTTTATGAATATCAGAAAGGAACAATTACGATTGGAGAAACCGATATTCGAGATATTGATTTAACTTATTTAAGAAAGAACATTTCCATTGTTTTACAAGATGTTTTCTTATTCTCTGATACAATTATGAACAATATCACCTTGGGGGATCGGAGTATTTCAAAAGCGCAGGTAATGGAAGCAGCGAAAGCAGTTGGAGCTCATGAATTTATTATGAAACTGCCAAACAATTATGAATATGAAATTGGCGAGAGAGGAGGAGTGCTCTCTACTGGGCAACAGCAATTATTGGCATTCATTCGGGCTTATGTTTTTAACCCACATATCTTAATTTTGGATGAGGCCACTTCAAGTGTAGACAATGAAAGTGAAGAATTAATTCAAAAAGCAACAGAGCAGTTAACAGTGGGAAGAACATCTATTGTAATTGCGCACAGGTTGTCAACAATTCAACGCGCAGATAAAATAATAGTATTAGATCAAGGTCGTGTAATGGAAGGGGGAAGTCATCAAGAGCTTTTGGCAAAAGATGGTTTTTATAAGAATTTATACGAAAAACAATTTTTAGGTAATGAAGAATAAAATGAAGTTAAAAATAGGAGGAGTTCCAGAACACTTTAATTTACCATGGAGGTTGGCAATGCAAGAAGGAGATTTCTTAAAGGAAAACATTGCTTTACACTGGGAAGATATGGGCGGAGGAACAGGACAAATGATCAAAGGTTTACAAAACAAAACCATAGATGTAGCTGTTTTGTTAACAGAAGGAATCTCAAGAGCTATTTTGCAAGGATTGGATGCGAAGATACTGCAGGTTTATGTGAAGTCTCCCTTACATTGGGGAATTCACGTACCCTTCGACGATAAATCGATTCAGCAAACAGATGAATTAGAAGGGAAGACTTTTGCTATTTCGCGAGAAGGTTCTGGTTCGCACTTGATGTCTTATGTTTTGGCAGATCAGAAAGGGTGGAATATTGATAAATTGAGATTCAACAGTGTGGGGGACGTTTATGGTGGACTTTGGGCATTGGCGCACAACGAAGCGCAAGCGTTTTTATGGGAGAAGTATACAACACATCCCTACACAGAGCAAAAAAAATGTCGCTATATTGATGAGGTGGTTACGCCTTGGCCTTGTTTCGTTGTGGCAGTGCGCAGTGAAATAGCAGAGCAGTATGAGGAAGAATTGCAAACAATGCTTGATGTAGTAAACAAAAAAGCAAGGTCTGTAAAAGAAAATGAAAATACCCCAGAGGTCCTTGCCTGGAGGTATGGTTTAAAGCTAGACGATGTAACCAAATGGTTGAGCGAAACCGAGTGGAATTATGACGGTGAAAAGTTTGATGAGGACTTTGATAATGTTATTAAATACTTGCTAAAACTGAAGTTAATTAGTGCGCAAGAGGCAGAAAATTATAAGACTAAATTGTTTTAGCATACGAAGTATATTTCTATACAAATGAATAAGTGAAAAGTGAAATGGGAAAAGTAAGTGAAAAAGCTGGAGTACAACAGTTGGTAGAATCGTTTTTTAATCATGGAGTGAAGTATGTTGTATTTTCTCCTGGGTCCAGAAACGCACCGCTTGTGGTTAGTTTTGCGAACGATGAACGCTTTAAATGTTTCGTAATTCCAGATGAGAGAAGCGCTGCTTTTTATGCAATGGGAATGGCTGAACAATCGAACACACCTGTTCCTGTCATGTGTACTTCTGGTTCTGCGCTTTTAAATTATTATCCTGCCGTGAGTGAAGCTTTTTACAGAAATATTCCTTTAATCGTTGTTTCTGCAGATAGACCAAGTGAATGGACAGACCAAGGAGATGGACAAACCATTCGGCAAGAGAATGTTTTTCATAATCATATTTGTGCTTCGGTGGCTTTGTTTGAAAATCCAAACTCTGATGATCAAAGATGGTTCAATAATAGGTCTCTTGATGAAGTATTGAATACCGCTAAATCTCCAAAAGGAGGACCTGTTCACTTCAATTTTCCTTTTACAGAGCCTTTATATAAAACGATCGAAAATGTAGAATCTTCAAAAGATGCACAAGCTTCGATAGAGGTTTTAGACCTTCACCCTCAGTTATCTTCTACTCAGAAGGAGGAATTAACAAAGATCTGGAATAATTCTCCTCGGAAATTAATATTGTGTGGTCAAATGCCCAAAAACGGATATTTGAATGAACAATTGAAGAATTTAGCCAATGATAGAAGTGTTGCCATTGTTGTGGAGAATACAAGTAATCTTCAGGATAGGGGTTTTATTCATTGCATTGACAGAACGATCTCGAGTTTCTTGGAAGAAAATCCAGCGCTCTATCAGCCCGATTTGTTGATTACCATTGGAGGAGCCGTAATTTCCAAGAAGATAAAAACCTATTTAAGGAAATTCAAGCCAAAACACAATTGGAAAATCGGGCAAGAGTTTCCGTATATGGATACTTACCAATCCTTAACGAAGACAATTCCAATACAAGCGAATGCCTTTTTAGATTTCCTTTTAGAAGATGGTTTTAATCGAAACTCTTCACGATACGGAGAACAATGGAAGCAGTTAGATTATTTAACGCAAGGCAATCACATGATGTATTTGGAGACGGCTCCGTATTCAGATTTATCTGTTTTTAATTTGATCTTGGATGCTATTCCAGACCAAAGTAGCTTGCATTTATCCAACAGTTCAGTTATTCGCTATGCTCAGCTTTTTGATCCTATTAAGAGCATTAGTTACTACTGTAATCGCGGAACAAGTGGGATAGACGGTTCAACAAGCACAGCGATCGGAAATGCAATTGCTGGAGATACACAATTGCATACTTTCATCACCGGCGATATTAGCTTTTTCTATGATAGCAATGCATTTTGGAATCACCATGTGCCTTCAAATTTCCGAGTGTTTTTGATTAACAATGGAGGAGGCGGAATATTTAATATTATTCCAGGTCCAAAAAGCACTCCGCAAGGTGATGAGTTTTTTGTAGCCAAACATTCTTTCTCTGCCAAATCTATTGCAGAAGCTTTTAATGTGAATTATTACGCAGCGAATTCCATGTTAGAAATTGACAGTCAACTCGATGTGTTTATGGAAATTCAAGACAACGACAGACCAGCAATAATGGAGGTCTTCACAGATGGTGATGAAAGTGGAAAGATTCTATTGGATTATTTGGAGAAAACAAAGGTGAAGGATATTCCGGTTTTGGAAATGTAGAATCATTTTAGTGCTTTTTTCTTGGGCGAATCCCAGCCATTTTTTTCTTGAGTAAATAATTTTTATTAAACAAGAAAAAAATGTCAGCGTCGGACTTTCCACTATATCTCTGCCTGAAGGGGCAAAGGATGCCGTTACTATCCCTTTCGCAGAAATGGGCTTCGATTAATTGAGTCATTGAAGAACAACAACAGACGATTTAACCAACAGTCCAACGGTGTATCTTCGAATTGTGTTTTTTGTTGTATCAATCCTCCTTCTTTTTCTTGGGAATGAAATGGTAATTCACTCCAAAACCTTGTGTTGAAGAACTGTTTTTTGAATCGGTTGAACTGTTTTCTGTTGATTGATTCTTTGGGTTTTCTTGCAATTGTTTTTTGGCTTCTAGGGCTTCAACTCTTTGCTGAATTTCCTCTTGTTTTTGTAGTTGTTGTTCTTCCCAAATTCTTCTGCGTTCTTTCCATTCACCCTCTAAATCCGGTGGCTCTATTCCCATTTCTTTTTCAATTTCATAGCGGTATTTTGGTGGGACAGGTCCTTTTTTACGGAAGGCAACTGCGACTATAGCACCAACCAAGAAACCGGATAAATGCCCTTCCCAAGAAACGCCTTGTTCCATCGGGAAAATCCCCCAAATCATAGAGCCATAAACGAAAGCCACAGCCAAGGAAATGGCTTGTAATGGTAAATACTTTTTGAAGAAACCGCTGATGAATAAAAATCCGAATAAACCGTAAATTACCCCTGACATTCCAATGTGGTAAGATTGTGTGTTAACAGCTAAATACCACAATAAAAATCCGGCACCCAGCCAAATGAATAGTACAACGTACAAGGCAATTTCTCTATAAAAGTAAATCAACGCACCAAGTAGCATAAACGTGGGGATTGAATTGTTAATGATATGAGAAAAATCGCGTTGACCATGGATAAAAGGCATCAGGAAAATTCCTTTGATACCTTCTACGGTTTGCGGTTTCACACCGTATTTGTATAAATCTAAATGAAAATATCTGTCAATTAAAAATACAACCCACATGATAATCAAAACCAATAATGGATAGATTATAGCTTCTAATGTTCTTCCTTTTTGAGTTTGGATTGTCTTCATGGTTTTTGGATGTCAAAATCTGTTCCTTGAATTTTTATGCGTCATTATGGCATAAGTTGATGTGAAGTGTGATAAATCGTTTCATTTTTTTATATTAGCAATTAAGTATTTTTGAATGAAATAGTTTAAAGATACAATAACTGTATTGTTTTTTTACTGTTCAACGCTATTTAAAGCTAAAGCGAGTTTACAGAAAAAAATGCTTATTAATTAAAATTAAATAAATGAAAAATCTGCTTTTAACATTGTTATTTCTTGGCTCAATCCACTTTGCATAAAGTCAAGAAGGAAAAATTAAAACTACAGTAATTGAAACTGAAATTTTCTGTGACCATTGTTCTGAATGTGAATCATGTGATCGAAATATATTCCTTAGGGTAGATCAAAATACCAAAGGAGTGAGAAAGGTGAAAATCGATGCAGAAACAAACACAATTACGGTTACTTACAATTCAAAAAAGACGAATTTAGAAGAAATTGAAAAAGCAATTGCCCTTTCAGGTTTTAAAGCCAATGATGTTGAACCAACTGAGGAAGCCTACAATAGTTTGGATGGATGTTGTAAGAAGTAATAGCTAATATTCAAATGCTGTTATTGCACGCAAACATCTTCCCAAGCCTCCCACTCTCCGGTGTTTAAGTTTATGTGTCCCTTTAGGCATTTGTTTTCTTGGTTGTTAATTGTACCAATAATTAAAACATAAGGATCTCCATCTTCTCTTGGTAATTTACCAGGAACATAATATGTTGCGCGATCGGGCACTGCAACTTGGTACCCCGTAGAGTCTTTAATGGCTGTTTTCAATTCATCACAATTGTTGTATTTTAATTGGTCTAACAAATTATATGAACTAATTTCGGAATGAACCATATTATTAATGTTAAAATCAATTTGGCTTTCATCAAAATTTACATCTCTAGGTATGTTTAGGTGTTCAAACGCTTCGTACGAAGAATTCATTGTTACTAGAAACTCATCCTGGCAATTAATAGTCATCCAATCGATTTTTAATTGATAATCGATTCTAAATGAAACACCGGCATTCCAAGCTATTGATGAAATTTTGTAATCAACTATATGTGCATCAAAATATGATTCCGACATAGCGCTTTTATTCATCACGAGAGACTTCCATATTTCAAAGTATTCATTTTGTTGATTTTGTGATAATATATTTCCCATTGAAGGAAGGTTAGAGTTGAGAAAACAGTTGTTTTTGGCACTACTGCTACTTTTTTTCTCAATATCTTTTTTGTTGCATGCCAATAATAATATGCTTAGCGATATTGATAGAATGAGTTTTAATGGCTTCATAATAGTTTTGATTTCATATTAATCTCACTAATTTACAATTTTTTTTGGGGGCTTCATAAAGCTTGTTTATTAATTTTTCAATACTGAGTGTTTTCAAATCCCGACTTGATACTCGCTACTCCTTACTGTATTATTTCTTATATTCGCCCCGCAATAAAAAACAAAATAATATGCGTAGAGTTGTAATCACAGGGATGGGAGCCCTTACTCCAATTGGAAATTCAGTGGATGCTTTTTGGGAAAATGCAATTGCTGGAACGAGCGGAGCAGCTCCAATTAAAACTTTTGATGCCTCTAAATTTAAAACACAATTTGCTTGTGAGTTGAAAGACTTTAAGGCAGAGGATCATTTAGATAGGAAAGAGCGTAAGAAGTACGATATGTTTACGCAATACGCGTTGGTGGCTGTAGACGAAGCGATTAAACAAGCCAAAATTGATTTCGAAAATATTGATTTGAATAGAGTAGGTGTGATTTGGGGATCTGGAAACGGAGGAATCCAAACTTTTGAAAATCAGTTGAAAGAGTATCATGATGGAGATGGAACGCCTCGTTTCAATCCTTACTTCATCCCAAGAATATTAGTCGATATTGCTGCAGGTGTTATTTCAATGAAATATGGACTAAAAGGCATAAACTTCGCACCAGTTTCGGCCTGTGCAACTTCTACAACTGCGATTATTGAGGCCTTTAACTATGTGCGTTGGAACAAAGCAGATATGATTGTTTCTGGTGGTTCAGAATCTCCAATTGGAGCGGCGACCATAGGCGGTTTTGGTTCTTTAAAAGCTTTATCTACAAAAAATGATGACCATGCAACTGCTTCTCGTCCTTTTGATGTAAACCGAGATGGTTTCGTAATGGGAGAAGGTGCTGGAGCATTAGTTGTAGAGGAATTAGAGCATGCTAAGAAGCGTGGTGCAACCATAATAGCTGAAATTGTAGGCGGTGGAATGGCTGCCGATGCTTATCATTTAACAGGAACACATCCTGAAGGAGAAGGTGCAATTAGAGGAATGAATTTAGCCCTAGAAGAGGCGGAAATCACTGCTGATAAAGTGGATTATGTCAACATGCATGCAACTTCAACTCCAAATGGAGATGTAAGTGAGATTAAAGCCTTGGATGCAGTTTTTGAGAAAAGAAATTCTTTATTGGTAAGTGGTACAAAGTCCATGACAGGTCACTTGTTAGGTGCTGCTGGGGCCATAGAAACTATTCTATGTGCACAATCCATCAAACACCAAATGGTCGCTCCAACTATTAATGTGGAAAATTTTGAAGAAGCTTGTAAAAATAGCTACAACTTCCCTGTTGGTAAAGGTGTACCTGCCAAAGTAGATTACGCTTTAAGTAATACTTTCGGATTTGGCGGACATATTGCAGCAGTGCTTTTGAAACGTTACGAGGAGTAGTATATGCTACATGATTATAACCGCTAAGTTCGCAAAGAACACGTAAAGTTCACAAAGATTGGAAATGGGTTTTATTTACAGAAATAGCATTTTTTATCTGTGCACTTTGCGAAAAACTCTGTGGGCTTTGCGGTTAAATTAAAAGTAAAGCGAACTCACCTCTAGTTTACCACCACTAAATATTACTGCTGGAAATGGGACTTTTACATGATTTATTACCTTAAACAAAGTCTTCATCCATTGTCTCTTGGGATTAAATCCTTGAAAATCTATGTCCAAGGAAAACAAATATTGGCTTTTTGCATTAAATGTTTTTAATCCTGGTTTTCCGGTTAATACTGTATATGAATTAAAATCTCCATGTATTTTTTCATCTATGCTGTATCCAAAACTAAAGCTTAACCATTTTGGAAAAGAGGAGCTTTCGTTCATAAATTGGGCAGGCGAGATGGATAACCAGTAGGTTTGACCGTTGTAGTCTTTTAATAATCTTTCGGAAACTGTTCCACCTAATGTGTTGGGTCTGTATTGCGCATAAGGAGATAAATGTGCGCTGAACTTTAGTTTTAGGCGTTGTTCTTCCCAAAGCAATTCTTGCCAAGTATACCAAGCTATTCCTAATGTGTTGGCTCCAATGTCGGACCAGGAAAAGCCCCATTTCTCGGAATAAGCATCCAGCAATTCCAAACTGCTGAGATATCCAAAAGCAACTGACGAACCAATCAATAAACTTTGCTTTCGGTTTACTCCAGACCAGCGGTATAAGGAGGCGATATTTTTGGTGATGAGGTTTCCAGTGTAGACATGACCTATTTTATCCATTCCCAACCACTGTTGGGAGTCATCAAATAAATGGAAGCTATTTGTCCAACTTTCTTTGTACCATACGTTTTTTAACGCAAGAATACTCCCTGTCCAACCAGTTGCAATTGTGGCGCTTGTCCAAGCTGTTCTTTTAGGGTTTAGTGTTGAATCATTCTCAAAGAAAGTTTGTGTTCGACCCAAAAGGGTCAAAATAACAAAACTGATTAAGAGTATATTTTTCACAAGTCTAAAAGTAAGGAATAATTGATTGACAAGCGAAATTGTTTTACTATGGGGGCGTTTTCTATCATGTTCTGGAAACAGAACACCATTAAAGCAAAACGCCCCTAATGTAAATCTATTTGGTTAATTGAATCTCAAAATGAAAATCAACAACATCTCCAATTTTAGCAGATGAAGGCATTCCGTAATCTGTTCTATTAAGAGAAGATTTTCCCCAAAGTACCATTATTTCTTTGCCATCTTGTTCTCCTGTACCTACTAATTTCAGAGTAACTTCGACAGGTTTACTAATGCCCAGTAAAGTGAAATCTCCTTCGACTAAGTAAGCATCTCCAGATTTTGTAAAGTTTTTAGATTCGAACTTCAGTTCAGGATATTTTTCTTCGTGGAAATATTCTTCGTCCATTAAAGATTCATCACGCATAGAATTGTAAGTTGAGATGTTTTTGACGGGTAAAACAACGTTAATCGAGGTATTGGATAGATTTTCTGTTATTTTAAAGTCTCCAATCACTTGTTTAAATTCACCGCTCGTTCTTCCGCTAGGAGGCCCTAGTTCAAAGAAAATCTTTGATTTTTCATCATCGATTTTCCAGTTGCCTGTTGCATTTGCAATATCTTTTCCATTGGGTTCATCTAATTTATCGTGATAGCTCTGAGCATTTGAGTTTCCTGAGTTGCTGTCTTCAGATTGCTCAATTCCCAGAGAGGCTAAATCAATTCCTGATGATTGCTTCACCGGATGGAAATTGGGAGCGATAAGCAGTATAAAACCTAGAGAAAACAGTTTTAAACCTATGATGTTCAATTTTGATGTGAACGTAGCGTAAAGAACTGAGAGCAACCCAAGAGAAATTAAAAGTGACGAGAGTGTTAAAATTCCTCCTAACCTCTCTAATTGTGTATAGGCAAAACCTAATAATAAAATAATAAGTAGTGGAACTAGAATGGCCTTAGCTGTTAGTAAAAATTTCCATTTTCCGGTATTCTCAGAAGCCAATCTGGTAAGTAGTTCATAGATTGTCACTATAAATCCTGCTAAAAATACACCTTGAATTACTTCACCATTGGTAAGGTCTAATGATGCAAAGCCCGCTTGCTCTAGGACTATAAATGCTGCGGAGATAAGAAACATTGCTCCAGAAGCACTAATTAGAAGACTAGATGGAATTGTGGTTTTGTTGCGTGCTAAGAATGAACTGGAAAGGAAGAGTGTAGCTGCGATTAATATTCCCACTTTTCCAAGTAAAAATCCACCTAGCGATGCGATCACACCAATGAAAGTAAAAAGCAGAGCACTATGGAGTAAATTAGCGTCCTTTTCATCCCATTTAATTGGGCTCATTTTGGCTAACATTTTAGCTAAAATTAAGTTGATTACATGTATGAGTAGTGGAGCAAGTGCACTCAAGAGGGCCAATCCTGACAAGACTAAAATATCATCTATTTGTTGTCCCATATAACTGTGTTGGGCCAACTCTGGATAAAGAAAGAATCCTGCGCTGGTCAGGACAGGAATAATTAGAAGTCCCAAATGTTTTTTCTTTTTCAAAAACTCACCCAATGCAAAGTTGATACTCAGTATGGCAATTAATAAAAAGGTTAAGCTTTGGTTTACTCCTTTTTCATCGTTGAGAAAATCTTTGGTGAGAATAAGTGTACTTATCCCTAAGATGTAAACCGCGATAAATTCGCTTGGTTTGGTGTTTTTACTCACTTTAGCTATCGCTGCAAATATTCCTGATATGATTAGGAAAACGGCTGTTATTGTTAACATATTTAGTTTTTAAGATAAAAATAATGAATTTTTTTTGACGAGTAGTAATAACAAGGATAATGGTAGATTGTTTTTGTGGTCTGGAGATTGCATGGGCGATTTGCAAATCGCCCTTACAAATCGCCCATACTAAACGCCCAAACCAAAAAAAAGCCCCGATTCGAAAGAATCGGGGCTTCTCAGATATATGATGTTAGAAAATTACTTTCCTTCCATTTTTTCTTTCAAGGCTGCAAGAGCATCTAAATCACCTAAAGTAGATTTTTCAGAGTTTTTGTTTACATCACTAACAGCTTTTGATGAACCTCCACCGGATTTACCGCTAGATTTTTTCGTAGTTGGCTTATCTTCGCCTTCTTCAAAAGTTCTCAAGTGAGAAACAACGATTTTCTTAGCATCTTTGTTGAACTCAATTACTTTGAAATCAAGAGTTTCTTCTACTTTCGCATTAGAACCATCTTCTTTACGCATGTGTTTAGCAGGACAAATTCCTTCTACACCGTAAGGTAAAGATACGATACCTGATTTATCTTTTTGTTCAACGATTGTTCCTTGGTGTACTGAACCTTCTCCGAAGATTGTTTCAAATACATCCCATGGATTCTCTTCAAGTTGTTTGTGACCTAGAGAGATTCTTCTGTTTTCTTGGTCGATTTCAAGAACCACAACTTCCATTTCTTCTCCTACTTTGCAGAATTCAGATGGATGTTTGATTTTCTTTTGCCAAGAAAGGTCAGAAATATGAATTAATCCGTCAACACCTTCTTCTAATTCAACGAATACACCGAAGTTAGTGAAGTTACGAACCTTAGCTTTGTGCTTAGATTGAACTGGGTAACGGTTTTCAATAGCTTCCCATGGATCTGGCATCAATTGCTTAATACCTAGAGACATTTTGCGCTCTTCACGATCTAATGTTAAAACAACAGCTTCAACTTCATCTCCTACTTTAAGGAAATCTTGTGCTGTTCTTAAGTGCTGTGACCAGCTCATTTCAGATACGTGAATTAATCCTTCAACACCTGGTGCGATTTCAACGAATGCTCCGTAATCAGCAAGTACAACTACTTTACCTTTTACTTTATCACCTACGTTCATACCTTCATCCAATGCATCCCAAGGATGTGCTTGAAGTTGTTTCAATCCAAGAGCGATACGTTTCTTATCGTCATCGAAATCAAGGATTACAACGTTTAATTTTTGATCTAATTCAACAATCTCTTCTGGGTGGTTAACACGTCCCCAAGAAAGATCTGTAATGTGAACAAGACCGTCAACACCACCTAAATCGATGAATACACCGTAAGAAGTAATGTTTTTAACTGTACCCTCAAGAACCTGTCCTTTTTCAAGACCAGAGATAATTTGTTTTTTCTGCTCTTCAAGCTCTGCTTCAATAAGCGCTTTGTGAGAAACAACAACGTTTCTAAATTCTTGGTTGATTTTAACAACACGGAATTCCATGTCTTTACCAACGTACATATCGTAGTCACGGATAGGTTTAACGTCAATTTGAGAACCTGGCAAGAATGCCTCAATTCCAAATACATCAACGATAAGTCCACCTTTTGTTCTACATTTAACATGTCCAGTGATCACTTCACCAGTTTTCAACACTTCGTTCACACGATCCCATGCGTGGTGCATACGTGCAGTTTTGTGAGAAACTACTAGTTGACCATTGCGGTCTTCTTGTGATTCAACAAATACTACAACTTCATCTCCAACTGCAAGATCTTGTTTGTAACGAAATTCGTTAATTGCAATAACTCCTTCAGATTTGTAACCAATGTTTACAACAACCTCACGGTCTGTAATTGCTACAACAGTTCCAAGAATTACTTCTTTCTCTGTAATAGAAGTTAATGTTGCTTCATACTGATCTGCGTATTCAGCGTGTTGTGCTTGACTATACCCTTCGTTAGCTAACGCGTCCCAGTCAAACTCAGGATTTCCCTGATCAATAATTTTGTTTTCAGCCATATTGGCACCTTTTAATTGTATTTCAAGCAATCTTAAAAACTTGAAAGAAATTTATATTAAATCGTCTTATATAAGATTAACGATAAACCCAATTTTCTCTAAATTGGAGTGCAAAGATAGAGATTATTTAATTGAATGACAAAATGTAAGGGAAGAAATGTTTAATGTTTTGAACAATCTTATGTTGTTCATTGTCATTATTTTCTACTCACTTTTTGAAAGATATCGCCATTATTCTGTCATCTTGGACCTTGGAGAAATTTTTCTTTTTCTGAGGTAAGGACTTCTTCTAATCCATTTATCATCAGTGTTTTTTTAGGATAAAATATAAATAGGATTAAAGGATAATGCTTATTGCGATTTAAATAGCTTAGCCACTAATTTTAAATATTTGTGCAACAGTTGTTTAAATCGTTGGCTGAATTAATAGTTGATAGTAAAACTCGTTGTATCAAATGGCGTGTTGTAAATACTATCTATTCCATTGGAAGTATTCGAGCCTATTGTCCACCAATAAAACTTCATGTATTTATTTCCATCATTTAGGCAATAAACGTCGAGGTCCTCATTTCCGTAATAGAATTTTGTCTCGTTCTTACAGCAGTCTTCACAGTCGGTTTTTCCTGAAACTTTCTGGATTTTTATATGGTCATTTGAAGCAGTAACACCACCTTTCTTCAGAATAAATTTGGTCCAAGATTTTGGACTTAAGAAGTGAGTTATTGCGTTTTGATCTTCAGTCGTTAAGTCGTCAATGGGATATGTCTTTTCATCGATAAAGTAGTTTTTCTTCGAAACTCGAATAACCAATGTTTCAAATTTGGAGCGTTCTACTGCTATATCATAGTTTCCTGAGGCATCAGTGGTCGTACTTCCTTTCAATGTTTCTATATTGTCTCCTGTGCTATAAGTATAGATTTTAACTGCGGCATTTTGGATGTTTTCGCCCGTTTCAGGTGCTTTTACATTTCCTGAGAATTTAAAATCGAGCTCCTCTTTTTTACAGGAAAAAAGGGAGATGAAGACCAGTAAAGAGGTGACTACTAAATATTTCATTTTCGGTAATTTCTACCAAATATATGGAAATAATCGAATTTTATCAAAAATAGGAGCGGAGGAGAAGAATTAACTATTGTAGTGTAGAAATGATGTCTTTAACCATGTTTTCGGTAGTTGTTGGCGAAATCCAATGGGCGCTGTCTTCCTTTCTAAACCATGTTAATTGGCGCTTGGCATATCTTCGCGTATTTTGTTGAATCAATGCTATAGCTCTTTCTTTGGAAATCTCACCGTCTAAGTATTCGAAAACTTCTTTGTAGCCAACAGTATTTAGTGTTTGTAATGATCGGTGTTGAATGTTGTTTTTAACTTCATCAATCAAGCCATTGGCTATCATGATTTCTACGCGCTGATTAATGCGGTTGTAAAGCTCTTCTCTCGGATGGTTAATAACAAAATAATAAGTAGGAAATCGAGGTGTTTTTACATTTTGTTTTCTCAATTGTGAGAAAGGCTGACCTGTAATTTCGAAAATCTCTAATGCCCTTATGAGACGGACTGGATTCTTAATGTCTGCTTCATTATAATATGCGAGGTCAACTGTTTTAAGTTTTTCTTGAAGAAATTCAATGCCTTTTTCTTCTAATTCTTGATTCCAAAAATCTCTTATTTCTGGATTGTGAGGCAATTGATCGGTTCCGTAGATTAGTGCGTTAATAAACATGCCAGAACCTCCAACAATAATGATGGTGTCATCAGATTCAAAAAGGTTTTTTACTCTTTCTAAGGCTTGTTTTTCGAATTGACCAGCAGATAAGGGGTGCTCTACGGAATGGGAATCGATGAAATAGTGTGGGATTCCCTCCATTTCTTCCTCGCTTGGTTTTGCAGTTCCGATGGATAGTTCTTTATAAAATTGTCGGCTATCTGCAGAAATGATGGAGCAATTCAATTGCTTTGCCAAAGCCACAGCAAGCGAAGTTTTTCCGCTTGCTGTAGGTCCTGCAATTACAATAATTTTTTTCATTGGTAAAATAAGGGATTACCAGATTTTAGAAATTTTCTCCTCACTTTTGCGCATAGCATCTCCTTCTTCTACACCAAAGGCTTCGAAGAATTCTGGGGAGTTCATTAATGGTCCGTTTACTCTATATTTCCCAGGACTGTGTGGATCTGTAGCCAAACGTTTTTTTAGTTCGGCATCCGTATAGTTGATTTTCCACAACTGAGCATACGCCAAGAAGAAACGTTGAGCTGGAGTAAACCCACTTCTTTTGTCTCCTTTTTTGAACTCATCTGTCATTGTATAAGCATAGTAGGCCATTGTAATTCCTCCTAAATCTGCAATGTTTTCACCCATTGTTAAATCAGGATTCACACAGTGACCGTCAATTGGACAAAAGCCACTAAAAGTCTTTCCTAAACGATTTGTTCTTTCTTCAAAGTTAGTTCTGTCTTCCTCAGACCACCAGTTAGTGAATGATCCATCGGCAGCGAATTTACTTCCCATGTCATCAAAACCATGAGTAAATTCATGACCGATTACCATTCCAATTCCTCCGTAATTTACAGCATCTTCAGCGTTTACATCAAAAAATGGAGCTTGCATTATACCCGCTGGGAAAGCGATTTCATTTAGTAAAGGGTGGTAATACGCATTTACTAGGTGAGCGGGCATTCCCCATTCATCCTTGTCTACAGCTTTTCCTAATTTAGACATGTTTTCTTCAAAAGAGAAACTGTGACATGCATCAACGTTACCAATGTAGTCCTGGGCATTAATTTTTAAACCTTTAATGTTTTTCCAAGTATCAGGATATCCTAATTTACGACCAATAGCATGTAGTTTCTTTAAAGCTTCAGTTTTTGTCTCATCGGTCATCCATTCTAAATTGTTGATTCTCGTTTCATAAACAGCAAGTAGGTTGTCAACCATTGTGTTAACCTTGTTTTTTGCTTGTTCAGAGAAGTGGCGAGCAACAAATTCCTTTGCCAATGCAGTACTTACCGCTTTATTCGTCATTTCTTCGATGGCTCTTTCATTCATTGGTTTCATTTCTTTGATTCCAGAAAGGGCTGTTCCATAAAAGTCAAAATTAAGCCTCACCAATTTTTCGTCCATATATGGAGCATAGTGGTTGATGTATTTCCATGCTAAATATTCCTTAACAGTTTCGAAGTTTTCGCTTGCAATAACCTCACCCAATGAAATAATGTGCTTTGGTTGTCCGACGATGATGTTTTCGATTTTTTTGTCTTTGGCGTATTTCGCTGCAGTTTCTTTTATGTTTAAGAATTTAACGATTTCGTCTGCGTCATCAATAACCATTGGGTTGTAGGTGTTCTCAGGAATTCTTAATTCTGCAGGCTTCATCATTGATTCTGCCATTTTCATTTCGAACTTGATTACACGTTGGGCTACTTCTGATGGATTTTCAAATCTAAATAGTTCGAAAGCAAGGGCCATGTAGTCTAGATACTGATCACGGATTTCCGCTTTTGAATCATCGAAATAGTAATCTCTGTTGGGCAAACCTAAACCACCTTGAGAAAGATAGAGCGTGTTTTTATCTACGCTTTTAAGGTCCTGACCTACATATAAACTAGAAAAGGCACTAATTCCTTTCTTTTTCATTTTCATTACCGCATCAGGAAGTGATGAATGGTCTTTGATTTGTTTTAACTCTTCTTTGATTAAGAAAATCTTTTTCGGACTTAGTTCATTTCTTAAGTCCATGTCCTTCATTGCTTCGTAGTAGTCACCGATGATTTGAAGATCGCTTCCTATAGCCGATTCAACTGAGCAAGCTTCCTCTAAAATTACCGTTAGTTTTTCTTTGTTGCGTTGGTCTAGTTCATTAAAACTTCCCCAACGTGATTCTGATGCCGGTACAGGATTGTTCTTGATCCAAGTTCCATTGGCATACTGAAAGAAATCTTCAGATGGAGCAGTTGATTTGTCCAAATAGTCTACATTAATAGTGTATGGACTTTTTGGATTAATTTCTTTGGTGTCCTTTTTAGAGGTTCCGCAAGAAGCTAAAATCGAAGCTCCAGCGGCGAACAATAAAGTTTTATTAATTATTTTCATTTCTATTTCTTATTTGTTTGATTTTAAACACATTTCCACGTGTGGAATTCCGTCTTCTAAGTACTCTTTTCCGGTAGATTTGAAATTGTGTTTGTTGTAAAATGCTTCTAAATGTTTTTGTCCTGAGAGGTAGACAGGAACGTCGCCAAATTCGGCTCTGCAAAAGGCCAAGGCTTCTTCTATCATTTGGTGTCCTTCTTTTTCGCCTCTTTCTTCTTCTGCCAAAACAACCCTTCCAAAACCTATGTCATCGTATGCTACTCCCTGTGGTAAAATACGCATAGTTCCCACCAATTCTCCTTTTCCATTTCGGCAAATTAAGTGGTAAGATTTTTTATCTTTTCCATCTAATTCTTGGTAAGGACAATTTTGTTCAACCACGAAAACTTTAATTCTTAAAGCGAGAATATCATGAAATTCGTTTAGTGAAAGGTCATTGTAATGTTTAAATTGCCAATTCAGCATATTGATTTGTTTTTACGTTTGAATGTTTCCTACGTTATATGGCTTTTCTGCGGGTTTTAGGTTGGCCGCTTCAATTCCCAGGGCAATTATATTTCTAGTTTCCGCAGGATCGATAATGGCATCTACCCAAATTCTTGAGGCAGCATAGTAAGGACTAATTTGTTCGTCGTAACGATTTTTAATTTTATCGTACATTTCTTTCTCCTTTTCTGCTGTGATTTCCTCACCTTTTGCTTTGAGAGAAGCCATTTCAATTTGCATCAAGGTTTTAGCTGCCGAAGCCCCACTCATTACTGCTAATTCTGCCGTTGGCCAAGCCAGCATTAGTCTAGGGTCATAAGCTTTTCCGCACATTGCATAATTTCCTGCTCCGTAAGAATTTCCTAAAACTACAGTAAATTTAGGTACAACAGAATTAGCCATTGCGCTCACCATTTTCGCTCCGTCTTTTATTATTCCACCGTGTTCGCTTTTTGATCCCACCATAAATCCAGAAACATCTTGCAAGAATACAAGAGGAATGTTTTTCTGGTTACAATTCATTATAAAACGTGCAGCTTTATCGGCAGAATCAGAATAAATTACTCCACCAAATTGCATTTCGCCTTTTCCACTTTTGGTGAGCAAACGCTGATTAGCAACAATTCCAACGCTCCAACCATCAATTCTGGCATAAGCTGTAACGATGGTTTGACCGTATTCTTTCTTGTATTCCGTGTATTTAGAATCATCTACTATGCATTCGATCACATCACGAACGTCATAAGGTTTTGTTCTTTCCTTTGGTAGAATTCCGTAAATATCCTTCAATTCTTTTTTGGGTAAAATAGCCTCTTTCCTGTCAAAACCAGCAGACTGTGGTGCTCCGATTTGACTCATTAATTCACGAATTGTTTTTAAACATTCTTCGTCATTCTCTGATTTGTAGTCACAAACTCCAGAGATTTCGGTGTGTGTGGTTGCGCCTCCTAAAGTTTCATTGTCGATTGTTTCTCCAATTGCTGCTTTCACTAAATAAGAAGCCGCCAAAAAAATCGTTCCTGTTTTGTTCACAATCAAACTTTCGTCAGACATGATTGGCAAATAAGCTCCACCGGCAACACAACTCCCCATTACAGCGGCAATTTGTGTAATTCCCATTGAGCTCATTACAGCATTATTTCTAAAAATTCGACCGAAATGCTCTTTGTCGGGAAAAATTTCGTCTTGCATTGGAAGATAAACTCCAGCAGAATCGACTAAATATATAATTGGAAGATTGTTTTCCATTGCAATTTCTTGCGCTCTTAGGTTTTTCTTTCCTGTAATCGGAAACCAAGCACCCGCTTTTACAGTGGCATCATTGGCGACAACGATACATTGTTTTCCTGAAACATATCCTATTTTGATAACCACTCCACCCGCAGGACAACCACCATGCTCTTCGTACATTCCTTTTCCTGCAAATGCAGCTACTTCAAAAGAGTAGGTGTCTTTGTCGAGCAATAAGTCTATTCTTTCACGGGCCGTAAGTTTACCTTTGCTGTGGTGTTTTTCTATTCTTTTTTTTCCACCACCTTCGTAAACCTTAGCTAGCTCACGTTCCAGTTGTGAAATTTTGAGACGCATTGCATCCTCGTTTTTGTTAAAATCTAGTTCTTTTTTCGAAATTGCCATAGTTTGAAATTGTTGTGCGATAAAAATAGTTGATTTAGCTGATTTTAGATGGATTTTTGAAGAGAAAAATTCATTTACGAAAAATCAATTACGAATTATGAATTAGGAATTACGAATTGGAATCTAAATTTAAGTTCAATTAATGGGTAGAAAAATAAAAGTTGTAAGACCATGAGATGCAATCTCGCAGAAGCTTCTAACTTTTATTTTTTAAAAAATTCGTAATGCGTAATTCAACCATTCGTAATTACCTCACCAGCCCAATCAAAACCTCGTCGTAAGTATTGTAAAAACGGTCGAAACCAAGTAATAATGAAATGTAGAAATTAAAGATTTTTTCTTGATCTTCTTTAACGTACATGTTCACATTTTCCAATGTCCATGAAATTCTCGAAATAGTTTGTCCAGCCGAATTAAATGCAGTTTCTTCCCAAATTCCTGGGAAAACCATTTCTTCCTCCATCACTTTTTTGAGTTCTGTCATTTGTTCCCAAATAATAGCACGCACTCCATCGTCTTTTGCTTGAACGTCAATAGAAAATCGTGCGATTTCTGTATCGGCATGCAGTCGAACGTACAATTGTTTGAGATGAGTAGGGTAGTTCACCCAATTGATGCGTTTTCCGTTCGCACCTTTATTTACACCTGCTTGTTCTTTGAACCTTGTCCAAAATGCAGTTGTAATTTCTTTTTTTTCTTCTTTTGTAAACATGATTAATGATTAAGCCAATAGATAAATCTGCCCCAAAGTGATGTTGGTTTTTCCTTTTGTTGAACTTGTTTTTTTGAAATAGTCTTTGGAGTTTGCTTAGATTTTTTCTTTTGTTTAGATTTGTTTGATGAACTTTTAGCAGCTTTTTTCTGCATCATTTGTTCATATTTGGCTTTCTTTTTCTTTTTATCAATCTCTTTTTGCTTCTGAAGTTCCTCCCTGTATTTTTTCTGAGCTAAATTTCTTTCCTCCTCATAAGTAAGCGAATTCTTGTTTTTTCGTGACTTATTCCCTTTCTTATTTGTTACTTTCTTTTTTTCTTGAACAGGTTTTGATTCTCGGGTCGGAGTTTCAACTTCTTTTTTTACCTCTGCATTAGACTTTTCTTCTTCAGTCGATTCAGAAGGATTATCTGCATTATAAACGGTTTTTTCTTCCTGTGCTGATTCGTCATTGAGATCTTCTGGAGTTCTTTCGGTTTCTTTTGGTTTATCCCCAGGTAATTCAATTTTACCCACAACTTTAATCCCCTGAACTTCAGTTTTTGGAGCTTTAATGACTCCGTCTTCAATATTTAATTCATGAGTTTCTTCGCTTTCCTCAATAGATTCAACTTGTTCGTCAACTTCAGTTTGCTCAATTATTTCATGAGTTTCCTCTTCTGCAATTATTTTCCCTTTCGGTTCTTCAATAATTGTTGATTCAGGAGTAGCTTTCACCTCGCTTTCAGCTTTCTCTTCAACCGTAAAATGTTCGATGATGTCATTTACGTAATCATCAGGAATTTTAGTGTTTGGAGCGTGAACGATTTGTTCTTCAAATTTTTGATCAACAAAAGCAACAACTTCGGAAGTCTTTACTTTTAATTTTCTGGCTATTTGAGCGAGTCTCATAATTGAATAATTTTTAACAAAGATACATTTTACAATCCAATTAGCATTAATCTAAAATTTTTAGAATTACACTTTTTAGTTTTGCGTTTCTTGACGCAGTTCAATTTGAATATCTCTATCGTATTTACTTTTAAAATACCAGCGATACAATAAAAGTAAAACGGATTGCTTTACATAAGGAGCTCGCAATTCTTCATCGCTTAATTCTCGTTTATAGATATCAAAGAAATAATGAATTGAAATGTCTTCCCCTTTTTCGATTTCTTGGTTGATTTTACTAGCGATTTTAGAAAAGTTTGTCTTTACTATTTCATTAGAATCTACGGCGAATAATGCACTTGCACAGCTAATTATATTAGAAGGATTTTTATACAAAACTGTATTGTCAAAATCTTCTTTTTTTAATGGAGGATTGAAATAATCATTCACCGCTAAACTATCAAATAGCGTTTTGTAAGCTACTCCAGTAGTATCCGAAATATGTCCTTCATCTAATAGCAAAAGTTCAAATTCATCCAAAAGTGGTGTTATTTCAACATCGTAATTAAGGTAATAATCTTCGAAACATACCTTTAAATAGGTGTAGGTTTCTTGGTCTTTTACTTTTTCGGGTGATTGGCAAGCGTTTAAGATAGAAAGTAAAAGGAGGATTTGGAGTAATTTATTCATGGAAATAATTTGTGTACAGTACACAACGAAAGTAATGCATTTTAGAATACCTGAGAATAATATCCGCATTTGATTGTGGTTGGATTTGAGGGATAGGTTTTTGATTTTTTCTTTTTCTTAAATAAAATAACTAATTTAGAGGATGTTATTAGGAATTGGAAATTGAGGTGAAATTTATTTGTTATAGTTAAATAACTATTAGAATAGGTTCTATTTCACACTAAACCCAAGTCTGGTTGATGAATTCAAAAATTATAAAAGATGAAAAAGACATTACTATTTATACTTATCTTAATTTTATCACCTTTTATTTTTTCTCAAAATGGTGAGAATGATCCAACCTTTAATCCTTTTGATCTCGGTTTTGGAATTGGGGATGGTTTTAGTGGCGAAATTCATGCATCAGCAATTCAAAGCGACAATAAATTGATTGCAGGTGGTGGTTTTTCAATGTATAATGGTATTGAAAGATATACTTTAGCCCGACTAAATCCAGATGGTTCTATAGATTCTTCTTTTGTTGTTGGAACTGGGTTTAATGACGTTGTGAATTCGATAGCTCTTCAAAGTAACGGCAAAATAATAGCCGGAGGTGGATTTACTTCATATAACGGAAATGCCTGTAACAATATAGCTCGCTTAAACGCGGATGGAACATTTGATACATCCTTTAATCTAGGTTCTGGATTTAATAGTTCGATGACAGGGGTTCCGGTTCCATTATGGATTGAAGCAATAGCTATACAAAATGATGATAAAATAATAGCAAGTGGCCGTTTCGATGAATACAACGGAATACCTGTAACTGTAATTGTTCGGTTGAATCCTGACGGTACACTAGATAATTCTTTTGATCCAGGCCCTCAAATTAATGGCGAATTCAGTTCGATTGTTATCCAAAATAATGGTAAAATAGCTGTAGGAGGGAACTGTTGGTCCTGCAATGGAACTTCTATAAATCACATTTTAAGGTTAAATTCAGATGGATCCATGGATAGTTCTTTTAATCCGGGAATAGGTTTTAATTCTTCGATAAATACACTAAAACTTCAGAATGATGGGAAGATTGTAGCGGGAGGAATTTTCCTAGCATTCAACGGTAACTCTGCCAAATATGTTGCTCGTTTAAATACAAACGGTTCACTGGATACATCATTTGATTCAGGATCTTTAATAAATAACTTCGTGTATTCATTGGCTATACAAAGTGATCAGAAGATTGTAATTGGGGGGAAGTTTACTTTTCAAAATGGAAATGGAACGAATAGGGTTGTTCGTTTGAATAGCGATGGTTCAAAAGACAATTCATTTGATGTCGGCTCTGGATTCGATAACAGAGTATATACTGTTTCTATACAAAATGACGGTAAAGTTATTGCTGGTGGAAATTTTATTTCATATAACGGAACCACTCAAAACAGGATCGCACGGTTAAATACTGATGGATCGCTGGACAATAATTACAATTTAGGGACTGGTTTTAATAACCGAGTAAATTCGATTGCTATTCAAAACGATGGAAAGATTATTGGTGGTGGATTATTCACCTCCTTTAATGGAAGTGTTCTTAAAAGAGTTGTGCGTTTAAACACCGATGGTTTAAAGGATAGTAGTTTTGATACGGGGTCTGGATTTTCTGGATATGCTAGAAGGGTTAATAGCGTTGCAATGCAAAATGATGGGAAAGTCCTAGTAGGTGGAGGTCTTTTAGATATCTATAATGGATCAAGTATTAACTGTTTAGTTCGGTTAAAAACAGATGGGGCTTTAGATACTTCTTTCGATATGGGAGTTGGTATTTCGGGTCCTAGCGAGGAGATACATTCAATTAAAGTTCAAAATGATGATAAAATTATTGTTGGCGGAAGTTTTGATTCTTTTAATGGAACTCCAAGAAATAGTATTGTGCGAATAAATGCAGATGGTTCTATTGATAATTCCTTTGATCCAGGTTCAGGTTTTGGTTATGGAAGGGTGTTTGATATTGTTATTCAGACTGACGGTAAAATGTTAATAGGAGGATATTTTAATTCCTTCAATGGTGAACCAAGTAGTAATGTTGTGCGATTAAATGCGGATGGCTCATTTGACTATACTTTCGATATTGGTTCTGGATTTAATGAAAGAGTGAATACAATTAAAGTTCAAAACGACGGAAAAATTTTAGTGGGTGGCTCTTTTACTACTTTTAATGATAACGCTGTAAAGGGTATCATTCGATTAAATAGTGATGGAACACAAGATCAATCATTTGATTCAGGTTCAGGCCTAAATGGTGCTCGTTCAATTGTCATTCAAAATAACGGGAAAATAATTGTAGGTGGAGTATTTAACTCATATAATGGTGTTGCTAGAAGTAACATTGTAAGATTACATAATAATGGAAGCATTGATGAGTCCTTTGAAATTGGAACTGGATTCGATAAACCTGTTTTTTCTCTGGCATTTCAGGATAATGACAAATTAATTGTTGGAGGAGATTTTCTTTCTTACAATGGAATAGGTAGAAACAGAATTGCAAGACTAATAACAGGGTGTGTAGATGCTTCAGTTAATGTTAATTGGTCTGTTCTAACAGCAAATAATTCAGACGCAACTTATCAATGGGTGGATTGTAACAATAATTATGCACCTATTGTGAATGAAACTTCGCAAGTTTTTAATGTTACCCAAGATGGTGACTATGCAGTGATTGTGAGTTCCAATACGACAAATTGTGTTGATACTTCGACGTGTATAAATATCGCCAATGCTTCTGTTAATAATAATTTTAATGAGAGTAGTTTAAAACTCTATCCGAATCCAAATAACGGGAGTTTTACAATAGATATTGATAGGGAAGCTGAAGTGGCAGTTTACAATTCGGTAGGGAGAAAAATCTTAACTAAACAATTGAAAATAGGTCAAAACTCCATTAATTTTGAAAATATTGCGAATGGAATTTATTACTTGAATATTGCAGATAAGTTGGGGGGTAGGAATTCGCATAGGATAAGTGTGATGCAGTAGACGAAATCATTTTTATTATCCTGATATTGAGCTAATCTTTTTTTACTAAAGATTTAATCATATAATTGCTTTGCTTATTTAGAATTATCTATTTCAATTATGTAAGGTGTTTTTTGTCCAAAAAATAAATAAGGAAATATACTAGGTTATTAATTAAATAATGTTAAACTTACTTAATATTATTAGTTTATTGTTTTACAGTGTCTTTTTAAAAGCACCATTATATTATAAACAATTATTACTTATTAAATCTAGAATAGCTATGAGCAAGTTTAAACGATTTTTTTCAGTGGGCATTTTTTTTATTTGTATTTTTCCAATATACTCACAAATTGGTGGAGCTACAAACGGGAATTTTAATATTGATGTAGCAGAAAAAGAAGCGCATTTTGATTCCATAAGAGCATATAGGTTAAGTCAAGGTGATTCCTCCATGAAAGGAACAGGTTATACTGATTTTCTGCGATGGAAAGAATATTGGGGTTTATATATGCCAACGACAGGGAACTATCAGCATGCCTTAGAGATTTATAAAAAAAATGAAGATTTTCAGAAACAATTACATCTCAATACATTAAGCAGTAGTGGTAATAACGCCTTAATTGTAAATCCAGTAAACTGGCACGAACTAGGGCCTTATAATTTGTCTCAGATTTATACTGAGACAGATGATAATACCTCTGTTTGGAAACAAGTTCATCAAAATAACACTGGGAATATAAAATCTGGAGCGCATGTGGGTAAAGTAAGGAAGCTTTATCAACACCCGACTAACGCTGATATAATTTATGCATTGGGTGGAGATGTTGAACATTGCGGAGGAGGTGTATTTGTTAGTACTGATAAGGGATATAATTGGAAAGTTTTTGGAACAGACCAAATACATGAACCGAAGATTACATCTTTGGCCGTAAAGCCTATTGGTGAGCAACCTGCGGCTAGTATGGAATACATCTTTATCACCTTGGCAACAGGTGCAGTGTATAGAACTGCAGATAATGGCAATACATGGGTTGAATGTGGATATAATGGTGTGAACGCTTTTCCATACAACGGGAGTCAAATCAACAATGATCCCTACTCCTTGCCTTATGATTTTACTACCTTTAACTTTAGTTGGACTTCAAGAAACCACTCAAATGAACTAGTTATGACTAAGAAGAATAGTTCTTCAGGAGTATCTTCGAGATTGGTTGTCGCTAGAGAAGGAGGTCTTTATTATTCTGATAATCATAATGCAAGTTTTATAGTACTCCCCATTTTTAGGACAACATATTAAGTTGTAATTTTAAACAATAAATATGAGAAATAAAAGGAGAACATTTAGTGCATCTTTCAAGGCAAAGGTGGCTATTGAAGCGATTAAAGAGCAATCTACAATGCAAGATTTAGCAAGTAAACACAAACTACATGCTAATCAAATATCTAAATGGAAAGCTGAGTTTTTAGTTAATGCTTCATCGGTTTTTGAAAAAGAAAATCAGAAAAAGGAGGTTGAAGATAACTCTGATACTTTGCTTAAAACAATAGGCGAATTAAAAGTTGAGAACGATTTTTTAAAGAAAGTCTTGGAAAAATGAGTACTGCTGATAAAAGGCAACAAGCAGTTAAAACTTACCCAGGACTAAGCCTTTCAAAACGATGTGAAATTCTAGGAGTTAGTCGATCAACGATTTATTATAAACCAAAGGGCGAGAGCGCTTTAAATGAAATATTAATGAGAGAAATTGACAGATATTTTCTTAAACACCCTTATTATGGCCAAGAACGAATGCGAGATTACCTTAATCTAGATTTAGGTCATAATGTGAATATAAAGCGAGTAAGCAGACTCTACAAGTTGATGAATTTAAGGACTATTTATCAAGCTCCAAAGACAACAACAAGAGATCCTGACAGCTATATATATCCGTACTTATTGCGAAATTTAGACATCAATCGACCAAATCAAGTATGGCAAACTGACATAACCTATATTCCTATGGCAAGGGGCTTTATGTACTTAGCTGCAATAATCGACGTTTATAGTCGCAAAATCATAGCTTGGGACGTGTCCAATACAATGACAAAAGAATGGGTGATAGAGCTATTGGAAGGCGCTATAAAAACACATGGCAAACCAGATATACACAACTCTGATCAAGGCTCGCAATATACAAGCACAGAATATATTGAGGTTTTGAAAAGAAACGAGATAGAAATATCAATGGATGGACGCAGAAGAGCAATAGACAATATTTACATAGAGCGCTTTTGGAGGTCAATAAAATATGAGAGAATTTATCTAAATCCTCCAAATGGCGGTGTTGATTTAAGAAATCATGTTCATGAGTATATTACTTTTTATAATACAGAGAGAAGGCATACGGAAATAGGAAAAGTACCGCCAGATAAATTGTATTTTAAGAAAAAAGTAGCATCTTAGCATCAAACTAAGAAACTGTTAAAAGTTGTCCAACCTTTGGGGGGTATCATATTTGACCGTTACACCACAAGGTGTAAATAATCAAATAATATGGAATAGTTTTAATGAAAATTCTAATTTAGGTAGCATAGTTGATAATTTATCGTCTAATCCAGATAAAGTTATACAGTTTAGTGATTTTGAATGGTATGAAAGAAATGGATCTGTTACATATTTAACTCTGATTCATATAATGGAAGTTGATGCTGGTGGTACTCCCATTGGAAATATAAAGCAATATTTACTAACTTCAAATGATTTTGGGCTTTCATGGAGTATTATGGGAGTTGGGAATCCAAACTCACCCGATGGAAAGAAGGTTTTGAAAGCTGACTTATCCTATCAATTTAGACAAAGTAACATTGAGGTGAAAAAGAATAATCCTAATGTCTTATACATAGTCTCAACTCAAATGGAACATATTAATCCTACAATACTTGAAAATACCAATTCTTACTCTTTACATAAATTCGATATTATTAATTCTTCTTGGTCAGATTTATCTAGAACAGGTTTTTATACTGGTATTGGGGCTCAACCTTTTGGTTTTGCATTAAATCCCTCAAATGAGGATAACTGGTGGTTTTACACCAATGACGTTGATAAGTTTGAAAATGGTACTTTAACCAAGCTTACCGGTTTATATGGTGGTGGTTTTCATCCCGATGTACGTGACATACTAATCATAGGTGATGAGATTTTGGCAGCAACCGATGGAGGTGTTTATAGAACTACAATAGGAGCAAATGACCATATAATGGATATTTCCTCAGAGGGATTGAATATGGCACAATCTTATTCATTAGGTTTAGCGCAGCAACCTCCATTTTATGTTGCTTCAGGATTTTGGCATAGTGGACTACAAGTTTACAACCCTGATGAAAATATTTGGCATTGGGGGAGTATGACTGATGCTAAAGGTGGTGAGGTCTTTTTCCTCAACAATGAGATTTTTAGTTTTGAGAATACTCAATCTAATTCTAGAATTATAAAAAAATTCAATGATTTTACTCATTTATACACTAATCAAGGAAATAACTTTAAAGGTTCAGAAAATTTGTATGAAAGGTCGTATTTTATTAAACCAGCTGGTTTAACCGATAAGTTAGCATATAATACTGACGATGACAACTTTACCGCTATCACGATATTCAATAATAATACTTATCCTAGCGTTTATTCAGAAGCTGAACCAATAGTCATTCCTAACGAACCGGATAAAGTTGCTGTTTTGTTTACAAATCAAAATGAAGACCAAATGTTACATATTTATGGTGGCCTTAACAAAACAACACCTGAACAGAATCTAGAAAAAGACTTCAACTTAACTCAAATTTATGAAACTATTGATGGTACACCTGGTCTCCAAACTAATGTAATGAATTTTGTTTTTGATCATCGTAGAAACGGCAAATTCTGGACAATTTTGAAACCTAGTCCTGAATGGGGCATCACTGGAAAAGGAAGAATTGTTGAATATGATCCTGTTTATGATGAATTTATTGATTTATCCTACCCTATAGATGACGATCCGCAATCAAATTCGATCTTTCCAAGTTGGATGCATATTAATAGTCTTGAAATGGATAGGGAAACAGGAGTTTTATATCTAGGTACTGGACATGGTGTTTATTATATTGATAGAGAAAATGAAATTTGGAGAAGGTATTCCAAAGATGTTCCGATGTTTAAATCTAAAATATCTATAAGACATTGCACTGGAGAGTTATTTACATCCACTTCTTACAGAGGAATATGGTACGCTGATCTGTTGAGAAATGAGAACACTCCACCGTTAGAATGGAAAATTACAGGTATTGAGACATGGGTGGAAAGAATGAACTTGTTTTGCACGCTTGTTATAGAACCAGGGGCTAAACTAACAATCAAAGGTGAGTTATATGTATTTGGTAATCAGAAGATTGTTGTAAAACCTGGTGGGAAATTAGTTGTTGATGGTGGAATTATTACTTCTGAATGTGGCTCGGCTTGGGGTGGGATTGAAGTTTGGGGGAATCCACAAGAATCTCAATTAACTACTAATCAAGGATATTTACTAATCCACAATGGAGCTTTAATTGAAAATGCAAGAACTGCCATTCATGTTTGGGAATCAGGTAACTGGAATTCTACTGGAGGAATAGTTATGGCATATAACAGTACGTTTAAAAACAATTGGCGTTCTGTTGAATATATTTCCTATCACGACTTCCTGCCTTCTGGTCATGAAAGAACGAATAGAGGATTATTTTCAAATTGTGAATTTCTTTGGGATGATGAATATGAGGACATTTTTGGTACTGACACTTATACAGGTATCACTATGTATGATGTTAATGGTGTGCGTATTCATGGATGTGACTTTATTGACAACAGGACATATATTAGTAACTTTAATAATAGACCGACGGGCATACTAAGTATTGATGCTAGTTATAGAGTCGCTGGGAAAAGTTTAACTTTCTCCCCTAACACCACCCACACAGAATATAATGAAACAGACTATGATATTGGCAAATTTATTAATTTAAAAGAAGGGGTTAGAGCTTCTAACTCAAACTCTCAAGCAACTGTAATTATAGATCATATTAAGTTTTTGAATTCCCGTTCTGGTGTTATTCTTAGCGCTGTTGATAATAGCACAGTAACAAGAAACTTATTTGAATATAATTCAGACCATCCAAATGATATCTCTCAAATGAATCAATTAAGTTTAAATGAACCAACAAGTTTTACTGTAGAAGGAAATCATTTTATAAATAGTGAAATTGGATCAGCAATTGTTGGAACTATTCAGGCAAACACAGGAATGGAACAAAACGAAATCTATAGAAATAAATATGAAGGCACTTATTTAGGAAATTATGCCATAGGCAAAAATACAAATGACCTAAGTGGTCCTTTGTTAGCCTCAGGTCTACAATGGTTATGTAATGATTATAATAATTATAAATTCGATGAATTTGTATTTTCATTTAATTCTACCCAAGGGGATGGGCATGGTGTTCGTTTAAAACAAGGTTTTGCAAATGAAGCTGCCGGTAATAAATTTACAAATGGTTTTGATGATCAGCAAAATGAATTTCATTTTTCCACAACAGATCCAGACAACCTAATTTACTACGCTTTTGATAATCCTATTGAAATCCCTACTGAATTAACAGGAAATGTAGGTGTTCAAGTAATTAATAAAGAAAACGTATGTCAAAGTAATTTTAATACACTAATTACTGGAGTATCATCACGTTTTTTAAGAGAGCCAACAAAACAATTTTTAGAAAGTGAGTTTGCTGAGAATAGTGAGGAATTAAGTCTGAAAATGATTGCGTTAGATAGTCTTGAAAATGTAGCGAATTCATCTGAAATGTATAGTACAGTCAATAATTTGAATGTTGACAATATGATGCAGGTACGTAATTCTTTAGAGTTAGCAAGTCCTTATTTATCTACAGAACTTCTGAAATTAGTTGGAACTAGATCCGCACCTCAATATCCACATTTATGGTATAAAGATTTAATTCTTATGAATATCGAGGTGGCTCAGGATAATACTTTCATGGAGTATTTATTAACAAAAAATAATCCTTTGCCTCAAAATTTATATGATGAAATTAATGATGTCAGAAATCAAAGTATTACAGCACGTGGAGAAAAAGTGAATGAAATAATTGATTTGGATACTCGAAAATCAAATATTATTAAATTATTAATTACAAACGAACTGAGTGATACTACAGCTATAAATTGGTCATCATTTAATAATTTAGTTGCTTTAAGAGAAGATGTTGTGAGTAAATCTCAATTGGTTGATAGTTATTTTTGGAAGGAAGCAATTAATTCAAAGTGATTCTATACTGGATGATATTTACTTAAATATTAGTGAATATCAAATTTTAAATACGCAACAAGAAATGTTAGATTTTTATACTTTTAAAAAGTATATCCTTTCAATAACTGACTCCTCTGGAATAGTGAAAGGATTAAACGATCAACAAGTTTTTGACCTGATTAATTTTTCTGAAGAGTTGACGGGTAGAGCCAGAGTCCAAGCTCAAAACTTACTGTGTTTCTTTGAAGGTTTATGTGAATCCCCAGTTGTTATTTTTGATTCTGAATCAAAAAGTATGCAGCAAAACTTTTCACCTAAAACAGAAATGATTTTTGAGTCTTTAGATGATGTTAGAATTATTCCAAACCCAAACCGAGGTGCGTTTATTGTTGAATTGAGTGAACATTCAGAAATTAAAACCCTTGAAGTTTTTAGTATTGATGGAAAAATACTAAATTTTAAGAGTGAAAAATTAAGTAATTCATCTTCAAGAATTCAAGTTGAAACACCAGTGAAAGGACTCTACTGGTTGATAGTGAATACAGTGAAAGGAATTAATTATTCAACAAAGTTTGTAATTAAGTAATGAGAAAAAATAAACACATATTATTACTGTCCTGTTTGTTGCTATTTAACATCTGTGGAATTTCCCAAAACGGCTTTCAAAAGGTGTATGACCATCATGAAATAGACACCTTTTCTTTGATAAGTGATATCTATATTCATGACTCTGTTCCCTACCTCACCTTGGGTTCTGGCGGTGGAAATCCATACCGCATCAATTTCCGTTTTGGTAAAGTGAATGAGCAGGGCGATTATGAAAATATTCTGGAATATTATGATGTAGGACACTTACAGCGCAGTATGTATAGTTTCGTTGAATTAGATACAAATTTTCGCGGAAATTTAGTGAATTGTTACAAAGATGTTTCCAATTATGCAAATAGTTTTCGACTCATTGAGTATGACCTCGATGGGCAAATTTATTTAGATACTGTGTTTAGCGATTTTTGGACAATAGACAGTGTAAAATTTTTTGATTATTCTAGGTTGCTTCATTTACCAGATTCCAGTTATTTAATAGGACTCAATTATATCGATAAAAAAGAATCAAGTGCAACGTTTGAGGTTCAAGGAACAATGTTGTTAAACGTTGCCTTTGATGGAGCAATTAAATGGAAAAAAGAGATTTACAATGCTGTTCATCCAAGTAAACCAACAAGCTCGGCAATAAATCTTATTGACTTGGAAGACGGTTCATTTATGCTGCATTATATGGATGTCACGAATTATGGTCAGACATTGGCCGATTTAAGCTGGGCTATTCAAAAGTTCATAAGAATTGATGCAAACGGAAACACTCTTTCAGAAAAGCAGTTTCAAGATGGGCAGTACTGTTATTCATTTAGGGGTTCTTATTTTGACGAAGACACAACATACTTGCAGTATTTTGATTCAAAATTAGTGGGCGACCATCCCAATACAGATCGTTTTAAATACATGCCTATGCTTTCTAGAGTTGACGAAAATATGGATACAGTTTGGCGGATACCATTAACCAATATTTGGCATGAGAATATAGGTATTTATTATAGTATTCATAAAATGCGTAAATTAAATGATACATCATTTATTACTGCATTTAACTATACAGAAGAAATTGTATATTACGAAAAGTATTTAAGTTTAGTTAGGTTATTAAATTTTTCAACTGATGGAGACGTGATCTGGCACAGAGATTATTTCTATTATGAACTGGATTCGCTTAATGATCCCGAATACCGAATTGCTGATCTAGAGTTAATGCCTGATGGTGGTTTTATTTTGGGAGGTGAAGTATTAAATTATCAACGTTTTAATGATAATGTTCCTTATCAATTTGCGTATTTATTGCGTACAAATTGCTTAGGATATTTAAGTCCTCCAAGTGCAGCCTTGATTTATGAAAGTGAAGGAAGAGAAGTTCAGTTCACTAACACCAGTATGAATGCTGGGAGTTACACTTATTATTTTGGTGATGGCGATTCGTTAAGTACAAGTGAGCACATAGATTCCGTTTTTCATACCTATAATCTAAATGGGAATTACACCGTTACTCTAGTCGCGCATGGTTGCAATGGTTATGCAGATACGGTAAGCTTTAATATCGAAGTTAAACAAGAAAAAACGTTTGGTGATATTGGTAATAACTACTTTAACCTTTACCCAAATCCTGTGCAACAGGGCGGTGTAATAACCATAGAAACTGGGAATATTGAAGATGGAGAATTAAGATTTTATGACATGCAAGGTAAAATGCTAAAATCTGCTCCACTTCCTCAAGCGAAGAGTATTTATTTTATTGAGCATAATTTCACTTCAGGAACTTATTCTGTTCAGCTTTATAAAGAAGAAAAGTTACTGCAAAGAAAAAAAATAGTGGTGAGCGGTGGGTAAAACTATTTTCGCCTAATTTCGATGGTTTATTTTTAAGTTAAAAGCAGTATACATATTTTCTTTTGAAAACATCCAAGGGATTTCCGGCACCTATTTTTTGAATAATCTACCCTATTTCATTCTCAAACTTTCTCTTATCTTTATCAAAAGTAAAAATACTAAAAGCTCAATTCAATGAAAAAATCAAGTTTAATCCTGTTTGCTTTAGCGACCATAAGTTTAACCAATTGCGCCGATAAGGACGAGGCAACATCTCCAAAAAAGACAATGAAAGAAAATTTAGCAGATAATCCGTTGGTGAAGCCAAGTGCTTTGCCTTATTTAGCGCCCGACTTTTCGAAAATTAAAAATAAGCATTTTGAACCTGCTATTTTTGAAGGGATTCGTGTGAAAAGAGAGAATATCAAAGCAATTATTAATCAAACTGAAAACCCAACTTTCGACAATACGATTGTTGCATTGGAGAAAAGTGGTCAGCAATTAAGCAGAGCAACGAATGTGTTTTATGCTTTAACAGGAGCGCACACAAACGATACTTTACAAGATTTAAATCAAGAATTGGCTCCTAAATTTTCTGAGTTGAATGACGAGATTTATTTGAATGAGGATTTATTTAAACGAATTAAAGAACTCCACAATAAAAAAGGTGATTTAGCTTTAGATGCAGAATCTACAAAATTGCTAGACGAATATTACAAGAACTTTGTAATCGCAGGTGCAGAATTAGAAGGAGAGGCGAAAGATAAATTGAAAGAAATTAATTCTCAATTGGCTTCGCTTTCTGCTGAATTCGGTAAAACATTATTGGCTGCAACAAACACAGGTGCGCTCATTGTAGAAGATCAGGATAAGTTGAAAGGGATGAGTGAGTCGTCTCTAAAATCAATAAAAACCGAAGAAGGAACATTTAAAATTCCAATTCAAAATACAACGCAGCAGCCAACTTTAGTTTCTTTAGAAAACAGAGAAACACGTAAATTGGTCTTTGAAAATGCTTGGATGAGAGCTGATGGTTCAGGGAACGATACAAAACACCTTGTTACTGAGATTGCTCAAAAAAGAGCTGAAAAAGCCGCATTATTAGGTTTTGGAACTTATGCAGATTGGAGTTTGCAGAAAACGATGATTCAGAACAAAGAAAATGTTCGTGAATTCTTCGATGGATTAATTCCTGCTGCAATTGCAAAAGCCTCTGAAGAGTCGAAAATGATTGAGGAAATGATGCACAGTAAAGGTCAAGAAGGCGATTTAGAACCTTGGGACTGGAATTATTATGCTGAAATGGTAAGAAAAGCAAAGTATGATTTAGACGAGGAAGAAATTAAACCTTATTTTGAAATGATGTCAGTTTTGGAAAACGGTGTTTTCTATGCAGCTGAAAAATTATATGGAATTACACACAAAAGAAGAACTGATATTCCGACTTATCATGAAGACGTGTTGGTTTATGAATTATTTGAAGAAGATGGAACAGAATTAGGCTTGTTTTACGCTGATTTCTATTCAAGAGAAAGCAAAAGAGGAGGAGCTTGGATGAGTAATTTTGTTGGTCAGTCGGAATTGTTTGGGACAAAACCAGTGATTTACAACATTTGCAATTACCCAAAACCAGCAGAAGGAGAGCCAACATTGTTGAGTTTTGACAATGCAATTACGATGTTCCATGAATATGGGCATGCACTTCACGGATTCTTTGCGAATCAAAAGTTTCCTACTTTATCAGGAACGAATGTGGCAAGAGATTTTGTTGAGTTTCCTTCACAGTTCAATGAAAACTGGGCAACTCATCCCGATATTTTGAAGAATTACGCGAAACATTATGAAACAGGAGAAGTAATTCCAGCTGAATTATTGGCGAAAATTAAAGCTGCTGGAACATTTAATCAAGGCTATGGAATTACAGAAAATTTAGCTGCTTCAAATTTAGATTACGTTTGGCACACCATTTCAGCAGATACGGAAATTGATGATGCGAATAAATTTGAAAAAGAGGCGTTGGCTAAATATGGTTTGGACAAAGTTCATGCGGTAAAACCAAGATACAGATCAACGTATTTCTCACACATTTTTAGCGGAGGTTACGGTGCTGGATATTATTCCTACCTGTGGACAGAAATGTTGCACCACGATGCTTATGTGTGGTTTGAAAACAATGGTGGTTTGACAAGAGAAAATGGTCAACGCTTTAGAGATATGGTGCTTTCTGTAGGAAATACTTTAGAATATGACGCACTTTACAAAGATTGGAGCGGAAGAGATCCTGAGATTGCCCCAATGATTAAGGCGAGAGGATTGAAGTAGAGCGAGAAAGAGATTTAGAATGAGAAAGGATTTCCTTCATTGATTGAACTCTTCTTATGCTGAATAAGGTTAAAAGTTATTTAAAATTATAAAAAGGTCGACGCTTAATTGTGTTCGTCCTTTTTTCTTACTTAGTCCTTTATACAGCGTACTGCTGCCCCATTCGCTCTCAGTGGTGAATTCACAAAGGCATTGTTACTGAGGAAACCTATTGTGTAAGAATAAGAGCCATTCAAAGTGCTGCTCCAAGCGTTTCCTCCATTACCAACCGCGTTAATAGAGCCGTCTGTAGGATAACGGCCTCCATTTAATGACCATTTAAGAGGGGAGTTATAAGCTCCACTAGCATCGTTACTAATCCAGCTTGAAAGTTCTGCATCAAATTCTGTTTTTGTAGGTAAGCGATAACCGATAGGACAGGGATTGTTGATTCCATTAGTTCCTTGCCATAATGTACCGTTTTGTGGTGTTCGCCAATCGCACGGAAGGCTATTTGAAAGAATAAACAAACCGTGACCAGGCTGATCACTCGCACTCAAAGTGTAAGTTGTTGCAGAGTTTCGGCATTGATGTCCATCAGGTCCTCGTCCCCATTGATATAAGTCACCGTAAGAACCATAGTCTGAGCCGTGAAATGCTGCTCGTACTGCACCTAAATTTCTATCCATCCATACTTTTCCAGTAATAGGATTAGTTACATTAACAATCTCTGTAGTATCGCTGCAGAAAACAGCTCCAAGAGCCCATGGGTATACAACAGCCACTTCTAAATTGCATGTTTGACCACCCACGTTTAAAGCAAATATTGCTGTTCCAGAAGAATTGGCTGTTCCTGTAATTGTATACGTTAATGTTCCTGCCCCAATAGCAAAGTTTCCGGCCATGAGTTCTGCAGTTAATCCCGTATTTCCTGTTGAGTTAACTATTTGTCCATTGTGAAATCCTCCATTTCCACCAGTATAATCCACTTCAATGTAGACACCATTTGCAACGGCTCCTTCAAGTAATGTTCCATAGATAGTTGCTCCAAAACAGTTTAATGATTGTACTTCACTTGGATTCACATAAACGGTTAAATCGCATGTTTCACCACCTATATTTATAGGAAATGTTGCTACTCCAGAAGAGTTAGGTGTTCCTGTTATTATGAAAGTTAGAGTGCCTGCCCCAATAGAAAAATTACCCGCTACAAGTTCCGCAGTTAATCCTGTAACACCTGTTGAGTTTACAATTTGTCCATTATGTAATCCACCGTTTCCTCCAGTGTAATCCACTTCAATAAAGACACCATTTAAAACTCCTGTTCCTTCAACTATTAATCCGTTGATTGTAGCGGCTTCACAATTCATATAATCGACTGACCCTATTGATTGACCTGAAAATGTAACATTATTTATATGTGAAATTGTGTGACTTTCAACGGTACCATTGTTTAAAATGATTTCCATACTATTTCCTATAAATCGAATGCTATCTATGTCATTGATAGAATTAGATTCTGTATTTCCTCCATTTTTATTAACGTCATGTTCAATTTGTCCAAATGCTGAAAGACTCATTGTCACGAACAGTAGTATAATTAGATGCTTCATAAATCTTTTTTATTGAATGATGATTGGTTGCGTAAGTGTTTTGTTTTCAGAAGTTATACGGCAATAGTATGTCCCATTTGCTATGTTGATATTCCATTTGTACAGCTTTTCTTCTTGATGCATTCCCCGGTATACCTGCTGAATTTGCTTTCCGTTTTCATCAATGATATCAATAGTGATGTAAGTATTTTGATCAGAACTATATTTTATATTCACTAAACTGCTTGCAGGATTTGGGAATAGCGTTAAGCCACTATTATCAATATTAAATTGATCTGCTATTCCTGAAGTTTCTTCAAAAGCATAGTTGTCAATATCAACAATGTTCCAATTCGTTACGGTTCCATTTAATTCATAAATAATCATTGAACTTGCTCCAAATTTAATACTTTGAATATCTGATGTAAGAAACGATTGAGTGGAAGAATTAGTGAGTGTTACTATTAGCTTTTGGGCATTTAATCCTAAGTTAAATAGTAGCGTGATTAAAATAAGGATTGAATTTTTTAATTGGTTTTTTTTCATGAATTTGTGTTTTAATAAACGCCGTGATCTCCAAATAAGCTGAGCTATTTCATTGGTCAAATATATAGCTTTTTCCCATCTTTTTCAATGTTCTAGTAAATGAAAGAGCCATAGTGCTTAACATTGCTGAGAAAATGAGCGAGAAAGAGAGCAAGTATGATGTAAGATTACTTTCTTTATTCGACTTAAGGTTCTATCACGAATTTAATGGAAGAATATTGTTTAAATTATATTTCAGCCAACATATCAAAATTATAAAAAAGATATTCCTCGGCGTCTTAATTTTTTAGGGATTAAAACTTTGTCCTTTAGATAATTATACTTTTGCTAATCTAAAGGACAAAGTAAAACGCCGATGAATCTCTTCTATTTTTTTACATTCTCTTTATGTCAAAATTACTGAATCAGGAATAAAGCACTAAATTCGTGGCAGAACCCAACTTAAAAAGTGCTTTTTCATGGTTTTTTCTTAATCAATCTAAACTATACTGGCTCGATCATAAAACGATATACGGCAGAACAGCGGGTTGATACAACATCCACCCCGTGATGCTTTTTCTTGATGTATTGGAAGTCAGCACTTCGTGAAATAGTGTATCGCTTCTAAACATAATGCAACGATTTTCTAGCGGTGCGATGTCCATTGGTTCTTCTCCTTCAGGAAAAATTCTTAATTCGCCACCATCGCCAGTTTTCCAGCCTTTATTCAAATAAATAATTACAGAAATCATTCTATTTTTCCGACCTTCAAATTGATCTAAATGCTTCTTATAAAATGAGCCTTGAGGATAATGTGCCAAATGAAACTCATAATCGGCCAAACTTAGGAAGAGCAGTCGATTAAAAACAGACTTCACCTCGTCCAGGACTTCAAAAATGGGTTGTAATTCAATATCTCTTCCTCTTTCCAACCAATATGTATAATCTCCTCGAATTTCTCGAATAATTTTCTCCGTTCCCGCAGCACCAATGGCCGCTTTTTTAAATTCGCCTTCCTCTTGTTTTTGATTAAAAAAGTGATGTGCAGCATTTAGCTTTTCTGCATTGAAAAAATTATCGATAATAACGTAATCCTGCTGGGCCAACAAATCCATTTGCTCCTCCCAAAAATTGAGTTCTTTTTGCATTGATTTTACGTGTGTAAAATTACAATTAAATTACAGAAGGTATGATTAAAATATTCGAACTATTTCAACTGGATTAGACTGAAAAATTCTTAAAAAGAAATCAGTCCTGACTTTAGTTTGTTACCAAATGCCTAATTCTAAATTTTAATCATTTGTTTTACTTATCTTTGAAATTAACCTGTTTTATTATTGATTTAAAGAATTATATAGATGAGATTTTTGATTTTGATTTTAGTTGGATTGACTTTTTCTTCATGTCAGGAGCAAGTAGATTCATCAAGTGAAAAAAAGATAGATGAAATTTTAACCAAGGGAAACTGGAAATTGGTCAATTCCGAGCAACCCTATAAACGCTTTCAGTCAGGATTGAAATTCTCTGAGGACAAACAGGTATTTGATGTTGATTCGCAAGGACAAGTTGTGGTTTTGATGCACCCAAGATTGTACACTATTTCTGGGGACACATTAACATTGGTCGATTATAGATATGAAGAGCGTTTTCTTTACAAACGCGGCACAGCTAATTTCTTAATCGAAGAACTCAACGAGGAAAGAATAGTACTTGAAGTTTTAGCACCAGAAGAACCGAATAAATTGATTTTTGAGAATTTAAATTAATCTTTTTTAATGGTTAACGTTCTTAATAATTAAACATTAATAATTACCTAGTATTTCCCTTTCCAGAGCCTTTTGATGTCGTTTTCAATTTCTTGTTCGCGTTTCGAACTTCCGGCATTAAAGAACGAGGCACCTTTTACTTCGTCGGGCATGAATTCTTGAAAAGCGAAATTTCCAGGATGGTCATGCGAATATTTATAGCCTTTTCCGTAATCTAGTTCTTTCATTAATTTAGTAGGCGCATTTCTTAAAGCCAATGGAACAGGCAGATTTCCTGTTTTCTTCACCAATTCCTGAGCATGATTAATGGCCATGTAAGAAGCATTTCCTTTGGGAGAAGTGGCCAAGTAAATGGTACATTGTGCCAAAATAATTCTCGCTTCCGGGAAACCGATGGTGTTTATCGCTTGAAAAGTATTGTTGGCCATGATTAAAGCGGTAGGATTCGCCAAACCAATGTCTTCACTTGCAGAGATAATCAATCTTCTTGCGATAAATTTCGCGTCTTCGCCACCCTCTATCATTCTTGCTAACCAATAAACTGCAGCATTTGGATCACTGCCACGAATTGATTTTATAAACGCCGAAATAATGTCGTAATGTTGTTCTCCATCCTTGTCATAGCGGGCAATATTCTGCTGTGCAATCGAAAAAACTTCATCATCGGTAATTTCTATTTTAGCATCCTGATCAAAAGTGCTCACAACAATTTCCAGCAAAGTAAGTAGTTTCCTAGCATCTCCACCAGAAATGCGAATTAATGCGTTACTTTCCTTTAATTCTATGTTAAGTTGGGATAAATATTCATCGCGTTGCAAAGCATTTTTAAGCAACAATTCCAATTTGTCTTTCTCCAAGGACTCCAAAGTGTACACCTGACAACGAGAAAGTAATGCGGATATCACCTCAAAAGAAGGGTTTTCTGTTGTGGCACCAATCAAAGTCACTACTCCTTTTTCAACAGCTCCTAAAAGTGAATCTTGTTGCGCTTTTGAAAATCGGTGGATTTCGTCAATAAACAAAATTGATCCCGCACGCTCGAACATTCCTTGATTCTCCGCTTTTTTTATGACTTCTCGCACATCTTTCACTCCAGAAGAAATAGCTGATAATGTATAGAAAGGACGTTTCAGTTGGTTTGCCAATAATGTCGCTAAAGTTGTTTTACCAACCCCCGGAGGTCCCCACAAAATTAAAGAAGGTAAAACTCCAGCATCAAGCGATTTTCTTAGACTAGCGCCCTTTTTCAGCAAGTGTTCCTGACCCACATATTCATCCAAGTTTTTTGGACGCATTCTTTCTGCTAAAGGAGTTGTTGGAGGGTTTAACATAATTCGAAATTTTACACAAAAGTAGGCATTTAGGATGAGATTCAAATGACTTTCGGGATGAAGCTTTTTGAATGAAAGCACTTGAACTTTCTGTGTTCAAAAATGTTAATGTTCGCAAAGAGAGCACTCCATTTTTCGATATTGTCGCTACTTTTATTAGCTTTTAAACTAAAATATGATGAAATACTTTTTACTGTTGAGTTTTATGATTTTTGGATTGAATTCTTTTTCGCAATCTGTAGAAGGAATTTGGGAGACCTATCATGAAGGCAGCGATAAAATTAAATCCGATGTAAAAGTGTATATTCAAGACGGTAAGTTGTACGCCAAAATCATCAAGTTCTACAACATGCCAGAAGCCGAGAAAAACGCTAAATGTACGGCGTGTAAAGATTACCGCAAGAACAAGCCCGTTGTTGGAATGATTTTTATGGATGGTCTTGTGCAATCTGGAGAGGAGTGGAAAGGCGACGCAGTTTTACTTGATCCTAAAAATGGAAAAGAATACGACGGAGTAGTTTGGCTTGAAAACGAAAATAAACTTGCCGTTCGTGGATATTTGGGTTGGTTGTACGAAACAAAATATTGGAAGAGGAAGTAATAAATGCGAGCGAAGTTCTACTGCTGTCAAGCGAATTAAGACCAACTGAATTTCACATTGTTTATAAAATAGAAAACGGATAATGATAAAGTACCTATTGATTTTGTGCCTGGCTATGATGAGTTTAAATGGGAATTCTCAGTCCATTGAAGGAGTTTGGCAAACCTATGATGATGAAACAGGAGAGTTAAAATCTGATGTCAAGATTTATAAAAAAGATGGAAAACTCTATGGAAAAGTTGTTCAACTGCACGTGGTGGATGATTTAGAGGTAGAGGCCACTTGCCGCTATTGCACAGATTATAGAAAAGACAAACCAATTCTTGGAATGTTGGTCATGACTGCTTTGGTAAAAGACGGAAAGGAATGGGAGGGAGATGGCACTTTGCTAGATCCAGAAAATGGAAAAACATACGATGGTGAAGTTTGGTTGGTTGATGATAATAAGTTGGCAGTCAGGGGATATATCGGATGGTTTTTTAGAACACAATACTGGATAAGGAAGTAGAAAATTAAAAATGAAAAATTGAAAGTGAAAATTGGAGAATGAAAAATGAAAATCATAGCTCGTATTGAATTCATTGGAAAAGTCTTAACATTTAATACAATAAAAGTCCCTTTTATGCGCTGTTAATTTATGTTTTAATTCTATTTTTGAGATATGAATACAACAAAATTTCTCCTCATACTATTTTTAACTGCTGTTAGCCAGATGATGTTCGCACAATCCATTGAAGGTGTGTGGGAAACCTACAGTGACGATACGGGAGAATTAAAATCGGAAGTGGAGATTTACAAGAAAGACGGTAAACTTTACGGCAAAATTGTTAAGCTACACAACCTTAAAATACCCTACGATAAAGCAAAATGCTATTACTGCACAGACTATAGAAAAGACCAGCACGTAATGGGAATGGAAATAATCACAGGATTAGAGCAAAACAAAAGAGGAGATTGGAAAGGCGATAAGGCGCTTTTAGATCCAAATGACGGAAAACTTTACGACGCAACAGTTTGGCTTAAAAGTGATAATAAACTCGCCGTGCGTGGATATGAGGGTTGGTTTTTTAGAACGCAATATTGGATTAGGAAATGAATTTTAATGGTTAATGTTTGATTATTAATGATTAACGGTTCTTTTTTCAATTTCTTTCTTAACGCTCATTCCTAAAATCCGAAAAAAAATCCGTGAAAATCCGCGTTCGCCGATCTGAAATTATTGCGGTGACTGAGCTTGTCGAAGGCCCGCGTGCCATTAAAGCGCAACATTTCATACACACCCAAATCCCCCTTTTCCACACAATTTTCTTATATTTAAAGCATAATTTGGTAACTGATTTTTCGATTACATATAATCTTCCCTGATGAAAATACTTCACACCGCCGATTGGCACCTCGGACATCGACTTCATGAACAATCTCAATTTGAAGAGCAAACGCTTTTCCTTACTTGGATAGAACAATTTATCATTGATCAAAAAATCGATGTTCTGTTGATTTCAGGAGACATTTTTGACACCAACGCGCCTTCAAATCAAAGTTTGGAAATGTATTACAATTTTCTTGTAAAGTTAAAGTCAAGCAATTGTCAGTCGGTTGTGATTACTGGCGGAAATCACGATTCTCCAGGCACTTTGAATGCACCAAAAGGCTTGCTCAACGCTTTGAATATAAAAGTGGTGGGAAAAGCAGCTGAAAACATAGCAGATGAAGTTTTTGAAGTTGATGTGAATGACGAAAAAGTAATTATCGGTGCAGTTCCTTATTTGCGTGATGGAGATATTCGAAAAGCGGTTGCCGGAGAATCTTTCGAAGAGTTGACCGACAAATACAAGCAGGCGCTGATGAATCATTATGAAAAATCTGCCGAGCAATGTGAGTTGATCAATTTCTCAAATGCACCCGTGATCGCGATGGGACATTTATTCGCCACAGGAGGTTCGGTGTCTGAAAGTGAACAAAATATTTATGTGGGAACTTTGGGACACATTGGAGTAGGAGATTTTCCAACGTATTTCGATTATATCGCTTTGGGACATTTGCACAGACCACAAATAGTAGCGGGAAACGAAAAAGTAAGGTATTCTGGCTCGCCAAATATTCTCAGTTTTAGTGAAATTAAATACGACAAGAAAATCATCGTGCTGACGATTGAAAACAACGAGATTTCGGAGATCAACGATTTCACCGTTCCACGTTTTAGAAATTTCTATAAAATTGAGGGAACGGTAGAGGAATGTATTGAAAAGTTTCCTGATTTGATTTCGAATGAATACCAATTAACGCCTTGGGTTGAAATTGCATTAACGGAAGAACACAATATCAACACCGACGAATTAAAAAAAGCGGCCGAAGATTATCCTTTCGAAATTCTCAAAACAGCGTTGAAAAATGAAAGAAGACAACGTGGAATTGAAGAATTGCTGAAAGAAACAAAATCCATTAAGGAATTGTTGCCTACCGAAGTTTTTAAGCTGAAATGCAAAGAAATTGGCTATGATTTGGAAGAAAATCCAGCGATTGAAGATGCATTCAACGAAATTTTACAATCCGTTAAAAATCAATAAGCCCCACTTGAAATGAAAATCTTAAAAATTGAATTACAAAATATAAATTCTTTAAAATCGGATGCTCCCATAGCTATCGATTTTGAAAACGAGCAGTTTAGAGATGTGGGTTTATTTGCCATAACCGGTTCAACTGGAGCGGGGAAAACCACAATTTTGGATGCCATAACGATTGCTTTGTATCACAGTGTTCCGCGCTTCAGGAATACCAAAGGAAGCTTGTTGGATGTTGTGAGTCATGGCGCTACAGATGCTTTTAGTCGGGTAACTTTCGAAAACGAGAATGTCGTTTACGAAGCGTTTTGGGGCATGCGATTGGCTTCCAAAACTGGAAAAATGTTGGTGAATCCACAAGAGGAGGTAAGTTTGAAAAATCTTACTTCTGACACCATTTTATCTTCTCAAAAAAGAGCGGTGGCAGAAGATGTGATTCGTGTGACACAATTAGATTATGACCAGTTTTTGAGATCTGTAATGCTGGCTCAAGGAGAGTTTGCTTCTTTTTTAACGGCAAAAGGTCCCGAAAAAGGAAGATTGCTGGAGCAAATTACGGGCGAAGAAATTTATAAGAAAATTGGTCAAGGCATTTTGGATAGAAAAGCCAAAGAGGAAAATACCTTGAGGGAAATTCAATCGAAAATTAATGCTGATGATGTCCTTTCTGAAGAAGCGAAAATTGAATTGACCACAAGAGATAAAGAACTCGATGTTCAGATTTTAACTACTGATAAAGAAATAAATTCCATTCAAACGATTGTGAATTGGTATTTGAAATCGAAGGAAATTGCTGCTGAAACTGAAAAATTAGCAAAAGATTCTATTCAGATAGATGAAGATTTCGAAAAGCATAAATCCGAATTTGAATTGTTGGATTTAAACGAAAAAGCTGAACCGTTTAAAGAATTGATTCAGAATTTCAATAGAAATGAGAAGTCCAGCCGAGAAAAGGAAGCACAACTCAAAGATTTAGAAGAACAATTGTTGAAACTAAAACCAGAAATTGAGCGATTAAAAGCGTCTGCTAAAATTCAAACGGAAGCATTAGAAAAAGCGGATCAAGAATTTTCTGAATGGCAACCAAAATTTGATTTAGTCACGAAATTGGATGGTCAATTAAAAAACGAAGAAGACAATCAACAGAAATCTAAAAAGCTACTCGATGAGGTACAGACTTCGTTAAAATTGTTGAGTGAGGAGAAAAATGAATTCACACAGCTTTCCGAAGAAACAGAAAAGAAGATCAAGCTCGCTGAAGATTTTGTCACCCAAAACAAATTCTTGACGGAAGTAAGTCAGGAAATTTCCACTTGGAACGCTTCATTAGCCACTTTAAAAGGAAATAAAGAAGCGCTAAATGAAAACAATTCTTCCCTCGGACAAAAGAAGGAAGAACTTAAAGCCACTAAGGTCGAATTGACTTCCAATAAGAAAGTGCTGAACGCTAAGAATTCTGAAATTGATGAGATTAACAAAAATATCAAGTCCATCAATGAAGAATTAGACAAGAATAATTTGACTGATTTGCTGGTAGAAGAGAAGAAATTCTCCGAGATCAATTCCAATTGGAAACAGTTAAAAAGCTATTCAGAGGAGCACAGCAAGGACGAAAAGGAACTGCTGAAATGCACAACAAACAAGAAAGCCTTCGAAGCACAATTGGAAAAGGTCAAAAAGCAAAGGGTTGAGCTTCAAGAGCAAATCAAAAAGCAAGAAACAGCGGTAAATGATGCAGAGAAGATTTTAGATTTAGAGAAAAGCATTGCCAAATATGAGGGAGACAGAAAAAACTTAATTGCAGGTCAGCCATGCGGATTATGCGGTTCCGAAGAACATCCTTTCGCTGAAAAATTAGAAGCCAAAGGAATTTCTCAATCTGAATTAGAATTAATAAACAGAAAAGAGATATTAAAATCATTGCTCGATTCAAAATCTGAATTAGATAAAAGCGAGGTCAAGATTTCAACAGATATTGAAAATTTAACGAAGCAAATCAATTCAATTAATGAAGATTTAAAATCTATTTTGGCCAAGTCCAAAGAATTAGGAATTGAAACAGATTTATCCAATTTGCAAAAGATTGAAATCGAAATTAATCAATCTTCAAATCAGTTAAATTCCTTGGGAGAGAAGATTACAGTTGCTCAGAAATTACAATCGGACAAAGATAAATTATCTGAATCTTTGAATGTTCAAAATCAATCCATCGAAGCTTTAAAAAAGAAAGATGCAACACTCGAAGAGAAAATCAAAAATCTTGAATCAGAAATAGAATCTAAGCAAAAAACGATTGATTCATTAACAAAAACTTGTACCGATTTAGAAGGCGAATTGAAATCTAAATTGTCTCGTTTCAATTATGAATTGCCTTCCATTGAAAATACAAGTTCATTCATTCAAGAAGTTGAAGCCAAGATTGCTGAATTTAATTCAACTGAGAAGAAATTAGAAAATTTAAAGGGTGATTTAAGGGTATATAAAAACAGTTTAATCGATGTTAAAAAGCGAAGTGAATCTGCTGAAAAATCCCAAATAGAATGTACAAAAACTATTGCTGAAAGTGAAACAAGGTCAAGGCAACTCAAAAAAGACAGAGTAGCTGTTTTACCATTGGAAATTACGGTAGAAAGTAAACGCAATAGTTTGCAAAAAAACCGAAAAGAATTGTCCGATAAACTGGAATTGAGTAAAACCGAATTACAAAAGCAGTTAGACATTCAACGAGAGAAAGAAGCCGTAAAACTAGAAAACAAGAAAGAGCAAACGGCGTTGAAAACAGAGCACGATTCGCTAAAATCGGCCTTGGATACGCAAATTTCAGAAAGTGAATTCGATTCAAAAGAAGGGATCGAAAAAGCTTTGTTGAGCAGAGAGGATAAACTGAAATATACCGAAAATAAAGAGCGCATCAAGGAGAGACAATTGAGATTAAAAACCTTAAAAGAAACGAACCTCAAAGCCATAGAAAAGCAAAACGAAACGAAAACTTTCGAAACTATAGAAGAAGAAAGTAAAACACTTTTTGAAGAGTTGAAAAGCAAAAGAGATGGTTTTTCAGCAGAAAAAGGAGAAGTGAAAGAAGCCTTTCGGAAAGACCAAGAAATCAAGGACAGAAATCAGGAAGTCTACAAGCAAATCGAAGCCCAAGAAGCCATTTGCAATGTTTGGAGGGAATTATTCAAAATCATCGGAAATTCCAAAGACGCCTTCAACGTTTATGTTCAGCGCTTAACCCTAAAGCATTTGTTGGATTTAGCCAACGTGCATTTATTCAAATTGAACAAGCGCTATTCCTTAAAAATGGAGGAAGACTACAAGCCAAAAGAAGAGCTCAATTTCAATCTCATTGACCACTACCAAACCGATCAAGCCCGACTCGTCGACACATCCAGCGGTGGAGAAAAATTTATCATCAGTTTGGCTTTAGCCTTAGGATTATCCGATTTAGCCAGTAAAAACGTCAAAATCGATTCCCTTTTCATTGATGAAGGCTTCGGAACCCTAGATAAAAACACCTTAGAAACAGTTATTTCCACCTTAGAAACCCTACAATCTCAAGGAAAAATGATAGGAATTATCTCACACGTAGAGAACTTGAAAGAAAGAATTCCAACACAAATTATGATTGAGAAAAGAAGCAACGGAATAAGCGAAGTGAGCTTCGCAGGGTGAGGGAGAGATTGCGCTGAAGCGCTTGGGGAGAGGAGACGCTTTTCCCCCAAAAAATTCATTTAAGAAATTCAATCTGATGCTTATTCGCAACAATTAAGGAGGCAAAAAATGATTCTCATTTTTGATTCATGGATTTTTTTTCCAAAAATTTCATTTATGAAATTTTCCCTGAGCATGGTAGTACGGACGGTTTGCAAACCGTCCTCTAATGCTCATTCCAAAAAGCAAAGCCCCAAAAGCGAAGCCCAATCTCTCTTTTTAAAAAAGCAATTTCCTTTCTCCTTAAATTTTGAAACTCCAACTAGCAGGGCGCAGACGGTTTACAAACCGTCCGTACCACTCTTATGCTTAATCGCAATCGATTAATGAGGCAAAAAATGATTCTCATTTTTGAATAATGGATTTTCTTTTTTTTCCAAAAATTTCATTTATGAAATTTTCCTGAGCATGGTAGTACGGCCGATTAGCAAATCGTCCTCTAATGCTCATTCCAAAAAGCAAAGCCCCAAAAGCGAAGCCCAATCTCTCTTTTTATAAAAGCAATTTCCTTTCTCCTTAAATTTTGAAACTCCAACTAGCATGGCTCGGATGGTTTACAAACCGTCCTCAACCGCTCCTTCCAAAAGCAAAACCCAATAATCAAAGCCCAAGACTCCCTTTCTAATCAACACTTTCTTTTTTCCAATCCAACCCACTTAAAATAAAACTCAAATCTTCTTCTATAACCTCACATTTTTCACTATCTTAACTAAACCTAAATCAAAAGAAATGAAAAAACCTAAGTATCCCAATCGAAAAAGCATTCGTTTAGAACGCTATGATTACGCATCACAAGGATGGTATTTTGTAACCATCAATGCAGTAAAATGGAAACACATCTTCGGGAAAATCACAGGAGGAAAAATGCACCCCACTACATTGGGCGAGATTATCGAAGAAGAATGGCTAGCAAGCGCTGAAATTCGAAAAAATATAAAATTGCATTCTTATGTCGTTATGCCCAATCACTTCCATGCCATCGTGGAAATCTGTTATTCCCTGAATAAAGAAAATGTACCAGGTGAGTTTATTGCCCCTAAACATACACTTTCTGCCGTAATGAGAGGATTCAAAGGAGCAGTAACCAGAAAATATAAATCTTTAGAATTAGGCAACGAAAAAACAGTTTGGCATGGAAAATTCAATGACCACATCATCCGAAACGAAAAATCCTTTTTATATCATACAAATTATATAAAGAATAATGTGAAAGATTGGGAAGAGAAAAGAGGAGGAACTTGAGCTTTTTGATTCCCTTTTCCTCAAAATTTTATTTATGAAATTTTCCTGAGCATGGTAGTACGGACGATTAGCAAATCGTCCTCTACCGCTCATTCCAAAAAGCAAAACCCCAAAAGCGAAGCCCAACCATTCTTTTCAAAAAGCAATTAAGAAGCCGAAAAATAATCTATTACTTTCCCCCCCAAAATTTCATTTATGAAATTTTCCCTGAGCATGCTCATAGATAAAAATAGAAGATGAATTTTTTGTATTTCTTTTCCAGCTCACTTGCTGAATAAATACCCCAAAACGGCTGAGTTTTGTCAGACCGTCTTGATGGTAGTTATCGATTTAGGGGCGGTTCTTATATTTTATTCAATTTTTCAAACCATAATTTTCATAAAAGAAGACTGCAGACAAAATCCACAGTATTTCTTTTATGTGAAAATCATTAAAACCGCATTTCAACTTTAAAAATCAAATGTTTGTTAGCTCCTTAAAAATACTTGGAAAAGCTAACTACACTAGCACCATCTGACCTTTTACAGTAAGCATGCAATATCAGAACGAGTAACTTTTAAAGTTGTACTATTGGAATGAAATAAAAAATCTAAACCCAAGTGCCTTTGTTGTCTAAAACCATAACTCAACTTCAAAAAAAAGCAATTTTATTTCATTCACTGTTTTTGATTTCAATGTGCTGATTAAAAGTTTTTTATACAGACTTTAAAATGTCATTTCGCTAAAATCAGAAAATTATTATGACATTCAATACCCAATAAACCCTAAGTATATCGCTAGTTGTGCTATATTTGAAAGAAGACGAAATTTTACAAACCATACTTTTCGATAGAACAATATTATTGCTGGGATGATAGATAAGCCTAATCATATTCATACGAATTGGATAAAGTATATTGCAGGAGACAACTCAGCACTGTCCGTGGTATATAAAGAATTGCATTCACCACTTTATTTTACGGCCTATCATTATCTTCAAGATGAAAATGAAGCCAATGATATTGTGAATGATGTGTTTCTAAAGTTGCTTGAAATGTCAACTAATGACCGCTCTGTAATACTCTCAGAAGTTTATGAAAAACTGAATATTTATCTAAAAGTGATGGTGAAGAACAAATGTTTGGATAAAATCAAAACGGATAAGAACAGAAAATCAATTCGAGATAGTATAAAAGTTCTTTTTAATCGTTATGAATATAGCAATGGAACAGCGGAGTTTGATTATCTTGAATTAATTGCGGCATTGCCAGATCAACAAAAACAAATTTTTGAAATGCATAAAGATGGTTTTGATAATCAATCTATTGCAGAAGAACTAAATATTTCGTACAATACAGTCAGAAATACATTGAGCACATCCAAAAAGAAATTACGTGTTTTGTGGCATAAATTGATGTAAAAAGTTGAGAGAATTAAATAAACATATCACTTTCGAAGAAGTAAAGGAGTTATTGGATAACCCCCGCACTAACGAACAAACTATTGAGCAATTAAAAGTTCTAGCTTCCGAAGAAGACAGCGTGAAAGGACTTATTGATTTCTTGGCGAAAAACAATTGGGACTACGGTAAAGTAAAAGAAAGAGAAAACAGAGCGCATCAAGAATTTGAACAATTAATTCCTCAACGCAAAAAGTCAACTAATAACTGGTTGAAAATGGCTGCGGTGCTTGTGCCTTTAATCGGAATAGGGGCTGTTCTTTACATCATGTTTTTCACGCCCTCACAAAATGACATGCTCTATGCTAAATATGCCATTAAAGAAAACGGACTCCCTACTTTAATGAGTGAAAACAGCAAAAAACATTTTGATGAATCAATGGCGGCGTTTAAAGATGAAGCATACGAAGAAGCGCTGATGGGCTTTGAACAATTGATGGGAAATCAAGCACAAAATGACACCTTGCATTATTTTGTCGCTTGTTCAAACTTAGCGTTGAATAACATAGATGAAGCCATTACTCATTTTGAAAAAGTGAATTCCAATAGTGTTTTTAAAGAAGGTGCAGAATATCGATTGGCCCTTTCGTTGTTGAAAAATGATGAAATACAAAAGGCGAAAGAAGAGCTGAAAAAAATCACCGAAAATTCAAAGCACGATTATCATTCCAAGGCGAGTCAGCTTTTAAGAGAACCTGCGTTTCAATAAAATAAATAGAGGAATCGGAAATAAAAGCAAATACCAGTAAACGCTAAAATAAAATTTATGGGTTTCCTTTTCTAAGACCAATCCCTCACTATTCCCCGTTAAAACATAAGGAGCCCAATAAAGTGGATTGTATTCTTCATCACTAGAACATTGATTCCAGTATTCTTTTTGGGCTTGCCATAAAGCTTCGTCTTTGCTTATTCCTTTCGCTAGATGGTCTATAAAACGTTCCAAAATAAAAGCATTTGATTGATCATCAATCGCCCAACTGGTGGTAATTACCGCTTTGCTTCCTGCTTTTCGAAATGCTTTGGCAAAACTCCCAATCGCGCCACTGCTAAAATAACGTTGAGAAGCGTTGGTGTTACAAGCAGAGAAAACCACCAATTCATTGTCGAGTTTCATCTCTTCTACATCTTTGGAAGATACCGATTTAACACCATTGAGTTTGACCACAGCGCTAGACTGATTATAGCCCCCTTCTCCATGACTTAATAATAAACTGATGTCTTTTTTTAATATGTTTTCATCTATAGGAATGTTCGTCGCGCCATACAATTCATTGAAGTTTTGGGTCAAACGTTTTGAGAACCGCAAATTGGCTTCCTCTTTATAATTTCCTAAAGATATTCCGAAAGAATTAGGCGCATTACCCGTTTTTTTCTGATTGAGAAAAGCACCCGCTGAAAGTGCATAACTGAATTTAAAGCGGTGAAAAACATAGTTCAAATCCTTCCATTTTTCACCCAGCGTATCGGCAACTAAAACGTCTAAATTAAGTAAAGACATATTGTCCGAATTACTAACAATAACTTTGTCAATGCCCTTTTGTGTTAGAAGAGTATCTACCATTTCAAAATACACTTTGTAATATTCATTGCTCCTTTTTTTGAAATCTTGAAAATCATTAAAACGATACAGTGTATGAAATTCAGCAATTGAATTCATCATCAATTCTCCCTTTGAAACCACGACTTCAAAATCATTTTGGGTAATAATAAAAGCAATGTTTCTCCACGGCCTATTTACCGAACCATAACTCACAAAAGCTTGATGATTACTTAGTCGATTTTGAATTTCATTGATAGAAACCTGCTCATTATAAAATTCAGGATATTTAGACCTTTCTAAGTAATCAAAGGCTTCAAAAAGATAAGTACTGTCATGGCTTACCTCAAAAAGATCTAAATTGTTTTTGATCAATTTACCTTTCGCAGAATTGTGATAAGCGTCATTATACAAAGTTTTACCAATGTTTAAATCCCAAGTTTTAACGCTCGCCTTGTAAATTTCATTCGCTTTGTGTAAGTATTCTTTATTTTGCGTGTGCCGATAAACGGTTTCATACGTCATTCCCAACCAGTCAGAAATCACAATAAATCGATGGGCAAACTTTACTTTTCCGTCTACTTTGGTGTATTCAATTCCTTGAAGAAAACTTTGTTCCGCATCCTCATATTCCTCAATATAATACTGAATTAAACCAATAATAGCATAGGCATTCGCATTCAGAAAAGTCGAAGTTTCAAGCGCAATACACTGGTTTAAATAATCAATGGCCTCTTTTGAATATTGCTTATATTGCGGGTCACCCGTAATCGAGTATTGATAAATAGCATCTGAGAGCATTGTCCCCATCGTGTGGTATACATTGCCCTTTTGTTCTGCATAGGGAGCATAAAACATGGCCGTGTCCAGGTATTTCTTTAAAAAACGATTCCGGTATTTGAATCGCGTTCTCAAATTGGGTGACCTATCTAAAACACTATGATACCCTTCACCATTTCGCATCGCGTTGGCATATTGTCGATAAGTTTCAGAAATGAGTAAAGAATCCTGACATTGAGAATTGTAAAGTGTTTTCATCGCAATATCAGCATGATAAGCGCAAGAATCCTTGTACAACATGATCTGATAATAGTAGGAGAGTAGGGAGTGATACGCCACCTTTTCGCAGGGTTCATTAAACTTTTTAATTCGGTTTATCGTTTTTATGGACTTTCTCTGCAGATTCAATTTGGTATAAGATCGCGCTAAATAAAACAAATCCATAAACGAATTCTCAGCTTCAATCTCCGCTGCATGATCAATTATGCTAAGGTAATCTCCCGAAGCAAATTCCTTCTCCATGCTTTGTGAGTAGGAATTGTTCCAAAACAAAAAGATAAAAAATATCGCGATATAACGGCTAAGCTTCATTCCTACAAATTTAACATTCAAAAGAGTTTAGGCAATAACTAATGGGCGAAAATTAATTGACGAATTACCCTAGCATTCCAAGAGGAACAACAATTACTCCTCAGTAAATGAGTCAGCTAAAGTATTATGAGATTCTAGAAAACACCTTATTCTTACTTATCATTTTTTTTTAGGGCCTATTTCCGCCTACACCGCCAAGTTGCCTCCCCAAATCCTTTTGAAACAACCCAAACAAAGGAGCTTCTAAAGTCGCTCTTTCTTTGCGTGTTCAAATAGCTTTTGTGTTCGCCAAGCTTTCTGGTTTCGTCGGGGCAGGGGAGCCGATAAATTGGGAGGGAGAGTTTGCGCTGAAGCTTAGGGAGAAGTAAAATAAAAGGGAGAGGGAGAGGGAGAGGGAGAGGGAGAGGTTGTGCAGAGAGGGAGAGGGAGTGAGGAGAGAGGGAAGGAAGAGGGTTCTTAATTAATTTGTATTATTGTGAAAGCTATGGAAAACGAAGAACAAATCTCAAAATACCTATTTCAGCTTAAGAAATTAAGGCGAGACAGGAATAAGGTGAGGGGCGATGCACCGCATAAACCTGTTTTGTTGTTGGCTATTATTGAAGGAATTGAAAATGGAGATATTATTTCCAACCGCATTGCCATTTCTCCTGAATTGGTGCTGTCTTTTAAAGATATTTGGTCGAAGCTAGTGGAAACAGATCATTTGCAGAATTTCGCAATGCCATTTTTTCGTTTGAAATCAGATGGATTTTGGAAACTCCACTCCAAACATGGTGCGTTTATCCCAAGAACAATTTCATCTTTTAGTGGCTTAAGAGAGGCTATTGAACTTGCGGAAATGGACAAGATGTTGTTTTCATTTTTGCTAAATCCAATTTCCAGAGAAGTAATCAAATCTGAATTATTAAATCATTACTTCCCGAAAACAAAAGAAAGATTGATAAATTCAGAAAACGATTTTGCCAATCAGCTTGCAAGTCAAGTTTTAGAGAGTGATAGTTTAACCTATGCCGAGAGAATTGCAGAATTGCGAAGTAAAATGAAAGTCAGCGATTTTGAAGAAGAAATCTATGTGAGAAACGGAATTTTCAAAAAAGAAATCCCCAAACTTTACAATTACACCTGCGCAATTTCAGGATTACGAATCGAAGCCACAATTAACGCACAATTAGTGGATGCCTGTCATATAAAACCCTTTTCAATTTCACAAGACGACACCGTGGGAAATGGATTTAGCTTAACCCCAACAATTCATCGTGCCTTCGACCGTGGTTTAATCACCATTGATGAGAATTATTTGGTGCGAATTTCTAAAAGTATTGTTGAAAATGATTCGGTTTACTCGTTGAAGCAGTTTGAAGGCAAGAAGATTTTATTGCCTTTGGAAAAACGATTTTATCCGTTGCAGGAGAATTTGGGGTGGCATAGGCGGGAGTGTTTTTTGGGGTGAGGTTTCTTAAGCTTTCATTTGAATTTAACTTTCAACAGGACGACCTTCGTTTATTTGTCTTGTTATAATTTCAATGGCTTGATCCTTTTTTAGAATATTGTCAAATTCTCTTAAAGAATCCTCATCGTTATAAACGCCGTTTCTATCATTCCAAGATAACCATTCTATTAATTCAAGGCGACTCCATGAAGTTAATTCATTTTTTAGCTCTTGGTCTTTTAATTCCATGAGCTGATAAAAAGGATGGTTGAATTTGTTGTTCGAATACATACTTACTTAAATTTAGAGTGAGTGTAAATATACTGAATTTTAAAGTTTTAAGCAATTATTTATGAGTTGTTGTTTTGATAAAGATTTATTGGAGGTAGACTATTTTTAAATTGCAAATGTCTCAATTTGTATAACACGAACTTATCAGTTATTTTTAACCAAAAAAAATATCGATAAGCTTTGTAAAAACAATAAAAGGTCATAATTTTTTTAGGGTTTTAGTTTTGAGAGGCAGAGAAGCATTAATTACTGCAATGTAAATAAGAATGGGAGAAAATAAAATAAAAGTAGTTGAATTATTTGCTGGAGTTGGAGGTTTTAGACTCGGGTTGGAGAAAAGCAATTATGAAGTTGTGTGGAGCAATCAATGGGAGCCTTCAACAAAAATGCAACACGCTTCATTAGTTTATGAGAATAAATTTGGTAAGAAAAATCATTCAAATGAAGATATAAATGAAGTTGTTACGCGCAATGTAGAAGAAGTACCTGATCATGACTTATTAGTCGGTGGGTTTCCTTGTCAGGACTATTCGGTTGCAACAACATTACACAATTCTAAAGGACTCATAGGAAAGAAAGGTGTTCTCTGGTGGTCGATTCATGAAATTTTAGCCAACAAAAAAAACAAACCTAAGTATTTATTTTTAGAGAATGTCGATCGTCTTTTGAAATCACCTGCTACACAGCGAGGTCGAGATTTTGCAGTTATGCTTCAAAGTTTGAATATGTTAGGCTACGCAGTTGAGTGGCGCGTAATTAATGCCGCAGAATATGGAATGCCTCAAAGACGAAGAAGAGTGTTTTTTATTGGATACCATAAGTCTACACCGATTTATAAAAGACTGCTAAAGTCTAATAAATTGAATTGGTTATCAGAAGAAGGGACAATTGCAAATGCGTTCCCTGTTCAAACCACAAACTCTATTCACGAAATTAAATTAGAGGGGGATCTTGTAGAAATCACGGATAATTTTAATAAAGGGAAAAAACTATCACCATTTTTAAATACGGGTTTACTTATAAATGGAAAGGTCTATACGACTAAAACTGAACCTAATTATAAAGGTGAAAAAACTGTCCTAAAGGATGTTTTACAAAATGGAGAAGTACCAGAAGAATTCTTCATTGATGAAAAGGATATTAAAAAATGGGAGTATTTGAAAGGTTCCAAAAAAGAGAAAAGGACAACTAAAGATGGTTTTGAATACAATTATAGTGAGGGAGGAATGATTTATCCAGACGCACTTGATAATGCTTCTAGAACTATAATTACGGGAGAAGGTGGTAAATCACCTTCAAGGTTTAAACATGTCGTTGAAACGGATAGAGGACTTCGAAGATTGACTCCTGTAGAATTGGAAAGGTTAAATATGTTTCCAGATAACCATACTGAGTTCAAAGGAATATCAGATACGAAAAGAGCTTTCTTTATGGGGAATGCTTTAGTAGTTGGTGTGATTGAAAAGATAGGTGTCGAACTTTATAAAAATATATTAAATGAACACTAAAAGAGAGATCGACAGGTGGTTGAGTAAAACAAGTGGCCGGCTATATGTTCGAAATACATTTTACCATCATCATGCTTTTGAAATTCTTAATACACATGATTATCTTAAGAATAAAATAATTAAATCACTTAAAGCAGAAATTCCTATTGAAGCTCGTATCAAAAAACAACAAAAGAAAAATTTAAGAGGAATTAAAGCTGATGTTTTAAATAGTGAGATTAGAAGTTTGCTGAAGAATAGTTTAAGAAATGATATAAAATTAGAAGTTGTTGAGGATAAAGGAGTTTTTTATTTTAGCTCAGAAAAGAGTGCAATAGGAGGTTTTGATTTCGCCATTTTAAATCATAAAAAAAATATTTCTGCTTTGCGGAATCTTTGTTTCGGTGAATTGCAATACTTTGAGGGTGATTTAAAGTGGAGTAGTTTTTTAAATAAAAATCCAGAGCTTAAAATAATTGCCAAAGAGCTAGAACAAAAAGATAAATTAGGGATTGATATTCCTTTACCTGCTGAGGATTCAATGTTCCCCCTAATTGTGGGTGAAATTCAATTTGGAAATTGGGCTTTGGTTTATAGGGATCTTTTCAAAGTTCTGAAAGCTAATGTTCAAAATTCTATTGACTGTCTAATATATATTGTTCCTACTAATGATTTAGAATTAATGTTAAGTGATGGTATAGTTACTTTCGACAAGACGGTAAAAATATTAGAAGAATTTTCAAAAGTGATATCAGTCCCTGTCTGGGTAATAGGTTTAGACATAAAAATAAATGGATAACGATTTGAAATATGATATCCATTCTGCGGACTCTATTGTGGAGTTTTCTAAAAAACTTAAAAACAAAACTTTAAGGCAGGTTTGTGGAGCTGCAATTGAAAAACATGGATATAAAGGAAAAGGAAATTTTGGTCAAATACTTGAAAAGTTCTATTTTGGATATGAACCAAATTCTGATGCTGCACCTGACTTTTTAGAGGCTGGACTAGAATTGAAGTCAAGTCCATTAAAGGTATTGAAAAATGGAGAGTTCCGCTCAAAAGAAAGATTGGTTCTAAATATTATTAACTATTTAGAAGTCCATAAAGAAGAGTTTGATTCGAGTTCGTTCTTACAAAAAAATGCACATCTTTTATTGGTTTTTTATTTACATGAAAAAGAAACAGACTTATTAGATTATCTCATAAAATTGGTTGATGGCTGGAAATATCCTGAAGAAGATTTGAAAATTATTAAAAGGGATTGGGAGTTTATAAACAAGAAAATTAAAGAGGGCAGAGCACATGAGCTTTCCGAAGGAGATACATTTTACCTTGGAGCATGCACCAAAGGTTCAACAGCTCTCAAATCTTATAGAAAACAACCTTTTAATGAAGAAAAAGCAAAGCAGAGAGCTTATTCACTTAAACAAGGCTATGTAAATCATATAATTGCTAAAATAGCACAGAATGAAAAACATGTTTTTGGAAAGTTACTAGATAAGCGTGACCAACAGATTGGAGATAACGAGTCTAAAATTAAACCATTATATTTAGAAAGGGAAGACTTACCAAGTATTGCAAGTGATTTCCTCGAACCTTATGGCAAGGTATTAAATAATTCAGAAGATATTTCCGATGAGCTTTCTATTGAAGAGGTAGTAGTTTCTAAGTTTGAACCCTTCTATGGATGTACATCAATTGAAATAGAAAATGATTTGTCTCTAGATTTAAACAGAAAAGCAAAAAGCTATTTTGCAAATCTTTCAAAAGCCATATTAGGTATTAAATTAGGACAAAAAATAGAGGAGTTTGAAAAAGCAGATATTCAAGTAAAAACAGTTAGACTTAAAGAAAATTTATTGCCAAAAGAGGATATTTCCTTTCCCACTTTTAAATATGAAGAATTAATTCTTGGAGATTGGGAAGACGCTGAGTTTAAATCAGTATTGGAAAGTAAATTTTTCTTTATTTTTTATCAGTATAGTGGTGAAGAGTTAGTCTTAAGGAAAGCTACTTTTTGGAACATGCCTTATTCAGATATATTAGAAGCTAAAACGGTATGGGATAGAATGAGATTGTTGATTTCCACTGGTAAAATAGTCAAAGAGGTTACCTCTAAAGGAATTAGAAAAACTCATTTCCCTAAGAAATCGGAATTTAGAATAAGCCACGTTAGACCTCATGCGCAAAATAAAGAAGATGTATATCCATTGCCCGTAAAAGATGTTTTAACCGGTTTAACTGAATTTACTAAGCATTGCTTTTGGTTGAACGCAAGTTATGTGAGGGATAATATTTTTAAACAGCACTATTATTGATTTTTTTTTAGCTTCAGAAAGCATCTTTCTTTGAAATCTTCTTAATTGGGGATTGCTATTTATACATCTATTTCATTCTTCAATAAGACACTTATAGAAACAAAAAAAGGGGAAATCTGTCTGCTCTCACTCCCCAACCCAAAACCCCTCCAACTCCTTTTCCTCCAACTCCTTCTCAAAAACCACCTCCTCAAAAATTTCAATAAACTCCAGCACAGCGCTGAAGTCCTTGCGATCCAAATAAAAAATCACATCATGTTGCTCATGAATCACAATCATTTCGTCGTTTTCAAGGGCATTGGCGTCTGTAATAAATTGGGGGTAAGGACCAAGTCCAAATTTTAAGTTTTTAGTCAGCCATTCTTTCGATTTTTCTTTTGAAGTTTTTACACGCTGATATTCTTTTATTTCTTCTTTGAAATAAGCCTCTCTTCTGGCGTATTCAGAAATTTCATTTAGAAAATGATAGAAATCTAAAAATGCATGAAGATTAATGATGAGTGGGTAAAGCGGGTGGGCTTCTATGTCCGAATTAGGTGAATAACTTATATTGTTGTCTCTATAATACGTTGTGATTTCAAAATGGAAATCGGCATATTTTAATAGCCACCATTCAATCTTGTCCAGATTCATAAATGGCGTGTCAATAAGTGAGTTGAAGTCGTTTAGGTATTTTCCAATGTTGTCATTTTTCATGGTGGTGATTTTAGGATTTAAGTTAAGTTTACAAATGAAGATACAGAATATAAATGAATCCAGTCTAAAAGAAATGGAAGGATTTTAATTTGTTATTGCTTGATTCAAAAAACATTGAACTATTTAAATCTGATAGTTTAAGGATTTATTGAAGAGTTTGACGTTTGAGTGGTATGTATTAAAAAAATCAAGTAAATCTGAAAATCAAAAGAATCACAGTGCGGACAGTTGAGTAAATTATCTGCACTGTGATTTAGTGTGATTAAATGATAAGCTATGATTGTTTTACCTGAAGTTTGGTTGTTTTTTTGAGTTAGTATCAAAAAATCAAGGAAATCTGAAAATCAAAAGAATCAGAGTGCAGACAGTTGAGTTGACTTAGGACTAACTTTGGAAAAACTTCGGAGTTAATTTCGCAGTAAAAATTTGAACCAATTACTTCGAGTAATTCTTTTTTACAGGAATAAGCACCTTGTCAAACAACAATTCTAAAGATTTTATCTCTCCGTATTATTGTTCAATCTATGAATCCCTCTAATCCTTGCCAATATCCTAACCGCCCATCCGCCAAAATCTTCACCTTTCCCAAAAATTCATTCATCATAATTCATCATTCATAATTATTTTCCCTTACCTTTATTCTAATGCCAGAAACAAGGAAAATATATTCGCTTACACAATTGAATCAATCATTCGAAAAGCACATTTGGGAAACTTTCTCTAAGCGTGATTTTTGGATTACTGCAGAGCTGATAAAAATCAATCAGAAAAGTGGTCATTTTTATATTGAATTGGCGGATAGTGTGAACGATACCACGACAGCAAGGAGTTTCGCAACGATTTGGGCTTCTACTTATCGCACTATTGTGGAGGAAATTGGACTCAATGAAGTCTTGGGAATTCTTCAAGCGGGAAATAAAGTGCTGATTAATGTCAAAATTGAATTTCATACGATTTATGGATTGAAACTGAAAATTCGTGGAATTGATCCGGCGTATTCTTATGGAGAAATTGAACGCAAGCGACAAGAAGTCATTAAAAGATTGAAAAAAGAAGAAGTTTTTGATCTTCAGAAACAATTGCGTTTGCCAACGATAATTAAACGAATCGCTTTAATTGGATCGCCAAATACTTCGGGGTATCGCGATTTTCAAAAAGAATTGCTTGTCAATCATGACTATAATAAATTTGCGATTAAAGAATTTCCTGTGCGTGTGCAAGGAGATGCCGCAGCGAAGGAAATTGTGGCCGCCATAAAAGATGCTAATCTCCATGATGCGGATGTAATTGTGATTTTACGCGGTGGAGGAAGTAAAATGGACTTGGCGCTTTTTGATGATTATGAAATTTCAAAAGCTATTTGTGAATCGAGATTGCCTGTGATGACTGGAATTGGGCACGAAAACGATGAGGTGGTGGCGGATTTGGTGGCAAGGGTCACTTTTATTACACCAACGGCAGTTGCCCGACACATTCATTATGCAATCAGTTCTTTCAAGGAAATTATGCGAGAATTAAATGACAAAACCATTCAGATTTCGCTTCAATTATTGGGCGAAAGCAAAGAAGAATTTTCGCATTACAACAATTATCTTTCTCATTATAGCCGCGAATTGATTCACCATTGGCGAAGCATATTTCAAGAAAAAGAATATGAAATCGTTCAGAAAAGTAGAACTTTACTCTTTGAAGGGAAAGACGCTTTGGCTGTTTTGAGTCACCGAACTTCTTCGCAATTGCAACGTTTGGTTCAGCAGGAGGGAAGTAATTTGGATAGGGTTTTAGACAGAATTTCAGATTTTGTGCAACAGCAAATTGAACGAGAAAAAGATGTAAATTTGAATCAAGTTTTGTCTTCTGTTCAATTGTTGAGTCAGCAAATTATAGACAGAGAGCACATTGTTTTTGGAAATCAAGAAGAATTGTTGGCTTTGTTGAATCCATTGAAAATTTTAGAATCAGGATATACGATTTCAACGATAGCTGAGCAAGACATCAAGAACATTGAAGTAAAACTAGGAGACGAGATGAAAACGCTTTCTTCCAATTATTTAATTACGAGTAAAGTCGTTTCAAAAAAAGATATAAAACATGAAAATAACGGATAAAACCACCTACGAAGAAGCATTACAACGTTTAAAAGAGATTGTTGGCGCTTTGGAATTGAAAGAAGTCAAAATTGATAATCTTTCTGAAACGGTAATCGAAGCCAAAGAATTGGTAGATTTTTGTCGAAAAAAGTTGGACAAAACAGAAGAAGACATCAAACGCATTATTGCACCAGAAGACGAAAATGAGTAAGGAGGTCACACGTAAAATAATTCATATTGACATGGATGCTTTTTATGCTTCTGTGGAACAACGTGATAACCCAGATTTACGTGGAAAACCTTTGGCTGTGGGTGGTTCGGATGGAAGAGGAGTGATTGCCGCGGCAAGTTACGAGGCCAGGAAATTTGGAGTGCGTTCTGCCATGCCTTCGCTTGTGGCTTTGCGAAAATGTCCAACTTTGCTTTTTGTTAAACCCACTTTTGAGAAATATCAAGCGGTTTCAAAAGAAATCAATGAAATTTTTAGTCGCTATACTTCCATTATTGAACCCCTTTCTTTGGACGAAGCATTTTTGGATGTCACTTATTCAAAATATGAATTGCAGTCGGCTACTTTAATCGCGCAGCAAATCAAAAACGACATTCGCAACGAACTCGATTTGATTGCTTCGGCAGGAGTTTCTTACAATAAATTCTTAGCGAAAATTGCTTCGGACCAAGACAAACCCGACGGACTTTTTGTGATTACTCCCGATGAAGGAGCGGCATTCATGGAGGAATTACCCATCGAAGATTTTTTTGGTGTGGGGAAAGTTACCGCTGAAAAAATGAAAGCCAATAATATTTTTAAGGGTGCTGATTTGTTGCCTTATTCTAAATGGGAATTACAACAACTCTTCGGAAAAACGGGCGGATTCCTTTTCGATATTGCCCGAGGAATTGACCACCGCGAAGTACAATCTGAAAGGGTGAGGAAAAGCGTTGGAGCAGAAAGGACATTCTCTAAGGATGTGATTGGAGAAATCGACATCAATGAAAAGTTTTCGCATGTTTTTGATACTTGGTGGACACGCTATGAAAAACACGGAATTAGAGGAAGGTCGGTCACTTTGAAACTCAGGAATTACGAATTCGAGACGATTACGCGTTCCATCACAGAACCAGAATTTGTGACAGACAAAGAAGATATTCGTCAGAAACTAGATCAGATTTTACATGAATCGATAGTGGAAGGTGTTCCATTGCGATTGATTGGGGTTTCTATCAGTGGGTTTGAGTTGGAGGAAGAGGAGAAGGAGGTTCAGCAATTGACTATTTGGTAGAGCGGCTGCGCCACTTGAAGTATAATACGGAGTTTCGCAAAGGCGCGGAGTTTCGCAAAGAAGAAGAAATAATGATTGAGGTTGAATGATTCGTCCGTCAGTTTTCGGACAAGTTGCTTACGCAACAGGGTTTTTTATTGATTATAAATAAGGTAATTCTCCTGCAGATTTCGCAGATTTTTTCGTTGGTTAGTTGGTGTTAGATTTTGTTATTTCTTCCTTTTTCTCTGTGGTCCTCTGTGAAAAACCTCACATTCGACCTGCTCAGTGCATCGCCTTTATCTCTGTGAAAGAACCTTTTAATGCCACAGGCATCCCTTTTTTTCCTCTGCGTATCTCCGTGTCTTTGCGAATCTCTGCGAAAACTTTGCGGAACTCCGCGTAATTCTTGTTTTCTCTTTTCCCACAGCTTATCTCTTCTCCTTTGCGTACCTCCGCGAAACCTTTGCCTCCTCAGTGGTTAAAAAACTTCCGGTTAATCTCTAAAGCCCTTCCTCCTCAAGAATATAATCCCAACTCGCACTTCCAAAACCACTATTGTTCCAGTTAATTAACCTTGACGAACCATCGCTATCTTTGTAAATCAAGTTTGGATATCCACCCATAATAATTGACTTCAATAAAGTAGATTCAGGAAATAAGCTCACTTGAATGTTGTCGTTACTCGCTTCTCTGTAGCTTTCTACCGCCAAAGAATCATTGTTCACGACCAAGACAAACATCGGGAGTTCTGGGTAGATTTCGTTGACAATCTTCATTTCTTTCAATTTTTCAAAGCAGAAAGGACAACCTGGCAAGGCTATCATGGTAAGGCCGTGTTGGAAAGTATCGGCATTTTCGCCAGCTAAATTAATTTCTCTGTATTGGTGACTAAAATCTCCTTCGTAAATTGGGTTAACAGCAAATGCAATTCCCGAACCTCCGAAAAGAATAAGGATGCTTACTAATCTTCGCAGGGTAAGTGAAGCATTGCTTAAATACTGACGATAAACATTAAAAATGATTAAACAAACAGCAAAAAACTCCAACATATATGGGAGAATTTTAGAAAAAGTAAAGGACAGTCGAAGATTGAGTCCAAATGAAATAATGGAATTATGAAATATAATCAATCCTACTAATGTGATTACTGAAAGTGCTATTCTAATCATTTTTGATTTGTGTTTTAATTGTGTTTAAATAAGAATTAATCAGCGTTTAAAGTCACATTGAAGTCGGAAGTTAACTCTAGTTTTCCATCAATGCTTTCTTCGCTTCCTAATTTTTTAAATCCTTTAATCTTTGTTGTTTTTCCCTTTGTAATTAAGTCATTCAGCTGTTTATTACTTAATTTCTTCCCCATAAATTCAAAAGGAATTACAAATTTGCAGCCTTCTTTATAATGCGCGCAACCGTAAGCTTTTTTCCCTTCTAAGAATCCTTCTTTTTTACAACTAGGACAAGTTAAAGTCGTAATGTCAACTTTTACAGATTTTGCACGTTTCTTTTTCGGTTTGTCCTTTTTCTCCTCCTCTTTGGAATCATCCATAATTCGAATGGCTTTCTTTGCTGTATTGAACAGTACTTCGTTGGTTAACTCCACCACCATTTCAATTAATTCTTGCTTAAACTGAGCGGGTTGATATTCTCCTTTCTCAATTAAACGCAATTTACGTTCCCAATCTCCTGTTAATTCAGGTGATTTCAAGGTTTCGTTGTCTATGACCTGAATTAAATCAATTCCTGTATGTGTGGCCAGAATATTTTTCTTCGAACGTTCAATATAGCGTCTTCTGAAAAGTGTTTCTATGATATTTGCACGAGTAGAAGGTCGACCAATTCCATTGTCTTTCATCAATTCACGGGCTTCTTCATCTTCAACATGTTTTCCCGCAGTCTCCATGGCACGCAATAAAGTGGCCTCGGTAAAATGCTTTGGTGGAGAAGTTTGTTTTGTATCAATGCGCGCCTCGTGTGGTCCTTTTTCCCCTTTCACAAAGACAGGCATTAAATTTTCATCTTTCTTCGATTTTGAATCGTCTTTCTGATATACTACCCGCCATCCCGGAGATAAAATTTGTTTTCCTGTAGCCTTAAATTCCAATTTTAAAACTTCGCCTAAAACTGTAGTGTTACTCACTTTACAATCAGGATAGAAAACAGCAATAAATCTTTTTGTTACAGTGTTGTATATTTTTTGCTCTTCGGGAGTTACGCCACTTACTTTCACTCCAGTTGGAATAATTGCATGGTGATCCGTCACTTTTTTATTGTCGAAAACTTGCTTACTCTTCGGTAATTTTTTCTGCAATAATGGAGCAGTTAATTCAGAATAATAGGTCAAGTTTTGCAGTATTCCAGGCACTTTTGGATATACATCATCGGGTAAATAGGTGGTGTCAACCCTAGGGTAGGTCACCAATTTCTTTTCATATAAACTTTGAATTAACTTCAAGGTTTGATCGGCAGAATATCCTTGCTTTTTATTGGCTTCTACCTGCAATGCTGTTAAATCGAATAGTCTTGGCGGCTTTTCTTTTCCTTCTTTTTGTTCAAATGAAGTGATTTCGAAAGCTTCATCTTTAATTTTACTTAAAGCATATTCGGCTTTTTCTTTCTTCTTGATTTTCCCGAGAACACTGTTGAATTCTGTATCGCGATAAACGGTTCGCAATTCCCAGTAGTCCTGTGGTTTAAAGTTCTCAATTTCTAAATGACGATTCACAATCATCGCTAGAGTAGGGGTTTGTACTCTTCCAATTGAAAGCACCTGACGTTGTAAAGCGAATTTCTTGGTGAATAAACGTGTGGCATTTATTCCCAAAAGCCAGTCGCCTATTGCTCTAGCGCTTCCTGCAGCGTAAAGATTATTGAATTTATTCCCGTCTTTTAAGTTGGCAAATCCTTCTTTAATGGCTTCTTCAGTCAAAGAACTGATCCACAATCTTTTTATTGGTGCTTTTGTTCCAGATTTCAAGAAAACCCAGCGTTGAATTACCTCTCCTTCTTGCCCAGCATCACCGCAGTTTATGATTTCTGTGGCGTCAACCAATAGTCTCTTTACAATATGAAATTGACGTTGAATCCCTTCATCTTCTATGACTTTAACTCCAAATCGAGAAGGAACCATGGGAAGGTGTCTCAAATTCCAATAACGCCAATCTTCAACATAATCTCTTGGCTCTTTCAATGTGCAAAGGTGGCCAAAAGTCCAAGTTACTTGATAGCCATTGCCTTCATAGTAACCGTCTTTACGTTGGGTTGCCCCAATAGTATTAGCAATGTCTTTGGCGACACTCGGTTTCTCGGCAATGCAAACTTTCATGGATTATCGTGTATATTTTGTTACTGTAAATGAATGCGGATTCTTCTCATCTTTTTCAGATTCAAAAAGTTTCTCTTCCTCCCAGCCTTGTTTGTCATCCCAATTAACAAATGGGAAATATGTATCGGCTTCGAAAGTTTCATTTACTTGTGTAATGTACATTTCGTCAATTAGATCAGCCGCTAAAGCCAATTGATAAATTTGTGCTCCTCCAATTATAAAACACTTTTTATCTGAATCAGCATTAAAATGTTCTTCTATTTCTTTTAAATCTGAAATCACTATTGCTCCTTCAGCCTTGTACTCCACATTTCTTGAAATGACAATGTTTTTTCTATTTGGAAGCGGACGAAATTTCTCAGGAATGGATTCCCAGTTTTTTCTTCCCATTACCACAGTGTGACCTTCTGTAGTTTCTTTAAAAAACTTCATGTCACGAGGCAATCTCCACAGCAAATCATTGTCTTTACCAATTTCTCGGTGTTTCCCCATGGCTACAATCAGCGAGCATTTCATATTATATGAATTTTTAGTGTTAAACTTTCAATCAAGGGACTAAACGGCTACTTGCGCTTTAATGTGAGGATGTGGCGCGTAGCCAATTAATTCGAAATCTTCATATTTGAAATCGAAAATACTTTTCACATCAGGATTAATTTTCATTGTTGGCAGCGGTAAAATCTCTCTTGAAAGTTGAAGTTCTGCTTGTTCAAAGTGGTTCGAATACAAATGCGTGTCTCCCATCGTGTGAACGAAATCTCCGGCTTCTAAACCACAAACTTGTGCCATCATCATGGTGAAAAGGGCATAACTCGCAATGTTAAATGGAACACCTAAAAAAGTATCCGCAGAACGTTGATACAATTGGCAGCTTAGTTTCCCGTCGGCAACATAAAATTGAAACAACAAGTGACAAGGCGGAAGAGCCATTTTTTCAACATCAGCCACGTTCCAAGCACTTACGATATGTCTGCGAGAATTCGGATTGTTCTTGATTTGCTCAACTAAATTTTTGATTTGGTCAATTGTTCCTCCTTTGCCATCGGGCCATGAACGCCATTGGTGACCATAAACAGGACCTAAATCTCCATTTTCGTCAGCCCATTCATCCCAAATGGAAACTTTATTGTCTTTTAAATATTTGATATTAGTATCACCACTGATAAACCACAACAATTCATGAATAATTGATCTTAAATGCAGTTTTTTTGTGGTTATAACAGGAAAACCTTTACTTAAATCAAATCGCATTTGGTGACCAAAAACAGAACGTGTTCCAGTTCCAGTTCTGTCGCCTCTATCTGTTCCGTTATCAAGTATATGTCTTAAAAGTTGATGATATTGCTCCATGAATTGTAAATTTTAAGGGGTAAAAATAGTTGATTTTATCGATTTTTGTCGCTGGTTGATGTTTATATTTTTGACTCCACTTAAAGTTACCACTAATTTCAATTTAAAATCTTTGAGTTTAGTTTAAGATGATTTAATGAAGATTTTCTAATCAGCAAAAGAGATTCCTCAATACTCGGTATTTTCGGAATGGCAGTCGATAGCTATTTCTAATATATAGAACTGGTACGATAGCGGGTAACCACATTATATTTTATTGAATCGATTGGATTTCTTAAATCGCATTTTAAATTTATAAGGACGATAACTCCCGTTGGTTATGAGATCGCTTCGCTAAGTTTACAAATCGTCCCTACAGTATATCTTCGAATAATGTTTTCTGATAATCATTGAATCATTGGATTTTTGATTTTTTCAATCCCTGAATTCCAAATTAATTTTTAACTTTCCACTTTAAATTATTTGAATGAAAAACATAGTACTTTTCGGAATCCTTTTTACACTTTTATTTTCGTGTAGCACGAGCAATGTTTTCCCTAAAAAATATTTGGGTACATATAAAGGAAACCAAGAAGCCTATGAGGTAAGTATGAATGGCGAACCAATTTTAGTTCCCGCTGCGGAATACGAACTGCTTTTAGATAATGGAAGGCTCTGGATTACTTCTCCAAAACAAAAACTGGAAGCCACCTACGAAGTGAAGTTGGAAACGGAGATGTATTATAATTTGGTCGTTCAATTAGAAACAGGTGTAGTGGAAGAGTGGCAATTATGGAAAAAAGGAGAAAAATTAATTCGTAAGAGCATAGCTCCAAAACCTGATGTTATCTTCATAGCAGAGTAATTCTTGCTCATTTCAATAACGTTTGTTACGTGGTTTTTGATCTATTCAGAGCAATTTTTTATTTTTTACTAAAATGCTTTTCCCCTCTCATTTGAAATATGACCCTAGCTCAATGTCATCTCGAAGCGGAATTCTTTTTTTAATTGGTTGTAAGTAATGCTTGGACGGAAATACAACAAATTTAAAATTGAATCTTTTGCGTTTATTTTATCTTTTTTCTTGTCGGCTGATGCTAAGGCATCTCATAAAGAAATAAAATAAAATAAAATAAATGGGTTACCAAGGTGGGACGTTAGCTAAAGTTTATTTGAAGGAAATCTTATCGTCACCGTCAAGCTTTTTTTCAGACAATTGAGAAGTTTTAAAAAAAATGAATAGGGTTACCCTTTTAAGTCGCAGATTGTAACAGCCAATTTACTGTACATCCAAGTTTATGACTACATATTGATAATCAACACCCTATACTCTTGTTGTGAATTGGAATAAATCAAAACAGATCCTTCGAAAAATAAAAAACAGAGATTTTTTTATTTTCACATCAGGATGACAAGCTCAATAGTGCTAGAAGGCAAAAATCAGGGTTTGGAAGTGGTGGGGGGGGGGGGCCCCCAAGGCACACCCACAAATTTTTTTGTTAAGAA
>NZ_QFRJ01000003.1:0-57111 GCF_003143775.1 Brumimicrobium oceani | reverse complement strand
CTCCGGGTTGGTAAGTGTTGGCGCAGCGCGCAATCACTTCCAAACCCTGATTTTTGATTGAACCCACCTATGAAACTGTCATCCTGAACCTTGGAAAAATTTTTATTTTTCTAAGGGAAGGATCTCTTCTAATCTTTTTATTATCAAAGCTTCTCACAATAAAAGATAACTAGATTTAAGCGAAATTACTTATTGCGATTTAAATGGATAACCATAAAAATGAATTTTTTGGATTCGACTTATCATTAATTTGTTTTGAAATTTATCATTGCCACAGGAGTGGCAAAATGTTAATAAAAACAATTATGAGTTTCTTCCCAAAAGCCACAGTGGCGATACATGGGTAAAAGTTAAGTAATTAGCGGCCTTTTTTTTCTAAAAAAAAGAACTATGCTAGGTTAATGAAAGTATTAATTCTAGTTTGTGTCACCACTCTGTGACTCAATAAAAAACGGCTTGCGTTTTTTATTGACATATCACCCACTCTGTGGGCTTAGCTAGGATTACAGCATAGAAAAATCTCCTTCCATAAACGACCTAACTTGGTAATCCAATAAAATAATTCTCAAAATCTATATAATTTGTAAAAATCGTCTGTTTCCGACCAAGCAGTAAATAGAAATTTGGGAAGGATCTTGTCAGTTTACCGCTGAATCACATTATTATTAAGTTAGAAATATTTACTGGTAAAGTATCGGATAGGCATTTTAACTAAAAATCTTGAACATCTCTGACTTTCATTATTGGAATTAAAGAAGATTTACTATTTTTACCCCAAAACAAAAAAATTATGTCTAAAAGAACTTATTTTGATGATTCGACTGTTGCTTTAGGAGCTTTATATACAGTTTTTTTACTTGGAGTTGTGGTTGCTATCGTATTTTTTGGATAATTCTCACGCTTAAAAAAGGTCTTACCTTAAATTAAACAAAATCACTTTGGAAGAATACTCGATGAACGCGCTTTCCTATAATACGGAACGGGCTCAATTACATATTCAGGAATATGGAAGAAATGTTCAGAACATGATCAATTTCGCAAAGAAAATTGAATCTAGGGAAGAACGTAACCTTGCTGCACGCGCAATTATTGATGTGATGGGGCAATTAAATCCACACTTGAGAGACGTAGAAGACTACACCCACAAATTGTGGACGCACATGTATATCATGAGTAACTTTGAAATTGATGTAGATTCTCCTTACGAAATTCCAGAACCAGAATCGCTTTCTGAGCGTCCAAGGGTTATGGATTACCCACGTAATACCAGTAAGTACGGTCATTTTGGTCACTATGCTGAGAAAATGATTAGGGAGGCCGCAGATAATGAGGATGTTGAGGAAAGAGAGTATCTAACTGAACTTCTTGCTAATTTGTTGAAGAAGAATTACCTGACTTTCCACACGCAAAACGTGGAGAATAGTGCGATTACTTCACACTTAAGGGAGTTGTCTGGCGGTAAATTAAAATTGTCAGATATTAATTTGTTAAAACCAACAAATACGATCCTAAAACAAGTGGGGGTTACTCCTAAAAAAACTATTAAAAAGCACAAGTCTAAAAAACGCAGAAAATAAAAATTATGGCATCATTCGAGATTCATGGAGGTAAAAAACTAAAAGGTGAAGTAATTCCGCAGGGAGCAAAAAACGAAGCTTTACAAATACTTTGTGGGGTTTTATTAACACCTGAAAAAGTTACAATATCTAATCTTCCCGATATTATCGATGTCAATAAACTGATTAATTTACTCCAGGCAATGGGAGTGAAGATCGAAAAAGTTGAAAAAGGAACTTATATTTTCCAAGCAAAAGATTTAGATCTGGATTATCTGAAATCTGAAGATTTTAAAGAACGTGCAAGTGGTTTAAGGGGTTCTGTGATGATTATAGGCCCTTTATTGGCTCGTTTTGGTAAAGCATTCATGCCTAAACCAGGTGGTGATAAAATCGGAAGAAGAAGATTAGATACGCATTTCGAAGGACTGATAAAATTAGGAGCAAGTTTCAATTTTGACTCAAAAGAACATTTTTATACTGTAGAAGCAGAAAAGTTGGAAGGAGTCTACCATCACATGGATGAAGCCTCTGTTACTGGAACTGCAAATATTGTAATGGCCGCATCATTAGCGAAAGGTAAAACAACAATTTACAACGCCGCTTGTGAGCCTTATTTGCAACAACTGTGTAAGATGCTCAACAACATGGGGGCGAAAATTACAGGGGTTGGAAGTAATTTACTACACATCGAGGGAGTAAAAGAATTGGGTGGATGTTACCACAGAATTCTTCCAGATATGATTGAAATTGGTAGTTTTATAGGATTGGCTGCAATGACGCAATCTGAAATTACGATCAAAGATGTAGGTTATGAACACCTTGGAATTATACCAACTATTTTTAAAAGGTTAGGAATAAAGTTAGAACGTCGTGGAGACGATATTTTTGTTCCAGCTCAAGAGTCTTACGAAATAGATACCTTTATAGATGGCTCTATTTTAACCGTCTCAGACGCACCATGGCCAGGGTTCACACCTGATTTACTGAGTATAATATTGGTCGTGGCTACGCAAGCCAAAGGGAGTGTTTTGGTTCACCAAAGAATGTTTGAATCTCGCTTGTTCTTCGTGGATAAATTGATTGACATGGGAGCACAAATCATCTTGTGTGACCCGCACAGAGCAACGGTCATTGGAATGAACAGAGAGAATAATTTACGCGGTATCCAAATGACTTCGCCTGATATTAGAGCAGGAGTTTCTTTGTTAATTGCTGCACTTTCTGCTGAGGGTAAAAGTGTTATTCACAACATAGAACAAATTGACAGAGGATATCAAGATATAGATATTCGCTTGAATAATCTAGGAGCAGATATTAGAAGGGTATAGAACTTGCTCTAAACCAAAATTAAATACAAAAATAGTGATATGAAGAATATAGTTTTACTCCTCGTAGGTTTTCTGCCATTCCTGATGTTTGCACAACCTAAAAATGGAATGCGTGCAATTGGATTTACATTATTAAATCCAGAAGGAGAAATGGTTGCACTTGATGATTATAAAGGAAAAGTGATTTTACTTGATTTTTGGGCTTCATGGTGCGGACCGTGTAGAAAAGAAAATCCAAATATCGTTGAAGCCTACGAAAAATACAAGAATTCAAAATTCACAGACGGAAAAGGATTTGTTGTATTAAGTGTTTCCTTGGATAGAGAAGAACAACCATGGAAAGATGCCATTGTTAAAGATAAATTGAATTGGGAAGGCCACGTTTGGGATAAATCAAAAGAGATAACTAGAAAATATAATGTTCGTTCAATTCCACATTCATTCTTGATAGATGGAGATGGAAAAATAGTCGCACAAGGAGATGCCCTGAGAGGTATTGGATTGCACGTGGAGATTGAGAAATTGATTAAGTAGGGTTTTGGGGTTAGGTTCTTACCGTTATGGCTTCCAAGGTCAGGAAATGGATGACGAGGTAAAAGGCGAGGGAAATAGCGTTAATTATAAATATCGTATGCACGACCCAAGAGTCGGGAGGTTCTTTAGTGTTGACCCGTTGGCGAGTAAATATCCTTTTTATTCACCTTATGCGTTTAGTGGAAATAGAGTTTTGGACGCTGTTGAATTAGAAGGGTTAGAGCCTAAAATGACTCCTGATAAAGCTAATCCAGATAAAATCTATGTTGCCTCTTATGGTGCGATTACAGATGATAAAGTATTAAATGTTTATGATTGGAAGGCTGTTGAACAAACCTCGAATGGTGTTGTCTGGGAAATGATTGGACGGACAGACATTAATTCGGTCAATTTTGTAGATAAACAGAATTTAGCATTTGAACCTTATGATGAATCGAAGTATAGCAACTCAGTTAGCGATATGATGACAAAGCGCTCTAATCACATAAGTGCCACCTATAACTCAATGGCCTCCGAAGCATTCGAAAAAGGAGACTATAAGCAAGGTATAAGTATTTATGCAAGCAAATGGGATAGATTACTGAAGGGTGATGTTGGAGCGTTTAATGCATCAAAGGGATTAGATGGAATATCTGAAGTCTCAGGGTACTTTCCTGGAGGAGGTCAGATTCTTAGTACTGGTTCGGACTTATTAAGCGGTTATATGAAGGGGGCTTTAGAATTTAAACTTGGAGATAAAGATGCTACAAGTAATTCACTTAATAGAGGGGGCGAAATTATTAGGAATGAGATTGTTGATTTTGGTATAGACTTAACACTTGGGGCAAAAACTAACGCGACAACCAATTCATTGATTAAAGGGTTGCGAGGTTCAGCATCAAACGGTAATCTAGAATCAGAACCAAAGCAAGAGTAATTAAAATGAATTTTCAATGATTTCACCAAATGGATTTTTATTTCTAGGTTTTTTTGCTGTTCTTTTTATTCTTTATTTTTGGCAGAAAACAAGAACAGACCAGTGGCGAAAGCCCTTGATTCTAGTCGGAGGTATTGCTTTTATATTTTTGGGTTACTATTTTATACTCAATGACATCTACACAGAGCAATTAAAAACAGATTCAAAGTTTTTTTATACTGCTATTATTTCTGTCTGTATAGGTGGGTTTGTGGTTTACATTGCTTACTCTAAAAGAAAAGATCAGATACAGAATGCTTGGCGACTTCCTTTAGTTTTTATAGGAGGAATTGTACTGATAATGTTTGGTACTTTTCTTTTAGGAGTAATGTTTTTTAGTATAAGCTATGCTTCACTATTTGTTGGAGTTATCGGTATAGTTGAAATTCTTATTTCATTAAAAATATCACATACGAGAAACAGTGTTAAATGGCTGTTTCCGTTATCTCTAATAGGAGGTTTGATTACTTTTGTTTTTGGAATAATCACTTATTTCCTATTCACAACTTCAATTATATGAAATCAAAAATAATTAAAAAATCACATGCATTTTAAATAGAGAGCTATGAAAATTAAATTAAAACAAATGTTATTAATCATAATGTTTTTAGGAATAAATGTTTTTTTGTTTTCACAGATAGAGACTAAAATAAACATTAACCAAATGGGCGTAATTACAAAAGCGTCATTAAACATTGATTCAAAAAGTAGATTGTTTGTTGGCCAGGAGTATACTATGCTGTTAAATGTCAATTTTAAGGAAGATATAGTCTTGGATGTTAAAAATGCAAAGATTGTATTTATAGAAGGAAGCAAACATAACACCGGGCCTTTATTATTTAAAATAACACCGTTAGATACTGGTAAAGTAACTATTGATGTGGGGAGATTATTAGATGCCGAAAATGTACCTCAATTGGGGCACTATTCTTTTCAGGTTAGCAGCTATGCAATGCCTCCAATTTACATAGATGAATCTAATGAGCAATTTCTTACAGGATTAAATGAAAAATCAAGGATAACCTGTCATTACCCCGAAGAAATGGGGGTTTTCGAAGAATATGCTGTGAAATCATGGGAGGCAAGAGTAAATGAAAAAACTTTCACAGGAAAAGGTAATTACTTTAGTGAAGATTTTATAGTATATATTAATCAAGTTAAAGACGAAGTATTTCTTTTAAAGATAGAATTAGAAGATAGTAATACAGGGTTTAAAGAATCTGAAGCTGTGTTTTATATTAGGTAGATCTGCAGTTGTACTGCAGGCCCCAGCTCGTGCGCGACTCCGTTCGCGTTCGCTGGGTATATTGTTACCAATAATGTCCTTTCAAAGAAAGAATAAGTATCTTATCCTCTTTTTCAATTACTTCGTAAACAATACGGTGTTCTTTGTTGATCCTTCTTGACCAGTAACCAGAAAAATCATGTTTAAGTTGTTCGGGTTTACCAGTTCCAGTAAAAGGATGCTCAATAATTTCAACGAGTAACCGATTTAGTTTTTTAAGGAGGACCTTATCTCCACTTTTTCTGAAAGATTTAATATCCTTAGTAGCTGTATCTGAAAAGTCTAATTGATAGCTCATTTTAGTCCTAAAAATGATTCTAAATTATCTTTATTTACAGTAGTATATTTTCCTTCTTGAAACTCTTTCTTACTGCGCTTTATCTTTTTGACAAAATCAGGATTATAGGGTTTATCTTCAGCTTCCTCAAATTTCATTTTAAGCGCCTTTACAAAAGCTTTCAGGGCGTTTGCCTGCTCTTGATTTTCGGTATGTATGATATATGTATTTCCTGCTTCCATAATCTTCTATTTAGCAAATGCTTGCTTTGTTTTAAAATGCTGGATGTAAGTATCAATCACATTAAATAACACAGTTTTGGTAGTGCTATCCATCTCTTGAATATCATTAATACGTTTTACTGTCTCTTTATCGAGTGATGGAGTTGTTGCATCATCAACTAAGAAATCAAGTGTAACCCCAAAAGCATTAGCAATTTTTTTAGCCGTTTCTACTGATGGCAGAGCTTCATTTCTTTCATACTTTCCTATTGCTTCTCTTGAAGCACTAATTTGTTTAGCCAACTCTGTTTGTGACCAACCTTTTTGCTTTCGCAATTGTGTTATTTTATCTCCGATTTTAGTCATAATCCAACCTTAAAATGTATGATAGTACATTGATTAAGCAAATATACGGTAAAAAAGTGCAAATAAAAACATGATTATTACATTGCGCCAATGAGCTGCTTTTTTTATATCCTCTTAGGCAAGTGGTAGAATTATAGGCAGATACAATCTACAGATCTTTTTCTATATCGTCCATAGCTGTTCCATAATTCGTAATTCTCCCCACCTTATTATTCACCACCGAAAGCAAAATATATAAAATCACAATAATTGGAATTGCCCAAGCCCACAAGAACAAGATAATCACCAATGAAGTCAGTAAAAACGAATATCTAATTTCGTTTCCTTTCCATTTGAAAGTGGTGAACTTTAAGGCAAATAAAGGAATTTCTGATACCAACAGAATTGAGAATACCACCACTAAAGTAAGTAAAACTTGATCTTTAATTAGTGTCATTGAAACTACAGTTTTCCAATTGTCTTGACCAAAACCATCCCAAAGCATTAAGGCGAAAGCAGCGAAAAATAGACTATTTGCCGGAGTTGGAAGCCCTATGAATCCTGTTGCTTGTCTTTCGTCTAAATTGAATTTTGCCAACCTAAACATGCTCATGAAAGGAATCAATAAAGCGAAGAATGGCATTACCTTGTACCAACCATAAAAATGAGTTGGAAGAAATGGAGAGTTGTTTCCTACTAAATCATTCATAAAAACAGATACCCATAATTGAACGCTAAACCCCATGGTTCCATCAAGCCAAAGTTCATTGAGTCCTCCGCCAGATTCTAAAATAATGTCCCAAGCTCCAGAAAGAATTAGTAGCACAAATACTATCAACCCAGGCGCAACACCAAATGTGATTAAGTCAGCTAAGGAATCTAACTGCTTGCCTAATTCGCTAGGTTGTTTTAAAATTCGGGCGACAAATCCATCAAAGAAATCAAATACGGCTCCAGCTATAATTGCCAAAACTGCTAGTTCTAATCTTCCTGAAAAGGTGAAGATGATACTTGAAACTCCACACAACAAGTTGAAGCCGGTAATAATATTTGCTACTGTAAACATAGTTGCAAAGAAACAAATAATGTTTTAATGTTGGATTGGGTTTATCAGAAATTCTCTTTAGAGGAATATTGACGAATCTGATTTTGCCATTTTCTATCGTGCTGTTAATAAAAGTTATAAATTTGCACAATATTTTGCGCATTTTTGCGCTATTGTATGGACTATGAAAAAACAAATTTGGTTTATCACTCTATCTGTTCTGCTATTACAAAATTCATTTTTTGCGCAAGAAGAGACAATAGCACCTAAGTATTCGAACGAATTTCTTCAGATTGGTGTTGGCGCACGTTCTTTAGGACTTGGGAATGCACTTGTTGCAGGCGTTGATGATGTTACATCTGTATACTGGAATCCTGCAGGCTTAACGAAGGTTCAAAATAAATTTGACGTTGGATTAATGCATTCGGAATACTTCGCTGGAATTGCCAAATACGATTACGTTGGTGTTGCACATAAAATCGATGACAAAAGCGGAATTGGTTTTGCTGCAATTCGTTTTGGGGTGGATGATATTCCAAATACTACGCAATTAATCGACAACGAGGGAAATATAGATTACGACAGAATTACCCTTTTTACCGCTGCAGATTATGGTTTCTTATTTTCTTACGGAAGAGAACTAGGGGTGGAAGGATTGAGCGTTGGTGGAACGGTAAAAGTTGTTCATCGTCGTGCTGGAGATTTTGCAAGAAGTTGGGGATTTGGAATTGACGCAGGAATGCAATATCATATCAGCGATAAATGGTTTTTTGGAGCGATGGCCAGAGATATTACCTCCACTTTCAACGCTTGGATTTTTAATTTAGATTCAGACATGCAAGAGGTTTTCTTGGAAACTGGAAACGAAATTCCTGAAAACGGTTTGGAATTAACAATGCCACGTTTAATCTTGGCAGCCAAAAGAAAGTTCGATATTGGTTGGCAAGATATTTCTATTTCTCCTGAAATAAATGCAGCCATAACCACGGATGGTCGCAGAAATACTTTGGTGAAGTCTGGAGTGGTTTCCATTGATCCCGTAATGGGTTTAGAGATCGCTTGGAGAGATATTGTAGCTGTTAGAACTGGTGTAAATAATTTTCAATATGTGAAAAACTTCGATGATAGTGAATCTTTAGTTTTCCAACCTAACATTGGGCTGGGGGTTACGCTTAAAGGAATTACGCTAGATTATGCTTTTACAAACATCGGAAATCAATCAGAAGCTTTGTTTTCTCACGTAATTTCCCTTAAATTCGGGTTTAAATAAAACGGTATTTTAATAATATCTACTAGAACCCTATGCGAATACTATTAGGCTTACTTTCATTTTTCATGACTTTCTCTGTCGTTTGGGCTCAACCTTATGGAAATGAGTGGATAGATTACGGACAGAAATATTACAAGTTTGGAGTAACAGAAACGGGGATTCATAGAATTTCCTATCAAACTTTAATCAATGCTGGCGTTCCAATTAACACCATTGCAGCCAATAAATTGCAGGTTTTTGGTAAGCAAAAAGAGTTGCCTTTACATATTCAAGACAATGGCGATAACGCAATAAATGTTGGAGACTACATAGAGTTTTATGCCGAGAAAAATGATGGCTGGCTAGACTCAACACTCTATGATACGCCTTCCGATATTGGAAACCCTGCTTATTCTCTTTATAGCGATACTTTATATTACTTTTTGACTTGGACAACCGCTTCTGCAAAACGCTTCATTAATGAAACTGATGTAAATTTTTCTGTATACTCTCCAGCTGCTTATGTTTTAGATCAGTCCAGTATCAATTACAACTCTAGTTATTATGGAGGATATTCAGCTTATTCCTCCTACAGTTCTTACTTCTCTGCTGGAGAAGGTTGGGGAGGAAGTAATTACGACGGTGCATCCAATTTCACCTTAACGATTCCTGTTTCTACACCCAATGTATTTACCGGTGTTGGCGCTCCTGCTGCAAAGTTCCATGCAAAATCAAATGCCAATTCTAATGCAAGTTATTCAGGTGCAGGAAATCACCATTTGAGATGGGAGCTGGGAGCGAATCACGCTGTAATGCATGATGAAGTTTTTTTGGGATATAGGCAAACAGTGGTTGATCAGGACTTTTCGGTTTCAGAACTTTCGAGTGGCACAACAAATGTTTTTTTTAAGATAATTGGAGATCAAGGTGCAGCAACAGATTATCAGTCTATAAACTACTTGTCTATTAAATATCCGCGTCAACTTTCGACCAATGATTCTTATTTTGAATGGGAAGTTCCCAGTGCAGGAACTCAAGCCAAAAGCCGTTTAGATATCACTGCTAATAATTTGAATAACCCAATTGCTTACGTATTTGGAGATATTATTTCTCGAAGAATTCCTGTGGTGAATAATGGCGGTATCTGGCAATTGCTTGTGCCTAATTCGGTAAGTGGTGCTAATCAAAAACTGGTAGTCTCTTCAGAAACAGAGGTAAAACAAGTTAACTTCCTAACTGCGGTAAATGGAAACGGATTTTTCACTGATTATAGTCAGCAAAATGTGGAGGGAGCTTATCTTCTTTTATACAATAAAGCAATGCAAGCTTCGGTAAATCAATATGCAAATTACAGAGCTACACCAAATGGCGGTGCATATAATGTTGTAAAATGCGAGGTGAATGACCTTTGGATGCAATATGGTGGAGGAGTGCCAAAACACATATTGGGAACACGTCGTGCTGTTAATCACATTTATAATCTGTCTACCATTAAGCCTAAAGCTTTATTTATTGCAGGAAAAGGAATTTCTGAAGCAAGTAAGCCTTTCACGGCATCAGGAAGCGCTCCAAGGAAAAATGCATACATAAATTCATTAAATCTAGTGCCAAGTTACGGCTATCCTTCCAGTGATTTATGCATTACAGGAAAGTGGAATGGCTCCTCCAGTTTTAAGCCTCAAATCCCAACAGGAAGGCTGGCTGCAAGAAATGATCAAGAGTTAAATATGTATTTAGCAAAGATTAAAATTTATGATGCTGCACAAAATCAAAATGCTATTTATAATAAAGAGCAGAGGGAATGGCAAAAGCAAATCTTACATTTTGGAGGTGGATCTTCTGCCAGCGAACAGGCGCAATTACAATCCTATTTGAATGGGATGAAAAACACAATAGAAGGAGCTGATTATGGAGGATATGTCACTTCTTATTTCAAAACAACTTCTAATCCCTTTAACCCAGTCCAAAATGCTGAAGTGAGTTCACTTTTAGAAAATGGAGTTTCGTTAATGAACTTTTTTGGTCACGCAACTGGTGATGGATTTGACCAAAATATTGACGATCCTACCAATTGGAATAATACAGGAAAGTATCCAATGGTAATAGGGAATGGCTGTTATACAGGAGATATTTTTAAACCGAGCAATACCACCATTTCAGAATCTTTTGTGTTTCAAGAAGATTTAGGAGCAATTGGTTTTTTATCTTCTTCACAGTTGGGATATGCCTCTTATTTGAATTTATATACCGCCGAACTATACCGCCAAATGAGCCCAGATAACTATGGGGAATCTATTGGGAATCAAATTAATTCTACAATCGGCAATTTGGAAAGTGTTAATCCAAGTTTTTTGACCGAGGTGACAGCAATGCAAATGATTTTACACGGAGATCCTGTGTTGAAATTAAATTGGCATGCTAAACCAGAGATTGATTTGACCATTCAGGATATCTTTTTTACACCCAATCAAATCGATTTATCTACAGACTCCATCGCGGTAAACGTAATTTTGACAAATTTAGGGAAAAGTATTGTCGATACCTTTGGATTAACCATTACGAGAGGATTTCCAAATTCTTCGGTAGATTCAATTTATAATTTAACTGTTCCAGGTTTAAATTACAGAGACACCATTGAATTTAAAATGCCACTTCAAGCAAATGTGGGTGCAGGAATTAATCAATTCACGATTCAAGCAGATTTACCTTCTTTTATTCAGGAGCAATATGATGAGTTTAATAACAACGAGGTGAAGATGGATTATTTCATAAATATTGATGGAATAATGCCCGTCTTACCCTACAATTATGCTGTTGTTCCAAATGATTCAGTTGTTTTAAAAGCCTCTACAATAAATCCCATTGCTGCTTTTAACGCTTACCGTTTCGAGATAGATACCACAGATTTATTCAACAGTCCATTCCGCAGATATGCGATAAAAAGTGGCTTAGGAGGTGTAAAAGAAGTTTTTCCTAATGAATGGAAAAAGTCGTCTAATAACGCTCTTTCGCCTTTGGTTTTGGAAGACAGTGTCGTCTACTTTTGGAGAGCAGCCATCGATTCTAGCGTGTTGAATTGGACTGAGCATTCTTTTCAATATATTCCAAATAAATCGGGCTGGGGACAAGATCATTTCTTTCAATTTAAGAATGGAAATTTTAATGGTGTTTCTTATGAAAGACCTACAAGAGAAAGAAGCTTCGCACCAAGGCTAACCGAGATTTCAGCGCACGTTTATGACAATGCGAATACACAAGCTAAACAGTTTGCTACGTTATGGAGCGTGAACGGGCAAGATGCTGATTATGGATTGTGTTTTACGACACCTTCTTTTCATGTAGGAGTAGTAGATCCTGCTACTCAAAATCCGTGGGGTTCTTTTTATAATGGGGTTAATGCGAATCGCCAATATGGAAATGTGAACAATGGAAGTGGTTGTAGAAACCGCGTAGAAAACTATTTTATTTTTAGACAAAACTCCCTGGGGCAACTTCAAGCTTTCGAGAATATGATCACAAATGAAGTTCCGGATGGGCATTATATCATCGTTTATACAACGATGAGAGCACTCTATAGTGAATGGCAATCTTTGTACCCAAGTTTGTTTACTACTTTTCAGAATATTGGAGCAACGGGAATGAGTCCATCAGCTCCTGAGCGCGCCTTCATTTTAATTTATGAAAAAGGCAATCCAAGCTCTGCTGAAATTGTTCATGCACAAACTGCGGGTGAAAGTATTGTTTTGTCGAATGTGCTTACAGGTGTTGCAGGAAGCGGTTTTGAATCTTCAACTTTAATTGGTCCAGCGGCAAAATGGGAAACGGTGTATTGGAAACAACACTCCAAGGAATTGCCAACAAATGATTCTACGCGAATGGTGATTAAAGGTTTTGACCATAACAAGCAATTACAAATTGAAATTGATACAATTTTTACATCAAATGATTCAATAATTAATTTCAATGCTATTCTTTCCGCAACTGATTATCCATACTTGCAATTACAAGCGAATTATTATGACAATGTCACACTCACCCCAGCACAAGTGGACAGATGGCATGTTTTATATCAACCATTACCAGAAGCAGCCATTGATGGGTCAAATGGATATGTATTTCTGCCCGATCAAGGCGATTCTTTGCAAGAAGGAATAGAAATGTCATTCGCTGTAGATGTTAAAAATATTAGTGATTTAGAGATGGATTCGCTGTTGGTAAATTACTGGATTACCGATAGAAATCAAGTCAAACACCCGATTAATTATCAAAGACAAGATTCTTTAAGATCAGGAGAAGTGCTAAGAGATACTGTTAAATTTTTAACTCAAGGCTTATCTGGAGATAACACATTTTGGATGGAGGTAAATCCGTATAACAATGGAGTGAATAATCAATTCAAAGACCAGCCAGAATTGGCGCACTTCAATAATGTATTACAAATTCCATTTACCTTAAAACAAGATGACATTAACCCAATTTTGGATGTCACTTTTGATGGGCAGCACATTTTGAATGGTGATATTGTAAGTCCAAAAGCTGAAATTGTGATAAGTTTGAAAGATGAAAACCCATTTTTAATAATGGATCAAGATGCCGATACGACAAACTTTGGAATATTCTTAACCAATCCATCAGGAGAACAAAAACGCATTCCTTTTATCAATGGAAATGGGGAGCAAATTTTAACATGGATTCCAGCAAACGGCTCCGATCTAAGATTTGAAATTATTTATAATGCGGAATTTGAAAAATCTGGTATTTATGAATTGATGGTACAAGGATCAGATAATTCAGGAAATTTATCCGGAACAAAAGAATACCGAATTCAATTTGAAGTGGTGCTGGAATCTTCCATTACTCATCTGATGAATTATCCAAATCCTTTTTCTACTTCAACCAGATTTGTATTTACATTGACCGGAACAGAAGTTCCCGAGGATATGATCATTCAAATCATGACGGTTACAGGAAGAATTGTAAGAGAAATAACCGAAGATGAATTGGGGTTAATTAGAATAGGAAGAAACATCACCGAATATGCATGGGACGGAAGAGATGAGTTTGGAGACCCGCTAGCTAATGGTGTTTATCTTTACAGATTGAAAGCCAAAATTAACGGTGAAGACATTAAGCACCGAGCATCTGGAGCAGATCAACACTTTAAAAAGAATTGGGGGAAAATGTATTTGATGAGGTAGGTTTTTAAATTGTTTTGCTGTTTTTTCATTGGTGTTTTATGACCTATATTTGTTTTACCCCAAATTCCTTAAAAGCAGTTACCGCGAGATTATACGAGGTTTGCTTTTATTTTTTTGAAATTCAGATTGTCTAAAGTTATTCCTGCTTCGAAAAGCAACGGTATCAATCATCAATATATTTTCTTATTTTTAAACAAAATTCAAATTCTGATGACACTTGATTCTTGGTCAATAACTTTGATTTTTATTTGGTTAGGAATGATCATTTTTGGGATTTATCGAAAAAGATATTTATTGACCGCTATTTTTGTCGCCTTAGAGATTTCAGTTCTTTTGATCTCTTATTTCTTCGATAACCGCGATTACAGAATGCATATTGCTGTATTTGGAACAACTGCTTTGTATTTGGTTACCTTGGTGTTTCTCATGATTTTATTGATGTTGGAGTTCCCCAAACTGAAAAAGGAATAGAGAAATGCAGAGCTTTTTTCAAGGAAGTGATTGGTCGGAAACAGACGGATTTTATAAAATAGATTGTTTTTGATGAGAGTTGAATTTATTTTTATGAGGTGATGCCTTAGCATCAGGCGATTAAGAATAAAGGGAACTATCGCAAAAAGAACTGTTTTTAATATTGATGTGTTTCCGTCCAGACACAAGTTAGTAGAACTTCTAAAGTTTTTATAAATAATGACCTTCTAGAGAAAGAATTATGATTTTATTCTCTTCTTCGTGAACTTCATAAACTAATCGGTGTTCTCTGTTTATTCTTCTCGACCAGCAACCCGAAAGCTCATGTTTTAACGGCTCAGGTTTACCAATCCCTTTAAACGGTGTTTTCTTGATATCTTCAATTAGATTTCTAATCTTCTTTAAGATATTACTTTGACCAGATTTTTTGAAAAAATGAATATCATCATTGGCTTTAAAAGTATACTCTATTAATCTTTCCATATTTCATCCAAGTCAATTTGAACAGTCTTTCCCTCTTTAGCTTGCTTTTTACTTTCTTGAATTTTCTTAACGAAATCTGGGTTATATGGAATATCCTTTGTGATTTCAAATTTTATTTTCATAGCTTTTGCTATTGCTTTAAGAGCTTCGGCTTCATCATTTGATGAAGGATGAAATATAAATAAACTATTTGCTTCCATTTTATATCTGATTTTTAATGGTTTTAAAACCTTATTATGATTCTTATTCTTTTCATGAAATAAAAAATTACTTTTAAGTAAATATAAGAGATAGCTAGATAATAAACAAATTCTCAACTCCCCTAAAATCAAATCAACTTATATTCAATATTCTTCGTCTTCAAGGTCTTTAAAACATTTTCATTAATATCTATCTTCAACGCACGAGAAGGCATTTCGATTTCCAATTTATTTACAGTGTCATAAACTTTAAATTTCACCTGGAATTTCCCTTCGTTTTCTTTAAAAATATGATCTATATCTTCAATAAAGGTATGGTTGACTTCGCTCAATGGAACAGACAATTCTAAGGCACTTGCTTTTTGATCTCGTAAACTGGATAAAAAGTCAATCTTCTGAATCTTGAATTCAAAAGAATTTGGATCCCAGCGTTTCGACATTACTTTTCCTGTCAAATAGATAAACGAACCTTCCACCATGTAATCTCTGAATTTCCCATAGTCTTCCCTAAACAAGAAAAGTTTCGTGGAATCATTATAATCCTCAATCATAATGGTTCCAAAAGGATCACCTTTTCGAGTATGTCGGTGTTCTACTTCGGTAATAATTGCCGCGAGGGTAAACTCTAAATTTTTATATTCTTCAAGATTATTAATGAATTCTACACTACCATTACAAAATGAATCAATATCGATTCTGTAATCATCGAGCGGATGTCCTGAAATATAAATTCCAACCACCTCTTTCTCCTTATTCAATTTTTGAAGTGATGACCATTCTTGAACCATTGGGATTTTAGGCGCAGGTGTTTCTACTCCCGAATCTTCACCAAACATGCTAAATTGATTAGAATTCGCACTTTCTTGGTGGTTACTCCCAAATTTTATGGCATTCGCTAAGAAAGTTCTGTTGTTTTCCTCTACGAAATACTGCGCCCTGTGAACATTAGAAAAGGAGTCTAATGCTCCAGATAAAGCCAAACCTTCGAAGGCTTTTTTGTTACATTTTCTAAGGTTTACGCGTTTTGTAATATCAAAAATATCTCTGAATGGACCGTTTTCCTTTCTTTCTTGAACAATTGCATCTACAGGACCGTTTCCAACACCCTTTATGGCTCCCAATCCAAAACGAACAGCTCCTTTTTGATTTACTGTAAATTTAAAGTTAGATTCATTTACATCAGGACCTAAAACTTCTAATCCCATTCGTTTACATTCTTCCATGAAGAAAGTAACTTGCTTGATGTCATTCATGTTGTTACTCAACACAGAAGCCATGTATTCCGCAGGGTAATTGGCTTTTAAATAAGCAGTTTGGTAAGCAATCCAAGCATAACAGGTAGAGTGAGATTTGTTAAACGCGTAAGAAGCAAAAGCCTCCCAGTCATGCCAAATCTTTTCTAACTTTCCTTTGTTATGGCCTAATTCAGCTCCTTGATTTAAGAATTTCGGCTTCAATTCAGCCAATAGACTCAATTGTTTCTTACCCATCGCTTTACGCAATGTATCGGCTTCACCTTTCGTAAATCCACCCAATTTTTGAGAAAGCAACATTACCTGCTCTTGGTAAACGGTAATTCCATAGGTTTCTTCAAGATATTCTTTTGAAGCTTCAATGTCATAAACGATTTCCTGTTCTCCGTTTTTACGTTTAATAAAGTCAGGGATATATTCCAAAGGTCCCGGGCGATACAAGGCATTCATGGCAATTAAATCGGCAAACACAGAAGGTTTTAATTCCCTCATGTATTTCTGCATTCCTGGAGATTCATATTGGAAAACCCCAACTGTCTCTCCACGCTGGAATAGCTCGTAAGTGGGCACATCGTCTAAAGGGAAGTCATCTGGTACTAAGTCAATTCCATGAATATCCTTAACAAAGGCAACTGCATCTTTAATTAAAGTCAGCGTTTTTAATCCCAGAAAGTCCATTTTCAGCAATCCTGCTTCCTCAACCACGGAGTTATCGTATTGCGTACAATACATGTCAGAATCTTTAGCCAATGCTACAGGAACGTATTCGGTGATATCGCTTGGTGTAATTATCACACCACAGGCATGAATTCCTGTATTTCGCACATTACCTTCCAATCGTCTGGCATTTCCAAGAACTTGAGCAGGCAAATCTGTACCTTTCGAAATTTCAATTAGCTGATTAGCCATGGCAATACTTTCCGCATTTCCTTTTAGCTTTTCAGATAAATCTGCAGCGTCTAAACCAAAGATTTTCGAGAGTGAAATATCTGGAATTAATTTCGCTAATCTATCCGCTTCGAAAAGTGGAAGGTTTAAAACTCGAGATGTATCTCGTATGGAAGACTTCGCAGCCATTGTACCATAGGTGATAATTTGAGCCACTTGATTGGCTCCATATTTATCGATTACCCATTGAATAATTCTTCCACGACCTTCATCGTCAAAGTCAATATCAATATCGGGCATGGAAACACGATCAGGATTCAAGAAACGCTCAAAAAGTAGATCGTATCTAATGGGATCAACATTTGTAATTCCATTGCAATAGGCAACTACAGAACCCGCTGCAGAACCCCTTCCAGGTCCAACAATAATTCCCATGTCTCTTGCGGCATGACAAAAGTCTTGTACAATCAAAAAATATCCAGGATAACCAGTGTTTTCAATAACCGACAACTCGAAGTCTATTCTTTCTTCAATTTCAGTTGTTATCTCTGGGTACCTTTCTTTTGCTCCCTCATAGGTGAGGTGACGCAGGTAATTATTTTCACCACGTTTTCCTCCGTCTTCTTTGTCAAGCGGATCTGTAAATTGTTCTGGTATATCAAAAGCAGGAAGAAGAATATCGCTCGCTAAGGTGTAATTCTCGCATTTGTTGGCAATTTCTATGGTGTTTTCAATCGCTTGTGGCAAGTCGGCAAACAACTCCTTCATTTCGTCTGGAGACTTAAAATAGTAGTTGTCATTGGGCAAGCCATACCGGAATCCACGTCCTCGACCTTTTGGTGTCTCCACCATTTCCCCATCTTTAATACACAACAAAATATCATGCACAGAGGCGTCTTTTTTGTTGAGGTAGTAAGTGTTGTTTGTAGCGACAAGTTTGACATCATGTGTTTTAGCAAAACGCAATAAAACTTCGTTTACACGGCGCTCATCTTCTTGGTCATGACGCATTAATTCTAAATAGAAATCATCTCCAAATTGCTCCTTCCACCAAATTACCGCTTCTTCAGCTTGTTTTTCACCGACATTCAGAATTTTTGATGGAATTTCTCCATACATGTTTCCTGAAAGAACAATGATGTTTTCTTTATATTTTTCTACAATCTTCTTGTCAATTCGCGGAACATAATATTTACCTTCTGTAAAGGCAATGGAAGACATTTTCGCAATATTATGGTACCCTTTTTTATTTTTTGCTAATAAAACAACTTGATATCCATTGTCTTTGACCGTCTTATTTAGATGGTCTTCACAAATATTGAATTCACATCCAATGATTGGAGTAATTTCTTTTTGATGAAAAGTTTTTCCTTCGCTTTCCGCTTCCTTACGCTGTTGACGCACATTTTTATTGTGTGCTGCTATGTGTTTTTCGAAGTGAAAGGCCGCCATCATATTTCCAGTATCGGTTAGCGCTACCGCTGGCATATTGTATTCGGCTGTTTTCTTTATTAAGTCTTTAATGCTACTTGTCGACTGTAAAACGGAGAATTGAGAATGGTTATGCAAATGCACAAAGGAGGTTTCAGCTAATTTTTCAAGCCCTTCTTCAATTTCCTCTTTTGAAACTTCTTCCTGCGTTTCATGTTTCGCTTTTAAGGCCGCACTTTTTTCTTTAAGGTTTAAATGGGTTAATCCAACGGGCTGAATGACATTCGGATTAGCATCAAGATAATCTTCAATATAGCTTTCTTCAGCTTGTAATTCTTGCGCGGTAAAAACTCTTCTTCTTACCAATTCAAAGAAAGAACGCGCAGTGGCTTCTACATCGGCAGTTGCATTGTGGGCTTCACCAAACGGAACATCAAATAAATGCTGATGTAATTCTGTTAAAGTGGGTAGTTTGAATTTTCCTCCACGTCCACCAGGAATACGGCATAATTGAGCTGTGGTTTCTGTACACGTATCCAAAATTGGCATATCGTGCATTGGCGTTTCCATGTTTAAACGCACAAACTCTGATCCCATAACATTGATATCGAAGCCAACGTTTTGTCCAACAATGAATTGAGAACGCTCTAAATCCTTATTGAACTCCTCCATCATTTCACGTAGCGAAACACCTTCTGTTTCTGCTAAAAGTGTCGAAATTCCGTGAATCCGTTCCGAATCATAAGGGATATCAAAACCATCAGGACGAATTAAATAGTCTTTGGCCTCAATTAATTGACCTTTGTCATCGTGTAATTGCCAAGCAATTTGAATACACCTGGGCCAGTTATCAGTGTCAGTGTATGGAAGGTTCCAATTTTTAGGTAAACCTGTTGTTTCAGTATCAAAAACTATATACATGGAGTGGATTTTATACAGTTCAAAGGTACGGAATTGAAAATTGAAAATGGATAATTCACGCTTGATAGTTGTCAACAATGTGCTGCCTTTTAGTTTTCGTTGAATAGGAGCACAATGCGTTCTGTCGCTGCACAGTTTTCAATAATAAATGCTATTTTTGTTTAAAACAATGATATTATGAGTAATCCACAAGGTATTCCTTCTGTTGATCTTTCTGAGTTTTTGTCGGGTGATGAAAAACAGCAACAGAATTTTATAAATAAGCTAGGTTCTGCATACGAGGATATAGGTTTTGTAGCCGTTAAAAATCACGGAATTTCACAAGATTTAATCGATCATCTTTATGCTCAAATGAAAGAGTTTTTTGGTCAAGATGAAAAAGTGAAGAATAAATACAATATTCCGGGGATAGGAGGGCAGAGAGGTTATACTCCTTTCGGAACAGAACATGCAAAAGGTAAAACAGCGGGAGATTTAAAAGAGTTTTGGCATTTTGGTCAATTCGTTGAAGACAATGATCCGATTGGAGAACAATATCCTGAAAATGTAAATGTTGAAGAACAACCTGAGTTTCTAAAAGTTGGAAGACAAGCATATAAAGCGTTTGAAGATGCAGGAAGACATTTGCTGCGTGCTATTGCTTTGCATTTAGGTTTAGAAGAAACATACTTTAATGAGCATATCCATAATGGAAATAGCATTTTACGTCCTATTCATTATCCACCAATTACGGGAGAAATCGAAGAAGGAGCAGTGCGTGCAGGAGAACATGAAGATATTAATTTGATTACGCTTTTAGTTGGAGCTTCAGCGGATGGTCTACAAGTTTTAAATAAACAAAACGAATGGGTTTCTGTTACCGCAATCCAAGATCATATTGTGGTGAATGTGGGGGACATGCTGCAAAGATTGACAAATAATAAATTGAAATCAACTACGCACCGTGTAATTAATCCTTCAAAAGAAAATTTAGGAACAAGTAGATATTCTGTGCCATTCTTCTTGCACCCAAGGTCTGAAATGCGTTTGGATTGTTTAGCATCTTGTATTGACGCTGATCATCCGAAAGCTTACGAGGACATTACTGCTGGTGAATACTTAATGCAAAGACTACGCGAAATAGGATTGATTAAATAACGGATCAGTTTCAAAAGTTGGGGATTAAGTTGTTTCTTGACTAAGAATCCCTGTATAAAAATTGGTCTTATCATATCTTGAGTTAATCTTTTGGACTCTGAAAAAGATGAAGTGAATAAAAGAACAAGACTAAAGCGTTCCCATAAGATATACCACGATGTAGCACCGAAGGAGACTAAAGCGTTCCCACAAGATTAAATCTTGTGGGAACTTTTTTTATTTTTCGGTCTAGTTCCACATCGACAAGCCACAAAAAAACTTATCGCTAAGTGTCGATCTTATTTCGAAATGAAGTATAGATATGAAAAATATTGACGTGATTTTACTCCTAATTGACGTGTGGATAATAGCTAGCCATTGTTTTATAATATAACATATCCCCACAAATTTAATGTGGCCCTAAATAACAGGCAATTATCAATTGACAATTAAAAAGGCGAAATCATTAGATTTCGCCTTTTTTAAACTCATTATCGGAGAGATTCGTACACATGTTTTGCAAACATCCCCACGCATACCTCGTTTTACCTATTGGCAAAGGTCCACAAGAAAATAACTTCAGATTATCAATTTTCAATTGCCTTATAATTGTTCACTATAATCTTATTCGCATTTAATTCATTCATTAAGCTATACAGCCCAAAGAAGGCCCTGTTAATGTATATAAAATGTTTAGAACCTCTTCCAGCGTCTACTTTTCTTAAAGAATCGTCTTTTGAATATTTCTCAGCCATATTTGCTATTTGGTTAAAGAAATCTGGGTCAGAAAAATCAAACTCTTCGCTATAAAAAGGAAGCGCAAACAAGCCTAACAACTCTTTAAAGACACCAGAAAAGAATTTAGTTTCTTCTGGACTGTCTGTGGTTTTTAGTATCTCTAGGGCATAGAGTTGTTTCTCGAAAGCAACAGGATCGTTTAAAATTTCTGGTTTGGTCAATTCGAAATAAGGTAAATAAAAATCCTCAGGAACCTCTTTCATACAACCAAAATCTATAGCGATCAGTTGGTCATCGGCTGTGACCATAAAATTACCTGGGTGTGGATCTGCGTGAACTTTTTTCACCACATGAATCTGGTACATGTAAAAATCCCAAAGCGCTTGTCCCACTTTGTTGGCCTTCTCTGCGGAGGTGTTTTTCGCAGCGAATTCAGAGATTTGAATACCTTCCATCCAATCCATCGTCAAGATTTTATCGTTGGACAATTCCTTGTGATAATTTGGAAAAAGTAAATTAGGAATATGGCGACAAGCTTCAGAAACAGAAATACTTTGCTGCAATTCTAAGGCATAGTCGGTTTCTTCCATCAATTTCTCTTCTACTTCATGAAAATAGCGATCTGCATCTTTACCCTTAATATTGAGCATTCGCAAGGCAATGGGTTTCACCATGGCGAGATCGCTTCCAATACTTTCAGCAACTCCAGGGTATTGAATCTTAACAGCAAGTTTTTTTCCATTTAATTCAGCTTGGTGAACTTGACCAATACTCGCAGCATTAATCGCATTGTAATTAAATGTATCAAAAAGCTCTTCAGTATCTTTTCCGAAATAACGTTTAAAAGTTTTTTTAACCAAAGCAGGTGAGAGAGGAGGCACGGAGAATTGAGACAATGAAAACTTCTCAACATAAGCTTGCGGAAGCATCGTTTTATCCATACTCATCATCTGGGCCATTTTTAATGCACTCCCTTTCATACTTTTTAAACTATCATAAATATCAGATGCATTAGATTCGTCTAGTTTTGATTTTGCTTTGTCTTCAGAACCAACTAATTTTTCACCGTAATATTTCAAATAATTTACGCCAATCTTTGCGCCAGTAGAAACTAATTTAGACGCTCGCTGAATTTTTGATGTCGGTATTTTATCAATTGATTTCATTGCTTATATATTAGTTTTTTGACATTCTTTCTTTCCACAAGAATTTACCCAAGTCCACAAATGTGTTCACTGGTTTAGTGTTTAATACCTCAAAACCGGCATGCATTGTTTTCTCTATCAAAACATCTGTCTTTTCGAAAGAGGGTGAAGTATCTTCCATCCAGAATTTCAACACAAACAATAATTGACCGTAGGATGCTTTTGTCATTCCTCTGTCCACAATATGTGCAAGATTATCTATAATGGCATCAGGAGATTTAATTTCCAAAGATTCAACGAAATCCCTATATTCATCTTTTAAGCCATCCAAAATTTTTAATGTCTTGAATTTATTTTCGTTTTCTTTTAGAATGTACATTACCAAACTCCTGTTTGCGGTCAGCATTTCAAAAAAGGTAAAATAAAAACTGAGAAGTTTATGCTTAGCATCACCATTTTGAAACTCCTCATCCTGCACCAATAGTTTATGGGTATTTCTGAACAGATCAACAAATACAGCTGAGTCAATTGCTTCGAATGTGCCAAAATGTTCATAAAACTCTGCTTCCTCAATTTTTGCTTCCTGAGTGAATGCATAAACACTCTTTGGTTTTTGATTGTGTGTTAAGACATAATTCGTGTAATTCTCTAAAATTATATCTCTTGTATTTAATTTTTGCTCTTCCATAGTTTAATTTTTAATTGAAGACATTCCTCCATCTACATGAAGAATTTGTCCTGTGATCCAACTCGCTTTTTCTGATAGTAAAAATACGGCCATTTCAGCGATATCCATGGCGCTACCTATCTTTTTTAAAGGGTGGCGTTGGGCATTGGCTTCTTTTTTCTCTTCAGAATTTAAAAGTTTTCCTGCTAAGTTGGTGTCGGTTAATGAAGGCGCAACAGCATTAAATCGGATTTTTGGAGCAAACTCAGCAGCTAAAGATCTGGTTAAACCTTCAATGGCCCCTTTAGAAGTGGCTACCTGTGAATGAAAATTGAACCCATTTTGTACAGCTACCGTCGAAAACATAACTACGCTTGCCGATTCAGATTTCTTCAACTTTGGTAAAACTTTTTGAAGTACTGAAATCGCACCGTTTACTTGCAAATTAAAGTCGGCTAAAAAATCATCGGACTTAATTCTAGCAAATGGTTTTAAATTTATGCTCCCTGGGCAATACACTACTCCGTCGATTGAATCAGGCAAAAATTCCATTTCAAAATCACTGTTCATAACATCTAAATGATGGTATTTAACCTGATCTGAATCGCTGTTTGAGTCATTAGAATGATAGGTAGCAAAGACTGTATTGTTGTCTTTCGCTAATAGTTCTGTTACTGCGGCTCCAATCCCTGAAGAACCTCCTATTATTAAGTAGTTTTTCATATTTACTTTGTTTGTATGATAAACAAGGAATTGTAGGAAATGTTTAAGTATTGTGGACCTTTAATTACTTTGTTTGTTACTCACCAATTTAGGAACTAATTTTAAGTGATAAAAACTGAAAATCAATTTGCGACATCCTGTTATAATTGGACATGAATTTATAATTCTAGTGATCCTAAAGTGGTCTCGAATGAGGAACTCCTGTGCAAGTAGGGAAGAATCTAGGGCAAGTATAACTGAAAATTAAAATTATAATGTTTCTGGTAACAGCACTTTAGAGAATGTGTTAGGCTCTATTCAATTTGTTTTTTCTTAAATTTAAACATTCATTAAAACACTCATTATGAAAATGCTCTTGTTCTTTTTCTCGCTCTTTTTCTTAATCCCTTTTGTATCTAATCATTTGCTGTCTCAAAATTGGGCGCCTGTTGGAGCGACATGGTATTTTGAGAAAAATTTCACGAACAGTTTTGATATTGATTATACAAAGATTGAGGTAGAGAAGGACACTGTGGTTCTTGGCTTGAATTGTTCAAAATTGCTTGGGAATTTTGATGGCTGCATGTGGAATTCGCAGTTTATGTATGAAAGCAATGACAGTATCTATTTTTATCATCCTACCAATAATAAATTTGAAATGTTATTTGATTTTGGAGCAGCAGTTGGGGATGTCTGGAAAATCCCAAATTATACAACAAATTTTGGCTCGGGAGGTATTGATACGACTGAATTATTAGTTGATTCGTTAGGAATCATTATGGTGAGTGGTGAAAATTTAAGAGTTGTTTATACTTCACAAATCAACGCTTCAACAAGTGATTTCGAGTTTGGTGGAACAATCATTGAAAAAATTGGAGCCAATTATATGTTCCCCTCATTTTTCGCTTGTGATCCGGTTCCTGGAGATATTCGTTGCTATTCGGATGGTATGATTGACTATTCAACAGTTCCTTTTGCATGCGATGCCCAAGCTGTTGGCTTGTCAGAGAATCAAATAATAGACTTTTCAGTGTCTCCGAATCCGTTCAATAGTTATTTTGAAATTTCATCAGACCAAAATATTCGAAACTTAAAAATCAAGAATATGCAGGGACAAAATATTTCATATGAGCAAAAAGGCAATAGAATTTTCCTCAACAGTTATCCTAATGGAATTTACCTACTTACTTTTGAGCAAGAAGGTAGAATGTTCCAACAGAAGTTAATCAAAGAGTAGATTGAATTACAGTATTTCAATCAGCTTTTCTAATCCAATTCCTCTAGATCCTTTGAGTAAAATGAGGTTATCTTTTGGCAATGCCGTTGCAAAAAAGTCTTTTGCTGTTTCTGTAGAGTCAAAGGCCAAGATATCATTTACTTTTGCTAAGCTTGAATAAATATTTCCCACAAATACTCCTTGAAGATTTAGAGATTTTGCTAACTGAATAACTTCTTGATGGTATTGATTTGTGTTTTCTCCCAATTCGAGCATATCACCCAAAACAAATAACTTGTTTTCTGAGCTGATTTCGGCAAAGTTTTCTAATGCCGATTTCACACTTGTTGGATTCGCATTGTAGGCGTCTAAAATCACAGTATTGTAACTCGTCTTCTCTAGTTGTGAACGATTGTTACTCGGTTTATACTCCGCTAATGCTGTATTAATGTCATTTTGCTTCACTTCGAAATGATTCCCTATACAAATTGCAGCCAACATATTGTAAAAATTGTATTTGCCTATTATTTGTGTGTTGATTTGTGGAGACATATATGTCCCGGTTTTCCATTGAAAGCTCAGCATTGGGGAGAGTTCTAGAATTTCTCCAATTATATCTGCAGTTCCTGTTGTGCCATAGGTTTGAGTAGGACAAGATGCTGGAAGTTTATTGGCTAACACAGAATCATCCGAATTATAAAATAGTAGACCTTTGTTTTCTTTTATCGCCGAATACAGTTCGGTTTTAGTTTTCACAATGTTTTCTGGACTGCCAAATCCTTCAATGTGGGCATGACCGATATTGGTGATGATACCATGGGTTGGATTTGCAATATCTGTGAGTTCTTTAATATCTCCGAGTTTACTAGCTCCCATTTCAATTATTGCCAGATCATGATTTTTGTTTAGTTGGAGTAGGGTAAGAGGGACACCTATATGATTGTTCAGATTACCCTCAGTGAATAAAATATTAAATTTTTTATTTAAAACTGCGGCAGTAAGTTCTTTCGTAGTGGTTTTACCATTCGTTCCTGTAATGGCTATCACGGGTATGGAAAAAGTATTACGGTGGTATTGTGCTAATTTTTGAAGGAAATGGAGACTGTTGTTTACATGGAATTTTGTTTTTCCATTAGCTACAGACTCATCATCTACAATGGCGTATTTGGCTCCCTTTTCAATTGCTTGATCTGCATATTTATTTCCATCGAAATTTTCTCCTCTTAAAGCTATAAAAAATGAGTTTTTTGTGATTTTCCTGGTATCTGTCGATACTTCAGAGCACTCATAATACAATTGAAATAATTCTTCCATAAAAATAAAGTATAAAAAAAGCCCCGACTAATTTGTCGGGGCTTAAATATAATAAAAAACTAAATTTTATCTTCTGTTTTTCTTTTGATTCATTCCTCCTGGACTACCGATTCTATCCATTGCACATCTAAATCCAATGTAGTCAGTCGCTTTGTCTTCGTCGAGGAATCTTCTATTACCACCGACCATCCAGTAAGCTCGGTCTTTCCATGAACCACCTTTGTATACACGTGATTTATTCGAAACAAGAGTTGTTGGCCATGCAGTACGATTGTCTTTTCCTGGTTTGATTTCATTACCTTTTAAATCGTATTCCTCAAATTGACTTTGGTACATTACTAAGTCTGGGTCACGTTTTGCTTGGTTGATGTCATTCTTACGTTTTGTGTTATCATAGTGAATAGAAGACTCTATATCACCATCAACATAATCAATATAGTCTGCTCTTCTGTAATTTAAACGACCGATGTTTTCTTCTTCCGTTACATCACGGTATTTTAATTTACCAGGAGTTTCCACCATGTAATCTGAAAATCCGTTTCGAAGGATAGATATTATCTCGTAAGCATACTCACCTCCTAAATCACCTTCTCTAAACTCATCGACAAATATTCCTTCGAATAAGTTTTCTTGAATATACATTGACGCCTCTGTATCCAACTTGTCATTTTTATACTCAACTGCTTTATCCAAAATAGCATTGATTTCTTTCAAAATACGTAGCTCTTCTTGGTCTTTTTCACTGTTGTGTGATACATAATAAGGATCTGGAGCATAACCTCTAGCAACAGGGTTTTTCGATTCATTAGTTTTCATAATCCCTTTTGTGATTACATCATCATCTGGATCATGTTTCTCAGCAGATACTCTTTGGAAACGAATTCTTTCAAATTCATTAAGGTATTCTTTCATTCCGTGAACATCATATTCAGTTTGGAAATTTTTCTCATCAATAGCTCCTTCGTAGTTCAATACTTTAGTTTGGAAAACATTCCCTCTAAATGGATTGAATTCATCCACATCTTCCGAAGATAAAGGTCTGTAAACATCAAGCACCCATTCAGCCACGTTTCCAGCCATGTTGTATAATCCATTGTCGTTTGGCCAATAATGGTCAACAGGAGCAGTTACCGAAGCACCATCATTTAAGTTTCCAGCAACTCCCATGTAATCTCCTCGTCCACGCACAAAGTTTGCACGAATTTGACCCTGAAACTCCTCGTTGTCTTGACGAACATAGTGCCCATCCCATGGATAGATTCTTCTTCCAGTAATCACTTCTGAATCATCACCGTTTAAATTTCCAATTAAACCGTAGTATGCAAATTCCCACTCCGCTTCTGTTGGAAGTCGATATCTTGGCAGAAGAATACCATCTGACATTCTTACTTGACGTTCACCAAGAGTTCTTCCTCTTTTTCCTGTCAATTTCGAAGGATTTAAATCGGTTAAGTTTTGACGTGTGCTTTCGTCACCTTTTCCGTTTAAATAAGCTTCTGTATTAAATGTTGTTTCATCCATCTGGTTAATGTTGAAATCTAAGATTCCCTCACGAATAAGAATGTATTCATTTACTCGGTCTGTTCTCCATTTTGCGTAATCATTAGCTTGCAACCACGAAACACCTACAACAGGATAATCTCTATAGGCTGGGTGACGTAAATAATAATCCACATATTTTTCGTTGAATCCTAATTTGGAACGCCATACCAATGTGTCAGGTAAAGCATTTTTGTATACCATTGGATATGTTCCGTCATAGGCTCTGCTTAACCAATATAAGTATTCTAACCAGTGAAAATTAGATACTTCTGTTTGATCCATGTAAAATGAAGAAACTGTTAATCTACGTGGTCTGTTGTTCCAATCGTACATTACATCATCTTCAACACGTCCCATTGTAAAAGTACCACCTTCCACTAAGACCAAACCTGGTCCAGTTTCTTGATCCATAAAAGGAACCTTCTGAAAGCCTCCCAATCCTGGATTATTATAATCCCAACCGGTAGTGTTTGAGGTTTCCCTAGCACATGAGGAAACGATAGCAATAGCACCGAATGCCATTAACCACTGTGTTAGTCTTTTCATATTTTTGGTCTTTGTTTTCATAATTTAACTCTTCAACTTATATACAAATAACGTCTTTTTATTCTTTAGTTACAAATTTCTTAAAAAGATGGACAAGAAATAGTTCTAAAACTTGGTTTCTTTGTCTTACAATTTAGGTCGAACCCTAAAGATACTTCGTGCGAACCACCAGAAACACCATTGTTTAATCTTGATACGGTAACATCATAGCTGTATCCAACTTTTATTGTTCCGGTGTTTATTCCGGCAGATAAAATAAATGCATCTCTAGATCTGAACCAAACTCCTGCTGTAAATGCCCCATATTGAACATATGTACCTAAAAGCATTTCCATAAATCCTTGCTGGTATTGATAAATCATGTTGGGCATGATAGAAATATCTGTATTGTATTGCGATTTTCCTCCTAAAGGTAATTTTGCTCCAGCATGACCTGTTAAACGAATCGGCATTGGACTATTTCCAACAATTACAGATTCATCTGGCATGTTTAAATGATGTGCTGAAACACCAAAGAAAAACTTTTCTGTAAAACCAACCATTCCTGCAGATACGTCAAAAAATCCGCGTGAACCTCCTCTTGGCACATCTCCCGTAGCATAAATAAAACCTCTTCTTGGGTCTATCATATCACCAAAAGTTAATCGGTCCCAATCTAGAAATTTCTGATTCCAAGTAGCTTTACCAGCAAACATCATGGTGAATTTACGATTTACTTTTAAATGATAATTGTAAATTAAACTTAAGGTTGTATGGTTAATTGTTCCTTTTCCTTGCTGGTCATGTGTCATAATCACACCTAAACCACCATTAATTCCTTTAAAATATTGGTCATAAGATGCCGAGTAGGTTACGTAAGAACCATCAAGTTGTGGCCATTGATTTCTGTAGTTGACCGCAAATCTTGGACAACCATGACTTCCCGCAAAAGCAGGGTTTAAATAAATAGGATTCGCATAAAACTGCGAAAACTGAGGGTCTTGAGCGTATGTCTTACTGTTATATCCACTGATTATTAGTAGGATAGCCAGCGATGTTAAAGTGACAAAAGTATTTTTTAGCATAGTTTATCTTTACATATTCCATAAACAACTGCCAATTTTACGAAAAAAAAAGGTCATAGTTACAATTAAAAGAAACTTCTTTTAAAATATGTTGAATAAGTTGACGTTAATATCTAAAATTAACACTAGAATTAAAACATTTTTAGAACTTGGCAGTTTTTAACAAATACTTTGATACGATGATGAAAGGAATAAATCAATTGGCTTTATGTTTGGGTGTCCTATTTACCTCGTTTACAGTTTACGGGCAGAATGAAATTTCGATTGATTTAAACTGGAGCGATAGCCCATCAGAGGTAGTTCTACCCAGTTCATCTTTTCAATACCCAACATTAGAAAATTCAATTGTAAATGAAGTAGAATTTATTTACACGCAGAAATTTTTACGTGCCTCTCAAGGAGCGAATTGGGAGTTGGATTTATTAAGTTATCAGTCATCACCGATAGATAAGGTCGCAAAAGAGTACCTTAAAAAACATGAAATTGAAATAAAATCTGCCCCAGAATTTAACGTGAAAAACACTACGCAGGCGGGTAGACCTCATGCATTTTTATCCTTGGTACCTTTTGTTAAGGTTAACGGCGAAATTCGAAAAATTGAATCTATTGTATTTCAACAAACTTCGAAAGGGGTATTTAATTCCAAGTCAACGAGCTTCGCTTCAAGTTCTGTCTTAAAATCAGGAACTGGTGATTGGTACAAAATTACAGTGGAGAGTGATGGGATTTATAAGATAGATTATAATTTTTTGCAGAGTATTGGTGTAGATGTCGCCAATCTAAATCCGAAACGGCTCAATATTTTTGGTAATGCATTTGGACGTTTACCAGAGTTGAATAGCGAGTACCGCCCGGACGATCTATTAAAGAATGACATTTTTGTCTCTGGTGAAGCAGACGGATCATTTGACCAAAATGATTATATTTTATTTTATGCAAAAGGACCTCATAAATGGGAAGAGTCTTTCGGTGGTTTTTCTAGAAATTTAAATATTTATTCCAATGTGAATGCGTATTATATCAATATCAACTCAGAAGCCAGTGCTGCAAGAATAGGTAGTGCCAGCACCTCTTCTAAGCCTGTTACACATAACGTAACTGATTACAATTCTTATGCTATTTATGAGAAAGAACTAGAAAACATCTTGAAAAGCGGCCAGCGTTGGTATGGTGAGCAGTTCGATGCGAACTTAATTCAAACATTTTCCCTTTCTATACCTAATGTCAATACATCAGCAGAAGCGAAACTAAGTGCTTTCATGGGAAGTAGGAGTGGCGGTGGTTCTAATTTTGTAGTCTCTTACAATAATAATGTTTTAGACACAGCCATTATGAGCTTTTCTGATAGTGATAGTTTTTCTCGAGGTGGATTCACTACAGCTCCAGGAGTGTTTAACCCGACTTCTAGCAATATGTCTTTTAATGTTAAGTTTAATAAAAACTCTCCGGCAAATGTTGGTTATCTAGATTATTTAGAGGTAAATGCGAGAAGTTTCCTTAAGTATTTTGATGGGTTAGCTTTTCGTGATTTGAATTCAGTTGGGGTTGGAAACGTTGCTGAAATGCAAATTACGAATTTTCCAGCTAATGGTGTTGTTTGGGAGATAAGCTCTCCAACAACACCAAAAAGAGTAAATGGTAACAACAATGGTGGTGTTTTTTCATTTAAGGTGGACACAGATAGTTTGCGCCAATTTATAAGTTTTAACGGTACAAATTACAAAACACCCAAGTATTTAAAAAGGGTTCAGCCACAAAATTTACATGCTTTAGAGACGGCAGATTATTTAATTGTGACTCATCCCAATTTTTTGTCACAGGCTAATCGTTTAGCTAGCCTTCATAAAAACAATGGACTCTCTGTTCATGTAGTGACCACCGAACAAGTGTATAACGAGTTTTCTGGAGGAACGCAAGATCCAACAGCCATTCGATTTTTTGCGAAAATGTTTTATGACCGAGGCGCTTCCAATCCTTCAGAGCGTCCTAAATATTTATTATTGTTTGGCGATGGAACTTATGATCCTTTAAATCGAGTGGAGAACAATAATTATATGGTGCCAGTTTATGAAACGGTAAATTCGGAGCACTATACTATTTCTTTAGCTTCGGATGATTTCTTTGGTTTTTTAGATGACACAGAGGCTTTTGATAATGGAGATGAAATGGAAATTGCGGTTGGAAGGTTTGTTGCAACGACTACTTCACACGCTAAAATTTTGGTGGATAAGGTTGAGCATTATATGAAAAATGGTTCAGCCTTGTATGCGTCAAGTAATCTAATTTGTGGAGAAGATGGCTATATTTCAACACATGGGGATTGGAGACTGAATTATACAACTATAGCAGATGATGAAGACAGTGGGCAATTTATTAAAGATCACGAAAACTTTACAACTTATGTTGAGGGGAATTTTCCAGAAATGAATGTAAAGAAAATTTACTCTGATGCCTATGTTCAAATTACTACGGCAGGAGGGGAAAGGTATCCAGAAGTGAATACTGAAATTAATAGAAGTATAGAAAACGGTGCTTTAGTAACTTGTTATGTAGGGCATGGAGGATCAAAAGGCGCTGCACAGGAGAGAATTATAACAATTAGTGATGTTGAGCAGTATGATAATATTGATAAATTAACTTTGTTTGTGTCAGCGACTTGTGAGTTCTCGAGGATAGATGACAATAGAATGGTTTCCATTGGTGAATTAATGGCTTTAAATAATGTTGGAGGTGCTATAGCCTTAATGACCACTACAAGAGCTGTTTATATACCTACCAATTCTGCGGTTACTGGTGCATTTTTCAAAAATGTATTCAAACGAGGTTCAAATAATGAGCCGAGAACATTTGGAGAAATAATATTAGAAACAAAAAATACTTCTGGTGGAGGGAATGATAGGCGAAGTTTTATGTTGTTGGGGGATCCAGCTTTACAAATAGCATTGCCTAACGAAAAGGTGGTGTTAGACACTGTAAATAATTTATCCACTAACGCAACAAGTGACACCTTACGTGCTCTTTCTAAGGTGAATATGAGCGGACATATTGAAGATAGGTTTGGTAATGTGTTAACTGGGTTTAATGGTGTTATTCAACCATCAATCTATGATAAACCAGCAGATAGAGCAACTTTAGGTCAGGATTCCGGCTCTCCTGTAATGAATTTCCAACAACAAGATAATGTACTTTTCAAAGGGAAAGCAACGGTGAAAAATGGATATTTTGATTTTGAATTTATCGTTCCAAAGGATATTGATTACTCTTATGGTAAAGGAAAGGCTAGTTTTTACTCTTGGAGTAAGACGGATGCTAATGCAGGTGGCTATTCTAAGGATTTTTATATTGGCGGGATTGATACTACTGGCTTAAATGATGTGCTAGGTCCAGAAATAGAAATCTATTTGAATGATGATAGTTTTGTGAATGGAGGAATAACCAATGAAACTCCAATTTTAATTGCGCATTTGTTTGATGAAAGTGGTATAAATACTGTTGGAAATGGAATTGGACACGATATTACACTTATTCTAGATGCCGAAACAAGTAAAGCACAAGTATTAAATTCATTTTATGAATCTGATTTAGATACCTATAAAAGCGGTAGTTTAAGGTTTCAGATGGACAAATTAGAACCTGGATTGCATACCTTAACTTTCAAAGCTTGGGATGTTAATAATAACTCTAGTGAAAAAGTAGTTGAATTCACGGTGCACGAGGAAAGGGATATTGCTTTAGACCATGTGCTAAATTACCCAAATCCATTTACAACCCACACAGAGTTTTTCTTTGAACATAATCAAGTTTGTGCGGCGCTGGAAACACAGATTGAAGTCTTTACAGTTACTGGCCGATTGATTAAAACAATAAATGAAACGGTGAAAACTAGAGGATTTAGAACAGAAGGGATTGTTTGGGATGGACGAGACGATTTCGGAGATCAATTGGCGAAAGGAGTATATGTCTATCGCATAACAGTAAAAAATCCAGATGGGCAAAAGACGCAAGAAATGCAAAAACTTTACCTTTTGAAGTAACTTTATATGTTAAGTACAATAAATTTTCTATGTTTACGTATATTTGTAAATTAACAATTGTTTAAAGTTTAAAATCGGGTTTCTATATGCCTGAAATCGGATACGTAAAAGTCGAATAACAACACAATAAATGATAAAAAAATATTTATTTGCCGGTATAACAACAATAATGTCAGCTGCCGTAATTGGTCAAAGTGGAAATGAACCTAAGGATGCTTCTGATTTACAGCTGAATACCATTACAACAGCAGTTCCTTTTCTTCAAATTACACCAGACTCACGATCTGGAGCAATGGGTGATGTGGGTACGGCAATTAGCCCTACTTCAAATTCATTTTTTTGGAATACTTCAATGCTTGCCTTTTCGGAGGAGGACTCTGAGATTTCATTGTCTTATTCTCCATGGTTGAAGAATATTGCAAATGATATTAATCTTTCTCATTTAGCGGGATTCATTCGTTTGAATGAAAGAAACGTTGTTGGAGGTTCCCTTCGCTTTTTTAGTTTAGGGGAAATCGTTTTTACAGACAATAACGGGAATAAAACTCAGGTACACACGCCTTCCGAGTTTGAGCTTTTGGCTGGATACTCTTTCCAATTAAATGATAAATTTTCATTGGGATTAAATGGTAAATTTATTTATTCAGATTTAACTGCTGGGGCTTCTGTAGAAGGTTCTTCAAGTAAAGCAGGAATGGCAGGAGCAGCTGATGTTTCCTTCTCTTATTTTAATGAAGATATACGCTATGGAGGAACTCCAGGTTCATTGGCTTTTGGTGTGACTCTAAATAATGTTGGTAATAAGGTTTCATACACTATTGATGATGACAGAGATTTTTTACCAACCAATTTGAAACTAGGGTCAGCCATGACTTTTGATTTAGATTCATACAATAGTTTAACTTGGGCTGTGGATGTGTCTAAGCTACTCGTTCCTACTTCGCCATTGAGAAGTAGCGCTACAGGTGAAATTATGTCTGGTTATGACCCAAATGTAGGAGTAGTACCAGGGATGTTGCAATCCTTTTATGATGCTCCAGGTGCTTTAGCTGAGGACGAAAATGGAGAGTTCATACAGAATGCCGACGGTTCTTACGAAGTGGTAGAGGGTACAAAGCTTAAGGAGGAGCTAACAGAGATTATGATTGGTACAGGGATAGAATACTGGTACAATGATTTATTTGCTGCTAGAGCAGGTTATTTTTATGAAAATTTGAATAAAGGAGCGCGTCAGCACCTGACGTTTGGTGTAGGTTTGAAGTATAACATGTTTGGAATTGATTTTTCTTACTTAACTTCTTTAAGAAGAAATAATCCGCTTCAAAATACAATCCGTTTTACTTTAAGATTGCATTTGAAGAACAATAATAAAGCAGCGAATAAAGGATCTGTAAAGCCCGATTAATGAAAATTAAAATTGGTTTTGGGGTTGATGTTCATCAACTCGTCGAAGGACGTGATTTAATTGTTGGCGGAGTAAATATTCCAGCAGAATTAGGGGCACTTGGTCATTCTGATGCTGATGTATTGCTGCATTCAATATGTGATGCCATGTTAGGAGCACTGAATTTGCGTGATATTGGTTTTCACTTTTCAGATACAGACCCAAAATACAAGAACATAGACTCTCAAATTCTTTTAAGAGATACTTTTAAACTCGTAAAAGAAAAGGGATATGTTTTAGGAAATTTGGACGCTACTGTTATTCTGGAAAAACCAAAGTTGAATCCGCACATTCCTGCAATGCAAAAAACGATTGCTGATATTCTCGAAACGGATTTGGATAATATCTCAATAAAAGCAACAACTCACGAAAAAGTGGATTCTTTTGGTACGCAGAAAGCGCTGAAGGCTTATGTTGTTTGTTTACTCAGTAAGGAGTGAGGAGTAAGGAGTTACCACGAGCTGAAAGCTCGCGGTAAGCTAAATGAGAGAGTCTAGGGTAGTTTATAATAATTTATTAATTATTCACATGTCTTTTAGTGATAATTCTTTGTAGGTGATTTTATAGTTCTGCAGTTGAAGTGCTAGCTTCGTCGATTTTACTTTTAGTTTTTCCAAACTTATCTTTTTAGCATTTCTCTTAACTTCTGCAATCAATACTGTTTTTTTAAGTTCGTTTATGGCTACAATATCAATCTCATTTTGATTTTTTTTCTCCCAATAGGTACCAATCACATTGTAGTTCTTAGTTGCCTTAAACTGCTCTATAAAGTATTTTTCTAAGATTTTCCCGCTGTATGTACGATAATCTCTATTGATAATTTCCTTGATGTAATCGTAATTGCTTACCTCGACAGCACTTCTGTTTTTGTAGATAAAACGAAACCAAAACTTAAGAAAATTATCTTCTATTGTATATTTTACTGATCGACTGTTGGGTTTTGATAATACAGGACGCACTTTTTTGAGTAGTCCATACTCGTTCTCTAGTTTACTTAAAAAACCTCCTGTTTGTATCTCCAGAATAGACTCTATTTCGGCACGAGATGTTTTTCCTGAAGCAATAAGTGTAAGTATTGAAAAGTAATTTCCATAATCTTTACCAAATTCTTCTATCAATACATTTTTACCTTCTTCTAAAAAAAGTGAATTTTCTGCAACAATTTCATCCAATATTAACGGTAGGGTGAAAGCTCTTTTTTGTACCAAAAGTTCCACATATTTAGCTACACCACCCGTGAATAAATAGAATGCGAGCAAATCATCATTAGAATAACTAGGAGAATAATCTGTCAAAATCTCTTTCAATGTTTCAACATCAAAGGCTTTTAGATGAATGCGATGTGTAGCTCTTCCGAATAATGGCTCTTTTACATTTTCGAAAATTTTTGACATCATTGAATAAATAGAGCCGCACAGGATGAGGTTCATTTTACTTTCATCTTTGTTGCCATCCCAAATGTTTTGCATTTCAGAGAATATTGACGAATTGATCCAGTTAAATTCTTGAAATTCATCTATGATTAAGGTGAAATCATGATTTTTCGAAAGTTCCATCAGCCAATTGAATAAAACTTTAAAAGTTTTAATTTCTCCAAATACTGGAATGTTGAGCTGTTTTTTGATTTCTTCAACAAACTCAGCGCACAAAAGGGATTCATTCTTTTTAGCAACAAAAAAGTAAAGATGTGTTGATTCTTCAAAGGCTTTTATCAGTAAACTGGTTTTTCCAATTCTTCTTCGACCCACCATAAAGGTCATTTGGGCATGCTCTTGTGCCGTTTTTTCTATTTTTTTTAAAAGAGCTAACTCGCTTTTTCTATCGTAAAACTTCATTTTTCAAAATTGTTATTTATCGTAACCAGTATTACAGTAATCAGCGTTACGATAACAAATGTAAGTTATTTGGATGGATTTACAAATTATCAATCATTAGCTAAATATAGAATAGGTGAGCCACGAAGCCAAATAAGCGATTCCTGTGAACACAACAAACTGAATTGCCACTATTCCCCAGCTGCCAGTTTCTTGTTTAACAATTGCCATTGTGCTCATACATTGCAATGCGAAAACATAGAACATCAATAAGGAGAATGCAGTTGCGTAGGAGAATTTGATGGCTTTTAATCCTTTTTCGTTCTCTTCACCGCCTTCTACACTGTAAATCGTAGACATTGTTCCTACGAAGACCTCTCTTGCGGCAAACGAAGCAACAATTGCAATTCCTATTTTCCAGTCAAATCCTAAAGGTTGAATGACTGGCTCTATGGTTTTTCCCATTATTCCTAGGTAAGAATTTTCTAGTTTTTCACTGCTCATTTTAGTGTACAATGAGTCCGCATAAACATCATTCTCGGCAATTAATGTAGTGTATTTATCTTCGATTTGTTCGAAGCGGTCGCCAGGACCAAAGTAGGAGAGTACCCATAAAACGATGGAGGCAATTAAAATTACTTTACCGGCTTGTAAAACGAAGATTTTTCCTTTGTTGATGGCTGCATTGACAGCGTTTCTTAAGCTAGGAATTTTATAATTTGGTAGTTCTAAAATGAAGCTTCCATCTCCATCTTTTTTACTAAAGATATTAATGACCATTGCTACCATCAAAGCGACTACAAAACCAAGTAGATAAAGTCCCATCATATATAATCCTTGAACGCTAATAAAGCCCCAAACATAATCGTCGGGTGCAATGAAAGACACCAAGAATACATAAACGGGCAATCTTGCAGAACAGGCCATAAGTGGAGTGATGAAGATCGTAATAAAGCGTTCCCTTTTGTTTTCAATTGCACGAGCAGCCATTATTGCAGGAATAGAACAAGCGAATCCTCCAACAAGCGGAATTACAGATTTTCCGTTCATTCCAAAGCGTTTTAAGAGTCCGTCAGTCATGAAGCTTACTCTCGATAAATAACCAGTATCTTCCAAAATGGCTATCAGCGCAAAAAGAATCATAATTTGAGGAACAAAAACAAGAACTCCCGCTAAACCTGCAAAAATTCCATCTGCTATAAAGTCGGCAAACCATGAATCTGGGAGGAGGTTTCCTACCCAAACACCTAAGTCAACGATTCCATCATTGATTAAATCCATAGGGTAGGATGCGAATGTAAAAATCGCTTGGAAAAGGACGAAAAACACTGCCAAGAATATGAAGAATCCCCAAAAAGGATGCGTTACATATTTATCGATTTTATCTGTTTCAGTTCTACGTTTTTCTTTAGATTTCTTGATGTAGAATTGTTCACTGGTTTTGTTTATTGTCGAAACACGCTCACTTATTTCAAGAATCTCCTCTTTTAAGGGTTCAAAATCATTTCTTTTAGAAATCTCTTCTAATTCATTTAATTCTTTTTCTTCTAATAAGGATTTTGCATTATTAATTTGCTTGAACAACATGTATGGAGTAGTTGAAACAAACAAATGCTGTGTATCATCTAAGAGTTTTTCGTGTTTTTCTTTTTTGAAAAGTGATTTTTGAGAAGGTGAAATTTCAGTTGTGGCTAACTCCAATAATTCTTTAATTCCCTTATTTTTTCTTGCTGAAATAGCTGTTGTCGGAACATCAAAATATTCAGAAATCTCTCTGATTTTCAATTGATCTCCGGCTTTCTCCACGATATCCACCATGTTTATGGCCATAATTGCAGGAATTCCAATTTCAATGACTTGAGATGCCAAAAATAAGTTTCTGGCTAAGTTTGTTCCGTCTACAACGATTATAATTAAATCAGGAAAAGCCTCAGATTTCGGATTAAGCAGAATGTCTTGAACTACTTTTTCATCGTCATTTTTAGAGGATAAACTATAAGTTCCTGGTAAGTCGATTAATTCACAAACTTCATCGTTGGGTAGTTTTATCGTTCCTGAACGCTTGTCAACCGTAACTCCAGGATAATTCCCAACCTTTTGATTTAATCCAGTAAGTTGGTTAAACAATGATGTTTTTCCTGAATTAGGATTACCAACCAATGCAATTTTCTTCTTATTTCCCATTATAATGCAAAAATGGTGATTTTTTATTGGTTTGGTAATACCGTTTAAATGGTATTATGGAAATATGTAGCGACACAATGCATTGTGTCGCTACGATGTTTTTCATATTTCCCAAACAAAATCACTATTTTCGCCAATCAAATTACACCAAATGAAGAAAATCATCACTATTATAGGCGCTCGACCACAGATTATCAAATCTGCAGCTTTATCTCGGGCAATAAAAACGAAATATGCAGATCAACTCACAGAAGTTTTGGTCCATACTGGTCAGCATTATGATGAGCAAATGTCGGAGGTGTTTTTTACGGAGCTGGGCTTGTCGAAACCAGACTATAATTTGAATATTGGTTCTGGTGCTCACGGTGCTCAAACCGCTGAAATGATTACCGGTTTAGAAGAACTGCTCACCAAAGAAAAGCCAGATGCTATTGTGGTTTATGGCGATACCAATTCAACCTTAGCAGGCGCAATTGCAGGTTCTAAAATGGGCATTCCAATTGTACATATTGAAGCGGGTTTAAGAAGTTTCAATAAATCTATGCCGGAGGAGATAAACCGCATAATGTGCGACCATGTTTCGACTTTACTTTTTTCACCAACGAAAACAGGGGTTGAGCATTTGAAGAATGAAGGTTTTAAATTAGATAATGTTGCGCCTTTTAATGCTGATAACCCAAAAGTTTATTACAGTGGCGATATTATGTATGACAATAGTCTGTATTTTTCTGAAATTGCTGAGGAGAATTTAACGACACATCAAGAATTAGATTTGCACCACAAACCTTATTTTTTAGCCACAGTTCACAGAGGAGCGAATACCGATCATCCGGAAAAGTTAAAAGCTATTTTTGAAGCATTTTTAGAAATAACAGAGCTTTATCCAGATCATTTAGTTGTTTTGCCTTTGCATCCGAGAACACACAAATGCATGGAAGCACATTTTTCAGAAGAATTTCATCAGAAAATCAAAGACTGTAAACAATTTAAGATTATTCCGCCAATTTCTTTTTTGACGATTATTTCATTGGAGAAGAATTGTCAATTGATTATAACTGACAGCGGAGGACTGCAAAAAGAAGCTTATTTCTTCAAAAAACCTTGTGTGATTTTACGACCAGAAACAGAGTGGGTTGAGATTGTGGAACAAGGAGTTGCTGTAATTGCTGATGCAGATCAGAGCAGAATTGTGAATGGAGTAAAGGATATGTTGGAGCAAAGAGGAGCGGAGTTTCCAAGTTTATATGGCGATGGAAAAGCAGCGGAGTTTATTGCGAGCGAAATTTTGAAGTGGTGTTAGGTATTTACGCACATTGTACGAAGTTACAATGTAGGGACGATTTGTAAACTTAGCGAAGCGATCTCATGACCAAAGGGAGTAATCGTCCTTAACATATACCAAACACCATTCGAATTACCAATTCAATCAAATTTCAACCAAGTTTTATAATTATCTCTGATTTTTTCTGGGGATTTTCCGAGTAAATGTTTCCTTCGGCAGGCTCAGTCAACGGACAATCTTTCGGCGACTAAGCTTATCGAAGGCACCGAGTAAGGTAATTTTCTGTCTTTATTTCAATCAATCAAACTTCAACCAAGTTTTATAATTATCTCTGATTTTTTCTGGGGATTTTCCTAGCATGAAACTCCAATAGCTGTAGAGGTTAACCATGTTGACTTTGAAATAGGAGTTGAGTTTATATTTTCGAGCCGAAACGACCACATTTTTTGGGATTATTCTAAATTTAAACTTTTTTCGAGCTCTCAAAATAAAGTCAAAATCTTCCATAATTATATAATGCTCATCGAAGCCATTCAATTGATTAAAAACATCTTTTGTAACGAATAAAGTTTGATCGCCACCTCTACAAAACATAAAATCGAAGCGCGTCCACCAGGCGTTAAATTTTAGCATGATTGCATTTTTATCAAACACAAAACGATAGCATCCAAATTCATACTCTTTTTGTAAAGCAATTTCTATATCGGCTTCAAAAGTTTGTGGTGGCAATACATCTGCATGAATAAAATAAAGAAGTTCTCCCGTGGCCTTTTTTGCACCTTCATTCAATTGATATGCCCGAGATGCTTTTTTTGTTTCTATTAAATTAACATTCTCAAACCTTTTTACCAATGCTATTGTTTTATCTTTACTACCGCCGTCCACAACGATGATTTCTGAATCAGACAAAGCGTTTTTAGTAAGGAATTCTAATAAATGAGAAATTTTCTCTTCTTCGTTCAGCGTTGGAATGATAATTGAATGTTTCATTATCGCAAATTTAAAACACTTATATGTTTATATTTAAAATATTACCGTTTTTCTTTCTATTAACTATTTCAACAGGTGCTTTTGCTCAGTCAGGAAATTCCTTTCATCAACATACTAAATGGGATAAACTCACGAAAAAGCATGTAAGTGACAAAGGGTTTGTGGATTACAAAGGGTTTATCAAAGACTCTACAGAATTAAATTCTTATTTGAAAGATTTAGCAGATAATCATCCAAATGATAAATGGACTTCTGGTGAAAAGAAAGCTTATTGGATCAATGCTTACAATGCATTTACTATTCAATTAATTATTCGTAATTATCCAGTAAAATCTATTCAAGATTTAGGAGGTTCTGTTTATCGTATAAATACAACTTGGGACATAAAATTTATTCATTTAGGCGATGAAACTTATGATTTGAACAATATCGAACACAATATTCTAAGAAAAGATTGGGATGATGCCAGAGTTCATGCCGTTGTAAATTGCGCTTCCGTTTCTTGTCCAGCTTTGCGAAAAGGAGCGTTTATGGGAGATAAAGTAGAACAGCAAATGGACGAACAAATGATGAGTTTTATTAATGATAAAACGAAAAATACAATTACTGAAAATAAAGCAGAAGTTTCTTCTTTGTTTAAGTGGTTCTCTGGAGATTTTAAAAACAATGCACCATCCGTAATTGCATATATCAACAAATATTCAAAGGTGAAAATTAAGCCAGGAACTGATCTTACTTATAAAGATTATGATTGGGGTTTGAATGATGCGAAATAGTTAGGATGTTTTTTTTTCGTAGAGGCACAATGCATTGTGCCTCTACGAAAAAAATATCAACCCAAAGATCTCTCATATTTCAAAAAATAAGTAGATTAGCATAATATGATGCTTACGATTTACGCAGATCAAATTACCAGACGATTGACCTATACGATGTCTCTGATATTCGAGGATAGAAATATCGAATACCAATTGCTGAATGATGTCAAAAGTTTTAAGGATGCACCTTTACCAAAATTGGCTTATTCTGAGGATAGGGTGTTTGATGAAGATGCAACGCTTTATCCTTCTACAATTCTTTTTGAAGAGGAAATCATAAGTCATTTGGTTGACAAGACGGAATGGAATGGTGAGGAAATATTGAGCATTGACGGAATTCCAGATGTTATAGGAAGTATTTTTTATGTTATTTCTTTATATGATGATTTTACCAATGAAGAAACAGATGAACACGATAGAAATATAGGGTCGAAATCTTTGCTCTACAAGATGAAATGGCTAAATAAACTTGTCGTTGAGCGTTGGTCAGAGCTTTTTATTTCATTCATTGAAACACAAAATGCTTGCACTTTGAATCCAAAAGAAATTCCATTTAATATTATTCCTTCTTTCGATATAGATAATGTTTATGCTTATCGTTTGAAAAAAGGATGGCGAAAATACATGAGTATAGCGAAAGATCTTTTGAAATATGACAAATTTCGACTGAAAGAACGAAAAGAGGTGTTGGCCGGATTTAAAAAAGACCCTTACGATACTTACGAAATCATTGAAGGGATTGCCAACAGCGGTTTTGATGTAAAAGTGTTTTGGTTATTAGGAGAATACAGCACCTATGACCGAAATGTAGATTACGAGAATGAAAATCACCGAAGGTTAATTTCAGAAGTAAATGAATATGCAGATGTTGGTTTGCATCCTAGCTATCAATCCAATAAATCTAGGGTTGTTTTGCGAGATGAAAAAGCGAGAATAGAAGATATTTTAGGTGAAGAAATAAGCAGCACTCGGCAACATTTTTTGAAGGTAAAACTTCCCTATACATTTGAGGATTTAGAGAAAGTTGGATTTACTGATGATTATTCTTTAGGCTACGCAGATCAAATTGGGTTTAGAGCAGGAATCGCTCGACCATTTACTTGGTTTAATTTAAAGGAAAATCGACCTTCTAAATTAAGATTACATCCTATTTCTTACATGGATGGAACATTGAATGAATACATGGAATTGAATGTTGAAGAAGCAATTAAAGTCGTGAAGAATCTCAAAAAAGAAGTGCGAATTTACGGTGGGAATTTCGTTGCGCTTTGGCATAATGAAACCATTGGAAATAACGGAAAATGGAAAAATTGGAGTCGAGTTTTGGAGGAAACGCTTAAAAAGGATTAGTTCATGCGAAAAACGAAAGTTGAAATTCCACACCAAAATCTAATTGATTATCGAAATCAGTATCACTTTTTAGGAAGCTGTTTTTCAGAACATTTATCCAATAAAATGTCAAAATCTGGTTTTAGCATTCACTCAAATCCTTTCGGAGTGGTTTTTAACCCTATTTCTCTGGCAGACTTTCTACTGATAAGCGATGAAGAATTAAAAAATTCAGTTTTCGAAAAAGATGGAGTGGCGCTTTCATGGTTGGCGAACAGCACTTGTTTTGCCTATGAAAGTCAAAAGTTAAAATCTAAACTTCTTGAATTAAGAAAGTCATTTTTAGATTCTTTGTCGATTTCGAAAATACTTTTTGTGACTTTTGGAACGGCTTGGGTGTATGAAAGAAAATCTTCAAATCAAATTGTTGCGAATTGTCATAAAGCTCCTAATTCTGAATTTAGAAAGCGTTTATTGACAGTAGAAGAAATCACCAAGAAATGGAGTGAAGTCATTGAGAAATTAAAAGGCGAAAGTGCTATTAAAATCATTTTCACGGTGAGTCCAGTTCGGCATTCCAAGGACGGTTTAGTTGAAAACTCGAGAAGCAAGGCTGTTTTGCTAAATACAATTCATGAATTAAATGACAAATATTCAAATGTAGATTATTTCCCAGCCTATGAATTGGTGCTCGACGAACTGCGAGATTATGCCTATTTCAAAAAAGACGGAGTTCACCCAAACGAAATAGCTATTGATGAAATTTGGAGTCGGTTTAAGGAAACTTATTTTACAGGGGAAACTGCTAAAATTCACCAAGAATATGAAAAATTAAGAATGATGTTTGAACACAAGCCTTTGCATTCGGAGTCTGAAGCGTCGAAGGCTTTTGAGGTGAATCGAGAGAAGAGGTTGGAGGAATTTAGCGGGAAATATCCAAGTGTGAAGGTTTTTAGAAATAAGCCATAATTTTGCGCAGTAGGCTCAAAACTTGCTACTTATTGCAAATGATTCTCAAACAAAAATTTTAAAGATTAATATTTTTTCATTAGTTTGGTGGAAACTAAACACTTCTTGTTATGAAAAAAGTTAATTCAAAAACAACAACTTTAGACATCAGTTCGTTACCAAAAGGAAACTATGTTGTTAAATTAGCTACAAAAAACTCTATTGGCCATTCAAAACTAGTTAAGCTATAGTATTAGAATTAATAGAATAAGATTTCAAGCGAAGATTTCCAAGTTTTAACCGCAGGGGGCGCTAAGGTTTTCGCGGAGGTCGCAGAGTTGTAATACTCATTTTTTTCTTTGTGTCCTTTGCGAAAACCTCACATTCGACCTGCTTAGTTCATCGCCTTTATTTCTGTGTAAAACCAAGTGCCGCAGGCGCTTAGACTTTTAAGTGTAATGTTACTTTTTTTATTCTTCTCTGTGACCCTCTGTGAAAAACCTCCTTTATCTCCGTGTAAAAACCAAGTGCCGCAGGCGCTCTTTGCGAAACTTTGCTTCTCTGCGAAACTCAGCGTTATTCTTCTGACCCTATCACCCGCACAAACTCCCAAAGCACCACCCCAGCACAAACACTAACATTCAAACTGTGCTTCGTACCAAACTGTGGAATCTCCAACACCACATCCGCAATATCAATAATTTCCTGTTGCACGCCATCCACTTCATTTCCAAAAACCAAGACGTGTTTTTCATCTGTTTTTATATCTAACTCTTGCAACAATTGTGTTTCTTCCGCTTGTTCAACCGTGTAAACTTTAAAACCTTCTTTTTGATAATTTTTCAATAAATCAACCAAGTTTTCATGGTGTTCCCAATCAATGGATTCCGTAGCACCCAAAGCTGTTTTTTGAATTTCACGATGCGGGGGTTGAGCCGTAATTCCACCAAGAATGATTTTAGAAACATTAAATGCATCGGCCGTTCTGAAAAAAGTTCCCACATTGGCCAAACTTCTAATATTGTCGAGTACCACAACAAGTGGAAACTTCTCTTTTTCTTTAAACTCTTCGACTGTCGGGCGATTTAATTCCCAAAGTTTTAATTTTCTGTTCATAAGTATTGAAAACTGGAACGGTGTAATCATTGGACTCTCCAACGAAAAATGTATGTTTACAGATTGCAAATAAACACAAACATTTTCATTTTGGCGAATACAAAGACACAAAAAAAACCGGCAGAAACTCCTCTGATGAAACAATATAATCAGATCAAGTCGAAACATCCAACGGCAATGTTGTTATTTCGTGTGGGAGATTTTTACGAAACCTTTGGAGAAGACGCAATAAAAGCTTCTCGTATTTTAGGAATTGTCTTAACCAAAAGAAAAAATGGAAGTGCAACTCATATCGAATTGGCTGGATTTCCACATCATTCGCTACAAACTTATTTACCGAAATTGGTACGTGCAGGAGAAAGAGTTGCCATTTGTGATCAGTTGGAAGATCCAAAATTGACCAAAACAATTGTAAAACGTGGTGTTACAGAATTAGTAACTCCAGGAGTTGCGATGAACGACCAAGTTTTAGAACATAATAAGAATAATTTCTTGGCTTCCATTTTCCTTGGGAAAAAAGAACATGGTGTTGCATTTTTAGATATTTCCACAGGAGAATTCTTGATAGCGCAAGGAGATTCAGAATATATCGACAAACTAATGCAGGGCTTTGAACCGAGTGAAGTATTGTATTGTCGTCAACAAGATCAAAAGTTTAAAGATTTATTTGGTGAAAGATTTTACACATTCCGTCAAGAAGATTGGGTGTTTACAGAAGATTTTGGGCGAGAATCACTAAACAAGCATTTCCAAACAAAAAACTTGAAGGGATTCGGTGTGGAAGAAATGACAGAAGGATTGATTGCCGCTGGTTCTATTCTTCAATATATTTCTGAAGCTCAGCATAAAGAACTGGGGCATATTTCAAAAATTAGTCGCATTGAAGAAGATAAATACGTTTGGCTAGACCGTTTCACCACTAGAAATCTTGAATTGATTAATTCTCCACATGAAAACGGAGCAACTTTATTGTCGGTTTTAGACAAAACGGTTACTCCAATGGGAGGTAGAATGATGAAAAGGTGGATGGTTCTGCCTTTGAAAGATTTAAAAGCTATTGAAGCCAGATTAGATGCAGTTGATGCTTTACAAACCAATGAAGACGTAGCTTTTGAGTTGAGTCAGCGTTTGAGTAATATCTACGATTTAGAACGCTTGGCTTCGAAAATTGCAGTAGGAAAAGTGAATCCAAAAGAGGTGAATCAGCTGAAAAACACTTTGCTTGAAATAGAGCCGATTCAAAAACTATTAAAAAGTACCGATTCAAAAGCATTATTGAGTATTGCCGATCGTATGAATCCTTGCGAACAATTGATTGCTTTGATTAGCGAACAATTGGATGAAGATGCTGCAATTCAAGTAGGAAAAGGAAAGGTAATTGCGGATGGATTTAATGATGAATTAGACGAACTGCGTAAACTTTCAAATTCAGGTCGAACATTTTTGGAAGATTTACAAAAAAGAGAAGCTGAAAGAACAGGAATTCCAAGTTTAAAAGTAGCCTTTAACAATGTCTTTGGCTATTATTTGGAAGTAAGAAATACACACAAAGATAAAGTTCCAGAAGAGTGGATTCGTAAGCAAACCTTGGTGAGTGCAGAACGCTATATTACGGAGGAATTAAAAGAATACGAAACCAAAATTTTAGGCGCTGAAGAGAAAATTGATGTCATAGAAAGAAAACTGTTTTTAGAACTAATTTTATCCATGGCAGATTATATTACACCCATTCAATTCAATGCATTTTTGATTGGACAATTGGATTGTTTCTCCTCTTTTTCGAAAGTTTCAAAAGCCAATAATTACAATCGACCTGAGTTAAATGAAGGCTTTTCAATCGATATTAAAGATGGTCGTCATCCCGTAATTGAAAAGCAAATGGGAGTAGGAGAAGACTACATTGCGAATGATGTTTATTTGGACAATGAAACACAGCAAATCATCATGATTACTGGTCCAAATATGTCGGGTAAAAGTGCAATTCTTCGTCAAACCGCCTTGATTTCTCTCATGGCGCAAATGGGTTGTTTTGTTCCTGCGAAATCTGCGAAATTGGGATTGGTAGACAAAGTTTTTACGAGAGTAGGGGCTTCAGATAACATTTCTTCAGGTGAATCTACTTTCATGGTAGAGATGAACGAAACAGCAAGTATTTTGAACAACCTTTCCCCTAGAAGTTTGGTTTTATTGGACGAAATTGGCCGTGGAACAAGTACTTATGATGGAATTTCAATCGCTTGGGCAATTGCAGAATACATTCACCAACATCCAAAAGCCAAGTGTAAAACTTTATTCGCAACGCATTACCACGAGTTAAACGAAATGACGAATAAATTTCCAAGAATTAAGAATTACACCGTTTCTGTAAAGGAAGTCGGTACCAAAATTCTATTCTTGAGAAAATTGATAGAAGGAGGAAGCGAGCACAGTTTTGGTATTCACGTAGCAAAACTAGCAGGAATGCCAAATCCAGTAATCGAGAGAGCCTCAAAAATGCTGAAAGAATTAGAAGCTTCTAATCGAGGTTCAGAAAGAGAAAAAGTAAAAGAAGCGGGAAATTCAGCCGACATGCAATTGAGTTTTTTCCAATTAGATGATCCAATTTTAGTAAGTATTCGAGATGAGGTAGCAGATATGGATATTGATACTTTAACACCTGTTGAAGCGCTTTTTAAATTAAATGAAATTAAGAAGAAGGTGGGGAAGGGATAGGTAATTACGAATTGGAGAATTACGAATTACGAATTCGTGGTGTAATTATGAATTATGAACGATGAGTGTTGAATTCGTGGGATGAATTGATGATTCGTGGTGGTGTTCAATCAATAATAAGGATTTTGGTTCGGAGGAGGCCGTAGGGACGAATTGCATTCGTCCGTAACACTGATTTTTGCCTTCTAACACTATTGAGCTTGTCATCCTGATTTGAAAAGAAAATATTTGAATGAATATAGCATGGAACTTAAAAAAAAACACGAAGTAGCAGCGAAGCTAATTTCATGTTGCAAAGCATTCGCATTGGAATTCCATTGATTTTGTTAATTACCTTGTCTATTTTTTTTATAAGCTTCTAGAATTTTTTTAAAAAAAGCTTTAAAATTCTTCTTCTGCGATAAATTGCAATTTTTTTTGTAAATTATCTAAAGCAATGGTTGTATAGCCGTTCTATAATTATTAGTTGTTCGATAAATGTCAATTTTTTGTAAGTATTCCATCCAAAAAACTATTTCTTTAATTCAGAAATTCAACATCAAATAGTTTGTCCATAAAAAGACGAAAATAGATTAAATCCGATAATGAAAATGTCTACAGTAATAAAAAGTTTAATTCTACATGAAAAAGTGTTAATTTTATCTCCCTGTTACTGAAAACTATAGTACACAATTGAGGGATATAAATAAAATAGCGGTTTTACTTTTTGTGCGTAATGCGTATGAAGAATCGAAATACAAACAACTCGTTAAAGGGGAAAGCAGTAAAAACGTACTACTATTTAAATATCTTAACAAGAGAATTGTTAATACAGTTAAGCAAACAAATTACGATTATTTTGTCATTGATTGCACCAATCAGCATGGAGATTCGTTTGCTGAAAGATTTAAAAATGCTTTTAAATCAATTTTCGAACAGGGCTATGATGCCGTGATTAGTTTAGGAAATGATACTCCTCAAGTTTCTAGCGATACAATTCACGAAGTTGTTCATCAATTTAAAAATCATGATGTCGTTGTTGGGAAAACGAATCTTGGAGGAGCCTATACCATTGGGTTAACAAAATATGCATTTTCTAAATGTTCATTCGAATCCGTTGATTGGAGTACAAGTCATGTGGTAGAATCGATTGAAAAACGCGCTATTTTCCAAGGAAGTAGTTATGTTCAGTTAGCAACGGTTTATACGGAACTGAACACACATTCCGATTTGAAATTATTTATTCAACTACTTATTGAAAAGGAGATAAGCCTTGTTGAAGATTATTTCTTCTTGGGATTAATACCTCCTGTAAATCACCACTATAATTACCGACAGTTAAAAATGAACGCCCTTCAAATTGGCGTGACTGAAATTAGGGGTTCACCTGCTGCATAGCATTTGCTCTTTCCGAATTTATCGGAAACTAATTCAAAATTTTTTAACTAAAACAAATCGAAATGAAATTTTTCATAACGGTCGTCTTGTTGACGGTCGGACTAACTGTTTTGTCGCAAAAGACAATTCAAGGTGTGGTATTCAATCAAAAAAATGAAGCTGTTCCTTACGTAAAAGTAAAAATAATAGGTAAAAATCAAGGAACGCAAACTGATGCCAATGGTGCTTTTCAGTTGCTTGTAAATGCTTCAGATTCTATTCAGTTTTCTGGGCTAGGGTATAAAAGTCAATCATTTTCTGTTCAAAATAAAATTGATTGGACAATTACTTTAGTCTCTTCTATAAATGAACTTGATGAGGTGGTTGTAACCGCATTGGGTTTAAAAAGAAACAAAAGAGACTTGGGGTATGCCATTCAATCTTTAAAAGGTGAAGAAATAACTGAAGTTCGCCATCCAAATTTAGTCAATTCTTTAGCCGGGCGAGTGGCTGGAGTGCAAACCACAAGCGGTTCATCTGGAGTGGGTTCTTCTTCTCGCATAATTATTCGTGGCGAAACTTCCCTTTCTGGTAATAATCAGCCACTTTTTGTCGTAGATGGAGTTCCGGTGAGTAATGAATTCATTGCCAATAACACAGAAAACTTAGAATCAGGTTTCCACGAAGTTGATTATGGAAATGGCATGGGTGATTTTAGTGCCGACGATATTGAATCTATCAATGTGTTAAAAGGCCCAAGTGCCGCTGCTTTGTACGGCTCTCGTGCTGCGGGTGGAGTTATCATCATTGAAACGAAAGAAGGAAAACGAAGCCAGGGAATTGGTGTAAGTATCAACTCTAGTGTGACTTTTGACCAAATTGCCTTTTTACCCGAATTTCAAAATACTTATGGACAAGGTTCAGGTGGGAAATTCGCCTACGAAGACGGTCTTGGTGGTGGAATTGGTGATGGCGGCCTAGTGAGTTTTGGCCCTGAAATGAATGGACAACTCATAACTCAGTACGATGGTCCGTCTTATGATAATGACGGAAATCCACTACGCGGTGGAGATGTGATTGCAAGAAATGGAAATCCAATTACTGCAACTCCATGGACGAAAAACCCAGATAATGTCAGGGACTTTTTCGAAACTGGAGTAACGAGTCAGCAAAACATTGCTTTATCTGGAGCCAATGAAAGTGGAAGTTTCCGCTTGTCTTATACGCGTTTAGATAATCAAGGAACTTTACCCAATTCAGATTTTAAGAGAAATAATGTTGCTTTTACAAGTACTTATAATTTTTCACCAAGATTGAGTATTCGAACTCACGCTACTTTTATTAATTCTTCGTCAAATCACCGACCTGGCTTAGGATATGGAAGTGAAAATGTGATGTATTCTTTTCTTTGGATGGGAAGACAAGTCGATTTAACCGCAGCGGAGGATTATTGGCAAGCAGGACAAGAAGGCTTCCAACAATTCAATTATAATACGCAATGGCTGGATAATCCATATTTTAATGTATATGAAAACCGCAATGGATTCGAGAAAAATCGTTTGTTAGGAAACGCCATTTTGAAGTACGAAATTTCAGAACATTGGAATATTCGTTTTCGTTCAGGAATTGACACTTATGCCGATTTAAGAACTTCTCAAAGAGCATTCAGTACGCAACGATTTAAAAATGGAGCCTACCGAGAAGATGATGTTTCGTTTACAGAAATGAATACGGATTTAATGTTGGGCTATGAAAATAAATTTGGAGAAAAATTGACTTTCAACGCAGCCATTGGAGCAAATAATTTTACTCAAGAAACGAAGTATAAAAGCTTGTTAGCGGGAGAATTATCTGTTCCGGGAGTCTATAATTTTGAAAATTCTAAAATTGGTCTAAAAGCTTCACAATTTAATTCTCAAAAGCAAATTAACTCGGTTTACGGACTTACAGGAATTGGATTTGATAGGTTTTTGTTTTTGGATTTAACGGTGAGAAATGACTGGTCAACAACTTTGCCCGTTGAAAATAACTCTTTCGCTTATTATTCAGTGAATGGAGCTTTTGTATTTTCTGAGAAATTAGACTTGCCAGAGTGGTTTTCTTACGGAAAATTAAGAGCAAGTACCTCAAGCGTAGGTTCAGATACAGGACCATTTCAACTGAGAAACACTTATGCATTCAACCAAAACTATGGTAGCTATCCATTATTAACGAACGGTTCTACTTTATTGAATGAAAATTTGAAACCAGAGCGCATCAATGCATTGGAAGCAGGAGTTGAATTGTATTTCTTCAATGAACGCTTGGGACTGGATTTGACAGTTTATCAAAACACAGCAAAAGACCAAATTATTACTTTGCCTACCTCTTCGGCAAGTGGATATTCTGGTCAAGTGGTGAACGGAGGGGAAATCCAAAGTAAAGGAATTGAAATCATGTTGACAGGAACTGTTGTTAAAAGCGAAAACTTTACATGGACTTCTTTCGCTAATTTTAGTAAAGGAGCGAGTTATGTGACAGAGTTACCTGAAGGAATTGACCAATACACAACAGGCTTTGCGCGATTATACACAACTGCAGAAAACACAATTTTTTATATTGCAGATGCTAAAAATGGCGGAAAAATTGGCGATATGTACGGAACAGGATTCATGAAAACAGAAGAAGGACGTATTATTTATGGAACAAATGGTTTACCTGTCCGCGATAATGAGTTGCGTTATTTAGGAAACTATAATCCAGATTTTATTGTAGGTTTCGGAAATCGATTTGAGTACAAAGGATTTACTTTAAATGTACTTTTAGATTGGCGTCAAGGTGGAGAGATTATCTCTAGAACAAAAGCTGTAGGCTCAACTTCAGGAGTTTTGGCAGAAACTATCGACGGAAGAGAAGAAGGAATTATTGGAGATGGTGTGGTGAATGTAGGAACAGAAAGTAATCCAGTTTACGAAGAAAACACCACTTCAGTTTCAGCAGCAGAATACTACAATCAATTCTATAACCGAGCAAATGAAGAAAGTTCAGTTTACGATGCTTCTTATTTAAAAATCAGAGAAATCGGATTGTCTTATACCTTTCCTAATAGATGGGTTTCAAAATTCAATATCGAAGAATTCAAAATTGGAATTACGGCAAGAAATTTATTTACTTGGACAGAAAATCCGCACTTTGACCCTGAGTTAAGCGCTATGCAAGGAACTTCTCAAATTTATGGAGTAGAGGATTTATCTTATCCTTCTTCAAGAAGTTATGGAATCAATATTCAATTCAAATTTTAAGACCATGAAAAAATTCATAATATTTACACTCATTTCTTTCCTTGTCATAGGATGTAAGAAATTTGACCAAGCCAATATCAATCAAAATGCGCCAGAGAATGTAAATCCGCAATTTCTGTTGTCGAATGTACTTTCAGAAGCTTCAAATAATCAGGCATATTGGGGATGGCATGCAGGAAGTTTATTGGCTCAGCATTCTTCAAATTTGGAGTTTTTACCTGTTGATAGATATAATTTAGGTTCAAATGAAGGTCTGTGGACAGCAACTTACCGTTTGATGAAAGATTTAACGGATATTAAAAATAGCGAACAAGGAAATGACGCTTATTCCGCTGTTGCCGATGTTTTGATTGCGCATCAAGCCAGTTTGTTGACAGATTTATGGACGAATGTTCCTTACTTTGAAGCTTTAAAAGGTCAAAGTGAAGGAAACTTTACGCCAGCTTTCGACAAACAAGAGGCTATTTACACTGCGGATGGAGGAATTCTAGATTTACTTGAAAAAGCCGTAAATACACTTCAATCGACATCTGATAAAATTGATGGAGACATTATGTATCAAGGGAATTTAAATCAATGGATTGCTTTTGCCAATAGTTTGCGCATTCGTTATTTATTGCGCATAAGTGGAAAAGTAGATGTTTCGACTGAAATGCAGAATATAGTTGATGGTGGAATGATTTTTCAGAGTGGAATGCAAGAAGCAGTGGTTCCCTATTTATCAGCTTCACCAAATCAATGGGTGATTTTCACGGAAAGAGAAGGGCGCTATGTTGATGTGAGAATGAGTAAAACCGCGGAAGATATTCTGACTCCTTTGAATGACCCAAGATTGTCACATTATTATAAGCCAACTGTAAATTCCACACCTGGAAATGAAGAATACAACGGTATTCCAAATGGATTGAGCAGACAAAGTCAGAATAGTTTTGATTTAAGCGATGTTTCTCTATTGGGAAGTTATTTAAGAGATGAGCCAGATGCTGTAAAAGCGGCATTTATGACTTATTCAGAATTGCAATTTTGTTTGGCAGAGGCAGCACATAAAGGAATTATTTCTGGATCAGCTTCGATGTATTATGAGAATGGAATTCAAGCTTCTTTTACTCATTTAGGCTTAACAATGCCAAGTGGATATTTGTCTCAAGTTGAAGTGCCATTGGGCGGAGGAACAGATTTGGAGAAAATCCTGACACAGAAATGGATTGCCTCATTTATGAATGGCTATGAAGCATGGTTTGATTTCAGAAGAACAGGATTTCCAGTTTTGCCGATTCCACAAGACAATTTGAATAATGATGTTTTTCCCGTGAGATATGCATATCCATCGACTGAACAAGCGGTGAATGGAGCAAATTACTCCGAAGCTGTTGGAGCCATTGGTGGAGACAATTATAATAGTAAAGGATGGTGGGAGCAGTAATAGAAAATTTTAAATTTTGGCAATGGACACTGGTTATCGCAACCAGTGTCTTGCTCATAATCTTGTCTCCATGGGCAAAAGATGCAAAACAGTTTTTTGCTGCAAATTCGAAAGGAAAATCACCCAATATTGGAATGTTGACAGGGAGTTTGGTTATTTCTTGGGTGTTTGCCAAGTCAATTGCCGTAGCTTCAGATTTAGGTTTTGAACATGGTTTTACTGGTGGATTGGCCTATGCTTCTTACTACGCTTCGTTTTTGGTTGCTGGCGTTATTATTTACAGAATGCGAACAAAAGGAGGAATCACCAGTATTCATTCTTTTCTAAGTAAAAAGTTTGGTCGACAGGCACTGCAATTGTTCTCGGTGGTCATCGCCATTCGCTTATTCAATGAAGTTTGGTCGAATACGATGGTGATTGGCTATTTTTTTGGAGAATACGGTACAGCCCCATTTTATTCTTCGGTGATTGTTTTCACTGGTTTAACGCTAATCTATTCTCTAAAAGGCGGGTTGAGCAGTTCCATCTTTTCTGATTTAATTCAAATTGGATTATTTGGAATTTTAATGATATCAATTTTAGTTATTTTCAATGGACAAAGTCAATCAACAATTAGAGAAGTAATCAGAGAGGGAGATTTCTCTTTCGACAATGGAGTTAATTTAATTTTGGTTGGTCTTCTTCACAGTTTTTCTTATCCATTCCATGATCCAGTGATGACAGATAGAGGGTTTATCAGTAAACCAAAAACAACTTTGTGGAGTTTTATTTTCGCAGGAATACTTGGCGGATTATTAATTTTCGCATTCAGTTTAGTTGGGATTTTTGGTCGTTTAAACGGAGCCGAATCGAGTGATTTAACAACATTTGGTACTCTGTTTGGTCCAGTGATGTTATTGCTAATCAATTTCATTATGATTGTTTCCGCTTCTTCAACTTTAGACTCTTCATTTTCTTCAGCATCGAAATTAATAGCTGTAGATTTAAAAAGAGGAGCAACTTTAAAAGTAGGGCGCTGGGCCATGTTTATCTTTGCAATGGCAGGTTCAATTCCATTGTTTTTCGACCCGAAAATTCTTTCAGCAACAACTATTAGTGGGGTTATGGTAATTGGATTGACACCAATTTTTCTTTTTTGGAGAACTCCAGCTCCTAAAATTAGTTACTTCCTTAGCGTTGGAGTAGGAATCCTTTTCGGAATTATGACGGCACTAAACCTTTTTCCAGATGAAATGTTTTTCACAAGCGGTCCTTATAACGACTTGCTTTGGATCACAATATTTGCTTTATTGATGTGTTTTATTGTTTACTTTGTCCCGAAATGGCTAAAATTCAAATAGTTTAAAATGGAATCCTCTCATTTACACCTCTTTTTTGGAGGTTCTTATAGTAATATTGATGCATTAGAAGCATTAAAGAGTGAAGCTGAAAAACTTCATATTCCTGCGCATAATGTCTACCACACAGGAGATGTTGTTGGATATTGCGCTTTCCCTAACGAAACAGTGAACGCTATCAGAGAATGGGGGATTAATGTCATCGCTGGAAATGTTGAAGTTCAATTGCGTGAAGGAGAAGAAAATTGTGGTTGTAATTTCGAGGAAGGTTCGCGCTGTTCTGACTTTTCTACTTTATGGTATCCGTATGCTAAAATGCATGTGGATAAATCGAATATTGAATGGATGAAAACATTAAAAAACCATCAGATTATAGAAATTGATGGATTAAGAATAGGAATAATCCATGGAGGCTTTGAGGACATTTCAGAATTCATTTTTAGGAGCACATCTAATTCAAGAAAAGAGGAAATCATTAATAAACTCGGAGTTGATGTTGTTGTAGCTGGCCATTGTGGATTGCCATTTATGCAGCAGTTGGAAAATGGACATTGGATTAATCCAGGAGTGATTGGAATGCCAGCGAATGATGGGACAACGAGAGTTTGGTATGCTATTTACAATTCAGAAACAAAAACTTTCACTTCTCATGCATTAAGCTACGATGCTGAAAAAGCCAGTCAAGAGATGCTGAACAGTAAACTTCCAAATGAGTATGCCAAAACACTTGTAGACGGTTTGTGGGATAATTGTGAGATATTACCAAGTGAAGAAACAAAAATGCAAGGCAAGCATTTAATGGCGGAAGAATTGAAAATTACTACAAAAACAGTGAATCAAATTTGAAAAAGAAGTTTTTTTGCAATTGTTTAGTTTTTATGTAGTTGAAGTAAGTTGTGAATTTTTTTTAAAATTAATTAAGTTTTAATTGGTGTTAAGAAATAAAAAGTGCTTATATTTGCACTCGCAAAAGGATAACGATTCTTTTAAAACATTGAAACAATAACAAATTTAACGAAGCTAACTTTTCTATGTAAAAATAGAAAGTTATCTCGATATAAGCGAGAGTAGCTCAGCTGGTAGAGCACAACCTTGCCAAGGTTGGGGTCGCGGGTTCGAATCCCGTCTCCCGCTCGTAAAAAATAACTGTCCTGCCCGGATGGTGGAATTGGTAGACACGCCGGACTTAAAATCCTGTGCTCTTTGGGGCGTGCGGGTTCAAGTCCCGCTCCGGGTACAAAAAATCCTTGTAGTTTTTAACTGCAAGGATTTTTTCGTTTAAGAGCTTTTGATTTTTTTAATATAAAAACCAAAAAAAATGGCGACTGTTTATATTTTTAACGGTTAACT
>NZ_QFRJ01000029.1 GCF_003143775.1 Brumimicrobium oceani | reverse complement strand
ATATTCTGACCCCAAGTGTGTAAAATCGAAATCATTCCCATCTTAGCGCCAAGGTGTTTGGGGTTTTCTGAAAACTGTTTCAAGGTCTCCCAAGCAGCCTTAAATAATGAACCATAAATGATTTTGCCTTCTCTTAAAGCATATTCATTAAATTCTGAAGGAAGCGTAAAAACCAAATGAATTAAGCGAAGCGAATCATGAACACCTTTAAAAATAAATTATAGGTGAATAAAGTATGGAACTTCTAAAAGTTCATTTGATAATTTTAAAGCACACAGTTCATAACTTCTCAGTCCACAGCCGTAAAGAGTGGCAATTATAAGTCTATGCTTTAAATATTTTGGCGCATTGATTAATTTTTTCACTTCCTCTAAACTCATCACCACAGGAAGATCGTTTTGTCGCTTTATCTCAGGAAGTTGAACTTTCTGACCATCCATTCCAAGCAATTTGTAGATCGCCCTTAGTCCATAAATCGTGTGTTTGAAAAAACTATCCGAGGGAGTATTATGTTGGTTTTTACAGTGAAAAAGATAGTCATCAATGGCTTCTTTATCTAGATGTTCTGGACTTTTCTTGTAATGTAAAGCCAAGTGCGCAAGGCATCTGGAGTAGTTCTTTAGTGTGCTTTCTGACTTTCCATTAATCGAGAAGCTTTTGGTTAGTTTCTCGTGCAAGTCTTCAAAACCTGCAACCTCTAAAATTGCAATTTCAACGAGGGTTTTACTTTTTTTTATACATAATATTTGATTTAATTTGTATTCAAATATAGTAAATTGCTAATTTAGAGGGTGAGAGAAGCTTCCGACGTTAGGAGGATTCGTTCAACAACGTATATAATTCATTGCTAGTTACAGCCTACTTACGAAAGTCCTCGCGGACTTTCTATTCGGTTTTTATTTGCTAAATTTCGTGCTAAACCACGCAACAAACCATATACAAACACGTTAGCGGCAACCTAAACCAAAGAATACGTATTCATAAACTTAATACAACAAATTATTAATGAAAAAAATAGACTTAACTAAATGGAAAAGAAAAGAGCATTTTGATTTTTTTTCAAAAATGGCAAGTCCAACTTTCGGGATAGTTACAGAAGTTGATTGTGATGAATGCTATAAAAATTCTAAAGAAAACGGTAAATCTTTCTTTGCAAATTACCTTCATAAATCAATGATTGCAGTTAATTCTGTAGATGAACTAAAATATAGAATCGTTGATAATGAAATAATAGAATTCGAAAAAGTTCATGCTGGAATAACTGTTGGAAGAGAAGACGAAACTTTCGGCTTTGGATTTGTTAATTTTACTTTAGATTTTGAGACTTTTAACGCAGAATTAAAAAATGAAATTTTAGCAGTAAAAAACTGTTCAGGATTAAGACTAAATAACGATGATATTAAAAAGGATTTAATTCGTCATTCAACTATTCCATGGAATTCATTTAGCGGATTATTACATCCTACAAATTTTGACCAAAAAGAATCTGTTCCTAAAATAACATTTGGAAAGTTTACTATCCGAGAAGGAAAAAGGATGTTACCGATTTCTATAGAAGCTCATCATGGATTAGTTGATGGTTTCCACATGGCAAAATATTTAACTGAATTTCAAAATCAACTCAATACAAAATAACAATTTGCTTCTAAATATTGAATATTTTTATGATTGTTTGTAAGCAAATTGCCTCAATGCCAGAATATGCAAATCGTTAGCGGCAACCTTATCTGAACAACCATCAAAACAAAAAAAATGGACATAATCATTAGAAAAGCAACAGAAAAAGACAGTCATAAAATTTGGGTTTTAATGAAAGAATTAGCTGTTTTTGAAAAATATATTGACAGTTTTGCAATTACGCCAGAAGTTGTAAAGAACAGTGGTTTTCGGAAAAGCCCACCTGACTTTCATTGTATTGTAGCCGAAGACAACGATAAAATTGTGGGAATATTGGTCTATTATTTTTTACCTTACACTGCCCAAAACAAACCTGCAATTTATATGAAAGAACTTTATGTGGACGAAAATTATCGTGGTCGGAAAATTGGCGAACGACTGATGAAAGCTTTGTGGGATGAAGCGTTGGTGCATAATTGCGAACAAATAAAATGGACGGTTGCACCTTGGAACAAAGCAGGTCAAAAATTTTATGAAAGGTTGGGTGCTAATCAAAATAATGAATGGCTAAATTACGAATGGAATTTATGAAAATAACACGAATAACGACCAATGAAATAGACCAATTGCAAAAAATTGGAAGACAGACTTTTTACGAAACATTTTCGACAGGTAACACCCAAGAAAATATGCAGAAATATTTAGACGAACGATTTTCCATTGAAAAGCTGACGGCTGAATTGAACGACAAAAACGCCATATTTTATTTTGCCCAACTTGAAAATAAAATTGTTGGTTATCTGAAAATAAATTTTGGCGATTCTCAAACGGAATTAAAAGACGACAAGTCTCTTGAAATCGAAAGAATTTACGTACTTAAAGAGTTTCAAGGAAAAAAAATCGGACAAATTCTTTATGATAAAGCAATTGAAATAGCCAAGCAGAAAGATGCAGATTATATTTGGTTAGGCGTTTGGGAAGAAAATCCAAGAGCAATCAAATTTTACAAAAAAAATGGTTTTGTAGAATTTGATAAGCACATTTTTAAACTTGGCAACGATGAGCAAACAGACATTATGATGAAACTAAAACTAACAAACTAAAACGGAAGAAAAGAAGGCAGCCGCTAACAACTAAGTATTCGGCTTGCCGATAGGCCAAAGCTGAATAATTAGTTGTTAGAAACATGAAGATAAATCAAAGTTGTCTCTATTCGAGCATGACCCAAAAGGTCTTTTAGAGCAAGTAAATTTAAACCGCTTTCTAGTAAATGCGTAGCGTAAGAGTGTCTTAAAATGTGAGCTGTGATTTTCTTTG
>NZ_QFRJ01000028.1 GCF_003143775.1 Brumimicrobium oceani | reverse complement strand
TTAGCCAACTTAATTTTCAAAAATTAGGAGCTGTTTTGTTTTGTGTAGTTTTCATGATTTATGGCTTTTATGAACTTAGAAAGGTAAGGGGTTGAAATAATTTAGTTGAGTTTGTGATGTTTTGGAGATAGGATTGGTGAGGATTTTTGTTAGATTTGGGTAGAAATATAGGTGGGATATGCACAATTGCGTATATTGACCTGTTAGCTGCAAGGCTACACAACACCGCTAATAGACAAACATCCCTTGAAATAATAGGGAGCTGACCCGATTAAGGTGTCAGCCCCTACTAAAAAAAATTCTACTCAACACCTAACTGTAATTTTGCAGAACTAAGATGAATTTCATCTTGTGTTTCTAAAGCAAAATATCCATAAGCTAAAGGTGCGGCAGCAGCTCGCTCAACTGCTTGTTCAAACAGTTTATCCCATACTTCTCCACCTTGTTTTTCGTATGCCGAAATTAAATTTTTCAGACTTTCTACACCGAAAACAGTGACGTGACCTGAAAAATCTTGTGCTATATCGCTGACTTGTGCTGTTGACCAATCAATAATTCCACACAATTCTCCATTGATATGAGTAAGGGTGTGACCTGCATACAAATCACCGTGAATGAATTTTGTAAAATTCGGCCATAAGGCATCATTATCCACCCATTTTTGGTATCGATTTTCTAATTCGGTACTTATACCTAATTCAGATTTCACCAAAAGCAATCTTTCTGAAATCTCATTTCTGGCTTGTTCTGCCGTCAACACTTTTAATCCGTTACTAAGAACCTCTTGCGTTGGAATGGAATGAAGTTCAACCAAAACCTTCGCCAACGATGGAATGTAAAGTTCGCTGTCTTTAGCCATATTCCAAGTTACTTCATAGGTCTCAGTATCATAAGTTAGCGCAGGTTTTCCATCAAGCAAAGGATAGGCTACAAGTTCTTCATTAGCTATACGCCAGTCAGGAACTTGTACCGAAAGGTATTTCGACACCAATTGAAGAATACGCTTCTCATTCGCAATCTGTTCGTCTAAGTCTGTTCTTCTTGGGATACGCAACAACCATTTTGTCCCATCCTTATCTGTAGCGAAACCAACCTTAAAGTCAATTCCCATATCGTTAAAACTCATTTCATCCGAAAGAAATAAACCATTTCTTTCCGCTAATTTTTGAATATCTCTATTTTTCATTTTTTAAACTTTTTTGATTTTACCTAATTGCATTAAGTTGCGAGTGCTAAACGAAAGAATACCCACAACGATTGCCAAACAACCGCTTATGATAAACGTAATGTTTACACCAATACCTTCTGCAATTAGACCTGTGAATAATAAACCGATTACACTTGGCAAAACGGCCAAACTATAATAAAGCGAAAATACACGTCCTAATTTTTCAGGACTTACCTCTGTTTGTACAATTGCTGTAAAACAGCCATTGAAAATTGACAGGCTGATACCGCCAATGGCAGTTACTATCACAAATTCTACAAACCAATTTTCAGGTAATACACCACTCAAAATAAATGTAAGTCCCAATAATACATACATAACATTGACTGCGACTACTTTTGAGCCTTTCAATTGGAAAATACTCAGAATGACACCGCCAATAAGCATACCTCCGCCCCAAACCACTTCTACAATTCCCATCTCCCATTTTCCTCCTGCATAATGCCCTGTTGTAAGCAACGGAAACATAATGGCAGCTGGCATTATAACAAATGTTATCGCCATTGCATAAAGAAAAAGATAACGCAAACCTTTGTTTTTGGAAACAGTCTGAAATCCTTCCGAAAAATCTGTAGCAATAGAATGTGCATACGATTTTGACTTCGTAACCACATTGGGAATTTTCACAATCACGAGTGAAAGAATAGCCAGCAATGCTCCAATCAAATCCAAGTACAATACTTTTGAAATGGGAAGATACGCAATGGCTAATGTGCCAATGGCAGGACCACCAATACTGCAAACCGAATGTAACACCTGATTAATTCCTGCTACCTTTATCAATTCATTTTGGGGTACAATCAGCGGAGCAATTGCCTGTAGTGCCGGAGCGTGAAAAGCATTACCAACAGAGCGTAAACCCAATAAAATGTAAATCCATATCAGATTAACATTTTCATTTTGTAGAATGACGAGTAACACAAGGGCACAGACAGCTATAAAAGCATCCGAAAAAATCATTACATATTTACGATTGAGACGGTCAACATATACCCCTGCAATTAAACCTACCAATGCCTGGGGCAACATTGCTGCTATTCCAGCGTAGGCTAAAACTTCGGCTGAATTGTACTCCAGACTAAGCCATATAACAATAGCAAACTGAACAGCATAACTTGTAAGCATTGAAGCAAACTGTCCAGCCCATATAAACATATAGGTCTTAAACCATTTACGATTTTCCATAAAAACTTGATTAAATTATACAACAAAATAATTGTAGCATAATACTATAGAGTACTATACCATAAAAGTGGGTTTTGAAGAGAATTACCCTAATAATTATTTAATCCAAGGCTTTGCCACGTGTTGTATACTTTTTGGAAGTGAAGCCACAAAAGTACAAATTATTATCTCAAAAAATAAGCTATTTTAGCAAAATTAAGCCCAGCAGCTAACAAGGTATTGCCAAAAGCGGGACTGAACGGCTTCGATTGAACATTTGTGCAAGGTTAAACATTCGTTCTTCTATTGAACTTTTGTGCCAAAAATCCCCGCCTTCGGCAATACCCAAAACGTTGGCTGTAATGAAAAATGACATTCTCTAAAACAAAGAAAATGACTCAATCTGAACTCATAATTTTAAACTTCACAGAAATTAGAAGAAGAAGCGTAAAACTTTGGAAAGGACTTCCTGAAAGCTGTTATAATTGGAAACCTGACGAAAAAGCAATGACTGCCATAGAAATGGTTAGACACGTTTTGGAAGCTGACTATGGATGGAATATAATAATCAATAATGGGAGTATGGCAAATTATCAAACGCCATGGAAAAATCGACCATTCATTAGCGTTACTGACGAACTTGAATTTGCTGAATCTTATAGGAACGCGTTTTTAGAAAGCGTTCGCCAATTTTCGGATAAAGAATTAGACGAAACGGAAATCATTCACCCCGGAAATGGAGACAAAAAAACCCTTGGAAAGTATTTATTACGGATTGGGTATCATGAATCTGTTCACGCAGGACAGTTCCTTTCATATTTGAGAGCAATGAAAATTAATCGCCCAGAAATATGGGATTAAAAGTAAAAAAACACTATAGCCAATAACTAAGTATTCGGCGTGCCGATTACGCCCTACGGTTGTGAGATCGCTTCGCTAAGTTGGCCAACGCTGAACTACGAAGTACTCATGAATACAAATAAAAAAAACAGACAAGAATGAATAATACCATGTTGACGGATCCGGATTTCCTTAGCCCTACTGAGCTTGCCGAACGTATGGGGAAATCGGTTTAATACATTATTTTTGAAAGATTATTTTGGTGTGTTACGCTTTGATTATGAGCGTGCATTTCGAATTTAATTTGGTTGATTACTATTCAGTGTCACGAAAACCACGCATTTATCAGGCCTTTCGCCAGTTTGATGTCGATTTTACTAATTCTAAGCCATAACTTCCTCATTACGCGCTAGACGTTACATTTATTCTGTTGATTTACTGGTACTTAAAGTTTCTCTCCAGTTTTCTGGTGGACCTCTACCGTCAAAAAGTAAAACAGTAATGAGTTTACCTTTTTTACACCTTGGACATCGTCTGTGGTGCGTTGGGTTCTCCTTAATAATTTCCGTTGTATTTTGTTCATTCAACAACTTTTGAAGTTCGGGAAGCTTTATCTTTTTCCAGCTGCTGCTTAATATTCCATAATGCCGTATTCGAGTAAAGCCTTTAGGTAAAATATGTAAAGAAAACCGTTTAATAAAGTCGGAAGTTTTAAGTGTTATATCGTGTTTTTTTCCTCCTTTTCTATAATTTTTAGCAGAAAATGTGACTGTTTTCTTAGTATAATCAATGTTCTTTATTCTGTGATTAGAAATAGCGATTTTGTGAGTGTATCTTCCAAGATACTCAAATACAAATTCAGGTTTAAAGAAAGGTTGTTTTGCATAAACGACCCATTTCTTTGAGAACACTTTATCGTAAATACCTTGTGGTATTTTTAATTTGCTTTTTCTAAGCAAAGCAATATACTTTGCCCTAAACACCTCACTCATTGATTTCACATCAAATAAGTATTTTCCTTTACTTTTCGAAGACTTCCACTTATTGTTTTTGGTCACACCTCCGCCAGGAACTATACAATGCAAATTGAGTACTATCAATCTAAACCAAGTCCAATAGATGAAACGGATGAGATCAGAAAGGTTTTACACATCAAATTAAAGAATTCAAGTAGAGTTTACAGAGATGGTTTTGCGTTATTGTCAGCC
>NZ_QFRJ01000027.1 GCF_003143775.1 Brumimicrobium oceani | reverse complement strand
ACTAAAACTTCTTTTATATCAAAATACTTTATAAGCTCCTCAGGTAAAACATGAGATATTAAGGATGAGTTCATCGATGTTTTTAGTAGGTAAAATTAATCAAATCCCCTTAAAATTCACATGACCCAAAATCTTCCCATAAAACTGACTTTAATCATTGTTTTTAACAAAAAATAAAAAAATATGTAACAAAAGTTATGCACACATAGACAAAAACGCTCTATATTTGCACTGAATTAAATTATGCACGCACAATGAAACATGTACTTACAACCTTGCTTTTTACGTTGATTGTTGGTTTTGGTCTGGTTGGACAATACCAATTTTCAACATCCGTAGAAGTTCAGGGTAACAAAACTGTTGTTATTGAGTTAGAGACAACAGGTATAGAAATCCTAAATTCGGGAAACCCTCCTTATGATTGTAAATGGGGGTATAACTATAATGTACTCTTTGATTATTCAATTAAGGCCTATAATCAAAATAATAAAGAAGTAGGTTTTAATCAAATTTATACTTTACAAGGAAGTTTCGTATGTAATGATAAAACTACATTTTTTAATCTACCCAATAAAATGGGAGAGGGATCAGGAAAAACTGTTGGTAATATTTGGGTTGGTGAGTCAACTTGTAATACCGCTACAGTGGAGAGCTTGCTCTGTGACCAAGTTGAATTTCAAATTCAAATGAAAGGTTATAACGGTGATCAATTCATTACAGTAGGAAATACTTCAACGCTCCCAATAGAACTCATGACTTTCGATGCTTATAAAAATGACCGTGAAGTTGAAGTTAATTGGAAAACAGCGAGCGAATTGAACAATGATTACTTTACTATTGAACGCTCAAAAGATGGGTTTTCATGGGAAAATATTCAAACGGTTCCAGGGGCGGGAAACAGCTCTAGAACAATTGCTTATTCTTGGATTGATCATTCTCCTTATGCTGGAATTTCATATTACAGATTAAGTCAAACAGATTTCGATGGAACAACAGAAGTCTTTAATATTGTTTCAATAGAAAATGAGGCGGAGGAAGAACTTCAAGCTTATCCAAATCCTGTTCTTCATTCTGCTACTTTGATAGGGGTAGATGAAAGTTTAGGACTAAGGATATTTAATGCAGTTGGAGTGGAGGTTACGGGAAATGTTAATAGCACATCCTCGCCTTCAGGAAAAACATTTGTGGACATGAGTCAATTGCCGCAAGGAATGTACTATGTTGTAAATGGTGAAGAAAGCCTTCGATTGATTAAAAAGTAAAGACACCAAATAAGATAAATGTGAAAGCCAGAAAAAGATTTGCTTTTTCTGGCTTTTTGGTTTTGAAATATTTTGAAAGTTAATTTTTCCTAAACCCCACTGTTTATAGTGTTTCTAATAAATCAACGTTACATGGGTTACACACTTTACACACTTCAATCTTTATCTTTGCACCAAAAGAAAAATAGATATGGCAACAATAAATTTAACAGCAGAACAATTTAAAGCAGATATATTTGATTATACCGCTTCTAAGGAATGGAAATACAAAGATGACGTTCCAGCAATTATCGATTTTTATGCTGATTGGTGTGGACCTTGTAAAATGGTAGCTCCAATTTTGGAAGAACTTTCTAAAGAGTATGAAGGAAAAGTGAAAATCTATAAAGTTGATACTGAAGTAGAACAAGAATTATCTTCAGTGTTTGGAATTAGAAGTATTCCGAGCATGTTGTTTATTCCTTTAGGAGGCAAGCAACCCATGATGCAAGCGGGTGCTTTGCCTAAAACATCATTGAAAGAAATTATAGAAAAGGAGCTTGTGTAACTACAGGCTGAAAGTGATTAGATAATAAAATAAAAACGCAATTGAGTTTTTGGTTAAAATCAAAAGTCCAATTGCGTTTTTTATTGTATCAAATTCTCAATTGAGGATTAATCCTCGATCTCTACTTTTAAGGCCAATTCTTTTAATTGCTCTTTGTCAATCGTTGCAGGTGCATCAATCATGATATCACGTCCAGAATTATTTTTTGGGAAAGCGATGTAATCACGAATAGAATCTGAACCACCCATTGTAGCAACCAAACGGTCTAATCCGAATGCGATTCCTCCATGTGGCGGTGCACCGAATTCAAATGCGTCCATTAAGAAACCAAATTGTTTATTTGCTTCTTCTTCAGTAAACCCAAGGTGTTTTAACATCAAAGCTTGAAGTTCTTTGTCGTGAATACGTATAGACCCTCCACCGAGTTCAACACCATTCATTGCTAAGTCATAAGCATTTGCGCGTACTTTTCCTGGATCAGTTTCCAATAAAGCGATATCTTCCGCTTTAGGAGAAGTAAATGGATGATGCATAGCATGAAAACGGTTTGAATCCTCATCCCATTCTAAAAGAGGGAAATCTATAACCCATAGTGGTTTAAACTCATTTGGATTTCTTAATCCTAGTTCATCTCCCATGTGTAAACGCAAGTCATTCATTTGACTGCGTACTTTATCCGTATCTCCACTTAAAATGAAAATCAAATCGCCAGGCTTTGCTCCTGTATGGTCTGCCCATTCTTGTAAATCTTCCTGACTATAAAATTTGTCTACAGAACTTTTGAAGGTTCCATCAGCATTATATTTACAATAAACCAACCCTTTTGCACCCACTTGTGGTCGTTGCACCCATTTTGTTATGGCGTCCAGTTGCTTACGCGTATACACTGCGCATTCATTGGCTACAATTCCTAAAACTAATTCTGCTTCGTCAAAGATTTTAAAGCCTTTGTTTTTAGTTACAGAATTCATGTTATTGAATTCCATTTCAAAACGAATATCAGGTTTGTCAGAACCATATTTCTCCATGGCATCGGCATAGGTCATTCTTGGAAAATCTCCCTCAAATTCTATGTCTCTGCAAGACTTAAATAAGTGTTTAACCATTCCTTCGAAGGTATTCAAGATATCTTCTTGTTCAACGAAAGACATTTCGCAGTCAATTTGTGTGAACTCTGGCTGGCGGTCTGCACGCAAATCCTCGTCTCTAAAACAACGAACAATTTGGTAGTATTTATCAATTCCAGAAACCATCAACAACTGCTTAAACGTTTGCGGTGATTGTGGTAAAGCATAAAATTCACCTTGATTCATTCTACTTGGTACAACGAAATCTCTTGCGCCTTCAGGTGTAGACTTTATCAAATATGGCGTTTCTATATCCATAAAGTCAACAGAATCTAAATATTTTCTAGTTTCTAAGGATACTTTATTACGAAGGCGTAATTTGTCCAAGACCGCTTTTCGGCGAATATCTAAATAACGGTATTTCATTCTCAATTCATCACCGCCATCTGTTTCATTTTCAATGGTGAACGGAGGTGTTTTTGCAGAGTTTAAAATGTTTAATTCATTGACGAGGATTTCGACCTCACCTGTAGGAATATTCAAGTTTTTGCTAGAGCGCTCTATTACTTTTCCCTTCACTTGAACAACAAACTCACGTCCTAATTTTCGCGATTTTTGATTTAGTTCCTCGTTATCTTCTGTATTAAAGGCCAATTGTGTAATTCCATAGCGATCACGAAGATCAACGAAAGTCATACCCCCCATTTCTCGAGTACGTTGTACCCAACCACTCAAAGTTACTTCACTTCCAACATTAGACAGGCGTAATTCGCCACAGGTGTGCGTTCTAAACATAATATTTTATTTATAGTTGCAAAAATAGAAAGAAGATTGAACTTTATGGCTTCGGTTTTGGTTTTTGTCATTTGGTAGGGGTGATTTGGTAGGGGCGATTTGCAAATCGCCCCTACCAAATCACCCCTATCAAATCTACCACACCAAACAAAAATACTTTCCAAAACGTTACATAAGAAACAAAACCAATGAAAACAACAATATTATTTTTATCATTTGTATTCGGAATAGCGAGTTGTAATAGCAAAGGAGATTTGCACGATGGTAGTTCAGGTTTGCAAAGCGCACATACCCATTCCATCCAAATCTCTCCTGCGGGCAATCAAAACGTTGAAACAAATACAGTTGCTTATTTTGCATCGGGATGCTTTTGGTGCGTCGAAGCAGTGTTTGAGTCTGTTAGAGGGGTAGGCGATGTAATTTCGGGATATTCTGGTGGAAAAGCAATGAATGCCAAATATGACTTAGTTAGTGCGGGTCGAACGAATCATGCAGAGGCGGTAGCAGTGCATTATGACAGTACAAAGATTGATTATCCGACCTTATTAAAAGTGTTTTTTGGCTCACAAGATCCTACGATATTAAACCAACAAGGGCCTGATAAAGGCAGACAATACCGCAGCTCTATTTTTTATCGCAATGCGCAAGAAAGGGAATTAGCACAAAATTACATTAAGGAGTTATTGGATAAGAAGGTTTTTCCAAAAATCACGACAGAGGTCGTTCCATTCGAGGCTTTTTATGCCGCCGAAGATTACCACCAAAACTACGAACGAAATAACCCAAACAATGGATACGTGAAAGCGGTTTCGGTTCCGCGATTAAACAAATTCAAAGCGAAATTCCCTGAATTATTGAAGTAGTTAGCGCGGCGATATATATGGGCGGTTTGTAGGGGCGATTTGC
>NZ_QFRJ01000026.1 GCF_003143775.1 Brumimicrobium oceani | reverse complement strand
TTAAATCAAACATTTTAAGAGAGTTAAGCATTAATTTAAAAATACTTCAATAATAGTTTCCGAAAAAGCTTGGATATGGAAAAAAGCTCAGTATCTTTGCACCCCGCAAACGAGCTGGGATTTTATTTGAAAGGATGTTTAATTTTGTTTTAAGAGTTTATTAAAAAAAACTTTTAAAATAAATTTAAATAAAGCTTGCTAGTTAAAATTAAGCGAGTATCTTTGCACCCCGCAAACGAGCTGGGAAATAAATTTGATAGTTTTAATTTAATTTTAAAAATAAATTAAAAAAAAGCTTTCAGGTTAAATTTAATTACTAATTTTGTCCCCTCCAAAACAAACGAGTTACGGAAGATAAAAATAGAAAAGTAGATGAGTTATTGAGTTAACAATTTACCACAATATAAGTTCTTTGATAGATTGAGAAATAAGGAAACAGCGTAATATACGAAATTAATGAGCCACAACAAATATTCAAAGTCTTTTACAACGGAGAGTTTGATCCTGGCTCAGGATGAACGCTAGCGGCAGGCCTAACACATGCAAGTCGAGGGGTAACATTGGTGCTTGCACTAGATGACGACCGGCGCACGGGTGAGTAACGCGTATGCAACCTACCTTTTACTGGGGGATAGCCCGGAGAAATCCGGATTAATACCCCATACGATCCTTGAGACTTAAGTTTTAGGGAAGAAAGCTTCGGCGGTATTAGATGGGCATGCGTTCTATTAGTTAGTTGGTAAGGTAACGGCTTACCAAGACCGCGATAGATAGGGGGCCTGAGAGGGTGAACCCCCACACTGGTACTGAGACACGGACCAGACTCCTACGGGAGGCAGCAGTGAGGAATATTGGACAATGGAGGCAACTCTGATCCAGCCATGCCGCGTGCAGGAAGAATGCCCTATGGGTTGTAAACTGCTTTTATTTAGGAAGAAACCCCCCAACGAGTTGGGGGCTGACGGTACTAAACGAATAAGGACCGGCTAACTCCGTGCCAGCAGCCGCGGTAATACGGAGGGTCCAAGCGTTATCCGGAATCATTGGGTTTAAAGGGTCCGCAGGCGGGCTATTAAGTCAGTGGTGAAATCTCTTGGCTTAACCAAGAAATTGCCATTGAAACTACTAGTCTTGAATTCGGTCGAAGTGGGCGGAATGTGTCATGTAGCGGTGAAATGCATAGATATGACACAGAACACCGATAGCGAAGGCAGCTCACTAGGCCTGAATTGACGCTCAGGGACGAAAGCGTGGGGAGCGAACAGGATTAGATACCCTGGTAGTCCACGCCGTAAACGATCATTACTCGATATCAGCGATATACAGTTGGTGTCTAAGCGAAAGTGATAAGTAATGCACCTGGGGAGTACGATCGCAAGGTTGAAACTCAAAGGAATTGACGGGGGCCCGCACAAGCGGTGGAGCATGTGGTTTAATTCGATGATACGCGAGGAACCTTACCAGGGCTTAAATGCATAATGACAGGAGTGGAAACACTTTTTTCTTCGGACATTTTGCAAGGTGCTGCATGGCTGTCGTCAGCTCGTGCCGTGAGGTGTTGGGTTAAGTCCCGCAACGAGCGCAACCCCTATCTTTAGTTGCTAGCAGGTAATGCTGAGGACTCTAGAGAAACTGCCAGCGCAAGCTGAGAGGAAGGCGGGGACGACGTCAAGTCATCACGGCCCTTACGTCCTGGGCTACACACGTGCTACAATGGTCGGTACAGAGGGCAGCTACCAAGTGATTGGATGCGAATCTCGAAAGCCGATCTCAGTTCGGATTGGAGTCTGCAACTCGACTCCATGAAGCTGGAATCGCTAGTAATCGCGCATCAGCCATGGCGCGGTGAATACGTTCCCGGGCCTTGTACACACCGCCCGTCAAGCCATGGAAGCTGGGGGTACCTGAAGTCGGTAACCGCAAGGAGCTGCCTAGGGTAAATCTGGTAACTGGGGCTAAGTCGTAACAAGGTAGCCGTACCGGAAGGTGCGGCTGGAACATCTCCTTTCTAGAGGGCCATTAACGTAGTTTTGTTACGTTGTTTTCCATTTCTTAATCAATAATATCTCTCCCACCAAGTGGAGCAAAGCAATTGAGGTGGGATTATTCATTTAGTCCCGTAGCTCAGTTGGTTAGAGCACTACACTGATAATGTAGGGGTCAGCAGTTCAAATCTGCTCGGGACTACAAAAAACAGTGTGAGAATGAGAGTGAAAATGTTACAAGAGTGAGGGTTAAAAGATTGAAAGTTAAGTTTTATGAAAACTAAACTTGAAAACTTGATAACTCCAGCGCTTGATAACTTAAGCACTTGATAACTCATCCTTTAAATTGGGGGATTAGCTCAGCTGGCTAGAGCGCCTGCCTTGCACGCAGGAGGTCATCGGTTCGACTCCGATATTCTCCACTTATTTTCATCAAACGAGATGAAATTATGGGATAAAAAGAGATATTAAACACTTTTAGTAGATTATTTACCTTGAATGGTTGTAATTAACAATAAAAGTTCTTTGAAATGTTGGAATTGATTGAAATAGTAATAGAAATATAAGAAAACTAATAAGTTATTAAGGGCACACAGGGAATGCCTTGGATTTGAGAGGCTATGAAAGACGTGATACGCTGCGATAAGCTACGGGGAGAAGCAAATATTTATTGATCCGTAGATTTCTGAATGGGGCAACCCGTTATGTTGAAGACATAACATCTGTCGTAAGATAGAAGCTAACCTGGAGAACTGAAACATCTAAGTACCCAGAGGAAGAGAAAACAATAGTGATTTTGAGAGTAGCGGCGAGCGAAATCGAAGTAGCCCAAACCAGAGTTGTTTCGGCAACTTTGGGGTTGTAGGACTACAATGTGGACTTATGTATTATAATTGAATAGAGTTGGAAAGCTCAACCGTAGAGGGTGATAGTCCCGTAAATGAAATAGTGCATATACCTAGTAGTATCCTGAGTAGGGCGGGACATGTGAAATCCTGTCTGAATCTAGCAGAACCATCTGTTAAGGCTAAATACTCCTCAAATACCGATAGTGAACCAGTACCGTGAGGGAAAGGTGAAAAGAACCCTGAATAAGGGAGTGAAAAAGATCCTGAAACTGTGTGCCTACAAGCGGTCGGAGCCTACGGGTGACGGCGTGCCTTTTGCATAATGATCCTACGAGTTACTCCTCATTAGCGAGATTAAGATTTTAAGAATCGTAGTCGAAGCGAAAGCAAGTCTGAATAGGGCGATTTAGTTAATGGGGGTAGACGCGAAACCTTGTGATCTATCCATGGTCAGGTTGAAGTTCCGGTAACACGGAATGGAGGACCGAACTGATATACGTTGAAAAGTGTTCAGATGAACTGTGGATAGGGGTGAAAGGCCAATCAAACTAGGAAATAGCTCGTACTCCCCGAAATGCATTTAGGTGCAGCGTTCAGGTAGAGTCTTATAGAGGTAGAGCTACTGATTGGGCTAGGGGGCTTCACCGCCTACCAAACCCAGACAAACTCCGAATGCTATAAGATATACTGAGCAGTGAGGGCATGGGTGCTAAGGTCCATGTCCGAGAGGGAAAGAACCCAGACCATCGGCTAAGGTCCCAAAATATACGCTAAGTTGAACTAACGTGGTTCGATTGCATAGACAGCTAGGATGTTGGCTTGGAAGCAGCCATTCATTTAAAGAGTGCGTAACAGCTCACTAGTCGAGCGATCGAGCGTGGATAATAATCGGGCATAAGCGTATTACCGAAGCTGTGGATTTACAACAATAGTTGTGAGTGGTAGGGGAGCATTCTATGTGCGTTGAATGTGTACTTTGAGGTATGCTGGAGCGCATAGAAAAGCAAATGTAGGAATGAGTAACGATAAAGCAGGCGAGAAACCTGCTCACCGATAGACTAAGGTTTCCTGAGCGACGCTAATCGGCTCAGGGTTAGTCGGGACCTAACGCGAACCCGAGAGGGGTAGTGGATGGATAATGGGTTAATATTCCCATACTAATTGTAACTGCGATGGGGTGACGGAGTGATGAAAGATCTGCGAACTGACGGAATAGTTCGTTAAAGCGTGTAGCTATATTTGGTGTAGGCAAATCCGCACCGAATGGCCAATGTGATAGTACCACAAGTCTACGGATGAGTGGATAATGATCCTAAGTGCTTCCAAGAAAAACCTCTAAGCTTCAGGTTACAATTACTCGTACCGCAAACCGACACAGGTAGTCAAGGAGAGAATCCTAAGGTGCTCGAGTGAATCATGGCTAAGGAACTAGGCAAAATCGTCTCGTAACTTCGGGAGAAGAGACGCCTCTCATCTGAGAGGCCGCAGTGAATAGGCCCAGGCGACTGTTTATCAAAAACACATGGCTTTGCGAAAACGAAAGTTGAAGTATAAGGCCTGACACCTGCCCGGTGCCGGAAGGTTAAGAGGAGATGTCATCTTCGGAGAAGCATTGAATTGAAGCCCCGGTAAACGGCGGCCGTAACTATAACGGTCCTAAGGTAGCGAAATTCCTTGTCGGGTAAGTTCCGACCTGCACGAATGGTGCAACGATCTGGGCACTGTCTCAGCCATGAGCTCGGTGAAATTGTAGTATCGGTGAAGATGCCGATTACCCGCAACGGGACGGAAAGACCCCGTGAACCTTTACTATAGCTTCACATTGACATTGGACACTTTATGTGTAGGATAGGTGGGAGACTTTGATGCTGCGTCGCTAGGCGTAGAGTAGTCGTTGTTGAAATACCACCCTTAAATTGTTTGATGTCTAACCTGTCCTTGATGGGGACATTGTGTGGTGGGTAGTTTGACTGGGGTGGTCGCCTCCAAAAGAGTAACGGAGGCTCCTAAAGGTACCCTCAACACGGTTGGTAATCGTGTGTAGAGTGTAATGGCATAAGGGTGCTTGACTGAGAGACCTACAAGTCGATCAGGTAGGAAACTAGAGCATAGTGATCCGGTGGTTCCGCATGGAAGGGCCATCGCTCAAAGGATAAAAGGTACTCCGGGGATAACAGGCTTATCACTCCCAAGAGCTCATATCGACGGAGTGGTTTGGCACCTCGATGTCGGCTCGTCACATCCTGGGGCTGGAGAAGGTCCCAAGGGTTGGGCTGTTCGCCCATTAAAGTGGCACGCGAGCTGGGTTCAGAACGTCGTGAGACAGTTCGGTCCCTATCTGTTGTGGGCGTTAGATTTTTGAGAGGACCTTCCTCTAGTACGAGAGGACCGGGGAGGACATACCTCTGGTGTACCTGTTGTGGCGCCAGCTGCATCGCAGGGTAGCTACGTATGGATGAGATAAGCGCTGAAAGCATCTAAGCACGAAACTCACCTCAAGATGAGAAATCTTTTAAGGGCCGTGGAAGACTACCACGTTGATAGGCTACAGGTGTAAAGACAGTAATGTCAAAGCCGAGTAGTACTAATAACCCGTAAACTTATAGTGCTCTTCTCTTTTACTATTTCAATCACCCAATATTTTCATAGCAACCAAAATATTTGTGTTAGCATAGCTAATCAAGATTTTCGGTGTCTATTGCAGCAGGGTCCACCTCTTACCATTCCGAACAGAGAAGTTAAGACTGCTTGCGCTGATGGTACTGCCCTTTTAAGGGTGGGAGAGTAAGACGACGCCACTTTTTAAAAACCTCATACAG
>NZ_QFRJ01000025.1 GCF_003143775.1 Brumimicrobium oceani | reverse complement strand
TTCTTTTTCATAGATAAATGAGTGGAGTTATTCATCTAAGATACTGAATACCAGTCTTTTAAACAAGTGTTTCCATGCTTATTTTACTGATTTTTAATTAGTTATATTTTTGTCATGTAGTGTAGAAAAACACTTTAACATGCTATAGAAACAATACTCTTTTGGATGTTCTTAAAAGCGATATAAAAGATATTTGCTTTTTGGAGGATCAGCATTTTTTAATAATATCAAACGCACATTTACATTGGATTAATAGTAAGGATTTCAAAATTCAAAAATCCAAAATAATTAACTACAGACCCTATTCCGTTGCATACGATAGCATTAACAAATCCATATATACAGGAACCGTTTTAGGACTAATAATCAACAAATTAGATGATTATAGATTTTACCGCCATGAGGAGAAAGTTGTAATAAGTGAAGATATTAAATCCTATAAAGGAAAAGTCTATGTCTCTACAAAAAAACATGGACTTCTGATTTTCCAAAACGACTCATTGATTGATAAGTGGTCAACTTCTACCGGATTATTATCAAATCAAATCAATCAAATCAAGTTTTATGAAAATGATATTTTTTTAGCAACAAACAAGGGAATCAATCGACTATCCATTAATGGTGAGGTTAAACAATTTATAAATTATACCAATGGATTAAACGCCAAGAATATTTTAGATTTTGAAATCAATAATAATGAACTTTGGATCGTTACAAATAAGGGGATACAAAGTATTTCACTTTCGGAAATTAGAAATAATGCATATACTCCGAATCTTGAGCTATGCAAGGTTCTAGTAAATGACGAAGCCATTGATACAGCTCAACATTCTTTTAAATATGAAAATAATAAGTTTGTTTTTGAAATAGCTTCTAAGACTTTAAAATACCGTAACGACATATTTTACGAGTATCAATTAGTTGGAGTTGATAAAGATTGGATTACAAACGAATATTTATCCAATACTTTTGAATACAAATCACTACCTCCAAATAATTATACATTCAAAGTAAGGGCTGTATATGGTGATAATTATAGTGATACTATTGAATACCGTTTTGTAATTCAAAAACCGTTCTGGTTAAAAACGAGCTTCTTTATCCTTGCGGCAATTATCGTTTTACTTATTGTTTTCATAACGCTATACATTCAAATACGAAAGCAAAAAGCGAAGTTGACCATAGAAAATCAATTTAACAAAGCCCAACTGACTGCGTTAAAATCGCAAATGAATCCACATTTTATTTTCAACTCTCTAAATTCAATCCAAGATTTGATTTTACAACAAGATAAAGAAAACGCCTATAATTACATCAGTAGATTCGCATTACTTGTTAGAAAAATTCTTTCACACTCCGATAATGAATTTATCGATTTTGAGGAAGAAGTTCAAGTTTTGAGCATTTATTTGGAACTTGAAGAATTAAGGTTTAAAAATGATTTTTCTTTCGAAATCAATACCAATGACATAAAAGACATAGAAATTCCTCCCATGATCATTCAGCCTTTTATCGAAAATGCTTTGAAACATGGATTACTTCATAAAAAAGGTCCTAAAAAATTAAAAGTAGAATTTGCATTTGAAAACGAAACACTCGTTTGTAAAATTGAAGATAATGGAATCGGAAGACAAAAATCCAATGAAATTAAACAAAGACAAAATAAAATACACGAATCATTCTCTGTAAAATCTATTAAAACTCGTTTTGAAATACTTAAGGAATTGTACGGGCAAAATGTCGGATTAGAATACAAAGATTTAAAAGACGGCGATGTCATAGAGGGAACTTTGGTTACGCTTAAAATACCATTTAAAAGGAAGTTTTAAGAAGTGTTGGGCTATTCCTAAATTCAAACAGACTATTCATGTAATTATTGATAATTAATTCTGAAATTTAGCATAACATTGTAAACATGCAAAACACCTATAACGCCATATTAGTTGATGACGAGCAAAGCGCAAGAAATATCCTATCTAATTTAATTCTCAATTTTTGTCCACAGATTAATATAGTTGATAAATGTGAAGACGTTGAACAAGCAGTTGAGTCCATAAAAAAGCATAAACCAGATTTGGTTTTTTTAGATATTGAAATGCCTAATTACTCTGGTTATGAAATCACCTTATTTTTCGACCAAATTGATTTTGAGATCATCTTTGTTACGGCTTATGATCATTATGCTATAAAAGCTTTCCAAGTGGCTGCAGTTGATTACCTTTTGAAGCCTATTGATATTGGAAAATTAAAAACTGCAATTGATAAATTCATCACCAAACAAAAACATTTTAGTGCTTCCGTAAACTATGAAGTTTTGGTAGAAAGCTTAAAAGAAAACAAACTCAATAAGATTATCATTCCTTTTCAAGGAGATCAAAAAGTTGTTCGATTAAATGAGATCATTGCAATTGAAGCTTGTGAATCCTATAGTTTTATCCATTTAATGGATGGAAATAAATATATCGTAAGTAAAAACTTAAAACACTTTGAAACCCTGTTCGATGAGAATCCTGTTTTTTTCAGGACACATAAATCATGGATTGTGAATACCAGTTTTTTGAAGTTTTACTCTAAATCTAACTTAAGCCTTGAACTCGAAAATAAGCTAGTTGCTAAATTATCGAAGTATAAAAAAGCATCGTTCGAGAAGTCATTATTAAGATAGTTTCCTATTAACTTTAATCAATCTTTTATTGTTTCTAAATCCTTAGTAGTCTCTATGGCTTCACTTCCTCACATCGCTGTAGTTTTCAATTCCATATAACCTACATCTGTTTTTTAACTCCTCCCCTTTTCCACAGTGCTTCAAGAAATTTCATAGCGTTTCGTCAAATCTAAATCTTTCCTCTCAAACTTGCACTCAACTACAAATCTACTTTCTTCTTGAACTTCAGCTAAAAATCAGCATTTTGACAATTGGAGGCTGAACTTGATAAAAGATCATCATACAAGAAAGCTCATAAGTCTTGTGCATATTCAATATAAATATCGCTTGGAAATACTCCTACTTTAAGATTTTCATAAGTTCACTTTTCACCCTAAACCTCTATCAAACTCGGTAATTACTCGATGAAACACCTAAAACCATCCATTAATAAATCAAATAAGTCTGTTCGTGAAACATGTCTTGTAATTACTTTTCACATCCTTTAAACTTGCATCATAATTAAAAATCATGAAAAAAATCATATCCATTTGCTTAATACTTGTTTCGACTTTTAGTTTTTCTCAAGACAATCAGAATCTAGAAGTTTCCAAGATAGAATCAGGATCATACCCCGTATTTAAAATGTTAGAACGGGGCTATGAAAAATACATTTTTGAATTAGCGAAGAAAGAATGGCCAGTAGAGCTTTTTACAAATGAAGGTCAAACATCAAAAATATTAATCAAACGAGTAGGTATTTTAGATGAATTTTATACTGCTGATTTACCAGCCTATCCAGCTTATTATTTTGGAGGAAATGCTGAAATATGCATCTCTGTAATAGACAAGAAAATATACTATTATACTTGGTCGGCAAAATCTGGAGCAACTATTAGCTACATACTAACCAAGGAAAAAGTTTCTACCTACAAATTTGAAAAAGAAACATTAGATAATTACCGCAGAGCAATCAAAGGAGAGCAAACTGAAGCCAGAAGTGAAAGAATCCAAAATAAGGCAGAAATTGCTGCTTTAGAAGCTGAAGAAAATACATTAAAAGGAAAATCTATAAAATCTATTTCTCTTAAAATGATTGACAATCCCAATGAAATAGGTCATTTAACTGTAGTTGGTATTGGTATTGAAGTTGTTTTAGCCAACGGAAAAACCTTGAAAACCAAAAACCTTGGTGGTTTAACACCTTATTCAGATTTTGAAGTGCAAACAAAAGGTGGTGATTATGCAGGTGGTGACTTTAAAGTAGCCAATGATAGTCGGAAAATTCCAAATGATAAGATTGAGTTAGTTGTATCATCAAAATACAGTGGTGCGGTTAAAGGTACATTCTCAACTCCAATTAATTATAAAAACAACATCCATTACCAATATCAAGGCAATGGTGGAGCACACGGAAGAGGTGGAGTTCATGGTAGAAGTGTTCATGGAGGCCACGGAAAAGATGGAAGAAATGTGAATGCTACAGCCGAAAAACAAATGGTAAATGGAGAAACAATAACGAAAGTTGTTTTCAGAGACGCTGCAAACGGACAAGTTTTAGCAGAAGCCAAAATACATGTCAATAACAAAATCACTTTAAATGTAAAAGGTGGTAATGGAGGAAACGGTGCAAAAGGCCATTTTTCTGGTGACAACGGTGGCAACGGTGGTGATGGCGGAAATGGTGGAACTGTTATGCTAACAGGAAACGGAGTTAGTCAATTAAACATCGTAATTCAAAATACAGGCGGAAACGCTGGTGCTGGAGGCGCTGGAAATGAGACCTACAATAAAAGAGGCGCAAATGGCTCAAGAGGTAGAACAGGAAGTGTAATTAAATAATAAATCAAAATAATAACCAAACAAAAAGTAATATGAGAAAACTTAAATTCATCTTGGCTATTGCATGTATAGCATTAGCAGGAACAACAGAAGCACAATCTTTCAAAGAAAAGATGCAAGCCAAATTAGATAAAGCAAATGCTAAACTGGAAAAGGCAGCACAAGGAAAACCAAAGTATAAGACCTATGATTTCGAAGATCCTAGTGGAATTTCAGGAACTTATTTTGTAAATGTACCCGTCATTGAAAGAGAAAACACAATTGGATTTGAATTCGAAAAAGAAAAAGATGGAGAAATTGTGAATAAACTATCCGTTATGATGGGTGGAAAAAGTTACGGGGATAGACCAAACTCAATGGAGTGTGTGTTAAAGGAAAAGTACCAAAGAAAATTTGACATCAACTATTTTTATATGGTAGATAAGGACATCATGGCTTTGGCAAACAATAGTGATGATTTTGTTTTTATGGAAATCAATCCTGATGTTTACGCTTTTACTCAAAATGGAAAAGTTGTAAGTGTATTAGCGAAAGACTCTTCACTTTTTAGCGACTTTGATGTTGAAACAGCACAAGTTCTTTATGGTCAAAACATGGCTAAAATTAACTCAGCTGAAGCAGAAAAGGAAACTGCAATTTGGATGAAAAATGAACTTTACGCAAAAAACGTAGATAAAATCATTTTTGCCACTGAAGATTGGCACTTAATGAAAAGAGGAGCAGGAAACAAACCACCGATGGTAAACGGAAAAGGATTTGCAACAACTCTTGACATGGCTGGAAACATGAATTACATGGCCTTTTTCAAGGTTCCACCAGCATCAAAATACCCTGGACAAGAAGTAAACTATGTTTATGAAATGAACGGTAAATCAACAAATCGTGTAGAATGTAAATCAAGGTCTGCTGCATGGAGCAAAATGGTGAAAAGATTAGAAACTTCTGACTATAAATACAGACAACACTCTCCGCGTGCTTTGAGAACTTATAATCAATACCACAGCCGATATGTTCAAGATTATGCGTTTATTCAATTATTATACCTAAACAAAGACAACTTTAAAGTAGGTGAAAAGTATAATCTAACGGTGAAAATGTACACGAATAGAGATGGTGAAAATGGTGACCTAATTGCAGAAGGAACGGTTTCATTAGTTTATTCTGAACAAGCTGATTTAATGTTTAATGGTGATCCAGACAAACCAGAAAAAAAATCATTATGGACTCAGTTTGAAGAGTTCTTAGACAAATAATACATCGACCACCTAATAAAATCATAATTAGAAAAAACACTGTTCTAGATCGCTAGAACAGTGTTTTTCAATTTTATCCTACTGCCATTTTATGCTCAACTGAAACATTAGAAGTTGCATTTGGAGAGCTAATTAACTCATTATACTTTGCTACCCATTCTTCCGCAAGCTGAATTTCGCCACTTAACATACGGTTATTGTCTTCATCAAAAAGTCGGAAAGATTCCACATTGTTCTTTTTGTTTTTGGGATAAAAGTCAATTTCAACACTGTGGGTTACCCTGTCCTTTTCACCATGGTAATCTACTTCACGAAGCTCACGATTTACTTTGCAAATAGACATTTCAGATAATTGAACATGACGCACTTTATAGTTCAGGTTTTCCACTTCCGCAAAATAAGCCACTCGATTAATACTGTCAATTCCTAAAATCAAATTTCCCATAGCTTCCCATTTCTCTATTTGCAAGCCCTTCGTATCTGCATAAATTTTGAGGTTCTTAAGCAATCCTCTTTCTGTTTTTTTACTTTTTCTATACATTAATATAAAAGGGATTACGATTGCAACGATGGAGATTACTCCAATTAAAATATTTCCTGTTTCCATTTTTTTTGTTTTAAATCCGATTCTTAGCTGAGGATGGACAGACTTATTTTGCCATACCTTCAATTTAAAAGCTAAGAAAACGGGGTGAATTTCTTATTAACATTCTTAATATGTGCTAATTATTAAAGCACATCAATAATTGTCAACGTATTGACCATTCTACTCAAATGAGTGAATTTTACCAGAAATTATGGAAAGGGAATATGATGTCCACTGATGGGAACTGCAAATCCAAGGTTTTGGACGCCTTGAAAGAACTTATGTTATTTTGAACAGTCAGTTTACTCAGAAATTGAGTTGCAATAAATGCCTTTTCATTTCCACCATCAAAATCAGGAGTTGCAGGAGCGATTGAAACACCATATCCTTCCACACTGATTGTTTGTGGGCAAAGAACTTTTGATAACTCCGCTAAATGTGTTCCTTCTGTGGTTTCTTGTTCAGAAAAGTTTGTTTCAAGCGATGGAATAGCCGCTGAACTGAATACTGAAAGACAGTAAACAGTAAAAAAAAGCGTTAAAAAAGTATTTTTCATCATCGTTTTCACAAGGCAAATGTAAATCAAAATGCAATTGGAAAATCAATTTTGTGAAAAATTATACACTACATGACAAAAATATAACTAATTAAAAATCAGTAAAATAAGCATGGGAATACTTATTTAAAAGACTGATATTCAGTATCTTAGATGAACAACTTCACTCATTTATCTATGAAAAAGAATACCAGTCCTGAGAGTAAAACTAATCAATTATCTAGTCTTTTAAAAGAGCAAGTTGAAAATAATGGTGCTAAACTCAACAAAGCGAGGCTAAAACTTA
>NZ_QFRJ01000024.1 GCF_003143775.1 Brumimicrobium oceani | reverse complement strand
GACCACCAAATCAAGCTTTCAAAAATAAGGTGTTAAATCGTTTTCCCCATAAGGAGAAACCGGATTCGTCAACAGGGTATTCAGCTTTGGCCTATCGGCAAGCCGAATACTTAGTTGTTGCCAGTAGTTATTTTTCCTTTTTTTCTTTGTTTTCCTTATTTCTTGTACTAATAACTTCGCTCAAGATTGCAAGTAATCTTTCTTTTCTATTCTGGTATATTTGATAAAAAGAGAGTAGTATCGTGATTATTAAAGCTACGACTGAAATTAAAAAACTAACATTCGATTTATCTAAATATTTTACCACTAATTGATTTTTATTATGAAGTTCATCCGTTATTCTATTTACATCAGTTGAAACATTTGAATATTCTTCTCCAAGCTTAAATCTCAAATTTTCAAAATCATTTTTCTGATTTTCTTCAAGTTTGTCAAATGGATTAATAATTTCGTGAGCTTCTATGATTGAAACTAATTTTTTGAGGTAGATTGTATCCTGCTTTTCTGACAGAAAGTAATCAGTTTTCATATCACTTAAAACTTCTGACAATGGTGTCTCTGCAAGATATTTGTCCTTGTCACTGCTTTTATTGAATAAATCCGTTAAACTTGGTGAATATTCTTTTCTGTTTGTATAAATATTTTTGACTACATCTAAACTTGCATTTGATTTTATAGTTTTTTGAATATCCGATTTTATAGATTTATTGAAATATTTATCATCAATGGAAAGGTTTTGATTTTTAAATACTAAAATTAATGTAAGAATAGCAACGAGAAACGTCATTAACACCATTAATGAATTTAGTAAACTTTTTAAAAGTCTTAACTTGGAATCTTTTTTAGTATAAGTCCTGTATTCCTTTAATAAATCGTCAATTTCTTGGTCAGTAAATTCTTTGTCTTTCATTGGTTGGTTTTAATTACTGGCAACGTGCCGCGTATTGGCGATGGGCGGGATTTTTAGCACTGAACTTTAATCGAAGAACAGAAGTTGAATTTTGCACTTCCGTTGATACGAAGCCGTTCAGCCCGCCTATTGCCAATACGATGTTGTACGACGTAGTTATGTTTTGGGTTTTAGTCCAGCTAAATATTTTCGTATGTCATTTTCTAATTTATCCGGGTATTTGTACTCTAATTTTTTTGACAATTCAGTTCCTATTTCTGAAACTAAATCAGTCATTGAAAATAGAGCAGTCCAATTTTCCTTTATATCGCTCCCTGAAAATGTTTGTTCTGTTTTAGCCCACATTTCCTGGTTAAGATACTTTTTGAAAAGCCGTCCATATTTATTGGTCGTTATGTTCCAATTGTGTTCACTTGCAATGTGCCATTCAATTAAAGGAATTAAATATTCTGTGCGAATAACGGTTTCCGACATAAATTTCGCATAGAATATTTCATCTCTCACAAGACACTTTGCCACGTAAGTTGTGTCCCACCAAAAATCGTTTATTAGATTTTGAAACTCTTTTTCAGACGGTTTTTTGATAATGGAAATTTGATAAGTTGGTTTCAGCATTTGCTTTGTAATACCATCTTTATCAATTAAAATTTTATAACCAATATCCCAATCTTCTGGTAATTCTTTCTCTTGCGTTTCCTTTATAAATTTTGATTTGCTGTAAAGTTTAAAATCTACTTTCACACCGTCTTCATAAAGTAGCATTTTCATTGCGTGTTTATGGTTAAAACAACTTTCGTCTTCTTCAATCATAGCAATTGGATTTCCGAATTTAAGCGTCCAGCTTTTGTCTGAAATGTAATTTGTATTATCCTCAAAAACAAATTCAATGTCTAAATCACTAAATTCGTCAACAAGTGCTAAAGGATTTACAAGTGAACTTGTCAGAAGAAGAACTCTTACATCTTCGTTTTTCTCCGACCATTCTATAATTGTTCTTAACTTTTCTTCTCTGACTTTCATTTTGTTTGGTTCGGTTTTACTATGTCGTACAACGGCTACGGCTATGGCAAGTGCGGGATTTCAAGGCACTTGCCTTTCCGTTTAGCGATTAGTTTATTTTGTGTAATTACTTTCATTCTAGTACCTTAGCCCGCATTTGCTATAGCCGATGTTGTGCGTTCGGCTTTTTTTCTTTCAATTTATTCTTTGTTATTCTAGGCAAAGTTAATATCTTTGTGCTCTAATAATTACAATTTCTGCATTATGTCTTGTTTTATCAAGTTATGGACTTCTATCAAGTGATAGGCAGTCCTGAGTAAAAATCCTTATTTTTTTTGGTATAGACAAAACGTCTATTCAAGTATTCACCTGTAAGAAGTAAATAATGACAAAAAAGAAATTGCCCGTTCGTTTTACGGGTCAGCACTTTACTATTGACAAAGTGCTTATTAAAGATGCAATAAAAGAATCAAATATAAATCAACACGATACAGTTTTAGATATTGGAGCTGGTAAGGGTTTTCTAACTGTTCATCTCTTAAAAAATGTCGATAAAGTTATTGCCATTGAAAACGATGTTGCATTAAGTCAACATTTGCGCAAAAAATTCATTCACGCTCAAAACGTTCAAGTGGTTAGTTGTGATTATAGAAATTTTGTGGTTCCGAAAGTTCCATTTAAAGTAGTTTCAAATATTCCTTTTGGTATAACATCTGATATTTTTAGTAGTCTGATGTTTGAAAATGTCGAATATTTTCTATGCGGTTCAATTATCCTTCAGTCAGAACCGGCAAAAAAATTGTTTTCAAGTAAGGTTTATAACCCATTGACAGTACTTTATCATACCTATTATGATTTGAAATTCCTGTATGAGATAAATCCTGAAAGTTTTTTGCCACCACCAACTGTCAAATCAGCACTTTTGAGAATTGAAAGAAAACAGATTTCATTAGATATTGGGCTTAAGGTTAAGTACTTAAATTTTGTTTCGTATATGTTACAAAAACCTGATTTAACAGTCAAAACAGCTATGAAGTCTATTTTTAGAAAAAAACAAGTTAGGTCAATTTCAGAAAAATTTGGAGTTGACCTTAATTCCAAAATTGTCTGTTTGTCTGCAAATCAATGGAAAAATTGTTTTTTAGAAATGCTCAAAGTTGTTCCTGAAAAATTTCATCCTTCATAACTATACTGTAGATGTTTTTTAAATTTTCTGTGTAGCAATGTTGTTTTTTTAGCTGACGCACAACGGAAAAAGTATTGGCGAAGGACGGGCTACTTTGCTGACAATTTCAAAGGAAGACCGAACCTGAGCAAAATGCTTTTTCAGATTTCTAAATTACTAAAAAAAGAAATATGAAAAGCATTTTTGCGGATATTGTTAACTGAATTCTCAAAGACAATATTCACCCCGTCTTTTGCCAATACACTGTTATGTGAAGGAATTTTTAGTATCTTTGTATTCAAATAATTCACATTTTATGTATTTCAGCAAGCCTTGGTAATTAAAAATTAAAGTAAATGATTAAATCGTCTTTTTTGAGATGATTACTTTTTAGTACGTTAATTTTTAATTTAAAATAAGGTAATAATGAAAAATATAAAACCTTTAACTTTTCCGTTTAATTCGGAAAATAATACATCTATAAAGCAAAGTCTTTTTCAATTTCGAGAATATTTTGATTCTTCTACAATTGTTGGTTTAGGCGAAAACTCACATTTTATAAAAGAGTTTTTTAAATTCAGACATCAAGTTATTGAGTTTTTAGTAACTGAATGTGATTTTGACACCTTGGCATTTGAGTTTGGTTTTTCTGAAGGATTAGAAGTTGATAAGTGGATAAAATCACAAATTCCATTCGACGATTTGGATAAGTTACTGTCACACTTTTATTATCCAAATGAGTTTAAAGATACTTTGCTATGGCTTCGTCGGTATAATCAAGACAATAATAATCAAATTACCTTTTTGGGTGTTGATATTCCTAAAAATGGAGGTTCTTATTTTCCAAACTTTCACATTGTGTCTGATTATTTACAAAGACTTTCAATCGTTTCTTCTGATGTCTTACAGAAGATTTTAAATCTTGCTGAAAAATTTGATTTCTATTCGACTTCTCAGCTTGCGTTAAATTTATCGCTTTTTGACGAAGCAGAACATAATGAATTAAAAGCATTGCTATTAAAAGTTTACATTCGTTTGGTCACTCTTCAACCAAAACTGGAAAGTTTAGAGTTTCAATCGATACTTCATCTAGTTAAAGGCTTGATTTATATGAATTATAATGCTGATGCTATGGAAAGCTTCATTACTGAAAAGGGAATTGAGGGAGATATGGGAGCAAAAGACCAGTATATGGCAGAAAGTATTGATTGGTTTTTGAAAAATTCACTTGGTAAAAAGATTATTTTAGTTGCCCACAATGCTCACATTCAAAAAACTCCGGTCGATTTTGACGGATTTATTAGTTGTTATCCAATGGGGCAAAGACTTTCGATGACTTTTGGAGAAAAATACAAAGCATTTGCAATAACTAATCTACGTGGAGAAACTGCCGCATTGTATCCTGATAATGATTATCAATTTGGTTTTAGGGTTGATAAATTTCCACTTGATTCTCCAGAGTCGGATTCTGTTGAATTTTTTATGCAGGAATTATCAGGAAAAGAATGCTGTTTAATAATCAATAAAAGTAAGGAATTAAAAAATTGTAGTAAGATTCGTTTTGATTCTATACATCTAAAAACTGAAATAGTAGATTCTTTTGATGGGATTTTCCTAATAGAAAAATCAACTGTTTCAGAAATAGTGGATTGAGAATAATGTAAATTTGATTTCGAAACGGTACTTTCTTTTTTGGAGGTGCCGTTTTATTCTTTCACATAACGTTTAGGCTTTAGTTTTGTTTGGGATTAGAAAGCACTACACTTTCGAATTAACTGATAGCCTAACTATTGTTTTCTTTGTAAATTTATCACTTTATCAAACAAAACCAATTTTTTGGCGGGCTTTTTTAAGAGCAGTAAGTTCAAGTAACCTCCAAACCCCAAATAAACTATAGCCAGTGTTATACTCCGGTTTTTTTTCATCAAAGGTTTCATCAATTCGTGCGAGTCAATTCAACCGTGACCGAAGTAATAGTTTTACGAATCAAGTCCAGCAGAAAGGTAAGAACAAGAAATAATCGCTTAAAAACCAAAAAAAATTTCTTGTTTTATTATTGCGTTTTGGTGGGAATCATTTCAGCAAGACCAAAGTGATAGATTAGTGAATCAAAACAGTACTTACATTTTTGTAAAATTTTACTTGAGTAAAATTTATAACTACTTGAAATTTTTAGAGTGTAATACGTTTTTTAAGTCCTATCTAAGACAAAGCTTTACTGCTTCATAAACATTTGTTTTTTGCTGGAGTATAACGTTTAATATAAGAAACGTAGGGTAGCGGTTGGCAGTTGGTTTTTAGCTACCTTCAAGCCAAATATAAACATTTTGATTTTATCTTTTATAGTCTAAAAGCCAAATTTTTATTTGGCGGTCTTTAGTAGACTTTTATAGCTTTTAAAAACCTCCAAACCCCTATGTTTTTTATATAGTGTTGAACGAATCCTCCTAACGTCGGAAGCTTCTCTCACCCTCTAAATTAGCAATTTACTATATTTGAATACAAATTAAATCAAATATTATGTATAAAAAAAAGTAAAACCCTCGTTGAAATTGCAATTTTAGAGGTTGCAGGTTTTGAAGACTTGCACGAGAAACTAACCAAAAGCTTCTCGATTAATGGAAAGTCAAAAAGCACTTTGAACAACTATTCTAGATGCCTTGCACATTTGGCCTTGCATTACAATAAAAGTCCAGAACATCTAGATAAAGAAGCCATTGATGACTATCTTTTTCACTGTAAAAACCAACATAATACTCCCTCGGATAGTTTTTTCAAACACACGATTTATGGACTAAGGGCGATCTACAAATTGCTTGGAATGGATGGTCATAAAGTTCAACTTCCTGAAATAAAAAGACAAAACGATCTTCCTGTGGTGATGAGTTTAGAGGAAGTAAAGAGATTGATCAATGCGCCAAAATATTTAAAACATAGATTAATGATCGCCACGCTTTACGGCTGTGGACTGAGAAGCTATGAACTTTGTGCTTTAAAATTATCTGATGTTGACTTTGACAGAAATACTGTTTTTGTAAAGAAACAAAAAGGTAAACAAGATAGATTTGTTCCGTTAAGCAAGCATTTAGCAAGAGGTTTGCAAAAGTACATTCGAACGGAAAAACCAGTTATTTATCTTTTTAATAGTCAAGTAACTGATAATGGAAAACCTCTACCTATCACAGTTCGAGCAATACAATGGGTCATTAAAGAGAACAGAAGTAAAATAGGAACTTCAAAGAAAATCACAGCTCACATTTTAAGACACTCTTACGCTACGCATTTACTAGAAAGCGGTTTAAATTTACTTGCTCTAAAAGACCTTTTGGGTCATGCTCGAATAGAGACAACTTTGATTTATCTACATGTTTCAAACTCAGGTTCTTCAAAAAAATACAGTCCGCTAGACCTGATTTACAATACTTGAAGAGTAAATATAAAGTTGCCGATGTTCTTGAGTTAGAGCAAAATCAACTTTTCAAATTAGCTCCCACAACTTGGCATTTACGTACATTACACGCTATTCGAAGATGCAGAACACAATCAATGGGCGGACACATTGATCAGTGTGATTGTTGTAATAAATTGCACATCAGTTACAATAGCTGCAGGAATAGACATTGTCCAACTTGCGGGGGACACAAGCGCGAAGAGTGGATAAATGCAAGAGAAAATGAACTTTTAGAAGTTCCTTATTTTCATGTCGTTTTTACGCTTCCATCAGAATTTAATGAATATGCTTTAAGAGAAGGCAAAATCATTTATGGAGCTTTGTTTAAGGCTGCTTGGCAGACTTTGCAGCAGTTTGGAGACAATCCAAAACACTTGGGAGGGAAAATGGGAATGATCTCTGTATTGCATAGTTGGGGACAAAACCTAAGTCTCCATCCTCATTTGCATTGTATAGTTCCTGGCGGAGGTGTGACCAAAAACAATAAGTGGAAGTCTTCAAAAAGTAAAGGAAAATACTTATTTAATGTGAAGTCAATGAGTACCGTTTTTCGGGCAAAGTATATTGCTTTGCTTAGAAAAAGCGAGTTGAAAATCCCGCAAAGCATCTATGATAAAGTGTTTTCCAAGAAATGGGTCGTTTATGCAAAACAGCCTTTCTTTAAACCTGAGTTTGTAATTGAATATCTTGGCAGATATACCCACAAAATCGCAATTTCAAATCACAGAATTAAGAACATTGATTACGCCAAGCGAACAGTCACTTTTTCAGCAAAAAACTATAGGAAAGGTGGACAAAAACACGACATAACACTCAATACTTCCGACTTTATAAAGCGTTTTTCTTTGCATATTCTACCAAAAGGTTTTACTCGAATTAGACATTACGGAATATTGAGCAGCAGTTGGAAAAAGATAAAGCTACCCGAACTTCAAAGGTTATTGAATGAAGAAAATACAGCGGAAATTATTAAGGAAAACCCAAC
>NZ_QFRJ01000023.1 GCF_003143775.1 Brumimicrobium oceani | reverse complement strand
TTATTGCTTTTGGTTAAACCGCCACCAGGAACAATACAGTGTAAATGAGGATGCAATGACATATTCTGACCCCAAGTGTGTAAAATCGAAATCATTCCCATCTTAGCGCCAAGGTGTTTGGGGTTTTCTGAAAACTGTTTCAAGGTCTCCCAAGCAGCCTTAAATAATGAACCATAAATAATCTTGCCTTCCCTTAAAGCATATTCATTAAATTCTGAAGGAAGCGTAAAAACCAAATGAATTAAGCGAAGCGAATCATGAACACCTTTAAAAATAAATTATAGGTGAATAAAGTATGGAACTTCTAAAAGTTCATTTGATAATTTCAAAGCACACAGTTCATAACTTCTCAGTCCACAACCGTAAAGAGAGGCAATTATAAGTCTATGCTTTAAATATTTTGGCGCATTGATTAATTTTTTCACTTCCTCTAAACTCATCACCACAGGAAGATCGTTTTGTCGCTTTATCTCAGGAAGTTGAACTTTCTGACCATCCATTCCAAGCAATTTGTAGATCGCCCTTAGTCCATAAATCGTGTGTTTGAAAAAACTATCCGAGGGAGTATTATGTTGGTTTTTACAGTGAAAAAGATAGTCATCAATGGCTTCTTTATCTAGATGTTCTGGACTTTTATTGTAATGCAAGGCAAAATGTGCAAGGCATCTAGAATAGTTGTTCAAAGTGCTTTTTGACTTTCCATTTATAGTGAAGCTTTTGGTTAGTTGCTCGTGCAAGTCTTCAAAACCTGCAACCTCTAAAATTGCAATTTCAACGAGGGTTTTACTTTTTTTTATACATAATATTTGATTTAATTTGTATTCAAATATAGTAAATTGCTAATTTAGAGGGTGAGAGAAGCTTCCGACGTTAGGAGGATTCGTTCAACACCGTATATAATTTATTGCTAGTTCTAGCCTATTTACGAAAATCCTCGCGGATTTTCTATTCGGTTTTTATTTGCTAAATTACGTGCTAAACCACGCAACAAAGCATATACAAACACGTTAAAGGCAACTAAAACCATACTATTCTAAAATGAATAATGAAGTCGTAATAACAAGGTTGAGTTCAATTGGAGAAATAGAATACTCTTTTATGGAGACTCTAGCCAAGAATAGAAATGTTGAAAGAATCATAGTATTTGGATCCAGGGCGAGGGATGACTACGAAGAATTTTCTGATATTGATTTAGCAATTGATTGCCCTAATATGACAAAATATGACTGGCTAAAACTTAAAGAATTCGTTACTTATGATTTGAATATCTTCATTCGAATTTCTTTAGTACCGTATCATCTGAACCCTACTGAATTAAAAGAGAGAATAATAACAAACGGAATCACAATTTATGAAAAAGGAAAAACTCAATGATAGCCTGCAAAATTTCAGAAATGCTTTTGATAGGCTCAAAGAAGCTACAGAAATAGAAAAAGACAGACCATTAGTCGCTGAGGGTACTATACAGCGCTTTGAATATGTAGTAGAACTTTTGTGGAAGACTTTAAATAGAGGCTTAAAATATGAAGGTGTTAAAATAAAACCCGATACACCAAGAGAAACAATGAAAGAGGGATTTAAAGCGAACTTTTTACATAACAAAGTAACATGGCAAGAATTATTAGACAAAAGGAATGAGTCATCTCATGAGTATCTTCATGAAGAATTTATTGATGATTATTATGATGAAATAATTTCTCTTACGCCACATATAGAAGAAGTACTAGTTCTTCTTGAAAATAGATTCAAATAAACCACGTCAAACAATGCTTAAAGACAATCACAATTAGTATGAAAAAATTTATAATCACGGTTAAAACACAATTTGAAACTATCAATATTGTTGGAATCAGTGAAAAGGTTTTGTATCATGTGATTAAAGTCTATTTGAAAAAAGAGCCTGAATTAAGATTGGGGGGTAGAACTTATTCATTTCAAGGCATAGAGGAGTTTTCAATTCATGAATTTGAAAGCGAGGATACTATCGATGAGCTACTGAGTTTCGTAGAAAAAAATAACTTACGAAAAAAAAGTGTGACCGGTCGGGAATACATTGAAACAAAACACCTAAAAAATTACGGTACAGATGTTTCATTGGACTATTTGCACCTTGATATAACTAAAGAAGAACTATCCGACAAAAAACAAGAATCAAATACACATATGAAAATTTTCATCTCACATTCTTCTAAAAATTCCGATTACGGAAATGCTCTTGTAGAACTGCTGACAGGAGTAGGAGTACATGGAGATAATATCATATTTACAAGTAATGATGCCTATGGCATTCCTATTGGGCAGAACATTTTCAATTGGTTGAAAAGTCGAATCAGTGAAAAGCCTCATGTCCTTTATTTGTTATCACCACAATATTATTCTAGTGTTGCTTGTTTGAATGAAATGGGTGCTGCGTGGGTTGTCGAAAATGAACATACAATGATCTTTACTCCGGACTTTGATTTAAGTAGCTATGAATTTCAAAATTGTGCATTAGATCCAAGAGAAATAGGTTTTCACATAAACAATCAGGATAGATTAACAGCTTTTTTAGAAGGACTCAAGGGTTCATTTACAATCTCGACCAATCCTGTTGTGATTAATCAAAAAGTGAGAGAATTTATTGATAAGATTAACAAATTTAACCCGCCTCTAAAAGAATCAATTTCATTCCCCACTATTTCTGATGAAGATTTTTGGACTTCACCTTCCCCTGACCCAATCAAGAAAGAGGAGAAGGTACCAGCAAAATCAATTAAATCCTTCAAAAAAAAAGGTAGCAGTACTGAGCGCCTCTTTGACGATTTAATGAATAATAAGCTTAAGGATGAAGAGGTAATTATGATTCATTATATCATGGAAACAGGTAAATACAAACTTGGTACGGGTTGGCAAGAATCGAATGAGATAGAAAACATCAGGGCTTGGCAAGATGTTAACGGTTTATCTAATATACTATCCTTCAATTATGCTGGTGTCCTACGCAGATTTGAGATGAGAAAGTTAACTGAAGTCTCAGACACAACGAGCCATGGCAATCCGAAGGAAGTGACTATTATCGAGGAATTTCAAGAAAAACTACTTGATTTACCAGAAGAAGTGGAAAACAAAATCATTGAAGTTGTATCTAAAAATGAAAATTAGTTACGCTTGACAAAAGTAAAAATGCCTTTAACACAAGCTAAGAAAACATAGCCGCCCCTACGGGGACGGCAACGTTTCTTAGCTTTGTCCGTTATGAGCAACGCGAACACTCACAATAACGGTAAAGCAAAGCCACTTAGGACTAATAAAAAAGTACTGTTTATTTATAGTGAAACGGAGCGATTAACTAACAAAGGAAGTAAAAGTAAAGTGCTTTTATGGATAAATTTATTAAATTAAAAATTTTTAATTATGCAAAAGTTAATTTATGGAGGGTTGTTCCTTGTTGCGTTAGGAATTCTAATATTTGGTTGTGAAAAGGAATATTTTGACGACAATAAAGCAACAGACAATAATAAAACCAATAATAGTAAACAAAAGCCGATTAAAAATAAATCAGTCTCAATTTTTGCTAATGAAAATAACCCCGCAGATTCAATAGGCGTATATCACAATCTTATGTTAGATGATCTACTAAATGAATATTCTTACTCTAACAATCATTCGATAATGGAAGAACAAGTTAAGGCTAATACTCCATTAGTTTTAGATACTTACTTTCCTGACATAAGTGATATAGACTTAAATGAGCTGAACAATATACCATCAATGGAAGGGGCTTTTTATTTAATTGATTTTGATGACTATAGTGAAATTATAGGGAGTTTGAATGGTTTAAGTACATCAGAAGCCCAACTTATTATAGCTTATGTTTCTGAATGTATAAGCCATGAATCACATTTCGCAGATAATAACATTTGTGAAATATTGATTGAAATCGAAAATGACTTCATACAAAACCGTGGAGCAAATTTTGATGAATTTTACTATACCTCATCAATTTTTAGATACAGTTTAATTTATCATTACTCGCTTAATAATAAACAAAAGCTTTCAAAATGGTGGAAAAAAGCTATCGGTGATGCAGCAGGTGCATTAATAGGTGGTGCGTTATCTGGTGGAATGGGTGCATTACAAGGAGCTGCGGCAGGCTCAGCAATAGCAGATTTGTTATGAGACTAATATTCAATGTTTTAATCGGTTCGTTTCTATTTTTTTCTGTAGCCTATTCTCAGAATGACTATCTAGAAACTATAGTTTTTGAAAATGGTAAGCCTGTTATTGAAACAAAGTATGATAGTTTAAAAAAGTATTATTTAGAGAAAGACAAAGCCTCAGATTCAAAAATAGTTGCAATAAAAACGAAGAGAAATGAATGGATTAATATAGAACTCCAAAGCAAATGGGGTTTCACTTATTATGATGAGAGCGACCATCGAAAAGATACTTTCAGAATTATAAATAATGAGGTTTTTAGATTGATAGACGGTGCATTCAACAAGGATGCGATTTATTTGAAGTCAGAAAGCGCATACTTGATTTATGTTTTCCTATGGCGTGATAGATATTTTTTAGATTACAATAACAAATTAATAAGACTGAAATCTAAGAAATCCTTGATAAATTCAATTTCAAACGAATGTATATCCACAAAGTTATCAATTTCAAACTATTCGATTAATCGGCTTGTTACCAAAAATAAAACTTCAGGAAAGACCAATTTGCTAACATTAATTGAACAATGTTATTAACTCATAGATTTAAAGATGCTTAAGACAGCTTGAGCCTCTCTTTCATTAATAATAAAAGCTCATAACACAGCATTTGCCGTCAGCCTGTACAACCCTTCGATTTTTACATTCACGTAAATGAAATATTTGTATCTTCGATTAAACATATAGCAAACAGGTCGTCTCAAAGCCTCAACCGTTATGAGCAACACGAACACACTTAGAAACACGGTAAAGTAGAGCCAACTTATGGTGTAAATAAAAAGAAAGAGCCAGAAAGAGAAAAGTGGAAAAGTTGACATAGCGGGAGAAAGCTAGGCAATATTGCAAGTTTTTGATACTCCTTGAATTTATCAAAAACGTGTTCATCTAAAAAAAACAGAAAAGATGAAAAAGGTAATTTTAAAGTTAATGATAGTAGTTTTAGTTCTTGTTTTTAATTCTTGTCAGAAACAAGAGATTGTTAAAAACGAGATGCTTAGCAAAACCATTAGCATTAATGAGAATAATGAAAAAGTAAGCATTATTGTTGGTATGAGGATCAGATGGGATGAGTGGGGAAGGGCTAATCATGATTGTGGCAAAGCAGGATTATGTAATATTAGGGTTGACACCATAGAAATTACAATTGGAAAATCAGCTCCAATAATTGTTGGCGAAGATGGAGGAATGTATATAGAAGTTCTAGTTGATAGTGACCTAATATTTGAAGATTCATCTACTGACTTTTATATCGATGAAGATCTTTTTGCTGAGCAGGGAGATAACCTGTATAAAATTGAATCAGGTGTGTTTGAAATAGATTATTCTTTAGGTTCATTGGGGGGTTACAAAATTCCAGTAATCAAACAATAATTAGTTAAAAATAAGCCAGTCGGTTGACTGGCTTATTAAATTTAGTATCATGAATAAAATTTATACATTATTGATTTTAAGTATTTTAACAGGTTGTATTGTCATTGTACCTAATTTTACTGGTCTAAAAAGTGGTTATAAAAAATTGAGTCCGAATCAAAAAGCAAGAATAAAATTTGTTAATGACAGAGAAGAACTTACTTATTTGAACAAAAACGATACAATATACGCTATAACGAGCAATCACATAAAGACAATAATTGAGAATGAGAAATCGGATGTGGTTCTTTATTTATGGTCTGCTAATTGTTCGAGTGAGGTTTGTCATCCGATTGAATATGTGCGGGAAATGTGTTCAAGTAAAAATCAAAAATTAATTGTTGTGATGGAGTATTATGACTTCGAATTAGTGAGTTTTCAAAATACTGAAAGCTTAGATTTTCCATTATTTTCCATTAATACAAAACATTATGAAACCGACTTCTGCAATAAATACACTAAACGTTTTATCACTGATCTATTAAATAAAGGTAAGCTTAAAGATGAAGAACTTTATAATAGGTATTTTTTATTTTTGAATGGCAAATATGTGGGTGCTAAATCAGATATAATTAAACTTTAAAAATGCTCATAACACAGCCTTTGCCGATCAGCGTTTACAACCCTTCGATTTTTACATTACCGAAAAGGAAATGTTTGTATCTTCGATAAAACATTTAACAAACAGGCCGTCGCAAAGCCTCAACCGTTAGCGGTCAGGCTAAAAAACAAACCGTAAAGAAATGGAATACTTAGTAAAAGACGAGAAACTTGAATTAAAATATGAACCAGGCAAAGGTGCTTGGACTTACCACATTCAAATTCCCAACACGAAACATATAGTTGGTAAATGGGGTTCAATGAAAGTTTCGGGCACTATTGACAACTATAAAATTGAAAGTATAAACCTCGCCAAACTAGGTGACGAAGACAAACTAATTTCTATAAATGCCAATATTAGAAAAGCAATTAACAAAAGCGGTGGTGACACTGTAACGGTAACTATATACTTATTGACTTCAAATCAGCAAATTACTGAGAAAGAAGTTTTAGAGACATTTAAAGACTCAGGGGTAGTAAAATCTTTTAAACAATTAGCTGAGTACGAGCAGAATGAAATTATTGGAAAAATTACTTCTGTAAAATCGGAAGACAAACAAGTTAAAATGATTTTGAAATACATTGACCAACTAAGTAAAAAATAATGATTAAGCAGACTTCACTTGACTTCCTTTCAAATCTTAAACTAAATAATTCAAAGGAATGGTTTGAGCAAAACAGAGATTTATACGAAAATTACAGAAGTGACATACTTCAATTGACTGAAAATCTTTTGAAAGAATTATCAAAGATTGACCAAGAAATTTCACAAGCCAACTTAGACCCTAAAAAATGCTTGACGAGAGTAAACCGAGATTTAAGATTTTCAAAAGATAAAACACCGTACAAAAATTATGTATTAGTTGTTCTGAACAAGAATTACCCACAACCAAATAAAGCAGGATATTTTATTCACATTGAACCAGATAATTGTTCAATTGGCGGTGGAGTTTGGCAGACATCGTCTGAATATTTAAAAAAAATTCGTCAAGAGATTGACTATTCATTCACAGACTTCAACAAAATCTTAACGACCCCTGAATTTCAGAAAACATTCCCAAACGGACTACAAGGTGTAGGAAAACTAAAAAGAATGCCAGTTGGCTATGACGAAACTAACCCAGCAAGTGAATTTCTGAAAATGAAAGGTTTTTGCACCAAAGAACCGCTCAATGACAAGCTATTAACAAGCAAAGACTGTGTTAAAACTGTTATGGAATTTTTCAAAACAACAAAACCAATTATTGACTACATAAACAAAGCAATTGAGTATGACGAGTAAAAAGCCCGAACCGCTAACAACTAAGTATTCGGCTTGCCGATAGGCCAACGCTGAATACCCTGTTGACGGATCCGGATTTCCTTAGCCCTACTGAGCTTGCCGAACGTATGGGGAAAACGTTTTAATACATTATTTTTGAAAGATTATTTTGGTGTGTTACGCTTTGATTATGAGCGTGCATTTCGAATTTAAGTTGGTTGATCACTCTTCATTATCTCAAAAACCGCGTATTTATGAGGACTTTTGCCAGTTTGATGTCTATTTCACTACTTTTAAGCCATAACTTCTCCATTACGCGCGAGACGTTTCTTTTATTTAACTGGTTTACTGACGCTTAAAGTTTTCTTCCAGTTTTTTGGCGGTCCTCTTCCATCAAAAAATAAAACAGTAATCAGTTTACCTTTTTTGCATATTGGACATCTTCTGAGGTGCGTTGGGTTTTCCTTAATAATTTCCGCTGTATTTTCTTCATTCAATAACCTTTGAAGTTCGGGTAGTTTTACCTTTTTCCAACTGCTGCTCAATATTCCAAAATGCCGTATTCGTGTAAATCCTTTGGGTAGAATATGCAAAGAAAAACGTTTAACAAAGTCTGTACTTTTGAGTTTAATGTTATGTTTCTGTCCTCCTTTTCTATAATTTTTAGCGGAAAAGGTGACCGTTTTTTTGGCATAATCAATGCTCTTAATCCTGTGATTAGAAATAGCGATTTTGTGAGTGTATCTTCCAAGATATTCGATTACAAACTCAGGTTTAAAGAAAGGCTGTTTGGCGTAAACGACCCATTTCTTGGAAAACACTTTGTCATAGACACTTTGCTGTATTTTTAACTCGCTTTTTCTCAGTAAAGCAATAAATTTTGCTCGAAAAACAGTACTCATTGACTTCACATTGAACAAGT
>NZ_QFRJ01000022.1 GCF_003143775.1 Brumimicrobium oceani | reverse complement strand
ACTCTTAAAACAAAATTAAACATCCTTTCAAATAAAATCCCAGCTCGTTTGCGGGGTGCAAAGATACTGAGCTTTTTTCCATATCCAAGCTTTTTCGGAAACTATTATTGAAGTATTTTCAAATTAATTCTTAACTCTCTTAAAATGTTTGATTTAATTTGAAAAGTTTTTTAAAAAAAACTTAGAACCTCGAGCTTGAAGCTCGCGGTAGAGTAGGGAGCTTAAACTCGAACGGGAGGATCGAGATAAAACGAGGTGGTTTTAGAAAAGTATGAACTGTATATATAAGGTATAAAACAAACAGAACTTTCTCAAGACAACATAAAGACTTTGACGCAATAGAAAATAAAGTAAAGTGGAGATGGACAGATTTAGGCGGGAAGAACAAATACTAACTTCAAAAACCCTGAGCCAAAAAAAAATCTATAAAACAAAAAAAAGCCTCACATTTCTGTGAGACTTTTTTTTGATTGTGGGCCCTACTGGATTCGAACCAGTGACCCCCTGCTTGTAAGGCAGGTGCTCTAAACCAACTGAGCTAAGGGCCCGAATTTAAAATTGGATTCAAAAAGAAATCCGCAATAATTCAAATAAAAAAGGTAAGTAAAGTGGGCCCTACTGGATTCGAACCAGTGACCCCCTGCTTGTAAGGCAGGTGCTCTAAACCAACTGAGCTAAGGGCCCTTTTTATTTCAAATAATGAGACTTCGTTTAATCTCATTGCGGGTGCAAATATAAGTACAATTTTTAAATCTACGTCGAGTTTAGAAAAAAAATATCATAATATTTCTTCTAATAAAAAGAAACTACCAAACACTATCAACATATCACTTTCATAATCAAAGGTTTTCGCTTTAAAAAAAGCCTTGCTTGCATTGGTGAAATACCGACATTTTAATTGTTTAATATATTCATTCGACTTAAAAGCATCAATTTTCAATGACCTTGAGCTATTAAACTCAGTGAAATAATACTTCCACTCTAAAGGAAATAACTTTGCGATCTCCATCAAGTCCTTATCATTAGATGTCCCGTAGAGCACTCCAACACTCTTCTCAGGATATTGAGATTTAATATCTCTGATAAACCTTTCAACCCCCATAGCATTATGAGCTGCGTCTAAGACAATAAGGGGATCCTTGCTGTATAACTGATTTCGCCCATACAAGCCAGTATTCCTATATAAATCCGTAATGGCAGATTCTTTTACTCTTCCTACTTCAAGACTATCCCCCAACAAAACCTCCAAAGATCTATAAGCCAAAAGCTTATTTAATTCAAATGTACTTTTCCCTAATTGAATTGGCAGAAACTGAATAGGCGCTTCTTTTCTTTCCGCTATATCGATGAAAACTTGAGAAATTTCATCATCACTTTCCCCTATAAGTACAGGAATCCCATTCTTAATAATTCCTGCTTTTTCCTTTGCGATATCTCCTCTTGTCTCACCAAGGATGGCAACATGATCTAATCCAATATTAGTTATCACAGACAACTGTGGCTTAATTACATTAGTAGCATCCAGCCTTCCCCCCAATCCTGTTTCGACAACAACCATATCTACTGCCTCTTCGAAAAAGTAAGCTAAAGCCATTACCCAAGTGATTTCGAAAAAAGAAGGAGAAAAATCAAAACTTGCGTTTTGAACGCGGTCAATATACTCAACAACCTTGGATTGTGAGATCATTACACCATTGATTCGAATTCGCTCCCTGAAATCTTTGATGTGAGGAGAAGTAAACAATCCTGTTCTTTTTCCTGCAGACGTTAATCCACTTGCGATGATTGAACAGGTTGTACCTTTACCATTTGTACCTGCAACATGAACGAAGCTCATATCATTTATAGGTACATTAAAAAACCGAATAAGGGACAAGGTGTTTTCTAACGTTGGCTTATAGGCGGATGCCCCTACCTTTTGAAAAACAGGGAATTGATGAAATAGCCAATTTACCTTTTCTTTGTATGAAGATGCCATTTTTAACCTGGTTGAACTGTAACAGTATAGAACGTAATTTCATCTCTAGCGCCTGGCTTCTCCTTATAGCGCACTTCTTTTTTAGCTAAGCCAATAACTTCGTCTATCAACCGCTGATTTGTTGCTGTAGTTCCATTCCGGATTACATCCACCCTCATTACAGAACCTTGAGAGTTTACTGTTAGCTTAAGCGCAATAGTACATATCTCATCGTTGGGAGTTTTTGGTTTTGAACGAATATTTGTAATTCGCACCCTATCACCAGCAGCGCCTGTACCTGGCTCTCCACTGCCGCTTCCCGGACCTGTATCTGAACCAAACCCTGTTCCTGAACCACTTGTTCCTGAACCACCAGAACCATTTCCAGAAAAAGGATTTGCTGCTTCAGCAGGTTCTGATGCTGCTGTATTACTATTTGAACTCCCTGTACCTGTAACAACTTTTACTGGTGACTCATCCTGAACGGGTTGTTCTTTTGGATTTTCCGTGGCTGGAGTTTCATTCACAGTTTCGCTCGGCGCTCCACCCCCACCATTATGTATTTCAAAATTATCAATTCCACTCTCCCCCATTACAATTGGAATTGGAACCGTTACCTTGGGTGGATCAGGCTCGCTGTACGTGATAAAGAAAAGTAGAAACAAAGTAACAAAAAGGAAGGCAATAGCTGCTATAATTCCTTTCCGATTATCCTCTACTCTTACTATAGGTACTTGTGCCATTGTTCATTCTCTATGTTAATCGTATGCTAAAACAGGCTTCCAACCTTTTGTTTTTGATAATGCTAATATTTGAAAAACGGCTTCATAGCTTGCTTTTCTTGCTCCAGCGATTTTCACTTTCATTTCAGGTGTTTTTTCAACTTCTAGTATAAGAAAGTCGCGTATTTCGTCATAACTCACTCCATCCGTTTTAACACCAAAAGGGTTATCTGAGTCACTCGCATCACTCAGCATTATCTGGTACAAATCATTCTCGGTGATTACGACAGTGGTGGTGGTATTCTCCATAGAAGTGTCCAACTTTTCAGTAGGCTGCGGCAACTCAACAGGGGTATTCTTTTCTGACATTGTGCTCATTATGATAAAAAACACAAGCAATAAGAATACCAAGTCGGTCATGGAAGCCATTCCACCCTCTATTTTTATTTTATTCTGCGTACCAAATCCCATAATTCAATGACTTACTTTGAAGGTGTATGTAAGATATCCATAAATTCCATAGCATCGTTTTCCATTCTGTAAACGACTTTAGATATTTGCGTAACTAAGTAATTATACCCCATAAATGCGATAATACCAACAATTAATCCTGCAACTGTTGTAATCATAGCAGTCATAATCCCAGGAGCAATTGTTCCCAAATCTAATGAGTCAAGGTTTTTCATATCATTAAAAACTTGAACCATACCAATAGTTGTACCTAAGAAACCAATCATCGGCGCCGCTCCTGCAGCAGTTGCCAAAAAGCTCAGTCTTTGTTCAAGTCTAGAAATCTCTAATTTCCCAGTGTTATCAATAGTCGAAGCTACGATATCAACTGGTTTTCCCAATCGAGAAATCCCCTTTTCCAACATTCGTGCTGAAGGAGAATCTGTTCGAGCACATAAATTTTTTGCCTCATCAATTTTACCATCAGAAAGATGTCTTTTCACCTCAGATAAGAAGTTTGGATTCTTTTTGGAAGCTCTCTTAAGAGCTAGTAAACGCTCCACAAAAACATAAACAGCGTAAATAGACATTAGCGCCAAAGAAAGAAGGATAATCAACCCCATCACGCTGCTTGCTGCATCTGAAACAGCCTCCCATATCGCAACCTCTTTGTACCCTTCCTCAATTCCTACACTTGTAGAATCTTGCACAACCTGTAGTAAAAACGAACCTTTCATAGTTTCAATAACGAATTAAATTAAATTTTGTTACAATGCTCTTTCTATTAAATAAAATCCTGCTCCCGCAAGATACCCTATCAATGCAAGCCAAGACATATTTTTGAGGTACCAAAAAAACGAAATTCTTTCCATACCCATCGCCACGACACCAGCAGCAGAACCTATTATCAACATAGACCCACCGGTTCCAGCTGAATATGCGATAAACTGCCAAATATGGTCATCTATCGGTGCATTGAACATCCCCATACTTGCAGCAACCAAAGGAACGTTATCAATCACCGCGGATCCTGCCCCTAACAACATTACAAAAACATCATCATGCATACTGCTTTGTACCGATTGGCCAAAGTTAAAAACTAATCCCAAGGATTCCAAAGCTGCTACCGTCATCAAAATACCTAAAAAGAAAAGTATTGATGGCATTTCGATTTTAGTTAAAGCCCTAAAGGTAGGACTTTCGTGATGTTCCGCAGGCTTTTCTTGAACATAATCTTGCTTTTTATCTTTTTTAACAACCCCAACATAAGCCATCTTAAACTGTCTAACACTTATAGTTTCAGCGAATAGAGCCACAACGCCCAAAGAAAGCATCATTCCAATATAAGGCGGTAAGTGAAATATAGTTTTAAATATTGGAACAAAAACAATCATGGCCAGCCCCAAGTAGAGCATCAAAGATGCTTTAGAATTCACATTAACCTCCTCTTCAGGCAATTCAAAATTACCTTTAAAAGGCTTCATAAAACTAGCAATCAAAGTTGGAATAATCATACAAATCAAAGATGGAATTAAAAGATATTCCATGAGTTTAATTGCAGTCACTTTATTCCCCATCCAAAGCATAGTTGTTGTTACATCTCCAATAGGTGACCAAGCCCCTCCAGCATTTGCGCAAATCACAATAAGACCAGCAAACCAAACTCTATCTTCAGGTTTACTTAGTAATTTCCTCAAAATTGTAATCAGCACAATTGTAGCCGTTAGATTATCAATAATTGCGGAGAGTACAAAAGCTAAAAACGCAACAATCCAAAGTAGTGTGCGTTTTTTGTTTGTTTTTATAAATCCTTTAATTGCAGAGAAACCATGGAAGTGATCAATAATTTCTACAATGGTCATTGCCCCAATTAGAAAAATTAAAATTTCTGATGTTTTCCCAAAATGGTGCAGCAGTGTCTCTTCCATCAAATGCCCCCTTTCTGCGCTTGCCATACCTGTAATATCTAAAAGCTGATGACCCGCTGAATCAAACCACGTGGTAAAATCATCTAAACCAATAGACACTCCCGCCCAGGCAAAAGCCATCATTAATAAAGAAGGCACAAGTTTATCTACTTTAAGACTGTGCTCTAAGGTAATTCCTAAATACCCGAGAATAAAAACAAAAACAATAAATAGCTCCATAACAAACAGTGTTTACTCCCATATCAAATAGGTCAATTCGATACCAATCGAAGGATTTTCTTTCATTTTTTAGTTGTGTATTAACTCACTTTAGACTCCAATCAAGCTCAACCTAAAGAATTCAGTCATTTCAATATTTCAAAAAACAATTCTTAATGCTAAAAAATGTTTCAAAAAACTAAATCAAATAATTTCATTTTAAGGTGAACGCTGTCTAATTTCGGACAAAAGTAAAAAACAATTCCATTCAAAACTTCATACCTTATTACTTTATTCACGGTCGAATGACAATTCCTGATGAAGAGTCTCTTTTTGAACCTGTTACAGAAGACCAAATATTCACTTTATTTTGCCATCTTAATAGCCCTAAAAAAGCAAAGCCTATCGCTTCTTTAAAGTCTATTAAATCCATGTTTGGCACAATCACCTCCCCCTTGCTGTAGGCTTTAATTTTTTCCACTAGAAAATGGTTTTTTGCTCCTCCCCCTGTCACCAAAGTAGCACTAGCATTCACCTGATTTAGCGAAGTCCCCACCTGATACGCTATGTGTTCATATAAGGTTCTCAATCTATCCTCAAGACTAACTTCATTCGTAAAAAAAGGTAGCATCTGTTTCTCTACCCATTCCCATCCCAAAGATTTTGGCCCTTTTTGCTGGTAAAAATTTAGCGCGTTTAATTTGCAAAGCAATTCATGATTAATCACTCCCCTAGCGCCCAATTCCCCACCAAAATCATACTCTTCACCTACTTCTCTAACCAGTTCATTGGCCATAATATTTACCGGACAAATATCATATGACATAACTTTTCCATTTTGTTTAAATGAAAAATTACTAAAACCTCCCAAATTAAGGAAGGTATCCGCATAATCAGGAAACAAAAGGTGATCTGCTACAGGAATCAATGGAGCTCCATTTCCACCGAGTGCAACATCCTTGGTTCTAAAGTCAACCACGGTTGGAATGTTTGAATGTATAGCCAGTTCTGGACCGTTTCCAATTTGCAAAGTAAAGCCTTTATCAGGTTGATGAAAAATAGTTTGTCCATGGCTTGCGATGAAATCAATTTGAGCATCCTTTAATTCAAACTCTTTTAAGAATTGCATCACCTTATCTGCATAAAAGACACCTAAAACTGAACTTAACTCGGCTAATTCATGCGCTGGGAGATGAAATGCTTTTTTTAATCTAGCGTAGAGTTCATCGCCAAATGGATAAACTACTGCATTATTCAACTTGAACCTCCATTGATTCGAATCATTTAAACTGAAAGTTACATCCGCAACATCTAAGCCATCCAAAGAAGTTCCTGACATCAAACCTATTACACGAAAACTTTTCATTTCTATTACACTTTATAGTGTGAAATTTGAATAATTAAGCTAATTTTACCGCATCAATTATAAGTAAATATTTTTAGATATCGTTGATATAGACAGAGCAATAATACTCAAATATTCCGTGCGTTTATATCATCACAAAACAAATAATAGGTATGAATTTCGAATTATCAGAAGAACAATTAGCAGTGCGTGATGCCGCTAGAGATTTTGCACAAAATGTATTAAAAGAAGGTGTTATTGCTCGTGACAATGAGCAGAGATTCCCGAAAGACGAGATTAAACAGCTTGGTGAACTCGGTTTTATGGGAATGATGGTTGACCCGAAGTACGGTGGTGGCGGAATGGATACCATTTCGTACGTATTGGCGATGGAAGAAATCTCTAAAGTTGATGCTTCGGTTTCTGTTTGTATGTCTGTAAACAACTCGCTTGTTTGCTGGGGACTAGAAACATATGGAAATGAAGAGCAAAAGCAAAAATATTTAGTTCCACTTGCATCAGGTGAAAAAATTGGAGCTTTTTGTCTTTCTGAGCCAGAAGCAGGTTCTGATGCCACTTCACAACGCACAACTGCAATTGACAAAGGAGATCATTACCTTTTAAATGGTACAAAAAACTGGATCACTAATGGATCTTCAGCCTCTACATACATTGTAATCGCACAAACTGACGTGGACAAAGGTCACAGGGGAATCAATGCTTTTATTGTGGAGCGTGGAATGGAAGGTTTCGAAGTTGGTGCTAAGGAAGATAAATTAGGAATTCGTGGAAGCGATACACATACACTACTATTCACAGACGTAAAAGTTCCAAAAGAAAACAGAATTGGCGAAGACGGTTTTGGATTTAAGTTCGCGATGAAAACACTTTCAGGAGGTAGAATTGGGATTGCCGCTCAAGCACTTGGAATTGCTGCTGGGGGAATGGACCTTGCTGTTGCATACTCGAAAGAACGTAAAGCATTTGGAAAAGAAATCTACAAGCATCAAGCAATTGCGTTTAAAATTGCAGATATGGCAACAGCTGTTGAAACAGCTAGATTGTTAGTTCACAAAGCAGCTTGGGAAAAAGACAATGGTCACAATTACGACCAATCTGGAGCAATGGCAAAACTTTACGCTTCGACTGTGGCAATGGAACAAACCGTAGAAGCAGTTCAAATACATGGAGGATATGGTTTCGTAAAAGAATACCATGTAGAGAGATTAATGCGTGATGCAAAAATCACCCAAATCTACGAAGGAACTTCTGAAATTCAGAAAATTGTTATTTCAAGAGGAGTTTTAGGAGCATAACTTCCTAAACCCCAAAACAAATACTAAATCCCAAACAGTGATGTTTGGGATTTTTTTTACTTCAGCAACTTTAGATTAACGATATTCACACAACTTTATTTGTATCCCCCTCCTTACCTGCTGCTTTAAATCCCCCAACGCTCTTGACCCAAAATCATAGAAGCAACTAAAAGCTAACAGCAGACAATCAAAATGAAGCTGATGTGATTCCTATCACACAAAATTCAGAACCGAGTATACTAAACTGTAAAAACTTTGAGAGTATTTCATTAGTTTTAAGTACATTATGATAAAAAAACCACGCTAAAGCTTCTTAATCATCTAATCTGAGAAGCTATCAAATTAAAATCAATTACTCATTCAGAATTGACCAATAAAAGTTTTTATTATAAACTTTAAAACAATTTCTCTGTATTTATGCTTATACAATTGCAAATTGAATGGGATTTTAATTATATTCAATTTTCAAATATTAAACGATAAAAATAAAACATGAAAATATATACTAAAACCGGAGATGAAGGTCAAACCTCCTTAATTGGTGGAAAGCGCGTTTCAAAAAACGATTTAAGAATAGATAGCTACGGAACAGTTGATGAGTTAAACTCGTGGATTGGACTCGTACGAGATCATGAGGAAATAGGAAAAGATCAATTCAATCAATTAATTGAAGTACAAGACAGGCTTTTCACAATAGGTTCGCTTTTAGCAACACAACCAGATGGCACCAAAATGAAGTTACCTTTAATACTGGAATCTGACATATCATTCTTGGAGACCTCTATTGATGAAATGAATGAATCTCTGCCCCCAATGCGTCACTTCGTTTTACCAGGTGGAAAGAAAATATTATCGCATTGTCACATAGCCAGATGTGTTTGCAGAAGGGCTGAGCGGTTGACCGTAGGATTAAATGACAACAGCGAACAGTATAAATTTGCCATGAAATACCTGAACAGGTTAAGTGATTATTTGTTTGTACTATCGAGAAAAATAGCAAATGATCTAGAGATTGAAGAAATTCAATGGAAACCAAGAGTTTAAGCAGTTATAAAGCTTTATAATTTTGAATACCGATATTAAATTTGGTTTTTCAAAAAATAAATTTACTTTTGCGCTCTGATTACAAGATTTGACTAACAAGATAAAAATAAACATATTATGTATTGGACATTAGAATTAGCTTCCTACCTAGAAGATGCACCTTGGCCAGCGGCTAAAGACGAATTAATCGACTTTGCAATTCGTAATGGAGCCCCGCTTGAGGTGGTTGAAAACCTGCAAGACATCGAAGATGAAGGTGAAATTTACGAAAACATCGAAGATATTTGGCCCGACTATCCTTCAAAGGAGGATTTCTTTTTTAACGAAGACGAATATTAAAAAAACATACGTCAAAAGCCCCAAATTACCTTTGGGGCTTTTTTTTGCAAGCTAACTTTACGTCACATTGTCAGTTATTCACTCGTGGAATAATTTATGATTACCTCAATTTAATAAAAATACAACGCCCCAATTTAAAGTAATTAGCTTATTTTTGGGGTCTAAATAACAGCACTAAAATGATAGGAGGACTATTAAAGAAATTACTTGGCGACAAATCGGTAAAAGACCGAAAAACATTTCAGCCAATCATAGATAAAGTCAATGAGATATATGCTTCAATTCAAAACATCAGTGATGATGAGCTGAGAGCAAGAACAAAAGCATTTCAGGATAAAATTAAAGAAGGAACAGCGTCACTTGAAAAAGAAATTCAAGACCTAGAAGACCAAGCCAACCATCCAGACACAGTTGTTTTAGACAAAGAAAATATATTTGAAAAAATAGATAAGCTAACCTCTGATGTTGATGACCAAATAGAGCTTATTCTCGAAGAACTCATGCCTGAAGCTTTTGCAACTATTAAAGAAACCTCTCGTCGTTGGGCTGAAAACAAACAAATTGTGGTGACCGCTACAGACTATGACCGAGAGATGGCAAAAACCCACGACGGTTTAGTAATAGAAGGAGATAAAGCCATTTGGAAAAATAAATGGACCGCTGCTGGAACAGATGTTGAGTGGAACATGGTTCACTATGATGTGCAAATCATGGGTGGTGCTGTATTACATGGGGGGAACATTGCAGAGATGCAAACCGGAGAGGGAAAAACTTTAGTTGCAACCCTCCCTGTTTATTTGAACGCAATCGCAGGAAAAGGAGTTCATTTAGTAACTGTTAATGATTACCTGTCTCGTCGTGATAGCGAATGGATGGGGCCACTTTATCAATTCCACGGATTATCTGTTGACTGTATTGACAAGCATAAACCCAATTCAGAATCTAGAAGAGAGGCATACAAAGCTGATATTACTTTTGGGACAAACAATGAATTTGGTTTTGACTACTTGCGTGACAACATGTCAAGTGACATCGAAAGTCTTGTTCAACGAAAGCACCACTATGCAATTATTGATGAAGTCGATTCAGTATTAATTGATGATGCAAGAACACCTCTAATTATTTCTGGTCCTACCCCTAAAGGTGACCAGCAAGAGTATGTTGCATTAAAACCATTGATTGAAAAAGTAGTGAGCGCTCAAAGAGCATTCATTAACAAAGTACTAGCTGAAGCAAAGAAGGATTTAGCAGTCATCAATCAACCAACAGAAGACAAAAAAGAACAAAGAAGATTATTGGACGAAGGTGGGCAAAAGCTTCTTCGTGCTTATCGTGGTCTTCCAAAAAACAAAGCATTAATTAAGTTTTTATCTGAACCAGGAGTAAAAGCTCATCTACAGAAAACGGAAAACTTTTACATGGCAGAGCAAAATAAGCAAATGCCAATCATTGACAATGAATTATTCTTCGTTATTGATGAAAAAAACAACACCATTGACCTTACAGATAAAGGTATTGATTTGATGTCAGGAACAAACGATCCTAACTTCTATATCATGCCAGATATCGGTATGGAACTGGCTAAACTAGAAAACGCAGAGTTAGCCGAAGATGTTTTAGAAGAAAAAAAGAATGAATTAATCCGTGACTATTCTGTAAAATCTGAACGTATTCACAGTATTAACCAATTGTTAAAAGCCTACACCTTATTTGAGAAGGAGGTAGAGTACGTAATTGCAGATGACAAGGTGAAAATTGTTGATGAATCTACAGGACGTATTATGGAGGGGCGCCGTTATTCTGACGGACTCCACCAAGCAATTGAAGCCAAAGAGAACGTGAAAGTTGAAGCAGCGACTCAAACTTATGCAAGCGTTTCTCTTCAAAACTACTTTAGGATGTACCATAAACTTTCAGGGATGACAGGTACAGCCGAAACTGAAGCGAAAGAATTCTGGGATATTTACGAATTAGATGTTGTTGTAATTCCAACAAACAGACCCTTAGCTCGTAAAGATCTTGAAGACATGGTTTACAAGACAGGACGCGAAAAATACCAAGCAGTTATTCAGGAAGTGGAAAGGCTTGTGGCAGAAGATAGACCTGTTTTGGTTGGTACAACCACGGTTGAAATCTCGGAGCTATTGAGTAGAATGTTACAAATGAAAGGCATTAAACACAATGTATTAAATGCGAAACAACACCAAAAAGAATCTGAAATAGTAGCTGAGGCGGGAACAAAAGGAACTGTTACGATAGCCACGAATATGGCGGGTCGTGGAACAGATATTAAACTCCGCGAGGGTGTTAAAGAAGCTGGAGGTCTAGCGATTGTTGGTACAGAACGACATGACTCTCGTCGTGTTGACAGACAACTTCGTGGACGTGCTGGTCGTCAAGGAGATCCAGGATCTTCTCAATTCTTCGTTTCATTGGAAGATGATTTGATGCGTAAGTTTGGTTCTGAACGTATTGCAAAATTAATGGACCGAATGGGACTCAAAGAAGGAGAAGTGATTCAACACAGAATGATTTCTAAATCAATTGAGCGAGCTCAGAAAAAAGTAGAAGAGAACAATTTCGGTAACCGTAAACATTTGCTGGAGTACGATGACGTAATGAATGCGCAGCGTAAAGCGGTGTATAGAAAACGTAAAAATGCTTTATATGGAGATCGTTTAGACCTAGATATTGCAAACATGTATTATGATACAATTGAATATATCGTAAGCAAGTATAACGGAAAAGATGACTTCCAAGATTTCGAATTAGAGCTAATGCGTGTTGTTGGGATCCAGTCTCCAATTAAAGCAGAACAGTTCTCTAGTCAAAATCAAATAGATACGATTAATGCCGTTTACAATGCTGCATTAGACCGTTATGACACCAAAAATAAAAAGATAGCACACTTGGTATTCGAAAATGTAAAACCACATTATGAGAATAACGAAAACTGGGAGCGTCATATCCGTGTTCCAATTACAGATGGAAAAAGAGGAATTGAAGTTTCAACAACGATAAAGGAAGCGAATGATACTGAAGGTAAATCTATTATCCGTCAGTTTGAGAAAGCTATTGTTTTAGGACTTATTGACAATGAATGGAAAGAACACTTGCGCGAAATGGATGATCTAAAACAATCTGTTCAGCAAGCACGTCATGAGCAAAAAGATCCACTTTTAGTGTATAAATTAGAGTCATTCAACCTTTTCAAGGATATGATTGACCGTTTAAATCAGGATACTGTTGAATTCTTAGTGAAAGGTGAAATACCAATACAACAACAACCTGCTTCAGTGCAAAACAATGCTGCTAAACAAAGTGACAATTACGCCCAAGCCCAAGTAAATGAGAACACTCAGGCGCAAGCAAGCAACACCACTCAGCAATTTGAAGGAAGTCAAGGATATGATCAAGCGATGGCTAATTCTCAACAACAAAGCGCACCAAAACAACAACCTGCTGTAGCAGAAAAAAGTCCAGGAAGAAACGATCCTTGTCCTTGCGGAAGCGGTAAGAAATACAAACAGTGTCACGGTAAATAAAGTTATAAATCGTGGCTAAAATTGCAATAATAGGAGCTGGAGTTGGTGGTCTTGCAAGTGCAATTAGATTTGCTAATGCTGGTCATCAAGTAAGTATATTCGAAGCGAATTCACATCCCGGAGGGAAGATTAACAATCTTTCCTTGGGAGAGTTTCGCTGGGATATGGGCCCATCTGTATTCACAGCTCCAAAATACATCAAAGACCTTTATCAACTTTGCGGAAAAGATTTTTCCGAATTTCAATATCAGAAATTAGATAACACCTTCAACTACTTCTTTAATGATGGTACTCGCTACTCCTTACCAGCAGACCCAAAGGCAATGCTCGACGTTTTTGAAAATGAATTAGGAGAAAATAGAAGAGTAGTTAAGCAATACCTTCTAAAAGCCAAAAATAATTATGAACGCATTGCGCCCCTTTTTATAGAAAAGTCTTTACACAGGTTTAAACACCTCTTCACAAAGGATTTATTCAAGGCCTTAAAGAGATTACCCAAATATAAGTTGAACTCTACAATGGATCAGGAAAATTCTTCTACATTCAAAAATGAGAAGACCATTCAATTGTTCAACAGATATGCTACCTATAATGGCTCCAGTCCATTTAAATCTCCAGCAATGTTGAACATGATTCAGCACCTAGAGTTAAATGAAGGCGTTTTCCTCCCAAAAAACGGAATGGTGCAGATAGCCTGCTCCTTGTATGAGTTAGCAAAAGACCAAGGAGCAAACTTTTATTTTAATGAAAAGGTGAACTCCATAAAAACAAAAGAGAATCGAATTACGGGAATAATTACAGATCATCGCACAGAAGATTTCGATGTAGTGATTTCCAACATGGATGTAACCTATACTTATAAAAAACTCCTTTCTAAAAGCATTGAAAAACCACAAAAAACACTCAATCAAGAACGATCTTCCTCTGCTATTGTGTTTTATTGGGGAATGAATGGCTCTTTTCCGGAACTTGATGTCCATAATATGTTTTTCTCTTCGGATTATAAAGACGAATTCAAACAGATTTTTGAAAGTAAAACACTAAGTAGCGACCCTTCAATATATCTTCACATCACTTCAAAGCAAAAGAAAGAAGATGCTCCTAAAGGCAAAGAAAATTGGTTTGTTATGGTGAATACTCCAATTAATGAAGGTCAAGACTGGAAGAAATTGGTTCAACAGACGAAAACCTACATGCTTTCAAAGCTGAGTAAGCATTTAAACAGAGAATTAGAACCTTTAATAGAAGAAGAGTTCGTTATGGACCCTGTTTTTATTGAAGAAAAATACTCAGGTGCCAAGGGGTCTATTTATGGGAATGCATCCAACAACAAATATGCCGCCTTCTACCGTCATCCTAACTTTAGTAAAACTATAAATGGATTGTATTTTACAGGTGTAACCGTACATCCTGGAGGAGGAATACCTTTAGCACTAAACAGCGCGAAAATAGCGTTTGAATGCTATCAAGAAGATGTTAACAAAGGAGCTTTATAATTGCCTCGACGCATATTCTGATTTTTCGCTTTTGTTAATTAAGGAAAAACTATCCTAAAGTGAGTCCCTTCCATTGAATCAATTTTTAAATCTCCGTTTAATTGCTCTAGCAAGTCATGAACCAATTGCAAGCCCAAAGATTTAGCTTCACTAATATCAAATTCATTAAGCAAACCAATCCCATCATCACCAATATATAAACATACATTGTGGTCATCATGGCTCACCCCCAAACTTATTACTCCTTCTTTTGATCCTACAAATGGATACTTAATGGCATTCGTTACTATTTCATTCACCATTAAGCCACAAAGAATAGCGTATATGATATCAAATTTCAAATCAAATAAATCCTTCTCTCTATGCAATTCTAAATTAGGGTCACTATAGTAAGAAATCAGTTCGATTAGCCTTAATATTAGAATAAAAAACACAAACATTAGTACCATTGCATACGCCATCAAATAAGCCTCCATAAGCTCCTTGTCGAGTATAACCAACATGTATGCCTTCGCAATATTGAAATAAAAAAACATGAACGCTTGTAAAACCCTTCCGCTTAACCCGAAAAATTCATAGAAAGATAGGATAAAAGGGTGCAAAGTGTTATTTTTAAAGTGCTTAAACATAAAAAACATACACTTTTAGCACACCCAATTATGAGTATCAAAAATACAG
>NZ_QFRJ01000021.1 GCF_003143775.1 Brumimicrobium oceani | reverse complement strand
ATAAAAAAGCATGGTCATAGAGCTAAATCGGTTTTCAAATATGGATTAGAATATATATCAAGCTTCCTTTTGAACCCTGAAAAGAAAGGATTTAGCAAGGTTTTATTGAAAATTGTCATGTAGTGTATCGGATTATTTAAGAAGAAAACAGAGAAGGAAAAATTAGAAGAGAAGTATGAAAAACTATTGAAAGAGGCCTTTAATTTGTCTAAAACAAATCGAAAGTTGAGTGATGAAAAAACTTATGAAGCTTCAGAGCTTTTGAAGGAAATAGAGAAGCTTTAGTTAATTTGGAGTTTTTGCATGCTCTTCATAGTTTTCTTGAGTTATAGGATTTAATTTTCAATCAGTGAAAGGCCGTTTTCATCGGTGGTTAAAACTTCGCTCATGTAATCAAAATACGGTCTAATTGCTTTAAAAGCGGTATCCACTTCTTTAATAAAATCTGCAGATAGTACTTCTTGGTCTGTGAAGTTTTTTGTGAACACGAATTGTTTCTTCCTTATTAAATCAATGTTCTTATGATCTTTACTGAAACCTTTAGGGGCGGTTTTTAATTCCTCACCTTCAAGTTCACCCCAAATTGATTTTAGATGCTGATCGGCAAGTATTGTTCTAATTTCTGAAGCGTCCAATTCAAACTCTTTTCTTATCCGCAATAAATCATCTTTTTCAGGTGCCCAAAAACCAGCGGCTATAAAACTCGCATTGGGTTGAATGTGCAGATAGTAACTACCCCTTAATTCTGGTTTAACGCGAATATAGTTTCCACTGATATGAGTTTTGTATGGTTCCTTGTTCTTAGAGAAGCGTACATCCCTATAAATGCGAAACATTTTGAGTTTTTCTATTTTATCATATTCCTGCATTCGGATTAAAAGTTCGTTGAAAAACGTCTTCACCTCTCCTTCAATTGACTTAAACTCTGGTTTATTTTCATTGAACCAATCTCTATCATTATTTCTTGCTAGTTCTTTTAAGAACATGAATGCTTTCTCTGGAATTGTTTTTATCATGATTTAAATTATTTCTTAAAGATAAAAAAGTTTATCTTCTTATATTATTCAAAAGTGTCAAACCGACTTGAACGTGACAAAATTCGCTTTTTTTGATAAAATCAATCTTCTAGATTTAGTTTGCTTTCAACTTCACTTATTCTATTGATGGGAGATGAAATGATTAGCAAGGTAAGGATAAAGTTGGATTGAAGTGAAAACAGCTTGTTGATTACGATCAATAAAAGTTAGGTTGCGGGTTCTTATTTATTACCCTTAATGAATTACGAACGAATAGAATATTAACCAATAAAACTAAAAATTTTAGATTTAAGAAATCTACAGTATCAATCATATTCAGGGAAAAAGAAATCACCTTTTGCATTGGGATACTCTAATGTGTCTGCAGGAAGTAGTAGTTTTAAATTATCAACTACATATTGATTCATTATTTTGTAATTTCTCAATTGATGGTCAAAGTATTTTTTGCGTTCTTTACCTTTTATTTCAGTAATGTTCAAAGGACCAGAAATTTTATATAATTGGTCATTCATTAAAAGTGTGTCTGCATAAATTAGACCTATAATGTCTCCGTTAAATCGCCCGATGAATTTTGGTTGATCAGCGGAAAGGGTGTTGTTTGTACTTAGCCCATTTCCAATCCAACTGGTCTGCTCAGGAATTTCTTTAACATTTAAATAAGGAGCTAATAGTGTTGTAATGCTATGCGGAATATCTGTGTGAGCAACGATGTCTTTGAACTTTTTAGCTTGTTTTAATTTTGGGCTAAAAATGGCCAGAGGAACATAGTGTGAATCGAGCTCTGATCTTAAAGGAAGCGTGTTTACGTTGTGATCACCCACGAAAACAAAAATTGTATTTTCATATTCAGGTCGTTTTTCGTACTCTTCCATGAAACTACCTAAAGCCTCATCTTGATATATGACTGCAGCGATTACTTCCTTATAATTTTCATAAAGGGTTTCTCCGTCTTTTACATTCTTCATTCTTTCTTTTGCAATTGCTTTGTATTTTTCCTCTTGCGGAATGTCGAAAGGACTGTGGAGACTTAAATTAAGGAATATATCAAAAAAAGGAGTTTTGGCATTTGTGCCCTTAAGTTCGAAATATAAATCAACCATCTCATTATCTTGAATTCCCCAAGTGAATGCAGTACCATTGTCTTTGACTTTGTAAATGCCTTGTTCTACCAAGTAATCTTTATCCCAAATATTTTCCACATAATTCTTTTTTAGAAATGGTTCGAAATTATCAAAATATCCCCACCCACCGTAAGAGAAGGAGGAGTGATATCCGTTTGAAACGAGTATTTTTGGAATGGACAAATGCTGCGGAAATGTTGATTTTAAATTGAGCATTCCACGAACTTTTCCATGGGGCAAAGAAGCTAATGCATTGGCGAATACTCCATGCGTTCTGTCTGTGTTGCTAATAGTGTTTGGCCAGTATAAACTTTTTGAATAGAGCTTATCTAAATTGGGAGTCATGCTTTCAAGCACGGCCTCTGGTCCAGAAAAAGTAGAGCTTAGCCCTTCACAAAACACCATTACGACATTAGGAGCTTTGTCAAATTCATTAAAGTAGGTTTCCAAGTGGTTTTCATTTTTCCTTAGCTTTCTATTAAAAGGATAATCCACTTGATTTGCCGAATTTTCCCAGCCCATAAAGTCACGGAACTCATTCACAGTGGTGAAGAATTCCTTTTTATCGAGGTTTATTAAATCATTTTGTTCATTCCAGTGGTTAATCACACTTGAAATGATATGTTTTGGTTTTGATGTAACAATGATTTTTTGTTTCTCAGTTAAAAAGGCGTTTTTAGTCATAAAATTAACTCCTAACACAATTAACGCCGTTGCAAATATTGCTTTTGGTATTTTAGAGTTGAATACAAAACCGGATATTTTCTTGTGAAAAACGAATGATAAAACGAGAAGTAGAATAGGTGAAAAGTAGTACCAAAAGAATTGTCCGGTCACTTGTCCTGTTTCCGTTGAAGCAATTTCTAATATTTCATCTAATGTAAAAAACAGGATGACATGGTCTAAAAGCAGGTAAGAGGTATGATAATATTGAGAGGTGGACAAATAGAGAAACACCATAAAAGTGGAAGATAAAACCGTAGAGAACCAATAAATAGGTTTAGAAGCAAGTTTTATTAATCCTAGTAAAAGTCCTACTGTTATTAGGTATAGAACAAGGAATACCAGTTCCTTATAAAGTATAATTGCAAATATTCTTAATAGCTCGCCATTAGTTGTAAAAACCTCTTTTTCAAATAGGAAAAGATCAAAAAATCTGATGATAAGTATTGAAGGAAACAAGATTAAACCTTGTTCAATTAAAGCACGGACTAAAGGCTTTAATTTAGCGAAGTTCATTTTCATATATTGAGATTTGCCTTAATGATGGTTAAAAGTAATTATATTTTCAATACTGCATCAAATTTATCTTGATTTAGGCGGGGAGACGTTCTATGAGAATTAAAATATAGAAAATCGATAGAAATTAATCTATCGTCTATGGTTAAAAGTGGAACGTTAAACAAGAATTAAAACTAGTTCCTTATGGCTTAACTATTTTTACCACTTTAACAATTGAATCAATTTTATATTTGAGTAAATAAATTCTATTCATAGAGATCAAACTTCAATTATATTGGCTAATCATTTTGAGTTTTCGCTTTCTATAAATTAAGAATTTGCAATTTTTGTCAAACAAAAAAGCCCGCTTCAATTAAGAAGCGGACTTTCCCTCAACTATGAAAAAGAGTACTACTTTTTAATAAATTGACTAGTGAATACATTTTCTCCTTCGATTAAGTATAAGAAATACATCCCATTTTCAAGGGCGTTGACTTGAATATTGTTTGAGGTTAATTTCCCTTCTTTTACAATTTTACCTGCCGAGTTTGTGATTCTGTAATCTGCGTTTTCCATGTTTTCTACTTGTATAACTGAAGTAGTTGGATTTGGGAAAACTGTAATTTCCTCAAACTTATTTGTTTCTATTGAAGCAGTTCCAGGAACTAAAACCTTATCAATAACATGAACAACTCCATTGTCAGAAGCTACGTCTGCAGTGGTAACCATGGCGTCATTTATCATCACACCATTTGAAAGGTCTACAAGAATGTTTGCTCCGTTTAAGGTTGCAACCATACCGTCAGTTAAATCTGCTGAATTAACTTCCATTCCCAAAACATGGTACAAAAGGATATCAGCTAAACCTGCACTCGCTAATAAGTCTGGAGCCGTAATTCCAGAGTTAGTAATATATGTTGTGAATGCCGCATCAGTAGGTGCAAAGACCGTATATTCTGCAAAAGGATCTGTCAAAGCAGGTAATAATCTTGCCTCAACTACCGCAGCAACTAAAATGTTAAAGCCGTTGTCAATGGCTAAATCAGCAACTGTTTCGTTTACGAGTAACGCTTGATCGATGGAGTGCACAACCCCGTTTGAAGCTGCTAAATCAGCTGCGTTTACTTGGGCTTGATTAACAAATACCTCTGAAGAAGCATTCACCGTTAATTTCAGGGTGTTGTTGCTATTGATTGGCGTAACTATGTCTCCGTTTGTAATTCCGGCAGCCATAACTTCCGAGCCTAATACATGGTAGGTAAGAATGTCTGCCAACCCTGCGTCTGCTAATAGATCTGGAGCTGTTATTCCTAATTCTGCTAATAAATCAGCAAAGGCATTGTTGTCGGGTGCAAATACAGTGAACTCGCCCATTGGGTCGTCTAATGTTGCGTCTAGTCCAGCTGCGTCAATAGCTGCTGTTAGTGTTGTGTGGTTTGGACTGTTAGAAATTACCCCATAAACAGTTTGACCGAAAGCGGAAACGCTCATCATTGCTATTGCAAGGGTTAAACTCACTTTCTTCATTGTTTTTGATAAAATTGTTTTCATAATATTTTGGTTTTGATTCAAATACAGAACACTCTGTTTAGTCTTTAGTTCTAAACATTAAACAAAAACAGTTCGTTTTGTCATATTTGTGACATATATTAACATGTCGTGATTTGCAATTTCAATACTATTTTCTGGGATTCTAACTTATTTTCAGCTGAATTAAAAAGGATTTCGATTAAATTCTCATCTTTGTACTTTAAATTTAGATTACATGAAATATACCCGCTTGCCCTTAAAAGATTTAAAAGATTTAGAGAAAGAATTTGTTGATTTTCTAGCAGTGAATGGAATCCCAGCTGATGAGTGGGTAAAATTGAAAGAAAACGACACACAAAAGGTTGAAGGAATTATCGATCAGTTCAGTGATGTTATCTGGGAAGGTGTTTTGAGAAAAACAGAATTGGTAGAACTCAGAAGAAAGGATATTCTTACGGTTTGTAAGGTGGTTGAAGGAGAACTTAGTACTTTGGTGATTAAGACTTATGATGAAAATATCGATTTAACACAAGCTGATGAAATTGCGAAGGCATTAGCTAATCTTGAAAATTATGAGGTGAATGTAAGGGTAGATCCAATAACAAAATTAGCTACAGAACAGTTATTTGAATTGTTACAAATTGGGTTTTACATTTCCAAAGACGCTCAGTATAGCGAACTGATAGATAAGTTGAAAAAGTAGATCTTGCTCGGTATTGTTAAGGGATATGCGCTTTCGTCTGGATTGTTTTCTCCGGCAGATTACGCAGATTACCGCAGATGTTTTTTGGTTTGCTAGTGCTCTCTTTTTCTCCCGCAGATTACCGCAGATTTTCGCAGATGCTTTTTGGTTCGTTGGCGCTCTCGTTTTCTCCAGAGGATTCCGCAGATTTCCGCTGATGTTTTTTGGTTCGCTAGTGCTTTCGTTTTTCCCGCAGATTTCGCAGATTTTCGCAGATGCTTTTTGGTTTGCTGGCGCTCTCGATTTCTCCGGCAGATTGCACAGATTTTCGCAGATACTTTTTGGTTCGTTGGCGCTCTCGATTTCTCCCGCAGATTACGTAGATTTTCGCAGGTGTTTTGATTGGCAGCGGATGAATCGTTGTGGTTTGCACTGAGTTTTTCCCTCTCCCTCACACCCTCTCCCTATTCCCCTCTTTCTATTTTCTATCTTTTTGTTCTGTTCTTAGTCTAAACAACTGCAGGGATTGTCAAATTGGACTTCTGCATTAGGAAAAGCTCTTGTCCATTTTTCGACGAAGGAAACTGCAAAAGTAGTACCTCTAAAATCTATGAATTCGAGTTGTTGGAGTTCTGCAAATGAATCATCTATGAACACAAACCTGTTGTCCCAAACATCCAAATATTTTAAGTTTTTTAGGTTTTTAATTCCAGCCGGAATGGCACCAATTTCATTTCTACTCATGTTTAAATAGCGTAATGTTGAAAGGTGAAAAATTTTGGAAGGGAAGTGAGTAAATTTATTTTTATCTAGATAAAGAAATTCGAGCTGATTAAAAGATGTGAAGAACTCGGGTAGTTCACTTAATTTGTTTTTTGTTAATCTTAGCCCTTTTAGGTTTTTAAATTTTTTTAATTCTTCTGGAATTTCGGTTAATCCCTCTTTATTTAAATCAATGCCAAAAATGGTATCTGCAAAAGCTGTTTTGGCTTCTGTTAATGTATAATAAGGTATCTCATCTTGTGGAATCTGACTCCAGATAGAATTACCAATTAAAATCATTAATCCAATTACGCAGACACTTTTCATCTTTTTTCATTTCGGTAACTAATTCTTCTAAACTATTGAATTTTTTTTCATCCCTAACACGTTTTAGTAGTTTTAGTTGCAACTGCTCTCCGTACAAATTACCTTTAAAGTCTATTAAATAGGCTTCAATGGTAATTTTTCCAGAATCATCAACTGTAGGACGCTCACCTATGCTTACTAAACCAAAGAATTCTGATTTGTCTTCTCTGATAACTCTTGTGGCATAAACCCCATTCTTAGGAATAATTTTAACGTCATTGTTGAGTTCTATATTTGCTGTCGGGAAACCTAGTTTACTGCCTAGCTTCTGACCATGCCCCACAATGCCATTAATCTGAAATTCTTCTCCTAAATAGGTGTTGGCTAAACTCACATCACCTTGTTTTAATGCTTCACGAATCTTGGTTGAACTTACATTAACTTCATCAATATCTTTTGCTCCTATTTCAATAACTTCAAAATCATAAACTGGAGCTAGTTCTTTTAAAAGCTCCAAACTTCCTTCTCTATTTTTTCCGAATTGGTGATCATAGCCAATTACAATGGTCTTGATGTTGAGCTTATTCACCAAATAGTCACGCACAAATTCGATTGCTGTTAATCTTGAAAATTCTTTTGTGAAAGGATGAACAATAATGTTCTTTAAACCGATTCTTTCCAGTTTTTCCAATTTTTCAACTTGAGTCTGAATAAGTTTTAGTCCATGAGAATCTGGAAATAATACCATTCTCGGGTGGGGATAAAACGTAAACAATACAGATTCACCACCTATTCTTTCGGCTACTTCGTTGAGCTGTTTAATAATTTTTTGGTGTCCGATATGTACTCCATCAAATGTTCCAATAGTGAGAACGGGATGTGGAATTTTGGACATTTCATTAAATCCTTGAAAAACTTTCACTTGCGATTTACTTTTTTTCAAAGATAAAGAAATCATGTATCATGACGGTTTTATTTATAACTTTTCATACAAAGTGGTGAAAAAGAAATGACAAAACTAAAATTCATAGTTTTATATGCTTGCATAATAAAGAATAAACATATATATTTACGATATTAAATTTTAATAAAAAACCAAAAAACTATATAGTTATGTCAGAAAATACAGCAATTAAGGGGGGTGAATTTATTATTCGTGATACGAAACCAGAGGATATTTTCATTCCAGAGGAATGGACAGAAGAGCAAATTATGATTGCAAAAATGTGTGATGATTTTATTGCTACTGAGGTTGAACCTAATCTGGATAGGATTGATGAAATGGAAGAAGGTTTAATGCAGTCTATCCTAGAGAAGGCTGGAGAACTTGGTTTGTTGAGTTTGTCTGTTCCTGAAGATTTAGGAGGAATGGGTGTAGACTTTAAGACAACATTGCTTGCTACCGAAAGATTAGGGAAAGGGTATTCTTTCTCAGTTGCTTATGGTGCTCACACAGGAATCGGTACTTTGCCAATTCTTTATTACGGAACGCAAGAGCAAAAAGAAAAATACATACCAAAGTTAGCTTCTGGGGAATGGAAAGCTTCCTACTGTTTAACAGAACCTTCTGCTGGATCTGATGCAAATTCAGGAAAAACAAAAGCAGAATTAACTGAAGACGGAAAACATTATGTGATTAATGGTCAAAAAATGTGGATCACCAATGCTGGCTTCGCAGATGTATTGACTGTATTTGCCAAAATTGATGACGATGATAAGTTAACTGCATTTATTGTTGATGCCGATTCTGAGGGAATAACCTTGAATCCTGAGGAGAAGAAAATGGGAATAAAGGGTTCTTCTACACGTCAAGTATTCTTTAATAATGTAAAGGTTCCTGCGGAAAACATGCTCTCTGAGCGTGAAAACGGATTTAAAATTGCATTGAACATTTTGAATATCGGTCGTATTAAATTAGGAGGAGCTGTTTTAGGAGGAGCAAAAGCGGCAATAGATTACTCTATAAAGTATGCCAATGAACGTGAGCAGTTTGGCCGTCCAATTTCTAAATATGGAGCGATTCGTCATAAAATCGCTGAGCAAGTCATTAAATGTTTTGTCGTTGAATCGGCTACTTATAGAGCAGGTCAAAATATTGATGACGCAATTCAGGCGTACATCGATGGAGGAATGGATAAAGAGAAAGCAACACTTAAAGGAATTGAGTTGTTTGCACCAGAATGTGCGATTCTTAAAGTTGCAGGATCCGATTGTTTAGATTATGTTGTAGATGAAGCTGTCCAAATCAACGGAGGAATGGGATATTCTGCAGAATCTCCTGTGGAAAGAGCTTATCGTGATGCTAGAATCAATAGAATCTTTGAAGGTACAAACGAAATCAACAGAATGTTAATTGTTGATTTGGTACTTAAAAGAGCAATGAAGGGTGAATTGGATTTAATGGGCCCAGCGCAAGAAGTAGCCAACGAATTAATGAGTATTCCAGATTTCGGAGATCAGCCAGAAGGTGTTTTTGCAAATGAATATAAAGCATTAAAAGGTTTCAAAAAAGTAATCTTAATGGTTGCTGGTTCTGCAGTTCAGAAATTAATGGCCACTTTAGCAAAAGAACAAGAAGTTTTGATGAATATTGCAGATTTATCAATTGATACTTACCAAGCGGAATCTCTCTTATTAAGAGTTGATAAAATGATTTCAATGAGAGGAGAGGAAGCATGTAAAGATGAGATTGCCATAGTGAAGACTTATTTCTATGATGTAGCAGATAAAATTAATAAATACGGAAAAGATGCGATTAACGCTTTTGCTGGAGGAGACGAAGCAAAAATGATGTTAATGGGCTTAAAACGATTTACTAAAATTGATGGATTCAACGCTAAAGAAGCACGCCAGCAAATTGCACAACGTGTGATCGAGGCGGGAGAATATAATTTTTAATATAAATTGAATTTTTGTTTGTGCGGGATGTAGGCATGCCCTAGTAGGTCAAGCCTACATTCCACACAAACAAAAAATATTTATCTAACGATTTCTATTCCGTCAGCAATAAAAGTCATTGCATATTTCACTTCTGTAATCGCATCAATTTCCTCTTGGGGAGCATTAGCATCTTCCAGAAAATGACGTTGTAAATCAACAGTAACTGTGTCTTGAATTGCTTTCCCTGTCAAGTAGGCAATTGTTCCAGGTTCAGTGTCAACAGGAATGGTAAAATGGTCTTTAAAACGAACCATAAATGTTTCTCCATCTTCTTTTTGAATGTTTACCCAGCAACCCGCTTTAGAGCAAGTTTCATGAATTTCAGCTTTGAAGGTTGCTTCTAATTCAGTTTTTCCTTCAAATTGCGCTAGTAATTCACTTGTTGAAAGCGCATTCGTGGTGTCTACTTTTTCTGGACCAAAAGAAGTTTGATTTACATCATTTGTTTCTTCTTCTGTTTCTTCAACTACAACTTCAGTTGTATCTGTTTCGGTAGTAGTAGCTTCATTGGTTTCTGTTGGTGTATTACAACTAGCAAAAAAACCAGCAGTGATTAAACCAATCATTAAGTGTTTCTTATTCATGTTATTAATTTTTTCGCTAAACTAGTGATTTTGCATTTGATATGGAAAAAAAATCTTTTGTTTTCATGTCAAACCTTCAATCCGCATAAAGATTCCTATTCCAAACTCAAACTAAACGCAAGCCAAGGTAATACAACTTTCTACCTACTTATCAAAATTGATGCTATGATTTCGCCTGCTAAAAACTGTGTTAGCTTATCTTGCCCACATTTAGATCTTTCATTAGCTAAATGAGGTGAATTATAAAAGCAGGGAGTAGTGAGGCGCTTCGACTTGGAGGTTTTCCTTATTCTAGAATTTTGTCTCTTTTTCTTTTTACCGCGTATTTAGTGTCTGGACGGAAACACATCAAAATTAAAAATATTTCCTTTTGCAATAGTTCCCTTTATTTTCAATCGCCTGATGCTAAGGCATCACCTCATAAAAATAAATTCAACTCTCATCAAAAATAATCTATTTTATAAAATTCGTCTGTTTCCGACCAACCACTATTTAGCATCGTGAATCCAATTTTAGCCGTCACTCCAGTGCTTTTACTTCTCATTATCATTATATTTTTGAAGGTTTATTTTAAAATATATAGTACCTTGTATTGCATAGTACTATATTGTTTGTATATTTGCAGAAACATTTATTCAAAAACATGAAGGTAGAGAACACTAAAGCACAAATGCGAAAAGGAATTTTGGAGTATTGTGTATTGTCGATACTCTCAAATAAAGAATGTTATCCTTCAGAAATTATTGAGCATTTAAAAGAAGCTGAATTAATAGTTGTCGAAGGCACGCTATATCCTTTATTGACACGATTAAAAAATGCAGAGTTATTAGATTATCGTTGGGAGGAATCCAGTGCAGGACCACCCAGAAAGTATTATGAATTAACAAAACCTGGTGTTGAGTTTTTAACAGAGTTAAAATTAACATGGGGTGTATTAAGTAATGCAGTAAACCAATTAGAAAATAAGTCACTATGAAAAAAACAACAACAATAAATCTTGCAGGTATGGTGTATCATATCGAAGAAGATGCATATCAAGTTTTAAGACAATATATTTTAGATATTAAGCGTGTATTCTCCAGTCAGCAAGGGGTAGAGGAAATGGTGTCAGATATTGAGGTACGAATTGCTGAACTGTTTCAGGAGCGTCTAAATAAAAACAAGGAAGTCGTAACGCTTGCCGATGTTGAGGAAGTGATGGTTATAATGGGGTCTCCAAATCAGTTTGATGAAAATTATGACGGAGAAGATGAGGAGTTTTTTCACCATAATGATTATCATCAAGAACAAGGTTCAAAACGTTTGTACAGAGATACAGATGAAGGAATGTTAGGAGGGGTTTCTGCTGGTTTGGCACATTATTTCAATATTGATCCTGTTTTAATTCGTGTTTTATGGATTGTCTTAGTTCTTGCTGGAGGTTCTGGAGTTTTGATTTATATTATTGCCTGGATTGCGATTCCTGAAGCTAGAACAACAGCTCAAAAATTACAAATGAAAGGTCAATCCGCAAACTTGGATAATTTTCGTGCTTTTGCAGAATCAGTTACTAATGAAGCGAAAACAGGATTTAAGAGGGCTTCAAACTCAGTGAAAAATTCTTTTAAAAAAAAAGATAATCCCATATCAAATATTGCCAAAGCGATAGGGCGGGTAATAGGTTTTGTACTTTTCTTAGTGGGAGTCTTGGGCTTGATTTCCTTGACACTGTTTTTTTTAGCTGACTATAGTTTTTTCTTTTTAAACAATGAAGTTATAGATGGTGATATAAATTCCATCATTGGTCTGATTTTCACTTCGTCTGTATTAGCTGCATGGTTAATTTTTACTGTATCCATAATTCCATTGATTTTCATTGTTCTTGCAGGAGGAATGTTGCTTTTTAATCAAAAACCAAAGTCTAGGACCTTTGTTTTAACTCTGCTAATTATTTGGTTTATTGCCATTATTGGACTGTCTTTTCTTGGAATAAGGACTGGATTTGATTTTAAAGAAACCTATAAATCTCATGAAAAAACCTATGTAGAAGGCGTTTTTCCCGAAGTGCAAGTGAATATTTTTGAAGATGATTTATTGATTACGAATTCAATGGATTACGATTTTGATCAATTTATATCCATTACCCAAAATGAGGTCAATTTAGGTTATGCTAGAATTGAAGTTTTACCAACATCAGATTCATTATTTTATTATTCTATTGAAAAAAGAAGTAATGGAGGTTCTTTAAAAACTGCCAAAGAAAATTCGGAGGAAATTAAGTTTGATATAGAACAGGAAGGCAACGTGTTGAATGTGTCCGGTAAATATGGATTCCCAATTGAGAGCAAAATGAGAGGTCAAAAAGTGTTTTTGAAAATTTATGTTCCAATTGGAAAAAGAATTATACTCAACGGAAATCTAGAAGATTATCCGATCAGATTACAAACCAGAACAAGATTTAATGATGAGTTTTTGGAGCAAACTTCAGTTTGGGAAGCTACACAGTTGGGGATGGAGTATAGAGGGTTATAATATTATTTTTTTGATAGGTCAAATGCGGAATTTTCCCAACCTTTAATTTTAATTTCACGTTAAGGAGATAAGAACTAAAAATCAACACTATGAAAAAATACCTTCTAATATTCTCGATATTCGCCTTTAATATGTTGAACGCTCAGACTGAAAATTGGGCAAATTTCACCAATAACGATAACATTTATGGTTTGGCTGCCGCTGGTAATAAATTATTGTTGGCCACAGAAGGAGGTGGGGTTGCAATAGATCAAACTACGGCTGTAGTGAAACATTATTTAAGCTTCAATACTGACTTGCCTGGTGTTAACTTAACAGGAGTGAGCAGCGCAGAAAATGGAAATTTATGGTTTAGTATTGAAGATAAAGGTATCTCAAAATATGATGGTACGCAATGGACAAGTTACACCCGAACAAATTCTGCTATTCCAGATTCTAATTTTGCTTATGTTAGAGAAAATGTAAATGGCGAAGTTTGGATGGTTACTTCTGATTTAAAAAATCTAATAAAGTTTGATGGATTCAATTGGACAGTTTATAACACCTACAGTTCAGGACAGCCAGCCTTACCAGGTGTTTTAGGCGATTTTGTTTTTGACAGCAATGGAGATGTCTGGATGACACCAGAAGGTCTTGGATTAATAAAATTTGATGGCACAACAGCAACGTTTTTTCTCATTAATAATTCTCAGATAATCGATAATTATATTTCGGATATAGCTATTGATGAAAACGATGTGATTTGGCTGTCCTCTTATCTCGGAATCTCTAAATTTGATGGACAAACTTGGGTAAATTATACGATATACAACTCTGCTCTCCCTAAAGGTAAGATTAAGCAATTAGAGATATATAATGATGAAATATGGAGTTTATGGAGAGAAGACTCAGGTTTAGAAAGCGGTCTAATCAAGTTTAATGGAACTAACTGGATTGAATATAATTCAACAAATTCAAGTTTACCCTCTTTTTTAAATGGGGATTTGCAAATTACTTCCAATGGAGATAAATGGATGCTTGATGGAGCTTGGTCTGACTCACAGATTATTCAATTTAATGATTCAACAACCATTTATCATGATATTTCAAATTCTCCTTTAAAAGGGAATTATATGGATGATATTGATTTGGGTGGAAATGGGAAATTATGGATTGGAGATTCAGGAGGGGACAAACAACTGCTGTCCTTGAAGGATAATAATTGGGAAGCATATCCACAAAGTACCGGTATTAAATGGTTGAATGTCCAAAATGATATAACTATATGGTTAGGATTGTATGGCGGAATTGGGAGTTTTAAAAACGGAAACACAACAATTTATAATGCCACAAATTCTGATCTCCCTGAAAATCATGTTTCCGTCGCAACCCTAGATTCATTAGGAAATATGTGGTTTTCATCTTTAGGATGGTTGGCGAAATATGATGGACTCATTTGGGTAGTTTATGACACCACAAATTCCATGTTGCCTCATACCACTGTAAATGATATTGCTGTAGATAATTCTAATAATATATGGCTAGGAACTGAAATTGGTGGTTTAATAAAGTTTGATGGTACAAATTGGGTTGAATATACTACTGCCAATACAGGCGTTCCTTTAGAGCATATCTCCAATTTAGAATTTGATCATCAAGGTGATTTATGGATTGGGACACGTCATTACGGTGTTACAATGTTTGATGGGACAAATTGGACGACTTACAATCCATCAAATTCAATTTTACCAACCAACTTTATTTCGTCTTTGGGAGTTGATAACCAAAACAATATTTGGATTGGAACAGGTTCTGGCGTTGTGCTTTTGGATGGTGGGAATTGGTCGATAATGACACCTGAAAACTCTGGACTTCCACATGATGTTGTTTATGACTTCGAATTTGATGATTTAGGAAACGTTTGGATGGGGACAGGTGGCGGAGGATTAGCTGTTTACAATCCTAACGGTGTAAACCTAAGTGTCTATAAAAACACCCTAAAACCGAACGATTACGAAATTAACGTTTACCCAGTTCCGTTCAACGATAAATTAAATATCGATATTGAAAACCGTCTTATTGGTTCTTCATTAGTGTTCTATGATATTAGCGGAAGAAAGGTTGGGACTTTTGAACTAGATAAAATGAGTACTCAAATAACGCCAATGTTGAATGAAAAAGGAATGTATTTTTATAATGTTGTCAATGATAATAGAATTGTTGAAAAAGGGAAAGTGATTAGGAATTGAGTTGATTAAAGAAGGCCTTTGTATTTGGTCAACAAGCTGTTGACTAATTGATAAAATGAATTGGTCAGACACTGACTGACCAATTGGATAAATCTGAGAAGATTGCCTTTTATCCATCCTTATTTTAACTCAAAACATTAAAAATCCGCCTTTAATCCGCGTTGCTTGTAGTTCTGCTGCGTAAGCCCAAAGCATCCGCGTCATCCGCGTTCCGTCATCCCAACCTTGCGCCACAAACCTATCCAATCTCACATTCCGAAATTCGTAATTTCAAATTACCCTTCCAAAACATTTATTCAAGCGTTTACCTTAACATTTATCACTGTTTAATTATCTTTGTATCAAACAAGAAATTAAGCATGGAAATTCCAAAAACATACGAGTCACAAAAGTCTGAAGAGAAATGGTACAAACACTGGATGGAGAAAAATTACTTCCACAGTGAACCAGATGATAGAGAACCTTATACCATTGTAATTCCGCCGCCAAACGTGACGGGAGTTTTACACATGGGACACATGCTAAACAATACCATTCAAGATGTTTTGATTCGTCGTGCACGTATGCAAGGAAAAAACGCTTGTTGGGTTCCTGGAACAGACCATGCTTCTATTGCAACTGAGGCAAAAGTGGTGAATAAATTGCGTGGAGAGGGAATTAAAAAATCCGACTTAACCCGTGATGAATTCATGGAACACGCTTGGGAATGGAAGGAAAAGCACGGAGGAATTATTCTTGATCAACTGAAGAAGTTAGGAGCTTCTTGTGATTGGGAGCGTACTTCTTTCACAATGGATGAAAGTTATGCTGAATCTGTGGAGGATATTTTCATTGATTTATATAAAAAAGGAAAGATTTACCGCGGTGTAAGAATGGTGAACTGGGATCCGTCTGCAAAAACGGCGCTTTCTGATGAAGAGGTAATTCACAAAGAAGTGAATTCTAAATTGTACAACGTTCGTTACCAAATTGAAGGAACGGATGAATGGTTGACCATCGCCACAACGCGTCCTGAAACAATTTTGGGAGATACCGCAATTTGTGTGAACCCAAACGATGTTCGTTATGTAAATTTAGTGGGAAAAAAAGCAATTGTTCCTATTTCAAATCGTGCTATTCCAATTATCCAAGACGATTATGTAGATATGGAGTTTGGAACAGGATGTTTGAAAATTACGCCAGCGCATGATGTGAATGACCACGAAATGGGTGAACGTCACAACTTGGAAGTAATCGATATTCTAAATTCTGATGGAACGTTGAACGAAAAAGGATTGCATTATGAAGGAATGGATCGTTTTGAAGCCAGAAAAGCAATTGCCAAGGAATTAGAAGAGAAAGATTTCATGGTGAAAGTGGAAGACCACATCAATAAACTTGGTTTTTCTGAAAGAACGGATGCTGTAATTGAACCGCGTCTTTCTTTGCAGTGGTTTGTGGATATGAAAAATATTTCTGAACCAGCATTGGAACATGTTATGAATGGAGACATTAAATTCTATCCAGACAACATGAAAAATACCTACCGTCACTGGATGGAAAACATCAAAGATTGGTGTATTTCTAGACAATTGTGGTGGGGACACAGAATTCCAGCGTGGTATTTTGGAGAAGACGAAAACGATTTTGTAGTGGCTAAAACGCAAGAAGAAGCCTTGAAATTAGCCAATGAAAAAGCAGGAAGAGTAATTACAGAAGTAGAATTAAAACAAGACGAAGATGTTTTGGATACTTGGTTCTCTAGCTGGTTGTGGCCAATTTCTGTTTTTGATGGATTAACAAACCCAAACAACGAAGAAATTAAATACTATTATCCAACAAATGATATCGTAACTGCTCCAGAAATTATGTTCTTCTGGGTGGCAAGAATGATTATTGCTGGATACGAATGGATGGACGAAAAACCATTCAAAAACGTTTATTATACTGGAATTGTTCGTGATAAATTAGGCCGTAAAATGTCTAAATCATTGGGGAATTCACCAGACCCAATTAAACTAATTGAAGATTTCGGAGCAGATGGGGTAAGGATTGGAATGTTGGTTTCATCGCCAGCAGGAAATGATTTGCCATTCGATACAAGTCAGTGTGAGCAGGGAAGAAACTTCACCAATAAAATTTGGAATGCATTCCGCTTGGTAAGTTCTTGGGAAGTTGCAGAAATCGAACAACCAAAATCTTCTGCAATTGCAGTGGATTGGTTCGAAAGTAAACTCAATGAAACCTTAATTCACATCAACGATCAATTCGAGAAATTTAGAATTTCTGATGCTTTAATGGCATCTTACAAATTGGTTTGGGACGATTTCTGTTCTTGGTATTTGGAAATGATTAAACCAGCATATCAACAACCAATTGATGCCAAAACAAAAGCACAGACAATTGCTTTCTTCGAGAAATTGATGAAAATTATTCACCCATTCACGCCATTTATTTCTGAAGAAATTTGGCATTTGTTAGGGGATAGAAAAGAAGGAGAAGACATCATTGTGGCAACTTGGCCAGAAGCAGGAAAAGTAGACGAAACCTTATTGAACAACTTTAAAACGACATCAGAGGTTATTTCTAACATTCGTAATATTCGTAAGCAAAACAACATTGCCAATAAGATTGAAATTGAATTAGGAATTGTAAAAAGTAGCAATCACCCAGAACAAATGGACCCTGTTCTTGTTAAAATGGCAAATGTTTCAGCACTTTCTTATATAGATGAAAAAATGGCAAACGCATTTTCATTTATCGTTAAAAACACTTCATTCTATATTCCATTTGGAGATACAGTAGATGTTGAAGCAGAAATTGCGAAAGTGAAAGAAGAATTAGAATACACGAAAGGATTTATGAAATCTGTTCAAAAGAAATTGGGGAACGAAAGATTCGTGAATAATGCACCAGAAGCAGTTGTAGCAATCGAAAAGAAAAAGTTAGCTGATGCCCAAGAAAAGATTAATATCCTTGAAGAGAAAATGAAAAATTTGGGGTAGGAGAGATTCTCCAAAACAATATTTTTTTGGAATTGAAATCCTGAAGGGATGATATATTTTAGCTAAGGATGTAAATCCTTGGCTTAAAATAGCAAAAGTCAAACTAACCTTGAAGGGGTGATATTAAATAAAATTAAAAACAATAAAACATGGTTTTAGAAGATATTCAAAAAGACATTCAGGAAGGAATTCCATCAGTAATTCCACCTGCTAAACCGTATGATTCATCTGTTAATCATGCACCAAAAAGAAAGCAAATTCTGAGTAAAGAGGAAGAAAAGCTAGCGTTGAAAAATGCTTTGCGTTATTTTCCTTCTGAGCAACACGCAGAATTGCTGCCAGAGTTTAAGGAGGAATTAGCGACTTATGGACGTATTTACATGCACCGCTACCGACCAGATTATAAACTACACGCTAGAGATATCAAAGAATATCCGGGGAAATGTGACCAAGCAAAAGCAATCATGTTGATGATCCATAACAACTTGGATTACGCAGTAGCTCAACATCCACATGAGTTAATTACTTACGGAGGAAACGGAGCAGTATTCCAAAACTGGGCACAATATCGTTTAACAATGAAATATTTGTCTGAAATGACGGAGGAGCAGACTTTAGCAATGTATTCTGGTCACCCAATGGGGCTTTTTCCATCACATAAAGACGCACCAAGAGTTGTGGTTACCAACGGAATGATGATTCCAAATTATTCTAAGCAAGATGATTGGGAGAAGTTTAACGCACTTGGCGTAACGCAATACGGACAAATGACCGCGGGTTCTTTTATGTACATAGGACCGCAAGGAATTGTGCATGGAACAACAATCACCGTATTGAATGCTGGAAGAAAAATTTCCGAAAATGGAGAGGATCTGACAGGAAAATTATTCCTTACATCAGGATTAGGCGGAATGTCAGGAGCACAACCAAAAGCAGGGAATATTGCAGGTTGTATTACCGTTTGCGCCGAAATCAACGAAAAAGCAACGCATACACGCCATTCTCAAGGTTGGGTAGATGAGGTAATTTCAGATTTAGATGAATTGGTTACCCGAGTAAAAGTTGCAAAAGCAAACAAGGAAGTCATTTCTATTGCTTACCAAGGAAATATCGTTGATGTTTGGGAGAGATTTGATAAAGAAAACGTGAAAGTTGACTTAGGGTCTGACCAAACTTCATTGCATAATCCATGGGCTGGAGGATATTATCCAGTTGGTTTCTCTTTGGAAGAGTCCAACAAAATGATGGCAGAAAACCCAGAGCAATTCAAAAAAGAAGTTCAAAAAACACTTGTTCGTCATGCGAATGCTGTAAATAATCACACAGCAAATGGAACTTATTTCTTTGATTACGGAAACGCCTTTTTATTAGAAGCGTCACGAGCTGGAGCAGATATCATGGCAGAAAACGGAATTGATTTCAAATATCCATCTTATGTTCAAGACATCATGGGGCCTATGTGTTTTGATTATGGTTTCGGACCTTTCAGATGGGTTTGTGCATCTAACGACCCAGCAGATTTATTGAAAACAGACGAAATTGCATGTCAAGTTTTAGAAGAATTACAGAAAGACAGTCCAGCTGAAATTCAGCAACAAATGGCAGATAATATTCAATGGATTAAAGGCGCACAAGAAAATAAATTGGTTGTGGGATCACAAGCGAGAATCTTATACGCTGATGCATTGGGAAGAATGAAAATCGCTGAAGCATTCAATAAAGCCATAGAGAAAGGAGAAATTGGACCAGTTATTTTGGGAAGAGATCACCACGATGTTTCAGGAACTGATTCACCGTACAGAGAGACTTCAAACATATACGACGGTTCAAAATTCACTGCCGACATGGCGATTCAAAACGTAATCGGGGATTCTTTCCGAGGTGCAACTTGGGTTTCTATTCACAATGGTGGTGGAGTAGGTTGGGGAGAAGTCATTAACGGTGGTTTCGGAATGTTACTTGATGGAACAGCAGATGCAGACAGAAGATTAAAATCAATGTTGCATTGGGATGTAAACAACGGAATCGCAAGAAGAAACTGGGCCAGAAACGAAGGCGCAACTTTTGCAATAAAACGTGCCATGGAAATGGAACCCTTGTTGAAAGTTACGGTACCGAATTTGGTGGATGACTCTTTGTTCGGAGAGTAAAAAACATCCAAACAAAAAACATATTTAAAAAGGAATTACGTAGGGACGGTTTGCAAACCGTCCCTTTCCATTTTTAAAATATTGTGGTAATGTTTGTGGAAATACACGTTTTTTGTTGAAAAAGATTAATGATTTTTTCAATGTATTAATTTTTTCAAAGCTTGCCTTATGATTGTTGCCTTCGGACGGGCTCAGTCAACGAGGTAACGCTCCGGTGACTGAGCTTGTCGAAGTTACCGGAATTGGATGACTATTTTTGAAGTTAACTTTTAAATTTAAATGGCTTCCTAACTTCTTCCCAAGGAATTAAATCTTCCTTTTTGTTCTTCTTAGTTCGCTCTAGAATAATTTCCTTCTGCCATTCAGGGATTTCAAAACCCTTATCAGAAGTTTCTAGTCCTAGTTGATTAAAGAGTTCCATAAAAAAGTCGAACTTATCTTCAGGTTTTTTTAATGTAATTTCGTTTATGGGTTAAATGTATTTATCTTACCCAGTTTGCATTAGGGTCTTTGTGCATTGAAACTATAGAATAAATACGAACTGTTTTTGTTTTTTGATTAACTATGTAATGGATTAAATATGGGAAGTTTTTAACTCTAACGCATCGGACATTCTCGTATCTTATTTGATATAAAAGTGCATCATTCTTCAAGGAATTCATTTCTCTTTTTGCAGAGTTATAAAATCGTGTTCCAAGTGAATCTTTTTTCTGATTATAGAAATTAACCGCTTCTTGAATATCTCCATAAACATGATCATTTGCTTCTACGTTGAATTTATGCTTCAAAATCTACAAATTGATTTTTTTATCCAAATCATCGATAGAAAAGAAATCTTCCTCTTTAGCATTCTTAATTCTATCAAGAACAACTTCCTTCTGCCATTCAGGGATTTCAAAATCCTTATCAGAAGTTTCTAATCCCAATTGATTAAACACCTCCATAAAAAAGTCGAACTTATCTTCAGGTATTTTTAATGTAATCTCTTTCATATTATAAATATACAAACTTATTATTAAAGTTAGCAAAATGATTTGGCATTATGAAAAATGTGTTCTTTTAGAAAATCCGCTTAAATCCGCGTTGCTTGTAGCTCTGCTGAGCTTGTTGTAGCATCCGTGTCATCCGCGTTCCGTCATCCCTATTTGCACCAAACCAACCTGTGGTCTTCGAATATCTAGATTTTCCTTATCTTTATCCAATTCAAAAAGAGAGCAACATGTATAAAAAACTATTCGTTATCCCAATTCTTGGAAGTCTGTTGATCGGATGTAGCCAAGAGCAAGAGGGTAATCTAGAACAAGAAGAAATGAAAACAACTTTAGAGTATCCAAAAACAGAGGAACGCAGTGATGCCGACACTATTTTTGATAGAGTTATTGTAGATCCATACCGTTGGTTAGAGGACGACATGAGTGATGAAACAGCAGATTGGGTAAAAGCACAAAATAAAGTGACTTTTGACTACCTTGATGAAATTCCTTACCGCGATGATTTAAAAGATCGTTTATCGGAATTGTGGAACTACGAGAAAATTTCTGCACCTTCTAAAAAAGGAGATTATGTTTATTATTCTAAAAATGACGGATTACAAAATCAATACGTTGTTTACAGAAAAGATGCAGATGGAAACGAAGAAGTTTTCTTAGATCCAAATACTTTTTCCGAAGACGGAACAACGTCTTTAGGTCAACTATCTTTCACGGAAGATGGAACTTTGGCCGCTTATGCTATTTCTGAAGGGGGTTCAGATTGGAGAAAAGTAATTGTAATGGATGCGGTGAAAAAAGAGATTCTTGAAGACACATTAATTGATGTGAAATTCTCTGGACTTTCTTGGAAAAACAACGAAGGATTCTTCTATAGCAGTTACGATAAGCCAAAAGGAAGTGAATTATCTGCAAAAACAGACCAACACAAATTATACTACCACAAATTAGGAACTGCTCAGTCGGAGGACAAGGTGATTTATGGAGCAACGGAAGAGCAAAAAAGAAGATATGTTGGAGGATCAGTTTCTAAAGACGGAAAATACTTGTTTATTTCTGGTTCAGTTTCAACATCAGGAAATGAATTGAGCGTTTTAGATTTAACCAAAGAAAATGCAGAGATTAAGCCATTGGTGACTGGTTATGATCAAGATGCTGGAGTGGTAACAACAAAAGATGAAACATTCTATATCTCTACCAACTTAAACGCACCAAATAAGCGATTAGTAAAAACGACATTCGCGAATCCAACAACGGACAACTGGATAGATGTGATTCCAGAAACGAAAAATGTACTTTCTATTTCGAAAGGAGCAGGATATTTCTTCGCACAATATATGGTAGATGCCATTTCTGAAGTAAAACAATATGACTATGATGGAAAATTAATTCGTTCAGTTGAACTTCCTGGAGTTGGTTCAGCAGGTGGATTTGGAGGAAAAGAAGAAGACGAAGTTTTGTATTATTCTTTCACAAATTACACGACGCCTGGAAGTGTATTCGAATTTGATCCAGAAACGGGCGCATCAGACGATTATTGGAGACCAGAAATTGATTATAATCAAGAGGACTTTGTTTCAGAGCAGGTATTTTATACATCTAAAGACGGTACGAAAGTTCCAATGATTATTACACACAAAAAAGGAATTGAAATGAATGGAAAGAATCCAACGATTCTTTATGGTTACGGTGGATTTAACGTGAGTTTGACACCTTCTTTCTCGATTGCAAATGTAGTGTGGATGGAAAATGGAGGAATCTATGCCGTTCCAAACCTTCGTGGAGGAGGAGAATATGGAAAAGAATGGCACAATGCAGGAACGAAAATGCAAAAACAAAATGTGTTTGATGACTTCATTTCGGCAGCACAGTATTTAATAGACAATCAATATACATCATCTGACTTCTTAGCGTTACGTGGTGGATCGAACGGTGGATTATTGGTTGGAGCAACAATGACGCAAGAACCAGATTTAGCAAAAGTAGCATTGCCAGCCGTTGGTGTTTTAGACATGATTCGTTACCATACATTTACTGCAGGTGCTGGTTGGGCTTATGATTATGGAACAGCTGAAGATTCTCCAGAAATGTTGGATTATTTATTGGGATATTCTCCAGTTCACAACGTGAAAGAAGGAGTTTCTTATCCAGCAACAATGATTACAACAGGAGATCATGACGATAGAGTTGTTCCTGCGCATTCATTTAAATTTGCCGCAGAATTACAAAAGAAAAACGGAGGTGATGCACCAATGTTAATTCGTATTGAAGTAAACGCTGGACACGGCGCTGGAACTCCAGTGAGCAAAACGATTCAGCAATATGCCGATATTTATGGATTTACACTTTATAATATGGGAGTGAAAGAATTAGGAATGAAGAATTAAAAATGAAAAATCCGACGTTATCGGGTATTCATTTTAGCTTTTAAAATTAGCCAGTTGTGAAGTTTTGCTTTGCAGCTGGTTTTTTTATTTATATCGCTACCATTTAAATTAATCTAATCAACAAATCGACCTTTCAAAGCTTCTACCAAATCGGTTTTATAATTACGTGAAACAGGATACTGTTCTTGATCTTGGAGTACAACACTTTGTCCTTCTAATTTTTCAATGTGATCTAAATTGATAATATGTGATCGGTGACAACGAAATAATTTATCGTGTATTCGTTCATAAACCTTGAGTGGTTTTGAGGATAGAATAACTTTGTCAGTCAATTGAAATTTGCTGTACATTCCATCTGCCGTAATGGATATTATATCTTGAATATTGATAAAATAAGTTCCCTCATGTGATTTAATTACAATTACATTTTGATTTTCTATTGTTTTGAGTTGTTGATAGGTATTTTGCGCTTTCTTTTCGTTAATAATGCGATTCATACATTCCGAAAGTTCATTGTGATCTATTGGTTTCAATAAATAATCGAAAGCAGAAAGTCTAATTGCTTGAATCGTATATTGATCGTATGCCGTGACAAAAATCAATTTGAAATTGAATTCCTCTTCATTTAAAAATGATCTGATTTTGAGTCCAATATGTTCGGGCATTTGAATGTCTAAAAACACAACATCAGGCTTCTCTTTTCGAATTAAATCAACGCCTTCCAATAAACTTTTAGCCTCACCTACTAATTGGTACGGAAGTCCGAGTGTTTCTATTGAAAAAATCAATAGTTCTCTTGGGTTAGGTTCGTCATCGATTACAATATATTTAATCATATTCTATAACTTTTATGGTGGTTTTCGTTCCTTGATCACTAGATGCAATTTCTAAATCAACACTTATTTCATTGAGGGAATTGATATATGAAATTCGCTTTCTAATGGCTTTCATCGCAAAAGATTCTGGCTTTTTATTTTCTGCGTTAATTTGATTTGCTTTTTCTATTCCAATACCATTATCGATGATTTCTAAGGAATAAGATAAATCGTCAATTTTGTGAAGTGTAATGCTGATCTTCTTTTCACCATGTTTATGTTTTAATCCATGATGAATTGAATTCTCGGCAATGGGTTGTGTGATTAAAGACGGTATTCTAAAGTCTTCTAAATCCATTTCTTCATTGATATTCATCTCAATAATCAACTCCTCTTCAAATCGATTTCTTTCTAATTCTAAATAGTTATTGAGAATATCTAACTCTTGCTTTAAGGATATCAATTCTTTCTGTGAATAGTTCAAAATACCCCGCATTAAAGAAGAAAATTTCTGAACCATTTTAAAGGCTGCACTGGTTTCTTTTTTCGCAATTTTCAATTGAATGGATGAAAGGGTATTGAAGACAAAATGTGGATTCATTTGTGAACGAATTGCGGTTAATTCTGATTTAAACAATCTTGTTTTTAATCGTTCTTCTTGAATTCGTTTTAGATTTTCTTTTTTCATCAAATTCAACCTTCTTTTTTGAATGATAATCAATAAGAAAGTAATGGAAAGAAAAATGATGAGGATAAACCAATATGATTTGTAAAAAGGAGAATTGACATAAGTTTTAACGCTATACTTTTGATTGACATCGTTGTTTTTCAGCATAAATAGCAAAACTGAATTTCCTTCAGGAACGAAAGCTAAATTAAATTGGAAAGCATTTTGTTGATTGGGGGATATTTTCGTCCATTCTTCTTCCTGTTCACCGATGGTATAAAATAAATCATAGTGCGTGAAGAAGGACAAGTCTTTATTTGATTTTAAAAATAATTCAATCCCTTTGTTTTTATAGGACAAATTAATAGTTTCAGAAATTGTTTTACCATTCTTTCCGTTGATGATCAGAGCTATATTTTCAGGTGTGGTTTTGTATAAGAACTCCGAATAGTTTTGAATAATATATACCTTATTTAAAGTTGTGATGTATAAATCAGTTTTGCTTTTTGAAATGTTTACTATGTCTTTCCCTTTTGTTAGCGTTGAGATAAAGTTGATTTTTCTTCCTTGATTTAGTTTTGCGTTGAATAAAACGACTTCTGATTTATTATAGCAGAGGGCTTCTTCGCCATTTATCTGGGTGACATTTCGAATATTACTTATCGGTAATTGAGCTGTTTTTCCCGAACGTAATCCAACAGCTTCTCCGTTGAAATCAAACATGTAAAGTGCTTTTTTGAGTCGAAGTACCTCTGTGATGTTTCGTTCTTTTTCCACTGTGGTAACAACTGAAAAGTCATTGCGATTGACAATTTTTAAACCAGTTTTTGTCCCTAAATAAAATAGGTCTTCTTCGGAAGAATAGTGAATCGAATTATGCCATATCCCTTTGTCTATTTTAATCGCTTTGGTCAAATTTTGAAAATCTTCAGAAGTAGCAACAAAAAGTTCGTCGTCAACAAAAATAGCTTTAGTAGAATGAACATTTTCAGATTCAATTACAGTATGAGTAGTTAAATCAATTTTAAATAGCTGATCACAATAAACATATAGAAGGTCATCCTTTCCGACAATCGATTGAACCTCACCGTTTTTACTGAGGTGAATTACTTTCTTAATACCTTGCGCAATATCCCATGAAATAAGCGAACCAAGGTTTGTTCCTAAAAACAAGTAGTCATTCGTTAGATAAGAAGTCACAATTTTTTCTTTCCATTGGAGAATGGAACTAATGTCATTTTGTAAAATATGAATCGAGGGAATTTGAAGAACTCCTTCATATTTTGTGCCGAGCCAAATATTCTCAAATTGGTCGAATGATACGGCATGAATTGGTGTTCCGCGGTAATAATGTTGCCATTTCTGTTGTTTAGGATTCCATAGCGATAATCCATCATTGTGTCCAATTGTAATTAGTCCAGTTTCATGAATTTTGATGTCGTAAAGTTTTACATTTAAAAGTCGAATTGGCAAATCAAATCGCATATTAATTTGACTGGATTTTTGATCGAATTCATAGACAATGTTATCTGATACTAGGTAATTGTTTTTTTCTGTGGTGAATACTTTATGAATGGTCTTTTTAAATGACGTGGCAGTTTTACTTTTCTTCTCAAGGTTGTAGAAGTCCGTTGTGGTTGAGCTTTGCCTGATTAAGAAATAAGCTCCTTTTGTTTTGATAAACCCATGATGATAAAAGTCAGTTCCAATATCGATTTTTGTAAACTTATCTTTTTGACCTACAAAAAGGGAATTCGGAGTCGTTACAAATATCGAATCTTCAATCACGATTAGGTCTTTAATGTTTTCTTCGAAATGTTTAATAAATAAAAGACTATCATTTTTTAGACGATATATGCTATTATTGAAGCTTAAAGCATAGACTTTTTCTTTTTGTAAATATATTTTATGAAAAGTTTCTTCTGATTCACTGTGAAGTGGTGATAGCACTTTTCCTGTATATCTGAATAGCCCTTTTTCTGAGGCAATCAATATTTCATTCTTGGCTTTATATTCGACAATATCATATACAGTTCCGAAATGTTCATAGTCAATAGGAATAGTCATTGGTTCATTTTCCTGACTAAATAGAGGGAAACAAAGTAAAAATGTGATGAATGCTATTATGTAATGTTTAAACATATTCAAAATTAATATAAAAAAAATCGATGGTTTTGTCGTTTAGCAATTATATCTGTTGTTCAGCAATTGCTTACAAATAATTTGACCTCTTCTTGTTTAATTTGCTCTGAATTTAAAATAAAAATCTAAGAAAAATGAACAAGATCACCCTGTTTATCGCATTACTTTGCCTTGGTAGTTACTCCACAGCTCAGCTTGGTGCACTAAAAAATGCAAAGAACAAAATTGAGAATTCTAAAGCGAGTGTAAAGTCTGCATCAATGCCTGTTATTGGTGAAAAAGAATTAGATGAGCAAACTTATGCGGACCATGATCGATTGTTTGTGGCAGAAAACGGTCAAATGATTATTAAAGGAGTACACACCGCAGATTATACAGATGATATTGATTTCTCTGGAAATTATTACATCAATACCTTTGCCATTGAAGCACCTGCCAACCATTTCAGTAAGGATACTGCAAAAGCTTATTTAGGGTTTGCAATTGAATACGACCAAGAAAAACACACTATGCAAATTCATTGGGATGAAGGAAACTCAAATTATGCAATGGTGCCAGATCGATATAAGTCATCTGCTGACAAAGGAAATGTAATGTTTCAAATGGGAATGACAGGTGGACCATCTTCTTGGTATAATGCAGAATGTTTATTGTTAGAACCAGGTGTAATTTTAATAGGTGCTAATGTATACCATAAAAATGATGAGATTGGACACCAGTGGATGAACAATATTACACCAGAATCTTTCATCATCGCTGCCAAAGACACTACGAAGTTTAAAGAGTACCAAAAAAATGTAGAGTACACATCGCAAGTTGTTTTTGAGAAATTTGATGCATTACGTGCCATGTGGAAAAACGATGAAATTAAAGATGCGAAGCCATTGCCTGCAGAAGGAATGAAAGACGCGGCTTTGAAATCTGACGCTTTGGCTTTGATTCAAAGAACTGCAAAAGGGTACAAATGGAAAGAAGAAGTAATCTATGCTTATGTGACTTCAACAGATTGGGAAATTAAAAAACATCCTTTTACTGGAGCAACATTAAAACGAGTAGCCAAAGCTATTGTGGTAATGAAAACACCTCAAGGTAATTATAAACGCGAAGGTTTTTACATCGCTCAAGATTATGTTGGAGGAGGAAACTTTGGAAAAACGTATATGCTGTATAACGACCAAAGAATCTACTATGTGAATCCAAATGATGCAATGAAATATAAAAACTAATCAACTTAAATAAATTAAAAGATGAAAAAAACAATACTAATATTATCGGCTATTGCTCTTTCTTCTTTGGGAGGAGTGCTTAATGCCCAACAAATACCTACACAAGATTTAGTTGTAGAATATAAATTTGACAATAATGACTTAATAGAAACGAGCGGAAGCACATATAACGCTGGAGGTCTAACATCATCAGGGACAGTTAGCTATGTTCAAGGAATAGAAACAGCAACTAGTGCTATTTCGCCTGACGGAGCATCGCTTAGCAATGTAGGAAACATTACTTTTTCTGGAAATGTAAAAGAATACGTAGTCAGTTTTTGGTTTAAAGCAAATCAAGGAACTGGTGATTTTAAGTTATTAGAATTAAAAGACCCAGGTAGTAGTAATGGATTAACAATTAACGTCCTTGATAACGCCAATAACACTAATACTTTAACGGTTGATCAAGCGTCTTTTGGGACAAGCCCTTCTGGTTCGTATAATTCTTTTGAAAGTTATTTAGATAACGAATGGCATCATTTAGCCGTAAAATTGATTTATTCGGCGATTGAAGGAAAATATTATTTACATACCTATCTTGATGATGTTGAAGTTATGGATGAGCAATATCCAGTTAGCTTATATAGTCTTTGGGTTTTTGGAGGTTTAGACATTTATTTACCTTCACAGGCAACAGGAAACGGTACATCTCAAGATTTAAAAATTGACAATTTCCGTTTTTATGAATTCCCTATTACTCAAACGGATATAACTGCATTATATAACGAGAAAAACGCTTCTTCTAACTGTGCTAACATTGTAAACATACCAGATGCTAATTTTAAAACTAGGTTACTAGAACTTGGTACAATAATTACAGGCCCAGGAATTTACCCGATAGATACTGACGGAGACGGTGAAATTTGCGAATCAGAAGCGCAAGCCTACACAGGAAATATATTCTTAGTTGGTCAAGGGATAAACGATCTTACAGGAATTGAAGCTTTTACTGCTATAACAGAATTAAATTGTATGCAAAATAACTTAACTAACTTAGATGTTTCAGCAAATACAGCTTTAATTAGATTAGATTGTAGTCTTAACCAATTAACAAGTTTAAATGTTGCAAATGGAAACAACAATTTAATGTCAACAATGTTTGCGCATAACAACCCTAACCTAACTTGTATACAACATGATGCTGGTTATACACCTGTACCTTATTCTCAAGGCCAAGGTTGGAATAAAGATGCAACTGCATCTTGGAGCACAAATTGTAATTCTAGCTGTGCTAACATTGTAAACATACCAGATGCCAATTTTAAAGGTGCGTTATTACAACATGGTACAGGAGGACTTTTTGCAGGTACAGGAGTAATTGATACAGACGGAGATGGTGAAATTTGTGAAACAGAAGCACAAGCCTATACAGGAAGCATTTTTTTGCCTGGCATAGGTGTTAGCGATCTTACAGGAATTGAAGCTTTTACTTCTTTAACAGTATTAGATTGCCCGTCAAATCTATTAACTAACATAGATTTATCTTCTAACACAGCTTTAACTTGGGTGTCATGTCGTAATAATCAATTAACAAGTTTAGATGTAAGCGCAAATACAGCATTAACATATCTGGAGTGTAATGGTAACAACTTAACAAGTTTAAATGTGGCTAATGGTAACAATAGTAATATTACAGCCATGAAGTCTGAAAACAACCCTAGTTTAACTTGTATTCAACACGATAGTGGTTTTGATCCAACAACCAATTCTGGTTGGACTAAAGATGCAACTGCATCTTGGAGTGAAAATTGCGGTACAGCTGGAATTGAAGATTTTGAATCTGCTTTGAATATTTCCATTTACCCTAATCCTACAAACGGTGAATTCTCAATAGACTTGGGAGAAACGATTCAATCTTTAACAATTTACATTACGGACATTACTGGAAAAGAAGTATATTCTAATGGTTATAAATCTACACAAAAAGTAAATCTTAACTTAAACGATTCTCCTGGAGTTTATTTTGTAACAATAGAAGCAGATGGGGTTCAATCGAAATATAAGTTAGTCAAAAAATAATTGAAAATGAAAAAATTGTACACAACATTTTTGGCTATAGCAATAAGCTTGTCGGCTTCAGCGTTAAATAGATTATATGTAGATGATGATGCTACCGGTAGTAATGATGGAAGTTCATGGGCAGATGCCTTCACAGATTTAAACGACGCGCTTTTGCATGTAGCAAGTTCTAGTAATTATAATGGATCAGAAATATGGATTGCAGAAGGCTTCTACACAAGATTATCCAATACTCAAAGCTTCATAGTGGATAATAATGCTCTATTATATGGTGGGTTTGCAGGTAATGAAACAGATCTTAATCAAAGGGATATAAAGAATCACCCAACTATTATAAGCGGAGATGTAGGTTGGAATGATATAGGAGCTCCAAGTAGTTCAAATCCATATATGATGCATGATAATGCAGCGCATGTATTTAAAGTTCAAAGTACTAACCGTGCTTTGTTTGACGGATTAATTATAGAAGGTGCATATAGTACAACTGAATCGGGCGGTGGAATTAATGTAATTAGTAGCTCACTTGAAAACTTGCAAATTTCGAATTGTATCATTAGAGAAAATGTTGCGAATAGCAGAGCTGGAGTATTGTATTATACTGATTTCAATACTAGTGGATTCTACATGTTTAATAATAGAATTGAGGATAATGTTAATACAGATGCTTCAACTTCTAGCACCATAGAATTTAGAATTACAAGTTCGAACAGTATTTATGCTGATGTTCATTTTATAAACAACTTGTTTAAAAACAATACTTCAGAGTCTTCATTTCATATGGGCACATGTGCAAAGTTTACAGCCTATGGTGGTAGTGATATTGATTTATTTTTGACAAACAACACCTTCGTTAACAACCCACAAAACGGAAATAATGCAAATAATGTTTCATCACTTATCGTCTATCAACATGGAGGTGGAGGGAGTTCGCTTCACGCATTTGTAAACAATAATATTTTCTATAATAACCCTGGCGTAACAGATATATTTGGAGAGAGTATACATGGTAGTAGTGTAACAGGTACATTGAATACATCAAATACGAGTTCTAATCAAAACGTTCAGGATTTTGCAGATAACTTGAACTTGTCAAATACACAAGTCATTAATTCATCTCCATTTACTGATTATGCCAGCGAAGACTACACACCAATAATGCCGTATCAAACTACGGGAGATTTAAATTACTACGATAGTCAATATTTAAATAACTCATTTTATGGGCAAGAATATCCAACAATTGATTTAGCTGGAAATCCAAGATTTGATGGGCAGGGTAACCTCTCGATTGGTGCGTATCAATATGATGAAACAGCAAATATAGAGCGCGTTGCAGATGTTAATTTTAACGTGTTTCCTAATCCTTTTACTGAAGAAGTACACATTAAGTCGAATGCTAGAATTGAAAGTGTTGTAATTAGCAACGCGATGGGTCAAGTGGTTTATGAATCACATGAGGTGAATTCGAAAAGTTATACGACTGACTTATCAGCGCTAGATGCAGGAGTATACTTCGTTAATGTTGAATATGTTGACCATAAAGGCCAATCTAGTAAAATTGTTAAATGATTTTTAACTGAATACAACCAGAAATCTAAATCTAAGCTTAATTGTATTTGGAATAAAAATACGATCAAAGTTAAATAATGGATTCATTTTTACTCAGATATTCCTTGTAATTATTGAATATAACCAGTTACATAGTCATGCGTAACTGGTTTTTTTATTAAATGCCTATCCGATACTTAACCAGTAAATATATCTAACCTATCAATAATGTGAATAAGCGGTTAACTGACAACATCCTTCGCAAATTTCTATTTCCAACCAGTTGAAAAAAGAAATTCACACCAGGATGACTTTAGGCTAGGGTCATATTTCAAGCGAGAGGAAAAAACTGTCATCCTTCCATATTTGAAAATTAAGATTTTCAAATATGGAAGGGTCTGGCCAAGTTAAAGAGAGTACTTTTTATTGTAGTATATCAAACAACTGGTAAAATTCCAGATAAGCTTTTTTTATTATAAAACGCTCTACGTTTATTAGTTTAATCCAGAACTGAATTGATGAAGGGTTTGTCTGGAAGTAATTTGAACTTTAATTGAAATTCAATCTACCTAGTTCTAAAAAGTTTGGATATTCTAAGCTGAATCCAAACCCATGGGTAAAGAATTTTAATTATAATATTTTTCTCATATGTGGTTTGCCTCGCTATTCTCTCGTTTTTAGCAAGTTAGATGCTGTAGAGTGTTATTGTTCCTAAATCTTATCTGACATCACAATTTGGTAACATCCAAAAAGTCGTTCTTCTAACTTTTCATTCTATCTTTACAGCTCGAAAAAAATATTAATTAAATTTTCGCAAGATTGCGAGAATAAAAACAAGCTTTATTTAAGATGAAGAAACTTTACCTTTTTATGCTAACCGCATTAATGATCACTTTTTCAAGTGAATTAATTGCACAAGACATTGTGATTACTGAAATAATGTATAACCCACCAGAGTCAGGTACCGATTCATTAGAGTTTATTGAACTTTATAATAATGGTATCACGAATGTTGATCTTACTGGATGGTCATTTTCTCAAGGTGTATCACATACCTTTGGCGCTGTTACAATGAACCCGGGAGAATACGTAGTAGTCGCAGTTGACGCGGGAGCTATACAAAATGTATTTGGATATTCAACTGCAATTGAATGGACTTCAGGTGGTTTATCCAATGGAGGAGAAAACATCGTTCTAGTAGATGCAGGAGGAATCACTGTGGACCAGGTGGATTACGATGACAGTGGAGTATGGCCTAGCGGATTTTCCTCTGGTAATCCAGATGGAGGTGGTGCTTCCCTTGTTTTGTGTGATCCAAATTCTGACAATGATGATGGATCGAATTGGTTTGCTTCAACAACAAATAGTGGTGTTACTATCAATGGTAATGTTGCCCTTGCTAGTCCTGGTGCAGCAGATAATGTTTGTTTAACACTTTGTAACTCTGTATCATCTTTTACAGCAGTTGCATGTGCTAGCTATACAGTGCCAAGTGGAGATGAGGTGTACACAACTAGTGGAATATATTTGGATACAATTCCAAACGCAGCAGGATGTGATTCTGTTATGACAATTGATTTAACAATTAACAACGCAACAATAGGAACCGATGTTCAGGTAGCTTGTGGAAGTTTCACATGGATTGATGGAATGACTTACACTGCTTCAAACAACGCAGCAACTTCAACAATAGTTGGTGGAGCGGCAAATGGTTGTGACTCAATTGTAACTTTAGATTTAACAATTAACCCAGTTGCAACAGGAACAGATGTTCAAACAGCTTGTGGAAGTTTCACTTGGATTGATGGTGTAACATATACTGCTTCAAACAGTACAGCAACTTCAACAATCGTTGGTGGAGCAGCGAATGGTTGTGATTCAATAGTAACTTTAGATTTAACAATCAACCCAGTTGCAACAGGAACAGATGTTCAAACAGCTTGTGGAAGTTTCACTTGGATTGATGGTGTAATATACACTGCTTCAAACAATACAGCAACGTCAACAATCGTTGGTGGAGCGGCAAATGGTTGTGATTCAATTGTGACCCTAGATTTAACAATCAATAACGCAACAACAGGAACAGATGTTCAGGTAGCTTGTGGAAGTTATACTTGGATTGATGGAGTAACTTACACTGCTTCAAACAATACAGCAACTTCAACAATCGTTGGTGGAGCGGCAAATGGTTGTGATTCAATTGTGACCCTAGATTTAACAATCAACAGTGCAGTAACGGGAACAGATGTTCAGGTAGCTTGTGGAAGTTATACTTGGATTGATGGAGTAACTTACACTGCTTCAAACAATACAGCAACTTCAACAATCGTTGGTGGAGCGGCGAATGGTTGTGATTCAATTGTGACCCTAGATTTAACAATCAACAGTGCAGTAACGGGAACAGATATTCAAACAGCTTGTGGAAGTTTCACTTGGATTGATGGAATGACTTACACTGCTTCAAACAGTACAGCAACGTCAACAATCGTTGGTGGAGCAGCGAATGGTTGTGATTCAATCGTAACATTGGATCTAACAATTGAAAGTCCAAATGATGCTGGAACTGGAGATACAGTTACTGTTTGTATGAATGAGCCAATAGATTTCGATACGTTAAGTAGCTTGGGCACTGTAGGAACATGGTTAGACTTTACAAATACATCAGTTTCGGGTGTTAATTCGATAGCGTTGGCAGGAACTTACGAATACAGATATATTGTATCCACTTCTTTAAACTGTGATCCTGATACAGCTTTTTATAGCGTTGTAGTTGATGGAGGTTGCGATTATTTGAGTGTCGACCAAGAAATGATGTCTGATATTTCTGTATATCCAAACCCAGCTACAAGCGTTTTATCAATCTTAAATCCTTCAAACACTTCATCTTTAAAAGTGGAAATTTTAGATATGAATGGTAGAGTAGTATTGGTTGAAAATAACTTGCTAAACAACACGTCGAAAGCGACTATTTCAATTGATTATCTTCAAAAAGGAATTTACACATTACGTGTTTACAACGAAAAAGCACAAAAAACCTTTAAGATCGTAAAGCAATAAAAGTTGACTTTAATAAATTTAGAAAAGCGTTTCTCATTTGGGAAACGCTTTTTTCTTTTGGTCATAGAATTAATTCGTTTAGAATAGTAAGGTGAACTATCTCTTGTTTGTGCTTTAACCCGAAAAATTCATAGAAAGATAGGATAAAAGGGTGCAAAGTGTTATTTTTAAAGTGCTTAAACATAAAAAACATACACTTTTAGCACACCCAATTATGAGTATCAAAAATACAGTATTTTA
>NZ_QFRJ01000020.1 GCF_003143775.1 Brumimicrobium oceani | reverse complement strand
AGTCATCAATGGCTTCTTTATCTAGATGTTCTGGACTTTTCTTGTAATGCAAAGCCAAGTGCGCAAGGCATCTGGAGTAGTTATTTAGGGTGCTTTCTGACTTTCCATTAATCGAGAAGCTTTTGGTCAGTTTCTCGTGCAAGTCTTCAAAACCTGCAACCTCTAAAATTGCAATTTCAACGAGGGTTTTACTTTTTTTTATACATAATATTTGATTTAATTTGTATTCAAATATAGTAAATTGCTAATTTAGCGAGTGATAGAAGCTTCCGACGTTAGGAGGATTCGTTCAACACGGTATTAATATAAACGAAAGAAAAGGAATTAGCATTTTTTCAGTCTAAAAATGGAGCAATACAGTTAAAAACTGATTATAAAAATGACACTATTTGGGCATCTAAAAAACAAATATCTGAATTATTTGAGATAGATAGATCTGTCGTATCTAGGCATATTAACAATATTTTCAAGGACGAAGAGTTAGATAGGAAAGTGGTGTGTGCAAAATTTGCGACAACCACTCCACATGGCTCTATAATAAGCGTAAATTAAAAAATGAAAATTTGAATTTTCAACTAAAATCTCACCAGAAACCTTAACCACATTGACCTTATTAATTGCTATTTCTATACCAGAAGAAAAAGATAAAATGATTGGTCTAGTAAAATTACTTCTCAATTCATAGTAATGATCGGCTTGTCTTTAAATAAGTCCGTTTAGTACTATTGTTTCAGTTACAAACTATAATTTTGTTCCTTCTTCTTGCTAAAAATAATAACTTCACAAAGCTACCGGTTTTCGTCGGGGTGGGAATCGATGCTTCGGGTTTTTAAGCCTAGAATTAAAGGTTTATAGTACTGGTAGAAAGTAGTTTAAATATTACACTCCTGCTGTAATCAATTGAAAATGCTTTTTGTAGTTGGGTTTTGTGTTGGGGTTAATGTTATATTTGGTGGGAAAGATACAGGTTGGATATAGACTATGGTCGAAAGCCGATTGTTGTACGCAAATTTGAAAGAACCTGCATTTGAAATATGAATCTATTGGAAAGCATATTTAGAACATCTATCAAGAAGGTGAACTTGACAAAGCTAAGCTATCATCTGAAAACAAAAAAAACAATGAAAAACTCCCCCAACTCCTCCCAAATATCCCAATGGCTAGCCCATTCCAAAAGAGCATTACAAAACACGGAACGTTTCTCTAGCGAAGAATTGCAAACCATTCAAGCTGAAATAGAAAAAAGAGAAGCTTTGGTCAAGGATTTAGAAACTGCTAATTTGTCTAAAAATGCATTGCAATTTGAAGGTTCCTACAATATTATTGGCTTGAATCAAGATGAAGAACAAGGAAGGTATTTTGGATTTTTGCATATTTCAAAAGTTAGTGAGATCAGAGTAAATGCGGAATGGGTCATCAATGGTGAACAAGTGCAGCAAGGAAGTGGCTTCTTTCATGGTGACACGCTCATCATAAATTTCTCTTACGAAGGTGAAGAGGACAATGAAGGTAAAATCTATAAAGGGGTTGTTGTTTATAAATTGATAAACAATGTAATTTTAACAGGATTTTGGTCGGAGAAACATGGAAATGATGAATTTCTTGGTTTCGAGGAAGGCCGTAAATTAAAGGAATCCGAAACGATTTGGCACCAAGCGAAAATGAATTAACACTAAGAAAGAGAAAGGGTTCACGACCAGCTGATCCAATCTTTTAACCAATCCATTTACTCGAAAAGTGGAATCTTCTTGTCTTTGAAAGACTAAAGTGCTGAAAATAGCTCACAAAAAACACTGCACAAGCGCAGTCTTTGTTATTCACCCTAATTATTAATGAATTTCCTATAACAAAGCCAAACTGCCTGCTAACTTTGGAAATGCTCGAAATTTTTAATACCCAAAAGTGGAGTTAAACTTCTGGACACTAAAAACATCTGTGCTACCCAAATATATTGACATTTTGAATTTTCATGACGTAAACCCTCGTAAGCCCATGAATAATTCGGGTTAAAAGTACCCTTCACTTTTTTTAATAGGACGTCTCCATTCTTTCCCTCCAAATTCCTTACTTTTACAGAATGCTATATGCGGTAATTGATTTAGAAACCACTGGGGGAAGCATCAAAAACTCCAAAATTACAGAGTTCTCCATTTTCCTAACGGACGGAGAAAAAATTGTTGATGAATTCACTTCATTGGTCGATCCTGAGCGTCCTATCCCCTACTTTATTTCGCAATTGACAGGAATAAACGATGAAATGGTGGAGAATTCACCGAAATTCTATGAATTGGCCAAAGAAATCATCGAATTTATTGGCGATGCTGTTTTCGTGGCGCATAATGTAGGTTTCGATTACAATGTTCTGCGTGGTGAATATAGATCTTTGGGATTCGAATTTCGCTCAGAACATTTGTGCACCGTAAAGTCTGCACGAAAAATTATTCCAGGACACGCTTCCTACAGCTTAGGAAAACTAACCGATGAACTCGGAATAGAATTGGTTGGCCGACACCGTGCAAGAGGAGACGCTTTGGCCACCGTGGAACTCTTTCATTTACTTTACCAAACCGACAAAGAAAAACTAAATAGTTTCATACAATCTGATATAATTCCAAAGCATTTGCATCCTGGATTAGATTATGAAACCATAGAAGAAATTCCTAAATCGACAGGGGTTTATAAATTCTATAACGAAGACAACCGTCTGATTTACATTGGAAAAAGCAAAAACATTAAAACACGAGTTCAGCAGCATTTAAAGAATGTGAAAACCAAAAAAGGCATTAACATGTCGAAGGAAATTGTGCGTGTTGAATATGACATCACAGGATCTGAAGCCATTGCTTTAATTCATGAGTCTAATTTAATTAAAAAACACCAACCGCATTTTAACAGACAGTTGCGCAAAGACAAATATCCTTATGGACTCTTTGCTTTCGACGATGGAAAAGGATATGTGAATCTTCATTTGGATTTAATCAAGAAACGAGCAGACCAACCCATCACTACTTTTTCGAACAGAAATGAAGGAAATGGCTTTTTGGAACGCGCAGTCTACGACTATAATTTATGCAAAAAACTAGTGGGCTTATATCCCACAAAAACGGCTTGTTTTCAATACCACACAAAGGAATGCAAAGGTGCTTGTATTGGAGAAGAAGCTCCTGAAGACTACAATCAACGTGTAAAAAGACTCATCGACCGACTCAATTTTGAACTTGACAATTTCTTCATCATCGACAAAGGAAGAAATCAAACCGAATTGGGTTTACTGATGGTAGAAAGAGGAACTTTTATTGGATACGGCTATCTTCCAAAAGAAATGAATGATCGCTCAATAGAAACATGGAAAGAAGCCATCGACAGATATCAAGAAGACCGAGATATCCGAATGATTATCAACAGAATGGTAAGAATTGGAAAAGGAATTGAAATACGGAAGTTCTAATGGTTAATGTTTAATTATTCAGGCTTAATGGGGGTAGCGGTCATATTTATGTTTGAATTATTTTGTATTACTTTTTATCTTTTCAATATTTTTTCTTTTATCTCTCTACTGCCTTCCACAGGCTTATTCAACGGGATTGCCCTTCGGTGACTGAGCTTGTCTCTCTACTGCCTTCGACAGGCTTATTCAACGGGATTGCCCTTCGGTGACTGAGCTTGTCGAAGGCATCGAAGACTTAGAAAGCTAGTCTATTCCTCTGAAAAAATTAAAAAACCAATTCTTTGATTTTCTTTTTCAAGGTTTGTTTAATGTTTTTAGGATAGGTTCTTTTTCCGTGAAAAACATCTGCCATTTCTTCACTGAAGCGCTGTCCATATTTCTTTAGGAGAATATTTCTGATTGTTTTCTGTTCGTAAAACCATTTCGCTAACCAGACCGCAGTTTGTAACTCCGGCAACAAATCAGCTTCTAGTTTTTCCTCATATCTTCCTTTTGCCTCAGCACTATTTCCCTTCGACTCAATAATGGCTTCTGCTGCCAGTTTTCCACTGTGTATAGCATTAGAAATTCCTTCTGCGGTAATTGGATCGGCAAAACCTGCTGCGTCTCCTATCAAGAATACATTATTTTTTACAAATCCATCTGTTCTTGGAGCCACAGGAATTTGAAATCCATGTTGCGTTTCGCTGATTACATTCTCAATTCCTAATTGCTTTTTGTATTCTTCATAATGCTTTTTTAGATTGATTTTACTGCGTTTGGTGGTCATTACACCTAGTGATAGGTGTCCTTTCTTCGGAAAACTCCACGCATATCCAAAAGGAATGGCATCGATGTCAAACCGTGCTTCGGTAGATAAGCGCTTAAAATCTTCCTCCGAAACTTCGACCTCATATTCCAGTGCAGGAACTAGTTTTCTAGTGTCTTCAGTCCACCCAGCCATTTTAGCGGTCGGACTTAAAACACCATCTGCAGCGATTACGAAATTTGCACTTATTGATTCTTGAGAGGTTTCTAAGGTGATTAAATCGTCTTTAAACGACAAAGCATTCAACTTGTTATTTTCCAATAAAACAGATCCTAGAGCTTTTGCTTTCTTGGTGATTAAGGCATCAAAATTATCGCGCATCACCATAGAAATAGTAGGTTCTTCCCTATGGGTTTTAAAATGTAGTTTTTCTCCTAAATAAATATCGATGGTGTGAAACTCTTTCTCAACTACTTCTGAAATATCGATAGGTAGATTGTTTCGACCTCTAAAAACAAAGCCACCTCCACAAGTTTTATAGCGCGGCAAAGTTTCTTTTTCAATAATCACATTTGAAATTCCTGCTTTCGACAAGAAATAAGCGGTTGAGGCTCCTGCGGGTCCACTTCCAATAATTGCCACTTCAAAATGCTTCATATTGATAATTTAGTGTTTTAAATAATGATTAGCTTTCGGTTTACTTTTTAAAATTTTCAGTTCTTATTTTCAATGGAGAACACAAACTCTTTATTGTCTGGATAGGTTTTCAAATGAAATTCACCATTTTCAAGCACACCATAAGTATAATACTTTATCCAATCTCCTAAATTAAAGTATTCACTGTTTTCTCCAACAGACATTGCGATAGGTAAATGGCGGTGACCAAAAACGAAGTAATCGATGTGTTGTTTTTCCAAAATTTCTTTTGAATATACCACCAACCATTCTTCCTTTTCACCTAAGAATTTCTCATCAGTGTCTCCGGCTTTGGCCCTACTCGATCTTGAGAAATAATTGGCCACACCTATCCCGAAATTTGGGTGAAGTCGAGCGAAACACCATTGAAAAAACTTATTTGAAAATACTTTTTTGATGAATTTGTAACCGTGATCTCCTGGACCGAGTCCATCCCCGTGTCCAATGTAAATCTTTTTTCCCTGCGCTTCAAACACAACAGGTTCTCTGTGCATGGTGATTCCCAACTCTTGTTCATGGTAGCCAAACATCCACATATCATGATTTCCAGTAAAGAAATGTACCGGAATTCCACCATCCGTGAGTTCTGCTATTTTCCCTTGTAAACGAACAAATCCTTTGGGAACAGCATGTTTATATTCGAACCAGAAATCAAAAATGTCGCCTACCAAATAAATAGCTTCCGCATCTTTGCTCACCTCATCAAGCCATTGAACAATTAATTTCTCTCTCTCTAAACTCTTTTCAGCCGTGGGAACCCCCAAGTGAAAATCGGAAGCAAAATATATTTTTTTACTTGAATTGGACATTTATGGAATGTGAATTATTCGAAAATACTTTGCAATTTATCGGCTAATCCTTCTCCTCTAAGATTCGTCCCAATTACCTTTCCTTCTCTGTCGATTAAAACAGTGAATGGAATGGAAGAAACGTTATAATCTCTTCCTGCCGCAGAAGACCATCCTTTCAAATCTGAAACGTGAGCATCCCAAACTAAACCATCTTGTTCAATTGCAGCCAACCATTTCGTTTTGTCCTTATCCAAGGAAACTGAAAAAACTTCGAAACCCTCTTTATTGTATTTATTGTAAAGATTCACAACATTAGGATTTTCACGTCTACATGGTCCACACCAAGCCGCCCAAAAGTCGATTAAAACAACTTTTCCTTTATAATCAGATAAATTCAAGATTTCACCTTCTGGATTAGGCAAAGAAATTTCCTTCACTTCCGCTCCTGGTGCTAAAGGCATGCTGGCTAATCTTTTTTCCTTGTTCACTGCAAACTCTTTTACAATTCTTTGAACCGTTGGACTTTCACCAAAACTAGCATTCAGTTGAGCCACAATTTCTTCGTAAAGCTCAAATTCTTGATCCACATTCACAGAAGGTACAACACCAATCAAAGCAGGTGAATTTCCATATTCTTTGATATAGCCTTGTCTTTGTCCCATAAAAGTTTGGTACGTAGACTGAAATTGTTTTTGAATTTCAGATTTCTTGGTTGGGTTAGCTTGTAAATAACGATTCGCAGAGTCCAGTTTTGCTTTGTACTCGGTATTTACTCTTAAGAATTCCAATAGGGCTGAACTCGATGGAGACCCCACAATATTGGAGTGATTAAGGAAATTGCTGCCGTCACCATACACCTTTATGGTATCCGCAGTGCCCTCAACAATGATGTTGACACCTTGATTGTCCTCTAAGTTGAGCACATAATAGTCCTTGTGGGCAACGGAAACTTCTTTTTGGAAAAAACCCTCTTTGTCTATAGGAATAGAAGCTACTTCAATATTTTCTCCTCCTAAATTTTGATACAATCGAAGCGTATCACTCTCTGTGCTAAATATTTGCCCTTGCAATACAAAGGAAATTTTCTCTTGAGAGAATCCTAGTGTTGATAATAAAGTAAATGTTAGTAAAGTGAATGTACGTCTCATATTCATATTGTTTTTTTATTTTCCGAAGAGTTCTTGCAACTTTCTTTCCAAAGATGGTCCTCTTAGTTTTTCAGCGATAATTTTTCCTTCTGGATCAATTAAAACAGTGTGTGGAATTCCACTAAATTGGTATTTCTCCACCATTGTTGTTTTCCATCCTAAAAGGTCACTCACATGATAATCCCAGATTAAGCCATCCGCTTGAATCGCTTTGATCCATTTGTCCTTGTCCTTATCCAATGAAACGCTGAAAATTTCAAATTTATCTCCTTTGTATTTATTGTAAAGGCGAACCACATTAGGATTTTCTACGCGACAAGGTGCGCACCAAGACGCCCAAAAATCGATTAAAACATACTTTCCTTTTAATGAAGAAAGCGACATTTCCTCTCCTTCCGGGTTCGGTAAAGTAATTTCCGGTGCAATGTTCTTTTCTTTAAAATCCTTGTAATCTTTCAATCCTTGCTCCAATTGTGCTACTTGTGAGCCAATGTTTACCGTCATTGGATGCCCGGGATAGCTTTTTTCATAAGCCGCATGCAAAATCTTAAGTACATCGATATTTTTAGGGTCATAATTGTCATACCCCATCATCGGCATTAAGTTGGTCATTAAAAGAATGTGCGCAGGATTATCAGCATCTTCACGAATTTCTTTGATGATGTAGCGGTCCATAGGCTCTTTTTTCTCCACCACCATTTTCATCAAGTCTTCTTGATTATAGGATTGCGGATCTACAATGGACATTTGCCAATCAATAAAATCCTTCATTTGATTCATGTAACCATTCAATGGTTCCGCCCATTCTGTTCCTTCATAAACTACAGACCTATTGAAATCGTTAAAATCTAAGCTTAAGGAAAGTTCGTCACCCGGAACTAAAGTCATTGGAATCACTTTTGGTTCTTGGTTTTGCGACATTTTTCCATCAACACGCAGTTGATACAATCCCATTGCCTCAATCGCTCCTTTTAATTGAAACTTTCCGCTGCCATCCGTAGTCGCTTTACTGATTACGATTGGTCCGCGGTCTGTACTTGCTTCAAGCACCAAGGTTGCATTCGCTCCATTTTTCAAAGTGCCTTCCAAAGTAACATTGGGAACTTCGTTTGGATCTTTCATCATTTGCCCCGCATCTGCGTCCGATGATTCATCCGATGTTGTTGCTGCGGAATTAGACGCTTCTGTCGTCGTTGTAGTTTCTTCGTCTGTCGAACAGGCAAAAAGCAAAGTGCTCAATGCCAAAACATAAATACTGTTTTTAATCATATTAATTTTCTTCTAAAAGTTGACGCATCAGCTTGTTTGCCGATTTTGGATCTGCTTTTCCTCCTGATGCTTTCATTACTTGCCCCATAAAAAATCCAACCAATTGTTTTTCTCCGTTTTTATAACGTTCTGCCTCGGTAGGATGTTGTTTAATTACGTCCTTAATTATGGCAGAAATGGAATCCTCATCGCTGTCTTGAATCAAGTTGAGCTCTTCGGCAATTTTCTTTGCTGCTGCGTTCGGTTGTTCCAGTAATGCGGGGAATATTTTCTGAGCAGCCACACTGTTCGAAACAAAACCTCCGTCGATAAGTTCAATCAATTCTGCCAACTTCTCAGCATTTATCGGAAACTCTTCAATTGATTTCCCCTGCTGATTCAGGTAAGAACGTACTTCTCCATTCATCCAATTGGATGCAGATTTATAATTTTTTGTATGTAAAATCAACGCTTCGAAATATTCAGCAAATGGTTTTGTTGAAATGATATTCGTTGCATCGTATTCTGATAATTTTAATTCTTTGGTATACTTTTCGAAAAGTGCTTTTGGTAAAACAGGCATTTCAGCCTTAATCAATTCCACCTGTTCTTTCGAAACATGCAAAGGCTGTAAATCTGGTTCTGGGAAAAAACGATAATCATTCGCATCTTCTTTTGTACGCATAGAAATCGTACGCATATTTACAGCATCAAAAGAACGTGTTTCTTGTGCAATTTCTTCACCATTTTCAAGGGCTTCAATGTGTCGATCAATTTCAAAATTAATAGCACGCTGCACATTTCGCATGGAGTTCATATTCTTTACTTCCACTCTGCGACCATATTCTTTCGCACCTACTTTTCGAACAGAAACGTTGGCATCACAGCGCAGGTTTCCTTCTTCCATGTTCCCATCACAAATCTCAAGGTAGCGCACCAATTGGCGAATTTCTGTTAAATAAACATAAGCTTCGTCTCCGCTGCGCATGTCTGGTTCCGTAACGATTTCCAACAATGGAGTTCCCGCACGATTCAAATCGACCAAAGTATCGTAAACATCCACGTCGTGAATACTTTTTCCGGTATCTTCCTCCATGTGAATACGTGTGATTCCAACATGTTTGGTGTTTCCGTCCTCCATTTGTAAATCAATCCATCCTTTCGCACAAATTGGGGTTTTATCTTGTGTAATTTGATACCCTTTCGGCAAATCTGGATAATAGTAGTTCTTGCGATCGAAGTGTTGGTTTTCTGCAATCTCACAATTTAAAGCCAATCCTAATTTGATAGCATATTCAATTGTTTTCTTGTTCATCTTAGGAAGTGTTCCCGGATGACCCAATGTGATTGCACTAACATTCGTATTTGGACGTGCTCCATACTCATTTGCATCGCTAGAATACGCTTTTGTTTTCGTTAACATTTGAGCGTGAACTTCTAATCCAATTACCGCTTCGTATGTTGCTTTTACCTCCTCTGATACCATTTATTCTGTAAAAAATAAGTTTTAAACTCGAGCAATTAACTCTTTAATAATCTTTGTCATTTTTGGCTCTTGCTCATTGGCTACGTCAATTACATCTTGTGCCGAAACCTTAACGATTTTTCCTTCAACCCCTAAATCCGTGATGATAGAAACAGCGAAGCAAGGAATTTCCATGTGGCGAGCTACGATAACTTCAGGAACAGTTGACATTCCAACAGCGTCTGCACCTAAAATATTGATCATCTTGTATTCTGCCGGTGTTTCCAGAGTTGGCCCTGTTAATCCAGCGTAAATTCCTTTCACAACTTTGATGTCTAATTCTCCTGCAATTTTCTCAGCTAACTCAATCATTCCAACATCATAAGCATCACTCATATCTGGGAAACGCGGTCCAAGTTCATCAATATTTTTTCCAATCAATGGATTTCCAGGGAAAAGGTTAATGTGGTCTGTAATTAACATTAAATCTCCAATTTCAAAGTCTTCGTTTACTCCTCCAGATGCATTACTTACCACTAAACGTTCTACTCCTAATGCTTTCATCACACGCACAGGGAATGTACATTGTTGCAAAGTGTAGCCTTCATAATAGTGAAAACGACCTTGCATCGCCATGACTTGTTTACCACCAAGCTCTCCAAAAATTAGTCTACCGCTATGTCCCTCAACTGTTGAAACAGGGAAATGAGGAATATCCTCGTACGAAATTTGATTTGTGATATTGATTTCATTTACCAATCCACCTAAACCTGTTCCTAAAATAACACCCACTTGTGGCTTCACATCAGTTTGTGACTGAAGATATTTTACTGCTTCATTGATTTGATCTAACATAGCTATATATTTTCTTTAATAATTTATTTTCATTTTCTATCTTCACAGTCATCGCTTGGTAATACCAAGGAAATGAAAGTAAAGCTTCTTTAATTTCTGAATTCATTAAGCGCACCGCATCTTTTTCTGTGGTAACAATAATTTTTTCAGCAGACGCAAAGTTACCAAATAATTTGTGAATTTTCTCAATATCCTTGATTGTGTAATCGTGGTGGTCTCCGAACTTTAAATGGGTAACTTTTGAAGTGAGTTCTATATGCTCAATTAATGGCTGCGGATTCCCAATTCCTGTAACCAATAAGATTTCTTTTGGTGCTGTAAGCTTCTGTTTAGTTTGAAGGTGAATCAAATCTCCATAAGCAATGGAGGAAAAGAATATTGGAACATGCGGTTGCATTTTTAGCTTAGCAATGAATTTCGATTTTTGGAGCTCTGACAATTCAGTTGGAGATTTCGTAACAATAACAAGGTCTGCTCGATGTTTTCCCGATCGAAACTCTCTTAATCTGCCCGCAGGCAAAACATAATCCTTAAAAAAAGGCTTACTGTATTCTGTGAGTAAAATATTGCAATCTCGGTGAATATAACGGTGTTGATAAGCATCATCCAAAACAATCACTTCGGTCTCCGGCTCATTCTCTAATATTTGTTGAGCTCCTTCCACTCTTTTTTCACAAACCGCCACATTCACTTTCCCTTCAAATTTTTGAGCATAACTTAACGCTTCATCTCCAACATTTGTTACTTCAGAATCTGCCTTAACTTTCACAAAACCTTTTGATTTTCGACCGTATCCTCTTGAAAGTGCAGCTGTTTTGAATTTCTCAGATAAAGCATTCAATAGAAACTCAACGTGAGGCGTTTTACCTGTTCCCCCAACAGACAAATTACCTACAGAAATCACAGTGGTATTAACTTTCCTAACCGGTTTGATATTTTTATCAAATTGCCAATTCCGAATCGCCATCACGAAACCATAAATCATGGAAAATGGAAATAAAAGTATGCGGAGAATAATCATCGGGATAAAAATAGAAAATTCTTGGTGATTCGTAGTGATTCCAAGGGTTAATTCGTGGGTTTTAAAAATTGAGTAATTAATACTATTATAATCACAATATCCCTAAAATTCTACTCAAGATTTTAACTTGCAAATTCTGTTCTAAGCCATTATCGCTTGCGCTAAGGAATTAAGATTAATATCATCAATGTCCTGTTGTTTTTCTTCTCCTTTTATCTCAATATGAAAACGTTCCATTATTAATTTAATCATCGAAAGTCGGGAACTTAAATTATCAGATGAAGCATTGATTTCGTTAATTAAATAAGTTAACAACTGCTCCCTCCTAAATCTATATTGGTCCATTATTAAAGTTGTTGCCTTCTCCTTTTTAGAATCATGTATTAACATCAATTCATCAATCTGCTTGATTTCATCAAGAACATCCAATAAACGATATAGTTTTTCATTTTCCATTCTTTTCAAATTTAGTAAATAATTTCGAGAAAACCTTTTGGTAACTTTTTACCATTTCTTAAATTTCTTTTTGTTGTATCAAACTGATGGTGCCAATATGCCATATTGTAGTCTGCAATACTATCATTGCTCTCTGTAAGATAAGCATCAACACCATGATAAACATTTTTACAACTTGGGTAAGTGAAAGGCTTTAATTCTTCACCTAATGTTTGAATGATATCTTTATCTATAAAGGACACTAAATCAATATCATTTGGACGAGGTTGGGACCTTGATATGAATGATCCATTTATCCATTGCTTTATTTCAATATCACCACAAATCTTCTTTAAATCGGAAGAATAACGTAAATATTGTTCGAATATTTTACTACGCTCAATTGACGAGTACTCAATAACAAAGTACTTTTCTAGCTCAATAATATCTGAAGAAATGGGTTTGTTTGGTACCAAATGACCAAGGTTATTAAATTTAAGCATATCCTACATTTTGAATTAAAGATAAACTTTTTAAATTAGATATTCAAACCCTACCCAAACTTCGCCTGCCAGTATTCATAAGTATATACTTCATGACTATCCAATTTAATATCAAAGGAAAGTTTAGATGCTTCAATAATTTCTAAATCTACTTTCTTCCTGAAAATATCTCCATCATAAACAAAAGTGTGATATTCTCCATTTTCACCACAAATATCAATTTCCGCTGGCAAATTATCAATCAACTCTTTTGTGATTTCTTTTCCAATGTAGGATTCATCTAATTTATCCGCTTGCGTGGTTACAATCTTGGCTTTTAATCCAGAATTCAAAAAATCATTCATTGTTTGCTCAGCAGTTTTTCCCCAAATCGGCTCCACCACTTCAATTCCATGCGGATTCAGTTTACTTTCTCGGTATTTCCGAATTTCATCTAAATATAAATCTCCGAAAATAAAATGCGCAACTCCCTTTTCTTTGAAATCCTGAACAGCTTTCAGCATCTTGGTTTCATAATCATTAGGTAATTTACTGATAAAGATGGGATACAGTTCTATACCAATGGCCTCCGCTTGTTTTTTCATTAATTCCAAAGGTACTGAGTGTGCGGAGGAGCTTTCATCGGCTTCATTAAAAGTAGTCAACAAGGCAATAACTTCAAATTGATTTTCTCGTAGAACTTTTTGAAGAGCTAAAGCGGAATCTTTTCCACCAGACCAATTAAAAACTGCTTTTGATTTTTGCATTATTCCCTTTTTTGGATAAAAATAGCGATTTGGAGGGAATTGGTTTAACAATTAGCAACGCCTCTCCACTTTTAACCTTCCTTTCAAACTTTAACACCGATAAATTACTAAATTTGCGCTTTCAAACCAAAATGTCAATTCGATGAAAGAAACCGCGTTATCAGCAGTACATATAGATTTAGGAGCAAAGATGGTTCCTTTTGCAGGTTATAATATGCCTGTTTCTTATGCAGGATTAAAGCACGAACACGAAGTTGTAAGAACGAAAGTGGGTGTTTTTGATGTTTCTCACATGGGTGAGTTCTTCGTAAAAGGTGAACAAGCAGAAGCTTTACTTCAAAAAGTTACGAGTAATGATGTCAGTAAATTAGTTCCTGGAAAGGCACAATACTGTTATCTTCCGAATGAAAAAGGCGGAATTGTAGATGATTTGCTAATTTATAAAATTTCTGACCAAGAATTTATGTTGGTCGTTAATGCTTCTAACATTGAAAAAGACTGGAATTGGATTTCATCGCAAAATGATGTTGGGGCAGAATTGGTAAACGAATCTGATGAATGGAGTTTATTGGCTATTCAAGGACCAAAAACAGCAGAGGCCATGCAATCATTGACTTCAGTTGACTTAGCTGGAATCAAATTTTATACTTTTCAAACAGCAGAATTTGCTGGAGTAAAAGAGGTGATTATTTCTGCAACTGGTTATACTGGAAGTGGTGGATTTGAAATTTATGTAAAGAACAAAGACATCAAGCAAGTTTGGGACAAGGTTTTTGAAGCAGGCGCTGACTTTGGTATTGAACCAATTGGTTTAGGAGCTCGTGATACTTTGCGTTTAGAAATGGGATTCTGTTTGTATGGTAATGATATCGATGAGACAACTTCTCCATTTGAAGCAGGATTGGGTTGGGTAACAAAATTCAACAAAGATTTTACAAATAGTGAAGCTTTAAAAGCAGAGAAAGAAGCGGGCATTAAAAACAAATTGGTTGGTTTTGAATTGAAAGATAAAGGTGTTCCGCGTCAAGGTTATCCAATTTTAAACGCAGCAGGAGATGAAATCGGACGTGTTACTTCTGGAACAATGTCGCCATCTTTAAACAAAGCCATTGGAATGGGATATGTCCCTGTAGAATTATCAACTGAAGGTAGCGAAATCTTTATCGGTGTTAGAAAGAAAAGTTTAGCAGCGGTAGTTGTAAAAACTCCATTTTATAAAGGATAATAGGGCTTTTGCCTTCGGTGCTTTCCGTGACTGAGCCTGTCGAAGTCACCGAAAGCAACGGATTAAACATTGAAAACAAATTGAATATTCATAAATAAAATTAGAACGAGGATTGCAGAAATGTGATCCTCTTTTTTGTGTGCAATTTTGCAGTGGTATACATAACATCCCTGCAAATAAGGACACAAAAAAAAGGCCAGACAAAGCCTGACCTTTTATTTCCCTAAGGATATTTAATATTAATAACTTAATTCAACCTTTGAGATAACACACTCCTCACAGTCCTTCACTTCGCCAGTGTATGTTTGACCATATTTATATACTGTTTCAAAAGGAATACCCATGAATACTTTTTGAATACGCGTTACTTGTACACAAATGGTCCCCATATTTCGGTGATACCTGTTTTCTAATTTACTTTTTCTTACGATTCTTACTAGTCCGATAACTCAATGTATTGTGATTCGGGCGCAAGATAAGACTTATAATCCTTAAACTCAAAAAATAGGATGAAAAACTAATAAAACGAGTAGTTTTTTAGTGTTTTTTAGTAAATCCACTCTGTTTTTTTCATAAAAATTCATTTTTCTCCAAAAAATCACGGCGTTTTCAGAATCACATCAAATAAAAAGTTAGACCCTATTTTTATTGAACAGTCTCTCCTAAAAATTTAAATCAGCCCAAATAGCTCAGTGCTTGTTTTACAAATTTTAGGGTTGTGCAATTCTCTGAACTCACATTAGAAGCAATTAACTCCCCCCCCCCATTTGAGAGCTTTCTGGTGTCAAAAGTATTTCCTCTCCTATACATACTTTTTGGAGAATAGTAAGCTTTATCAAAAACGAAAATCCAAAAGCTTTGATTGATCTTTTTGGTTGGACTTTAATGGAACGCTGATTAAAAACTGATTTTTTTAATAATTAGCAATACTTAAAAAATCCGTGGAAACCTGCGTTGCCTTAGCACCTGCGTCATCCGCGTTCCATAATGAGCATCACCGAACTCCTGAATGGCAGTAAATCTTCAATGGTTCATGCTATGCATCGTATAGAATTGAAAATAGGGAAACGACTATGAATATCGAGTTTTTCGATAAAGTAAAATTCTATTGCACAAAAAAAAGAGACCACCCTTTCGAATGATCTCTTTTATAAAGTTTTAAAATACTAATCTCAAGTATCGATTGAACCCGTTACACGTTTCATGAACTTATTGGCTGCATCTCTTTGGGAAACGCCTTCTTCTCTCATCATTTTATTGACTTCGATTGCGCCGTACATATTGGAAAGTAATTCTCCAATTACGTCAAGTTCTTCATCTTTCATTGACGAAAGCTCTGTAAGATTTTCTAATGTTTCAATTGTTTCATTTACAAAATCTTCGTCATTCTCCTCAATAAAGGTAGAAATGTGTTTAATTACTGGTAGTCTCATCGATAAATGTTTTTAATACTTCTGTTTTGTTTGTTTGTGTCTGCTGAATTAACTCACCATTCTTAAAAGCTGCAAATGTTGGTAAATTCGTTACGTTTGCTAACTTTCGAGATTCAGGATTTTTCTCCGCGTCAATTACAACGAATTTTACATCCTCGTGATCTTGCGAAAACTTCTTGAATTTTGGTTTCATTATTCGGCAGTTACCACACCACCCAGCAGAGTACTGAACAAGAACAGTTCCGTTGCCAGAAACCTCGTCCTGTAAAGTATCTGTGTCTAATTCTACAAATGCCATCTTAGTTATTTTTTAAATATTCTGCAGTACCTTTACTGTCTGCACTCATTGCTTGACTTCCTTCTTCCCAGTTCGCTGGACAAACTTCACCATGTGTTTGAACGTGAGCATAAGCATCAATCAAACGCAGGTATTCGTTTACATTACGTCCAACTGGCATGTGGTTTACTCCTTCATGGAATACTGTACCCTCCTCATCAATTAGGTATGTAGCACGGTAAGTTACGTTGTCTCCTTCTAAAATGAAAGAATCTGTAGCCTCGTTGTACGTTTCAGACTGAATGTCCAAGATATCCAACATATTTGCTAAGTTACGGTTTGAATCTGCAACCAGTGGGTAAGTTACACCTTCGATTCCTCCGTTATCTTTTGCTGTGCTCAACCATGCAAAGTGTACCTCTGGTGTGTCACATGAAGCACCAATAACGATTGTGTTTTTGTCTTCAAACTCTTTCAATTTCGCTTGAAATGCATGAAGCTCTGTTGGACATACATAAGTAAAGTCTTTTGGGTACCAGAATAAACAAACTTTCTTCTTGTTTTTCTTCGCTTCTTCAAGGATATTGATTTTGAACGTATCCCCCATTTCATTCATTGCATCCACTTGGATGTCTGGAAAAGTTTTTCCTACTATTGACATAATTATTTAATTTTTATTAGTTACTATTATTTCTTTGAAGATAAGAATTTTCTTGTTTCATACTTCAAAATTGTTTGAATTTTAACAAGCATATTTCGTATCGACACTGCAAAGATAACTCATCTTTTCTCATTGTTTTTATCAATTATAATTATATTTACATAAACTTTATCTATATGATTTCTCCAGTGCAACTCTCCTACATTTTCGCCCTTTTGAAACACAAGAACTTTCAAAGGGCAGCAGACGCTTGTCACGTTACTCAACCTACACTATCCATGCAACTTAAAAAGGCTGAAGACACGCTTGGATACAAGATTATAAATAGAGATAGTAATCCCATTTCTTTAACAAAGGCGGGCAAACAACTTTACCCAAAATTATCTGCAATTCAACAAGCTTATGATGAGCTAGACATTCAAATTCAAAGATTGAAAGGAACCTACAAGGCAGAAATCAGAATTGGAATAATCCCCACTATTTCGAATTATCTTGTTCCCGAGTTATACGCAAAATGGCAAGATGAGATTGGAGATGTACACTTAGACATTAGTGAATTAACTTCCCCCAACCTTTTGACTGCCTTAAAAGAAAAGACAATAGACTTTGGGATTATGGCAGGTCCTGTGGAAGACTCCAATCTAGATCAGCAAATACTCTTTAACGAAGAAGTTTTGATTTATGCCCCGAATATTAAAAACCACACCATAAAGCTAGAAGAACTAGAAAATGAATATCCTTGGCTGCTTTCGCCAGGCAATTGTTTAAGGACACAAATGATCAATTTTTGTAAATTAGATAGTGCAAAAAAATCTGAATGGAATTATGAAGGAGGAAATCTACATTTATTGACCCAAATGGTAGAACAACAAGGTGGATACACTTTGGTTCCTCAGTACTACATTCCTCATTTAAATCTGAATCCAGAAGACTTGAAGAAAGTGGTAGACCATACTCCAATTCGTCAAATCATTGGTTTACATCTCAAACGAAACACCAAAAAAGAGGATATAGTGAAAATCATGAGGATTATTCAGAGAAGTAAAAGCGGTAAAAATAAGCTCTTGGAGAATGTTGAGCTTTTGCCTTGGGAAGGATCTTAACAAAGAATCAGAAACCAATTATGCACTGAATTGAAAGTGGTCTTCAGTTTTAACTTATATTCATCACTAAAGCACTTCTGACCGAAAAGTTCATAAATGCAAATAAGGATAAAACGCTCTAATTAGAAAAGAAATAGACGATAAAGATTAAACTACATAGGCGCGATAGAAACACTGCTTGCCCGGAAAAAAAAAGAATTTAACATTGATTCTTTTGAGTTTTTCCCATCCCAATTTTAAATTCGACCAAATATAAACCTGTGAAAATGAGCGCTAAAATCAGAAGTATTTGTAGATTCAAGCACATCTAAATCATCTAGGTAAAACACTATAAACAAAGCAATTAGAATACGTAAAACCATAGTAGCAATAACTTCAAACATCTATAAATCAATGCTTATAATCAATAAACCACGCAAATTCATTTTCTAAAAAAATGCTAAAAACCAGTATGAAACGCTGTTTTTTGTTAATTTAATTGGGAATCAAAAAAACATTATGGAAATTAAAAAATATTACGACATTTTAGTAGAGAAGTTAGTTGGATGGACAGAAGGTTTGGTGAAAATGCTCCCCAACTTCGTTTTAGCCATTATAGTACTTGTAGCTTTTGTTTTTGTAGGTCGAATAATCAAAAATCTCTTTCAAAAGTTACTTCAAAAATCATTGAACAACCAATCCCTCTCAATAATAGTTTCTAAGGTTGTATATATTGCCATTATTTCCATTGGGGCTTTTGCCGCTTTAAGTTTACTTAACTTAGACAAGACAGTGTCCTCCTTATTAGCGGGTGCAGGTATTATAGGTTTGGCGCTTGGTTTTGCTTTTCAAGATATTGCCACAAACTTTATCGCTGGTTTTTTCATGGCGGTTAAACGCCCTTTTAAAGTGGGTCAGGTAATCCATTGTGAAGGACACAGTGGAGTAATTAAACACATTGGTATTCGTACTACCGAAATCGCTTCTTTCCAAGGACAGGAAGTCATTATTCCGAATAAAATGTTATTTCAGAACCCATTAATCAACGATTCTGAAAACACATATAAACGTATAGATTTAAATGTAGGTGTATCCTACGGAGAAGATTTGGAGCGCGTTAGAGACATTGCCATCAAGGCAGTTGAAAACACACCAAACATCAATAAGGATAAAGATATTGATTTAGTTTATTTAGCTTTTGGAGGAAGCTCTATTGATTTCAGAATTATGATTTGGGTCGAATTTAAAAGTCAACTAGATTTCTTGAAAAGTCAAAGTGAAGCCATTATTTCTATTAAGAAAGCATTCGATAAAGAAGATATTATGATTCCTTTCCCAATTAGAACTTTGGATTTTGGAATTAAAGGTGGGGAAAAGTTGAATGAGATTGTTGATTTTGATACTATTGGAAATGGTAATCAGCAACCTAAAAAAGCTCAGAACTCTCAAAAAAGTAAATCAGAAAATTCAAACAAAGAATAAATAATTATTTTTAAAACTAGTTTTAAGAGCCAGCTAATACAGTTGGCTCTTTTTTTTGTTTGTTTATTTTTCAAACCATTTCCCAACGTCGATAACAAATACGTGTTCCCAAACTGACTTTTATCATTTGTTTCTTCCTTGAATTAAAACGATATTTGCAATTGAAATTTAGTTAAAGAGAGATTATGTTAAGTGAAGAGTTAATCAATAAATATAACGTATCTAGTCCACGATATACTTCTTATCCAACCATTTTAGATTGGAACAGAATGGAGTTTTCTGCGGAGGAGTTTGCACCATTATTTATAAAAGCCGAACAAAATAAACACCACAGCACCAGCGTTTACGTTCACCTCCCATTTTGTGAAAGTTTATGCACATTTTGCGGCTGTCACAAGCATATCACCAAACAGCATAGCGTTGAAGCACCTTATATAGATGCCGTAATTAAAGAATGGCAGATGTATGAAAAACTGAATGGAGAGAGTATACAAGTTGATGAAATTCATTTAGGAGGTGGAACACCAACTTTCTTTGCCGCAGCACAATTGAAAAGATTAATTGAGGCCATTAATGTAAAAACAGGACCAAACCCTTTATTTAGTTTTGAGGGTCACCCTAATCACACAAGCGACGAGCAATTAAAAACTTTGTTTGATTTAGGCTTCAGGCGCGTTAGCTTTGGAGTTCAATCTTACAGCCCAATTGTTCAAAAAGCCATCAATAGAATTCAACCTTTTGAAACTGTTGAAAAAGTCACCATTGCTTCAAGGAAAGCCGGTTTTACTTCAATTAGTCACGATTTAGTATTTGGACTTCCAATGCAAACCATGGAGGATATGATGGACACTATTTCAAAAACTATTCATTTAAAACCCGATGCTATTTCCTTGTATTCTTATGCTCACGTTCCTTGGGTAAAAGGAACAGGACAGCGTGGTTTTTCTGAAGCAGATTTACCTTCCGGAGATGAAAAGAAAGCACTTTATGACAAATCTAAGGAGCAGTTGTTGGCCCACGGTTATGTTGAAATAGGAATGGATCACTTTGCTTTACCCACAGATATTTTAGCGAAAGCGCTGCGTGGTGGAGCACTCAACAGAACTTTCATGGGGTATACCACAAACACAACCGACAGAATGATTGGTTTGGGGGCTTCTGCGATTTCAGAATATGGCTTTGGTTATGCTCAAAATGTAAAAAGCACGAGGGGCTACCACGGCATGATTGATGCTGGTGAGTTACCTGTCGTAAAAGGTCATGTACACTCTGAGACAGATGCCACTTTAAAAGAGCACGTAACTCAATTAATGTGTCAATTTAAGACTAGCTTTGCCAATGATGAATGGATGAAAACTCATGTTTCTCAATTCAAAGAAATCTTGGATGAATTCCAAAAAGATGGGATAATTGAATGGAATGAAAATGAAATTATAGTTACTGAGGATGGAAAACCATTTTCTCGTAATGTATGTATGACATTGGATCCCTACGCAAATAAAATTCCAACGCAAGGAAGGTTTAGCAAGTCGGTTTAGTGGAGGCCATTGAGTAAATAGTTTCGAAATCTTTGGTTTTTATTCAGTTTAAGTTGTTCAAATATGGGATGCTATCATTGTGGAGATAAGATAATTGGAAAACCTATTTCAAAAGAAGATAAGGACTTCTGTTGTTCCGGTTGTTTAACTGTTTACGAGATTTTAAGCGATAATGGGTTAGATAAATTCTATGAGTTTAACGAGCAAAGTGGAGTAAAACCCGATAATGAAGGAAATGCAAAATACACTGCATTAGACGTTCCTGAAATCTTTGATGATTTTGTTGAATTTCAGAATGATGAAATCTATATGGTTACATTTTTCTTACCGGCTATTCACTGTAGTTCCTGTATTTATTTACTTGAAAACCTTCAAAAATTAAACCCTGATATTGTTGAAAGCGAAGCTAATTTTACCGCAAGAACTTTAGCTCTAACAGTCAAAAAATCAAGAAAACTTTCTCAGGTGGCTTCTCTTTTGGAAAGCATTGGCTACAAACCTGAGCTCCGACGAGGTAAAGAAAACAAGAGCAGCTATGATAAAAAGTTGCTTCTTCAATTGGGTGTTGCAGGGTTTGCCTTTGGAAACGTAATGCTGTGGTCTTTTCCAGAATACTTGGGATTGGATGACATGTTTGAGAATTTTAGAAATTTCTCCGCTTACCTCACCTTATTAGTGGCCATTCCTGTTTTACTATATTCCGCTTCTGGTTACTTTATTTCTGCATACACCGCTATTCGTACAAAACAGTTAAATCTAGACATTCCTGTGGCGATTGGTATTCTTGTACTTTTCACTAAGAGTTCCTCTTCCATTTTGATGCAAGAAGGGGCCAGCTATATGGACTCGTTTACGGGTTTTGTGTTTTTTCTTTTAGTAGGAAAATGGTTTCAATCCAAAACCTACAGAAATATGTCTTTCGATAACGATCCAAAAGCCTATTTCCCTTTGGGTGTTCACCGAATAAATCAAATCACAAAAGAAGAAGAGGTCGTAAAAATAGAGTCTTTAGAGAAGGACGATATTTTGAAGATTTTTAATGAAGAAATCATTCCTTGTGATGCTGAGTTAACATCGAAAAAAGCAGTAATAGATACTAGTTTCATCACGGGAGAAGCTAATTTAGCGACTTTAAAATACGGTGATAAAATTTATGCTGGAAGTAAATTAATTGGTTCCGCAATCGAAGTAAAAGCTCTGAGCACGACCAACAGAAGTAAGTTCGCCAGCATTTGGAATAAATCAGCCAAAACAACGAAGTCTATTGTTCAAAACAGAGAAAATATATTAAGTAAATATTTCTTAATCATTGTTGGTGTTTTATCGGTAGCCGCTGCAATTATTTGGGCTTTTATTGATCCCAGCAGAATTCTAGAAATTGTAACCGCAATATTGGTGGTTGCTTGTCCGTGTGCCTTGGCTATTTCCTTCCCTTTTGTTTATGGGAATGCGCTAAGAAAACTTGGAAAATCGGGATTGTACTTTAGAAATAGTCACGAAATTCAAAAGATGAATAAAGTCAACCACATTGTTTTTGATAAAACAGGGACTTTAACAAAAGACAGAATTGAAGGTGTAAATTACGAAGGAGAAGAATTATCATCCCAATTAATGGGGGAACTCTTCGCTTTAACCCGACAATCAACACATCCTTATTCAAAAAGCATCACGAAATTCTTGGAAGATAAAGTAGACCATGTAGACGCAATAACAGAATATAACGAGGTCTCGGGGCAAGGAGTTGAAGCGAAGACTGCAAATGGAGATAAGATTCGCCTTGGAAATGCTAAATTCACAAATGCGCAAAAAAAATTCGACGAAAGCGGTAGTTATTTGAGTATAAATGACAAAGTAATCGGTTTCTTTAAATTTCAATCTCAATTAAGAGAGGGAATTATTGAAGAAATCAATCGATTACAAAAAGATTATAAAGTTACCTTACTATCAGGAGATCAATCCACGGATGAAGCTCTATTTACGGACTTGGAACAGCCCATTGCCATGCATTTCAACCTCTCTCCTACCGATAAAAAAAATCACATCATTCAATTTAACGAATCTGGAGATGTTGTGGCTTTTATTGGGGATGGACTCAACGATTCCGAAGCGCTTGAAGAAGCAGAACTCGGCATTAGTGTATCGGAAGACGAATTCAGATTTACCCCAAAATGTGATGCGATCATTGAAAGCGAAAAAATTAAAAACCTTAAGCAATTCTTTAAATTCGGATTGCATGCCAAAAGAGTTTTAAGAATCTGTATGTACTTTTCATTAACCTACAATACCTTTGGAATTACATTTGCATTTCTGGGATACGTAACTCCCTTATTTGCAGCTATTCTCATGCCGATTAGTTCTATTACAATTGTTTTATTGAGTACTTTTTTAATTCAGCCTTATAGATTGAAATAGTGATTAGTGATGGTCCAGTACATCTATTTAGTGGCTGGTCGGAAGTTTATCATGACAAATAATGAATTCTTTTTGGATTATTGTCTTCTTTTTAGTTTTCGTATCCAACGCATTATTTTGGTTAATTATAATGTATAAGTTTTTAAAATAATTAATTTTAGTCAGACAAATAAATCCATAAGTTCTGAATACAGATGAGTGAGTTACTGCAAATATTTAAAGTAGAAAAAGAAGAATCCAAAACCTCTGGAATTAATAATGAAGCTCCCAAAAGTCAAGGATTCGAAGAGCTTTTAATTGGAATTTCGGGAGAAATAGAACATTTTATAGACTTCAAAACTACAAATATAACGGCTCCTTTTATTAGTTTTATTACCAAGGGAAAAGTTCATAGAGTAACTCCAAAACCAGACAATGGAGCATACGAAATTTGGAAAATTCAATTTAAAAGTGAATTGATCCCAGAATCTACCTTTCAGCTATACTCCCTTTATCATGGAGAAGCCAATCTTAAATTAAATAGCGGAACCTGTTTCTCCCGTTTGGTTACAGTTTGTGAGATGATGGCAGAAGAGGCCAATCGAGAAAATCCTAGTTATGCGATTTTAAAGCAACTCCTTAGTCTCTTATTTACCATCATAGAACATGAAAAAAGAAAACTGGATAAATCAAAAGTAGCTTTAGAAAAAACACAAAATATTGCTTTTGGAAATTTTCTAAACATCTTAGAAGAAAATTTCCATAAACCGCTAAGTGTTGAGTTTTATGCCGACAAACTCGCTATGTCAACCCGAAATTTAAACTTGATTTGTCAGGAAATTTTAGAACAAAGTGTATCTGAGATTATAGACACCCGCAAACTAATTGAAGCCAAAAATCTTCTAATTTCTACGGATAAGAACATTGCTGATATTGCTTATGATCTAGGGTATAATGAGAATGCTTACTTTTCCAGTGTTTTCAAGAAAAAGTCCGGGCAATCACCCACAGAGTTTAGAAATGAGATGAAAAAGCTACTTTCTTCCTAAAATCACAAGCTTACTACCGAAAAGTATAATAGTAATGTATTTATTATGAATATATTGGTTGTTCACAAAAACAAACATATGATTATGAAAAATTTATTATTATTGATGGTTTCAGTACTATTTAGCGTTGGAATCTATGCACAAACGGATTGGAAAGTTGACCCTTACCACTCTTCTTTAAACTTTAACATTGCTCACTCTGGAATCAGTATTGTAAATGGAAAGTTCCTAGAATATGATGGTACATTAACCACAAAAGGTGAAGCGTTAGAAAGCGCTAAGTTTGATTTTACAGTAAAAGTAAATAGCATCAATACCAACGTTGAGCAAAGAGATAATCATTTAAGAAGTCCAGACTTTTTCGAAGTAGAAAAATACCCAAACATGACTTTCGAAAGCTCAAAAATTGAAAAAGGCAATAAGAAAGATCACTATAAATTACATGGTAAATTAACGATAAAAGATGTTACGAAAGATGTAGTTTTTGACGTGCATTATGGTGGAACAATAAAAACTGAAAAGGGGGAAAAGTTAGGAATGAAAGCTGAAACCACAATCAACAGATTTGATTACAATGTAGATTATGACCCAACAGCTGCGGGTATTGCTAAGGACGTTAAGATTATTGTTCACTTGCAATTCGCAAATCAGTAGATTTCAATATCTAGAAATCTCGTCGGACTTTATTTATTAACGAATCAAAAATTATTAAAATGAAAAATTTAGATAACAAAGTTGCTATTGTGACAGGTGCAGGTTCTGGAATAGGACGCGCCACTGCCCACTTATTAGCAAAAGAAGGAGCCAAAGTTGTAGTCTCTGATATTGATAAAGAAAGCGGAAATGCCGTGGTTAAAGAAATAGAAGAAGCTGGTGGAGAGGCATTTTTTATTTTCTCCGACTCTTCTAAAGCGGAAGGACATGAAACGCTTGTTGAGGAAACGTTAAAGCAATATGGTTCGCTCGATATAGCAGTGAACAATGCAGGAATTGGTGGACCACTTGCTCCAACAGGAGAATATCCAATTGATGGATGGCAAAAGGTTATAGATATCAATTTATCAGGAGTGTTTTACGGTATGCGCTACCAAATTCCAGCGATGGAAAAAAATGGAGGATCTATTATAAATATAGCTTCTATTTTAGGTCAAGCAGGAACACAAGGTTCTCCAGCTTATGTTGCTTCAAAGCACGGAGTCGTGGGACTAACAAAAGCGGCAGCCTTAGAATATGCAAATAAAAACATTCGCATAAATTCAATAGGTCCTGGGTATGTTAAAACGCCTTTACTCACCAATTCACTTGATGACGAACAAATGGAAGGACTAGTCGGTCTTCACCCAATTGGCAGATTAGGAGAATCAAATGAAATCGCTGAAATGATTTTGTGGTTAGCTTCTTCAAAATCATCATTTGCCACTGGAGCATATTATCCTGTGGACGGTGGATATTTGGCTCAATAAAGCCTAAAAGTGATATTCGGTTTAAAGAATATTAACAGCGACTTTTACTTCTGAAACAGAACTTATTACTAGTTTAACCTCAGAAGAATTTCAATTAAAAGATTACTAAATTAAAAACACAAACAAAGATGAAGAAATACAAAATAGCAGTTATCGTGGGAAGTTTACGTAAAGAATCCTTCAATTTAAAAACAGCAAAAGCAATGATGGAAATGGCACCCGAATCATTAGACATGAGTTTATTGGATATCTCTGGACTCCCAATGTTTAATGAGGATTTAGAAGGGAATCCGCCAAAAGAATGGGAAACATTGCGTGAGAAAATCTCTGACGCTGATGGTTTGCTTTTCTTTACCCCAGAATACAATAGATCAGTACCAGGTGTTCTAAAAAACGCAATTGACGTTGGTTCTCGACCTTATGGGGAAAATTCTTGGAATGGAAAACCCGCTGCAATTGTGAGTGTATCAATTGGGAACATTAGTGGATTCGGTGCAAACCACCATTTAAGACAATCCCTAACCTTTGTGAATGTTCCAACAATGGCACAACCAGAAGCTTATATCGGAGATGCTTCGGCATTGTATGATGACAACGGGAAGCTCACAAATGATTCTACCAAAGAATTCTTTAAAACGTATTTAGATGCTTTTGAAGAGTGGGTTCATACCATTGCAAAGTAAAGTACTATCTGGCAATGACTAAACTTCCTAAATTTAACATCGGTGTTAATTAAAGTTGAGAAATCCCTTCACCAATAATATGTTGAGGAAAAAACAAGCTGTTCTTGTAAGTTTATACAAGACAGCTTTTTTTATTGAAAAATATTTAACAAATGGAATCTATCGGACTAATAGAAATTATTGGAACAGCGGCTTTTAGTGTTGCCGGAGCATTTGCAGCTAAATAAAAGAAACTAGATGTTTTTGGTGTTTTTATCATTGCCTTTATCACCGCTTTGGGAGGTGGAACATTACGGGATATTCTAATCGGAAAAGTACCTGTTTCTTGGATGCTGGATTTAAGTTCAACAATTGTTGTGCTCATAACGACAATACTGGTACTCATTTTTAAAAGTGAAATCAAAAACTATCATAAAACACTTTTGTTTTTTGATGCTATTGGCTTGGGCTTTTTCACCGTTGTGGGAATACAAACAGGAATTGAATTTAAAATGAATCCACTCATATGTGTTGCCCTTGGAACAATTACGGCCTGTTTTGGTGGAGTCATACGAGATGTTTCATTAAGCAATATTCCATTAGTTTTTCAAAAAGAAATTTATGCCACGACTTGTATTTTTGGTGGAGTAATTTTCTTTATTTTAGTAAAATTAGATTTGCCTATAATGCTGAGTAAGGTTTCTTGCCTTATATCAGTAGTATTATTCCGCTTATTATCGGTAAGGTACAATTTACACTTACCAACCAATTTGAAATTCAAAAAATCAACAGAATAAAATTAAAAGATAAAATCATGTCAAATATTCAATTAATTATAGAAGAAAGAGCTGCCGATATTGGAAACTTTATGGTTGGGCGATTATTACCATTTCGCAAGAAAAGAATGGTGGGGCCTTTTATTTACATAGATCACATGGGACCAGTAAAACTCAACGAACGTCAAAACTTTGATGTTCTACCTCATCCACATATTGGACTTTCGACACTTACATTTTTATTCGAAGGCAGCATTATGCACCGCGATACTTTAGGAAATGAAGTAGAGATAAAGCCGGGGGCAGTAAACTGGATGACCGCAGGAAAAGGGATTGTGCATTCTGAAAGAACACCAGAGTATTTGCGAGATTCTGATTTGTTTATGCATGGATTACAAATTTGGGTTGCACTTCCAAAGGATAAGGAGCAAATGGACCCTCAGTTTTCTCACATTGAAAAAAGTGAAATTCCAGCTTGGTCGGATGGTGATGTTGATTTCAAATTAGTCGCTGGAGAAGCACTGGGAAAGAAATCTCCAGTTCCTGTTTTTAGTAAACTTTATATGATTGAAATTAAAAGTAAAACTGAACAGGTGGTAAGTATTGGTGGACAACTTTATGGTGAGTCAGGTCTTTATATATTAGAGGGCAGCATCAAAGAAGGAGGACATGAATACGGAGAAAAACAAATTTTAGTCGCCAAAGATAGCACTCTATGTGAGTTTACAATTGCTGCGAACAGTACCATCTATATTTTTGGAGGAGAACCTTTCCCAGAAAAAAGGTACATCGATTGGAATTTTGTTTCATCTGATAAAAAATTGATTGAAGAAGCAAAACAAATGTGGAAAGATCAAACTTTTGATAAAATTGAAGGAGATGATGAGTATATTCCTTATCCAACGCGGAAATAAACGCTGAATTGAGCTGTGTTTCCATAGCTTGTTATCATATGGATAGCAAGCTTTTTCATTGAATTATGAAGTAAACAGAATGACTCTAATTTATTTGGCCATCGCATTGTCTATTCCTGGAATTATCATTTCAATTTTCACGAAAAAAGTATTGAGTTAAGGGTTGAGCAGATACTTTTAAAACAAGAAAAAGGCTATTGTCGCGGTGATACCGTTTTGGTAAAAGTCAATTAGGCCAGAAAGATGTAAAATGGATTACGCTCTGGATGTTTACTATCGGAGATTATATCTATGCTAAAGCAGATAAACAAGACTATCTGTCTAAAAGCAGATAATTACATTTATCGGTCTTAAAGCAGATAAATAATCTCCGCTTCATTATAGTAATTTAGGCATGTTGCCATTTCGTCTTTCATATAAAAAAATGGGTGCTATACGTAATGTGTTACTGCCTATTATTCACCAATGAGTTTAATTTATTTGGCCATTGCATTGTCTATTCCTGGAATTATCATTTCAATTTTCACGAAAAAAGCATTGAGTTTAGGGTTGAGAAGATATTTTTAAAGCAAGAAAAAGACTGTTATCGCGATGATAACAGTCTTTTTATCTTCAATCTGGTTATTATTAGCCAAAAGCTGTACAAGCTTAGAAAAATAACCGGGTTAAACTTTCTTAATCATGCTTATTTAACTTTTGCACCAGCTTGAATGACGCATAATCGGCGTAAGTTCCATACGCATTCACTAAGAGACCTTTCACTTTACCGTCTTTGGATGAAATCGCATACACTACACTTTCACTATCCACGTCAGACATTTCTTCAAATCTGTGTCTTTCATCAATTTCAAACTCTTCGGGTTGAAGTTTTAAGTTTAAGGTTGCGCATTCAATGCAGTCTTCTTTCATATTAAAATCGTGCGTGTAGCCCTTTTTTGTTAAATCATTTACTGCTTCTGACAATGTTTTATAGCTATTCATAAACCTTTAGTTTTAAAAAATAATATTCTACTCAATCATTTATTAATATTCAAATTCAACATATAAAATGCCTTTTACACTGTCGAAATTTGAATATAGCTCTAAAATAGCAATTTAAATATTAATCTAAATGCTTATCGGGAATTGTTGTTGTATAATTAAGTAGCTACTCTTTCTCATCCAGTTTATCCACATGCTTTATTGTCTGCATTGGAATAGCTAATTTAATTCCTTTTTCCTCCAGTGCCTTTTTGATTGCTTCTTCTTGATCCCAGTAAACATCCCAGTACTCCTCTGTTCTACTCCAGCATCTTGCTGAAGTTTTGATATAATAATCTTGGAAACTATTTACGCGTAGTTGGAACGGTTTATCTGCAATTGCACGTGGATGTTTGGCCATTGTGGAGGTAATTAACTCACGTAACATATCAATATCTACATCATGATAAAAGTGCAATTCGATTTGCACTCGTCGGTGTGGTTCAGCAGAGTTGTTTCTCACCAAGTTGTTAGAAACATTCCCATTAGGAATAGAAAAAACTTCTCCTCGCCAATTATTGACGTGCGTATACAACATATTAATGTCCTCAACATAGCCTTCCACTCCCTCAATTACAACTTCGTCTCCAATTTTAAATGGTTTAAAAATTAAGATGAGAAGTCCACCCGCGAAATTTGATAAACTCCCCTGAAGTGCTAAACCTATAGCTATTCCAGCTGCTCCAAATATTGTGATAAATAAAGAAGCTTTGATTCCTAAAATCAATCCAACAACAAAGAATAAGATTCCCCAAAGAAGAGCGGTGGACATACTTTGCATAAAGCTTTGAACGGATAAATCAGCTTTTGCTCTTTTCAATAATCTCATGATTATTCCTCGAATAAGTTTAATCAAGAATATTCCAATAACAAAAGTAATAATTGCAAAAATGAGCTTTGGCCCGAAGCTATAGATGATATCTTTTATAATTGTTTTAAAGTGTTCCACAAATCCTTTTTCCATTCTAATCCTTTCTTTTTGAGATAAAGTGCAAAGAAATGAAAACTTTAAGGAGTAGCCCAATTATAGGCGATTTGTTAACGAATATTGCCGAAAACGAAATAAATTCAAAGAAAACAAGCCTTTTATTAAAGATATCGCATTAAAACCAATGCTTAATGTTCTTCATCTGATTCAAATATAAACTTTCTGTATTCAATTCCCCAACTTGCAATCTCATTAATAACAGGAGCCAAAGTTGCGCCATATTCAGTAATTGAATATTGAACAGTAATAGGTTTTGTATCCATCACTTTTCGATTGACCAAATGATTCATTTCTAAATCTTGAAGTTCTTTGGAAAGCATTTTAGTCCCTATTCCATCAATTTCTCTTAATAAATCCATGAAGCCCAATTTACTTCCTTCAATTAAAGTTCCAATGATGTGAAACTTCCATTTTCCGGATAAAATACTCATGGTATCACTAATGGCTTGCATTCGATTTTGACAAACAGGGGTATTGTTAATTACAGATTTCTTTTTCATTATATTCCTCAATTTTTAATGGTATTTCAACATTTTCTCGCAAGGTAGTTTCCTCCAGGAAAGCACTTCCCAAAAGGAAAGGCATATCAAATATACAGCTTTATTTCCTTATCTTTGCATGAGCACAAAAGGTTTATAAAAATAATAGAAACAAAAGATGAGAAAGTTATCTGGAGTTTAACTTAAACCGAAATGAAATACTCGAAAAACATACTTCAAAATGGTAACTAAATTTAATCTCATTACATTATTCATCACTTTGTTCAGCTTCGGTACTGTTCAAGGGCAAACAAATATTAAAGACATGAAAAACGATACAACAACAAAATCAAGTAACCCACTTCTTTGTGATATAGAAACGGGAATGTGTGAAACAACTGCAGATGCAGGTCAGGACACTAAGGTTGATGCGAATTTATCAGACAATAAAAAAGTAAAATTAGTTTACTTTACAGATCCTATTTGTTCTTCTTGTTGGGGAATTGAACCACAATTGAGAAAATTGAAATTGGAATATGGAGATCATATTGAAATTGAATACAGAATGGGTGGATTATTGCCAGACTGGAGTTACAACAGCGGCGGTATTGGAAAACCATCAGATGTTGCAGGTCACTGGGATGAAGTGAGTATTCATTACGACATGCCTATTGATGGAGATTTATGGTTAGAAGACCCACTTGAATCCTCCTACCCTCCTTCTATAGCATTCAAAGCAGCAGAAATGCAAAGCGAAGAAAAAGCTCATTTATTCATGAGAGAAATGCGCGAATTGGTTTTCTTAAAGAAGAAAAACATTGCCAAATGGGAACACATGGCAACGGCGGCTGAAACTGTTGGACTTGATGTGGAGCAATTAAAAACTGATTATGAAGGAAAAGCAAAATCACTTTTTGAAGATGACTTAAAAACTGCAAGAGAATATGGAGTAAGAGGATTCCCTACTATTTACGTTTTGGACGATGAAGGGAATAAAGACATCGTTTATGGAACTAAACCTTATGCATTTTACGAAATGGCGATTCTAAAAGTAAACTCGAATATTCAGAAAAGTGAGTACAGTAAAAAATGGGACAATCTTTTCGAAATCTACCCAACACTTACAGCAAAAGAATATTCTGTGCTATCTGGTACTCCAAGAGCAGAAAGTGAAACAGTTTTAGATGAATTAACGGAAAAAGGAAAGTTAGATAAGTTAACGACCAAGAATGGCTCTATGTGGAAGTTGATTAAGTAGTCCTTTTCTGCGGAATTTTTTTTATTCAATATTACATCTATGCAGCATGAATTTCTTTCATGCTGCATTTTTTTTCAACAATTCCTTTCAAAATCTTATGATTATACAAAATGTCTAGTTTTCAAAATTGGGAGGCTATCTTTTTATTAAATTTTACAGCCATTAAATGCAACATTGGAATGGACTTTGCTCGGTAAACCGTAAATTTGAATCAACCCCAAGCCCTTAATTTATTGACAAATTATAAAACGACTAAAATGACAAAAAAGATTTTGACAATGGCAATGTTATCCGCATTGATTTTAACTTCTTGTAGTGAAAATAAAACACAGGAGAATTCAGAAACTAAACCAGAAACACCGGTAGAGAAAGTAGAAACAATTACTTCTGTAGGTGAAAATGGAAAGGAACTTCAATTGGATTTTAATAATGAAGAAAGGAAAGTTACTTTAACTTTTGATGGAGAAACAATTGAATTACTTTCCGAAAAACCAGCCTCTGGAATTTGGTACAAAAACGATCAATATGAATTAACGGGAAAAGGAAATGATTTAGAATTAAAAAAAAACGGAGAAGTTATTTTTGAACACAAAGATGATATCGTAAACTATTCAGTGAAAAATAAAGACGGTCAAACGCTCGATATGACTTTTAACAACACTGAAAATACAGTCAAAGTATATTTAGACGGCGGTGAACAAATAGATTTAAAAGGCGAAAAAGCAGCGTCAGGCATTTGGTATAAAAATGACCAATATGAACTTAGAGGAAAAGGGGAAAACCTTGAATTAACCAAAGATGGTGAAACAGTTTTTATAAAATTAGATTTAAAGTCAAACGGTTATTTATCACTTCCCAATTAAATAATTCCACTCGGGTCATCTACTTTGCGTAGGTCGCTTATTTTTTCAAAAGCATTTACCTATATCCTAACCTGCCATAAGTACTTTTTACTTGGTAGATTTCGAAATTAAAACAAGTAAAACCAAATAAAAAGGGGGAAATTTCAATTTAAACACTTACTTTAATCGCTCAAATATTAAAAACATAGACATTTGAAAACAAACAGACTAGAAGCATTTAGTGACGGTGTATTGGCCATCATTATAACCATCATGGTTTTAGAACTTAAAGCACCAATAGAAATTACTTTGAGTTCTTTACTAGCAATAACCCCTGTGTTTTTAAGTTATATTTTTAGTTTTATTTATATCGGAATTTATTGGAATAATCACCATCATTTATTTCAAATTACCCAAAAAGTAAACGGTAAGATTTTATGGGCGAATTTGCATTTGCTTTTTTGGTTATCCTTGGTGCCATTTACCACCGCTTGGATTGGAGAAAGATACTACGCCATGCTACCCGTTATTGCCTATGGTGCAGTTTTACTATTTTGTGCCATTGCTTATTTCATTCTACAGGCACAAATTATAAAATTTCATGACGATGAATTTGCGCTGAGAAAAGTTATTGGATCGGATAATAAAGGTAAAATATCAATTGTCTTTTATGCACTAGGTATTGCTTTTTCATTTCTAAATACATGGATAGCGATTTCTTTTTACGTTATTGTAGCCATAATGTGGCTGATTCCAGACAAACGCATAGAAAAAAGTGTTTAAAATCAAGAGCTAAAATGAGCACCGTAAAAACATATCAAAAAGTAAACGCTAAAGAAGACGGGTTAAACTTTGGGATTTCTCGTATGGAGGAAATTTACATCAAAAGAAATGGGAAACCTGATGAGCCACACAGGCACAATTTTTACACTGTCTTAATAGTAAATAGCGGGAAAGGTGAACACAGAATCGATTTTAACTCATTCGAACTAGCCAATCAACAAGTGTTTTTTGTTGCCCCAGGACAAGTACACCAAGTCATCGAAAAAGAAAAATCTTATGGCTTCGCGATGACTTTCTCCAATCAGTTTTTAGTAGAAAACTCTATTCCTCTTTCCTTTATAGAAAGTTTAAACCTTTTTCAAAACTATGGTCAAAGTCCACCTTTAACCCCTGAAAATAATCAGTTCGAAAAAATACAAAGTTATGCAAACAACATTTTAGAGCTTTTTCAGAGTGATAAAAACATGAAAACTTTATCAATTGGCTCCTATTTGAAACTCTTACTAATCGAATGCAATAATATCTGCTCAATCAACCCTATTGAATCTGATGTAGATACCACAGGAGACAATCTGATTAGAACATTTCGAAAGGCTGTAGACAAAGATTACAAGAAAGAGCATTCCACCACTTACTATGCAAATGAATTGAATATTACCCCAGATCATCTCAACAGAACCGTAAAAGCCAGAATTGGTAAAACAGCAAAAGACTATATTCAGGCAAGAATAATTACAGAAGCAAAAAGACTAATATTCTTCACAGATCTGACCACTAAAGAAATTGCGTATGAATTAGGTTTTAACGAACCCGCTAACTTTAGCGCATTTTTTAAGAAGCATACAGATTTATCGCCTTCTAGTTTTAAGAAAAAAGAGAAGTAATGATGAGTATGCAATCCTCCCCCTTTATCCCCCTCCGAAGGGGGAATCGCTTCGAATCAATGGTTCTGGCAATAGGTTGAACGGTAAAATTGTCACTTGATTTTTACTCTTTTTAATGGAAGTACTGCCTAAAATCACGCCATAATCGGATTTTCATAAGTTTCTCCCCAATTTTCATATTGTACAGTCTTCTAAACTGTTGCACCTTTGTACTATACTTAAAACGCAAAGAAAATGAACCGCAAGAAATTTTTAAAAAGAGCAATTTTAACTGGTGCAGCAGGAGCAATAGCACCACAATTATTAAGCGCTTCACACAAAGAAGCTATAAAATCGACTTACGAAACATTAATGCAACAAGTAGGATTTAATCATTTACCCAATAAAAACATAAAAACAATGAATACAGTAATACATAAAGCAGAAACAAGAGGACACGCAAATCACGGTTGGTTAAACTCACACCATACATTTAGTTTTGCCAATTATTATAATCCTGAAAGAATGAACTTTGGTGTTCTTCGTGTTTTAAATGACGACACCGTTCAAGATGGAATGGGCTTTGGAACACATCCGCATGACAATATGGAGATTGTATCTATTCCTTTAGAAGGAGACTTAGAGCACAAAGACAGCATGGGAAACACTACCGTGATTAAAGAAGGCGATGTTCAAATCATGAGTGCGGGAACAGGAGTAACGCATTCGGAGTACAACAAAAACAAAGACAAGCAAGTTAAATTTCTTCAAATATGGGTTTTCCCAAACAAAAGAAATATTACGCCTGAATACGATCAGATTTCATTGAAAGACATTGAAAAGAAAAACGAATTCTACCAAATTGTTTCCCCAAACAAAGGAGAGCAAGGTGTTCAAATTAACCAAGATGCTTGGTTTCACCTTGGGAAATTTGACAAAGGAAACTCTAGTGAATATAAAATCAAAAAAGGAGGAAACGGAGTCTATGCTTTCATTCTTGAGGGTGAAGTAGAAATTAACAATGAAAGACTTACCAAAAGAGATGGAATGGGCGTTTGGAACACAGATTCAATTCATGTCAAAGCGAGCGAGGATGCACGTGTTCTTTTAATGGAAGTTCCGATGTCAATGTAGTCAGCAATAAAGTAGTAAAACTAAAATTTGAATATTTAAAACCATACAAAATGGAAATTTCAATTAGAGAAAGAGAGAATAAAGGATTTGCAATAGCAGAAGAAGATGATAAAAAAGCTGGGATGATGACATATTCCATCCCAGAAGGTAACTTCATAATTATAGATCACACAGAGGTCGACCCAACATTCAAAGGAAAAGGTGTAGGTAAAAAACTGTTGATGAGAATAGTTGAAATGGCAAGAGAAAAAGAGATTAAAATCTTGCCCCTCTGCCCTTTTGCCAGTGCAATGTTTAAGAAGCTTGAGGATATTCAAGATGTATTGAAAAAATAATAATGAATTTAAATAGAACTAATGAAACAAATTGTAAGACAAATGTTTAACACAGGAAATCATGCGCAAAACATAAACATAGGGCTTTTAGTAATGCGTGTAGTAATAGGCGCCTTTATGCTTACTCACGGTTGGGGAAAGATGCTAAATTTATTTAGTGGAGAGCCCATTCAATTTCCCGATCCAATGGGAATAGGTGCAACAGCATCTCTGGCTATGGCTGTTTTTTCTGAAGTACTGTGTTCAATTCTGTTGATTGTTGGATTAGGTACTCGATTGGCAGCTATCCCCTTACTCCTTACAATGCTAGTAGCAGGCTTCATTTTTCATATTAATGATGGATTCGCAAAACAAGAACTAGCACTTCTTTATGGCATGGTGTATCTAGTTATTACTGTCATGGGAGCAGGTAAATACTCAATAGATCAATTGATTTCTAAAACCTAGAGAAGCAATTACATTTTACAAAACGAATAGAATTAAAATCATGAAATTGATAGAAGGATTAAAATGGCGTTACGCTGTTAAAAAATATGATACAGCAAAAAAAGTAACACCTCAAGACATAGATACTATAAAACAAGCAATACAATTATCCGCCTCTTCCTATGGTCTGCAACCCTATAAAGTGTTGGAAGTTACAAATCCAGAGTTGAGGGAAAAGTTAAAGCCTTTGTCTTGGAATCAAGCCCAAATTACGGAAGCTTCTCATTTATTTATTTTTTGTCATAGCATCGCACTTTCCGATGAAGAGGTGGAGGATTCGATAAAGTTCAGGGCCGAAGTGCGAGAAATTGAATTAGAGAAACTTATAGGTTATGGAGACTTCGTAAAAGGAAAACTCCATGAAAAATCAAAAGAAGAACTCTTTCATTGGTCAGCAAAACAAGCCTATTTAGGTTTAGCTAATGCAATGAATGCCTGCGCAGAACTAAAAATTGACAGCTCACCCATAGAAGGTTTTGAAATTGGAGAAGTCAATGAACTACTTGGTCTTGAGAAAGAAGGCTTGAGCGCCGGTGTAATGTTAGCCGTTGGTTACAGACATGCTGAAGATGGAGTTCAACACTTAAACAAATTCAGAAAATCGATCGATACTTTATTCGAAGAATTGTAAAATTGCGATCACTTTCAATCATTGAGTTTAGTGATCAAGATATGTTAGGTTTGAACGGTCTAAGATAACTTTTCTTGTAAACAATTTGTGATTAAGGCTACTCGTAATTAACGCGATTTGTGATTGTACTTTTATTTGATTTGAATAATAACTAAGTGTTCGGCGCACCGATACCGAAAAATGGCACACAGAAGGCCAATGCAGAACACTTAGTTATTAGCGTGTCGTTATTTTTGTTTTTTAATTGTCTGTCACTATACTACATGACAATTTTCAATAAAACCTTGCTAAATCCTTTCTTTTCAGGGTTCAAAAGGAAGCTTGATATATATTCTAATCCATATTTGAAAACCGATTTAGCTCTATGACCATGCTTTTTTATTGT